>WVSM01000001.1 GCA_015689645.1 Rhodobacterales bacterium HKCCE4037
TGGCGCAGGCCGGCGCCGACGCCATGGGGGCCGGGGGCCTGTTCTCGACCCGCGCGGGCGATGCGTTCGACACGATGGAGGCGCTGGCCGCCGAAGGTGCGCGCTTCGACCTCGTCATCGCCGATCCGCCCGCCTTTGCCCCGTCGAAAGCCGCTTTGGAAAAGGGCCTGCGCGCCTATGAGCGGGTGGCCCGGCTTGCCGCGCCGCTGGTGGCCGAGGGCGGCACGCTGGTGCTCTGCTCCTGTTCGCACGCCGCGACGCTCGACAAGTTCCGCGCCTCCTGCCTGCGGGGCATGGGCCGCGCGGGGCGCGATCCGCGTATCCTCTACACCGGCTTCGCGGGGCCCGATCACCCGGTCCATCCTGCGCTGAGCGAGACCGGCTACCTCAAGGCCATCGCGTTCCGCCTATGATCGCCGTCCTCGACGCCTGCGTTCTCTACCCGACGGTGCTGCGCGAAATTCTTCTGGGCTGCGCCGAGCGGGGCCTCTACACGCCGGTCTGGTCCGAGCGTCTGCTGGAGGAATGGCGCCGCGCCGCCCTGCGCAATGGCGGGCCGGGCGATGCTGCCTTGGCGGAGGCCGAGATCGCGCGCGCGACGGCCCGTTTTCCCGACGCCCTGACCGCGCCGGGGGACGAGGCGCCGCTCTGGCTGCCGGATCCGGCCGATATCCACGTCCTCGCCACCGCCGTCGCGTCCGGGGCCGACACGATCCTCACCCAGAACCTACGCGACTTTCCGGCGCGGGAGTTGTCCGGTCACGGGATCAGCGCGCGAGCGCCCGATGCCGTGCTGATGGACTTCTGGCTCGGCGACTCCGCGCCGGTGGAGGAGGTCGTCGCGGCCACCCATGCGGAGGCGGAACGCCTTTCGGCAGAAACCCTCGATCTGCGGGCGCTCCTGAAACGCGCCCGCCTTCCGCGCCTCGGCAAGGCACTTGGGCGCTGAGCCAAGAGCATGTCGCGTTCATGTGCATTCACGCGACATGCTCTAACCTATTGAGTCCGCATGTCCGGGAAGCGCAAAGCCGGTTCCCACTTTTGCGCGACATGCGCGAGGCATCTTTGTTCCATGAAAATGCAAAAACCCGGCGTCGCCGCGCTCACTTCGGCTGATCGCCCTCGCGCCAGCGCGCCTCGAGTGCTTCGATGGCCGAGATCCGCTCTGCGGTTTTCGGGTGGCTCATCAGCCACGCGGGCGCGCCGCCGCCTTTCAGGCCGGTCAGGTGTTCCAGCTTGGTGAAGAGTGACTTCTGCGGCGCGGTGCCGATCCCGGCGGAGGTCAGCAGGGCGGAGGCATAGGCGTCGGCCTCGTATTCGTCCTGCCGGCTGAGGCGCGCGGCGAGAAGCGAGGCGACCATGCCGGCGAGCCACGCGCCAAGGCCGGGGATGAACCGCCCGAGGACGCCCGCCAGAACGGCGCGCACGGCGTTCTGGCCGGAAAAGTCGATCATCCGCCGCCGGGAATGGCCAAGGGCGACGTGGCCGAGTTCGTGGGCGATGACGCTGGCCATCTCCTCGGCGGTGACTTCGCCCGCGCGGTAGCGGTTGTAGAAGCCCCGGGTGATGAAGATGCGGCCGTCCGGAGCGGCCAGCCCGTTCACCGCGTCGACCTCGTAGATGTTCACCCGGATGCGGTCGACACCGAGCACGTCGGCGAAGCGGTCGGTCAGGGCCTTCAGGGGACGGTCGGCCAGTTCCGTCGAGCGCGCGTCCAGCTCCCGTTTCGTGCGCCACGACGAAAACAGGTACATCACGAGGCCATAGCCCACGGCCAGCAGGATCGGGGTCAGCTTCAACATGGCTCAGATATGGGGCGCGCGGGGGCCTTCGGCAATGCAACCGGCCACCGGTTCGGCCGGATAAAGGCGCGGGTCCGCGGCGCCGTTCACTTTCCCAGCTCGCGCATGCCGCGGTCGATGCCTTCCAGGGTCATCGGCACCATGCGGCCTTCGAAAATTTCGGAGATCATCTGCGTCGATTGCGTGTAGCGCCAGTGTTTCTCGGGCGTGGGGTTGATCCACAGGTGATCGGGCCATTGGGTGCGGGCGCGTTGCAGCCAGGTGCTGCCGGCCTCGGCGTTCCAATGTTCGTTGGCGCCGCCGGGAAACGCGATCTCGTAGGGGGACATGGCGGCGTCACCGACGAAGATACATTTGTAGTCGGGGCCGTAGGTGTTCATCACCTCGTAGGTGGGGATCTGCTCGGACCAGCGGCGGCGGTTGTCGCGCCAGACGGCCTCGTAGAGGCAGTTGTGGAAATAGTAATATTCGAGGTGCTTGAACTCCGCCTTGGCGGCTGAGAACAGCTCTTCCACCACCTTGACGTGGTCATCCATGGAGCCGCCGACGTCGAGGAACAGCAGCACCTTCACGGCGTTGCGCCGCTCGGGCCGCGTCTTGACATCGAGCCAGCCCTGTTCGGCGGTGGCGCGAATGGTGCCGTCGAGGTCGAGCTCTTCCGCCGCGCCGTCGCGGGCCCATTGACGCAGGCGCTTGAGCGCGACCTTGATGTTGCGGGTGCCCAGTTCGACGTCGCCGTCGAGGTTGCGGAATTCGCGCTTGTCCCAAACCTTTACGGCGCGGCGGTGGCGGCTTTCGTGCTGGCCGATGCGGACGCCCTCGGGGTTGTAGCCGTAGGCGCCGAAAGGCGAGGTGCCCGCTGTGCCGATCCACTTGGAGCCGCCCTGGTGGCGGCCCTCCTGTTCCTTCAGGCGCTCGCGCAGGGTTTCCATGAGCTTCTCGAAGCCGCCCATCGCCTCGATCTCGGCGCGTTCTTCTTCGGTCAGGTGTTTCTCGGCGAGCTTTTCCAGCCACTCCGCCGGGATCTCGGTGGCTTCCAGAACGTCGTCGCAGCTGATGGATTCCAGCCCGGAAAAGGCGTGGGCGAAGGCCTGGTCGAAGCGGTCGAGGTGGCGCTCGTCCTTCACCATCGCGGTGCGGGCGAGGTAGTAGAAGCCGTCGACGTCGTAGGTCACGAGGCCACGGCTCATCCCCTCCAGGAAGGCGAGGTATTCCCGCAGGGAGACCGGGATGCGGGCGGCGCGGAGGGCTTCGAAGAAGGGCAGGAACATGGGGCAAGGGTAGCGCGATTGCGGGGCGGGGTCGAATGGGAAATCAGGGCCTTGTGCACGCGTGCACAAGCTGGCAGATCATGGTTAATGTGTTGGAAAACAAAGGGTTGCCGGGTTCGTTATTTCTATGATTGTAGAAATGATTGCAAGATCTGGGTTGTGGCCATGCCTTTGCGAGGAACGCCACACAGCTCGGGGAGCGATGGTGAGGGAGGAACGTGAATTCGCCCTCAAAGGTGCACGATGAATGTGCCCTCGAAGGTGCACAATGAATGTGCACCCTACGTGGGTGCGGGGACCAGCAGCATGACGATGGTGCCGAGCAGGAATCCGATCAGCGCGAAGACGGCGGCCCATTGTGCCATGTCCTGCCAGTTGCCGCCGCGCCGCCATGCAAGTGCTGCGCCAAGCAGGATGCCGATCGCGGCCCCGATGAAGTTCAGCATGTTCCGCCTCAGCCGTTAGCGTCTTGGCGACAGGGCCGCCACTTCCGTCAGGCGCGCGCCGACGGCGGCCTGACCGCCGAAGCCATAACGGCCCCATGCGAGGCTGTCGAGGCGAACGGAGCGGGCCTCGGAGGCGCGGCCAGCGGCCTCCAGCGCTTCGGCCCGGATCATCATCAGGGTCGAAAGGAGCGATGCGTTCTGTGCGCGCGTCGCCGCTGGCATGGCGCGGGCGGTCAGGGTCAGCGCCTCGTCGATCTGGCCCGCCGAAAGCGCGAAGGCGGCCAGTTGCATGTCGACATGGGCGGACTGGATGCCGCCGGGCGAGACGCGGTCGAAGATCACCGATGCCTGCTGGAACGCCTGGATAGAGGCCTCGACATCGCGGCTCAGGGTCAGGCGCCCCAGCGCGAAATAGGCGAATGCGGTGCGGCTGTCGTTCCAGTTCTGCTGGCGCGCCAGACGCACGGCGCGTTCGGCGGCCTGGATGCGGGCGTTGTCGGACGAACCGGGCCCGAGGGCGGTTTCGATGGCGCTGATCCAGGGGCGCGGGGTCGGTGAGCCTGTGCCGCCGCCAGCCGCCGAGCCGCCGCCGGGGTTCACGCGCGACAGGATCGCGGGCAGGCGGGCGGCCACTTCGCCGCGCGTCATGCCCGATCGCAGCGCATCGTCGTAATAGGCGCTGAGAATCACCATGTCGAAGCCGGTCAGCACGGCGTTGAAGTTGTCGTCGTTGAAGACGCTGTCGGGCAGGCGGTAGAGGTCGTTGAGCGGACCGAGCGCCTGGGCGATTTCCTCGTGCAGGCAATCGCGCATCTCCTGCGGGGAGACGTCGGAGGGGATGAAGACGGCAACCCGTTCGCGGGTGTCGAGCGTCGTCCAGTCCAGCGTTCCGCCGGAGCGGTTGCGCCGGAACTCGGCCCAGGAACTGACGCGGGGCACGACGAAGCAGGCGGCCTGCGGCACGACGCGCTGCATGCGCGCGCGCGGCATCGTCTCGATGGTGATCGAGGCGTTGTCTGCGACGCGGGTGATGGGAATTCCGGCCTCGGCGCGCAGGCGCGCCAGAAGCTGGTCGAGATCCGCGCTCATCGCGGGGGGCACGGAGCCATTGATCGCGACGGAGATCGGCCCTTCGAAGCGGCTGAGGCGCTCGATGACGCGGCCCGATTCCATCTGGAAGCTGAGGTCGAGGAAATCCGCGGCGATGGAGGCGTTCGACCGCGTGGGCGCCTGCGCGCGGGCTTGCCCGAAGGTGTTCATCGGCGGCAGCGCGGAGGGCAGGACGGCGGCGCTGCGTTCGGCCACGTCGGCTCCGGTCGTCGGCGCGCAGGCCGCAAGCACGAGGGCAAGGGCCGGGGCAGCGACGGCGCGGAGCGGGGAACGGGTTGGGAAACGCAACAAGGTCAGGGGCCTCACGCTCGGGAGTATTTCATGAAATCGGTGGCTTGCGCGATCCGGTCGTAGAGCGCGCGGGCGGTCGTGTTGCCCGTCTGGGTCAGCCAGTAGACCGAGCCGCGCCCGGCCCTGTCGGCATCCGCGTAGACCGCTTCGATCAGTGCGCGGGCAACGCCACGGCCCCGCGCTTCCGGCGCGGTGAAGAGATCCTGCAGGTAGGTGACCGGGTCGGCCTGCCAGCCATGGGGATGGGCGATGGAATGCACCAATCCAAGGGCGGTGTCGCCGTCCCAGGCCATGAAGGCGACCATGTCGCTACGATCCGGGTCGGTGTAGCGGGCGAAGGTCAGATCGTAGAGGTCGTCCGGCCGCTCGGCCCCGTAAAACGCAAGGTAATCGTGCCACAACTTGCCCCACGCGGCGCGATCCCGCCGCCCGAGGGGGCGAATGTCGATGGACTTGGTCAAGCTACTGCTACCCTGTTTTTGGTGCTGCGTTCTAACGTGCGGCGCGGGTCCTCGACGCACTGTGCGGAAGGATTATGGCAGGAATCGGGCAAGGTGTAGTGGGGTCACCGGGTTTTGAAGCGGTCTGTGGCGCATAGGCCATGGGTATCGGCGGAGGACCGCCTTACCGCTGTCTCAGCGCTGGCCCCGCGCCATGAAAGCAAGGCGTTCGAAGAGGGCCACGTCCTGTTCGTTCTTCAGGAGCGCGCCGTGCAGTTTCGGCAAGGCATTGGCCCCGTCGCGGCGCAGATCCTCGGGCGAGAGATCCTCGGCCAGCAGGAGTTTCAGCCAGTCGAGCACTTCGGAGGTCGACGGTTTCTTCTTCAGGCCCTGCTGCTCGCGAATCTCGTAGAATTGGGTCAGCGCGGTGGCCAGGAGATCCTGCTTGATGCCGGGGTGGTGCACCTCGACGATCTTCTTCATCGTCTCGGCATCGGGGAAGCGGATGTAATGGAAGAAGCAGCGGCGCAGGAAGGCGTCGGGCAGTTCTTTCTCGTTGTTCGACGTGATGATGACGATGGGCCGGGTTTTGGCCGTGATCGTCTCGCCGGTTTCGTAGACGAAGAATTCCATCCGGTCGAGTTCCTGCAGCAGGTCGTTCGGAAACTCGATATCGGCCTTGTCGATCTCGTCGATCAGCAGCACGACCCTCTCGCCCGCTTCGAAGGCCTGCCAGAGCTTTCCCTTGCGGATGTAGTTCTTCACGTCATTGACACGTTCGTCACCCAGCTGGCTGTCGCGCAGGCGCGAGACGGCATCGTATTCGTAGAGGCCCTGCTGCGCGCGGGTGGTGGATTTGATGTGCCATTCGATGATCGGCAGGCCGAGCGCACCGGCCACCTGGCGGGCCAGTTCGGTCTTGCCGGTGCCGGGTTCGCCCTTGACCAGAAGTGGCCGTTCCAGCGTGACGGCGGCATTGACCGCGACGGTCAGATCTTCGGTTGCGACGTAATCCTCGGTGCCCTGGAAACGCATGACGCCCTGATCCTTTCGGTGCTCGAACCCCGTTTCGGGTAATGGTCCGGCCCGCGAAACGCAAGCGGGGGGCACCGGTTCACAAATCTGCGCATATCCTGCGCTAAAGCTTTGAATACGGGTATACATCTGGTAGGAGCCCGATGTGTTTGCACGCGTGACATTACCGGACGCAGGGTGTAAGCGGTCACCGAGGCCAGACCCGATGGCCGGTTATGCGAGGCACCATGGCAAACACAGGCGCCATCGAGGGGAGCAACATGAAAGCAGAAACGTTTCTGGCCGATGATTACCGGCCGGCCGAAGACGAACCATTCATGAACGATCGTCAGCTGGAGTATTTCCGCCGCAAGCTGCTGACGTGGAAAAACGATTTGCTGGACGAGAGCCGGTCCACCGTCACGACGCTTCAGGACGGCACGCGCAACATCCCCGACGTGGCCGACCGCGCCAGCGAGGAGACGGACCGCGCGCTGGAACTCCGCACGCGCGACCGCCAGCGCAAGCTGATCGCCAAGATCGACTCGGCCCTGCGCCGTATCGAGGACGGCGAATACGGCTATTGCGAAGTGACCGGCGAGCCGATCAGCCTCAAGCGGCTCGACGCGCGTCCGATCGCCACGATGAGCCTCGAAGCGCAGGAACGTCATGAACGCCGCGAAAAGGTCCACCGCGACGACTGACCGCTTGGCGGAACCGACACGGAAGGGGCATCCAGCGGGTGCCCTTTTTCTTATGTGGAGACATCCTTGCTGATCGGCAGACCCATCAGTGTGATCGGCGGCGGCATCGGCGGGCTGGCCGTGGCGCTGGCCTGTGCGCAGCGCGGCGCGCAGGTCACGGTGCTGGAACAGGCGGAGGCGATTGCCGAGGTGGGGGCGGGGATACAGATCTCGCCCAACGGCTGGGTCGTGCTGGAGGCGCTGGGAGTGGCCGGGGCGCTTGCGGATCGCTCGATGCGGTCCACCGCCGTGCGCCTGCGGGACTTCCGCCGGGGCGCGGAGGTCTTCACGATGGCCCTGCGCGGCGATTTCTACCTGGTCCACCGGGCCGACCTGATCGAGGTGCTGCGCGCGGCCTGCGTCTCCGCCGGTGTCACGATCCGGCTCGGCGTGCAGGTGACGGAGATCACGCCGGACGGCCGTGCCAACCGCCTTGCGCTTGGTGATGGCAGCAGCGAGACACACGGTCTGACGCTGGCCGCTGACGGCCTGAATTCCGCCGCGCGCCGGGCGTTGAACGCGAAAAGCCGTGCGTTCTTCACCGGGCAGGTGGCGTGGCGTGCGACACTTCCGGGCCGTGACCTGCCGGCGGAGGCCCATGTCTTCATGGGGCCGGGCCGCCACCTGGTGCGGTATCCGCTGAGGGGCGGCGCGCTCACCAATATCGTCGCCGTGGAAGAGCGGGACCAGTGGGCCGCCGAGGGCTGGCACCACGCGGACGACCCGGAAAATCTGCGCGTCGCGTTCACGGATTTCTGCCCTGAGATCAGGGAGATGTTGGACGACGTTCAAGCGCCGAAGCTGTGGGGGCTCTACCGGCATCCGGTGGCGCGCCACTGGCATGCGGAGGCGCTGGCGCTGTTGGGTGACGCCGCGCATCCGACGCTGCCGTTCCTCGCCCAGGGTGCGAATCTCGCCCTTGAAGACGCTTACGTCCTGAGCCGCATTCTCGCCGATGAGCCCGACACGGCCACGGCGCTGGCCCGTTACCAGGCGGCGCGGAAAACCCGCACGGCCCGGGTGATCGAAGCCGCCAACGACAATGCCACGAATTACCACCTGCGGCCCGGCCCGCTGCGCTTCGCGGCCCACAGCGCCCTGCGCATCGCTTCCCGCGTGGCGCCGCATGTCGTCGCCAACCGCTATCGCTGGATTCACAGCCACGACGTGACGCGTTGATCCGGTCACGCGGCTTGCCTGTTTCAGAGACACGGTAGTGGTCGGGGGCAGCGCCCCGTCCGGAAGGGACCTATTCGAAAGAATAATCCGGCAGCGAGTTCACCGCCTCGCGCAGCTTGTCGCCCCAGCCCGAGGAGATCCTGGTGTAGAACGCATCGTCTGCCGCGATTCGCCGGATATACCCGTGGCGATAGGTGTCGGCCTCGTAGATATGCACATCGAGCGGCATGCCGACGCTGAGATTGGCCTTCACGGTCGAATCGAAACTCAGCATCAGGAGCTTCACGGCGGCCTCGAACGTCATCGCCGGATCGTAGGCCCGCACGAGTATCGGTTTGCCGTATTTCGTTTCGCCGATCTGGAAAAACGGTGTGTCGTCACAGGCTTCGACGAAATTGCCTTCCGGGTAGATCATGAAAAGGCGCGGCTCGCCGCCGCGCACCTGGCCGCCGAGGATCAGGGTGGCGCCGAAGGAACTGTCGGCCTGCGGCCCCTCGATCCCGGATTGTTCGGCGATCACCTCGCGGAGGGTTTCCCCCACGAGCTTGGCGATCTGGAACATCGACGGCGCTTCGATGATCGACAGACGCCCGCGCTCCTCGGCGGGAAGCGACCGTTCGTTCAGCAGGCTGACCACGGCCTGAGTCGTGGCGAGGTTGCCTGCCGTCATCAGGGTGATGGAGCGCTCGCCCTCAACCTCCCATTGGAACATCTTCTTGAAAACGCTGATGTTATCGACGCCCGCGTTGGTCCGGGTGTCCGACATGAACACCAGCCCGCGGTCCAGTTTCAATCCCACGCAATAGGTCACGGCCCGATCCCCCAAGACACCTGCAGTCGTTCATAGCGCCGCAGGGTTAACCATCATTTACTGCTGTGCCACCTGGATGTCGACGGCCATCGCCTCGCCCTCCGCACCGTAATGCAATCCGGCGATCGGCGCGGCTTCGGCATAATCGAGCCCGGTGGCCACGCGCACGTAACGCGGATCGGGAGAATAGCCGTTCGACACGTCGAAGCCGACCCAGCCGAGCCCGTCGATATGCGCCTCGGCCCAGGCGTGGGAGGCATCCTGGTGGATGCGGTCGGTCATCATCAGGTAACCGGACACGTAGCGCGCCGGGTGCCCCAGCGCCCGCGCCCCGGCGAGGAAGATATGGGCGTGGTCCTGGCAGACGCCCGCACCGATGCCGAGCGCGTCTTCGGCGGTCGTCCCGGCCTCGGTACGCCCGATCTCGTAGGGGACGGCCTTGAGGATACGCGCCGAGAGCGCGTGCAGGCGTGGCAGATCCTCGGCATGTTCGTCGCGCAGCCCCTTGATCAGCGACCGGACCTTCTGGCCGGCCCGCGTCAGGTCGGTGGATCGTTTGAAATACCACAAGGGGGCAAAGCCGCCGTGCTTGCCGATGACCCCGGCGGTATCCTCGGTCTCCACGTCGCCCTTGCAGGTGATCGTGACCTCGGTCGCCTGCGGATCGAGCGACACCAGCGTCACGCGGTTGGAATGGTGATCGATGAAGGAGGTCTCGATCTTGCCGCCTTCAACCTCCATCCGCCAGTCCGCGATGGTCTGGCCGTTGTGGTCCTTGGGCGTCAGCCGCAATTGTTGCAGCCCGTAGAAGGCGGGCGTGTCGAAGCGATAGCTCGTGGTGTGCTGAATCGATAGTTTCATGTCATCTGCCTTGCCGTCCGCTTACCCGAGGAACCTGTAGTCGCGCTCGATCTCGCCGCCGAGATGGCCGAGGTTGTTGAGGAAGTCGGTGAGGAATTCATGCAGGCCTTCTTCGAACACGTCCTCGATCGTGCCGTGCCGCAGTTGTGCTGCCAGGATGTCGATCTGGTCATGGCACGGGTGGCGCTGGCCATAATTCTCTTCGAGATAGGCGAGGTTGGTGGCGATCTTGCGCACCGTGAACCGCAGCGAGCGGGGCATGCGGCCGTCGAAGATCAGGAAATCGGCGATGCCGCGCGGCGTAATCTCGCCCTGGGTCAGCCAGCGATAGGCGCGGGAGCCTGCCACGGCGCGCAGGATCGTCTCCCATTGCACGTTGTCGAGGCTCGATCCGATCTGCGTGACCGAGGGCAGCAGGACGTAATATTTCACGTCGAGGATGCGCGCGGTGTTGTCGGCCCGTTCGAGAAAGGTGCCGAGGCGGCAGAAATCGAAGATGTCGTTGCGCAGCATCGTGCCGTGCATCGCGCCGCGCACAAGGCCGGAATGCTGGCGCACGGTGGCCAGCACCTCGGGCAGGTGTTTCGGCGCGATGGGGCGGGCGAGGGTGTACTTCAGGGCCATGTAGGCCTCGTTGATGGCCTCCCACACTTCGCGGGTCAGGGCGGTGCGGGTCAGCCGCGCGTTCTGCCGTGCGGCGGCGATCGACGACATGACCGAGGACGGGTTGTCGGTGTCGCGCAGCAGGAAGTCGATGGCCTTGGCCTGGTCGACATCGCCGTGCTTGGCCCGGTAGAGCTGGTCGACCGCCGCGGTCTGCAGCACCGATTGCCATTCGTCATCGGCGCCCGCCGGACGGGTCAGCGCGATGCGGAAGCCGGTTTCGATGAGGCGCGCGGTATTTTCCGAGCGTTCGAGGTAGCGGAAGAGCCAGAAGAGGCCGCCTGCGGTTTTGCCTAGCATCGCGTTACTCCTCCAACACCCAGGTGTCCTTGGTGCCGCCGCCCTGCGACGAGTTCACCACGAGGCTGCCCGCCTTGAGCGCGACCCGCGTCAGCCCGCCGGGCGTGAGCGTGATCCGGTCGGGCGACATCAGCGCGAAGGGGCGCAGGTCGACGTGGCGCGGGGCGAGGCCCTTGGCCGTCAGGATCGGGCAGGTCGAAAGCGCCAGCGTGGGCTGCGCGATGTAGTTCCCGGGCTTGGCCTCCAGCTTCTTGCGGAATTCGGCGATCTCCTTTTTCGAGGCGGCGGGACCCACGAGCATGCCGTAGCCGCCCGAGCCGTGCACCTCCTTGACGACCAGCTCGGGCAGGTTGTCGAGGACGTATTTCAGGCTGTCCTTCTCGGAGCAGCGCCATGTCGGCACGTTCTGCAGGATCGCCTTCTCGCCGGTGTAGAACTCGACGATATCCGGCATGTAGCTGTAGATCGCCTTGTCGTCGGAAATCCCGGTGCCCGGCGCGTTGGCGATGGTGATCCCGCCCGCGCGGTAGACATCCATGATGCCGGGCACGCCGAGCATCGAGTCGGGGTTGAAGTTCAGCGGGTCGAGGAAATCGTCGTCGACACGGCGGTAGATCACGTCGATGGGCTTGTAGCCTTCGGTCGTGCGCATGGCGATGCGGCCATCGACGACGCGCAGGTCGTGGCCTTCGACCAGCTCCACGCCCATCTGGTCGGCGAGGAAGGCGTGTTCGAAATAAGCGGAGTTGTGAATGCCGGGCGTGAGCACCGCGACGGTCGGGTCGCCGTCACACGCCGTGGGCGCGCAGGCGGCAAGCGAGCGGCGCAGGCTGGTGGGGTAGTTGCCGACCGGCTGCACCTTGATGCGCGAAAACAGCTCGGGGAACATCTGCAGCATCGTCTCGCGGTTTTCGAGCATGTAGCTGACGCCCGAGGGCGTGCGGGCGTTGTCTTCGAGGACGAAGAAATCATCCTCGCCGGTGCGCACGAGGTCGGTGCCGACGATATGGGTGTAGACGCCGCCGGGCGGCTCCACCCCGATCATCTGCGGCAGGAACGCCTCGTTCCGGTCGATGAGTTCCTTGGGCACGCGGCCCGCGCGTAGGATCTCCTGCCGGTGGTAGATGTCGTAGAGGAAGGCGTTGATGGCGCGCACGCGCTGTTCGATGCCGCGGGTCAGCTTGGACCATTCGCGGCCCGAGATGATGCGCGGCACGATGTCGAAGGGGATCAGGCGCTCTTCCGCCTCGGCCTGTCCGTAGACGTTGAAGGTGATCCCGGTGCGCCGGAAAAAGGTTTCGGCGTCGGTCGATTTACGGCGGAGATCGTCGAGGTCTTCGCTGTCGAACCATTCGGCGTAAGACGCGTAAGGTGCGCGGGCCTCGGATTGCCCGGCATACATCTCGTCGAAAAAACGGCTTTGGTCGTTCATGTCTCCTCCTAGCGTAAGGGTAGCAGACGAGGTCTTGAGGGAAAGGGCCAGTCTTTTCAGTCGCCTTTATTGAGTTACGTCGGTGCTTTGCCTATTTTTTGGGCAATATCGCAGGTCTCGGATTCGGCAAAATCCGTAAGGAAAACCGCAGCTTCCCGGTGGCGATGGGTGGGCGGCGTTGCAAACGGCGCTTCTGGCGAAAATCTTGCGACCGGCGGGCAATAAGCTAGCCGGCCGTGTCGAGCCAGAGCGTGACCGGGCCGTCGTTGACGAGGCTCACGGCCATGTCCGCGCCGAATTCCCCTGTCTCGACCACGATGCCTTCGGCCCGCAGCGCCTCGGCAAAGTGGAGGTAGAGACGTTCTCCGTCCGCCGGGGGCGCGGCGGTGGAAAATCCGGGGCGATTGCCGCGGGAGGTATCACCGGCAAGGGTGAACTGGCTGACAACAAGCGCGCCGCCGCCCGTGTCGATCAGTGACCGGTTCATCTTGCCGGCGTCGTCCTTGAAGATGCGCAGCTTGGCGATCTTGGCGGCGAGCTTGTCGGCCTCGGCCTCGGTATCGCCCTGCATGGCGCAGACGAGGATCAGCAGCCCCGCGCCGCATTGGCCGATCAGTTCGCCCGCGACCTCGACCTTCGCGTGGCTGACGCGCTGGATCAGCGCCCTCACGACAATTCGGCCGTGCGCGGCGGGTTCGCGCCCGCGCGGCTCACGGTGACGGCGGCAGCCTTCACGCCAAGGGTCATGGCGTCAGACAGTGTCGCCTCGGTCAGCCCGGCGCGGATCATGCTCTTGTCGAGCGCCCCCGCCTTGGCCAGGCCCGCAAGCACGCCGGCATTGAAGGTGTCGCCCGCGCCCACGGTATCGACAACCTCGACCCGTTCGGCGGCGACGTGGACCTCGCCCCCCTTGTAAAAGCCGGTCACACCCTCGGCGCCCTGCGTGACCAGAACCAGCGCTGGGCCCTTGTCGAGCATCCGTTCGGCCAGTTTCGGCAGACCGGTGTCGTCGCCCATCAGCCAATGCAGGTCTTCGTCCGACACTTTCACGATATCGGAGGCCGCGAGCATCCGGTCGATCCGGGCGCGATAGACCTCTTCGTCGAGGATGAAGCCGGGGCGGATGTTGGGGTCAAGCATCACGACATGGCTTTGCGTGGCGCGGTCGGCGAGGGCGGCATAAGCCTCGGCACACGGCTCCACGGCGAGGGAGATGCCGCCGAAGAAGCAGGCCTCGGCGTCTGCTGGAATCTCGGGAAGGTCATCGGGGGTGAGCATCCGGCCCGCCGTGTTCTCATCGTAGAAGGCGTAACTCGCCTGCCCGTCGGTGAGGGTCACGAAGGCCAGCGTCGTGGGGCGGTCGGAGCGGTGCGCGAGTTTGGAGCCGACGCCATTGGCCATCATCACGCTGGCCAGCCGCTCACCGAACAGGTCTTTGGACAGGCCGGTGAAGAACTCGACCTTCTGGTCGAGCCGCGCCAGCGCGACGGCGGTGTTGAAGACCGAGCCGCCGGGGTAGGGCGCGAAGGCCGATTCGCCGCCTTCGGTCTTGCGGGGCAGCATGTCGATCAGGGCTTCGCCGGCGCAGAGGATCATCGGGCCATCCTTGTCTGATTGGTCCCGATGTTGTTAGCGGCCGCAGTCGGCCTCGTCCATATCAGGTTGGGCGTCGAGCCGCGTGTCGCGTGCGTTGATCCATGAATGTTCGCCTCGGGCGTCCTGTTCGCATTCGGCGAAGGTGCTGAAGTAGCCGGACATGCCGCCCTCGGTCCAGTACCCGGCGCCGATCGCTCCTTCATCCTCGGGTGCTGCGTCGACCCAGAAAAAGGCGCGGTGACGGTAGAGTTGGCCATCGGGGCTGCGGTGCAGGTCGAGCCTGCGCCGGTCTGCGGCATCGCGGTAGCGTCTGATCGGGGCCCAGTTCGGCATGGTTCAGCGGTCCATGACTTCCAGGCCGTAGAACACGGCGGCGGCCAGGAGGATCGCGCCGATGACGGCGATGGCGATCTTGCCCGCGCTCCACGGGCGTTCGCCCTGCACCTTGCCAGATTGGGCGTTGACCACGAAGCGGTAGCTTTTGCCGCGATACTTGTAGGCCGCGATCCAGACCGGCAGCAGGATATGCTTGAAGGTGGTCTTGTCGACATGCGTATTCATGGCGTCGATCTTCTGCGCGTCGCCGCCGATGTCGCGGCGGATGTCGCGCTGGATCTGCGCATCCATGATCTGGCGCGCCTCGACCATGCCTTCCTCCAGCTCGACCGTGTAGCCTTCGGCCATGAAGCCTGACAGGAACTCGGGCCGGTATTCGGCGAGGCCCGACAGGTCCCACGGCGCCAGCGCATCGGTGTAGCGCTTGGGCAGGGATTTGGATGCGAGCACAAGGATATCGTCGAAGAAGCGGCTGACGCGGCCCGAGACGCGGGTCCAGCGGATGCGGCGCTCCTGTCGCGGTTTGCCGTCGGGGCCCTGCACGGTGACGTAATAGGCGGTACCGCGCTGGCCGCGATAGGTGGTGTCGGTATCGGCGTCATAGGTCCAGTAGGGCACGTAGATGCCGTCGAGCTTGCGGCCCTGGCGGGCGTATTCCTTCAGCCCGTTGGGCGCGAACCAGAGCCGGCCGAGCCAGTTCTCCATGGCCTTGTGGGCCTCGCGTTCCGAAAGCTGGAAGGGGACGAGGCCCTTGGGCTTGATATGGCGGTGGGTGCCGGTGTCCGTCACCACGGGGGTGGCGCAGAACGGGCATTCCTTGCTGTGGGAATCGGCGTCGAAGGTGACCTGCGCGCCGCAGGAGGGGCATTGCGAGACGCGGGTTTCCTCGATCTCCACATTGCCCATCTGGCCGCGAAGGGCGGCTTCGAAATCGTTCTCGACAAGGCCTTCGCCGCCCTGATCCTCGGGGACCTCGATGGCTTCCTCGTTGCCGCAGTGGTCGCAGATCATCTTCCCCTCGGCAGGGGCATAGCGCATGTCCGATCCGCAATTGGAGCACGGGAAGCGATGTTCGTCGGCTGGGCGGGCGGTCTCGGGGTCTTGGTCGAATGTGTCGGACATTGGAAAAGTCTTTGCGCAGTGAAGGGTGCGCGCACTGTTTCGCGACTGGGCGCGTAACTCAAGCATGGAAAACCGGAAATTTGTCGCGACGGGGCGCTCGACAGCTCAGAGGAAGCGGTGCAGGGCGCGCGGTGCCATGATCCTGAGCGCGTTGTCGCGCAGGTGCAGGTGGCGCCAGACGTGGAAGCCTGCGTGGGCGAGAACGATCACGCCAAGCGCGTAGAACTGGTAGACATGCAGCCACGAGACGATCGCATGGGCGCGGGGCAGGTCGAGCGGTGGCGCGATGGGAAGGATGCCACCCGCCCGGAGCAGGACGGCCGAGGTCAGGCCGAGGCCGAAGCCGCCGAGGGCCACGAGGAACAGTCCCCAGATCAGGGTCTTGTGCAGGACCGGATGCAGGCGCCGCGCGGTGGGCGGCAGTTTCGGGCCGGGGCGGGAGGCGAGCCCCTTCTGCAGGTGTGTGCCGGTCCAAACCAGCGCGAGCGTCACGAAGATCAGCCCGTTCACGGAATGCAGCCGGAACCATCCCGGCCCCATCCGCCGAAGCGCGTCCGGGTCGGCGAAGAGAAACCAGACGAAGAACGGCACGATGCCCCAATGCAGCCATTTCAGCATTGTGCGGCGGTGCGGCAGGCGTGATCTGGTCGTATGTGCGAACAATCGCGGGCCCCGTGCTGGTGGTTTTCCCAATTTAAGGCACGGTCTGCCCGGCGGCAAAGTTTCACCATGGCCGCTTGTCATTGCGCGCGCTCTGCCCGAAGCATGGGGCGGCATGACAGGAGCGCCCCGATGACATCTTCCGACCGACGCCTGATCTCCTCCGGCTCGCCTTTCGAGGCCGAGATCGGCTATTCCCGCGCCGTGGTGCAGGGCGGCTGGGTCTTTGTCGCCGGCACCACCGGCTTCGACTACGCGACGATGGAGATTTCCGACGACGTGGCCGCGCAGGCCGATCAGACCTTCCGCAACATCGACGCGGCGCTGCGCGAGGCCGGGGCGGGAATGGAGAACGTGGTGCGCGTGACCTACATCCTGCCCGATCCGGGGCTTTGGGAGGCGTGCTGGCCCGTCACCCGCAAGTGGCTGGGTGAGGCGCGTCCGGCGGCGACGATGATCTCGGCGGCGTTGCAGGATCCGCGGATGAAGATCGAGATCGAGATCACCGCGAAACTGCCCGAATAACCGCGTTATTCGGGTGGATTTCCGCGAAATCCGGTTGCGCGCGGCATTGGCGACGTGCAGTGGAAAACGCGGTTTTCCACACGGATTTCGCGGAAATCCGGGCGTTTACAGCATGAGCTTTACACCGGCCGGTGCACGCAGGCCGGGGCGGTTGAGGTAACGCGCGGGCTCGGACAATTGCAAGTCGGGGTGGCGGGCGAAGAGGCGCTCGAGTGCCACGGCAGCCTCGATCCGCGCGAGTTGCATGCCGAGGCAGACGTGGGGGCCGAAGCCGAAGCCCAGGTGTGCGTTGGGGCGGCGCTCCGGGTCGAAGGTTTCGGGGGCATCGAACCGCGCCGGGTCATGGTTGGCCGCAAGCAACAGCGGTGCGATCTGCGCGCCCTTGCGGACCGGCGCGCCGAGAATGTCGGTGTCTTCCGCCGCGAACATCATCTTCGTGGTCATCACCGGCGAGCCATGGCGCATGAATTCCTCGATCATCAGGGCGCGGGTGTCGGGGTTTTCGACGAAATGCGCCCGCAGCTTCGGTTCCGAGGCCAGCGCGACGATGGCGCTGTTGATGAGATGCACCGTGGTTTCGTGGCCTGCGAGAAACAGCAGCATGACCATCGAGAGAAGCTGCTGTTCGGTCAGGCGTGAGCCGTCCTCCTCGGCATGGACAAGGGCGGAGATCAGGCCGGGGCCGGGGGATCGGCGTGCCTCGGCGAAAAGATCGCGGAACTCGGCCAGCACGCCGCGCAGTCGGAAAATCGCGAAGACCGCCAGAACCGGGTTGGTGACGGCGCTGATCGGGGCGATGCGGCGGGCGAGGCTGGCGTGGCGATCCTCGGGGATGCCCAGAAGCGCGCAGATCGCGCGAAAGGGCAGCGGGCGCGTGTAGTGGCGGACGATGTCGACGGTGCCGGTCGGCGTCGCGTCCAGAAGCGCGTCGGCCGTGCGGGTCAGGTGCGGGCGCAGATCCTCGATCGTGGCGCGGGCGAAGGCCAGCTCGACCAGCTTGCGCATCCGGCGATGTTCGGGGTCGTCCTTCACGATCATCGTGTCGAGCAGTGGCTTGAAGAAGCCCGGCATCCACCAGAAGCGGCGCGAGAGCGGCTTGCCGGTGATCGGCCCGGGGTCGCGGCGGAACAGGTCCGGATTTTTCAGGAGCGTTCGGGACGCCGCGTCCGTCGTGGTCATCCAGATCGTGCCGATGATCGGCATCTTCACCTGCACCAGCGGCCCCTCGGCCCGCATCTGCGCCAGAACCGGGGCCGGGTCGGCCAGAAACTCTGGATCATTCAACCGATAGACCATCGAACTGCCCATTTTTACGTCATGTGCGCAATTGCGACGCTTCTGCGCGCGGCCATGTCTTTTCCTTCGGGCGCCGGAAGGATAGATAGGAAGCGATCACAGGAATTGGAACAGCAATGGCCCGCCCCGTCATCGGCATCATCGGCAATCATCACCTCATCAACGATGAGTATCCGACCCATGCGGGCGGCACGATGAATTCCGAGGCCATCGCCGAAGTTTCCGGCGGTATCCCGATGATCATCCCCTGCGATCCGCGTCTCGTTCGGGTCGAAGATCTGCTGGAGGTCTGCGACGGCTTCCTGTTCACCGGCGGGCGGCCCAACGTCCACCCGGAAGAATACGGCGAAGATTACACCGACGCCCACGGCACGATGGACCGCAATCGCGATGCGGTGGCCCTTGGCCTGATCCGCGCCTGCGTGGAGCGGGGGCAGCCATTCTTCGGCGTTTGCCGCGGCTTCCAGGAGGTCAACGTGGCCATGGGCGGTTCGCTCTATCCCGAGATCCGGGATCTGCCGGGGCGAATGAACCACCGCATGCCGCCAGATGGCACGATCGAAGAGAAATTCGCCCTGCGCCACGAGGTGACCTTTACCGAGAACGGGCCGTTCCATCGGCTGATGGGCTCGCGCACTGTGATGACGAACACGCTGCACGGGCAGGGGATCAAGGTGCCCGGTCCGCGCGTCGTGATCGACGGCCATGCACCGGACGGCACGCCCGAGGCGATCTACATCGCTGATGCGCCGGGTTTTACCCTGTCGGTGCAATGGCACCCAGAATACCGCGCTGCGGATGACGCCGTGAGCCGCGTGCTGTTCGGCGCCTTTGGCGAGGCCGCGCGGGCCTGGGCAGCGGGCCAGCGCCCGGTCGCCGTGGGCGATGTGGCCTGATCGCGCCGGTTTTCCCCCCTGATTTTTCTTGATTTCGACGCCCACCGGTCGTCAGCTTCCCTTACGTTACTTGAGCCGCGCGGTCCCGGCCCGCGCACCGCATTGGGAGATTACCATGAATTTCACGAAAACCGTTCAGGCCGCGCTGGCCGCTCTCGCCCTTGGCGCCACGCCTGCGCTGGCGGATTGGAGCACGACCCTGATCACGCTCGGCGCGACCGATCCCGGCGCGACCGGCGAAGTGGAATGCCAGCCGAACGGGTCGTTCGGAACCGTCTGGGGAACCGGCACCTACACCTCGGACAGCTCGATTTGCACCGCGGCCGTTCACTACGGCTGGATCCAGCATAGCGAGGGTGGCACCGTCACCGTCCGGCAGGTCCCCGGTATGGAGGCCTACCAGGGCTCGGCCAACAACGGTGTGACCAGTTCGGATTACGGCTCGTGGAGTGCGAGCTTCCAGATCACCGGCGCCGTGCCTCTGGGTGGCGGCGGCGGTGGCGGTGCGACCGGGATCGACTGGACCACAAGCCTCGACGGTGCCGGACAGGCCACGGACGCCGGCAGCCTGCACACTTACCTGTGCCCGCCGGGCGGCAGCACCAACTCGACGATCTGGGGAACCGACGTCTATACCTCGGACAGCGCGATTTGCGTGGCAGCGGCCCATCGCGGCCTCATCAGCACCGCGAACGGCGGCCCGGTCACCGTGCTCGTCCTGGGCAGCCAGCCGGCCTATACCGGTTCGTCGCGCAACGGCGTGACGTCGAGCGATTATCCGTCCTGGGACCGCAGCTACGTGTTCCAGTAACGCTCTCGGGCTGAAAAGCGCCCCGGTTCGCACGCGCGCACCGGGGCGCTTGGCGCGTCAGCTCTGCCGTGCGCCGCGCAGTTCCTTTATGTGGAGCCTGATCTTGTCCCACTTCCGGCTTTCGGCGGAATTCTGGGCATTGCGCGCCTTCTGAGCGGCCTCGGCTTCGGCCTTGTCACCGTGGGCTTCGTAAAGGGCGTGGGCGTATTGCGTGATATCGCTTTGCAGCATCGTCCGGATCCTCCATCCAAAGGGTACGGGAGGCTCAGGATAGCACGGTTTCTAGGGTTCCCTTAGCGCGGGTCTCCGCCATCGGCGGTGTTCGGACCATGAGGTCGGATTATCCATATATTTCCAGCATCTGGTTCAGATCATCGAGCGTGTTTGCCTCCTGCAAGGGCTTGTCCTTGCGCCAGCGGGCGATGCGGGGAAAGCGCAGGGCGACGCCGGATTTGTGCCGGGGGGAGGGCTGGATGCCTTCGAAGGCGATCTCGAAGACGTGGTGCGGGGTGACCGCGCGAACGGGGCCGAACCGGTCGGTGGTGTTCTTGCGCACCCAGGCCGTGATCTGGCGGAATTCGGCGTCGGTCAGGCCGGAATAGGCCTTGGTGAAGGGGACGAGGTCGTTCCCGTTCCACACGGCGAAGGTGAAATCCGTATAGAGCGTGGCGCGGCGGCCCGATCCGGCCTGCGCATAGATCATCACCGCGTCGATGGTGAGCGGATCGACCTTCCATTTCCACCAATCGCCCTTCTTGCGGCCCGCGAGGTAGGGCGCGTTCAGCCGCTTGAGCATCAGCCCCTCGGCGCCGATGTCGCGGCTGATGGCGCGGGCTTGCGCCAGGCCGTCCCAATCCTTGGCCTCGACGCGGGGGGAGATACGAATGGGCAGCTCGGGCGGCAGGGCTTCGATTGCCGACTCAAGCGTTGCGCGCCGCTCCGCCAGCGGGGCCTGCCGCAGGTCCGCGCCGTGCCATTCCAGCAGGTCATAGGCCATGAGGATCACCGGCGCTTCGGTCAGCAGCTTCTTCGGCACGGTCTTGCGCCCGATGCGGGCCTGCAGCTTGTTGAAGCTGAGCGGCGCGTCGGCGGCATGGTCATAGGCCAGGACCTCGCCGTCGATGACCGTGCCGGACGGCAGGAAATCGACCAGCTGCGCGAATTCCGGGAAGCGGTCGGTCATCAGGTCTTCGCCGCGCGACCAGAGATAACGCTCACCTTCGCGCAGGATCAGCTGCCCCCTGATACCATCCCACTTTCTCTCGGCCAGCCAGTCGTTTACGGGGCCAAGTTCATGTGGTTCCTGTTCCAGCTGGTAGGCGAGGTAGAACGGATACGGGCGGCTCAGGTCGGCGGTCGGATCGGGGGCTTCGATCAGGCTGTCCCACGAGACGCTGTCGGGCGTCCAGTCGCCCATCAGGCGGTGGGTCAGTTCGGCATCGTCGATGCCGGTGGCCTTGGCGAGCGCGCGGGTCATCAGCTTCTGGCTGACCCCCATCCGCCAGCCGCCGGTGATGAGCTTGTTGAAGACGAAGCGCTCGGTCGGCGGCAGGCCGTTCCAGGCGGCGAGGATGGTTTCCTTGCGCTCCGCCTCATCGGCCTTGTCGAGGGCGCGCAATGTGGCGATCCAGTCCGACAGGCTGCGCTCGATCCGCGTTTCCGGTTCGGGAAGGACCAGCGCGATGGTCTCCGAGAGGTCGCCCACGACCGGGTAGCAGGCTTCGAACAGCCAAAGCGGGATGCCCGCGCGCTCTGCTGCCCATTCGCGCAGCTTCGTGGTGGTGATCGCGCGGCGGGGGCGGCGGCCGGACAGAAGCGCGATGGTCCAGACCCGGTCCTCCTCGCGCGCGGCGGCTAAATACTCGGTCAGCGCGGCGGTCTTCACGCTGGTCTTGGTGGTCTGGTCCAGCGCGGTGAAAAGGGCGGCGAAGTCCTTCATGCGTGGGCTTTGATGAAGGCGGAAAGCTTCGAGATCGCGCGGTCCGCCGAGGGCATCCGCCCGGCGTGCAGATGCCAGACATGCTGAAGACCCGGCCAGAGATCCAGCGTCGCCTCGTCCATCGCCTCGGCCACGCGGGCGCTGTCCTGCGCCAGGGCCTCGCCCTCGGCGGCATGGATCAGGGTCGGAGGCAGGCCGGTCAAATCGCCGAACAGGGGCGAGATCTTCGGGTCGGTCGGGTCGAGGCCCGGAAGGTAGAGGTCGCGGATACGGGCAGGCCATTGCGGCGGTATCAGCAACTCGTTGGTCGCACCGGCAAAGCGGTCCTCGACGCTGCCGGAGAGGTCGGCGATCGGGCCGATCAGGCAGGCGGCCCGTGGCAGGGGCAGGCCGGTGTCCCGGGCGTGTTGAAGGACGCTGAGGGCCAGGCATCCACCGGCGCTGTCGCCGCCGATTGCGACGGGTGGCGTCCCGGCCTCGACCAGCCGCGTGTAGGCCGCGATGACATCGTCGCGCGCGGCGGGAAAGGGATGCTCGGGCGCAAGGCGATATGGTGCGGCATAGGCGCGGAGGCCGGTCTGTTCGGCCAGCGCAGCGACGAGGGCGGCGTGGGTCCGGGGATTGCCGATGGTGAAGCCGCCGCCGTGGACATAGAAAATCACCGGGGCGTCGGGGTTGACCTTCTCGGGCTGAAACCAAAGCCCGCCATGGACATCGGGCGTCACCGCGACGCCTCGTGGCACCTTTCCGCCCATGCGCGCCGTGAACGCGAACATCACGCGCAGGATCCGCTGCGGGGCGATGAAGCGCAGGGCCGCGCGTTCCAGTGTCCTGGTCTGGAAGAGGTAGAAGCGATCGGCGAAACTCAACGCTGTCATGCGGCATTTTCCTCCGCTTCATCAAGGTCTTCACCGCCGAATTCGGTCTGGACGATTCCCGCGTCATAGCCCTGCTCGCGCAGCCATTGGCTGAATTGCGCGGTGTAGCCGTGGGTCACGAACACGCGCTCGGCCCCGGTCTGTTCGATGGCCCAGTTCAGGCCTTTCCAGTCCGCGTGGTCGCTGACGACGAAGCCCCGGTCGGCGGCACGGCGGCGCCGAACCCCGCGCAGGCGCATCCAGCCGGAGGCGAACCCGGTGGAGACCGCGCCGAAGCGCTTCATCCAGGGCGTGCCGAGGGCAGAGGGCGGAGCGAGCACGATGGCATCCGGGTGCGATTTCGCGTCGATCCCGTCGACAACCTGCACCGTGTCGGGCAGGGCGAGGCCCTGCGCGCGTAACACGCTGTTCGTGGCTTCCACCGCGCCGTGGGTAAGGATCGGGCCGATGGACGGGTCGAGCAGGCGCAGGATACGCTGCGCCTTGCCTAGCGCGTAGACGCCAAGCACCGCGCGTTTTCCCTCGGCCACGCATCCGCGCCACCAGTCGTTGAGGTCACGGGCCAGCACGTCCTGATCGGGCCAGTCGTAGATCGGCAGGCCGAACGTGCTTTCGGTGATGAAGGTGTGGCATTTGACCGGTTCGAACGGCTCGGACAGGCCATCGTCGATCACCTTGTAATCGCCCGAGGCGACCCAGACCTCGCCATCCACCTCGACCCGGATCTGGGCGGAGCCCGGCACGTGGCCCGCGGGATGGAAGCTGATATCGGCGTCACCGATCCGGTGGGTGACACCGTAGTCTGTTGTTTCCATTCGGATATCGCCGCCGAGGCGGTGGTGGATCACAGGGGCGGCGGCCTTCGTCGCCATGTAGGCACCCATACCGGGGCGGGCGTGGTCGGAATGGCCATGGGTGATCAGCGCGCGCGGCACCGGGCGCCACGGATCGATATAGGCATCGGCAGCGGGGCAATAGATGCCACTGGGCGTGAATTCCAGAACCATGTGGATCTAGATAGGGCGTCTGGCGGGCCACGGCGAGGGGGGAGCGCGCAGGCGCTCAATCGTCGGGGACGATCAGCGTCAACTCTCCCTCGGCCTCCAGCGCGCGGATCGCCGCGATGACGTCGGCCATGGCGGCCTCGCCTTCCTCGGGCTTCGGGGCATTGCGCGCCTCGGCATCGTCGCGGAGCTGTTCGGCAAGGCGTTTCGACATGTTTTCCAGCAGGAATTCGACCGACAGGGGGGCCGCGGTCTTGGCCGCCGCCAGCGCGGTGACCGCCGTATCGCCGTTCACGCGGCGCATGATGATCGGCACGTCCGCCGGTTCGACCCGGTTCGGAATATGTTCGAAGGTGAAGATGTTCTTGCGCACTTCGACCGCAAACGGCGCGTCGCGCGTATCGAGGCTTTCCAGCATCCGGTCGCGCATCTCCTGCGGGGAGGCGTTGAGGATCGCGCCAACGCGCACCGCCGCGGCCTTGTCGAAGGCGTTGATCGGGGCGGAATCGATCACGGCGGCGACGTGCAGGCCGATACGGTCGACGAGGTCCGGCGTGATGGTCTCGGTCAGCGCCATGGAATGCGCGAGGATGTCGGAGCGGTCGGGGGGCAGGCCGCCCAGAAGCTCCGCCGCCATGGCGACGCTGAGCTTGGAAAGCAGTACGGCGCAGACCTCGGCACTTTCGGTGGCCAGAAGCGGGCGCAGCCGTTCGATGGGCTGGCGCGCGATGCGGCCCCACGGGTCGTTGCTGTCTGTCCGCTCGGCCGCGGATCGCAATTTGCCGAGCGCGCCGGGGGCGAGATAGGGTTCCAGCAATTCGACGGTTTCCGACAGGCTGCGCGGAAAGCTGAGGGCGAGATTGTCGATCTGCCGGGTAAACTCACGCACCACTTCGGACAGGGTCGGCTTGTCGATATCGCCAAGCGCGGCAATGGTATGGGCGAGCGTCGCCTGGTCGTCGGGGGAGAGCTTGCTGACGCCGAGCGAGACACCGTGCCCCAGCAGCAAACGCACGATCACCGCCGCCTTTTGCTTCTTGCTGAGCCGGCGCGGTGTGACGTCGACCATGCGGAAGTCATGCTCGATTTCCCCGTCGAGCACCGTGGAAGCCGTGTTGGCGTCGAATGCACTGCGCAAGGACGTGCCCTCGTGATTTCGGAACGGGGCGAGCCTAGCGCAGGAGGATTAACAGGAGGTGTCGGCGCGGGCCTCAGCTTGTCGGCGCGGCCACGCAGGTCATCGTCTCGGTATCATACGTCGTGCCCTCGGCGCAGCTGACATTCAGTCTACTCGACTCGCACTGGGCCTGCGCGATCATTGGGACCAGCACCAGAACGGATGCGGCCAGCAAGGTCTTGAGCGTCATGATGTGATCCCCCGTGTCATGCGTCACGAAACGGAGGATACCACGACTTTCTGCACCCGCAAAATCAAGCTTCGCCGAAGACCCGCCGGAAGATCGTGTCGACATGCTTGGTGTGGTAGCCCATGTCGAATTTCTCGCGGATCGTGTCTTCGCCAAGGACGGCGACGACCTCGGCATCGGCCAGCAGAAGCTCTTGAAAATCGAGGCGTTCTTCCCAAACCTTCAGCGCGTTGCGCTGCACCATGGCGTAGGCGTCCTCGCGGCTGACGCCGGCCTGCGTCAGGGCCAGAAGCACCCGCTGGCTCATCACAAGACCGGGAAACTTGTTCATGTTTTCCAGCATGTTCTCGGGGAAGATCAACATCTTCTCGACCACGCCGGCCAGGCGGTGAAGGGCGAAATCCAGCGTCACGGTGGCGTCCGGCCCGATCATCCGTTCGACCGAGGAATGCGAGATGTCCCGCTCGTGCCAGAGCGCCACGTTCTCCATCGCCGGAATCACGGCCATACGCACCAGACGCGCGAGGCCGGTCAGGTTCTCGGTCAGCACAGGGTTCTTCTTGTGCGGCATCGCCGAGGAGCCCTTCTGCCCCATCGAGAAGAATTCCGCCCCTTCCAGCACCTCGGTCCGCTGCATGTGGCGGATCTCGATGGCGATGTTCTCGATGGAACTCGCGATCACGCCAAGCGTGGCGAAGAAGGCGGCGTGGCGGTCGCGCGGGATGACCTGCGTGCTGATCGGCTCCGGTTCCAGCCCCAGTTTCTCGCAGACATGTTCCTCGACGCGCGGGTCGATGTTGGCGAATGTGCCGACAGCGCCCGAAATGGCCCCGGTAGCGATTTCCCACTTGGCCTTTTCCATGCGGTTCCGGTTGCGGTCCATCTCGGCATAGAAGCGGGCGAAAGTCAGGCCCATCGTGGTCGGCTCGGCGTGGATGCCATGGCTGCGGCCCACGCGCAGGGTCATCTTGTGCTCCATCGCCCGGGTCTTCAGCGCGGCCAAGACCCGGTCGATCCCTTCGAGCAGCAGGTCAGCGGCGCGCACGAGCTGCACGTTGAAACAGGTGTCGAGCACGTCCGACGAGGTCATGCCCTGGTGGACGAAGCGGGCCTCGTCGCTGCCCACATGCTCGGCCAGGTGCGTAAGGAACGCGATCACGTCGTGCTTTGTGACGGCCTCGATCTCGTCGATGCGGGCGACGTCGAACTCGACGTCCCTGGCTTTCCACACCGCCTCCGCGTTCTCGCGCGGGATCACGCCCAGGTCGGCCATAGCGTCGCAGGCATGGGCCTCGATCTCGAACCAGATGCGGAACTTGGTGGCGGGCTCCCAGATCTGGGTCATCTCGGGGCGGGAATAGCGGGGGATCATGGGCTTGCCTTTCGCTGCGGCGTTCGGCTGTCTGATAGGCGGAAGGACCGGGGGGAACAAGGCGATGGAGCGGAAATTGCGGGCTTTCAGCGGGGGCGGGGCGCGGAAATGATCACCCTTGCGGATCTCGAAGGGCGCTGGCGGCTTGACCGCGTGATCGAGGATGCCCGCGCCGGTGTCACCGGTCGGCTGGAGGGTGCGGCCCTGTGGCGGCCCGATGCCGCCGGGCTGGTGCAGGAAGAAAGCGGCGTGCTGCATTACGGGGACGCGCCGCCGATGCAGGCGACGCGCTGCTACCTGTGGCGGGCGACCGCGGACACGCTGGATGTGTTCTTCGAGGACGGGCGGCCGTTTCACGTCGTTCCGCAGGCGGGCGCGGAGGCCGTGCATCACTGTGATCCCGATCTTTACCGCGTGACCTATGACTTCGACCTGCCCAAGCGGTTCACGCACGTCTGGCGCGTCACCGGCCCTCGCAAGGATGCGCGGATCACCAGTCATTTCACCCGTCTCTGAGCGCGCGGTGCCGGAAAACTGCAGTTTTCCGGAAGGAAATCTCGAGATTTCCAGACGGATTTCGCGCGAAATCCGGCCCCTTGGCCGCGCCTGCGCGGAATGTCTTGCCTCAAGGCGCGCAAGGGCGTTTGCTTTCGCCATTCGTCTCAGGAGTTTTCCAATGTCCCTTTCCCGTGCCCTTCCACTGGCCCTGTGCCTCGCGGCCCCTGCTTCCGCGCAGGAGGCCTTCACATGGGTCTTCAATTCCCATTCCCCTTTCGGCGGAGGCGCACCTGCGCTCGACCTCGTGGCGACGCAGACCTTCGACGCCGAACAGGCCGAGGCCGAGGGCGCCCGCGTGCCGCGCGGGCTGATCTGGGCCCGCTGCGCGCCGGGCGGCGCGGCGCATATCAGGTTCGAGGCTTTCACGGGCGCGGCGCAGGCGGGCGATACCGTCGCCTTCCAGTTGACCGATGACGCGGGCACGGTGCTGACCCACCCGGCGCAGATTTTCAACGCCGAGACCGATCCGGTGGGCGGCCCGGAAATCACCGTGCAGGCCGACGGACCGGAGCTGGCGATGCTCGCCTCCGTCCCGGTTGTGCGCTACGGCGTCGTGGGATTGACTGATTTCAACATCGCCTTTGACCTGAGCGCGAACCAGTCCTATGTCTCGGACTTCATCACCGCCTGCGCGGGCAGTCCGGCCGAGACCGCGCCGCCGCCGGCAGGGGAGGCCCCGGTGGCACAGGCGCTGACGCCCGACCTCGGCCCGGACATCTCCGGGCACACATGGACGCGCTTCACGCAGGTCGACGCGGAGAACCCGGCCGAGACCTACATCGCGATCAGCTACGCCGTGCCGGAAACCGACGACGTGGTGATCTCGGGCGAATGTATCATCGGGGAACGTGACCCGTTCGTCCGTTTCGAGATCGCGGCCGATATCTCCGGCCTGCAGAACGGCGCGCCCGTGCAGGTGCAAGCGCGCATTCCCGACGGGCGTACTGCGCTTCTGGACGGAACGGTTGCGGGCGTCGGCGCGGAATTCGGGATCAGCGGCATCGCCATCGAAGCCGAGGTCAGTGATCCGGCCTGGCTGGTGATTGCCGGCGACCGCACGGTTCGGTTCGACCGGCCGGACACCGGCAACGGCTTCACGATCACCGGCAATGGCCCGAACAGCATCGGCCCCTTCCTGGCCGATTGCGCCGAGGCCGCGCAGCTTGACGCGCTGAGCGGCAGCGTGCCCTCGGCCCCCATCGACGCCTCGCCGGGCTTCCTCGCCTGCGACAATCTCGGGCGGGTTTCGTCGCGCGATACCGGCACGCAGCAGGTGGTCAATTTCATCAACTCGTCCGACGGGCTGCGTCGCCTCGTCTGGATCGACCCTAACGGGGGACGTGTGGCCATCACCGCGCTCAACCCCGGTCAGGCGGCGGCCTATACCACCGATCCGGGCCATATCTGGATGGTCACGGACGAAACTGACGCCTGCATGGAGATGGCCCAAGTGCCACCCGGCGTGACGGATTACCGGATCAGGACAATCCGGCAATAACACTCAAAAACAAACGGTTGCAAGGAGTAGCTAAAGTATCACTTTAGCTATTCCGCCGCCTCCTCGGCCGCCTTGGCAGCAATCACCCGGTCGGCCTTCTTGCGCACGAGCACGCCGCGCAGGTCGTGCATCGCCAGAAGCAGGCGATCCGTCACCTCTTCGAGGTCGTCGTCGCTTGCACGGCTTTGTGCCCAGTGGGTCGTCAGGTTCAGGTAGTCGATGGCCCGGTGAATATCGTCGATGTCCCGTTCGGCCAGGACGGCCTGCCGCTCCGCCATCCAATCCGCGATGACGGCGTTCTCCTCGTCGGTCAGGACATGATCGCCATGGGGTTTGACGTTCCCGTTGCGCACGTTGACGACGGCAATTTCGTCCATCTCGATGCGCCGCTGGCGGTTGTCGGTCGACACCCGGAACACGGCGGCCCCGTTCTCTCGGATGCGGAAGTAATATTCGGGAAGTTCCGTCATGGGGAGCCGATCGCACGCTTGGTTACGTGCCGGCGACCTTCCCGCTAAAGCGCTCGAGGGTCAAGGTTGCCGCCTAAGGTTTGCGGGCCACCACGAAATGCGAGGGCATCCTGCGGGGGTAATCGCCCGTCTCCACGATCTCGAACCCGGTGTCGGAGATCATCCGTTCCAGGCTGTCCGTGCGGAACAGGTGCACGTGCGTCGGTGCCCGCCCGAACAGGCGCAGCCCGGCGATGAGCGGCGCGAAGATCCAGCGTTTTCCCGCCATGCAGGGCGTCTTGGAGATGAAGCGACCGCCCGACGGCAGCTGCGCGAAGGCGCGGGCAATCGTGGCCTCGGGGTCGGGCACAAGGTGCAGCAGGTTGAAGGCAAGGATCACGTCGAACGGGCCGTCGAGCCCCGGATCGCCGATCACGCCTTGCACGGGGGTCACGTTGCGGATGCCGCCGTCCCACACCTTTTCCTTGCCGATCTCGATCATCTCTGCCGAGATGTCGGAGGCGGTGACATGGGCCACGTCCGGCGCCAGCAGCAGGGCGGTCGACGACGTCCCGCAACCCAGTTCGAACACCCTGTCCGAGGCAGCAAGATGCGCCCGGGTGCGCGCCATCGTGGTCTGGTAGGCCTCCATGTCGCTGATCTTGCTCTGGGCGTATTTTCGGGCGGCACGGTCCCAGAACTGGGCATCGGTCGATTGGGTCATGGCGGTCACGGCACTCTCCTTGAGCGGTTGTCGCTGTATACCGCCGGACACGCCCAAACGAAATTGCATGGCCGCGAATGTGTGCTATGCGTTCGCGCATGAATTGGGATGCGATACGCTTCGACTGGAACCAGGTCCGCGCGTTTCTGGCGACGGCGGAAGAGGGGAGCCTGTCCGGCGCAGCGCGCGTCCTGCACACGACCCAGCCGACGGTCGGGCGGCAGGTGACGGCGCTGGAGGCCGCCTTGGGTGTCGCGTTGTTCGAGCGGGTCGGGCGGGGCCTCGTGCTGACCCCCTCGGGCGCGGACGTGCTGGCCGAAGTGCGCGCCATGGGAGAGGCCGCCGCGCGCGTCTCGCTGGTGGCGGCCGGCCGCAACGACACCATCGCGGGCCGCGTGTCGATCAGCGTGTCGGACATGCTGGCGATCCATGTGATGCCGGAAATCCTTGAGAAACTGGCCGCGGCGGCGCCGGAGCTGGAGGTCGAGCTGATCGTGACCAACGACATTTCGGATCTTCTGCGGCGCGAGGCGGACATCGCGGTGCGCCACATGCGCCCGACCGAGCCGGAGCTGATCGGGCGGGAGCTGACCGGCAGCCGCGCGCGGTTCTACGCCAGCCAGGGGTTCGTGCAGCGCCACGGAAACCCGCGCGTGATGGCCGAGGCGCAAACGATGCCCTTCATCGGCTTCGGCCCGCCCGAGGAGATGGCGCGCGAGATGGGCCTGCGCGGCTTCGACCTGCCGCCCGGGTCGGGGCGGCTCTATTCCCGGACGATCTTCGCGGCCTGGCAGATGGTCTGCGCAGGTCTCGGCATCGGGATGATGTCCGACGACATCGCCGCCCGCTCGCCCGGCGTGGTCGCCGTGCTGGAAGGCGAGCCGTCGATGCCCGTCGACATGTGGATCGTCACCCACCGCGAGTTGCGGCGGTCGCGTCGCATCCGGCTGGTCTGGAATATCCTGCTGGAAGAGCTGTCGCGCTAGTCGCGCATCGGCGCGAGGCCGCGCACGATCCAGCGTTGCGCCACCACGAAGACCACGAGCGGCGGCAGCATCGCGACGGCGGCGAGCGCGAGGGACGGGCGTGAGCCAATGCTCAGAAGCGCCAGCCCGCTGACAACGGTCGCGCGGTCGGGGAGGGATGGGCTGGCGACGAGCGGCCAGAGGTACTGGTTCCACCCCAGCACGAAGAAGAACGCCAGCAGCGCCGCGATGGCGGGCAGGCAGAGCGGGAGGTAAATTTCCCACAGAGCGCGGAACGGGCCGGCGCCGTCGAGGCGAGCGGCCTCCAAGATCTCGGGCGGCATCTGAAGGATCTGGGCGCGGAGGATCAGCGTGCCGAGGCCGGTGGCCGTCACCGGCAGGATCAGGCCGGTGTAGCTGTTCAGAAGCCCGAGCGCGTCCGTGATCAGGATCGTCGGCAGGATGCGGCTTTCGATCGGCAGGAACAGCGGCAGCAGCAGGAGCGCCATGATCGTCGAGGCGTGCCGAAGGCGGAAGACCGACAGCGCGTAGGCGGCGAGGAAGGAGACGGCGGTCTTGACCAGCGCGACCCCGGTGGCGATGGCGAGCGAGGTGCCGAGCATCTGGCCGAGCGTGGGACGGTAGGGCTGGTCGGCGAGAAGCGGGGACATGGCCGATGGGGAGAGGCCGGCGGACAGGGCGAGGGCAAGCGGCCCCAGCATCGCGAGGCAGCCGAGGATCAGGATCAGGTGGTCAACGAGGCTCGCGCGCGGCATGGATGCGGCGTAACGGGCAGCGGAGACATGGGCAAGAGGGCGCGCGGTTTGGATGGGTGGGCTCACGCGCGGTGACGGAGTTGAAGGCATTGAAAACATTAAGTAAAGGTAATTTTGTCAGGCTTTTGTCAAGGGTGGGCTGGTCGCAGGTGAGCCACCCCGCCATGGTGTGGGCCGCTCGGCCCGTGGCCCATCGGGCTGGCCGGTTGCGCCCGTATCTTTTGAATAAGTTGCAGTTTCTGACCTATTCCGTTATATTCATAAAAAACAAAATCTTGAGCGGTTTCGATTGTGACCAATGTCCTCCAGAAGACCTGGGCCGAGTTCCTCGCGCCCCTCTTGCAGCGTCCCAAGCGACTGCAGGTTGCGGCCCTGTGCCATCGGGGCGATGCGGACAATCGGGAATACCTGCTCGTCACCAGCCGCGAGACCAAGCGCTGGATCATTCCGAAAGGCTGGCCGATCCGGGGGATGACATCCCACGAAGCCGCCTTGCAGGAAGCGTGGGAAGAAGCGGGCGTCAAAACCGGCAATGCCAACAGCCGCCCGGAAGGCACCTACGTTTACCAGAAACGGCAACCGACGGGCTGGAGCTACCCGGTGGAGACGCTGGTCTATTCGGTCGCGGTGACCGAATTGTCGAAGGATTACCCCGAAGCGGGGGAGCGCACCCGCAAATGGGTCACGGCCGAGGACGCCGCCGAGATGGTGGACGAGCCGGAGTTGCAGGAAATCTTCCATTCCCAAGCATCCTGACCCCACGGGGCGGGAGGCGTTGAATCCCCGGCGCGGCCTGCGCTAAGGGGCTGCGAACCTCTGGGGGGAGACAGGCATGACCAACGAACACACCGATCCGCGCCACCTCGAGACGCTGGACCGCGACCTTGGGCGTCTGTCCAACCTCGAGATGGCGACGCAATATGTCGGGCGCCCGCTGGTGGGGCCGGGCATCTCGCTGGTGTTCGTGGTGCTTGCGGGCCTCGTGGCGATGCTGTTCTTCGGGCAGACCTCCAATTCCCTGATCGTGGTCGTCGCGGCCTGTTTCGGCGCCTACATGGCGCTGAATATCGGGGCCAACGACGTCGCCAACAACATGGGGCCTGCCGTGGGCGCGAACGCGCTGAGCATGGGCGGAGCCATTGCGATCGCGGCGATTTTCGAAAGTGCCGGGGCGCTGATCGCCGGGGGTGACGTGGTCTCGACCATCGCGAAGGGCATCATCGCGCCCGAAAGCATGGGCACGGCGGAGGTGTTCATCTGGGCGATGATGGCGGCGCTTCTGTCCGCAGCGCTGTGGGTGAACCTTGCCACGTGGGTCGGCGCGCCGGTCTCGACCACGCATTCGGTCGTGGGCGGCGTGATGGGCGCCGGTATTGCTGCGGCTGGTTTTGCGGCCGTGAACTGGCCCACGATGAGCGCGATTGCCGCCAGCTGGGTGATCTCGCCGGTTCTGGGCGGCGTGGTCGCCGCGCTGTTCCTTGCGCTCATCAAGTCGCGGATCATCTACCAGGACGACAAGATCGCCGCCGCCCGCCGCTGGGTGCCGATGCTGGTGGGCATCATGGCGGGGGCTTTCGCGTCCTACCTCGCGCTGAAGGGTCTGAACCGGATCATCAGCATCGACATGGCGACGGCGCTTCTGATCGGGGCAGGTATCGGCGCGCTGACGTGGATCGTGATGATTCCGGTGATCGCCAAGCAATCCGAGGGGCTGGAGAACCGCAACAAGTCGCTGAAGGTGCTGTTCGGCATTCCGCTGGTCGTCTCGGCGGCGCTCTTGAGTTTCGCCCATGGCGCGAACGACGTGGCCAATGCGGTGGGTCCGCTGGCGGCGATCGTGCAGGCCTCGCAATCGGGGAATTTCACCGATGCGGTCAGCATCCCGGTCTGGGTGATGGTGATCGGGGCCTTCGGGATCTCGTTCGGCCTGTTCCTGTTCGGGCCGAAGCTGATCCGCATGGTGGGCAGCCAGATCACCAAGCTGAACCCGATGCGGGCCTATTGCGTGGCGCTGTCGGCGGCGATCACGGTGATCGTGGCAAGCTGGCTGGGGTTGCCCGTCAGCTCGACCCACATCGCGGTGGGGGCGGTCTTCGGCGTGGGCTTCTTCCGCGAATGGGACACGGAGCGGCGGATCCGAAAGGCGCGTCTGGCGATGCCCGTGCCGCCGAGATACGCGCCGGAGGAGCGGCGCCGGCGCAAGCTTGTGCGGCGCTCGCATTTCATGACCATCGTCGCGGCATGGGTCGTCACGGTGCCGGCGGCGGCGGCGATCTCGGCGGTGATCTTCTTCCTGATCTCCTCGGTGCTCGGCACGGCCTGAGGCCGAAAGGGCGGAACGTGTGTCACCCCGCCCTAAGGTTCGGGCGGGGTAGCATCGTCACTTGAGCGACGCGCAGAAATCCTGAATCCGCGTGCAGGCCTCTTTCAGGTTCTCGTCGCTCGTCGCGTAGCTGATGCGGAAGGCGGGGCTGAGGCCGAAGGCGCCGCCGAAGACGACGGCCACGCCTTTCTCCTCCAGCAGGGCCGTCGCAAAGGCCTCGTCGGTGTCGATCTTCGTGCCCGCCGGGGAGGTCTTGCCGATCAACCCGTCGATCATCGGGTAGACGTAGAAGGCGCCTTCGGGGACCGGGCAGGTGAGGCCGTCGATCTCGGACAGCATCGACACGACGAGGTCGCGGCGGCGTTTGAAGATCTCGTTGTTGGGCGCGAGGAAGTCCTGGGTGCCGTTCAGCGCCTCGACCGCCGCCCATTGCGAGATGGAGCAGGGGTTGGAGGTGGACTGCGACTGCACCTTGCGCATGGCCTTGATGATCTCCTCGGGCCCTGCTGCGTAGCCAATGCGCCAGCCGGTCATGGCATAGGCCTTGGAGACGCCGTTGCAGGTGAGCGTGCGGTCATAGAGCCCCGGTTCGACCTCGGCGGGCGTGGCGAAGACGTAATCGTCGTAGACGAGGTGTTCGTACATGTCGTCGGTCATGACCCAAACATGGGAGTGCTTCATCAGGACGTCGGTCAGCCCCTTGAGCTCCTCGGCGGTGTAGCCCGCGCCGGTGGGGTTGGAGGGCGAGTTGAAGATGAACCACTTTGTTTTCGGCGTGATCGCGGCCTCGAGGTCCTCGGGCGTGATCTTGTAGCCGTTCTGGGAGGGGCCTTCGACGAAGACCGGCTCGCCGCCCGCGAGCAGCACCATGTCGGGGTAGGAGACCCAGTAGGGCGCGGGGATGATGACTTCGTCGCCCGGGTTCAGGGTGGCCATGAGCGCGTTGTAGAGGATCTGCTTGCCACCGGTCCCGACGGTGACCTGCGCGGGCGCGTAGTCGAGACCGTTGTCGCGCTTGAACTTGGCGCAGATCGCCTCCTTCAGCTCGGGCAGGCCGTCGACGGCGGTGTATTTCGTTTTCCCTGCGTCGATGGCGGCCTTGGCGGCAGCCTTGATGTTGTCGGGCGTGTCGAAGTCCGGCTCGCCCGCGCCGAGGCCGATGACATCCTTGCCCTGGCGCTTCAATTCGGCGGCGAGGTTGGAGACGGCGATGGTGGGCGAAGGCTTCACCCGGGCAAGCGTGTCGGAAAGGAAGGGCATCGTGTCGCGTCCTTGAGGCTGGGGTTTGCAGACAATGGACTATATGTCTGAGGGCAACTGATACGAGCGTGTCCGCACGCATTCAACCTGTACGAGGGAAATAACATGAGCGATCTGTCGCTGCCGTCTGCCGACTGGTTCGATGCGGAAACCACCACTTTCGGCGACCGGGTGACTGGCGCGCGCGAGGCCGCAGGGCTGAGCCAGTCGGACCTGTCCAAGCGCCTGGGCGTGAAGGTGAAGACCATCCGCGCGTGGGAGAACGACCAGGCCGAACCGCGCGCCAACAAGCTGTCGATGCTGGCCGGGATCCTGGGCGTGTCGATGATGTGGCTTCTGAGCGGTCGCGGCGAAGGGCTGGACAGCCCGGAGGTGATCGAGGGGATCGACGAGGACATGGAAAAGCTGCTGCTCGACATCCGCCAGATGCGGCAGGAGCAGACGGCGTTGGCCGAGCGCATGGGGCGGCTGGAAAAGCGTCTGCGCATGGCGCTGTCGGGCGGCGCATGAGCGAGACTGCCGAGACACGGCTCAAGCGGCTGCGGATGCGGGCCTGGCACCGGGGGATCAAGGAGATGGACCTGATCCTCGGCGGCTGGGCCGATGCTAACCTCGCCACGGCCGATGCGGCCACGCTGGACGCGTTCGAGGCGGTGCTGGCCGAGGCCGATCACGACCTTTACCAATGGGTCTCGGGGCAGGCCGAGCCGCCGGCGTCGCTGGCCCCGATGATCGGGCGGCTGTCGGCGGAAATGCAGCCGACATTGGGCAGAGGCGCCTGATTTCACGAGCTTTCCGGCGCTTAACCGAATTTTTTCGTTTTTCACCGAATCTTGGGCGAAAGCAGTATTTGCGGAGCCCAAATCATGAGTATGCACGCGCCCCTAGCGACGCCCGCCCAGACCGGTTTTCTGGGGGCGTACCTGGAATCCCTGTCCATGGTGGAGCGCCTGCATCGGCTTCTGCTCGACGTCATCAAGGATGAGTTCGAGCGGCTGGGAATCCTCGACATCAACGCTGTGCAGGCGCTTTTGCTGTTCAACATCGGCGAGAACGAGGTCACGGCGGGCGAGCTGAAATCGCGCGGCTATTACCAGGGCTCCAACGTCAGCTACAATCTCAAGAAGCTCGTGGACATGGGCTACATGCACCACCAGCGCTGCGAGATCGACCGCCGGTCCGTGCGCGTGCGCCTGACCGAGAAGGGGCGCAATGTGCGCAAGACCGTCGACCAGCTGTTCCTGCGCCACGCGGAGGGCCTGGAACGGCAGGGCGTGATGGATGCAGATGGCGTGGACCGGATGAACCATTCGCTGAAACGGATCGAGCGGTTCTGGACGGACCAGATCCGGTATATCTACTGAGGGCGGGCGGATTGCGGCGTTGACGTGGACGAGCGCAAACGCGGCGTTGGCGTCGGTGATCTGGAGCTCTGTCAGATGGCGTATGGTCGCCTGAACGCCACGCCTGCCTGGGTTGGCGGGCCTCGTCTGCACTGATTTCGGAAGTGCGGATCGTGGGCGCCGTCACGTTGCTGGCCGCTCCCGTCGGCTTATTCCGCAGTCCCGATCCCGACGTCTCAATACCGGCGTGCCAGTTCCGACGTCGCGATCCCGACGTCCCAATCCCGGTTTCGTGCGATCACAGGTCGATGGCGGGGCTGCTGCCCGGGGCGGGATGCCCTTTGTGGGGACGGGATGGGGTTTGCCGGTGAGACCCGACGTCTCGCGAAGGCTCAGTTCGTCTCGACTTCGTTGAGCGGGGGCAGCTCAGGCAGGGAATAGCCGGCTTCGGCCAGCGCCGGGCGGACCTGGTTCTCCAGCGAGCGGCGCACGATTGGGCCGCGGAAGTGCAGCACGACGACGCCTTCGGAATTGACGAAGAAGGTTTCCGGCATGGCGACCACGCCCCAGTCGCGCCCGTTCGTCGCCTGCGGATCGGCGCCGATCAGGTCGTAGGGATTGCCCAGTTCGTCGAGGAAGTCGAGGGCCTGCGCCTCGATATCGCGGTAGTTCACGCCGTAAAGCGGCACGCCGGCGTCGGCCAACGCGGTGAGCGTCGGATGTTCGGCGCGGCAGGGCGGGCACCAGGACGCAAAGAAATTCACGATCACGAGGCCCTCGCCCTCGAGCGCGTCGCGGGTCAGCACGGGCGTGTCGCCGAGCGCCACCAGCTCCAGCGGCGGGGCCGGGTGCCCCTCCTGCGCGGAGCGCAGCGCGGTGGTGTCGACCCCGGCGGTGAGGTCATCGCTGTTGCGCATCAATTGCCAGCCCGCCATCCCGAAGAAGCCGAGCGTCAGCGCCAGCGGCAGCACCATGAGCCAGTTGACCTTCATTTCGCCCGCACCCCGCGCCGCTGTTCGGTTTCCGCCAGCCGCCGCGCGACCGAACGCGCGCGCAGGACCGAGGCCACGATCAGCACCAACAGAAGCCCGAGCGCCCCGGCATAGGCCGACAGGACCGGCACCGCGTATTGGCCGAGGTCGAGACTCATGCCATCTGCTCCTGCGCGATGAGGGCCTTAAGGCGACGGGCGCGGATTTCCGTGCGCGTGCGGTAGAGGACCAGCGTGATGAACAGGAAAACGAAGCCGGTCAGGCAGGTCAGCATCGGGTAGAGGAAGACGCTCGAAACGCCCTCGTTCTCCTCCACGCCGACGCCGACGGTGCTGACCGTCGTGCCCTGGTGCAGGCCCTGGTTCCAGAACACCAGCGCGTAGCGCGACAGGATCGCGAAGACCGATCCCACGAGGCAAAGAACCGCGGTCAGGTCAGCGGCCTGGTCGGGGTTCTCGATCGCTTCCCACAGGGCGATATAGCCGAGGTAGAAGAGGAACAGGATCAGAAAGGACGTGAGCCGCGGATCCCATTCCCACCACGTGCCCCACATCGGCTGCCCCCAGACCGCGCCGGTGAACAGCGCGATGAGGGTGAAGACCATGCCCACGGGGGCCGCGGCCTTGGCGGCGAGTGCCGAGACATGGTGGCGGCGGATGAACCAGATCAGCGAGCAGACCAGCATCATGAACCATGCGTTCACGGCCATGATGGCCGAGGGCACGTGGATGTAGATGATCTTGACGGTCGAGCCTTGGCGGAAGTCGTTGGGGGTGAAGAAGAAGCCCCAGACCAGGCCGCCGAGCAGGCACAGGGCCGCAATCGCCGTCACCCATGGCAACAGCGCCGCGGAGGTCCCCATGAACTTGCGTGGGTTCGCATATTCCCAGATCGATGCCATGGGCCGGACAATATGCGGGGGGGTGCACCCCCACAATGGGGCGATGCGGCGCAAGGGATAGACAAAGGGTCGCGGGTCCGGCGGTGTCTTGGTGCCGCATGTCCTCGGGGCGCAAAACCGGTGCCCACTTTTGCGCGACATTCTCTAGCGAAGGTTTATCCGGAGCGCGCCAGCGGCGGCGAAGGGCAGCAGCGCGACGCAGCCGAGCGTGATGCCGAGAGTCAGCGCGAGGGTCGGGGTGGGGTCGAGGCCCTGCGCCCCTCGGGTGGCGGCCATGGCGCCGAAAAGCAGCGTGGGCACGTAAAGCGGCAGGACCAGCAGCGACAGCAGAAGGCCGCCACGCTTGATGCCGACGGTCAGGGCCGCGCCGAAGGTGCCGATGGCCGAGAGGGCAGGGGTCCCGGCGAGAAGCGAAAGGACCAGCGGCACGAAGGCAGGGCCGGGGAGGTTGAGGATCAGGCCGAGGATGGGCGCGGCGACGACGAGCGGCAGGCCGGTGGTGAGCCAATGGGCGAGGGCCTTGATGGCGGCGAGGGCTTCGAGTGGCAGGGGGGAGGTTGCGAGGAGGTCGAGCGAGCCGTCTTCCCAGTCGAGCTGGAAGATGCGGTCGAGCGACAGGAGGCAAGCCAGAAGCGCGCCGAGCCAGAGCAGGCCCGCCGCGATCTCGGACAGGCGCCCGGTCTCGGGGCCGATACCGAAGGGGACCAGCGCGGTGAAGATCAGGAAGAAGGCCAGCGACAGGCCGAAGCCGCCGCCCGCGCGGATCGCCAGCGCGAGGTCGCGTTTCAGCAGCCCCATCATGTCAGCGCATCCGCGAAGGGATCGTCCTGCCTGAGCCGGCGGGAGATGAAGGGCGTGATGTCGAGGGTGCGCGCGGTGGGCAGGCCGAGGTCGATATGGGTGGCGATGATTGCGGAGCCGCCCGTGGCGAGATGGGCTTCGACGGCGGCGGCAAAGCGCGCGGTGTTCCCAGCGTCGAGCGAAACCGTCGGCTCGTCAAGACACCAGATCGGGCGGCCGGTGACGAGGAGACGCGCGAGCGACAGGCGGCGTTTCTGCCCGGCGGACAACTCTCCCGCGCGGCGGCTGGCGAGATCGTGCAAGTCGAAGGCGTCGAGGGCCGCCGTGATGGAGGGCGCGCCGAACACACCGGCCCAGAAGGTCAGGTTCTCGGCCACCGAAAGCTGGGTCTTCAGCCCGTCGGCATGGGCGGCGTAGGCGATGGCGCCGTCTGCGTGCTCGATCGTGCCGGAAAGCGGCGGCGTCAGGCCCGCAAGGGTGCGCAAAAGCGTGGTTTTCCCGGCGCCGTTGGGGCCGCGCAAGATCAGCGCCTCACCTGCGGCCACGGAGAAGGTGACACCGGCCAGAACCTGCGCAGGCCCGCGTGCGCAGGCGATATCTGTGACACTCAGGGCCATGGCGACAAGCGGTAGCCGGTTTGCGGGCAAGGGAAAAGGGGCGCGGGGGGAACTTCGCGCTTGCGGGTCCGTTGATTTTTCATGCGGCGTGCGGTTGCGGATTGCGGAGCGTCGCCGGAGATAGTATACAATGGTATACATACGGGGCGAGAGGCCACATGCCCGCTTGATCGGCGCGGCGATGGATGGCACTTCAACCTCGGACGAGACAATTCGCAGCGACACCCGGACAGGAGGCAGACGCCATGCCCATTACCGTTGGCCACGATTCATCGAAGACCCGCAAGACATTGACCGTGGGGGACCAGTCGGTCGCCTATTACTCGGTCGCCGCCGCCGAAGAGGCCGGACTTGGAGATTTCTCCAAGCTGCCCGCCGCGCTGAAGGTGGTGCTGGAGAACATGCTGCGGTTCGAGGATGGCAACACGGTCACCACGGATGACATCCGCGCCTTCGCCGAATGGGCGGAGAAGGGCGGCAAGAACCCGCGCGAGATCGCCTATCGCCCGGCGCGCGTGCTGATGCAGGATTTCACCGGCGTTCCGGCGGTCGTCGACCTTGCCGCGATGCGCGACGGGATCAAGGCGCTGGGCGGCGATCCGCAGAAGATCAACCCGCTCAACCCCGTCGACCTCGTGATCGACCACTCGGTGATGATCGACGAATTCGGCAACCCGCGCGCGTTCCAGATGAACGTGGACCGCGAATATGAGCGCAACATGGAGCGCTACACGTTCCTGAAATGGGGCCAGACCGCGTTCAACAATTTTCGCGTCGTGCCGCCGGGCACCGGTATCTGCCACCAGGTGAACCTCGAATACCTCGCGCAGACGGTCTGGACCGACAAGGACCAGAACGGCGAGATGGTGGCCTACCCCGATACGCTGGTGGGCACCGACAGCCACACGACCATGGTCAACGGCGCAGCCGTGCTGGGCTGGGGCGTGGGTGGCATCGAGGCAGAGGCCGCGATGCTGGGTCAGCCGATCTCGATGCTGATCCCGGAAGTTGTCGGCTTCGAGCTGACCGGCGCGATGATGGAAGGCACGACCGGCACCGACCTCGTGCTGAAGGTGGTGGAGATGCTGCGCGAGAAGGGCGTGGTGAACAAGTTCGTCGAATTCTATGGCGACGGCCTTGACTCGCTGCCGCTGGCCGACCGCGCGACGATTGCCAACATGGCGCCGGAATACGGCGCGACCTGCGGCTTCTTCCCGATCGACCAGGAAACGCTGCGCTACCTGCGCACCACGGGCCGTGACGAGGACCGGATCGCGCTGGTGGAAGCCTATGCCAAGGAAAACGGCTTCTGGCGCGACGAAACCTACGCGCCGGTCTACACCGATACGCTGCACCTCGACATGGGCACCATCGTGCCCGCGATCTCGGGGCCGAAGCGGCCGCAGGATTACATCTCGCTCGACAAGGCGGCCAAGACCTTCCACGAGTATGTCAAGGGCCAGCGCGCGGCCAAGGATGCCGGCGAGAAGCAGGAAATCGCATGGGAAGGTGAGGGCGGCGCACCCGAGCCGCGCGAGATTCCGGGCGATGAGGGCAGCCACGCGCGGGCCTACGTGAACGACGGAAAAGGCGGCTACCAGATCCACGACGGGTCCATCGTGATCGCCTCCATCACCTCGTGCACAAACACGTCGAACCCCTACGTGATGATCGGCGCGGGCCTCGTGGCGCGGAAGGCGCACGAAAAGGGCCTGACCCGGAAGCCGTGGGTGAAAACCTCGCTCGCACCGGGGAGCCAGGTCGTGTCGGCCTACCTCGAGGCGGCCGAGCTTCAGGACGATCTCGATGCCATCGGCTTCAACCTCGTCGGCTATGGCTGCACGACCTGCATCGGCAACTCCGGCCCGCTGGATGCGCCGATTTCCAAGGCGATCAACGACAATGACCTGATCGGCGTGTCGGTCCTGTCAGGCAACCGCAACTTCGAGGGTCGGATCAGCCCCGACGTGCGCGCCAACTACCTCGCGTCGCCGCCGCTGGTCGTGGCCTATGCGCTGGTGGGCGACATGAATGTCGACATCACGACCGAGCCGCTGGGTCAGGACAAGGACGGCAATGACGTTTACCTCAAGGATATCTGGCCGTCGCAGAAGGAAATCGCCGACCTGGTCGAGAAGACCGTGACGCGCGAGGCCTTCCAGGAGAAATACGCGGAGGTCTTCACCGGCGACGAGAAGTGGCAGGGCGTGGACGTTCCCAAGCAGGAAACCTACGACTGGCCGCCGACCTCGACCTACATCCAGAACCCGCCCTATTTCCAGGGCATGACAATGGACACCAAAGATATCGAGAATATCGAAGGGGCCAAGGTTCTGGCGCTTCTGGGCGACATGATCACGACCGACCACATCAGCCCGGCCGGGTCGTTCAAGGAATCCTCGCCTGCCGGTCAGTACCTGGTCGAGCGTCAGGTGCCGGTTCGGGAGTTCAACTCCTACGGGTCGCGGCGCGGCAACCACGAGGTGATGATGCGCGGCACGTTCGCCAACATCCGGATCAAGAACGAAATGCTGGATGGCGTCGAAGGCGGATATACCCTCGGGCCGGACGGCAAGCAGACCTCGATCTACGATGCGGCCATGGCCTACCAGGAGCAGGGTGTGCCGCTGGTGATCTTCGGCGGTGAGCAATACGGGGCCGGGTCGTCGCGCGACTGGGCCGCGAAAGGCACCAACCTTCTGGGCGTGAAGGCCGTGATCGCCGAGAGCTTCGAGCGTATCCACCGGTCGAACCTCGTCGGCATGGGCGTGATCCCGTTCGAGTTCACAGGCGGCGATACCCGCAAGACGCTGGGTCTGAAGGGCGACGAGACGGTGGATATCAAGGGGCTCGACTCCGTGACGCCGCTGGCCGAGGTGCCTTGCACGATCACCTATGGCGACGGCTCCACCAAGGAGATCACGCTGAAGTGCCGGATCGATACCGGCGTGGAGATCGAGTACATCGAGAACGGCGGCGTGCTGCATTACGTCCTGCGCAACCTTGCCCGCGAGGATGCGCCGATGGCGGCCGAATAAGCCGCTGATACAACGGTGATTTCGGGGCCCCGCGTGGGCCCCGTTTTCGTTCAGGGAAGCGTTGCCGGGTCGTAATGGTCGCGCACCCACTCCTCCATCCCGATACCGGTTTCGGCGTGGGCCTTCGCATAGGCATCGAGCAGGCGGTTGACGATCCGGGCCTTGCCCCACGGATTGTGGATATAGCGCAAAGACAGTTGCTTGCGGGCTTCGTCCAGCGGCACGCCCTTGAAAGCGTGCAGATAGATCAACGAGGCGAGGCCGGTCCGGTCCGAGCCGGACTTGCAGTGGATGACCATGGGTTTGGGCATCTCGCGGAAGGCATCGAAGAGCATGAGCAATTGCGCGCGCTTCGGCAGAGTCAGCGCCCGGAGGGACACCGTGTGAAACGGCAGCCCGATCTTGGCGCAGGCGGCAGCTTCCATCCGGCTGACCACCGCGCCCGGTCCACGCAGGGACAGGACCGAGGCCGCACCCATCGCCTTGAGTTGTGCCAGCCGTGCGGGGCTGGGATGATTTTGACGCCAGACCTGATCGTCGAGCTTGTAGAAATTCGTCCAGAGCGCGCGCAGCAGACCGTGATCCTTGAGCCAATAGAAACGCAGGATCTCGGAGGGTGAGAAGGTCGGCGGGGTTTCCGGCGGTGTGGGGGCGGCAGGCTCCATGGGGCGCGCGGTATCACGGCCAGTATCCGGTCGTCCAGCGGGGCTTGCGCTCGGCCACGGCGCGGGGCCAGATGTGTGGATGAAAGGTTTCCCCGATCTTCCGCCCCTTTGGCTGGCGCTGTTCATGGCCCTCGGCTGGGGGCTGGCGCGGTTCCTGCCAGTTGCGGGCGCTCCGGATCCGGTTCTGCACCGGCTCGGGTTGCTGGTTGCCTGTGTCGGACTGGGGTTCATCGCATGGGCGGCGCTATGGTTCTGGAAAAAGAAAACGACGATCGAGCCGCACCACGCGCCGGAGACGTTGATCGTGGAGGGGCCTTATCGTATCAGCCGCAATCCGATCTACCTCGGGATGGTGCTGATCCTGTCGGGGCAAGTCCTGTGGCAAGGCATGCTGAGCCCCGCCGTTCTGATCCCGTTGCACGTGGCTGTTCTCACGGTGCGATTCATCCTGCCCGAGGAGGCGGCGCTGGTGAGAGCATTCGGCGAGGAGGGAGAACGATACCTGGCGGGAACGCGGCGATGGCTGTGACGGGCTCGTGCGTTACGGAGCCTCTCGAACGCTTGATTGGCTTATCCCGGCGACATCCCCTAGATCGGAAGCACTGGCGGAACAACGGATCGACGGATAGATGATGCGACGAACCTCACTCATGGCTGTGCTGGCCAGCGGTTTAACGGTTTTCCCGGCGCTGGCAGACGGGCCGGTGGTCGTGGAACTGTTTACATCGCAGGGCTGTTCGTCCTGTCCGCCGGCCGATGCGCTGCTTGCCGAGCTGGCCGGGCGCGAGGATGTCATCGCCCTCGCCCTGCACGTCGATTACTGGGATTACATTGGCTGGCCGGACACGTTTGCCGACCCGGCCTACACGGCGCGCCAGAATGGCTATGCCCATGCCGCCGGATCGACCGTTGTCTACACGCCGCAGATGGTGATCGGCGGTGTCGATCACGTGGTGGGCACGCGACCGATGGAAGTGGCCGACCGGATCAATGCACAGCGTGCCTCGGATCAGCCTGTCACGGTGGAGGCTGAACCCACCGACGGGGGATGGCTGGTGCGCGCGGTCTGGACTGAAAGCTCCGGAGACATGCCCCGCATGGTGGTGCAGGTCGTGGGCTACATGCCGATGCAGGAGGTCGAGATCACCCGAGGTGAGAACGCCGGGCTGACCACCGAATATTACAACATCGTCCAGTCCTGGCGCGTCGCCGGAGAATGGTCCGAACCCGCCCCGTTCGAAACGGAAGTCACCGCGGCTGGTGACATGCCGCATGTGGTCATCGTGCAAGCCAGCGGCTTCGGCGAAATCCTCGGTGCTGCGCGGCTCGACTGAGCGTGATGAGCTCTTCCTGCCAAGCTTTGTGACCCAAGACCTTACCGTCTCGCCACGGTCAGCCTCCGGCCTGTGACCGGAGCAGATTTCAGCTTTCATTCGTTTCCAAGGCCCGAGGCTCAGGCCGTGTTGCGCGCGGCGGCGGCTTCGAGCGCGGGGCGCAACTGCTCGAACGGGTAGCCGTAGGAGGTTGCGGTCGCGATGATCTCGTCCACCGGCACGTCACCGGCGGCCCCGAAGGCCCAGACCACCGTGGAGCGGTTGCCAGAAGCACAATAGGCCACGACCGGCCCTTCGGAGCCCGCGATGGCGTCGGCCTGTTCGTCGACGTTGTCTTGGGTCATCGTGCCGCCCGAGAACGGGTTGTAGACGTAGGCGATGCCGTGGGCTTCGGCCTCTGCCTGGATGGCGGCAGCTTGAAGGGCGGGCGGGTTCTCGGCATCGGGACGGTTGCAGATCAGCGTCTTGACGCCCTGCGCGGCGAGCGTGGCGACATCCGACGGCTCGATCTGGGGGGTGACGCTGTATCCGTCGGTGATCTGGCGAAGGTCCATGGCGGCCTCTCTTTCGTGCTGGAACTCGTGGCGCGCAACCTGCCCCATTCGCCGCGCGAGGGAAAGCCGGGTTGACGCAGGTCAATGCGGGCAAACGGAGGCGATGGCACGTTCGACCCGGTCACGCCCGGTTTCGCGGATGTCCGGGCGGCCATCACGGAGGTGAGCCATGCGCAACGATCTCAAGGCGCGTCGGCAGGCGTTGAAACAGCGGCTGCGGGAGCTGTCAGCGGTGCTGGCGGGCGAACCGGAGGCGGCGCCGGAGCCGTCCCTTGCGGCGCATGCGGCCGAGGCCGAGATCGCGTCGATCCACGCCGCACTTGGCCGGATGGACCGGGGAGAATACGGCTGCTGTGCGTCCTGCGGGGAGGAAATCGAGGACGCGCGTCTCGACCGGCTGCCATTCACCGCCCATTGCGGAAGCTGCGCGGCGCAACTGCGCTGAACGGGTAGGGATGCCCTGACTGCCACGCGCGCCGGGGGCGGGGTAGGGTTCCGGCCATGAAGGTCGGACACAGATACCGCGATTGGAGGGCATTTCACGCGCCCCGGCCCAATCCACGCGCGTTCACGCCGAAATTCCTGTGTCCGGCCTGCCGACGCCTGTTCAATCGTCCTTCGCATGGCGATCAGGCAGAGCGGCCATGCCCCCATTGCGGCGGTGTCGCTGTGCGCATGGGGCGGAATTTCCGCCCGCCGCCGCTTTCTGATGCGCGGCGCTGGAAAATGGTGCTGTTCCTCGTGGCGCACGGGTTCCGATACGGACGCTACATGCCGCAGCCGATGCCGCAAACGATGGGTGCGGCAAGGGCTTACGTGGCGCGGTATCGGCCCGATGAGGGGCGTGCGGGATCACGATATTTCTGACGGGTCAGGGGAACGCTCAGCCGAGGAAGACGCCAAGCACCACGCACATCAGGCCGAGCACGGCTAAAAGCAGCGCGCCCATGTTGATGGCGACGATCTTCTGGAGTTGCGCGCGCATCGCGACATCGTCGAGGCCGGCGCGTTTGATGGCGAAGGCCGAGTAGATGCAATACCCCAGCAGGCCGATGCCGGTCAGCGCCATGGCCGTGCCCAACAATACCAACCAACCCATCGCACCTGCTCCGTTTCGCTTTTGAAGACCTTATAGCGTTTCGAAAAAATATTGAATCGCAAATGCCTTGCCGCGCTTCGCGCTCTCAGGACATTTGCGATCCATGAAATCTGGCAGTTCTTGCGAAACGCACAATCGCCACGGGCGGTCACCGCAAGTCTTGCGGCGCGTCGTCTGCGATTGTATCCGGTGCCTCCAGCCGTATTGCACCCGAAAGGTCGCCTTCCATGGATGATATGTCCGACGCCTCCGCCCGCCCCGACAGCTACCGCGTGACCGCCGACGAGTTGCGCCAGTTCATCGAGCGGTTCGAGCGGCTCGAAATCGAGAAGAAGGACCTGGCGGACCAGCAGAAAGAGGTCATGGCCGAGGCGAAATCGCGCGGTTACGACACCAAGGTGATGCGCAAGGTCATCGCGCTGCGCAAGCGCGAGCCCGACGATATTGCCGAGGAAGAGGCGGTGCTGGAGATGTACAAGGAAGCGCTGGGAATGCGCTGACCCGGCGCAGGAGAAGCTTCACGGGGTCAGAAGTGTGACCCCGGGAATGCGCCGGATGACGTCGAGATCAGCGTCGTAGCTTTCAGACATCTCGGACATGAGTGCCTCGCTCCAGCCCGGCAGGTTCAGGGTTTCCTCGATCTCGGTATCGAGCGCGTAGCGTTCGAGGAAAGCGGCGAGGACGCGGCGGCGCTGCGTCTCGGTCTCGGGCGGGTTGTCGTCGAGCCAGCGCTTCATGCGCATGAAGCCCTGTTCTTCCATGATCCCTTGGACAAGATCGTCGATCCCGTCGAGATCGGCGTCCGGGCCGACGCCCGCGATCTCGCGCATGATCTGGCCCCACAGAAGCGGCGTATCTTCGTTGCACCAGACAGTGATCCGCGCATCGGGATGGGCGGTCGACAGGCGGCGCAGCATCTCGGACCAGGCGACGGCGTGGGGCTGCATGTTCTCGGTGAATTCGTTGAAATCGGAGAATCGCGAGGCCTTGAAGAGGGCCGGGATCAGGGTCGCCGGGTCTCGCATGCCGATGAAGAATTCGGCCGGTGACTCGGGGAAGAGGGCGCGCAGCTGCGTGGTGGTCCGTTCGATCATCGGCCAGATCTGGGCGCCCTGGACCACGAGCCGGTTGATGCAGATGAAGCGCGGGTCGGACAGGATCAGGCGGTCGACGCTGGCATCGTCGAGGATCGCGTCCAGAAGCGCCTCCTGCACCTCTTCGCCGGCGGCGCGCCCTTTCAGCGCGCGGGCGGTGTCGCGCACAACGGCGCGGTAGCGGCCCGGCGGCGGCACGGCAATGCCGGCCTGCGCCAGCCTCAGACGGTTCTTGAGCAGCGACAGGATCAGCTGGTCGCCATCGGTGCAGGGGGCGCCGAGGTGAAAGACAACCTGCATGTTGATGATATCGCCTGTCTGGTAGTGGTTCGGGCCTGTCGCAAGGATGTATAGTCGCGCGCGCAGGAGGGTGCAAACCCAAGTGGCGTGCCGCGCCGTCGGCCGCGCATTGCCCATTGCCGCACCGGCCCAAACTTGCTATCGCGCCGCCATGCATCGCGTGGTGATGCCAGTGCCCCTATAGCTCAGCTGGTAGAGCAACTGATTTGTAATCAGTAGGTCCGCGGTTCGAGTCCGTGTGGGGGCACCATTCTCCGACCTCTGGCTCTCCGGACCACGACCGTGTTCGAAACGGATTGGAATGCATTGGCGGTTTCACCCAGAACGCGCATCGGCACATGGCGTCGGGCCACAAGCGGGGCAACGTCGTGGTTGTGTCGTGATGCCCCGCTGTCTTCACGCCTGTTGCCCCTGCGCGAGGAGCAGCAGACCGAAGAGGAGCAGGGCCGAGGCGACGGCCGCGGCGGTGGTCCGCACGGAGTTCCAGAAGGTCCAGCGCGGGACGTAGCTGCGCAGCCAGTATTCCCGCGTGGCCTCCTGTGACAGGTCCATGCCCGCCAGCGCCTCGTTCATCGGCACGTTGAAAACCACGGTGACCCCGAAACAGCCAAACAGGTAGATCACTGCGCCTAGCACGATCAGGGTTCCCGCCGTTCCGTCAAGCGACAGCGAGCCGTAGCCCGCGATCACGAGCGATCCCGCGGCCATGCCGAGAAACAGCGGCATGAAGATCCAGCGGAAGACTTCGCGGTTGATGATCTGCATCGCCTCCGCTCCGCCGGCGCCGCCGGTCAGGGAGAGCGCGCGCATGATGAAATCGGAAAAGGCGAGGAAGACACCGGCGACAAGGGCGTATGCGAGAATTGCGAATTGCAGGAGGACGAGGACGATAGGGGACATGTGACGGGTCCTTTCGAAAGGGGAGAGGGGGGCGGGTGACCGGGGCCACCCGCCGGTTCGGTCTGATCAGCGCAGGGCGAGGGGCGCAGTTGGACGAAGGCTGCCCGGCCGGAAGGCCACGAGAAGCAGCGCGCCGATGGCCAGTTCCACGAAGAGCGCGGCGAGGATGCCGGGCGAGGGCGCACCGTCCATGACAAGGCTGACAAGTCGGCCCGCCGGAAAAGCGAGAAACACACTCAGCGCCACGACGATGGCCGCACTTCGAAGGGCTGTGCGGAAAAGGCCCGCCAGCATCACCAGACCGAAGGCCGCGAGACCGGCACCGGGCGCGCGCAGCTCGCTCAGAAGGCTCGCGTCGGCGCGCAGAATGATGCCGTAGCTGGCGAAAAAGGCATGGGGCAGGGCGAGGATTGCGGCCCCGATGCCGAGGGATGTGAGCCCTGCGAGGCCAAGCGCCGATTTCTGGATGAAGGTCATTGGAATGGTCTCCTGTCGTGTGAGGTCACGCCGCCACTGTCCATGCACCGGCACGGGTGGCATCACGCGCGAAGTCCGCGAAATCGCGGGGCGGACGGCCAAGGGCCTGCATCACGCCGTCGCTGGTCCGGGCGTTGCGACCGTCGAGCGTTTCACGGGCGATGGCGGTGAAGACATCGGCCACGAACGTGCCGCCCGATTGCGCGATATTGGCGTGGAACTCGTCGAACGAGATCGGAACGTGGCGGATCGGGCGACCCGTGGCTTGCGCCAATTCCCCGGCCATGTCGGCGAATGACAGCAGGCGTGGGCCGGTCACCTCGTACAGTCGGCCACGATGGCCGGGTTCGGTCAGGGCCGCGACGACCACGTCGGCGATGTCGTCGATGTCGATGATCGGCTCGCGAATATCACCGCCGGGCATGGGTAGCACACCGGCAAGGATCGGGTCCCGCAGGTAGCCTTCGGAGAAATTCTGGGCAAACCACGCGGCGCGGACGATGGTATGATCCATGCCGGAGTTGCGCAGCACGTCTTCGCCCATCCGGGCGTGATGCTCGCCTCGGCCGGACAGGAGGACAAGATGCTCGACACCGACATCGCGGGCCGTCTCGATCAGCGACCCGAGCTTGTCCACGGCCCCTGGGAAGGCGAGGTCGGGGAAGTAGGTGACGTAGGCCGCGCGGGCCCCTGCGAGGGCCGGCGCCCAGGTTTCGGGGGCCTCCCAGTCGAAGGGCGTGGCGGAGGAGCGTGCCCCGCGCCGGACGGGCAGGCCCTTTGATTCCAGCCTGGCGGCGACACGACGACCGGTCTTGCCGGTGGCGCCGATGACGAGGATGGGTTGGTCTTTCATGATATATCTCCTTGGTGCAGTGAATGGACCAAGGGATAGGACCGGGCGGCGGGCGCGGTATTGACCGGTGTCGCCAGCGTTTTGACCTGCGCCGTCAAGCGCGCTCAGCGGATCGCCTTGTCCTTGCGATAACTGGCCGGGGTCACGCCGACCCAGCGTTTGAACGCGCGCGTGAACGAGCTCTGCTCGGCGAAGCCGGTGAGGAATGCGATCTCGGCCAGTGAATGCTCGTTGTCGCGCAGCAGCCCCTCGGCGAGGTCGCGGCGGGTCTCCTCGGTGAGGGTCTGGAAGCTGACGCCAAGTTCCGAAAGCCTACGGTGAAAGGACCGCGCGCTCAGCCCCATGTCACGCGCGATCTCGGCCATTTTGGGTGTGCCCTCGCTGAGGGCCTGCGCAATCGCATCCCGGGTTCGGCTGACCAAAGGCGGCGCTTGCGGTGCCTCCGACAGTTCGAGGTCGAGATGCGAGCCGAGGTATCGGGATATCCCGACGTCGCCGAGTATGTTCGGTTGCGCGAGGGTTTCGTGCGAAAACAGGATCGCGTCGAGGTCGGCGCCGAAACGGACCGGACAGCCGAACCAGGCGAGATGGGCTGCGGTGGATGGTGGAGCCGCGTGGCGGACCAGAACCTCCAACGGGCGGACGGGCACCGGGCTGACCTGCCGCGCGATCGAGATGGCGCTGGCCAAGGTCGCCTCGTTCGACAGACGCAGGCCAAGACGGCGCGGGCCAGCCCGATGCAGGATGAACAAGGTGCCCCTCTCTGCCTCGCGCAATTCGTACTCCACGACGCTGGTCCAGAGCCGCGCATATCGTTCGATGCGCGCATAGGAGGCGCGAAGCGTGGGTGCCGCCTTGAACGCCAGGCCCAGTGCGCCGTATTCGTCGAGCCGCATGGAGGCGCCGACGCGCACCGGGAGGTCGGTGACGTCGGTCTGGACCGCGATACATTCCAGAAGGTCATAGTAAGCCGTGTCGGGCAGCATCACCTTCGGATCCCAGGGCCCGCCGGGATCGAGATCGACCGAGCGAAGCAGCGCGTCCGGGTCCACGGCGGTGCCAGCCGCCGCCACGACTTTCCGCGCGAAAAGGGATGTGACGTAACCCATGGGCACGATCCTATGACGGACCGGTGCCTCGGCAAAGAGGCTCGCGCCTTACTCCTGAAGCAGTTTTTGCGCGATGGGCTGGAATGCGGAGCCGAGCGCGCCGGCGTAACGTCCGAACTTTCCCTGGACGACGGAGGGCACGTCGATGCCGCGCGTATCGGCCTTGCCGATGGCCGTGGTGACCCGCGCGACAAGCTCGGCGCGGATCGCGGGCGGGGCGCTGCAATCAATCACGACCTGCGGCAGGTCGAAGGCAACCACAGCCGACAGCGCGGCATAGGCGAGGCCGTCGGCGGTGCGCTCGAACCACGGCTCGAGCAGATCGTCGAACCCGGCCCAATCGTCCGATTGCAGGAGCGCGCTGGCGCGGTCCGGCCACCGGGCGCGCAGGGCTTCTTCAAGCTGGATGAGCGACGCTTGCGTGTTGAGCTGCCGCCATGTCCCGTCGCTGCCGAGAACCGGCAGCGACCCGTACGCTGCGGCATTGCCCTTGGGGCCGAGGTAGACGCGATTGTTCAGAACCACGCCCGCGCCGACGAGCGAGCCGACGTAGAGGTAGACGAAATCGGTCTGTCCCGCTCCGCCACCGAAAGCATGCTCGCCATTACAGGCCATCGAACTGTCGTTGGCCACCAGCACCGGCAGGTCGGTGAAATCGGCAAAGGCGCCTGCGAGATCGAAATCCCGCCACGCGAGCAATTCGTCGCTGGGGGTCGACTCGAGTTCCGGCCAATTCCAGATTTCGAACGGCATTCCGACGCCAAGCCCGACGATCCGCGACCGGGCCTCGGGCGGCAGGCTTCCCACGAGGTTGCCGAGACCCATCGCGGCGAAGTCGACCAGCGCAGGCGGCGTGGGGAACGGGTAGGTGGTGCGGATATTGCCCTGCACTTCGCCCGAGAAATTCATCAGGACCATCTCGGCCGAGCGTCGACCGATCCGCAGCCCGACGGAAAATGCGCCGGAGGGGTTCAGCAGAAACGGGGTCAGCGGCTTGCCCACCTTGCCGCGGGATGGCTCGCCTTTCTGGATCAGGCCGTCGGCCTCCAGCGCGCGGGTAATGACCGATGCGGATTGCGCCGAAAGCTCTGCAAGACGAGCGATTTCGGCCGACGACAGGCCGCCCGCTGACTTGATGATCGACAGGATGCGCCGCTCGTTCGCACTGCGCTCGAACAGGTCTGCATATTGGGCCTGCCTGATGTCCACCCGCTCAACGGGCGCGCCATCTTCCATACCGAATCCTCCCCCGTCACTGTTGCAGGTGTCATATATAAATCAAGTTGATTTATTTATTGACGCAACGGCGCGGCTTTGGTTTCCTGAAGGCTCACTTGGGAGAGTGAGTCGTTAAAGCTCGGCGGTCCGCCATAGGGTCGGGTCCGCCAAAGGGAGGACAATCCAGATGAAAAACCTGCTCGCAGGAACCGCTGCCGCAGCCTTCGCCGCTGCTGGCGTGATCGGCATGACCGGCGGCTTCGTTGCCGTTTCGACCGGACCGGCGTCCGCCGATGCCCATGGCACCAGCGCATGCCTGATCACCAAGACCGACACCAACCCGTTCTTCGTGAAGATGCGCGAAGGCGCCGAAGCTGCCGCCGAGGAACTGGGCATCACGCTCAACTCCTATGCCGGCCAGATCGACGGCGACCATGAAACGCAGGTCGCGGCCATCGAGACCTGCATCGCCAACGGCGCATCGGGTATCCTGATCACTGCATCGGACACCGCAGCCATCGTCGATGCCGTTCAGCAGGCACGCGACGCCGGGCTTCTGGTCATCGCGCTCGACACGCCGCTGGAACCGATCGACGCCGCCGACGCGACCTTCGCCACGGACAATTTCGAGGCCGGTCGCCTGATCGGCGCCTGGGCCGCAGCACAACTGGGTGACGAGGCCGATAACGCCGTGATCGCGATGCTCGACCTTGCGGTGAACCAGCCTTCCGTCGGCGTTCTGCGCGACCAGGGCTTCCTGACCGGTTTCGGCATCGACATCGCCGACCCGAACATGTGGGGCGACGAAACCGACCCGCGCGTCATCTGCCACGAGCCCACCGCCGGCAACGAAGAGGGCGGGCGCACGGCGATGGAGAACTGCCTTGCGATCAACCCCGACGTGAACGTGGTCTACACGATCAACGAACCGGCCGCTGCCGGTGCCTACGAGGCGCTGCGCGCGGTGGGCCGTGAAAACGACGTGCTGATCGTGTCGGTCGACGGCGGCTGCCCCGGCGTGCAGAACGTCGCGGACGGCGTGATCGGTGCCACCTCGCAGCAATATCCGCTGCTGATGGCCTCGCTTGGCATCGAGGCGATCGCCCAGTACGCCGCTGACGGGACCGTGCCGCAGCCGTCCGAAGGGCTGGAGTTCTTCAACACCGGTGTCGCGCTGGTGACGGACCAGCCGGTTGACGGGATCGAGTCGATCTCGGTGGCCGAGGGCACCGAGCTCTGCTGGGGCTAAGGCCCAGGACCCGGCGCTGAAAAAGCCGCCGGGTTTCCTTCTGACTTGAGATCATCCTGCCGCCGGCCTCCAAAATGGGTCGGCGGCTCGATAGGACCTTACGGGGACGGAGAGCCGCACCATGACCAGCCAGGACAACTACGAATCGGCCGTCAACGCCAGCGAGCGCGTCGCGGAATTCGTCGACACCCGCCGTGGCTTCGTGCACCGGCTGCAGCACACGCTGCACACCAATCCGGCACTCGTGCCGCTGATCGTGCTGGTCGCCTCGATCGCGATCTTCGGCATCCTGCTCGGTTCGCGGTTTTTCTCACCCGGCACGCTTACGTTGATCCTGCAACAGGTGCAGATCGTCGGCATTCTCGCCGCGGCGCAGTCTCTCATCATCCTGACGGCAGGCATCGACCTGTCGGTGGGGGCCATCGCCGTTCTGTGTTCGGTCCTCATGGGCCGCATCGCGTTCTACGGGTTCGGCTTGTGGATCCCGTGGTTCAACGAGGCGGGCTGGCTGTTCGTCGGCCTGCCGCCGATGCCCGCCACGATCGCGATTTTCATGGCACTGGCCATCGGCACCGGCATCGGCGCGGTATCGGGCTGGCTGGTCAGCCGTGTGAAGCTGCCACCGTTCATCGTGACGCTCGGCATGTGGCAGATCGTGCTGGCCACCAACTACCTCTACAGTCGCAACGAGACCATCCGGAGCCAGGAGATCGAGGCCGACCGCCCGATGCTCCAGTGGATGGGCGAGTTGATCAACCGCCAGATCGTCAATGGCATCGAAGGTCTGCGTGGCATCGAATACGCCAACGACCGCAGGCCATCGGACACTGGCCAGCCCATTCTCGACTTCATCTGGGAGGTCAACATCTCCTACGGCATCCTCCTGATGATCCTGCTCGTTGTGGGCCTCGCCTTCGCGCTGCGCTCAACCGCATGGGGCCGCCATGTCTATGCCGTGGGCGACGACCCTGATGCCGCCGAACTGGCGGGCGTCAGCACCCGAAAGACGCTGATGTCGGTCTACATGCTGGCGGGCTTCATCTGTGCACTGGCGGGTTGGGTCATGATCGGTCGCTTCGGTTCGGTTTCGCCCTCGGCCTCCACCGGCGTGGTGGGCAACATCCAGGCCATCACCGCCGTGGTGATCGGGGGCATATCGCTTTTCGGGGGTCGTGGCTCGATCTGGGGGGCCTTCTTCGGCGCGCTGATCGTGGGCGTCTTCGAACTCGGACTGCGGATGATGGGTGCAAATGCGCAATGGACGCTGCTGCTGATCGGTATCCTGATCATTGCCGCCGTGTCGGTGGACCAATGGATCAGAAAGGTGAGCACCTGATGGCACAGCAACCCATTCTCTACGCCCGCAACCTCGTGAAGCGCTACGGCAAGGTCACCGCCATCGACCATTGTGATTTCGACCTGATGCCGGGTGAAATCCTTGCCGTGATCGGTGACAACGGGGCCGGCAAATCCTCGATGATCAAGGCGGTGTCGGGCGCCGTTGTGCCCGATGAGGGGGAGATCTACCTCGAAGGCAAACGGGTCATGTTCCACAGCCCGATCGAGGCGCGCGACGCGGGCATCGAGACGGTGTACCAGACGCTCGCCATGTCCCCGGCACTGAGCATCGCCGAGAACATGTTCATGGGGCGTGAGCTGCGGTCCAGCGGGCTGATGGGCAAGCTTTTCGGCAAGCTCGACAAGCCCGCGATGGAGGCCTTCGCCCGCCAGAAGCTGAACGACCTGGGGCTGATGACGATCCAGAATATCAACCAGGCGGTCGAGTCCCTCTCGGGTGGTCAGCGGCAGGGCGTCGCCGTGGCCCGCGCGGCGGCTTTCGGGTCGAAGGTCATCATCCTTGACGAGCCGACGGCCGCGCTTGGCGTGAAGGAAAGCCGCAAGGTGCTGGAACTGATCCAGGACGTGAAATCACGCGGCATTCCGATCATCCTGATCAGCCACAACATGCCCCATGTGTTCGAAGTCGCCGACCGCATTCACGTGCATCGCCTCGGCAAGCGACTTTGTGTCATCGACCCGAAGGACCATTCGATGTCCGACGCGGTCGCCTACATGACCGGCGCCAAGGTACCGGACGAGGCGCGCAAGGTCGAGCCGGCCTGAACACGGGGGGAGCGTTCCGGCCGTCCCAATGGCCCGTCGCTGGCAGAGCGGCGGGCCATTCTTTTTGCGCGGTATCCGTGGGTGGGGAGTGGGGCCCGGACGCGTTCCAGCGGGCCAATTGCGCGCCGCGCTGTCGTCTCGGCCCTGATGGTCGGCTCCGAACGCCAGAGGCCGGCCGGCCCGATTTTCGGCAAGTGGAATTTCCTTGCCGGAACGGTGTGGTCGACGATTGATTCTTTCACCTAGGGGCGTGAAGGGCCACCTGTCCCGACCGTTAGCGCTAAGGGCGAGGGAGGTATCGGGCGCTTGACGATTTGTCGCGCCAGCATGCGAGCATCTGGCAGCGCTAACATTGTATGCAAAAGCATACGAAACCTTTTCTTAACAAGTCTCTTCTTGCGCCAAAACTCCTTAAAATAATGTAAAATATCTCATGAAGTAAATTATTTTTCAGCCTAACTTACGAACATGAAGCGGTCTTTACCGGATCAAATCTGCATGATCTGGGTCAAACCCGCGCTCCCTCCGGCTCGTGTAAATTGACGTAGGGGGAGCGACATCTGGGAAACAGCCTCCTCCGAAATGAACGCGAGGAGGAAGCTTCATGAAAGATATCGCTCAAGGCCGCCCGACGCCCCATGCCGACGCAGAAACCTATGCGCGCATGTACGCGGAGTCGATCGAGGCGCCCGATGCCTTCTGGGGCGAACACGGCAAGCGGATCGACTGGATCAAGCCGTTTACCAAGGTCAAGAACACCAGCTTCGCGCCCGGCAATATCGACATCCGCTGGTTCGAGGACGGCACGCTGAACGTCAGCGCCAACTGCATCGACCGCCACCTCGAGACGCGCGGAGATCAGACCGCGATCATCTGGGAACCCGATGAGCCGACCGACGAGGCGCTGCACATCACCTATCGCCAGCTGCATTCCGAAGTCAGCAAGATGGCCAACGTCCTGAAGGACCTGGGCGTGGGCAAGGGCGACCGCGTGGTGCTTTACCTGCCGATGATCCCCGAGGCCGCTTACGCCATGCTGGCCTGCGCGCGGATCGGCGCCATTCACTCCATCGTCTTTGCCGGTTTCTCCGCCGATGCGCTGGGTGCCCGGATCAATGCCTGCGACGCGAAGCTTGTCATTACCTCCGATGGCGCGCCGCGCGGCGGGCGGGTCACCAAGCTGAAGGACAACGTGAACCAGGCGCTTCTGCACGATGTCGATGACGTGAAATGCCTTGTCGTGCGCCGGACCGGCCAGCAGATCGCATGGCGCGACGGCTTCGATTACTGGCTGCACGAGATGAAGGAGAAGGTCTCCGACGAGTGCGCGCCGGAAGAGATGGCCGCAGAAGACCCGCTGTTCATCCTCTATACCAGTGGCTCCACCGGCCAGCCCAAGGGCGTGGTGCACAGCTCCGGCGGCTATCTCGTCTACGCGTCGATGACCCATCAATACACGTTCGATTACCATGACGGAGACGTGTTCTGGTGCACCGCTGACGTGGGCTGGGTGACCGGCCACAGCTACATCGTCTACGGCCCGCTCGCCAATGGTGGCACCACGATCATGTTCGAAGGTGTGCCGACCTACCCGGATGCGGGGCGCTTCTGGGCCGTCTGCGAAAAGCACAAGGTCAACCAGTTCTACACCGCGCCGACCGCGATCCGCGCCCTGATGGGCAAGGGCAACGAATGGGTCGAGAAGTATGACCTGAGCGATCTGGTGGTGCTGGGTTCCGTCGGTGAGCCGATCAACCCGGAAGCCTGGAACTGGTACAACGACGTCGTGGGCAAGGGGAAATGCCCCATCGTCGACACCTTCTGGCAGACCGAAACCGGGGGCCATATGCTGACGCCGCTGCCCTTCGCGACCGAGCTGAAGCCTGGCGCGGCGCAGCAGCCGTTCTTCGGCGTGAAGCCCGTCGTACTGGAACCGCAGAGCGGCAAGGTCATCGAAGGCGATGGTGTCGAAGGCGTGCTCTGCATCGCCGACAGCTGGCCGGGCCAGATGCGCACCGTCTGGGGCGATCATGAGCGGTTCGAGAAGACGTATTTCAGCGATTACAAGGGCTACTACTTCTCGGGCGACGGCTGCCGCCGCGATGAGGGCGGCGATTACTGGATCACCGGTCGCGTCGATGACGTCATCAACGTCTCCGGTCACAGGATGGGCACAGCCGAGGTCGAAAGCGCGCTCGTGGCCCATGCCAAGGTCGCCGAAGCCGCCGTGGTCGGCTACCCGCACGACCTGAAGGGGCAGGGCATCTACGCCTACGTGACCCTGATGCAGGGCGAGGAGCCTTCGGACGATCTACGCAAGGAGCTGGAGACCTGGGTCCGCCAGGAAATCGGCCCCATCGCCAAGCCCGACCTGATCCAGTGGGCTCCCGGCCTTCCCAAGACCCGCTCGGGAAAGATCATGCGCCGCATCCTGCGCAAGATCGCCGAGGATGATTTCGGCGCGCTCGGCGACACCTCGACGCTGGCCGAGCCCGAGGTGGTCGATGACCTCATCGCGAACCGCATGAACCGGAAGGATTGAGCCATGGACGGCGCTACCACACCGACCACTACTCCGATCCTGATCCTGCTCGGGCCTCCGGGCGCGGGCAAGGGCACGCAGGCGCGCAAGCTGGAGGAAGGCTTCGGCCTGATCCAGCTGTCGACAGGCGACCTGCTGCGGGCCGCCGTGAAGGACGGCACCGAAGCGGGGCGCGCGGCCGAAGCCGTCATGAAGGCGGGCGGGCTGGTCAGCGACGACATCGTGCTGGCGATCCTGACCGACCGGCTGGCGCAGGAGGATTGCGCCAGGGGCGTCGTGCTCGATGGCTTCCCGCGCACCACCGCGCAGGCCGAGGCACTCGACGCCATGCTGGCCGAGCGGGGGCAGGGCATCCGCGCCGTGATCTCGCTGGAGGTCGACGACGAAGCGATGGTCAAGCGCGTCTCGGGCCGGTTCACCTGCGGCACCTGCGGCGAGGGCTTCCACGAAGAGTTCAAGCCGACCGCCATCACCGGCGTCTGCGATGCCTGCGGCTCGCGCAACATGACCCGCCGTGCCGACGACAACGCCGAAACCGCCCGCTCGCGGCTTGAGGCCTACACCGAACAGACCGCGCCGCTGGTCGCCTATTACGACGCGCGCGGCACGCTCGCCCGCGTCGACGCCATGGGCGACATCGACGCGATCGGGGCGCAGATCAACCAGATCGTATCCGGCGCCTGAGAAGACAGCCGCCGCGTCCGCGCGACGGCCCCGCAATCCTGCAAACACGACCCTGAACAGAAAAAGAGGAGGACAGTCATGGTCGACAATACATCAAGCACTCCAGTCGTAACCGAAGAGGACTCGGTCTACTGGAAAACCAACCTTCGCATCATCACCGTGTGCCTGGTCATCTGGGCCCTGGTGTCATTCGGCTTCGGCATCATCCTGCGCCCCATGCTTTCGGGTATCGAGGTGGGCGGCGCCGATCTCGGGTTCTGGTTCGCGCAGCAAGGCTCGATCCTGTGCTTCCTGGCACTGATCTTCTTCTACGCCTGGCGGATGAACCGGCTCGACAAGCAATATGGCGTGGACGAGGAGTAACCTTCCATGGACCAGTTTACCCTGAACCTGCTGTTCGTAGGCGCGTCCTTCGCGCTCTACATCGGCATCGCGATCTGGGCCCGCGCGGGCTCCACATCGGAATTCTACGCCGCCGGCCGCGGTGTTCACCCCGTCATGAACGGGATGGCCACGGCGGCTGACTGGATGTCGGCGGCCTCGTTCATCTCGATGGCGGGCCTGATCGCCTTCACCGGCTACGACAACTCGTCCTACCTGATGGGCTGGACCGGCGGTTACGTGCTTCTGGCCCTTCTGCTTGCGCCCTACCTGCGCAAATTCGGCAAGTTCACCGTGTCCGAGTTCATCGGCGACCGCTTCTACTCCAAGACCGCGCGCCTCGTGGCCGTGATCTGCCTGCTGGTGGCCTCCATCACCTACGTGATCGGCCAGATGCAGGGTGTTGGCATCGCCTTTGGCCGTTTCCTCGAGATCGACGCCTTCTGGGGTCTGCTCATCGGGGCCTGTGTGGTGTTCGCCTATGCCGTGTTCGGCGGCATGAAAGGTGTGACCTACACGCAGGTGGCGCAATATGTCGTTCTGATCACCGCCTACACGATCCCGGCGGTCTTCATCTCGCTGCAACTGACAGGCAACCCGATCCCGGCGCTTGGTCTGTTCGGTGATACCGCGGATGGTGAGCCTCTCCTGGCCACGCTGAACCAGATCGTCACCGACCTGGGCTTCAACGAATACACCGCCGCCCACGGCTCGACCGTCAACATGGTGCTCTTCACCCTGTCGCTGATGATCGGGACCGCGGGTCTGCCCCACGTCATCATGCGCTTCTTTACGGTGCCCAAGGTGTCCGACGCCCGCTGGTCGGCTGGCTGGTCGTTGGTGTTCATCGCCCTGCTTTACCTGACGGCCCCGGCCGTTGGCGCAATGGCCCGCCTGAACATCTCGGACCAGTTCTGGCCCAACGGCACCGATGGCGAAGCTGTCAGCATCGAGACCATCGAGAACGATCCGGCCTATTCCTGGATGGGCACCTGGCAGCAGACCGGCCTTCTGGGCTGGGAAGACCGCAACGGCGACGGCCTGATCCAGTACTACAACGATGCGAACCCCGAACTTCAGGAACGGGCCGCGGCTGCGGGCTGGGAAGGCAACGAGCTGACCAACTTCAACCGAGACATCCTCGTGCTGGCCAACCCGGAAATCGCCAACCTGCCCGGTTGGGTGATCGGCCTCGTGGCGGCGGGCGGCCTTGCGGCGGCTCTGTCCACGGCGGCAGGTCTCCTGCTGGCGATCTCTTCGGCGGTCTCGCACGACCTTCTGAAGGGGCAGCTGACGCCGAACATGTCCGAAAAGTCCGAGCTGATGGCGGCGCGGGTCTCGATGGCAGCGGCGATCGTCGTGTCGGTTCTTCTGGGCCTCAACCCGCCGGGCTTCGCGGCACAGACCGTGGCACTGGCCTTCGGCCTCGCGGCGGCTTCGATCTTCCCGGCACTGATGATGGGCATCTTCTCGAAGCGCATCAACAACTCGGGCGCGGTTGCAGGGATGCTGGCAGGCCTCGTGGTCACGCTGGTCTACATCTTCCTGCACAAGGGCTGGCTGTTCATCCCGGACACCAACTCCTTCACCGATGCGAACCCGATGCTGGGTCCGATCCAGTCGACCTCGTTCGGCGCGGTCGGTGCACTGGTCAACTTCGCCGTGGCTTACATCGTGTCCGGCATGACGAAGGAGACGCCGCAGCACATCAAGGATCTCGTCGAAAGCGTTCGCATCCCCCGCGGTGCGGGTGGTGCTGTCGACCACTGAGGGTCCGCATCGCATCGCCGCGGTCACTCCCTCCGCGGCGGTGCAATCTCCACCGAAACCATCCTGTCCGCCCCTTTCCGGGCGGGCAGGATCCCCACAAGGAAAGCCGTGACATGCCCCTTCCGGTCGACCTCATCCGCTTTCTTGCCTCCGTGCATCCCTACGACACGCTGACCGAGGCCGAGCTTTCGGCCCTTGCCGACAAGGCCAGTGTCGTCGACGAGACGGCAGGCACACAGCTTTTCACGATCGGCGACGACGTCGAATTCCTCTATCTTCTGGTGGCCGGCGAAGTCGAAATCCTCGACGAGAGCGCCGCACCCCTGTCCCTTCTGGGACCCCGAAATTCCTTCGGCGAACGTGCGATCCTGCGGTCCGAGAAGGCGAGCCGCACCGCGACCGTGCTGGCCGACGCCACGATGATCCGCATTCCCGCGCCGGTGCTGGTCGATCTGATCGCCAGCCATGCCGCCTTCGCAAAATTCTTCGACCGCTCGCGCCGCGCGCAATCGAAAGGCCGCGACCTCGCCCTCGTGCCGGTGGCCGAGGTGATGACGCGCGAGCCGGTGATCTGCCCGCCCGACATGTCGATCCGCACCGCGGCGGCGCTGATGCACACGCGGCGCATCTCGTCGGTCTGCGTCGGCGGCGAGCCGGACTTCATCGGCATCGCGACCCTGCGCGACCTGAACGGCAAGGTGATCGTCGCTGGCGCCGACCCGACCGCGCCGCTTTCATCCATCATGACCGAGGCGCCGCTGGCCCTGCCGCCCAATGCCCTCGTCACCGATGTCCTGCACCTGATGGTGGAGCGTGGCATCGGCCATGTGCCCATCGTCGAGGAAGGGCGGCTCGTCGGCATCGTCACCCAGACCGACCTGACCCGCGCGCAGGCCATGACCTCCGCCGACCTCGTGGGCCGCGTGGCCAAGGCCGGTGATGCCACACAGATGGCCCGCGTGACCGCCGAGATCCCGCAACTTCTGGCGCAACTCATCGGCAGCGGGTCCCGGCATGAGGTCGTAACCCGCCTCATCACCGACATCGCCGACACCGCCACCCGCCGCCTTCTGGCGCTGGCCGAGGAGGCCTTCGGCCCGCCGCCTGTGCCCTACCTGTGGCTCGCCTGCGGAAGCCAAGGCCGGCAGGAGCAAACCGGCGTCTCCGACCAGGACAATTGCCTGATCCTCTCGGACGACGTGACTGAAGCCGACATGGGCTATTTCGAGGGCCTCGCCCGCTTCGTCTGCGACGGGCTGAACGCAATCGGCTACGTCTATTGTCCGGGCGACATGATGGCGACCAACCCGCGCTGGCGGCAGCCCCTGCGCGTCTGGCGTGGCTATTTTAACGGCTGGATCGCCAAGCCCAACCCTGAGGCGCAGATGCTCGCCTCCGTCATGTTCGACCTGCGCCCGATCGGCGGCGACCGGAGCCTTTTCGACGGGCTGCACGCCGAAACGCTCAAGGCCGCCTCCGCCAATTCGATCTTCGTGGCGCACATGGTCTCGAATTCCCTTAAACACTACCCGCCACTCGGGCTGTTGCGCGGACTCGCGACCATCCGGGCGGGCGAGCATCGCAACCAGATCGACATGAAACACAACGGCGTCGTGCCGGTCACCGACCTCGGCCGCATCTACGCGCTGCAGGGCCAGCTTGCCGCCGTGAACACCCGCGCCCGGCTGGAGGCCGCCATCGAAGCGGGCGTGTTGTCGACATCCGGCGGCGCCGACCTGATCGACGCGTACGACCTGATCGCGACCATGCGGCTGGAGGATCAGGTGACACAGATCAAGGCGGGCCAGCCGCCGGACAATTACCTTGACCCGGCGACCCTTTCGGATTTCGAACGCAGCCATCTTCGTGACGCGTTTGTTGTGGTAAAGACCATGCAATCCGCCGCCGGGTCCGGGAAGGGAGCCTTGTCCTGATGTTCATCGAACTGATTGCCGTCATTTTTGCCGGTCTCGCCTGCGCGGGCATGGCCATGCTGCTGAACCGCGCAACGGGCGGCCGCCTGCCGCGCTGGATCGTGCCGGTCGCGGCGGGCCTTGGCATGCTCGCCGTCACAATCTCCAACGAATACACGTGGTTCAGCCGCACCGCCGCACAATTGCCCGACGGGCTGGAAGTGGTGATGACCGTCGAGAACGACAGCTGGTTCCGTCCCTGGACCCGCGCCTTTCCCTACGTGGAGCGTTTCGTGGCCGTCGACACAGGCACCGCGCGCACCAACGCCGCCCTGCCGGACCTGCGCCTTGCCAACCTCTACTTCTTCGGCCGCTGGTCGCCGGTCAACGAGGCCCCGATGCTCTTCGACTGCGCCGGGGCGCGCTCGGCCCTGCTGATCGACGGCGCAAGCTTCGGCGTCGACGGAGCCGTCACCGACGCCCAATGGGAAGACATGCCGGAAGACGACCCGATCCTCGCGCTGGTCTGCGAGACCTGAGATGCTGACGCTGCTGCCCCTGCGCCTGCGCATCTTCCTGTTCTTCTGCCTTCTGGCATTGGGCGGGATCGCGGTGGCCGGTGGCGCGATCTGGGTCGGCGCGGCGCGGGACGGCGGACTGTTGCTGCCGCTGATCATCTTCACCTTCGTGAACACCGGTCTCATTCTTGGGGTCTGGCTGCTTTTCGACGAGAACGTCGCGAAGCCGATCCTCAACATGGCCGCGCAACTGCGCCTCAGCGCCCATGCCGGGGGCGGGGCAGGGGTCAACACCAAGGACGCCCGCTACCTCGGCGATCTTGCCCCCGCCGCCGATGCCCTGTCGCAGAAGGTCATCGAGGCGCTTTCGGCCACCGATGTCGCCGTCGCCACCCACACCAAGCGCCTGCAATCCGAGGCCGAGCGCCTGACCGCGATCCTCAGCGAGATTCCCATCGCCACGATCCTGCTGAACCCTGCCGGCGAGATCGTCCTCTACGATGCGCAGGCTGCTGCAATCCTTGGCGCGGTTGCGCCGCCCCGCCTGAAAGCCCGCCTGTCGGACTACTTCGAGGCGGAAGCCATCGAGGCCGCGCTAGGTGTCCTGAAGGACGGCGGGCATGACGCTGCGCTTCGTCTCAGCGATGCCGACGGCACGCATGTGTTTCACGGGCGGCTCATCACGCTCAGCAATGGCGGGCACATGGTACTGATCGACCCGCCGGATAATACAGGTCCGCGTCTTGCGCCGCGCCCGCTGGTCTACGATTTCGACCTGCTCGACCAGTCCCCGGATCGCGCCCTTGCCGAAACACCCCTGCGGGACCTCTGCTACGTCGCCTTCGATACCGAGACCACGGGCCTGTCGGTCGAGAAGGACGCGGTGATCCAGATCGGCGCGGTCCGCGTTCTCGGCGGCCGGATCGTGGAGGGGGAGTCTGTCGATACCTATGTCGATCCAGGCCGCCCGATCCCGCCCGCTTCCACCCGCATTCACCGTATCACCGACACGGATGTCGCCGGTGCGCCCACCATCGGACCCGCTGGCCGGACCCTCTCGCATTTCGCCCGCGACGCTGTGCTCGTGGCCCATAATGCACCTTTCGATATCGGCCTTCTGCGCAAGAGCGCGGGTGAGATGGGCGTGGACTGGTCCCACCCGGTACTCGACACCGTGCTTCTCTCTGCGGTCGTCTTCGGCACCAACGCGCAGCATTCGCTCGACGCGCTCTGCGACCGGCTCGGCGTGACGATCCCCGAGGACAAGCGCCACACCGCCATCGGCGACGCGCAAGCCACGGCTGAGGTTCTCGTCCGCCTTCTGCCGCTGCTCGAAGGGCAGGGGATCACCACCTTCGGCGCGCTGGTGGCCGAGACCCGCAAGCACGGTCGCCTGTTGCAGGATATGAACGGCTGACGCACCCACACGTTGCTTTGCGCGCGGCGCTCTGGGACAAGGCTCAAGTCCCACAACAGCCGACCGAGCGCCAATGACCTTCGAACAGATCCGAACCTTCCTCTGGGTCGCGCGCCTCGGCGGGTTCCGCAAGGCCTCCGAACGGATGCACCTGTCTCAGCCAGCCGTCTCGACCCGGATCGCCAATCTGGAGGCCGAATTGCAGGTCTCCCTCTTCGAGCGTGGACCCGGCCAGCTGATCCTGACCAAGCAGGGGCAGCAGCTTCTGACCTACGCCGAACAGATGCTGTTCGTGGAGGAGGAGATCCGCCACCGCGTCGGCTCCGCCGCGCAGGTCGAGGGGCTGTTCCGCGTCGGCGCGTCCGAGACCATCGCGCAATCCTGGCTGCCTGAGTTCCTGCAGGCCGTCTCGACCTCCTATCCCGGCGTGAACGTCGACCTGACGGTCGATATCTCCGGCAATCTTCGCAACGGGCTGCTGGAGCGGCGACTGGACCTGGTGTTCCTGATGGGCCCGATCTCGGAATATTCCGTGAAGAACGTGGCGCTGCCCCGGTTCGATCTGCACTGGTATCGCGCGTCGGGGATGGAGACGCCCGACCTGACAAAGATCCCCGTCATTTCCTATTCCTACCGGACCCGCCCGCATCGCGAATTGACCAGCGCCTTGGCCCAGAAGATCGGCCCGAAGACGCGGGTCTTCACCTCCGCCTCGCTGTCCGCCAGCCTGCGCATGATCGCGGCGGGCATCGCGGTCGGGCCCTATCCCCGTGTGCTGGCCGCGCCGTTTCTCGCGGCCGGCGAAATCGTGGAATTCGACCCGGACATGCCGGTCTCGCCCCTAGAATTCACCGCTTCGCATCTGGCCGAGCCGCGCTCGCTCCTGGTGGAACGCTCCGCCGAGATGGCTGCGGAGGTTGCGACACGCTGGCATGCGGAGCATCCGGACGAGCCTTTGCCCACCTGAACGCACGGGTCGTATCGCGACCGAGAGGTGATAGATTTCATGGATCACACATTATCAAAAATGATAATTTGAACGGATTGTCCTCCTTGTGCAACGCTATGCCCTATCCAGAAGGGGGAAGCGATGGGCACACCATCCGAGGATAATCCGAAGACCGCCGCCGAGATCCGGAAGGCCATTCGCAGCGGCGCCCACACCGGCCACACCGCCGGGCTCGCGCCGGGCTATCTGCAATGCAACCTCGCCATCCTGCCCGAGGCCTATGCACTCGATTTCCTGCGCTTCTGCCAGAGAAATCCGAAGCCATGTCCCGTGGTGGGCGTGTCCGAAACCGGTGACCCGATGCTGCCGACGCTCGGCCACGACATCGACATCCGCACCGACGTGCCGAAATACCGTGTTTTCCGCGACGGGGCGCTGGCGGAGGAAGTGACCGATATCACTGACCTCTGGCGGGAGGACCTCGTGACCGTGGCCCTGGGATGCTCCTTCACCTTCGAGAACGCCCTGATGCGGGCGGGTATCCCGGTGCGCCATGTGGAGCAGGGGCGGAACGTGCCGATGTACCGCTCGAACATTGCTCTGCAACCGGCGGGACGGTTCGGCGGCAGCATGGTCATCACCATGCGCCCGATCCCCGAGGACCGGGTAGAGGACGCGCACAAGATCTCGGCCCGCTATCCGCAGGCCCACGGTGCACCAATCGCGACGGGTGATCCGGGCGCGCTTGGCGTCGCGTCGCTCGATGCGCCCGATTACGGCGATCCGGTGGATATCCGCGCCGGCGAGGTGCCGGTCTACTGGGCGTGCGGCGTGACCCCGCAGAACGTGCTTCTGCAAGCGAAACTGCCCCTCTGCATCACCCATTCGCCCGGTCACATGCTGATCGCGGACGTTGCCGAGGATGCGGAAACGACAATCCTTTCAACCCGATAATCCAATCCAACAGGAGAGAACCAAATGAAAAAGACACTCACCCTTCTTGCGGCCACGACCGCCCTTGCGGGCCCCGCGCTGGCCGAGGATTTCAACGTCGTCGGAAGCTGGTCGTCGCTGCCCTTGCATGGCGCCTACGAGGTGCCGTTCTGGACCGAGACCTTGCCCGCCGCCGGCGATTTCAATGTCGAGCTGACGACCCATGACCAGATGGGTCTGGGCGTCGCGGAGATCTATCCGCTTCTCGGCCAGGGCGTCTATGATGTCGCCATGACGGTGGCCGACTATGCCGTGGGCGATGCGCCGGAGCTGGAAGGCCTCGATGTGCCGCTGGTGGCCGTGACCGCCGAGGAAGCGCGCGCGATGGTCGATGCGGCGCGTCCGATGGTCGAGGAGATCTTCCGTGACCGCTTCAACGCCGAGGTTCTGGCGATCGCACCCTATCCGCCGCAGGTCGTGTTCTGCAACGCGGAGATCAACAGCCTCGACGATCTCGAAGGCCTTCAGGTCCGCGCGTCGGGCCGGATGACGGCACTCTTCCTCGAAGCGCTTGGCGCCGAGGGCGTGAACGTGGCGTTCTCCGAAGTGCCGGGTGCGCTGCAGAACGGCGTCGTGGATTGCGCCGTGACCGGTGCGGGCTCGGGCTATTCGGCAGGCTGGTGGGAAGTCTCCACGCACCTGCTGCCGATCCCGCTTGGCGGCTGGGATTCGGTCGTGACCGCGATGAATGCCGACCGTTGGGATGGCCTGTCGGAAGAGGTTCAGGCGACCATCGAAGCGGAGATCGCGAGCGGCTTCGAGGACCCGGCCTGGGCGTCGGCGCAGGATGCGCTGACCAACGACATCGCCTGCCTGACCGGCAACGGCGAGTGCCCGGCGGGCGAGGCGCGGGACATGACCCTCGTGGAGGTCTCGGACGCCGATTTCGAGCGGGCGCGGGAGGTTCTGGTGACCGAAGTCCTTCCCGACTGGGCCGAACGTGCGGGCGGTGACTGGGCTGCGCGCTGGAACGAGTCCGTGGGGGCCGTCGTCGGCGTGACCATCGAGTAATCACGCTAGAACTGGTGTTTGTGCAAGCTTGCACAAACACCTTATCCTGCTGATAAGAAAGAATAATCATGGAATTGGTTCTGATCGACCGCCTGCGCCGGATCAACCGGGTCGTGGCCCTTCTGGTGGGCCTAGGCCTTCTGGGCATGGCCGGGTTCGTGGTGCTCGACATCATCCTGCGCCAGTTCCATGCCTCCTTCGGCGGGTCGGAGGAACTGGCGGGCTATGCCATGGCGCTGGCGACAAGCTGGGGCATGGCCTACGGCCTGCTGGAGCTTGGCCATATCCGCATCGACCTTCTGCGGTCCAAGACCGGGCCGCAGGCGAAGGCGCTGTTCGACGTGCTCGCGCTGATCGTCATGTCCGGTGTCGTCGTGATGATCGCCATCAAGTGCTGGCCGGTCGTCGAGCGCGCCATCGCCAACGGCAGCCGCGCGAACACGCCGCTGGCCACACCGCTCGCCTGGGTGCAGGTGCCGTGGTTCGCGGGCTGGGTCTGGTTCGCGCTCATGTCCTGCATCGTCACGCTTTGCGCCATTTCGCTGGTCGCCAAGGGGCGCGGCCCTGAAACCGAGCCCTTTGCGGGCGCCTTCGCCGAACAGGACAGCCTGCAATGATCACCTATGTTTCAGCCGGTCTTCTGGCCCTTCTGGCCCTGTCGATCCCCGTGGGCATCGTACTGTTCCTCTTGGGGTTTGGCGTCGATCAGTTCTTCTCTGCCTTTCCGCTGACGCGAGGGCTTGGAAACATGGTCTGGTCGTCCTCGAACTCGGCCACGCTGATCGCCATTCCGTTCTTCGTCCTGCTGGGGGAAATCCTTGTCCGCTCGGGCGTGGCGACGCGCACCTACGCGGCGCTCGACCGGTGGGTGAGCTGGCTGCCCGGTGGCCTTGTCCACGCCAACGTGGCGACGGCGACGATGTTCTCGGCCACCTCAGGCTCCTCGGTCGCGACCGCCGCGACCGTGGCGACCGTTGCCATGCCGCAGGCCGAACGACTTGGCTATGACCCGAAGCTGTTTTCCGGCGCGATTGCGGCAGGCGGCACGCTTGGCATCATGATCCCGCCGTCGATCAACCTGATCGTCTACGGCTTCCTGACCCAGTCGAGCATCCCGCAATTGTTCCTGGCGGGCCTTGTCCCCGGCCTTGCGCTGGCGCTGGCCTTTCTGATCGTGACCGCGATCATCTGCCTGATCCGGCCCGACCTTGGCGGGCAACGCCGCCTGTTCCCGTTCGGCCAGATGGCCCGCGCGCTGTTGGACCTGATCCCGATCATTTTGCTGTTCGGGTTGATCGTCGGGTCGATCTATCGAGGATGGGCCACGCCGACCGAGGCGGCGGCGGTGGGCGTCGCTGGCGCGCTTCTGATCGCGGCGGTCTTCGGGGGCGTGTCCTTCGCGATGATGCGCGATGCGCTGCTTGGCACGGTGAAAGTCACCGCGATGATCATGCTGATCATCATCGGCGCGTCCTTCCTGAACTTCACCCTGTCGTCGGCCGGGCTTGGCCGTGAATTGACCGCCTTCATGGAAGGGCTTGGCCTTGGCCCGATCGGCTTCATCTTCGTGGTCGTCGCGCTCTACATCGTGCTTGGGTTCTTCATCGAGACACTGTCGCTGATGGTGGTGACGATCCCGATCATCGTGCCGATGGTCATCGCGCAGGGCTATGACGTGATCTGGTTCGGCATCCTGATGATCGTGCTGATCGAGATGGCGCTGATCACGCCGCCCGTCGGCCTGAACCTTTACGTCGTGCAGGGGGCCCGAAAATCCGGCTCGCTGAACGAGGTGATGCTGGGGGCGCTGCCTTACGTGCTGGTGATGCTGGCGATGGCCTTCCTGCTGATCTGGCAACCCGATATCGCGCTGTGGCTGCCGCGCTTCCTGCAATAGCGACGCCCTTGTTCTGAACAGTTTGATGCGGCTTCAGTGGGCCGCAGATGGAGGAGATGTATCCGATGACATGGCAATTCTGGGTCGACCGTGGCGGCACCTTCACCGATATCGTGGCGAAGGACCCCTCGGGCGCGTTGCACACGCACAAGCTGCTGTCGGAGAACCCCGAAGCCTACCGCGATGCGGCCGTGCACGGGGTGCGGACGCTTCTGGGGCTGGGGGCGGAGGATGCGATCCCCGAGGGGGCCGTGGGGGCGGTGAAGATGGGCACGACGGTGGCGACCAACGCGCTGTTGGAGCGGAAGGGGGAGCGGACCCTGCTGCTTATCACGCAAGGTTTGGGTGATCTGCTGCGGATCGGATACCAGAACCGGCCGCGCCTGTTCGATCTGAAGATCGAGCTGCCGGAGCTGCTCTACGACGACGTGGTCGAGGTGACGGAGAGGCTGGATGCCGAGGGCGAGGTGGTGACACCGCTGGATGCGGAGGCGGCGCGGGCGGCTTTGCAGGGGGCGTTTGATGAGGGGTATCGGTCGGTCGCGATTGCGCTGATGCATTCCTACCGCTTCCCGGATCACGAGAAAACGCTTGGCGAGATCGCGCGCGAGGTCGGGTTCAGCCAAGTGTCGCTCAGCCACGAGGCCTCGCCGCTGATCAAGCTGGTGGGGCGGGGGGATACCGCCGTGGTCGATGCGTATCTTTCGCCGATCCTGCGGCGCTATGTCGACCAGGTGGCGGGCGCGTTGGGCGCGCGGGACGGCGATGCGGCCGGGCAGGCGGGCGATACACGGCTGATGTTCATGCAGTCGAACGGGGGCCTGACCGACGCCAGCCTGTTCCAGGGGCGCGACGCGATCCTGTCCGGCCCTGCGGGCGGCGTCGTCGGCATGGTGCGCACGGCGGAGGCGCTGGGGCATGACAGGCTGATCGGATTCGACATGGGCGGCACGTCCACGGACGTGTGCCACTACGCGGGCGATTACGAGCGGTCGTTCGAGACCGAGGTTGCGGGCGTGCGGATGCGGGCGCCGATGATGTCGATCCACACGGTGGCCGCCGGGGGCGGGTCGATCCTGTCCTACCGCGACGGGCGGATGCAGGTGGGGCCGGAAAGCGCGGGGGCGAACCCGGGGCCTGCGGCCTATCGCCGTGGCGGGCCGCTGACGGTGACCGATTGCAACGTGCTTCTGGGCAAGCTCCAGCCCGCGCATTTCCCGGCGGTGTTCGGGCCGAACGGGGACGCGCCGCTGGATGCCGACGTGGTGCGCGAGAAGTTCGAGGCGCTGCGAGCGGAGATCGGCACGAACAAGACGGTGGAGGAGCTGGCCGAGGGCTTCCTGCGGATCGCCGTGGAGAACATGGCGAACGCGATCAAGAAGATCTCCGTCCAGCGCGGCTATGACGTGACCGGCTACACGATGAACTGCTTCGGCGGGGCGGGGGGGCAGCATGCCTGCCTGGTGGCCGATGCTTTGGGGATGGAGAAGATCTTTATCCATCCGTTTGCAGGCGTTCTGTCGGCCTTCGGCATGGGGCTGGCGGATATCCGGGCCATGAAGGAGCGGCAGTTGGGGCTGGCGATCGGCGAAGATGCGCGTGCCGAGATGGAGGCGCTGGCCGATCTGGCGCGCGAGGAAGTGGCTGGGCAGGGGATGCGGGACGATCAGATCGAGATCATCGCGACCGCGCACATTCGCCCGCGCGGAGCGCAGCAATCGCTGGAGGTGCCGTTCGGCGACGCGGAGCAGATGACAGCGGATTTCGTGGAGGCGCATCGGCAGCGCTTCGGGTTCGCGCCGGATGTGTCGAATCTTCTGCTGGACGTGCTGGTGGCCGAGGCCGTCGGCAAGACGGGGGAGGGCGTTTCGATGCCGGACCCGGATGGCGAAGGGGCGGCGGCCGTGGAGGTGCGGCTGTCGACGGGCGGCGACTGGCGCGAGGTGCCGCTGGTGGACCGCGCGACGCTGAAGATCGGGGCGCATGTGGACGGCCCGGCGATCCTGACGGAGCCGACGGGCACCAATATGATAGAAGAAGGCTGGCGCGCGACCTGCGTGGAGGGGGGCAATCTTCTACTGGAACGGGTGGTGCCGCTGGAACGGGCGGAGGCGATCGGGACGGCGGTCGATCCGGTGATGCTGGAAGTGTTCAACAACCTCTTCATGTCGATTGCCGAGCAGATGGGGGCCACGCTGCAGAACACCGCCTATTCGGTCAACATCAAGGAACGGCTCGACTTTTCCTGTGCCATCTTCGACCAGAACGGCGATCTGGTCGCCAACGCGCCGCATGTTCCGGTGCACCTTGGCTCGATGTCTGAGAGCGTGCGCACGATCCTGCGGGAGAACGAGGGGGAGATCAGCCCCGGTGACGTGTTCATGATGAACAACCCGTTCAATGGCGGCACGCATCTGCCGGACGTGACGGTCATCACGCCGGTCTTCGATGCGGATGGGGAGCGGATCATCTACACTGTCGCCTCGCGCGGGCACCATGCGGATATCGGCGGCAAGACCCCCGGTTCGGCGCCGCCCGATAGCCGCCATATCGACGAGGAAGGCGTGTGTATCACCAACTTCCTGCTGGTGAAACAGGGCGAGATGCGGGAGGCGGCGACGCGGGAGCTTCTGGCCTCGGGCCAATACCCGTGCCGCAACATCGACGACAACATGGCCGACCTTGCCGCGCAGATCGCGGCGAACGCGACCGGCGTGGCGGAGTTGCAGAAGATCACCGCACAGTTCGGGCTGGAGACGATCCATGCCTACATGGGCCACGTGCAGGACAATGCGGAGGAAAGCGTTCGGCGGGTGCTGGACGTGCTGAAGGACAGCTCCTTCACCTACCCGATGGATGACGGCGCCAAGATCAAGGTTGCGATCACCGTGGACAAGGCGGCGCGGTCGGCGACGCTGGATTTCACCGGCACCTCGCCGCAATCGGAGTTCAACTACAACGCGCCCTTGGCGATCTGCCGTGCGGTTGTCCTCTACGTCTTCCGCACGCTGGTGGGCAGCGACATCCCGATGAACGAGGGCTGTCTGAAGCCGTTGAACCTGATCGTGCCCGAAGGCTCGATGATCAACCCGGCCTATCCGGCGGCGGTGATCTCGGGCAACACGGAGGTCAGCCAATCCATCGCCGATGCGCTTTACGGCGCGCTCGGCGTGATCGCCGGATCGCAAGGTACGATGAACAATTTCGTCTACGGCAACGACAGGTACCAGAACTACGAGACGATCTGCGGCGGCACCGGGGCGGGCGAGGGCTTCGACGGCACATCGGCCGTGCATTCCCATATGACCAACACCCGCATGACCGATCCGGAAGTGCTTGAGACGCGGTTCCCGGTGCGGGTCGAGGAATTCTCGATCCGCTCGGGCTCTGGCGGGCAGGGCAAGTGGAAAGGCGGCGAGGGGATCACCCGGCGCCTGCGCTTCAACGAGGCGATGACGGTCACGACGCTGACCTCGCACCGCAAGGTCCGACCCCATGGCGCGGCGGGCGGCGGGGCCGGTGGCGTGGGTGTCAATTCGGTGGAGCGCGGCGACGGAACCGTCGAGCGGTTGCAGGGCAACGACCAGGCCGAGTTGCAGCCCGGAGATGTCTTCGTGATGCAGACGCCCGGCGGCGGCGGATACGGCACGCCCTGAGGGGCCGCCGGATCATTCCGTGAGCTTGCGCAACGCAGTAAGGGATCTGAACGCTTCCTGTTGGGGTTCGGCGGCCAGCAGGGGGCGGTTTTCGAGCTGGTCGAAGTACGACCTGCTTTCGAGTCGGTTCAGCTCTCGCTTGACCAGTTCGATCTGGAACAGAAGCTGCTCCTTGGCGTTCCGCAGGTTTTGCAGCGCCGCGTCGACCTGCGCGGCGTGACTGACCGAAAGGTCCGCGACGGCGTCGACGGCCGCAAGATTGACGGCGGGGATCAGCACCCAGTCCAGCGCATCGCGGTAGAGCTGGCTGGTCAGCGCCTCCAGCGGGAAACTGAACCCGTCCTCGCTGTTCAGCGCGCGATGCGGATTGCCGATGACCGTCGCGAAGCGCACCTGCGCGCGGGCGGGCTGACCCGCCTGATGGGAGTAGATCACGCGAAGCTGGCGCAGCGACAGCCCGGGAAGCGCGATCTCTTCATCGGGGTTGGTGAAGACCGCGTCGCTATCGGAACCCCGGAATTCGCCAAGCACCTGCAAGATCCGGTCGCTGATCGCGGGGCAGAAGATTTCGTGCAGCGGACGTTCGTTCTTGAAGGTGATGCGGTGGCGGTGTTCCGGCTTGGAAATGACCAAGTCTATAGCGACCCATGGAGCCTGCTGCGAGGCATGGGACAGCGTAATGGACATTCCGTTGGGCTGCTGCGGATCGGACAAACCATCATCCTGCAAAAAAGTCGCCTTCCTTCTCAATTATCGCGATCTCGTTAACATTGTATTAACTGATCGCCTCTGAACGCAATCGCGTGGGTGTGGTTCGTCCTGTCGTCACGCCGCGTTCGGAGCACCGAAGGCTCAGTGCATCGTCGTATCCCTTGATGCCCCTTCCTGCACGAGCGTGGCGACCACGCCCAGAACCTCGTCCGACATGTTCCGGAAGGGCGTCACCGTCAGCCGCAATTCCACGTCGCCCTCCGTCGTCCGTTTCACGATTTCCTCGCGCAGGCGGAACACCTCGTTACACATCTGCGCAAGCTGGCCCATGCTGTCGGGCAGGTTGCATTGCGACAGGTGCACGCCGGTCGCGGGAATATCCGAGATCCGGAATTGCTCGATTGCCGCCAGCGACGCGCGGCGCACGATCAGGGCCTGGTCGATCACGAGGACCGGGAAGGGCACCACTTCGAGCGTCGCCGCAAGCTCGGTCGAGACCCTTTGCAACTCGGAAGAATTGACCTGCAATTCCTCGTTGACCGTGATCAGTTCCTCGTTGGTGGACTGAAGCTCTTCGTTGGAGGTTTCCAGTTCCTCGTTGGTGGCCTGCAATTCCTCGTTCGTCGATTGCATTTCCTCGTTGAAACTCTGGAGTTCCTCGTTGGAGGTCTGCAGTTCCTCAACGGTCTGTTGGAGCGCCTCGCGGGTCTGGTTCACCTCCAGCTCCATCTGCTGGATGTAGGCGCGCTGCTGTTCCTCGTTGAGCGTCTCAAGCGCGTCGAAGGCAGGCTCTTGCAGCCGGGTGTCGATGCCGACAAGCACGTGGTCCTCGCCGCCATCGGCGCTTGTCAACGGATAGCAGATCGCGCGTACTTCGTTGAACCCGTCGCCCGCCAAATCGTGCCAGCGCCCGACCCGCCGCCGCCGGTCTTTCAGTGACGTGGCGCATAGCCCGGCCACCTCGTCGCGCAACGGTTTCCTGAGGTTCTTGAGGCCGATCCAGAGCGGCGCGTTCTCCGTCATCTGGGTGAAGGCCGAGATGTCGCCGAACACGCGGACCATTTCGCCGCCGCGCGTGACGATGAAGCCGTTCGGCGCCACGACGCGCGCCAGCGTGTCGAACGTGCCGAAGGGGGAGGTTGCCGCGTCCGTCGGGGCCTCGTGCCGTGTGAATTGTCGACCCGGGGTCAGATTGCCGAAGCCCTTGCCGCCAAAATCGAAGCGCCGCGTGGCCGACCGGCCCAGGCGCCGCTTGAGGAACAGCTTGTCGGTGCCGCCGCGCGCCTCGAACAGGGTTTCCATGCTGCCCACGGTTTCGGACGTGCCGAGGAACAGGATGCCGCTGGGGTTCAATGCGTAGTGGATGCGGTGCAGCACCCGGTTTTGCAGCGCCGCGTTGAAGTAGATCAGGACGTTGCGGATCGAGACGAAATCGACGTTGAGGAAGGGCGGGTCGTGGAAGATGTTGTGCAGCGAGAACAGGGTGATCGCACGCAGTTCCTGCACCACTTCGATGCGGCCTTCGCGGATGTGGAAGTAGGTTTCGAGAATGTCCTCAGGGATGTCGGCGGCGGCGGTGATCGGGTAGCTGCCGCGCCGCGCGACTCCCAAGGCACGCTCGTCGATATCGGTGGCGAAGATCTGGATGTTCATCTCGCGCAGGGCGTCCAGCCCGCCCACGGCTTCGGCCAGCTTGATGGCGATGGAATAGACCTCTTCGCCCGTGGCGCATCCCGCCACCCAAAGGCGCAGCTGGGTGACCTCGCGGTTCTTGAGCATGCGTTTGAATTCGGTTCCCAGCTGGTCGAACTGGTCGGGGTCGCGGAAGAAGCGGGTGACCGAGATCAGCAGGTCGCGGAACAGGGCGTCCACTTCCTCGGCGGAGGTGCGGCAGAAGCTGACGTATTCGTCGTAATCGGTGATATCGAGCGCCGCCATGCGCCGGTTGATGCGGCGGGTGACGGTGGTTTCCTTGTAGTCGCGGAAATCGACCGAGGTGCGCGCGAGCAGGATCTGGTAGATCTCCGACAGCTTGCTCGGGCGTTCGTTGAGGCGGCGCAGCTGGTCGAAATCGCGTGGCTGCGCGAGGATCTTGGTGAGGTGCTGTCCGATCTGTTTCGGCGACAGCGTCAGGTCGATGCAGCCGGTCTCGACCGAGGAGGAGGGCATGCCGTCGAATTTCGCCGAGGCGACGTCCTGCGCGATGGTGATGCCGCCGACCTCGCGGATCGCTTGAACGCCGTAGCTGCCGTCGCTGCCGGTGCCCGACAGGACGATGCCGACCGTATGTTCGCCCGCCTCGTCGGCCAGCGACTTGAACAGCCGGTCCACGGAGGGTTTGGGCGAGGCCGGGTGGCCGCCCGGCTCCACCAGGTAAAACCTGCCGTCCTGAAGGATGACGTCGGAATTCGCGGGCGTGATAAAGATGGTGCCTGCGACCGGCTCGGTCGTCTCGGACAATTCGACAACCGGCAGGGATGTCTCGCGCGAGATCAGCGTGGTCAGAAGACTCTTGTGGGTCGAGGACATGTGCTGGACCAGCACATAGACGGCGTTGACCTCCGGCGGGAGGTTCTGGACCAGCGAGGACGCGGCCTCCAGCCCGCCGGCCGAGGCCCCGATGCCCACGAAATAGAGCGCCTCGGCAGGTTTCTCGCCGGCTCCGAGGTCCGTATCGGATTCTGTCATGAAGCTACCTCGCAAATCGCCGCGAAATCGGCCCGCCATTTTCGCGAGATCGGCCCGCCATTCCCGCAAGCACGCTAGACAGACGCTTGGGATCGCACAACAGACCAACATACGGAAAACCGGGGCACATGCGCGCAAGGCACCAACAGGGCTAGGGCAATTCGGCCACAGTTGCGGGCCCTCGGGCCCAAGGCGCCGCCGGCCCCCCGAAAGGGCCGGGTGTCAGCCATGACCGGCTTCCGAAAATCAATCGAAGATTCGAATTGAAAAGGCGCTTTCCGATCGGCATTTTGCGCTGATGATCAACAAGCTGGAAATGTTCATCGCCGTCGCGCGGGAGGGTCACTTCGGCCGTGCCGCCGAAAGTCTCGGGCTGACCCAGCCGACGCTGTCGACCGGCATCAAGCAGCTGGAAGAGAACCTGGGCGTGCAGCTGATCTTCCGCGGCTCGCGCTACGGTGGCCTGACGCCCGAAGGGCAACGCGCGCTGGTCTGGGCGCGGCAGCTGGTCAGCGATGCGCGGACCTTCCGGCAGGAGATGCGCACCGCCCGCCACGGGCTGTCGGGCATCGTCCGGCTGGCCGTGATCCCCACCGCGCTGACCTGGGCCGCGCATCTCTCGGCCCGCTTCTCGCGCGAGCACCCCAACGTCCGCTTCACGATCCTCAGCCGCACCTCCGTAGACATCCTGAAAATGCTGGAGAACCTCGAAGTCGACGCGGGCCTGTCCTACCTCGACAACGAACCGCTTGGCCGTGTCACGACAGAAACGCTCTACCGCGAGCGCCATACGCTCGTGACCCACCGCGACAGCGAACTCGCCTTGCAGGACAGTGTCACATGGGCCGATCTCGCGGGCGAGAAGCTATGTCTTCTCACGCCGGACATGCAGAACCGGCGGATCATCAACGAGGCCTTCATGGAGGCCGGCGTCACACCGGAGGCGCAGGTGGAAAGCAACTCCACCGTCGTTCTCGCTGCCCATGTCGCGGCGGGTGGCTGGATCACCGTTCTGCCGGAGGACATGGCGCGCTTCCTGTGCGCCGGAAACCCCGACCTTGTGGTGCGCCCTATCGACGGTGGCGGCATGGACCATTCGGTCGGCCTGGTCGCGCCGTTCCGGGAGCCCCATACGCCGGTGATCGACGCGCTGATCCAGACGACCCGTGTTCTGGCCCGCGAGGCACCGCGATAGGGTCGGTTTTCGGTGCATTTGTGCCGCGCGCGTATCATTGATAAACTCAATGGACCAACGGGATATCGATATTGAAATCCGAATGAATTGCGTTCATCCCTCCGCGCGAACGCACCGGAGCATGCCATGACCGCCACAGCCGCCCCGCCGGACAGCGCCGAGATCGCTGCCATCATCCTGAAGAACATGCCCCTCGAAGGGCCGCTGCTGCCGATCCTGCATGACATGCAGGCCAATTTCGGTTGTGTGCCCGATGCCGCGCGTCCGCAGATCGCCGATGCGCTGAACATCACCGAGGCGGAGCTTCACGGCGTGATCTCGTTCTACCACGATTTCCGGCGCGAACCGGCGGGCAAGCATGTGCTCAAGATCTGCCGCGCCGAGGCCTGCCAGGCGATGGGCGCGAATGACCTGTCGGACAAGGTTCTGGAATTGCTGGGGCTGGATTGGCACGGCACGTCTTCGGATGGCCGCGTCACGGTCGAGCCGGTCTATTGCCTTGGCCTGTGTGCCTGCGGCCCCGCCGCGATGGTGAACGGCAAGGTGCGCGGCCGAGTGAGCGCCGACGCGCTGGTCCAGGAGGTGTCGGCATGAAGGTCTGGGTTCCTCGCGATGCTGCGGCCAAGGCGCTTGGCGCGGATGCGGTCGCGGATGCGTTCAAGGCCGCCGGGGCGGAGGTTGTCCGAAACGGCTCTCGCGGGATGATCTGGCTGGAGCCGCTGGTCGAAGTCGAGCGCGATGGCGTGCGCGTCGGCTACGGCAACGCGACGGTCGAGGATGTCGCGGCAATTCTCGAAGGCTCTGCCGAGACGCTTGGGCCGGTCGAGGAGATCCCGTTTTTCGCGAAGCAGAACCGGCTGACGTTCCAGCGCTGCGGCGTGATCGACCCGCTGTCGCTTGAGGACTACGAGGCCCATGGCGGCCTTGCCGGCCTGCGCCGCGCGATCGACATGGAGGCCGCCGATATCGTGGCCGAGGTCACCGAGTCCGGCCTGCGCGGCCGGGGCGGCGCTGGCTTTCCGACCGGCATCAAGTGGGAGACGGTGCGCAAGGCCGACGCGCCGCAAAAGTACATCGTCTGCAATGCCGACGAAGGCGACAGCGGCACCTTTGCCGACCGCATGATCATGGAGGGCGACCCGTTCTGCCTGATCGAAGGCATGGTGATCGCGGGCCTCGGCGTCGGCGCGACGAAGGGGTACATCTACCTGCGGTCGGAATATCCCGATGCCATCGAAGTGATGAATGCCGCCATTGAAATTGCACGTCAGAACAACGTTCTGGGGCGTGTTCTTCAGTCATCACATGAATTCGATCTGGAGGTGCGGGTCGGCGCGGGCGCCTATGTCTGCGGCGAGGAAACCTCGCTTCTGAACTCGCTCGAAGGCAAGCGCGGGATCGTCCGTGCCAAGCCGCCGCTTCCGGCGCTGGAAGGCTTCCTCGGGCGGCCAACGGTCGTGAACAACGTGATCTCTCTCGCCACCGTTCCGGTGATCTTCGAAAAGGGCGCCGCGCATTATGCCTCGTTCGGTCTTGGCCGGTCCAAGGGCACGATGCCGATCCAGATCGCGGGCAATGTGAAGTATGGCGGGTTGTTCGAGACGGCCTTCGGCATGCCGCTGGGGGAATTGGTGAATGACATCGCGGGCGGCACTATCACGGGACGCCCCGTGAAGGCGGTCCAGGTCGGCGGGCCGCTGGGGGCCTACTTTGCGCCCGAGAAATTCGACACGCCCTTCGCTTACGAGCCCTTTGACGGGGCCGGTGGCTTGATCGGCCACGCCGGTGTCGTGCTGTTCGATGACAGCGCCGACATGCTGGGGATGGCGCGGTTCGCAATGGAATTCTGCGCTGTGGAAAGCTGCGGCAAGTGCACGCCCTGCCGGATCGGCGCGGTGCGCGGGGTCGAGACCATCGACCGCATCGGGCGGGGCGATGCCTCGGCGATCCCGCTGCTGGTGGACCTGTGCGAAACGATGAAGGACGGCTCGCTTTGCGCGCTCGGGGGCTTCACGCCGTATCCGGTGATGAGCGCGCTGGAGCAATTCCCGGAGGAATTCACCGGCGTCCGGGAGGCTGCGGAATGAGCGAGAAGGTGAAGGGCCCCGCGTCCTACTTCCCCTCCATCGAGAAGACATACGGCCAGCCGGTGTCGCACTGGCTCGACATGATCGCGGCGCGGTCTGACGAGAAGCACATGGAAACCGTGGGTTGGCTGAAATCCGAGCATGGCCTCGGGCACGGACACGCGAACGCTCTGGTCGCGCATGCACGCGCGCAGAAGGGATAAGACAATGAAAGATTTCATCATTCCCAACGATCGCAAGATCTTCGACGACCGTGACATGGGCACGCCCGCCAAGCAGGGCGCGCCGGTCACGCTGACGGTCGACGGCTTCGAGGTGACGGTGCCCGAAGGCACGTCGGTGATGCGGGCGGCGGCGGAACTGGGCATGCAGATCCCCAAGCTCTGCGCGACGGATTCGGTGGAGGCCTTCGGGTCCTGCCGGCTGTGTGTCGTCGAGATCGAGGGGCGGCGCGGCACGCCCGCCTCCTGCACCACGCCGGTGGCCGAGGGCATGGTCGTGCGCACGCAGTCCGAGAAGGTGAAGAAGATCCGCAAGGGCGTGATGGAGCTATACGTCTCCGACCATCCGCTCGATTGCCTGACCTGCGGCGCCAACGGCGATTGCGAATTGCAGGACATGGCGGGCGCCGTGGGCCTGCGCGACGTCCGCTACGAGCCGGGCGAAAACCATTATGATCCCGCAGGCATCGGCGCGCGCAGCCAGGCCGAGGCGCGCTGGCGTGCGCCCGAGGGGGAGGCGAACCCGCGCTACATCCCCAAGGACATCTCGAACCCCTATTTCACCTATGACCCATCGAAATGCATCGTCTGTTCGCGCTGCGTGCGGGCGTGTGAGGAAGTGCAGGGCACCTTCGCGCTGACGATCGAGGGCCGTGGCTTTGAGAGCCGCGTGTCCGCCGGTGGGCCGCTCGACGATTTCCTGACGTCCGATTGCGTGTCCTGCGGCGCCTGCGTGCAGGCCTGTCCGACGGCGACCCTGCAGGAAAAATCGGTGATCGAGCTTGGCACGCCCGAACGCTCGGTCGTGACCACCTGCGCCTATTGCGGTGTGGGCTGTTCGTTCAAGGCCGAGTTGAACGGCGACGAGCTGGTCCGTATGACGCCCTATAAGCATGGTGAGGCCAACCGTGGCCATTCCTGCGTGAAGGGCCGTTTCGCCTGGGGCTATGCGAACCACCAGGACCGCATTCTCAACCCGATGATCCGCGACAGCGTCGATCAGCCGTGGAAAGAGGTGTCGTGGGAGGAGGCGATTTCCTTCGCGGCGAACAAGATGCGCGGGTTGCAGGAGAAATACGGGCGGAAGTCCGTGGGTGTCATCACCTCCAGCCGTTGCACGAACGAGGAGACCTATCTCGTCCAGAAGCTCGCCCGTGGCGTCTTCATGAACAACAACACCGACACCTGCGCGCGGGTCTGCCATTCGCCGACCGGCTATGGCCTCGGCCAGACCTTCGGCACCAGCGCGGGCACGCAGAACTTCGACTCTGTCATGCACACCGACGTTGCCGTCATCATCGGGGCGAACCCGACCGACGGTCACCCGGTCTTTGCCTCGCGCCTGAAAAAGCGCCTGCGCCAAGGCGCGAAACTGATCGTCATCGACCCGCGCCGCACCGATATCGTGCGCTCGGCCCATATCGAGGCGTCGCACCATCTGCCGCTGCGGCCCGGCACCAACGTGGCCGTGGTCACGGCGCTGGCCCATGTGATCGTGACCGAGAAGCTCTATGACGAGACCTTCATCCGCGAACGCTGCGACTGGGACGAGTTCCAGGATTACGCCGCTTTCGTCAGCGACCCGCGCCACTCGCCCGAGATGACCGAGGTTCTGACCGGCGTTCCGGCGGAGGAGCTGCGCAAGGCCGCGCGCCTCTACGCCACCGGCGGCAACGGAGCGATTTACTACGGCCTCGGTGTGACCGAGCATTCCCAGGGCTCGACCACCGTCATGGGCATCGCGAACCTCGCCATGCTGACCGGCAACATCGGGCGCGAAGGCGTGGGCGTGAACCCGCTGCGCGGCCAGAACAACGTGCAGGGCTCGTGCGACATGGGTTCCTTCCCGCACGAATTGCCCGGGTATCGCCACGTCAAAGGCGCCGAGGTGCGCGCGATCTTCGAAAGCAAGTGGGGCGTGACCATCGACCCGGAACCCGGCCTGCGCATCCCCAACATGCTCGACGCGGCTGTCTCCGGCAGCTTCAAGGGTCTCTATTGCCAGGGGGAGGACATCCTGCAATCCGACCCGGACACGCACCACGTCGCCGCGGGCCTTGCCGCGATGGAATGCGTGATCGTCCATGACCTGTTCCTGAACGAGACGGCCAATTACGCGCATGTGTTCCTGCCCGGCTCCACCTTCCTCGAGAAGGACGGGACCTTCACCAATGCCGAGCGGCGCATCAACCGCGTGCGCGAGGTGATGAAGCCCAAGCAGGGTTATGCCGATTGGGAGGTCACGCAGCTTCTGGCCAATGCCATGGGCGCGGATTGGAACTACACCCATCCCTCGCAGATCATGGAAGAAATCGCGGAAACCACCCCCGGCTTCGCCCATGTGAATTACGAGATGCTGGACGAGCGCGGCTCGGTCCAGTGGCCCTGCAACGACGACGCGCCGGATGGCTCGCCGATCATGCATGTCGATGGTTTCGTGCGCGGCAAGGGGCGCTTCATCAACACCGAATACGTGGCCACGGACGAACGCACCGGACCCCGTTTCCCGCTGTTGCTGACGACGGGCCGCATCCTGTCGCAATACAACGTGGGCGCACAGACGCGGCGCACCCAGAACTCCATCTGGCATTCCGAGGACGTGCTGGAGATTCACCCGCACGATGCCGAGGTGCGAGGCATCAAGGAGGGCGACTGGGTCAAGCTGGCTTCCCGCGCCGGGGAAACGAGCCTGCGCGCGACGTTGACGGACCGCGTGGTGCCGGGCGTCGTCTACACGACCTTCCACCACCCCGACACGCAGGCCAACGTCATCACCACCGATTTCTCGGACTGGGCGACGAACTGCCCGGAATACAAGGTGACGGCGGTGCAGGTGGGCCTGTCGAACGGACCGACCGACTGGCAGGTGGAGTATAACGAGCAGGCCGAGCGCTCGCGGCGCATCGAAGCGGCAGAGTGAAACCGACCCGCTCCATATCCGCCCGGGCCATGGGCATGGACGACACGCGCGACGTGGCGCGCTCCCTTCCGGAGGAAAGCCCCGTCGCCGTGACCGTCAATGGCACGACGCAGGCCGTGATGATGTGCTCGCCCGCCGACCTGGAAGATTTCGCGGTGGGCTTCGCCTTTACCGAGGGATTCGCCACGCCGGACCAGACCGAGAGCGTGGAGATCGTCGAGACGGACGTCGGGATCGAGGCGCGCCTTTGGGTTGTGGACGAGATCGCCGAGGCTTTGGGTGAGCGGCGCCGGGCGATGATGGGGCCGGTCGGCTGTGGCCTGTGTGGCATCGACTCGCTGGAACAGGCGCTGCGCGATCTGCCGGTGCTGGGGCGGGGCGGCTCAGTTGGTCTTGCCGAGGCGGCGCAGGCGCCGGAGGCCTTGCGCGCGCACCAGCCGCTCCACGATCTGACCCATGCGGTGCATGCCGCAGGCTTCCTGCTGCCCGGAGAGGGCATCGTCCTGGCCCGCGAGGACGTGGGCCGTCACAACGCGCTCGACAAGCTGATCGGCGCTGCGTTGCGCGAGGGACGTGACCTGTCGGCGGGGGCGATTGTCCTGACCTCCCGCGTGTCGGTCGAGATGGTGCAGAAGACCGTCCTGGCCGGTTGCCCGATCCTGATCGCCGTTTCCGCCCCGACCGCCCATGCCGTGCGGCTGGCCGAGGCCGCGAAGCTGACCATCGCGGCTTTCGCGCGCGGCGGACGTCTGGAGACGTTTACCCATCATACCCGCATCGATCGGAGCAAGACCCATGCCGCATGAAAAGCTGATCCGCATGGCCAACCAGATCGCCACCTTCTTCGCGACCCAGCCCGGCAGTGACCAGGCCGAGCGCGTGGCGGCACATCTGAACGACTTCTGGGGCCCGGAGATGCGCGCGGAGCTGAAGGCCCATGCGGCGCAGGATGACAGCGACTTGTCGCCCCTGGTCAAGGACGCGCTTCCCCTGATCTGAGGGTTGCGCCCGGATCGGTTTCGGGGCGCTCCCGCATCTGCCTCGACCTTGCGGTCTCCGGCATTTGGGCCGGGCGCGCCGGGGGCCGCAAGCGGCCCGTCGGCGCGGGGCGTTGCGCCTTGCCGTCGGGTTTGGGTGCGCGTGGAGAGCGGGGAGCCTCCGGCGGGCATTTTCGGGGAACAAAGAGGGGCGGGGGCAGGCGCGACGTCCTTCGGTGTGCGGGCTGTCTCACCTTGCGTTGATCGCTTGAGTGATCCGGCACGGGGGGCTAGGGTTTCAGTATCCGAATTCCGGTCTCAAAATGTGGAACCACGTCATGTCCGACACCCGCGCCAACCGCCGCTACCGCAGCCAGGAATGGTTCGACAATCCGAACAATCCGGGGATGACCGCGCTTTACCTCGAGCGTTACCAGAACCAGGCGTTCACGAAGGGCGAGTTGCAGGCGGAGAAGCCGATCATCGGGATTGCGCAGACCGGTTCGGACCTTGTGCCGTGCAACAAGATCCACGTCTTCCTGATGGACCGGATCAAGGCGGGAATCCGCGACGCGGGGGGTATCCCGCTAGAGTTTCCCGTGCACCCGATCCAGGAGACGGGCAAGCGGCCGACGGCGGCGCTGGACCGGAACCTGCAATATCTGAGCCTTGTGGAGGTGCTGCACGGCTATCCGATCGACGGGGTGGTGCTGACGACCGGGTGTGACAAGACCACGCCCGCGATGCTGATGGGGGCGGCGACGGTGGACCTGCCGGCGATTGCGCTGAATGGCGGTCCGATGTTGGACGGCTGGTATAAAGGCAAGCGGGCCGGTTCGGGGACGAGCATCTGGGAGGGGCGGCGGCTGCTGGCGGCAGGCAAGATCGGATACGAGGAATTCATGGAGCTGGCCTGTGCGTCGTCTCCGTCGCTGGGGCATTGCAACACGATGGGCACCGCCTCCACGATGAACGCGCTGGCCGAGGCGCTGGGAATGAGCCTGCCCGGCAATGCCGCGATCCCGGCGCCGTTCCGGGAACGGATGGAGATGGCCTACCTGACGGGGCGTCGGGCTGTGGAGATGGTGGAGGAGGATCTGAAGCCATCGGATATCCTGACGCGCGCGGCGTTCGAGAACGCGATCAAGGTCAACACGGCGATTGGCGGGTCGACCAATGCGCCGCCGCACCTGCAGGCACTGGCTCGGCATGCGGGGGTTGAGTTGCACGTGACGGATTGGGAGGTGGTGGGGCACAAGCTGCCGCTCCTGCTGAACATGCAGCCGGCGGGGGAATACCTGGGCGAGAGCTTCTTCCGCGCGGGCGGGGTTCCGGCGGTGATGGGGGAGTTGCTGGCCGCAGGGTTGCTGGACGGGTCGGTGATGACGGCGTCGGGCAAATCCTTGTCAGAGGCGTTGGGCGGGGCGCGGTCGCTGGATCGCGAGGTGATCCGGCCGGTTGCGGAGCCGATGCGGGAGGAGGCCGGGTTCGCGGTGCTGTCGGGGAACCTGTTCGACTCGGCGCTGATGAAGACCAGCGTCATTTCGGCCGATTTCCGGGCGCGGTTCCTGAAGGACAACCGGTTCACGGGCCGGGCAATCGTGTTCGAGGGGCCGGAGGATTACCACGATCGGGTGAACGATCCGGAACTGGCGATCGACGATCACTCGATCCTGTTCATCCGGGGCGTGGGCTGCGTGGGCTATCCCGGCTCGGCGGAGGTGGTGAACATGCAGCCGCCGGATGCTCTCATCAAGGATGGGATCAAGCACCTGCCGACGGTTGGGGACGGACGGCAATCGGGGACGTCGGAGAGCCCGTCGATCCTGAATGCCTCGCCCGAGGCGGTTGTGGGGGGCGGGCTGGCCTACCTGCAGACCGGGGACGAGGTGCGGCTGGACCTGAACGAAGGGACGCTGAACGCGCTGGTGCCGGAGGCGGAATGGGAGGCGCGGAAGGCGGCCTGGACGCCGCCGGAGCTGCATCACCAGACGCCGTGGCAGGAGCTTTACCGGCGCCATGTCGGGCAGCTGGCCGACGGCGGCTGCCTGGAGCTGGCGACGGCCTACCAGCGGATCGCGGGGGACCTGCCACGGGACAATCACTGAGGTGTGCAAGGTTGCACAAAGAGGTTAAGTGACTGTAATAGAATGAAAAACCGAAGCCTGTTAGGGACTTGTTAACCGGGAAGTCGGGGGCTCTGCCCCCGTCGCCTTCGGCGACTCCCCCGGAGGTTTTTCTGGCAAGATGAAAGGGGCGCGTGGCGTGTGTTATGCACGCTGCGGGCCTGTTTCGGGCGCGGATCTGCGTTCGGAATATGTCTTTTGCCGGTGCCGACATCTGCGCTTACAGTTCGGCACAGGACAATCGTTCCGGAGCGCCTGCCGATGACCCTGACCCTCTATTCGCATCCGCTGGCGTCGTTCTGCCACAAGGTGCTGATTGCACTCTATGAAACGGGCACCGCCTTCGAGCCGCTGCTGGTGGACCTGTCCGATGCGGGCGCGCACGCGAAGTTCCTCGACATCTGGCCTGTCGGGAAGATGCCAGTGCTGCGCGACGCGGCGCGGGGCAGGACTATTCCGGAGGCCTCGATCATCATCGAGTACCTGGACCAGATCCGGTCAGGGGAGCCGGGGATGCTGCCTGCCGATCCGAACACGTGCCTTCAGGCGCGTCTGTGGGATCGGTTCTTCGACCTGTATGTGCAGGAGCCGATGCAGAAGATCGTGTTCGACAGTTTCCGCCCCGAGGCCGAGAAGGACCGGCGCGGGGTTGTCGAGGCCGGGGAGCGCCTGAACCAGGCCTACGCCATGGTGGATGCGCATATGGCGGGGCGGATATGGGCCGCCGGTGACGCGTTCAGCATCGCCGAGTGTTCCGCCGCGCCGGCGCTGTTCTTCGCGGGCATCATCATGCCGTTCGGACCTGCGCAGACCGCGTTGCATGGGTATTTCGAGCGGCTGGTCGAGCGCGCCTCGGTCCGGCGCGTGTTGGTCGAGGCGCAGCCCCATTTCGGGAATTTTCCGTTCAGCGACAGGATTCCGGAGCGGTTCCTGACGCTGACAATGACCTGACCGGCGGGAGGTGCCGCGCCGGTCAGTGGCGACCTCAGTTCGGCGGCGGCAGGATCGTCATCCCGGAGGCCTCGGCTTTGGCCAGAACGGCGGGGAGGTCCGGCTCTGACGGGTCGGGCAGGGTGCTCTGGTCGTCGGGCAGCGGTTTTCCGATGCCGGTGAAGAAGGCCTCGTGCATGTGGCCCGGCGCATTGAGGATCAGGACGCGGGCGGGGCCATCGCCGACCGCCTGAAACGCATGCAGCGCGCCGTCCGGGATGGGCACGAAATCCCCGGCCTTCGCCAGACGCTCGGCGCCGTTGATCATGAACCCGACCTGTCCGTCGAGGACGTAGAAGGCCTCGGTTTCACCGGCGTGGTGGTTCGGCGGGGCGCCTGCGCCAACCGGAACGAGGCATTCCACGAGGCAATACTTGCCGTCGACCTCGTCCGGGAAAGCGTGGAAATTCATCAAGATGTTCAGGACATCATATTTTCGCGCGCGATCCGACATTCCCGGCCTCCTGTGCGATTGCCAGTTCCATGGATATCATGATACACATAAATCATAATAAGACAATAGTCTCATGAAAGGATGACATCATGGTGGGAACGGACGGACGGGCCGCTCAGAAAGAGCGTACGCGCATGGCGATCCTCGATGGTGCGCGCAGGTTGTTGAGCGAGGGCAAGCCGGTGACTGTTGCGGCCGCGGCTGAGGTTCACAACATCTCGAAGGCGACGGCCTATCGCTACTTCTCGGACCCGGCGTTGCTGGTTGCCGAGGCCGGTCTGGATGTCAGGGTCGCGCCTTACGAGGACGTCACGGCGGGGTGCCCGGACCTGCGCGCGAAGCTGAAGGCGATCAGCCTCTATTTTCTCGACCTTGCCTTCGAGAACGAAGCCGGGTTCCGGCAATTCGTCAGCATGTCGCTTGCCGCCTGGACGCCGGACGAGAGCCGGACCACCCTGCGTCGCGGGGCGCGGCGGGTCCGGATGTACGAACAGGCGCTTGCCTCCGAGAAGGCGGAGCTGCCGGACGGCCGGCGGCAGATGCTGGTTCACGCCCTGACGATGGCCACGGGGACCGAGGCGATGATTGCCCTGCTCGACATCGCGCATGTCGATCACGTCGTCGCGCGCGAGACCGTGTCGGACGTGGTGGATGCCATCCTCGACCATTACCTCGGGCGGCAGGAGACCTGACGGGCAAGGGTGGGTCAGAACAGCTCGGCCAGAAGGCGCAGGGCGATCGCGGCCAGCATGATCAGGATCACGTTGTTGAACAGCTCGCGCGACCAGCGGCGGGCGAGGGCTTCGCCCAAGGGCATCGTGGCGAGGATCAGCGCGAGCGCGCCGCATCCCATCAGCAAGCGGGTGGGCGTCATGAGGCCCACGCCCATCATCAGCGGGATCTGGGCCAGCGACATGGCGACGAAGACCACGGAGATCGTCGCGATGAACACGGGGCGGTCCAGCTTCATCGCGCTGAGGAATGTGACGGAGATCGGGGCGGAGACGCCGATCGCCCCTTGAAGGACGCCGGCGGCGACGCCCACGGGCGCGGCGACGCGGTTGGCGGTTTGCCGCGACAGGCTCCAGTCCGGGCGGGCTAGGCGGAAGGCGATATAGGCGAGGCACCCGACGGCGACGCCGGTGGTCAGGGCCTGGGCCGGGAGGGACACGAGCATCACGGTTCCGAGCCCCGCGCCGATGAAGCAGGCGATGACAAGGGTGGGCGTGAACCGGCCCTCCAGGTGGTCGGAGCGGTATTTCCACGCCTGCCAGATGTTCGAGACGAGGTTCGGGATGGTGAAGATCGTCACCGCCGTCGGCACGTCGAAGGCGAGGGCCAGCATCGGCACCGCCACGATGGGCGCGCCCGCACCGGTGGCGCCCTTCACGACCCCTCCGATGATGATGCCGAGTATGGCAAGCGTTACGGAGAGGGGCTCAATGGGCATCCGAGGCCGCCACCCTGACATCGAGAAGGGCCTGCCGCTTTTCGCGGCGGATGATGTCGATGGCACGGTCCAGAGCGGCAGGAAGATCCTCGGCCCGGTCGACGCGTTCGGCGTGCGCGCGGCTGGCCTGCGCCACTTGCGTGAAATCGGGCAGCGGGGAGAGCGAGGTCAGCGGCATGTCGTTGGCCTTGGCCGCAGCCCCGTTCGGGTAGGCGCCGATGACCGAGCGGCGAACGGCGTTCCACATCGCGTTGTTCTTGACGATTGTCAGGATCGGAAGCTCCAGCGCCTCGGCGATCTGATGGGCTGCGACGGGGTTGGCGAACATGTAGGAGCCGTCGCCGACCGCGGCGATCACGAGCCGGTCGCGATCGGCCAGCTGCGCGCCGAGGGCGGCGTTCATCGCCCATCCGAGGCCTCCGGAATGGGGGCTGATGAAGGCGCGGTTGGGTCCTTTCAGGTCCATGAACCCGGGGAGGATGCCGAGGTCGGAGAAGACGATGCCGTCCTCGCCCATCGCCTCGCCGACGCAGTGGCTCAGCCATTCGGCACTCATGGTGTCGGCGGCGGGCCTGGTGGCGATTTCCTTGAGCTTGGCGCGGCGGGCGGTCGCGCTGTCGGTGAGGGCGGCGTTGCGGGTCTCCGCCCCGGGCAGCGGGGTGTCCAGGGCGGTGTCGAGGGCGGCGAGCGCTAGGAGCGGATCGGCGTGGATTGCCAGATCGGTCTGGTGTCCGCGCACCGGCAGGCGGGCGAAATGGGGGTCGGGGCCGATATGGGCGATCTTGCAGCCGTCGGGTGGTGTGGCGGTGGCGGCGACCCAGGGCGTCGGGCTGTCGAGGACGAGGAGCGTATCGGTGTCGGTGAAGACCGCGTCGGGGGCGTAGCCGGCGAAATTGGGGTGGTCTGACGGCAGCAGGTTGCGGGTCAGGAAGGGGCTGATGACGCGGATGCCATGGCGCGCGGCGAAGGCGGCGAGCGCCTCGCCCAGGGCGCCGTCGGGGTCGCCGCGTTGGCACAGGATCGTCGGGTGTTTTGCTGCGCGCAGCCAGTCGGCCAGCGTCTCGATCGCGGTGGCGTCGGGCGCGGCGGGTGTGGCGGGCGGGCGGGCCGTTTGGGTCGGCGTCCAGTCGGGACAGGCCTCGGTCAGGGGTTCGCGCGGCAGGCTCAGGTAGACGGGGCCCTCGGGGGCGGAATTGGCCAGCGCCACGGCGCGGCCCACGATCTCGCCGGCCTGTTCGGGGTAGCGCAGTTCGTAGTTGAACTTCACCGCGTCGCGCAGGAGCGATGTCTGGTCGAACATCTCCTGCCCGTAGTGGATCTGGGTGACGCGGTGGCCCGGGCGGCCCGTCTCGGTGACAGGTGTGCGGCCGGACATGACCAGCACCGGAACGTTGTCGCTGGCGGCGTTGATCACCCCCATGACGGCATTGGCGAGGCCGACGTTGACGTGGAACATCACGGCCTGGGTGCGACCGGTCACGAGGTAATGGCCGTGCGCCATGGCGACACCGGCGGTCTCATGGGGGACCGTGACGGGCGTGGGAATGGCGTCGGACGGCAAGCTGGCCATGGCTTCGATGATCGGCGGAAAATCGGTGCCGGCATTGGCAAAGAGGTAGTCGATGCCGCTTGCCTTCATGCCGAGAAGCAGGGCTTCGGCCCCCGTCGCCGGACTGCGCTTGTCGTGACCCTCCATCTGGCGTTCCCCCCTTTTGCCGCTCTTCCCTTCGCGCAAATTGTCTTGAATTCAGACCTCCCGCAAGCAATATTCGGCAAGAATCTCATTATGTGAGATTTTCGTCGGCCTCTGGGAGGGAGCCGAAATTTTTTCAGGGAGGACTGAAACCATGAACAAGGCACTTGCAGGCGCAATGGTCGCCGCGGCGCTTGGCCTCGGTGGGGCTGCTCAGGCGCAGAACGTCGGGATCGCGACCTCGAACCCCGGCTCGCTGTTTCACAACATCGGAACCGCCGTCGCAAATGCGGCCAACGAGGCGGGGCTGAACACCACGATCCAGCCCGCCACCAGCCCGAACCAGTTCATCCCGTTCGTCAATTCCGGTGGGATCGAATTCGGCGTCGCCAACTTGCAGGAGGTCAGCTACGCGATCACCGGCGAGGAATGGTGGAACGGGGTCGAGAGCCCCAACCTGCGTGTCGTGGCGCATCTTCAGCCGCTGGTCGAAGCGATCTTCGTGCGCGCGGACAGCGATATCATGACCGTCGCCGACCTCGCGGGGCAGCCGATGACCGATGGCTATACCGCGCAGAACACCATCCTGCCGCAGCTGTCGGCGTTCTACGCCACCGCAGGGATGACCCGCGACGATGTCGTGCCGGTGAACGTGGCCTCGGTCGTGGCGGGCGCGGATGCGTTCATCGCGGGCGATACGGTCGGGTTCATCTTCGCCCATGGCGCGGGCAAGGTCCGGGAAGCCGACGCGGCTGTCGGTGGCCTGCGCGCGCTGGGTGTCGGCGACGACAGCGACGAGGCGCTGGCCGCCGCACAGGAGCATTGGCCAACGGCGTATTTCACGGTTCTGCCGGAAGGCTCGATGCCGGGCGTTCTGGAGGACACGACCTACATCGCCTTCCCCCAGGTCGTCTTCACCCATGCCGATGTGCCTGATGACGTGGTCTTCGCCATGGCGCAGGCGATGTACGAGAATGCCGCTGTGATGGGCGAGACCTTTCCGCCGATGCGCGCCTTCCGGCCCGAGGACATGCGGGGCGAAACCGGCAATGCCGAGTATCACCCCGGCGCCATCGCGTTCTTCGAAAGCGTCGGGCTGGAATAAGTGAGCACCGACGACGCAAATTCGGGAGAGGCCGGGTCCGGCCTTTCCCCGCGTGTCTGGCGTCCCTTCGCGGATGTCCTCGCGGCGTTGGTGACGCTTCTCGCCATCGGGTGGGCGGTGTCTTTTCAGCGCGTGATCGGGTTGAACATCTACCCGCAGCAGCTTTTCGCGGCGATCCTCGGGTTTTCCCTCGCCGTGGCCTACCTGACCCTGCCAAGAATGCGCGGCGCGCCCCGGGGCCGGGCCCCGTGGTACGACGTGGCCCTTGCCGTGCTGGCGCTCGCGATGATGGGATATATCGCTGTCGAATATCCACGCCTCGTTCTACAGATTTTCGCGCGTCCGCTGGATGCGTGGCTTCCCGGGCTGATCGTCGTGCTGTTGACGCTGGAGGCGCTGCGCCGCGCGACCGGGTGGGCGTTGGTCATCATCATTGTCGTCTTCATTCTCTATGCCCTGTTCGGCGATGCGCTGCCGGGGCGGCTACAGGGACGAGCGCAGAACTGGCAACTTCTGTCGGGCTACATGGCGCTGGATTCGAACGGCATCCTCGGCCTGCCGATGTCGGTCGCGGCCACGGTCGTCGTGGCCTTCATCCTGTTCGGCACGCTTCTGGGCATCACCGGCGGCTCGCAATTCTTCACCGACGCCGCGATGCTTGCCATGGGCCGGTTTCGCGGCGGGTCGATGAAAATCGCGGTCCTGGCCTCGGGGCTGTTCGGCTCGATCTCCGGCTCGGCCGTGGCCAATGTCGTGGGCACGGGGGTCGTGACCATCCCGATGATCAAGCGCGACGGATACCCGGCCCACAAGGCGGGCGCGATCGAGGCCGTCGCCTCCACCGGAGGGCAGCTGATGCCGCCGGTCATGGGCGCGGCCGCCTTCCTGATGGCGGAGTTCCTGGCCGTTCCCTATTCCGAGATCGTGATGGCGGCGCTGGTTCCCGCGATCCTGTACTACGTGGCGCTGTTCATCCAGGCCGACCTTGAGGCCGCACGCCTCGGCATCCGGGCGGTGCCAAGGTCCGAGATCCCGAATGGCCGAATGGTCGCCGTCGGCGTGCACTTCGTGTTCGCCTTCGGGCTGCTGATCTACCTGCTGTTCTGGCAGCGGTACCAGCCCGAGCGGGCCGCGACATGGGCCTGTCTTGCCCTGATCGCCTCATCGCTGCTGATCGGTTATCGCGGCACCCGGCCGTCGCTGCGCGCCATTGCGGGGAGCCTTGCGAAATGCGGGCAGGGCGTGACGGAGATAATCCTGATCTCTGCCGCGTCGGGCATCGTGATCGGGGTGCTGAACGTCACCGGCCTGTCCTTCAACCTCACCTACCTGCTGGTGCAGATCGGCGGCGGGTCGGCGGCGCTGCTGCTGTTCCTGTCGGCGCTGGTGTGCATCGTGCTGGGCATGGGCCTGCCGACGCTAGGGGTTTACGTCCTGCTGGCGGCGCTGGTGGCACCGGCGCTGGTGCAGGTGGGGATCGAGCCCATCGGGGCGCATCTTTACGTGCTCTATTTCGGAATGATGTCGATGATCACGCCACCGATCGCGCTGGCCGCGTTTGCCGCCGCCGCCATCGCGAGGGCACCCGCCATGGCGACCGGTTGGGCGGCGATGCGGTTCGGCTGGTCGGCCTACGTGATCCCGGTGCTGTTCGTGCTGTCGCCGACGCTGCTGTTGCAGGGCGAAAGCTGGGACGTGAGCGTTGCGATTGCCAGTGCGGGCATGGGCGTCTGGTTGGTGTCGAGCGCCTTGGCGGGCTACTTTTCGGGGCCTTTGTCGATTGCGATGCGCATTGGCTTCGCGGTCTGCGGCCTGATCGCGCTGATCCCGGCCACAGCGTTTGAGGGCGCCGTCTACACCGATATCGCGGGGGTCGCCGGCGGGATTGGTTTGATGGCCTTCGACATCATCCGCAACCGGCGCGAACGGGCGGAGCAGGCGGTATGAGCCAGGGAAGTGGAGAACGGCTTCTGTCGATCCTCGACATGTTCACCGAGGATCAGCCGGAATGGACGCCGCAGGAGTTGATGGGGCGGTTGGGTTGTTCGCGGCCCACGCTTTACCGGTATCTCAAGGTCCTGCGCGAGGCGGGATTCCTCGCGCCTGTGTCGGGCGGGGCGTTCGGGCTTGGGCCGCGGTTCGTGGAGATGGATTTCCTTGCGCGGAAATCCGATCCGCTGGTGGCCTACGGTCAGCCGCATCTGAACGCGCTGGCGGCGCAGTTTCCGGGAACGGCTTTCCTTGTGCGCTGGTATGGCGAGCGGATGCTCTGCGTCGCGTCGGCCAGCCGGGACGCGGCCGCGCGCACCAGTTATCCGCGGGGGCGACCGATGCCGCTGGCCAACGGGGCTGCGGCGAAGGCGATCCTTGCGCATCTGCCGCGCCGGCGGCTGGAGATCGTGGCCGATGGCGCCGACCTGGCCGAGACCCTGCGCACGATCCGCCGCGACGGGATCGCCGTGGCCCATGGGGAGGTCACGCCCGGCATCGTCGGGACCGCGGCGCCGGTCTTCGATGCCACGGGCAATCCGCTGGCTTCGCTTTGCGTCAGCATGGAGGCCGACGCCTACGCTGCGACGTCGCGCAAGACACTCGAGGCGGCGATCCTTGCGGCGACGCAGGATATCAGCACCGCCCTTTCCGAACCTGTCCCCGAAATAGTTGGAGAACTCCCATGAAGAAGATCGACGTCTTCAACCACATCTGGCCCAAGCCGTTTCACGATGCGCTGATCGACCACCTGGGGGCGACCACGGATATCACGCGCCGGTCCGAGGCGGTGCCGATGATGACCAACCTCGACCGGCGGTTCGAAGTGATGGACATGTTCGGTGAGGAGTATTGCCAGATCCTCTCCATCGCGTCGCCGCCCTACGAGAAATACGCCGAGCCGGCCAAGGCGCTGGAGCTGGCGACGATTGCCTCCGACAGCATGGCGGAGTTGTGCCAGCAATACCCCGACAGGTTCCCGGGTTTCATCGGCACGGCGGTGATGTCGAACCCCGATGCGATGGTCGAGGACGCGCGGCGCAACATCGAGGATCTCGGGGCCTGCGGGATGCAGATTTTCACCAATGTCTCGGGCAAGCCGCTGGACCGGCCCGAGTTCGAGGATTTCTTCGCCTACATGCATTCGGTCGGCAAACCGATCTGGATGCACCCGGCGCGGGGCGCGAATTTCCCCGATTACCTGACCGAGGAGACATCGGAATACGAGATCTGGTGGACCTTCGGCTGGCCCTACGAGACGTCGGCCGCGATGGCGCGTCTGGTGTTCTCGGGGCATTTCGACCGCTATCCGGGGCTCAACATCATCACCCACCACGCGGGCGGGATGGTGCCGTTCTTCGAGGGCCGTGTCGGGCCCGGGTGGGACCAGATGGGCGCACGGACGACGGACAGGGACCTGGGCGCGGTGCGGCGCGCGTTGAAGCGCCCGCATCTGGAGTATTTCAAGGAATTTCATGCGGATACGGCGTCGTTCGGATCCGCGCGCGCGATCACGCACGCGATGGAGTTCTTCGGCGAGGATCGCGTGCTCTTCGCCTCGGACGCGCCGTTCGATCCGGAGCAGGGCCCGATGTACATCCGCGAAACCATCAGGATCATCGAGGAGCTGGACATCACCGAGGCGCAGCGCCGCAAGATCTTCCAGGACAATGCGGTGGCGCTGCTGGGGCTGGAGATCTGAGATGGTGCAGACGGCTCGACATTACATCGCGGGCGCCTGGCGGGACGATGGCGGGGCGTTGGCAGACAGCACCAACCCGGCTGACGGCTCGGTCGTCGGGCAATACGTTCCGGGCAGCGTGGCATTGGCTGACGAGGCCGCGGCGGCGGCCCGCAAGGCCTTTGACACGGGCCTCTGGGCCGCGTCGCCGCGACTGCGGGCGCAGGTGATGTTCGACATCGCGGACCGGCTGGAGGCGGCGAAAGACGAAATCGCGGCACTGGTGGTGGCCGAGAACGGCAAGCTCCGCGCCGAGGCGATGGGCGAGACCATGGCCGGCGTATCGGAGATGCGGTATTACGCGGGCCTTGCGCGATCCGTGCGCGGCACGATGCAGGAAATCGGGCCCGGTGCGATGTCGCTGTTCGCCCGAGAGGCTGCCGGTGTCGCGGGCATCATCGTGCCTTGGAACGCGCCGGTGACGCTGCTTGTCCGGTCGCTTGCGCCGGCCTTGGCGGCGGGCTGTACCTGCGTCATCAAACCCGCCGCGCAGACACCGCTGGTTCATGCGCGCATCATGCGATGCATCGCGGAGTGCGAGGCGCTGCCCGAGGGCGTGGTGAATTCCGTCAATGAAAACGGGACCGAGGTCGGCCAAGCGATGGTGGCCAGCCCGCTGATCGACGTGATCTCGTTCACCGGGTCAAGCGCGACGGGCAAGAAGATCATGGAAGGCGCCTCCAAGACGCTGAAGCGCGTGGGGCTGGAGTTGGGCGGCAAGGCGCCCGCCGTGATCTTTGCCGATGCCGATCTGGACAAGGCGGTGACAGAGCTGACCCACGGGTCGCTGAACATGGCGGGGCAGATCTGCGTCGCCGCTGCGCGGTTCCTCGTGCACGAGAGCGTGGCGCAGGATTTCGAGGATCGCATGATTGCCGCCTACCGCGCCGTTCGGGTCGGGCCCGGTGCCGATCCCGCAAGCCAGATGGGATCGCTGATCGACACGGCCAACCAGGCGCGCCTGATGGGCCTGATCGAACAGGCGGGAGACGAGGGGCAGATCGTGCTGAAGGGCGGCCCGCTGGAGAGTGGCGCGTTCCTGACGCCGACGCTCTTTCGCATCGACAATTTGCAATCCCGCCTCGTGCAGGAAGAACTGTTCGGGCCCATCGTCTCGATCGAGACATTCGCGGATGAGGCGGAGGCCGTCGCCAAGGCAAACGCCACCGTCTTTGGACTGGCTGCCTCGGTCTTCACCGGCGACGTGTCGCGCGCGATGCGGGTCAGCCGGGCGATCCGGGCAGGCACGGTCTGGATCAATTCTCACCTGCGGCTGTTTGCCGAGGCCGAGACGGGTGGGTTCGGCCAATCGGGCATGGGGCGCCTGCATGGCGTCGAAGGTCTGGCGGATTTCCTGGAGACCAAGCACGTCTATTTCGAACCGGGGACCGTGGGTTAGGACATGGATCTTACGCATGATGTGATCATCGTCGGGGGCGGGCCGGTCGGTATGGGGCTGGCGATCGACCTCGGGCAACGGGGGCACTCGGTCGCCGTGATCGAACGCTACGCCGAGCCGCAGCTGGTGCCCAAGGGGCAGAACATGACCCAGCGCACGGTCGAGCATTTCGATGCCTGGGGATGCGAGCCGGATCTGCGCGCGGCGCGTCTGCAATCGCGGGATGTCGCGAATGGAGGTCGGGTCGCTTACGGAAGGTTGCTGACCGATCACGCCTACGATTGGCTGCCGCGCGAGAACGTGCAGCCGTTCTATGGTCAGCGCGTGGAGCGCATGCCGCAATACCGGACGGAAGCCGTCTTGCGCTCGCGTGCGGCGCAGGTGCCGTCCATCGACATCCACTATGGTCTCTCATTCGAGGGACTCGAACAGGATGCCGAAGGCGTGACGGTGACTGCGGTCGGCGAGAGCGGCGCGCAGCGGTTCCGCGGGCGTTATGCGGTGGGCTGCGATGGCAGCCGTTCGGGCGTGCGTGACGCGGCCGGGATCACGCAGACGGTGGATGAGCATGACCGGAAGATGGTGCTGTTGGTTTTCCGGTCGTCCGAGTTGAACGAGCTGCTCGCGCGTCATCACCCGCCGCGGTCGTTCTACAACGCGCTGACGCCCGAGCTGGAAGGCTATTGGCGGTTCCTTGGACGCGTGGACGGGGCGGATGAGTGGTTCCACCATTCGCCGGTGCCCGCCGATGCCACGACGGAGAATTTCGACTTCAAGGCGCTGCTGCACGAGACTGTGGGCACGTCGTTCGACGTGGACCTCGGCTACGTTGGTTTCTGGGACCTGCGCTTTTCGCTTGCCGATCAATACCGGGCGGGGCGGGTCCTGATTGCGGGGGATGCCTGCCACAGCCATCCACCTTATGGCGGCTACGGCATCAACACCGGGTTCGAAGATGCGCGCAACCTCGGCTGGAAGCTGTCGGCGACGCTGGAGGGCTGGGGGGGCGAGGCGCTTCTGGACAGCTACGAGGCAGAGCGGCGGCCTGTCTTCGCGTCGCTTGCCGCGGATTTCATCGGCAAGTTCATCGAGGAGGACCGCGCGTTCATGGCGACGTATAGCCCGGAGAAAGACTTGCAGGAATTCGAGCGGAAGTGGGCCGATCGCAACGCGGGGAGTGCGGAGGTTCTGGCCTTCGAGCCGAATTACGAGGGCTCGCCCGTGGTGGAGGGCGAGGGCACGCCAAGCTCTCGCGGTGATCATCGGTTCGAGGCGCGCCCCGGGCATCACCTTGCGCCGCGCGCGTTGTCGGATGGTCGGACGACTTACGAGGCGCTCGGGTCGGGGTTCACGCTGTTCGATTTTGCAGGGAGCGGGGGGAATTTCGGTACGGCGGCTGAGGCTCTGGGTATTCCTCTGACGATCATCAGCGACACGTTCGATGGCGAGCGGCTGGATTACGAGGCGGAGATGATCCTGGTGCGGCCCGACGGCTTTGTCGCGTGGTGCGGTGCCGAGGCGGATGCCGATGCGGTGCTGGCACAAGCGGTGGGGAAAGGCTGTTGAGCGGGCGGCTTGAAGACAGGGTCTGCATCGTCACGGGCGGCGCGAAGGGGCTTGGGCTGGTTTTCGTGACGGCGCTATTGGCCGAGTGCGCGCAGGTGCTGGCGGTGGACATTGCCGATGGGGCGGCGGCGCGGGACGCGGGTGCGGAAGTGTTGCAGGCGGATATTTCCGAGGCAGGAGCCGCCGAACGGATCACCGCGCACTGCATCGAACGGTTCGGTCGTGTCGATGTGCTGGTCAACAACGCCGCGATCTTCGCCAGCCTGCCGCCCGTGCGGTTCGACGAAATCGACGACGCCCTCTGGGACGACGTGCTCCGGGTGAACGTGACCGGCACATACCGGATGATCCGCGCCGTCGCGCCCCACATGGAGGCGCAGGGCAACGGCAAGATCGTGAACCTGACGTCCGGCACGGTCTACAAGGGCATGCCCGGGATGTTGCATTACATCACCTCGAAAGGTGCGGTGCAGGCGATGACGCGGTCGCTGTCGCGGGAACTCGGTGCCACGGGCGTGTGTGTCAACAACCTCGCGCCGGGGCTGACGATGTCGGACAGCGTGCTGGAGAACCCCGACCATATCGAGGCCGCGCGCGCCAAGGTTCTGGCATCGCGGGCGATCCAGCGGGACGGACAGCCGGCGGACCTGATCGGGGCATTGGTGTTTCTGTGCTCGGGCGAAAGCGATTTCGTGACAGGCCAGACGATTGCCGTCGATGGCGGGTCGATCAACACCTGAGCGGCGTGGTCAGAGGTCCTTCAGCGCCACTTCCAGATCGCCGTAGCCGGTGAAACGCCGCTCGAAAGCGAGGCCGAGGGATTCGGCGTGACGCCTGGCCTTTTCGGTCAGGGCGGGGTCGTCGACCTGGGCCTGGTAGACCAGTTTCTCGTAATTGCCGAAATACATGTCGCGCAGTTCGGGGTGGCGGTCGAGGCCGAGGGGCTTGGTGACGAAAGCATCGAATTGCTTCACGAGGAAGTCGGTCAGGTAGAAGGCGGTCATCTCGTCGCGCGCGGCGAAGTCCGCGTTGCCCTCGAAAAAGCTGTAACAATGCGGGCCTTCGAGCATCTCGATGCCAAGCTCGGCGCATTTTGCCTGTAACAATCCGCCCGTGCCGCAATCTGCGTAGAGCACAAAGACCTGCCCGTAGGCGTCGCGGCGGGCCTCGACGGCGGCCTCCACGGCGGCGGGGATCTTGTCGGGCGTGTTGTGCAGGATCGCGGGCAGGCAGTGGAGGTCGAGGTGATTCCAGCCGTTTATCCTTTTCAGCGCAAGGACTTCGTGGGCCAGCGCGCCACAGGCGAGCAGCAGGATGCGGCCCCTGCCGGGCGCGTCCATGCCGGTTTCGACCAGCTCTTCGTCACTCACCTTCATCAACACGACCTTTCACGTGCCCGTGCGCTCACGCGGCCGTCAATTGAGCGGAGGGGCCGCCCCGATCAACCTTGCCGCATTACTCACTTAAGGCGTGGACAGCGCCGACACCATATCGAAGGGGACCGACAGATATGACCATGACATCGACCGATGCGAACGCCGGGGCCTGGCCTCGTATTTCATTCGACACGCTGGTGCTGATCGCGCTGGCGGGGGCTGCGGGAACGCTGGCCTTCGACCTCTGGGGCAACGCGATTGCGCCGATGCTGGGATTGGGCGGGCTGGCGCCGGTGGGGCTGGCGCGCGCGTTTCTCGGGGCGCTTGGGCTGCCCAACGGGTCGGCGGCGGGCAACCTGATGCACCTGTTCCTGGTTGGCGTGATTGCCTATCCGGTCGGTTGGCTGTTCATCGCGCGGCCCGTGCTGGCGCGGGTCGGGATGCATTGGATCATGGGCGCGGTGGTCTACGGCGTGGCGCTGTGGGTCTTCGCGATCGGCCTGATCGCGTGGATCGCGGGCAACCCGCCGTTCCTCGGGTTCGCCCGGATCACCTGGGTCGCGCTGGCAGGCCACGTGATCTACGCGGTTGCGGCTGCCGCAACGGTGGCCTGGCTGGAAAAGCGGACGCGCTAGGGCTGCGCGCGCCGTCGGCTGAAGCGCGGCGCGAGGACGGCGAGCGCGATGCCCGAGAGGATGACGAGGCCCATGATCGCCTCCACGGGTGTGATGCGTTCGCCGAGCACGATGGCCGCCGTGACGATGCCGACGACCGGGATGCCGAGCGCGAAGGGCGTGACCTGTGCCGCCGGGTGGCGGGACAGGAGCGCGCCCCAGATCGAGTAGCCGATGATGGTGGACGCGATGGCGACGTAGAGGACGGCGCCCCAGCCCTGTGCGCCCATGGCGGCGAGGGTGGCGAAGGGGGCGGGGCCTTCGGTGGCGTAGGAGATGGCCAGCATCGGCAGGGGCGGCACGAGGCTCGCCCAGATGAACAGCGCGAGCATGTTCACGCCGGGCAGGCGGCGCAGGATCAGGTTGCCGCAGGCCCATGACAGCGCGCCGCAGAGCACCAGCGTCAGGCCCCAGAGGGTGATGTTGCCGCCGCCGCCGAGGGCGAAGCCCGCAACACCGAGGCAGGCCAGCGCGATACCCGCCGCCTGCAGGCGCGAGACCCGTTCGCCGTAGACGAGGCCGGCGAGAAGGATCGTCAGCGGGGCCTGGCTTTGCAGCAGGAGCGAGGCGAGGCCGGCGCTGGCATCTTCGCGCATGGCGGAGAAGAGGAAGGCGAATTGCCCCATGTTCAGCAGCGCGCCGACGCCGAGGATCGCGAGCCACGGGGCGGGCCGTTTGAAGAGCGGGATCAGCGGGATAAGGATGGCGAAGCGCAGGCCCACGAACAGGAGCGGCGGAAGGGCGTCGAGCGCCAGTTTCATCGCGCTGAAGTTGGTGCCCCAGACGAGGATGACGACTAGAGCCAGGAGAAGGTCGCGGGGGGGCATCATGGCTTGGCAAGCGTCCGGCTGAACATGGCGAGGCGGTCGCCGGTGCGCGCCCACCCGAGGCTTTCGTAGAAGCCTTCGGCCTCGTCGGTCGGATCGGCGACGACCCAGATCTCGGTGCAGCCGAGGCTGCGGGCGTGATCGGTCAGCGCCTGCATGAGGGCGGTTGCGATGCCACGGCGGCGGAAGGCTGTGGCGACGCCAAGCTCATTGACCCACATCTGCGGCGGCTTGTCGGGGTGGATGTGATGGAGGCCCGTGATCATGCCGACAATCTGCCCGTTCTCGCGCGCGACGGCCATGTGCAGGCGCGGGTCGGCGAGGTATTCGTACAGCAGGTCGGGCAGGATCGGGCCGTCGAAGACATCGTCGTGCAGGTTGTCGAACAGCGGTGCATCGCCGGGGCCGGTCAGAATGATGTCCATGTCGCCTCCGCACGCAAAAGCCCGCGCCGACGGGGACGCGGGCTTGATGCTACGTGCGGAATGGCTCAGGCGCCAGCCGCCAACTGGTTGTGCTTGCGGGCGACGAATGTCTTGGCGGTTTCCACCGCGACGGCGGCGTCCCGGCAATAGGCGTCGGCGCCGATGGCACGCCCGAATTCCTCGTTCAGCGGCGCGCCGCCGACCAGCACGATGTAATCGTCGCGAATGCCGCTTTCGACCATCGTGTCGATCACGACCTTCATGTAGGGCATGGTGGTGGTCAGAAGGGCGGACATGCCGAGGATGTCGGGCTTTTCCGATTCGAGCGCCTCGAGGTATTTCTCCACCGCGTTGTTGATGCCGAGGTCGACCACTTCGAAGCCGGCGCCTTCCATCATCATCGAGACGAGGTTCTTGCCGATGTCGTGAATGTCGCCCTTCACGGTGCCGATGACCATCTTGCCGACGCGCGGCGCGCCGGTTTCGACCAGGAGCGGCTTCAGGATCGCCATGCCGCCCTTCATCGCGTTGGCGGCCATGAGCACTTCGGGTACGAAAAGGATACCGTCGCGGAAGTCGTTTCCGACGATGGTCATGCCGCCGACCAGTGCCTCGGTCAGGACGCGGTAAGGCTCCCATCCGCGTTCCAGCAGGATGTTGACACCTTCCTCGATCTCTTCCTTCAGACCGTCGTAGAGGTCGTCGAACATCTGCGCGACAAGCTCTTCGTCGTTCAGGTCGGAAAGGATGATGTCGTCTTCTTCGTCGGACATGAATAGGGCTCCGGTGACGGGCCGAGAGGATGCTCGGGCGCTGGTATTGCGAGGATACCTAGCGTTTTCCGGTGACTGCAAATGGCAAATTGCGACATGGGACGAATAGGGGGCGACGTGCCTTGCGAATGTTCCTCTTTTGTTCCAATCTTTGAGGCATGGATTCGACCGCGCCCCTTCAGAAGCGCCCGACCCCGGGACGCGCCGCCGCCAGCAACGACGCGGGCCGCTACGAGGCGTTGCGGCGCGACGCGGTCCATGATGGCTGGGACATGGAGGAGGATCTGCCGCCGCTGCGCACAGAAGTGACGGAGGAGGTGCCGCGCCGGATCATCACGCGCAACACGTCGCCCGACGTGCCGTTCGACCGGTCGATCAACCCCTACAGGGGCTGCGAGCACGGCTGTATCTACTGCTTCGCGCGGCCCACGCATGCCTACCTGGGCCTGTCGCCGGGGCTGGATTTCGAGACGCGGCTGATCGCCCGGCCCGATGCGGCGCAGGTGCTGGACGCGGAGTTGCGCCGCAAGTCCTACCGCTGCGACGTGATCGCCATCGGCACCAACACCGACCCGTATCAGCCGATCGAGCGGGAGCGCCGGGTGATGCGCGACGTGCTGGAGGTGTTGCAGCGATTCCGTCATCCGGTGGGGATCGCCACGAAAGGCACGCTGGTCGAGCGCGATGCGGATATCCTGGGCGACATGGCGGCGGACGGCCTGGCGCATGTCGGCATCTCGGTGACGACGCTGCAGGCGGACGTGGCGCGGAAGATGGAGCCCCGGGTGCCATCGCCGAAACGCCGGTTGCAGGCCATCGAGGCGCTTGCAAAGGCCGGTGTTCCGGTGCGGGTCATGGTCTCGCCCATCGTGCCGGGGCTGACGGATCACGAGATCGAGGGGATCGTTGCCGCAGCACGGGATGCGGGCGCACAGGCCGCGTCGATGATTCCCCTGCGGCTGCCCGCCGAAGTCTCCGCCCTGTGGCAGGAGTGGCTGGCCGAGCATTATCCGGAGCGGGTGGGCCGCGTCATGTCCAAGCTGCGCGACATGCACGGTGGCAAGGACTACGATTCCGAATGGGGCAAGCGGATGCGGGGGCAGGGCGTCTGGGCCGAATTGTTGCAACAGCGCTTTGCAAGGTCCGTGCGCGCGACGGGGCTGGACGAGAGCCTGCCCAAGTTGCGCACGGACCTGTTCGAGGTGCCGCTGGCCAAGGGCGATCAGCTGGCGCTGTTCTGAGTATGGGGTCCGGAGTTTTACAAAACTCCGGCCATGTCCTTGCAAGGACATGGCCCAAAGCCTTGCAAGGCTTTGGGCCGTCTCTTGGAAGAGACGGCCGCGCTAGAGCGGTCGGATCGGGTGCGCGTTGCAGAAGACGACGACCTGGCCGCTGTTGCGCAGCGCGGTGAAGCCACGCGCGCGGACCTCTCGCCGGAAGCGCGGCCAGCCGACGATCCGTTCCACGTCCCGGGCCTTTCGGCGCACCACACCGCCGGTACGGGCCGCTTTCGACGAGAAGAGATGCGCGATCCAGGCATCGGGATCCATCGCCTGCAGGCGCGCGGGGGAGAGCAGGTCATCCATGCGCCCGGTTGTGGCACAGGCCTGGTTAACGCGTCGTTAATCCCGTTGGAGGGCCAACCTCAGGCCTTCGAGCGCCGGCGTCCGCGCCGTTCGCGGGTCGGGCCGCCGCCTTCCTCGGTGCCGTCGACATCCGACGAGAAGCCGCCGAGCGCCTCGGTGATCTGTTCGAGGCTGGGGCGTTCGCCGCGCGGGCGTTCTTCCAGAGCCTTGCGCATCTTCGCGAGGTGTTCGGTCGTGGTGCCGCAGCAGCCGCCGATGATCGTGGCGCCCGCGTCGCGGGCGAGGCACGCGTATTCGGCCATCAGCTCCGGCGTGCCGTCGTAATGGATGTGACCGTCGACATATTTCGGGATGCCCGCGTTGCCCTTGGCGATGATCGGGCGATCCGTGCCGCTGGCGGCGAAGCCCAGGACCGTGCGCAGCAGGTCCGATGCCCCGACGCCGCAATTCGCGCCGAAGGCAAGCGGCGTGTGCTCGAGCCGGTCGACCATCGCGGCCATGTCGGCGGAGGTCACGCCCATCATCGTGCGGCCCGCGGTGTCGAAGCTCATCGTGCCACACCACGGCATGTCGGCCAGTTTCGCGGCCTCGGCGGCGGCCTTGTATTCCTCGGGCGCCGAGATGGTCTCGACCCAGAGGACATCGGCGCCGCCCGCTTTCAGGCCTTCGGCCTGGGCGTGGAACATCTCGACAGCCAGTTCATGGGTCAGCGCGCCCATCGGCGCCATGATCTCGCCGGTCGGGCCCATCGAGCCCGCGACGACCACCGGGCGGCCGGCGGCATCGGCGACTTCGCGCCCGATCTCGGCGCCGGCCTTGTTCAGCTCGAACACGCGGTCCTGGGAATTGTGCAGCTTGAGCCGCGCTGCCGTGCCGCCGAAGGTGTTGGTCAGGAACAGGTCCGAGCCCGCATCGACCGCACCCTGGTAGAGCGCGGTGATGCGTTCGGGGTGGTCCACGTTCCACAATTCCGGCGCGTCGCCCGATTGCAGGCCCATGTTGAATAGCGTGGTGCCGGTCGCGCCGTCGGTGAGCAGCCAGTCACGTTCGGACAGAAGGCGGGAAAGAGCGTTGGACATGTCAGACCTGGTTGTTGTGCACGGGACCGGGTGTGCCCGCGCCGGTAAACAGGAACAAGATGGAAATTCCGCATCATTTACATGAGCGGACCTCAAGTCAGGCGGCGGATCCTGCGGTCGCCGCCCGTGAGCGATGGTGGCGTGATCCGGGCCGAAGCCTCAGACCTCGTCCATCAATTGCGCCTTGGCGACCGTCAGCAGCGCCTCGTACTTCGCGCGAACCTCGGCCTCGGGCAGCTTGCCGTCGAGATCGCCAAGGACCTTGCGCATGACATCCTCGTGCCCGGCCTCCTCGAAATCGGCCTTCACGACCTCGGCGGCATAGGCATTGGCCTCGTCGCCGGATTTGCCGAGCGCATCGGCGACCCAGAGGCCCATCAGCTTGTTACGGCGGGCTTCGGCCTTGAACTGCATCTCGGCGTCGTGGGCGAACTTGTTTTCGAAGGCGTTTTCGCGATCGTCGAAGGTGGACATGGAGCCTCTCCATTCGGAAGTGTGTCGTTTGCGGGCGACCTTATCCCCCCGTGCCAGAGGGCCGCAAGCCATTGCCCGTGCCGCGCGCTTGCGACACAACGCGCGATGACCTATAGGCAGGCCATATTCACGCAGGGTGGTTGCCCTGCGTTACCTGAGGGACAGCAGACATGGCACGCCGCAAGAAGGTCTACGAGGGGAAGGCCAAGATCCTCTATGAAGGCCCCGAACCCGGAACGCTGGTTCAGTATTTCAAGGACGACGCCACCGCCTTCAACGCCGAGAAGCGGGCCACGATCGACGGCAAGGGCGTTCTGAATAACCGCCTGAGCGAATTCTTCATGAATGGTCTGACGGCGATTGGTGTGCCGAACCATTTCATCAAGCGCATCAACATGCGCGAGCAGTTGATCCGCGCGGTCGAGATCATTCCGCTGGAAGTCGTGGTGCGCAACGTCGCCGCCGGTTCGATCTGCCAGCGGCTGGGGCTGGAAGAGGGCACGCCCATGCCGCGGCCCATCGTGGAATTCTATTTCAAGAACGATGCCCTGGGCGATCCGATCGTCAGCGAAGAGCATATCATCGCCTTCGGTTGGGCGAACCAGCAGGATCTTGACGACATGGTGTCGCTGGCGCTGCGCGTGAACGATTTCATGAGCGGCTTGATGCTGGGTGTCGGCATCAAGCTGGTGGATTTCAAGATCGAGATCGGGCGCACCTGGGACGGCGATTTCATGCGGTTGATCGTGGCCGACGAGATCAGCCCCGACTCGTGCCGCCTGTGGGATATCGAGACGGGCCGCAAGCTCGACAAGGACGTGTTCCGCCGCGACCTGGGCGACCTGGCCGATGCCTATACCGAGGTGGCCCGCCGCCTTGGCGTGATGCCGCAGGGCCCGTCGGGCGTGTCGAAGCCGACGCTGATCAACTGAAGCCGCGCGCCCGGCCGCGGGCGGCGGATTTGCATATTTTTGGAACAAAGAGGGCAGGGCGATGAAAGCGACCGTCACCGTGATGCTGAAACAGGGCGTGCTGGACCCGCAGGGCGAGGCGGTGAAATCCGCACTCGGCTCGATGGGGTTCGACGGGGTGAGCGGCGTGCGCCAGGGCAAGGTGATCGAGCTGGAACTTGCCGACGGCACCACCGAGGCACAGGTGACCGAGATGTGCGAGAAGCTGCTCGCCAACACGGTGATCGAAAGCTACCGGGTGGAGATGGACGCGTGAAAGCCGCGGTTCTGCAATTTCCGGGCTCCAACTGCGACCGCGACATGGTCGAAGGATTCCGCGGCGCGGGCTTCGACGTGGCGACGGTCTGGCACAAGGACACGACGCTGCCCGACGGGATCGACATCGTCGGCGTTCCGGGCGGCTTTTCCTACGGGGATTACCTGCGCTGCGGCGCGATCGCCGCGCAATCGCCGATCATGCGCGCCGTGGCGGATTTCGCCGTCTGGGGCGGGCATGTTCTGGGCGTGTGCAACGGCTTCCAGGTGCTCTGCGAGACGCGGATGCTGCCGGGCGTGCTGATGCGCAATGCGCGGCTGAAATTCGTCTGCCGGACCGAGCCGCTGATCGTGGCCACGTCGGACAGCCCCTTCACTCGGGCCTACGAGGCGGGACAGCAGATCGAAATTCCGATCGCGCACCATGACGGCAACTACCAGATCGACGACGACGGTCTTGTCGCGCTGCGGGGCGAGGACCGGATCGCCTTCACCTATGCCGACAATCCCAACGGCAGCCGCGCCGATATCGCTGGCGTGCTGAGCGCCAATCGCCGGGTCCTTGGGATGATGCCGCATCCCGAGCGCGCGGTGGAGGCCGCGCATGGCGGCACCGATGGTGCGCCGCTCTTCGCTGCGCTGGCGGGTGCGCTGGTGGCGGCCTGAAGCCCCCCGACTGTCCATCGGCCTTGAGCCGCAGCGCCGCGCAGCATACCTTCCGTTCATGAGTATGACCGAGCGCAATGCGACCCGGAGCAAAGGGTTCGAGCGCTGGCGGCCGTGGCTTTTGCGCGGCCTGCTGGTTGTGTTCGTCGTGGTTGCGGTCTCGGTCATCTGGATCTCAAACATCTGGCTGACGGAAAGGTTCACGGAAACCACCCGCAACCGGGCCGAGTTGCGCCTGACGATTTATTCCGGCGCGGTGTTGTCGGAAATCCAGCGCCACCAGGTGGTTCCGCTGCTCTTGTCCCGGGACCCTTCGCTGATCCGGTCGCTGGAGGCCAATGATTACACCAACACGTCGCAATACCTGATCTCCTACGTGGAAGACATCGGCGCGGCCTCGATCCTTCTGCTGGACCGGGAGGGACGGGTGGTGGCCGCAACCGACCGGGCCCGCATCGCGGAGCGGCGCAACACGGACCCGTTTTTCGTGGAAGCGACGCGCAGCACCGACACGGTCTTCACATCGAACGAACCCGAGACCGGACGCTTCGATTTCACCTTCTCGCGCCAGATCAACAACGGCGATGGCCTGTTGGGGGTGATCCTTGTGGAGATCAATCTCGGACGGCTGGTCGAGCGCTGGCGGGGCACGTCAGAAGCCGTTTTCCTGACCAACAGCCTCGGTGAAATCATCCTGTCGACGGAACCGCGCTGGCGCGGACGCACGGAAGCCGAGGCCATGGCCCTGCGCACGCCCCCGAACGCGATCCAGAGGGCGTTGGAGGTCACGGGCGACTGGGCCTTCGGGGATCCGGGCCCAAACTTCTTCGGCGCGGCCACGATCCGGCTGGAGCAGCGCATTCCGTTCCGCGGATGGCGCATCGTCAGCTACACCGCCTATGCCTCCGTCCGCGAGCGGGTGAACGGCGTCCTGGCGCTGGAGATCATGGGATTCGCCCTGCTTTTGGCCGGCGGATTCTACGTTCTGAGCCGTCGCGCGCGGATGCAGAGCGCGGTGCTGGCCCGGGAATCGGCGGAGTTGCGCCGCCTCAACGCAAGGCTGCAGCGGGAAATCGCCGAGCGTCAGAAGGTGGAACGCAACCTCGAAGAGGCCGAGCAGAGCCTGCAGCAGAGCCAGAAGCTGGCCGCCCTGGGCGAGATGTCGGCGGCGGTCAGCCACGAGTTGAACCAGCCGCTCGCGGCGATGAAAACCTACCTGGCCGGCGCGCGGCTGTTGCTGCAGCGCAAGCGCACGGAAGAAGCGGCGTCGAGTTTCCAGCGCATCGACGACCTGATCGAGCGCATGGGCGCGATCACGCGGCAGCTGAAAAGCTATGCCAGAAAGGGCGGAGACGCGCTGGAGCCCGTCGACATGCGCGACGCGCTGAAGGGCGCGCTGACCATGATGGAACCGCAACTGCGCACCGACACGGTGGAGATCACTCAGAGCCTGCCGCGCAAGCCCGCGATGGTCATGGTGGACCGTTTGCGTCTGGAACAGGTCATCATCAACCTGCTACGCAACGCGCTGGACGCGATGAAGGGCTCGGACCGGAAGGAATTGGACCTGATGATCGTGGAAGGCGAAGAGGTGGTGCTGAGCGTGCGCGACAGCGGCGATGGCATTGATGATCTGGAGGCTTTGTTCGAGCCGTTCTACACCACCAAGAAACCCGGTGAGGGCGTGGGCCTCGGCCTCGCCATTTCGTCGGGGATCGTGAACGACCTCGGCGGACGCCTGACCGCGCGGAACTCGCAGCGCGGCGGGGCGGTTTTCGAGGTGAGGCTTCCGGCGCTTGCCGAGGGCCGGGACGGCCAGGAGGCGGCCGAGTAGTGATATTTGCCCGCGCTCCGGACCCTGGAGCGCGGATTACCATTCCCCTCTGAAGCCCGATGGGCGGGGGCACTGAAAGGGATCTGCGGCATGAAGATCGCGATTGTAGATGACGAGCAGGATATGCGGCAGTCGATCAGCCAATGGCTGGCGCTGTCCGGGTTCGACACCGAGACCTACGGTTCGGCCGAGGATGCGCTTAAGGCCATTGGTCCTGATTTTCCGGGCGTCGTCGTGACGGACGTGAAAATGCCGGGAATGGACGGCATGGCGTTTCTCAAGCGCCTGATGGGCGTCGATAGCGGAATTCCCGTGATCCTGATCACCGGCCATGGCGATGTGCCGATGGCCGTGGAAGCGATGCGGATCGGGGCCTACGATTTCCTTGAAAAGCCGTTCAACCCGGACAGGATGACCGATCTGGCCAAGCGGGCGGGCCAACAGCGGCGCCTGACGCTGGACAACCGGGCGCTGCGCAAGGAACTCAGCGACGGCACGGTGCTGATGCGCAAGCTGATCGGGTCGAGCCCGGTGATGGAGCGGCTGCGCGAGGACATTCTCGACCTCGGCCAGGCGGATGGCCACGTGCTGATCACCGGCGAGACCGGGACCGGCAAAACGCTGGTGGCCCATGCCCTGCATGCCGTGGGGCCGCGGGCGGGCAAGCAATTCGTGGTGCTGTCCTGTGCGGCGCACGAGGAGGAGGTTCTATCGGCCAAGCTGTTTGGCCCGGTGGGCGAGGATCAGGACAAGCCGCTGGTCGAGCAGGCCCGGGGTGGCACGCTGGTGCTGGAGGATGTCGAGAGCCTGAGCCAGTCGCTTCAGGCGCGTCTTCTGACCTTCATCAACGACCAGGGCACGCCGGCCGAGACGCGGATCGTGGCGATCTGCAACGCGCCGGAGCCGGACCAGTGCGAGGGCGCCTTGCGGCCCGATCTGTTCTACCGGCTGGCGGCGATGCGGATCGATCTGCCGCCGCTCAGGCAGCGGGGCGAGGATATCCTGACGCTGTTCACCCGCTTCGGAGAGCAGTTCAGCGAGGAGTATGGCACCGACGCGCCGCAGGTCACGGCGCAGGAGGCGGCGCAATTGTTGCAGGCGCCTTGGCCGGGCAACGTGCGCCAGCTGATCAACATCGCCGAGCGGGCGATCCTGCAGCAGCGGCGCGGGTCCGGGACGATTGCGTCGCTCCTGATGTCCGACAACACGCAGATCGCGCCGCAAGCGATTGGCGAGGGCAAGCCGCTGAAGGAATACGTGGAGGCCTTCGAGCGGATGCTAATCGACAACACGATGCGGCGGCATCGCGGATCGATCGCGTCGGTCATGGAGGAACTTTGCCTGCCTCGCCGGACGCTGAACGAGAAGATGGCGAAATACGGGTTGAGCCGGTCTGATTACCTGTGAGCCCGGTCGCGGGACGACAGGTGTCGGACCCCGGACGTGGGTGACGCATACGGCCTAGGGCTGTTGATTGTCTACGGCGGCTACACGGCGATTATCGCCTGCGTCGCCGTTCTGGGCGTGATCTTCTGGGCGCGCGGCCGCCGTACGATCGGCGCAGCGATCGTTTCCGCGCTGGTTCTGTGGTGCAGTGCGCCGCCGATTTATGATCGCGTGCGCGCCATATCGGAGCGTAAGGCGGTGGAGGCTGCCAATCTCCTCCCCTCGGAGCTGTCCTTTGCCGGACAGGATGTTCTGATCATCGAGGCCGGGAACACGATCTGCGGCGACTTCTGCGGTGACGTGGTCGGACTGGGCGTGCCCAGCAATTTCTACTGGGTCGGGATTGGCCATTTCACCGGTGCGGAGGACGTGCCCAACCCGGACTTCCCGCTCCTGAACCATGGCGATGAGATCGTCGCGGTTCGTCTCGGTCCCGCGGTGGCGGACCTCAGCGGCCAACGCTTTGCCGAACCGGTGGAGGGCGCAGATATCCCACGCTTTGATGTGGTCATCATCGACGACGACGGCTATCTGCGCGGCGAGGTGCCCGGTTTGCTGGGATTGCCGGAGGCGCTGGTTGATCGGGCGCAGGTCGCGCGGGTTCTCATCGAGGGATGGGGCGACCCGTTCACCGAGCCTCCACCCGCGCCGACCTACCGCAGCGTGGCCTTGTGGAGGGATGTCGGCGATTTCATATATTGGCCGCTGTCTCGCAATCACGACGCTTATCCGTCCCTTTCGGACCTGGACGCCGCCTGGTTTGCCGCCGTGTGTGCGGCGGCCGGCCCGGAAGCGGACCGAGACGCCTTCACCTATGCCTTTCGGTGTGACCCGGACCGCCTCGGCGCCGCCCTAAACTGAGCGCAATTCACGTTTCCCCATTGTCATTTCACAACCCGCACCCTTAATGTGTCCGGACCGACCTCCGTGGTCGGCAATCAGTTTCTCTGCACCTTTGTTCCGGTGCCGCGCCAACGACGCGACGGGATGGGGGAGGCAGGTCACTTGGCCCGGCGGACGCAGTACCTGCGCCGCGCGGACCGCACCGAACCGCCCCAAGGGGCATGAATGGGTGGCGAAACCGCTGGTTTCATCCACCGGAGACAGACGCGATGCACCGCCAGGGCGCACAAACGGATACGCTAAGGGGCCCATGGGCCCTGTCGATCCCGCCCGGGCCCATCGCGCCATCAGCACAACGTGATCCCTCCGAAGCCGCAGCGCCGGGCCTGGCCCCGTGCAGGCGGGCCGAGCGATCACGAGCAAGGATCAAATGGCAAAGAAAATGCTCATCGATGCCACCCACGCGGAAGAGACCCGCGTCGTGGTGGCAGACGGCAACCGGGTTGAGGAATTCGACTTCGAGTCGCTGAACAAGCGGCAACTGGCAGGCAACATATATCTGGCAAAGGTCACGCGGGTCGAACCCTCGCTGCAGGCCGCTTTTGTCGACTATGGCGGCAACCGCCACGGCTTCCTCGCGTTCTCGGAAATCCACCCCGATTACTACCAGATTCCGGTCGCGGATCGTGAGGCGCTTCTTGCCGAAGAACGCGCTTACGCCGAGCAGCAGGCCAAGGAGGACGAGGACGAATCCTCGAAGCCCAAGCGGCGCAGCCGCCGCCGCCGCAAGCCGAACGAGACCAGGGCCGAAGGGACGGGGACCGACGCAGTCACCACCGAGACGCCGTCCGGCATGGACGTCGTCGACCTCGACGACGAGGATGACAGCGACGATTCGGCCGAAACGCTTGCGGCAAAGGTCGAGGAGAATATCGGCGCGGTTCAGGGTGCCCCGGAAGACAGCGACAACGATGTCGAAGGCCTGTCGCCGATGGAGCTTGTCGGCGAAACGCCGGTCGAAGAGCCCGACGATGACGACGACCTTGACGAGTCTGAGGACGAACCCGGCCTTGAAACTGTGGCCGATGACGACGAGGTCGAGGAAATCCGCCCGGTGCGCAAACCGCGCCCGCGCAAGTACAAGATCCAGGAAGTCATCAAGGTCCGCCAGATCCTTCTGGTGCAGGTCGTCAAGGAAGAGCGCGGCAACAAGGGTGCGGCGCTGACCACCTACCTGTCGCTGGCCGGTCGGTATTGCGTGCTGATGCCCAACACCGCCCGTGGCGGCGGGATCAGCCGCAAGATTACCAACGCCTCGGACCGCAAGAAGCTCAAGGAAATCGCCACAGCGCTGGACGTGCCGCAGGGCGCGGGCCTGATCGTGCGCACGGCGGGCGCGCAGCGCACCAAGACCGAGATCAAGCGCGATTACGAATACCTGCAGCGCCAGTGGGAACAGATCCGCGAATTGACGCTGCGGTCGACGGCTCCGGCGCCGATCTACCAGGAAGGCGACCTGATCCACCGCACGATCCGCGACCTCTACAATCGCGATATCACCGAGGTCCTCGTGGAGGGGGAGGCGGGCTACAAGCACGCCAAGAACTTCATGAAGATGATCATGCCGAGCCACGCCAAGAACGTGAAGCATTACACCGACCCGATGCCGCTCTTCGCGCGGCACAAGGTGGAGGGCTACCTCGCCGACATGTTCAATCCGACGGTTCAGCTGAAGTCCGGCGGCTACATCGTGATCGGTGTGACCGAGGCGCTGGTGGCCATCGACGTGAACTCCGGCCGGGCGACCAAGGAAGGCTCGATCGAGGAAACCGCGCTGAAGACCAACTTGGAAGCCGCCGAGGAAGTGGCGCGCCAGTTGCGTCTGCGGGATCTTGCCGGCCTGATCGTGATCGACTTCATCGACATGGACGAGCGGCGCAACAACAACGCCGTCGAGAAGCGGATCAAGGACAAGCTCAAGACCGACCGCGCGCGCATCCAGGTGGGTCGCATCTCGAGCTTCGGGCTGATGGAAATGTCGCGCCAGCGTCTGCGCCCCGGCATGCTGGAGGCCACGACGCAGGCCTGCCACCATTGCCACGGCACCGGCCTCGTGCGCTCGGATGACAGCCTCGCGCTGTCGATCCTGCGCCAGCTCGAAGAGGAAAGCACGCGCGGACGCTCCAAGGAGGTTCTGCTGACGGCGCCGATCGGGATCGTGAACTTCCTGTTCAATTTCAAGCGCGAGACGCTCGATGCGATCGAGGCGCGGTCGGGCATGGCAATCCGGATCGAGGCGGATGCGAGCCTTGTCGTTCCCGATTTCAAGATCGAGAAGTTCAAGACCGCGACGCGGAAGATCGTGGCAACATCGCAGGCGATCTCGATGGATGCCTCGCTGATGGACGATATCGACGAGGATGCCGAGGAGGACGAAACCGAGGTCGACGCGGTCGAGGCGGTCGAGAAGCCCGAGGAAGACGAACAGCCCAAGAAGCGCCGTCGTCGTCGTCGGGGTGGCCGTGGCCGCCGCCGGAGTGGCGATGGGCCCGACGATCAGCGCAACGGGGACGAAGGCGGGGACCAGAAACCCGACGAGACGCAGGACGCCGACGAGGGTGATGACGCAGACGCGACACCCGAGGCCGCCGAGGGCGACGAGGAACAGCCGAAGAAAAAGCGCCGGTCCCGCCGGGGCGGACGGGGCCGCAAATCCTCCGATGCAGAGGCGGAGACTGCCGAGGCATCTTCCGAAGCGCAAGCCCCCTCGGACGAGGCACCTGCCGAGGAGGCACCGGCCGAGCAGCCTTCCGAGGAGCCGGAAGCCGAGCCTGTGGCAGAGGCGGAGCCTGAGCCGCAACCCGAACCTCAGCCCGAGCCGGAAACGGCCTCCGAGCCTGAGCCGCAGCCAGAACCCGTGCCGGAAACCGTGGGGGCCGACGCGTCCTCCGAGCCGGTCGAGGATGAGGCCTCCAAGCCCAAGCGGCGCGGCTGGTGGTCGCGCGGCTGACCAAATGCAAAGGGCGCCCGGTGGGCGCCCTTTTTTATTCCCGAGATGTGCGCCGCGCGATCAGCCTTCGTCGGTCTCGCGCAGGATCGACACGATTTCCTGCATGTTGGCCAGCGGCACGTAGCCCTGCACCATCTGGTCGCCGAAAACGAAGCTGGGGGTGCCGGTGATGCCCATGCGCCCGCCTAGGTCGCGGTTGTAGTTGATCGTGGCTTCCACCAGCGGGTCATCCATCGCGGCGAAGATCGCCTCGCTGTCATAGCCGAGGTCCGACGCAAGGCGCGCCAGCGACAATTCGGTCACGTCCTGCCGCATCGCGTAGAGCGCGTCGCCCATCTGGTCATAGGCCTCGTCGCCAAGCGCGATGCGGGTGGCGATGGCGAAACGGCTGGCCAGTTCGGATTGTTCGCCGAGGATCGGGAATTCCTTGGTCACCAGGCGAATGTTGCCGTCGCCGGCGACCAGTTCGGTCACCTCCGGATGCGCGCGGCGGCAGAAGGTGCAGCGGTAGTCGACGAACTCGACGATCACGACGTCTCCGTCCGGATTGCCGCCGACGAAATCGAACGCGGAGTTGAAGATCGCGTTCTCGTTCTCGACCACGGCAAGCGCCTGTGCCTCGGCCTCCATCTCGGCCTGGCGTTGTTCGAGGACGGCGAAGGCCTCCATCAGGACTTCGGGGTTCTCGACAAGGTAAGCGCGGACTTCGGCGCGGAAGGCCTCCCGCTCGGCATCGGTCAGTTCGTTGAGGTCGGTGGCAAGGGCCGGACCGGCCAGAAGGGCGGCGGTTGCGGCCCCGAGGAATAAGCGCTTCATCTGAAAGGCTCCGTTGTTCGGAATTGCCCCGTCCTAGCACATCGCGAGGCGCCCGCCACCATTGACGCGCGCGCCTTGGGCTGATTTCAGCGCACACAAAAGCGTGAGGTAGAGAAATGCGCCATTCGTCCCGTTCGCTTGTCGATCCGTTCATCGTGATGGACGTGATGGAGGCTGCGCGCGCCGCCGAGGATGCAGGCCGCCACATCATCCACATGGAGGTGGGTCAACCCGGCAGCGGTGCGCCGGAGGCCGCCCGTGCGCGGCTGGCGCAGGAGATGGAAGCGGGGCCGCTTGGCTACACGGTGGCGCTGGGGCGGCCGGATTTGCGGGCTGGCATCGCGGCGCTATACGGCGAGTGGTACTACGGTGTCGACCTCGACCCGGGCCGCGTGGTGCTGACAGCGGGGGCGTCGGGCGCGTTCCTCCTGGCCTTCACGGCGCTTTTCGACGCAGGCGCGAAGGTTGCGCTGGGAGAGCCGTGCTACCCGTCCTACCGGCAGATCCTGACGGCCCTGTCGCTGGAGCCTGTCGGCCTCCAGACCCATGCGGAGACGCGGTATCAGCCGGTGCCGGACCAGCTTACAGACGATCTGGACGGACTGATCGTCGCCAGCCCCGCGAACCCGACCGGCACGATGCTGTTCGAACCCGAGATGCGCGCCCTGGCCGAGGCTTGCACGGCGAAGGATATCTCGCTGATTTCGGACGAGATTTATCACGGCCTGCAATACGAGGGTCGCGCGGTTTCGGCGCTTGAGGTGACGGATGACGTGTATGTCATCAACTCCTTCTCGAAATACTTCTCGATGACCGGTTGGCGGCTGGGGTGGATGGTCGTCCCGCCGGATCATGTCCGGATCATCGAGCGGCTGGCGCAGAACATGTTCATCTGCCCGCCGCACGCCGCGCAGGTGGCAGCCCTTGGCGCTTTGCAGCCAGAGGGGCGCGCGGAACTGGACCGCCACCGGGAGACCTACGCGAAGAACCGCGACATCCTGCTGAAGGGCCTTGCCGAAGCGGGCTTGACCGAGACGGCGCCGGCCGATGGGGCATTCTACGTCTATGCCGACGTGTCGACGTTCACCGACGATGCCCGCGCGTTCAGTGCGGAGATTCTCGACAAGGCGGGTGTGGCCGTTACCCCGGGCCTCGATTTCGACAAGGCGCGCGGGGCAGGGACGCTGCGGTTCTCCTATGCCCGCAGCACGGCGGATATCGAGGAGGGCGTCGCGCGCCTGATCGGCTTCATGGCGGCACGCAAAGGCTAGGACACGCGCCGACCCTCTGGTATGCAGGTCGCAACCAAGAGGGAGCATCCCCCGTGATCCGAGCAGTCCTCATTATATTCCTCCTCTGGCTTCCGTTGTCCGCCGCCGCGCAGGGCTTCGGTGCGCTGGCCCGTGCCTTGCCGGGTGAGAGCAGCCTGACCGGCAATGCGCGCGGCACGGAGCTGGAACTGGCGTTGAGCCAAGCGGTACCGTTCCGCGTCTTCACGCTGGACGATCCCATGCGCGTGGTGATCGACTTCCGAGAGGTGGATTTCAGTGCCCTGCCCGAGGGGTTCAATCGGGCCGAAACGGTCGAGGCGGTGGCCTATGGCGGTGCATCGACGCCCGGTTGGTCTCGCATGGTGCTGACCCTTTCGGTGCCGATGCTGCCCGAGATCGCGGCGATGCAGACCGATGAAGAGACGGGCGAGGCTGTCGTGACGGTGGCGCTGGAGCCGGTGGAGGCGGATGCGTTTGCCGAAGCCGCGGGTGCGCCCCCCGGTGTCGGTGGCCGTCTGCTGCCCGTCGTGGCCCAAGCGGTGGTGCAGCCGGAGGACGACACGCTTCTGGTGGTGCTCGACCCCGGCCATGGCGGCGTGGATCCCGGCGCGGTGCGCAACGGTCATACGGAGGCCGACCTGATGGTCGCGTTCGCACGGGAGCTGCGTGACATCATGCGCCGCACCGGGCAGATCGAGGTGGTGCTGACCCGTGATGCGGACGTCTTCGTGCCGCTGCCTACCCGTGTCACCATCGCCCGCGCGGCGGGGGCCGACCTGTTCATCTCGCTCCACGCTGATGCCATCGCCGAAGGCCGGGCCCAGGGGGCGACGGTCTATACCCTTGCCGACGAGGCCAGCGATGCCGCGACCGAGGCGCTGGCCGAACAGCATGACCGCGCGGACCTGTTGCAAGGGATCGACCTTGCGGGGTCCGATGACGAGGTGGTGAGCGTTCTGCTGGACCTTGCCCGGATCGAGAATGCACCGCGCAGCCGGGCCTTTGCCGATATCCTCGTGCAGGCCATCGAGACCACGGGGCTTGACCTGCATGCCCATCCGCGGGGCGAGGGGGCGTTTTCTGTCCTCAAGGCGGCCGATTTCCCGGCTGTGCTGCTGGAGGTCGGTTTCCTGAGCGAAGGCGGCGATCTCGACGATATCCTGGACCCGGACTGGCGCGCGCGGATGCAGGCCGCCATCACCGGCGCGGTGATCGCATGGGCGCAGGCGGACGCGGCGGCGGACGCGCTCAGGCGCCAGTGAATTCGGCCAGCCAGACGGAGTGACCGTTCAGGTCCGGGTCTTCGGGGCGGAACCAGAGGTCTTTGAACCCGTGTTCGACCAACAGGTCGCGGTAGGCGTCGGGCGCGAGGCTCATGTGGTAGACCTCGGATTGCCCGACCGTCCCCCATGCTTCGCCATGGGCCGGGCCGGTGGTGAACAAAAGACGGGACCCGGTCGCCGCATGGGCGGCGAAGATCGGGAACATCGAGCGCTGGCTGGCCTCGCCCAGATGAAAAAAGCTGTTGAAAGCCAAGATGATATCATAGGTCTCGCCCAGATCGAGCGCGCGCATGTCGGCCCGGACCGCGCGCACCTCGGGAACGCGTGCACGCAGCTCGGCAATCATCGCCGCCGCGCCATCGACGCCGGTCACGGCATCGCCACGCCTCACGAACCATTCCGCGATTGGCTGGCCAGACCCGCAGCCCAGATCCAACACGCGCAAACCGGGCGGGCGTCCCGCGACGCAAGCCTCCAATAGGGGCAATTCCCACAGATCGCGGTTGCGCTGCTCTGCCCAACGGCTTGCTTCGCGTTCGTAGGCGGGCAGAATCTCGTCCGGTTGGCTGCTCATGTCCCAAGGATAACACGGCGATTTCCCGCCGTCGTGTTTTGACCGGCCCCGCGCGCGCGCGTATAGAGGGGATAACTTGGGGAAGACGAGCGTACCATGCGATTCATTATCGGTTTTTTCGGCGCCATTTTCAGCGCGATCACCATCGGCCTGGTGTTCGCGGCCCTTGGCGTGGGCGGTTTGATCTTCATGTATTCCCGTGGCCTGCCGGATCACGAGACGCTGGCGAACTACACGCCCCCGACGATCAGCCGGATTTACTCGCGTCAGGGCATGATCGTGGACGAATTCGCCTCGGAACGGCGTCTGTTCACCCCGGCCGAGGAGATCCCCGACCTCGTGGCCCATGCCTTCGTCTCGGCGGAGGACCGGAATTTCTACAACCACGCGGGCTATGATCCCCGCGCCATCGCCGCCGCTTTTGTGGAGGCGATCCGCTCACGCGGGCGGGACGTGCGCGGCGCCTCGACCATCACGCAGCAGGTGATGAAGAACTTCCTGCTCGATGGATCGCGGACGGTGGAGCGCAAGGTGCGCGAGATCATCCTCGCCGCCCGGATCGAACGCTCGCTGTCGAAGGATAGGATTCTCGAACTCTACCTGAACGAAATTTTCCTTGGCCAGAATTCCTATGGCGTCACCGCCGCCGCGCAGACCTATTTCAACGCGACACTGGAAGACCTGACGCTGGAGCAGGTGGCGTATCTTGCCGCGCTGCCGCAGGCGCCGTCGAACTTCCATCCTGTGAATGATTACGAGCGCGCGGTCAGCCGCCGAAACTACGTGCTGCGCGAGATGTACGAGAATGGCTACATCTCGGAGGCCGACATGGAGGCCGCACAGGCGGCCCCGCTCGAAACCGTGCAGGGCGGCCACATCGAGGCGTTCCGCCTCACCCGTCCGCCGCGCAACTACTTCACCGATGAAATCCGCCGCCAGTTGAGCGCGGAATACGGTGCCGACGAGTTCTTCTCGGGCGGCTATGCCGTGCGTTCCACGATGGACGAGGGGCTTCAGGAAGTCGCCGAGATCGCGTTGCGCCGGGCGCTGGAGCGGTACGACCGCAACCTCGGGGTCTGGCGCGGGGCCTACACGACCATTGACCCGGCCGAGCTTGGCGATGGCGACGAGGAGACGTGGCGCGCGGCCCTCGCGGCTGCGGACATCCCGCGCGACATCGACGGCTGGTTCGCCGCCGTGGTGCTGGAGGTGGGCGACAGCTCGGCCCGGATCGGCATCGAGGGCGTGGAAGAGGATGAGGATGGCCATTTCATTCCCGCCGAAGACGTTACATGGGCGCGGCCCCTGAACGAGGATGGCTCACGCGGGTCGACCGCACGCGTCGCGGGCGATCTGCTGAGCGTCGGCGACGTGGTCCACGTGCGCCGCATGACCCGCGACAGCGACGGCGAGTTCATGCGCTGGACCTTGCGCCAAATTCCGGAAGTGCAGGGCGGTTTCATGGCGATGGACGTGCACACGGGCCGGGTTCTGGCGATGCAGGGCGGATTCTCCTACCAGCATTCGTCCTTCAACCGCGCCACGCAGGCGACGCGGCAGCCGGGGTCGTCCTTCAAGCCGTTCGTCTACGCGGCAGCGCTTGATTCCGGCTATTCGCCGAACACGATCGTCATCGACGCCCCCATCGAGGTGCAGACCGGCGAAGGCATCTGGCGGCCGCAGAATGCGTCGAACCAATTCTATGGACCGTCGCCGCTGCGCACCGGGATCGAACGGTCGCGGAACCTGATGACCGTGCGCCTGGCGCAGGAAGTGGGCATGGAAACCGTGGCCCGCTATGCCGAGCGTTTCGGTGTCTACGACGAGATGCAGCCGTTCCTGGCCAACTCTCTTGGCTCGCAGGAAACCACGCTGTTCCGGATGGTCGCGGCCTACGCGATGTTCGCCAATGGTGGCGAGCGGGTGGAGCCGACCCTCGTGGACCGCATCCAGAACCGGTACGGCGAGACCGTCTATCGCCATGACCAGCGCCTGTGCCCCGATTGCGAAGTCGCGTCGATCGAGCCGGGGCTTGCCCCGCGGATCGTGTCGACGCGCGAACGGGTGATGGACCCGATCACCGCCTACCAGCTGACCTCGATGATGCGCGGCGTGGTTCAGCGCGGTACGGCGTCGGGCTCGGTCAACTTGCCGGTTCCCACAGCAGGCAAGACCGGTACCACCAACGAAGCGCGCGACGTGTGGTTCGTGGGTTTCACTTCGAACATCGCGGCGGGCTGCTACATCGGCTACGACCAGCCCGAACCGCTCGGGCGCGGTGCGTCGGGCGGCGGCATGTGTGGCCCTGTGTTCCAGGAATTCATGCTGGAAGCCATCCAGGAATACGGCGGTGGCGACTTCCCGGTGCCGGAAGGCGGCCAGTTCTTCCCGATCGACCGCTATTCCGGCGCGCGCCTGCCGGCAGGCTCGTCGGGGGAGCACGTGGTCTACGAGCTGTTCCGTGAAGGGGAAGAACCCTACGAGGGTCTGTTGTCGGTCATCGACGGCGGGTGGGCGATGTCGTCAGATATTCCGATCTTCTCGCGTCCCGGAGACAGCGGCGGTGGCGGTGGGCAGGGCGTGCTCGTCGAGACGTCCGATGGCGACACGGCCCGTGTGCCGACCGCGACGGGGTTCGGCACGCTCAGCTCGGGCGGCCTGTACTAGGCGCGGCAAGACTTTTGCAAAAGTCTTGCCGGCAAGAGCCTTGCAAAGCTCTTGCCCGGTCCCGGCCGCTACCGGCTTGAGGGCCGTCGGGTGTTCCACTACATCTGCACCGCACGATCCAAGAAAGCCTGACCCATGCGCGCCGAAACCCAAGCCAATATCGAGAAGATCCGCAATTCCCTGACCCTTCTGGGCCAGCGCATGGATATCGAGACCGCGCCCCACCGCCTTGAGGAATTCAACGCGATGGTCGAGGATCCGAACCTCTGGAACGACCAGGAGAAGGCGCAGAAGCTGATGCGCGACCGGCAGGTGCTGGTCGACAAGCTGAAGACCTACGAGGCGATCAAGCAGGGCGTCGAGGACAATTCCGAGCTGATCGAACTTGGTGAGATGGAGGACGACGCCGACGTCGTCGCCGAGGCCGAGGCGGCGCTGGCCGCGCTGGTCAAGGAGGCGGCCGCGAAGGAGCTTGAGGCGCTGCTCGATGGGGAGGCCGACAGCAACGACACCTTCCTCGAAGTGAACTCCGGCGCCGGCGGCACGGAAAGCTGTGACTGGGCCTCGATGCTGGCACGGATGTATGTCCGGTGGGCCGAGAAGCAGGGTTACGATGTCGAACTGCAATCGATCAGCCCCGGCGAAGAGGCGGGCATCAAGTCGGCGGTCTACAAGATCAGCGGCCACAACGCCTATGGCTGGCTGAAGTCGGAATCGGGCGTGCACCGCCTTGTCCGCATCAGCCCCTACGACAGCGCCGCGCGGCGTCATACCTCGTTCAGCTCGGTCTGGGTCTACCCGGTGGTGGACGACAACATCGACATCGAGGTGAAGCCGAACGAGATCCGGATCGACACCTACCGCTCCTCCGGTGCGGGCGGTCAGCACGTCAACACGACCGACTCGGCTGTGCGGATCACGCACCTCGAGACCGGGATCGTCGTGACCTCGTCCGAGAAGTCCCAGCACCAGAACCGCGACATCGCCATGAAGGCGCTGAAATCGCGGCTCTACCAGATGGAGCTGGACCGCCGGAACGCCGCGATCAACGAGGCGCACGAGGCCAAGGGCGACGCGGGCTGGGGCAACCAGATCCGCTCCTACGTGCTGCAGCCCTACCAGATGGTGAAGGACCTGCGCACCGGTTACGAGACCTCGGACACGCAAGGGGTGCTGGACGGCGACCTCGACGGGCTGATGGCCAGCGTTCTGGCGATGGACGTCTCGGGCAAGAGCCGCGCCGAAGCCCAGGGCGAGGACTGAGCCTGTCCGTCCGGCCGCATTGCCTGTGGCATCGGTCGGGATTTTGCATTTTCATGGAACAAAGATGCACGGGGGAGGGCCCGGAATGGCGGAGCTGTGGGCGCTTGGCGCGGGGGAGCTGTCGCGCAGGATCGCGGGGCGCGAGGTCTCGCCGGTCGAGGTGATGCGGGCCACGCTGGCGCGGATCGACGCGGTCAACGGGGCGGTGAATGCCGTCGTCTCCCTTCGCGACCGCGAGGCGCTGATGGGCGAGGCGCGGCTGGCCGAGGCGATGGCGCCGCAGGGCTGGCTCCATGGCATTCCGGTGGCGATCAAGGATCTGGTGGCGGTGAAGGGGGTGCGGTCGACCTCCGGCTCGCCGCTGTTCGCAAATCATGTGCCGGGTGCCGATGACGGGCTGGCGCGGCGGCTGAAGGCCGCGGGCGCAATCGTGATCGGAAAGACCAACGTGCCGGAATTCGGGCTTGGGTCGCATTCGACAAATCCGGTCCATGGTGTCACGCGCAACCCGTTCGACCTGTCGCGCACGGCGGGCGGCTCGTCAGGCGGGGCGGCGGCGGTGCTGGCGACGGGGATGCTCTCGGTCGCCGACGGGTCGGACATGATGGGCTCGCTCCGCAACCCGGCGGCGTGGTGTGACGTTTACGGCTTCCGCCCGAGCGTCGGGCTGGTGCCCGGAGAGCCGGGAGAGAAGGCGTTGTTGCACCGGCTCTCGACCTTGGGGCCGATGGCGCGGTCGATGGAGGACCTTGAACGGCTCTTGGGGACGCTGTCGGACGGCCTGTACAGGCCGGTTGATCCTGCGCCCAAGGCCCCGCGGATCGGCTGGCTCGGCAATTGGGGCGGCGCCTATCCGATGGAGGAGGGGTTGCTGGACGCGGGGGAGGCGGCCTTGCAGGGCGTCGCCCGTGACCTCGGCTGGCAGGTCGAAGCCGTCGCGCCGCCGGTGCCGGCCGAATTGCTGTGGGACAGCTGGACGACCCTGCGCTCGTTCGTCGTGGCGATGGAGCTTGGTGTGCATTGGCGCGTGCCCGAGGAGCGGGCGCTTCTGAACGCCCAGGCGCAGTGGGAGGTCGCGCGGGGCCTCGCGCTGACGGGCGAGGCGATCGAGCAGGCGTTGGAGCAGCGGCGGACATGGCTTGCGGCGCTCGAGACCCTGTTCGCCCGGTACGACGCCCTCATCCTGCCGTCGACCCAGATGTGGCCCTTCCCGGCGGAGTGGGACTGGCCCCGCGCCGTCGCGGGTCGCGAGACGGACACCTACCATCGGTGGATGGAAGTGGTCGTGCCGGTAAGCCTCGCTGGCCTTCCGGCGCTGGCCCTGCCCGCCGGATACGGCGCCACGGGCCTACCACACGGGCTGCAATTGATCGGCCCGGCGGGCGGCGATGGCAAGCTGCTGGCATTGGGACGCGATTGGGAAGCGGCCATCGGTCCGCGCCGCTGCATCACACCATAAGCTTGCGCAACCACGCGGTGTGGGCCTTAGAATGGGACCGGGGAGGACAAGAGCCATGTCTGACATGACCAGCCATCCGGTCGGCGAGGGCGCGCCGGAGATCGTGGAGATCGGAACCGGTGCGTTGACACAGGCGCTTCGGGCGGGTTGGCGCGATTTCCGCCGCAAGCCGCAGTTCGGGCTGTTCTTCGCCTCGGTCTACGTGCTTGGGGGGTGGTTGATCTACCTGTTGCTGTTCCGGGCGGAGTTGGAATGGCTGGCGATCCCGCTGACCTTCGGTTTCCCGCTGATCGGGCCTTTCCTGGCCGTGGGTCTCTACGAGGTGTCGCGGCGCCTTGAAACCGAGGATCACGATTGGACCCCGCGCGACATCTTCGGCGTCATCTGGCGGCAGCGCCTGCGGCAGCTTCCGTCGATGGCCTGGGTCATCATCATCTATTTCCTGTTCTGGTCGTTCTTCGCCCACATGCTGTTCGCACTGTTCCTCGGGCCGTCGGCGCTGACCAATGTCACCAGCTCCTACGCCTACCTGCTGGAGCCCGAGGGGCTGACCATGCTGCTTGTCGGCGGCGCGTTCGGGGCGGTCTTCGCGTTCGTGCTCTTCGCGCTGACGGTCGTGTCGCTGCCGCTGCTCCTGGACCGGGAGGTGGATTTCGTGACGGCGATGATCACCTCCATCGCGGTGATCCGCGAGAATCCGAAGGTGATGCTGATCTGGGCCTTCACCATTGCGGCCCTGACCTTCCTTGCGATGCTGCCGGGGCTGCTGGGTCTGATGGTGGTGCTGCCGGTGCTGGGACACGCGACATGGCACATCTACCGGGCGGTTACGACCACCGAGCCGGGGCAGGCTGGGTAAGGCAACCCGCAAAAGGAAAAGCCGGGCGTCGTGCCCGGCTCATCACACTGTAATGTGTTCGGCCTTGCGGCCCGCCCTTCAGCTGTCCGACTTGGCGGAGGGCTGTGGCACGGGGCCTGCGGCGGCCGGACGCGGGATCGACGACGACGGCGAGTCGGACCCCGAAGACGATGAACCGCTGCTGCCGGTGGTGATCGGCGTGCGGGGCGCTCCGCTGTTGGCACCGGTGGCAAGCGGGTCTTCCGCACGCTGCACGGAGCCTTCGAAATGCGCACCGCTTTCGATCGCGATGGTCTTGTGGATGATGTCGCCTTCCACGCGCGCGGTGGAAGTCAGACGCACTTTCAGACCGCGCACCCGGCCCACGACGCGGCCGGTGACGACGATATCGTCGGCGACGATCTCACCCTCTATGTTGGCGCTTTCGCCAACGGTCAGCAGATGCGCGCGGATGTCGCCCTGAACGGTCCCTTCGACCTGGATGTCACCGGTCGTGCGCAGATTGCCCACGATGGTCAGGTCGGACGACAGCATCGAGGGCTGTGGCTTCGACTTGTTGCCGGTGGATGGGGAAGTGGCTTTGTTCATGGTGTCTCCAGAAGTCGTGCCCGTTGCCGAGCTGTCACCGTCGGATCCTTCGGACGCGCCGCCCTGCTTGGGTCCGGGTTCATTGATCTTGGATTTAGAAAACATTTCGTCCTGCCCTTATGAAGGTCGAGGGGTCCACAGGTGTGCCGTTACGATGCACTTCGTAGTGCAGGTGCGGACCAGTCGACCGTCCGGTGTTGCCCATATCACCGATGTGTTCGCCACGCGAGACCCTTTGCCCTTCCGTAACGTGAATGCGCGAGAGATGGCCGTAGCGGGTCATGAAACCGTTGGCGTGGCGGATGTCGATCATGTTGCCGTAGCCGCTCTGACGGCCTGCAAACACGACTGTTCCACTGCCCCCCGCCACGATCGGCGTCCCGGTTGCGCCGGCAAAATCGAGGCCTTCGTGCATCCGGCCCCAGCGCGGCCCGAATCCCGAGGACTGACGGTAGGAGCCGTTCACCGGAAAGGAGAACGGCAGACGTTCGGCCGCGATGCGCCAGAGGTTGATCTCGTCCAGTTCGCGCAGCAGGTCGTTGGCGCGGGCAGACAGAGGATCGGGGCCTTCGCCGGAGGTCGAGATGATCGGTGTCAGCGGGCCGCCCTGGCCCGAATAGCCCTGGCGCACGCCTTCGATCAGGTCGTCGGTATCGAGGCCCGCAGCGCTGAACATCTCGTCCAGCGGTTCCATCGAGACCGCGACGGCTTCTTCGAGCTGTCGGAAGACGCGGTTCTGCCGTTCCTCGGTGAGGGCGGCTTCGAAGTTCAGACGGTTGATCTCTTCGACCGCCTCGGCGACCAGGGTGAAGCCTTCGTCGCGTTCGCCCGCCGTAGCTTCGAGCGCGTAGTTGAGGAAGGCGAGGGTCTGCTGCAGCTCCTGCTCGCGCTCGGCGGCGGTCTGCACGGTGCCGGTGTCGGCCTGCAATTCGATCTGGAAGGCGGCGGCGGCCACGCGGGCTTCATCGCGTTCGTCGATGGTGCGACGCAGGGTGGCCTGGATCACGTCGACGGCGGTCTCGAGTTCACGGCGGCGCTCTTCCGAGTCGAGGAGCCGCGTCTGCATTTCCGAGACCTGATCCATCGCAAGCGCGAAGCGGTCCTGCGCGGCGGCGGCGGCGGCAGAGCGCGCATCGCGCTCCAATGCCATCTGGTTGAGACGTTCTTGGTACATCGCTTGTTCACGCTGCGCGAGGTCGCGGGCGTTTCCGGCGGAAATGGTGTCGATCAGGAAGATCGAGGTTACGATGACCGTCCAGCCGACGAACACGGCGGAACCGATAATCATGGTGGCCTGAGTGACTGGCCTGAGGCGGATGAACCGCGTGCCCTCTTCCGATTTCAGGAAGAGCCGTTGTTCTGGCAAATGCCGTTCAAGCGCCGCATTCACGCGACTTAAAAGTCGAGATGTCACTGTCCTTACGCCTCGCTTCCCCTTAGTGTTTATCCGCGCCACCGACTTGTCCCCAGTGGCGGCTGCGGCGAGCTTGGGGATAAGCCACACCGCGTTTCATGCCAACACAGTAATCATAATGTCCGGAAAAGGCATCAAAAAATCGCCGGATTCGGGCGAAAATCCGCCGATGCAACACGCCGATCTTGTATCACAAGGCAAGCTCACCCGGCGAGCGGCCAGTAAAAGTCTGGCGGAAGCCCGGCTTCGGCCCGCTTCTCCTCGTTGAACGGCGGCTTCAGCGCGCCGTGGAAATAGCGCTTCACGAGGTCGTGGAACGCCTCTTTCGGGTCGATGTCGTGGCGACCGCAGAGGAAATGAAACCACTTCGATCCGTAGGCGACGTGGTGCACCTCTTCGGCATAGATCACCTTGAGCGCCGCGACCGCCTGCTGCGCTGCCGCGTCGTCCTTTGCCTTCTCGAACGTGGCGATCATCGACGGCGTCACATCAAGCCCGCGCGCTTCCAGCACCATGGGCACAACCGCGAGGCGCGCCATCAGGTCGTTGGCAGTCTCCTCTGCTGCGCGCCACATTCCGGCATGGGCGGGCAGGGCGCCGTAGTGGCTGCGCATTGCCTCCAGGCAATCGGCCATCAAGTTGAAATGTTTTGATTCTTCGTCCGCCGCCTTCACCCAGTCGTCGAAGAAGCCGATCGGCATGGGCGTGCCGGAGAAGCGCGCGATGATGTCCCAATGAAGGTCGACCGCGTTCAGCTCGATATGGGCAACGGCATGGAGGATCGCCAGGCGTCCGGCCGGTGAGCCGGGCTTGCGGCGCGGCACGTCGCGCGGGTCCAGCAGGTCCGGCGCATCCGGGCGCGCGGGCTGGTCCGGAGGCGAGGCCGTGCCAATCTCGGGCGTCTCGCCGGCAGCACGGGCAGCCTGCCATTCGGCTGCAAACGACCGTGACAGGCTGGTCTTCTCACGGGCGTCGGCCGTGCGCAGGACGGCATCGGCCATTTCAGAAAGCGGCAACATGACCCCGCTTTCCCGGTTCCGGCGCTCGGGGTCAAGCCCACACGCGGTTTGGCGCCGGACTTCAGCGTTGCCCGGTTACGACACCTGAAGCGCCTGAGCCGCTTCCAGCACCGCCTCGGCATGGCCCGGCACTTTCACCTTGCGCCAGATCTGCGCGATGTTGCCCTGTCCGTCGATCAGGAATGTGGCGCGCTCGATCCCCATGTAGGTCTTGCCGTACATGTTCTTCTCGACCCACACGCCGTATTGCTCGCAAACGTCGCTTTCGGCGTCCGAGACCAGCGCCACCCCAAGTTCGTGCTTGGCGATGAACTTGTCGTGCTTGGCCGCCGTGTCCTTGGAGATGCCGATCACTTGCGTGTCCGCCGCATCGAATTCCGCGCCAAGCCCGGTGAAGGCGATGGCTTCCTTGGTGCAGCCTGGCGTGTCGTCCTTGGGGTAGAAGTAGAGGACCACCTTCTTCGGGCGCAGGTCCGACAGGGTCAGCGTTCCGCCCCCATCGCGGGGCAGGGTGAAATCCGGGGCGGGTGTTCCGACGTCTGGCATGGGCGGGTTCCTTTTCACTGGCAGGGCGCGAAGGCCATTCGAATTGCAAGCTAGGCAGTTTGACGACAGATTAAAGGGCAAGTGAACAACGGACGGCAGAGCCGCGCACGGATGGAGCAGACCGAAACGATCCCGGCCAGAATGGCCCGTCCGACACGTCGGGTCTGGCTGCGTGCCCTGGCCATCGTCGGTCTCGTGGTGCTGCTGCCCGTTGGGGCGCTCTGGCTGCGCCTGGTGCTTGCGCCGATGGCATTGCCTGACGGCATGCAGACGCGGGTCGAGCAGCGGATCAACGACGCAATGGCCACGGCCGATGTCAGCATCGGTGACATGATCCTGTCACTGCCGCAGGGCGGGCGGGCACCGGCGTTCGAACTTCGCGATGTCGCGGTCTCCACCCCGGAGGGAGAGGTGCGGGCCGCCCTGCCGCGATTGCGTGTCCGCGTCGCGCCGGGGCCGCTGGTTCGAGGCGAGGTGCGCATCCGCGAGATCATCGTATCGAACGCCGGGGTAAACCTGCGCCGCGATGCGGACGGGCGGATCGACCTCGATTTCGGCGGTGCGCGTGACTCCGCGTCGGTCGTTCCGGCCCCTGAGCGGGAAGACCTGAGCCTTGTCGACACGCTGTCCCGCCTAGACCAGATGTTCTCGGCCCCCGTCTTTTCGCGCCTCGAAGTGGTCCGGGGTGAGGGGATGCAGGTGCTGCTCACCGACGCGGCCTCGGGCCGTGACATTCGCCTCTATGACGCCGTCATGCAGATGCAGCGCAACGGTCGGCAATTGTCGCTGTCGGTCGGTGGCCAGATGGCCGGCAGCCGAGATGCGACCATCGACATCTCGCTGACCCGCAACGCTTCAGCGGCGCAGACCGAAGTGACGATGGCATTCGATACGCTTGCTGCGCGCGACCTGGCGGCCAGTTCCCCGGCGCTCGCGTGGCTCGATCTGATGCGTGCGCCGATCGACGGCGAATTGTCGGCTTTGCTGAACGATGACGGCACGCTTGGCGCAGTCGATGGCACCCTGCAGATACGCGAGGGGGTGCTGACATTGCCCGGGCAAGAGGCCCCGGTACCGTTCTATGCGATGGCCGCCCGCCTGTCCTATGAGCCCGAAACCCGCCGTGCGGTCCTGCGGGACGTGATGCTGTCCTCACCGCAATTGTCGTTCCGAGGGGCGGGGCACGCCGATGTCGCCCCGGAGGGCGCACAATACACGGGGCAGTTCACCCTCTCGGAGGTGGAAGCCGACCGCGAAGACCTGTTCGATGCCCCACTCTCCATCGACGGCGCCGCCATTGACCTGCGCCTGTCCGTGGGGGAGACGGTCCGCGCCGAAATCGGGCAGGCCGTGATCTACGACGATGATCTGCGCGCCAGCGTCGACGGCACCTTGATTGCCGCGCCCGATGGCCTGAGCATCGCGCTCAATGCGCAGCTGGACGAGGCTGATCTGCCCACGATCCTGGCCTATTGGCCCCGGCAAGCGATCCCGAATACCCGGTCGTGGGTGGAAGAGCGGATGCTCGGGGGCGAAGTGCAAGGCGTGGATTTCGCGTTTCGCCGAGCGCCGGACGCGGATGACCGGCTCGAGCTGTCGTTCGATTTCTCGGACGCCGCCATTCGTGCCTTGCCCGCCGCGCCCCCGATCCTGAATGCCTCCGGGTTCCTGAGCCTTCACGATTCCCGGCTGATGGTGCGTCTTGACGGCGGCGGGGTCGGGGTCGAGGGGCAGGGGGTTGCAGCCGTCGCCGGATCGCAGATGGTGATCGGGAACGTGTCAGTCCCCGGGCCGCTGGCGAACTTCGACCTGTCGATTGCCGGGGCGGTGCCGGACATCATTCACGTCCTCGCGGGCCCACCCTTCGCAGTTCTCGATGCCAGCAGGCTTACCCCCGATCAGATCGGCAGCGGCGAGGTCAACGCACGGGTGATCCTTTCCACGCACCTCGCGCCACGAGCGCCCGACGCCGGCCTCGAGGGACTCGAAATCGACGTGGACGGCTTCGTGACCGATTTTCGCGCGACCGAACTCGTCCCGGGCAGAATCCTTGAAGCCGACCGCGTGACGATCCGCATGACGCCCGAGCAATTGACCATCGGCGGACGCGCGGCGCTGGATGATGTGCCGGTGAGTGGCCAGTGGTCGACACGACTGGGCCCGGACGTGGACCCGGGAAGCCTTGTGCAGGCGCGGGCCACGCTGAACCGGCAGACGCTCGAACAGTTCGGGGTCGCGCTGCCCGAGTGGCTGATTTCGGGGCAGGGGCCGGCAGACCTGACGATCTTCCTGCGCTCGAACGGGCCGGCGACCATGCAGGTGCGCTCCAACCTCGACGGCATCGCGCTGGCGATCCCGCCGCTCGCCTGGCGACTGCCCGCCTCCGGCACCGGCACCTTCAGCGCCGATATCCGGCTGGGGCCAAGACCGGAAGTGCACCAGATCGCGCTTGAGGGCGGGGGGCTGACGTTGGAAGGGGCGATCAGCTTCGATGACAGCGGCGGTCTTGATCGCTTCTCGGCGGGCGAGTTCCGCCTGGGAAGCTGGCTCGACGTGAGCGGCGGTTTGATCGGGCGGCGCGGCCAAAGCCCTGCCATCGAGATTTCCGGCGGCACGCTCGATTTCCGGACCATGCCTTCGCTGTCGGGCACCGGCGGCGCGACGGGTGGGACCATCGGCCCGCTCGACATCTCGCTCGACCGGCTGCAGATCACCTCCGGCATCGCCCTGACGAGCCTGCGCGCGGATCTCAACGGTGCCACGATGAGCGGCGATTTCAGGGGCCGGGTGAACGATGCCGTGGGCATCACCGGCCAGCTTGTGCCAAGCCCGAACGGTCCATCCGTGCGGATCCGCTCGGACGATGGCGGCGCGGTGCTGCGGGCGGCCGATATCATCACCAACATTCACGGTGGCCCGCTCGACCTGATCCTCGCCGCGCGGCCGGAGCAGGGGCAATACGACGGGCAGGCGACCATCGACAGCCCGCGCCTGCGCGACGCGCCGGTCATGGCGGAGATCCTCAACGTGATCTCGGTCGTGGGCCTTCTGGAGCAACTGGGCGGCGAGGGAATCAACATGGGCGAGGTCAACGCCCGCTTCCGCATCGCGCCCGATCGCATAACAATCGTGGAAGGGGCTGCGATTGGCCCGTCGATGGGGATTTCCATGGACGGCGTCTACGATATCGCCTCGTCCCGGTACGAATTGCAGGGCGTCGTGTCGCCCTTCTACCTTGTCAACGGCCTCTTCGGCGCGCTGTTCGCGCCCCGGCGGGAGGGGTTGTTCGGGTTCAATTATCGTGTCATCGGCGAGGGCGACGATACGCGGGTGCAGGTCAACCCGCTGTCGATCCTGACACCCGGCATCTTCCGCGAGATCTTCCGCGCGCCGCCGCCCGACTTCAGCCAATAGAGAGCCGATGAGACTCGACGATTTCGACTTCGACCTGCCCGAGCGCCTGATCGCCACGCGCCCCGCGCGGCCCCGGTCATCCGCCCGGCTGCTGCTTGCCGAGGGGGACACCATCAGCGACCGCCGCGTCGCGGACCTGCCCGACATCCTGCGCCCGGGCGACCGGCTTGTCCTGAACGATACCCGCGTCATCCCGGCGCGGCTGACCGGCCGCCGCCCGCGCCTGTCGGCCCAGGGCCCGGTGGAAGCGAAGATCGAGGTCACCCTGCTGGAGCCGCAGGCGGACGGCACCTGGTCGGCGCTGGCCAAGCCGATGCGCAAGCTTGCACAATCCGACAAGATATTGTTTTCGAAAGATTTGGCTGCCGACGTTAACCTGAGCGAAAGGTCGTTGCGACTGCGGTTCAATCTCAGCGGAGACGATTTCGACGCGGCCCTGAATGCCGCCGGCGCCATGCCCCTGCCGCCCTATATCGCTGGCAAACGCGCGCCGGACGAGCAGGACAAGGACGATTACCAGACCATCTGGGCCAAGCGCACGGGCGCGGTCGCGGCCCCCACGGCGAGCCTGCATTTCGACGAAGACCTGATGGCCGCGATCAAAGCGCGCGGCGTCGATGTCAGCTTCGTCACGCTCCATGTCGGCGCGGGCACCTTCCTGCCGGTCACGGTGGAAGACGTCACCACCCACCGGATGCATGCCGAATGGGGCGAGGTCAGCGAGGCCGCCGCAACCGAGATCAACTCCACCCGCGCCAACGGTGGCCGGATCATCCCCGTTGGCACCACCGCGCTTCGCCTGATCGAAAGCGCCGCCGCTGCCGATGGCACGATGCAGGCCTTCGAAGGCACCACCGATATCTTCATCTATCCCGGTTACGCGTGGAAAATCACCGATGCGCTGATGACCAATTTCCACCTGCCGAAATCCACGCTTCTGATGCTGGTCTCGGCGCTGATGGGATCGGAAACCATACGTTCGATCTATTCGCACGCGGTAAGAAACGATTACCGGTTCTTCTCGTATGGTGACGCGTCCTTGCTAATCCCGTCGCGAATCTGACAGACGCACCTGATAGGGCCATTCACACGCAAGGCCTTCACGCGGCCAGAACGGGAGGCCACACATGCTTACAGTGATCCGCACCACATGGGCCCTTCTTCTGGGGATGTTCCTTCTGCAAGTCGGCAATGGCGTGCAGGGCTCGATGATGGGTGTGCGCGGCGCCATCGAGGGATTCTCGACGTTCGAGCTGTCGCTGATCGGTTCGGCCTACTTCCTGGGCTTTCTCGGCGGCAGCCAGCTTGCGCCGAAATTCATCGCCAGCGTGGGACACGTGCGCGTCTTCGCGGCCTTGGGCTCGTTCATCTCGGCCATCGTGATCTCCTATCCGCTGGTGACGGAGCCTTGGGCCTGGATGCTGTTCCGGGTGGCGCTTGGGTTCAGCCTGTCGGGCGTCTACGTGACCGCCGAATCGTGGCTCAACAACTCGGCCACGAACGAGACGCGGGGCCAGGCGCTTTCGGCCTACATGCTCATGCAGATGATGGGCCTTGTCGCAGGGCAGGGCATCCTTGCGGCGGGTGATCCGTCGGGCTGGGTGCTGTTCATCATCCCGTCGATCCTCGTCTCGCTCAGCTTCGCGCCGATCCTTTTGTCCGCCGTTCCGACCCCGGCGATCGAGGCGACGCGGCCGATGTCCCTGCGCCAGCTTTACGTCGCCTCGCCCTTCGCCTTCGTCAGCATGATGTTCATGGGCGGCGTCTTCGCGGGACAATTCGCGATGGCCCCGGTCTACGCGACCGAGGTCGGGCTGAGCCTCGGGCAATTGTCGCTCTTCATCTCGTCGTTCTTCATCGGCGCCATCGTGCTGCAATATCCGATCGGGTGGGCTTCGGACCGGATGGACCGGCGCCTGCTCATCATCGGGGCGTCGGTTGCCGGGGCCATCGTTGCCGTCGGCGGCATGTTCCTCGTCAATTCCTTCGTCGCCCTGATCGTGATCGCGCTGCTCTCGGGCGGGCTGGCGCAGCCGCTCTACGCCCTCGTCCTGGCCTATGCCAACGACTACCTGGCGCCGGAAGACATGGCCGCCGCCTCTGGCGGGATGTTGTTCGTGAACGGTGTCGGCGCGATCACGGGCCCGCCGGCCATGGGCCTGTTGATGAGCGCGATCGGCCCGGCCGGCTTCTGGCTCTTCCTGGCCGGAATCCTCACCGGCGTGTCGGTTTATGGATTGTACCGTATGACACAGCGCCCATCGGCCTATGTAGAGGAAGACGATTACGACGCGGTGCCCTATGCCAACATCATGCCGGGGGCGACGTCGGCCCTTGCCGTCGAAACCGCGCAGGAACTCTATGTCGAGGCCGCCGAGGAACTGGCGGAGTCGAATGAAAGCGAAACGGAAGGGGAGACACGGACATGACCAGCGCGGCAGAGGTGGTCGAATTCTGGGAACAGGCCGGCCCCGAAAAGTGGTATGCGAAAGACGATGACTTCGATCAGACGATCCGGGACCGTTTTCGCGCCGCATGGGACAAAGCCCATGATGGCGGCTTGAGGGACTGGGCCGACGGCCCGGACGGGGCGCTGGGGCTGATCATCCTGCTCGACCAGTTCCCGCGCAATATGTTCCGCGACGATCCCCGCGCCTACGCCACCGACGAGGCGGCGATGGAGGTCTCGGGCCAGATGATCGCGAATGGCTGGGACCGCGAGGTTTCAGGGCCGATGCGGCAGTTCGTCTACATGCCCTTCATGCATTCCGAGGACATGGCGCACCAGGACATCTGCGTCGACCTGATGGAAAACCGGATGGTGGAGGGCAACAACGCGCTCCACGCGCGGGTCCATCGCGAGATCATCGCGCGGTTCGGACGCTTCCCCTATCGCAACGGCCCGCTCGGTCGAGAAAGCACCGAAGCCGAACAGGATTTCCTCGATAACGGCGGCTACGGCGCGATCCTGGAGGAATTGCAGGGGAACTCCGGCGGGGCGTGAGCGGTTGTCTTCCTGTATCCATTCGACCGGGAGGACGAAAACCTGATGCAGACCACGACCACACGCACCCCGCACACCAACACCAGCCGCGCCGCCGTCAGCGATTTCTCCGGAACGCCCTCGACGCCGTTTCCGCAGACTTGGCCGTTCTGGGCCTCGCTCATCCTGGCGAGCATCGGCGTTGTCCTGGCGTGGCTGGCAGAGCCCGCCGCCTTTGATGCCATGTTCCCCCTCTGGATGGTTCCGGTCGGCTATTTCATTGCCGGTATCGGCGCGACGGCCTTGTTCGTCTCGTGGGTCATTTACCGCGCACGCTGACACGCGCACCGCGCATGGCGGCCTGCGACCCAACGTCGATTGTCGTGCCCGTCCTGATAGTTTAACGTTGAACAAACTCTATCAACGCGACTTCAGCCGGGAGGACAATGTCCATGGCAGCACAGAATTTCGACGTCATCGTGATTGGCGCAGGTCCGGGCGGCTACGTCGCCGCGATCCGGGCCAGCCAGTTGGGCCTGAACACGGCCATCGTCGAGCGTGAGCATATGGGCGGCATCTGCCTGAACTGGGGCTGTATCCCCACGAAGGCGATGCTCCGGTCTTCGGAAGTCTTTCATCTCATGCACCGCGCCAAGGAATTCGGCCTCAAGGCCGAGGGCGTGGATTACGACCTGCCCGCCGTGGTGGCGCGGTCACGCAAGGTGGCCAAGCAGCTTTCGGGCGGCGTGGCGCACCTGATGAAGAAGAACAAGGTCACCGTCGTGATGGGTGAGGCGACGATCCCCGCGAAGGACAAGGTCACCGTCAAGACGGACAAGGGGACCGAGGAGTTGACCGCGAAGAACATCATCCTCGCCACCGGCGCGCGGGCCCGTGAGTTGCCGGGGCTCGAGGCGGACGGCAAGCGCGTCTGGACCTACAAGGCCGCGCTGAACCCGCCGCATATGCCGAAGAAGCTGCTGGTGATCGGGTCGGGCGCCATCGGCATCGAATTCGCCAGCTTCTACAACACGCTCGGCGCGGACACGACGGTGGTCGAGGTGATGGATCGTGTGCTGCCGGTGGAGGACGAGGAAATCTCGGCCTTCGCGAAGAAATCCTTCGAGAAGCAGGGGATGAAGATCCTGCAGAAGGCGATGGTCAAGCAGCTGGACCGCGCCGATGACAAGGTCACCGCCCATATCGAGACGGGCGGGAAGGTCGAGAAGCACGAATTCGATACCGTGATCTCTGCCGTCGGGATCGTCGGGAATGTCGAGAACCTCGGGCTGGAAGAGCTTGGGGTGAAGGTCGACCGCACGCATGTGGTGACGGATGAGTATTGCCGCACGGGCGTGGACGGGCTGTTCGCCATCGGTGATATCGCCGGCGCGCCCTGGCTGGCGCACAAGGCCTCGCACGAGGGCGTGATGGTCGCGGAACTGATCGCGGGCAAGAACAGTGTCCATCCGATCAAGCCGGAAAGCATCGCGGGCTGCACCTATTGCCATCCGCAGGTTGCGAGCGTTGGCCTGACGGAGGCCAAGGCGAAGGAGCGGGGGCACAAGGTCAAGGTGGGGCGCTTCCCGTTCATCGGCAACGGCAAGGCGATTGCCCTGGGTGAGCCGGAGGGCATGATCAAGACCGTGTTCGACGAGAAGACCGGGGAGCTTCTGGGCGCCCACATGATCGGCGCGGAAGTCACCGAACTGATACAGGGCTACGTGGTGGGCCAGAAGCTGGAGACCACGGAAGAGGACCTGATGGAGACGGTCTTCCCGCATCCGACGCTGAGCGAGATGATGCACGAAAGCGTGCTCGACGCCTATGACCGGGTGATCCACATCTGAACGGAAAGAGCCCCGGTGCAGGCTTGCACAACGGGGTTTTCCCCCTGACATAAAGCGATAAACGCGTTATTGTAAAAGAATTAAGAAAGGGCGCTGCGGATCGCAGCGCCCTTTTTCATCGTCGCCTCATGGGACCTTTACTGCACCGTGATCGGCACCGATGCGACCGAGGTGTTTCCCTGGTTGAGGAAATACTGGATCACGTAGCTGCCGGGCGCGTCGGGCATCTGCAGCGACAGGGGTGAACCGGCCTCGGTGTAGGTGTAGGCCTGCCACTGGTCGCCCCCGGATGCCCCGGCCGGACCGATGGCGATGAAGTCGCGGTCGTAATCCGGGCCGGTCCAGCCCACCTCGATCTGCGTGCCGGCCGCCGCCGTTGCGGGCACGGTCAGCGTCGCTTCGACGGGCGAGACGGTCAGCGTCGTGGTCGCCAGTTCGGCATTATCCTGGTTCATGAAGTAGGTGACCTCGTAGGTGCCGGGTTGTGGCGGCACCAGAAGGCGTGCCGGGTTGCCATCCGAGGTGCGGGCATAGTTCACCCAGCGTGCGCCGCCTTCGGCCCCGGCCAGTCCGATCCCGATGTAGTCGCGGTCGTAATCCGGCCCGGTCCAGCCCACGTCGATGGTGGAGCCCGCAACGGCGGTCTGGGGCAGGGTCAGGGTCGCGGCGGCGGCGGTCACCTCGATGGTGGCGGTCGCAAGCTCCGCATTGTCCTGGTTGGTGAAGTAGGTGACCTCGTAGGTGCCCGGCTCGGTCGGAACGAGCAGGCGCACCGGGTTGCCTTCGGAGGTGCGGGTATAGTTCTGCCACCGCGCGCCGCCTTCGGCCCCGGCGCGACCGATGCCGATATAGTCGCGGTCGTAGTCCGGCCCGGTCCAGCCCACGTCAATGGTGGAGCCTGCGACGGCGGACTGCGGCAGGGTCAGGGTTGCGCCAAGGGGGGCGACCTCGATGGTCGCGGTCGCAAGCTCCGCATTGTCCTGGTTGGTGAAATAGGTGACCTCGTAGGTGCCTGGCTCGGTCGGGACGAGCAGGCGCACAGGGTTGCCTTCGGAGGTGCGGGTGTAATTCTCCCACCGCGCGCCGCCTTCGGCCCCGGCCCGACCGATACCGATGTAATCGCGATCGTAATCCGGCCCGGTCCAGCCGACCTCGATGGTGGAGCCTGCAACGGCCGTCTGGGGCACGGTGATCGTGGCCTCGGCGGCGGTGACGGTCAGGGGCGCGGAGGCGAGGCTGACGTTGTCCTGGTTCAGGAAGTACTGCACCACGTAGTCGCCGGGTTCCATGGGCACCAGCAGGCGCACGGGATTGCCTTCGGAGGTGCGGGTGTAATTCTCCCACTGGGCACCGCCTTCCGCACCGGCACGGCCGATAGCGATGTAGTCGCGGTCGGCGTTCGGGCCGGTCCAGCCCACCTCGATGGTGGAGCCTGCCACGGCCGTAGCCGGAGCGGTGACGCTGGCGGCACTTTCGGAGACGATGAGTTCAGCGGACGCCAGCGCCGTGCGGTCCTGCCCCTCGATATACTCGATCAGGTAGGTGCCCGGCTCGGACGGGACCGCGAGACGGGCGGGATTGCCCCGGTCCGTGCGCACGGTTTCGGCGAAGCGGTGGTAGCCTTCGCTGTCGGGACGACGGATCGCGATGAAGTCGTTGCGGTAATCGGGGCCGGTCCAGCCGATCTCGATCACGTCGCCGACGTTCGCATTGGCCGGGGCCGTGAGGCTGGCCGCAACGGGCGTCACGGTGATCTCGACGGCGACCAGCGCGGTGCGGTCCTGAGCCTCGATATATTCGATGAGGTAGGTGCCCGGTTGCGTCGGCATCAGAAGCTGCGCCGGATTGCCTTCGTTCGCGCGAACGGTGTTGGCGAAGCGATGATAGCCTTCGCTGTCGGGCGAGCGGATCGCGATGAAGTCGTTGCGATATTCCGGGCCGGTGAAGCCGACCTCGATGGTATCCCCGGCCGCAGCGGTTGCGGGCGCGGTGAGCGTGGCGGAGACATCGGTCACCTCGATGGTCGCGGCAGCGAGCGGGCGACGATCCTGGTTGATGATGTATTCGATCACGTAGGTGCCCGGCTCGGATGGCATCGCGAGGGTGGAGGGGTTCCCACGCTCGGTGCGGACATCGTTGATGAAGCGGTGGAAGCCTTCGCTGTCGGGGCGACGGACGGCGATGAAATCATACTGGTAGTCCGGTCCGGTCCAGCCGATTTCGATGGTTTCACCCGCTGGCGCGGTGGCCGGAGCGGTGACGGTGGCCGTCACCTCGGTCACTTCGATTTCCGTGGAGGCGATGGCGACGCGGCCATCGTTGCGGATGTATTCGATGAGATAGGTGCCGGGGTATGTCGGCATCAGCAGGGGCAGCGGGTTGCCGCCGCGGTCGAGCCGCGTGTCGTTGATGAAGCGGTGGAAGCCTTCGCTGTCGGGCGCGCGCACGGCGATGAAGTCGTATTGCTCCTCCGGGCCGGTCCAGCCCACCTCGATGGTCGAACCGGCAACGGCCGTGGCGGGTGCTGTGACGGTGGCCTGCGGGACGGGTTCGTCGAAGACGACGACGATCTCACGCGGCTGGTCGACGATCACGAAATCGGCGGTCGCCTCGATTTCCTGCGCGGTCCAGTAGGCGGTGACGCGGTAGGCGCCCCGGCCAAGCTGGGTGGAGGCGGGATTGGCCGTCATCGGGTTCGACTGGATCGGCTCGATATCCCAGATCACCGGGTCGGTGACGGGCAGGCCGCCGACATCGCCGATGCGGGCGATGAAGGTCACGTCGACCATCAGGGCGGGCAGGGGGATGATGACCTGCTGCGGGGTGTTCGGCTCCACCGTGAAGCGGGCCTGGTGCGTTGTGCCCTGGCTGACGCGTTCGACGGTCAGCAGGTATTCGCCCGGCAGCAGCGCGACGTTGCCGGCGGGGGCCGATACGGGGCCGAGGAGGACGGTGCCGGCGGCGTCCTGAAGCGTCCAGTTCAGGGGCGAGGCGGGGACGGACATGTCCGGTTCCACCCGCGCGGTGAAGGTGACGGAGCTGGTTTCGATGATCGGAGGCATGGCGACGACGATCAGGTCGGTCTGGCCTTCGATGACTTCGAAGCCGGTCTGGTAGGTGACGGGGCCGTCAGGCTCGGCCCGGGTGGCCTGCGCGATGTAGGCGCCGGGCATGAGGGCCACGTCGATGGCGGGGGCCTGGGTGCCCTGGCTGATGACGTCGCCGTCCGCGCCAAGGAGAGTCCAGGTGATGGTGCGGGTGGGCAGGTTGCCCTGCGGCAGGACCTGCGCCTCGATCCGCATCGGCGTGGGTTGGGCGGCGACGACGACCTGTTCCAGCGCGGCGCTGAGTTCGGCGGCGTTGTCGGCGGTCAGGAATTGCCCGCCGGTGTTGTCGGCGATGCATTGCATCTGGGCGCGCGCTTCGGGCTCGGAGGCGACGTCGAAGCCGATGACGTGCGCGGTGAAGGCGACGCCGGTGGCCTCAAGCTCGGCGGCGATGGCGCAGGGGTCGGGGTTGCAGTTCTCGATCCCGTCGGAGACGAGGATGACGGTGGCCGCTTCCTCGGTGTGGCGGAGCGATTGTGCGGCGGCGATGACGGCGTCGGTCATCGGCGTGCGGCCGCGCGGGTTGATGGAATTGACGGCTTCGAGGATGCGGTCCTGCGTGAAGGGGGCGGGTTCGACGATGGTTTCGATGTCCCCGCAGGAGCCGCGCTGGCGGTGGCCGTAGACGGTGAGACCGAGGGAGACGTCATCGGCCATATCCTCAAGCAGATCGGCGATGACGTTGCGCGCGATGACGATCTTGTTGACGCCGTCGATCTGCCCCCACATGGAACCGGAGCCGTCCAGAACGAGGATCGTGTTGGGCCGGTCGGTGGCCTGTGCGAAGGCCGAAAGCGGCAGGAGAATGATTGTCAAAAGGGCGAGGAGAAAAGCGCGCATCACGAAGATCCATGTCGGTCAAAGGGGCAGAGGGCCGGGCAGAATCCGACCGTTGGCCCTCACGCTAACGTGTTAGGTCGAATCCGCAAAGGGATGGTTTTCCTCCATTTCCCCGCTGCATTGACGCCGCCGCTGAAACAGACCATGCCTGCGCCATGATCCCCCGCAGAACGCCATGGCCGCTGATCGCGGCGCTTTATGTCACCGGCCTTCTGGCGGGGGCGCAATTCTCGAAGGTCTCACTGACGCTTGAGGGGCTGGCCGGGGTCTATCCCGGCTGGACGGTGGCCTTCGCGGTGTCGGGCGTCGCGGTCATGGGGGTGCTGTTCGGCGTTTTCGCGGGCGGTATCACCGCGAGCATCGGGCCGCGCCGCGCCATCCTGATCGCCTTGGGTATCTCGGGCCTCGCCGGAGCGGCGGAGGCGCTGTTGCCGCCGTTTCCGGTGCTGATGGCGCTGCGGGTCGTGGAGGGGGCGGGGCACCTGCTGCTGGTGGTGGCGGTGCCGACGCTGATGGCGGGGCTGGCCTCGGACAAGGACCGGCCGATGGTCATGGGCATCTGGGCCACCTTCTTCGGCGTGGGCTTCGCGATTGCCGCGCTGTTGGTCGGGGATGCGGGGCCGGGGCTGGTCTATGCCGTTCACGCCGCCGGCATGGGGGCGATGCTGGCGCTTTTGTCATGGATCCTCCCCAAGGGCGTCGTGACGGTGCGCCGCCCGCTGCCGCGCCTGTCCGATCACCTGCTGATCTATTCCACCCCGCGCCTGTTTGCACCCGGCCTCGGCCACGGCATCTACGCGGCGCTGTTCCTTGCGCTCGTCACGTTCCTTCCGGCGGCGTTCGAGGCGCCGTGGCTGGCCGCCGTGCTGCCGCTCGCGGGTATCGCGGGCAGCTTCGCGGCGGGTGTCATGGCCCGCTTCATCGCGCCTGGAACGCTGGTCTGGACGGGTTTCGTGACCATGGCGGTCATGTTCACGGTCACCTACGTGTCCGGCCCCTATGCGATCTACGTGCTGATCCCGGCGATGCTGGTCAGCGGTATCATCGCAGGCGCAGGCTTTGCCGCCGTGCCGTGGCTGAACGCGGCCGACGACGACCGGGCGCTGTCCAACGGGGCGCTGGCGCAATTGGGCAATATCGGCACGTTCAGCGGCACGCCGGTCTTCGCGGCCATCGCGGTCGGGGCCTATTTGCCTGTCACCATCGCGATCTGTGTTTTGGCCGCCGTTGTTACCGGGCTGGCTTATCGCGCGGCACGGCGCTGAGACGTCAGACCTCGTCGCGGTCTTCCAGCCACGCCAGCAGCTTGCGCCGTTTGAGCGGGGAACGGACCTGCGTGGTGAACACCGTATCGGGCGTCAGCAGCGTGGTTTCGGCGTCGTAATGATCGAGCGTAAACGCCTTCGACGCCGCCACCAGACGTCGCCCGTTGTGCGAGATCGCGACCGCCGAAATCCAGACCTGGTCGACCGAGCCGATGTCGACCGGCACGGTGAGCCGACGGCGGGCACGATCCAGCAGGTTGCCGAGACTTCCGATATCGCGAATCTCACCTTCCCGCAGCGGGCCCTGGTTGGTCCGGTCCATGTGGTGCGAGACGTCTTCGGGGCGCGTCTCGCTCCGGTCCGTCACGACGGCGCGTGACGTGCCGTCGCGATTGCCGAAATCCATGACGATCGCAACGAGGTAGACCGCTTCGCGCCCGATGTTCGTCACGGTCAGTCGTGCGCTTTCGTCTTTCGCCGCGCCCCGGTCGATGTGCAGCGCGGGACGTTTCTGATCCTGCACCGTGAACAGGAAGAGCTGCAGATAAACCAGCCAGATCAGCAGCATAAGCGCGTTGATCGCCATACCGATGCCGGTGGCGTTCTGGATCAGGGCATCATACATGGCACGTCTCCTCCGCGGGGGTTGGGTGCCCAACGCACGAGCAGGATGCCGGGTCCATCGGCAGAGCTGTCAGGAAACGTCAGCCGTTCCTGAAATGTTCTTCATTTTGGGTTGGAGACTCGGGCCTGCTCCCCTATCTGTTAGGAGGTCGTTAACCGGGGGCATCCATGCCAGAGCTGAAGCAGATCGAAGTCCGCGGGGCGCGGGAGCATAATCTCAAGAATATCGACCTTGATATTCCGCGCGATCAGCTTGTCGTGGTGACAGGGCTTTCGGGCTCGGGCAAATCCTCGCTGGCGTTCGACACGATCTATGCCGAAGGGCAAAGGCGTTATGTCGAAAGCCTTTCTGCCTACGCGCGCCAGTTCCTCGACATGATGGAAAAGCCCGACGTGGATCACATCGCGGGGCTGTCGCCAGCGATTTCCATCGAGCAGAAGACGACCTCGAAAAACCCGCGCTCGACCGTGGGGACCGTCACCGAGATCTATGACTATCTGCGTCTGCTGTTTGCCCGCGTCGGCACGCCGTATTCGCCGGCCACCGGCAAACCCATCGAAGCGCAGCAGGTGCAGGACATGGTGGACCGCGTCATGGCGATGGAGGAGGGCACGCGCGCCTACCTTCTGGCGCCCATCGTGCGGGACCGGAAGGGCGAGTACCGCAAGGAATTCCTCGAGCTGCGCAAGCAGGGCTTCCAGCGCGTGAAGGTGAACGGGGAGTTCCACGACCTCGACAACCCGCCGACGCTCGACAAGAAGTTCCGCCATGACATCGACGTGGTGGTGGACCGCATCGTTGTGCGCGACGGCACCGAGACGCGGCTGGCGGATTCGTTCCGCACGGCGCTCGACCTCGCCGACGGCATCGCGATTTTGGAGACGGCGCCCAAGGAAGGCGACCCGGAGCGCATCACCTTCTCCGAGAACTTCGCCTGTCCGGTGAGCGGCTTCACGATCCCCGAGATCGAGCCACGCCTGTTTTCGTTCAACGCGCCGTTCGGGGCGTGCCCCTCCTGCGACGGGTTGGGGCACGAGTTGTTCTTCGATCCGGGCCTGATGGTGCCGGACGTGACCCTGTCGCTGGAAGACGGTGCGATCGCGCCGTGGCGGAAGGGCAAGTCACCCTATTTCGTTCAGACCATCGAGGCGATTGCCCGGCACTACGGGTTCGACCCCAAGACGCCCTGGAAGAAGCTTCCGGAAGAGATCCAGAATGTGTTCCTGCGCGGCTCCGGCGAGGAAGAGATCAAGTTCCGATATGATGAAGGCGGCCGCGTCTACCAGGTGGAGCGGACGTTTGAAGGCGTAATCCCGAACATGGAGCGCCGCTATCGCGAGACGGATTCGGCCTGGATCCGCGAGGAATTCGAGCGGTTCCAGAACAATCGCCCCTGCGGCACCTGCGGCGGCTATCGCCTGCGGCAGGAGGCCTTGGCGGTGAAGATCGGCACGGCGGATCGCCTGATGCATATCGGGCAGGTCGTGCAGATGTCGATTGCCGAGGCGCTGGAATGGATCGACACGGTGCCCGACGCGCTGACGAACCAGCGCAACGAGATTGCGCGGGCGATCCTGAAGGAAATCCGCGAGCGGCTCGGGTTCCTGAACAACGTGGGTCTTCAGTACCTGACGCTGTCGCGGAATGCGGGGACGCTGTCGGGCGGCGAGTCTCAGCGGATCAGGCTGGCGTCGCAGATCGGGAGCGGTTTGACCGGAGTGCTCTACGTGCTGGACGAGCCGTCGATTGGCCTGCACCAGCGCGACAACGACCGGCTTCTGACGACGCTGAAGAACCTGCGGGACCAGGGCAACACGGTGATTGTCGTGGAACATGACGAGGAGGCGATCCGTGAGGCCGATTACGTCTTCGACATCGGCCCGGGGGCCGGTGTGCATGGCGGCCAGATCGTGGCGCAGGGCACGCCGGAGGAGATCATCGCCAACCCCGCCAGCGTGACGGGCGATTACCTTGCCGGGCGGCGTGAGATCGCGGTGCCGGGTGAGCGGCGGAAGGGCAACAAGAAGAAGGTGAGCGTCGTCAAGGCGACGGGCAACAACCTTCAGGGCGTGACGGCGGACTTCCCGCTTGGCAAGTTCGTTTGCGTGACCGGTGTGTCCGGTGGCGGGAAATCGACGCTGACCATCGAGACGCTGTTCAAAACGGCCTCGATGAAGCTGAACGGCGCGCGGCAGACGCCGGCGCCGTGTGAGACGATCAAGGGGTTGGAGCATCTGGACAAGGTGATCGACATCGACCAACGGCCCATCGGGCGGACGCCGCGCTCGAACCCCGCGACCTATACGGGCGCGTTCACGCCGATCCGCGACTGGTTCGCCGGTCTGCCAGAGGCGAAGGCGCGCGGCTACAAGCCGGGGCGCTTCTCGTTCAACGTGAAGGGCGGGCGGTGCGAGGCCTGCCAGGGCGACGGTGTCATCAAGATCGAGATGCACTTCCTGCCCGACGTCTACGTCACCTGCGAGACCTGCAAGGGCAAGCGCTACAACCGCGAGACGCTGGAAATTCAGTTCAAGGGCAAGAGCATCGCGGACGTGCTCGACATGACGGTCGAGGATGCGCAGGGCTTCTTCAAGGCGGTGCCGAGTATCCGCGAGAAGATGGATGCGCTGGTGCGGGTCGGGCTCGGCTACATCAAGGTGGGCCAGCAGGCGACGACCTTGTCAGGCGGCGAGGCGCAGCGGGTGAAACTGTCGAAGGAATTGGCCAAGCGGTCGACGGGGCGGACGCTCTATATCCTCGACGAGCCGACGACGGGGCTGCATTTCGAAGATGTGCGGAAGCTGTTGGAAGTGCTGCACGAGCTGGTGGACCAAGGCAACACGGTGGTGGTGATCGAGCACAACCTCGACGTCATCAAGACCGCCGATCATATCATCGACATCGGTCCCGAAGGCGGGGATGGCGGCGGGATGATCGTGGCAGAAGGCACGCCGGAAGAGGTGGCGGAGGTGGCCGAGAGCCACACGGGCCGCTACCTTGCGCCGATGCTGAAGCCCCGGAAGGTCGCGGCGGAATAGATCAGTCGTATCCGCGCCGCATGAGCCGCCAGTGAAGGCGCAGCGCGGGCACGAAGATCAGCACGAAGCCGAAGGTGAACCACGCCACGAAGAGCAGCGGGATCCAGAGGATCGAGAGCACGACCCCGACCGCGCCAGATACGCGGTTGGCGGTGATCCCGTCCATGAAGCGGCGAAGCCACGAGTTCAGCAGCCGTCCGCCGTCGAGCGGTAGGACCGGCATCAGGTTGAAGAGTGCCAGGAACAGGTTCAGGCGCGCGAAAAGATCGAGCAGGCGTTCGGCCTCGGACGGGGTGCGGGGCGGCTGGATGGTGAAGCCGTTCACGTCGACCGGAGCGGTCGGGACGTTGACCAAGATGGTGAGCGCCAGCGTGGCCAGCGCCCAGAGCACAAGGTTCACCAGCGGGCCGGCGGCGGCGATGAATTCCTGCTGATAGGGCGTGGGCGTGCCGGTGTATTCGCAGAACCCTCCACCCCCGAAGAGCACAACGCGGGTCACGGGCACGCCTTGCACGACGCAGGCGGCGGCATGGCCGAGCTCGTGCAGCAGGATCGCTGCGACGACCATCGCGAAGGCCGTGGCCGCCGGAACCACGCCGCGGTCCATGAAGAGCACACCGAAAAGCACCGCGAGCACGATCAGCGTCACGTCGAACTGGATCGGGATGCGCCAAGGGCCACGCAGGGTGAAAAGTGGGGTAATGTCCAATCGGCCTCCCCGTCGTCACCCGGTTGTAACCGGAAGGGAATCGAGGCCGTGGAAGTGGTAGATGTCGGCGTAATTCGCCGGAGCGGTGGCGTGCATGTCGGGGCAGCGGTCGAACAGCGCGGGAAGGGCGATGCCAAGTTCGAGCCGGGCCAGCGGCGCGCCGACGCAAAAGTGTAATCCGGCCCCGAACGCGAGGTTGGCGGGGCCGTCGCGGCCCGGCTGAAACCCGGCAGGGTCCTGGTAAGCGGTGGGGTCGCGATTGGCGGCGGCGAGGAGGAGGCCCACCTGGTCCCCGCGCCGGAAAGTGTGGCCGTCGAGCGTGACATCCTCGTAAGCGTGGCGCGTGAACATGTGCAGCGGCGGGTCGTAGCGCAGGGTTTCCTCGACGAAGGCGGAAGGATCGGCGGGCGGGCGGTGCCCGTCCCGCAGGCAGAGGCGTATCGCGTTGCCGAGCGAATGCACCGTCGCCTCGTGACCGGCGTTCAGGAGCAGGATGCAGGTGGTGATGAGTTCGTCCGAGGAGAGAGTTTCGCCACCGTCCTCCGCCGCGATCAGGGCGGAGATCAGGTCATCCGCCGGTGTGCGGCGTTTTTCACTCACGTAGCCGCGCAGGAAGGCGACGAATTCCTCGGCCGCCTTGACGGAGGCGTCCTCGTCGGCGCGGGTGCGGCCCGCCTGGTACATCATGACCATGGCATTGGACCAGCGCAGTAGGTCGGGGGCCATGGCCTCTGGCACTCCAAGCAGGCGCGCGATGATGATGACGGGAATCGGACGGCAGAACGTGTCGAGCAGGTCGTGCTCGCCCGAGGGGAAGCGGTCGATCAACTCGTGGGTGAGTTGCGTGATTTCGGGTGCCAGCGCCTTGATGCGGCGAGAGGTGAAGGCCTGCAGCACGAGGCGGCGCAGGCGGGTGTGGCGGGGCGGCTCCAGCTCCAACATGGAATGGGCTTCGACGTCGTAAAAGGGCTTGAGGTGGTCGGGGATCGGCAGCGCCTCCACCGGTTCGCGTCCGAAGCGGCGGTCGCGCAGGATGGCGTTGGTAAGGCCGTGGGTGGTGGTGCAGATCAGGTCGTAATCCGCCCAGTGGAACAGCGTGCCGGTCGCGCGGGCGCGGTCGTAGAACGGATAAGGGTTCTGGACGAAGGCGGGTTCTGTCGGGGACTGATGAAGGGTCTGCATGGATTGGGTCGAGGCCTCCGGCGGGCATTTTCTGGGAACAAAGAGGGGCAGGCTGCGCCCGGAACGGAAAACGCGCGCTCCGGGTGCGGGCGCGCGCGTCAACCTTAATGCGGTGTGAACGGGTGCGAGGTCAATCCGCGCCGCGCACCGGAATCGCCGCGTCGTCCGATGGCGGAGCGATGCGCTGGATCAGGAAGATCGCCACGGCGGTGCCGATGCCGATGAGGTCGGTCCAGATGCCGCCCTCGATCATCAGAAGCGCCGCGACGATCAGGGCCACGCGCAGGAACCACGCGGGCCGCGAACCCATGAACCAGCCCTGGATCCCCGCGGACAGCAGAAAGATACCGAAGGTCGCCGTAAGACCGGCACGGACGAGGTTGTACCACGCCGGGGCCTGGTGGACGATTTCGCCGGCCACTTCGACGGCGGGGCCCTGCATCAGCAGGTTGCCGTTGTAGAAGAACATGAAGGGCACGATGAAGGCGGCGATGCCGATCTTGAAGGAGGCCATCGAGGTCTCCATCGGGTTGGCACCGGAGATGCCCGCTGCGGCATAGGAGGCCAGCGCCACGGGGGGCGTGATGGCCGAGACCACCGCGTAGTAGAAGACGAAGAAGTGGGCGGTCAGGGCGGGAATGCCCAGTTGCACGAGGCCGGGTGCCACGACCGAGGCCGCCACCGCGTAGGCGGCTGTCGTGGGCATGCCCATGCCGAGCAGGATCGCGATGCACATGGCGAAGAACAGCGCGAGCAGCTGGCTGACGCCGGCGAGGTCGAGCAGAACGGCGGAGAAGCGCGCGCCGACGCCGGTCAGCGAGATGACGCCCACGATGATGCCTGCGCAGGCACAGACGGCGATGATCTGGATCGACATGGTGCCGGCAAGTTCGAACGCCTTGATGATGGAGCGGATGCCCATCCGGTAGGGCGTGAACCAGCTGACCACGGCGGCGGCGGCGGTGGCGAGCGTGCCCGCGCGGATCACCGAGTAGCCCATGAAGAGCGCGGCGATCAGGATGATGATCGGCAGGAACAGGAAGACCCGGCGGACCATGTCCTTGAGCTTGGGCAGTTCATCCTCGCGCATGCCGCGCATGCCCAGTTTCGCTGCTTCGAAATCGACCATGAAGTAGATCGAGGCAAAGTAGAGGATCGCGGGGATGATCGCGGCGATGGCGATCTCCTGGTAGGGGATGCCGGTGATCTCGGCCATGATGAAGGCGCCGGCGCCCATGATCGGGGGCATGATCTGCCCGCCGGTCGACGCCGCGGCCTCGATCGCGCCGGAGGTCTGCTTCTTGTAGCCGACCTTCTTCATCAGCGGGATCGTCAGCGAACCGGTGGCCACGACGTTGCCCGCCGAGGTGCCGTTGATCATGCCCATGAGGCCCGAGGCGAAGATCGCCACCTTGGCCGGGCCGCCGCGCGCGCGGCCGGCGGCGGCGAAGGCGAAGTTGACGAAGTAATCGCCCACCTTGGAGGCCTGCAGGAAGGCCGCGAAGATGATGAACAGGATGATGTAGGTCGAGGACACCGCCGTGGTCGGCCCGAGGATGCCCGCATCGGTGTAGAGGAAGCCGAAGAAGCGTTGCCAGCTGTAGGGGCTTTCGATGGCGAGGATGCCGGGCAGCAGGTGCGCGGTGAAGGTGTAGACGAGGAACACGGCGGTGATGATCACGAGGGCGAGGCCCGCGACGCGGCGGGTCAGCTCCATGATCATGGCAGACCCGGCGGTGGCGGCGAAGGCCACGCCGATGGGCACGTTGCCGGTGCCGACGGAGTTGCGCGCGGCGGTGTCGTAGATCGGGATCAGGTAGAACGCGACCACGACGGCGCAGAGGCCAAGCACCAGGTCGGCGGCGGAGATCTTGCCGCGCTGGCGGCGTTCGACCCAGCCGAGCACGAGGGCGCCGAAGGTCGAGACCAGCAGCGGCACGCCGAAATGCCAGATCTCGCGCTCGAAGATGCCGAGATAGACAGTGTAGAGGTCGTTGGCGAATGCCTCGCTGCCCGGTGGGGCGGACACCCAGAGCGTTCTGCCGCCGATCTCGACCGCGGCGTCGGAATTGATCAGGCCGATGAAGCCCGTGACCGTGAAGGCGGCATAGAGCGCGGGCAGGGCCAGGAGGGCGGCGAGGATCGTCACCATGCGCGTTTCGCGCGTCTCGGCGGGTGTGGACACGAAGGAATGGGCCGAGAACAGCGCGAAGCCCAGGGCCAGCGCGCCCGCGATGTGGATGATGCGGAAGTTCCACGTCTCCATCGGGAAGGTGGGCAGGAAGAACAGCCGGTCGGACCATGTCCGTTGCGTGTCGCGGGCGGAGCGGGTGGCCTCGGACGCGGCGTCGTTCGCGGCTTCCAGCGCGGCGATGTTGGCGGCGATCTCGTCGGCATTCTCCGCACCGCCCGCTGTGACCTCTTCGGCGAGCGTCAGCAGGCGGCGGTTGGAATTGCCCTCGAACGCCGCACCCTCCGGCCCGAGCGAGTTCCGCAGAGTGTCGAAGGCGTCGGCGGCCTCGCGCTCGGCCAGGGTGGCCTGGATCGAGGCGGGTGTGGCGATCAGGCCGCTGATGGACCAGCCGTTGAGCGCCGCCATGTGAAACGCAGCATAGAGAAAGAACAGGCCTGCCATGACCAGGTAGATCCAGCCGTCGAACAGGCGACGGTTGGCTTCGATGGGCTCCTCGTCCACGCCTTCGGCCAGCACGGGGCCGTCAATCTGGTCGTCATCGGGGTGCTGGGATGTCTGGTCGGTCATGGGGGCGTCCATCGGAAAAAGGGGGCCATGCGCGACGGCATGGAAAACGGGCGGGCCCGATGAGGAGCCCGCCCGGAGATCAGCGGATCAGCCGCCGTAGATCATGTCGGCGGGAATTTCCGCGCCGGCATTCTCGGTGAACCACTGGGCCGCACCGGGATGCCACATCAGGACGTTGTTGCGGTCCCAGTACTCCGGCAGGGTCGAGCTTGCCGCGCCGTGGATCGTCTGCATCCGCTCGTTGTCGGACATCACGATATCCACGACCGAGTAGACGAAGCTGTCGGGCAGGTCGCAGTTGGCGATGGCGAAGTTCCACATCGACACCGAGCGCGCGGGCTCTTCCAGCGTGGTGTAGATGTCGGCGTCGATATCGAACGCGGAGACCGGGAAGGCCTCCATGATCTGCGCTTGCTCTTCCTCGGTGAACTCGATGATGTTCACGTCGGTCTGCACTTCAAGCTGGCTGACGGCGGGAACCGGCACACCGGCTGCGAAGGCGATCACGTCCAGAAGGCCATCCTGAAGCTGGCCGCCAAGGTCGTTCCAGCCCCCGTTGCGGCGCTCGAAGTTGACGCCGAGCTCTTCCATCATGCGCGGGAAGTAGGTGTCGGAGGTCGAGCCTGCCGGGCCGAAGCCGATGCGGGCGCCTTCGGGGATGTCGGCGATGGTCTCGATGCCCGAGGACGACAGGGCCGTTACCGAGAACGGCGTCTGGTACATCGGGAACATCGCGCAGGCGCCGGTCATCTGGACGCCGGGGGCGACCGGGTTGGTGCCTTCCAGCGATTCCGCGGCCGGGCCCATCGTGGTCATGCCGAACTGCGCCTCGCCGGTGTGAACCAGCGCCATGTTCTGCATCGGTCCGCCGGTGACTTCGCCAGCGCCGGAGAGGCCGAGTTCTTCTGCAACAAGGTTTGCCCAACCGGAGCCGTAGGCGAAGTAGGTGCCGCCCTGCGACGCGGTGCCGACGGTGAAGCTTTCCGGCCAGCCGGTGCGATCGACATGGGCGTCCGCAAAGGCCGAGGTGGTCACAAGTGCCGTCGAGAGCGCAAGTGCGCCCAGTTTGGTGAGTGTCATGGATGTCTCCCTGGTTGACGCGCGCCGGCTCCCCACCGGGCGCTTGTCGTCGGGGATGCGACGCAGACCGGCGGCAAACAACATCCGCGTCCCCGTGTTTGCGCTAACGCCGCGGTTGAAAACGCGAAACTGTGTGGGATTCTACCCATTCAGCCCGTCAGGATGTGTCGGAATCTACCCATCTTGGGGTTTGCCCCGCGCGATGCGGCGCGCGGCAAGGAGCTTAACTGGCCCGGTTCGCGCGGAAACTCTGCAAATCGAGGCCGTGTTTCTGCATCTTTTCGTAGAGCGCCTTGCGACTGATCCCCAGCGCCTCGTAGGTCGCCTTGGCCGAACCGCCGTTGGCGCTGAGCGCCGCCGCGATCAGTCCCCGTTCATGGGCGGCCATCAGGTCGGCCAGCTTGCCGGTGGGAGCGGGGCCCGCGTCCGTGGCCCCCAGACCAAGGATCGCCCGCTCGGCTTCGTTCCTGAGTTCGCGGACATTGCCGGGCCAAGGTCGGGCCGAAAGTTCGGAGAGTGTTTCGGGGCGCACTTCGGGAACCGGGCGATTGTGGCGCGACGAGGCCTGGCTCAGCAGGATCTGGTAGAGGCCGGGAATATCCTCGCGCCGTTCGGCCAGCGTGGGCATCTGCACCGTCACCACGTTGAGCCGGTAGAACAGGTCGTCGCGGAAGGTTCCGGCGGCCACCGCATCGGCCAGCCCGTTCTTGGAAGCGGCGATCACGCGCAGATCCAGCGCAACCGCCTCGTTCGAGCCAAGGGGCGTGATTGCCCTGTCTTGCAGCGCGGTCAGCAGCTTGCCCTGCACCGGCAGCGGCAGGCTGTCGATCTGGTCGAGAAACAGCGCCCCGCCGCGTGCATGTTCGAATTTTCCGTAACGTTCCCGTGTCGCGCCAGGGAAAGCGCCGGGCGCGTGGCCGAACAATTCGCTTTCGATGAGACCCTCGGGCAGGGCGGCGCAATTGATCGCCACGAAAGGGCGGGCACCGCGCTCGGATGCCGCGTGGAGCGCGCGGGCCGCGACCTCCTTGCCGGTGCCGGTCGCGCCTTCGATCAGCACGTCGGTATCGGCAGCGGCCACGGCGCGCAGGCGATCGCGCAGGGCGGCCATGACGGGGGACCGGCCATTGAGGTTGTTGGTGATCGGGTCGTCGGCGGCGACCTCGGCGCGCAGGGCGCGCAACTCCATTGTCAGGGCGCGCTTGTCCAGCGCCCGGCGCACGACCTCCACCAGCCGGGCGGGATCGTAGGGCTTCTCGATGAAATCATAGGCGCCGGCCTGCATCGAGCGCACGGCGAGGTCGACGTCGGCATGGCCGGTCACGAGGATCACGGGCAAGTCGGGGTCACGTTCCAGCGCCGCCTTCATCAACGCGGTGCCGTCCATGCCGGGCATGCGGATATCGGTGACGAGGATGCCGGGGAACGCGGTGGAGACATGGTCGAGCGCTGCCGCCGCCGTCTCGCAGGGCAGGGCGCTCAGATCGGCCAGCGCAAGCGTCTGTTCGGCGGCCGTGCGCAGGTCGGGTTCGTCATCGACGAAAAGAACGGGACCTTGGGTCATTGCGCGGCGACCTCGGCGCTGTCGGGTTCGGTCGCTTCCAGCACGATGCGGAAGACCGCGCCGCCTTCGGTGTGGTTCGAGGCCGCGAGATGGCCCCCGAAATCGCGCACGATGTTGTAGGAAATCGAGAGACCCAGCCCGAGGCCCTGTCCGGGTTCCTTGGTGGTGAAGAATGGGTCGAAGGCCTGGTCCAGCGCCGCGCGCGAGAGGCCGGGGCCGAAATCGCGCACCGAGATCTCGGGCGCGTCGCCATCGGTCAGGGTGATCTCGATCCGCTGCGGCACGCGGCCCTGCATCGCGTCGAGCGCATTGCCCAGAAGATTGACCAGCACCTGCTGCAACCGGACCGGACCGCCGCGGGCCCAGACCTCCTGGTCGGGGCAGGTGTAGGAGACTTCGACGTTGCGCAGGCGCGGCTGCATCAGGTCGAGGGCGTCGGAAATGACGTTCTTGAGGCGCACCGGGCCGGTGAGGTCCTGCGGGCGGCGGGCGAAATTGCGCAGGTGCTTGGAGATCGAGGCCATGCGGTCGGCCATGCCCGAAATGCGCGTGACATTTTCGCGTGCCTCCGCCGTGCGGCCCCGGTCGAGGTAGGTGCCCGCGTTCTCGGCATAGGATTTCACGGCGGCAAGCGGCTGGTTGAATTCGTGGCTGAGGGCCGCGGACATGGCACCGAGGGCGGCAAGCTTGCCGGCCTGCACCAGCTCTTTCTGGGTGGCGCGGAGGCGCTCTTCGGCCGCGCGCCGCTCCTCCACCTCGGATTTCAGGGCGGCGGTGCGTTCGGTGACCCGCGCCTCCAGCAGTGCGGCCAGCGATTGCTCGGCCTCCAGCCGCTCGATCAGGCGGGCGCGGCGGCCCAGGATGATGGCGATCACGAGGCCGATCATCACGACCACCAGCGACAGGAGCAGAACGGCGGTCCAGGCCTGCTGCGCGGCCGGGCCGGTGGGTGTGTGGATCGACACCCGCCACCCGGCAGACGCGATCAGGGTGGTTTGGCGGACGAAACTCTCGACGCCCACGTTCGCCAGTTCCAGCCCGAAACCGATATCGGGGTCGAGAGCCTCGGTCCGCAGGTCCAGCGGCTGCAGGAGGCTTGGCGGATACTGGCGGGTCGTCGCGATCTGTTCCAATGCGGCTTCGGGCAGCGGGCCGACGGTTCGGTAATGCCAGTCTGTCCGGTCCGACAGGAATACGACGTTGTTGGCATCCGTCACCGTGATGACCGAGCCGCTTTCGGCCCAGGCCTCCTCGAACCCGTCGAGGGTCAGCTTGACGGCGATCACGCCGACGATCTGCGTCTCGTCGATCACCGGGGCGGCGAAGAAATAGCCGCGCTGGCCGGAGGTCGTGCCAAGCGCGTGGAACCGGCCGAGGCCGGCCCCAAGCGCATCCGCGAAATAGGGGCGATAGTCGAACACCTGGCCCATGAACGAGGTGTCCGAGCGGTAATTCGACGTGGCCACGGTGGTCCCGCTCACGTCCATGACGTAGATGTCGGAGACCTCGAGCGAGAGGGCGGTCTGGCGCAGCAATTCGTTCGTGAAGGGCACGATGCCCTGGTTCTGGGGTTCGGCCAGAAGCTGGCGCAGGATCGGTTGCTCGGCCAGGAGCGCGGGCAGCGCCTCGGTTCGTTCCAGCGCGCCGCGCAGGACCTGCGTGGCCAGTCGCAGGGTCGCGGCATCGTCGGCCCCGGCCTGCCGCAGGTAGAACCGTTCGATCCGCGGGAAGGACGCAACGATCACCAGCAGGGCTGCGCAAACCGCCAGCGCGACGATCCAGATCGCGCGGCGCGGACGTGCGGCGTGGGGCTGCGGGGGCGAAATCGCCTCGGATGTCTGGGTCTCTCTCACGGGATTCGTTATGGCAGGGCCTTGGCAAGTCGGCAAATCCGGAAAATTCCCCGCAGCGAATTTGCCTCCAATCCACTGGATTGCGGAGGCGGGGCGTGCATAGATACTGGCCGGAGCCGGGGCGCTACAGGAAGCACCGGTGATTTGGAGGAAAATTGATGAAGTTCACTCTTTCTGCCCTTGCGACCACGGCCACGCTGGCCCTGACGGCAGGTGCCGCGCAGGCCCAGGCGGTGTCGTGCGGCGGGATCGGGGATGCGGGTGTCTGGATCGGCGGCAACCCGACCAGTTCGGACATTTCGACATCCGAAGGGCCATTGTCCCTGACCAACCAGCCGATTGCGGCCAACGGCAACGTCGTGTCGCTTTTCAGTGTCAGCACGGCCGGCGATTACCGGATCGAAGCGCAGCCGGTGGGCAGCGGCGACAGCGTGATCGAGCTTTACAGTGAAGACGGCACCCTCGTCATCACCGACGATGACAGCGGCGGTTCTTGGGCCAGCCGTGCCGAAACGGCACTGGAGCCGGGCAATTATTGCATGCTGACGCGCGGTTTCGCCGGCGGCAGCCTGAATTCCGACATCCGTGTCGGACGGATCGAACACGAGGCGATCACCACGGGCCTGACCGGCGGCTTCTTCGGTGATGGCGGTGGCGGGTCCCTGTTCGTCGGCGTCGACCCCTGCACCAACGAAACGGCGGCCACGCCGCTTGGCAACGGTCCGCTGGACGGTGACCTGCCCAATGGCGGCGTCAGCGCGGTCAACACCATCAACGGTGCGCCCTACTACCGCTTCACCCTGAACAGCCCGCAGCCGATCTCGATCCGGGCCGAGAACCCGAACGCCGACCCGTACATCTACGTCTTCGACGGCGACGGGAACCTGATCGGCGAGAATGACGACGCGCAGATCGGAGGGACCTGGTCGCTCAACAGCCGCCTCGATTTCACCCAGCCGCTTCAGCCGGGCACCTATTGCATCGGCATGCGCGCGCTGTCGAACCCGGACGTGCCGGTAACGGTCTCGGTCGTGACCTACAGCCAGGCCGATGCCCTGGCCGAGCTTTACGCCACCGGTGACGCGGCCCCGCCGCTCGATGGCAGCTACCCGATCGTCGATCTGGGCGTCCTGCCGGCGCGGTCCGTCCGTGACGCACAGATTTCCGGGGGGCAGGCAACTTGGTTCTCGATGGACGTGCCCGAGGCCGGTGCGCTCGTGATCAATGCGGTCGAAGTGACCAACAGTGACCCGGTCATCATTCTCTACAACGACCTGGGCCAGGAGATCGCCTATAACGACGATGCGGGCGGTTCGCTGAACTCCGAGATCGTGGCGCGCGTGAATGCGGGCCGCTATCTGCTGGCCGTGCGCCAGTATTCGGACAGCTACCAGGGCATCATCCGCATCGCCACGGAGCGTTACGTTCCCGCTCAGTGATGTGACCGGACAGAACGGGCCGCCCGCATTGCTGCGGGCGGCCCTTTTCTTTGCATCGGGTCGCGGATCAGGCCTGCGACAGGGCCGAGACAATCCCGCCGAAATCCTCGGCCTTCAGGGAGGCCCCGCCGACCAGAGCGCCGTCGACGTTCGAGACGGCAAAGATGTCCGCTGCGTTCGACGGTTTCACCGATCCGCCGTAGAGCAGGGGGATATCGTCGGCACCTTGTCCGAACCGCTCGGTCAACGCGCTGCGCATGTGGTCATGCACCTCGGCAATCTGTTCGATCGTGGGGGTGCGCCCGGTGCCGATGGCCCAGACAGGCTCGTAGGCCACGACCAGCTTGGACAGGTCGCAGTCGTCCGGGATCGACTCGGCCAGTTGCGTGCCGACCACGTTAAGCGTGACATTGGCATCGCGCTCGGCCTCGGTTTCCCCGACACAGACGATCGCGATCAGCCCCCCGGCCTGTGCCGCAGCGGACTGACCGGCGACCTGTTCGCTGGTCTCGCCGTGATCTGCCCGCCGCTCGGAATGGCCGAGGATCACGTGGCTTGCACCGGCGTCGTAGAGCATCGCCGCCGAGATATCGCCGGTATGCGCCCCGGAGGCCTCGGAGTGGCACGTCTGTCCGCCGATCTTCAGGCCGGTGCCCTGCGCCATGTCCGCCATGCGCGAGATCAGCGTCGCGGGCGGGCACAGCAGCACCTCGCAGGTCGCATCGCTGATCGCGGCGGTCAGGGCGGCGACTTCGGACAGCTCCGCCGTGGTGCCGTTCATCTTCCAGTTGCCTGCTGCCAGTTTCCGTGCCATCGCGACCTCCCGAATTTCTGCGTGCGTGCGAGGGTTGTCGCACCCGCGTCCCATGGTCAACCCGAGAGGTGCCCGAGATGATCCCTCATATCGACGCGCAGGCGCTGGCCGCCCGTGAGCCGAACGCCCTTGCCGCCACCCGCCACGGCGCGGAAGAGGCGGGATTCCTGACGTTGCACAACACCGCGCTTTCGGCGGCAGATGTCGAGGCCGCGATTGCCGCCTATCGCGCGTTCTTCAAGGGGCCGAGGGCCGTGAAAGAGGCGGTGAACATGAATGTCACCGGCTCGAACCGCGGTTGGGGCGGTCCGGGATCGGAACAGGTCGATCCGGAGGCGAACCCCGATTACAAGGAAGTCTTCGATTGCGGCGTGGAATTGCCCGCCGGCGATCCCTTCGCCGACCTCTCGGTCTACGCGCCGAACCTGTGGCCGGCGGAGCCCGAGGGCTTTCAGGAGGTGATCGAGGGATATTTCACGCAGGCGCGCGCCATTTCTCTGCAGCTTCTTGCCGGGATTTCCGTGGCCATCGGGCGTGACGAGACCTTCTTCGCCGACAAGTTCGACCGGCCCATGGCGCTTTTGCGGGGCAACTATTACCCGGAGCGTCCGGCCTGGGCTGGTGAGAAGGATTTCGGCATCGCCGCCCATACCGATTACGGATGCCTGACGCTGCTGGCGACCGATGGCCAGCCGGGGCTGGAGGTGCAGTTGCGCGACGGAACCTGGGTGCCTGTGCAGGCCGATCCGGGCACGTTCATCATCAATTTCGGCGAGATGCTGGAGATGTGGACGGCGGGGCAGGTGCGGGCCACGCCGCACCGGGTGAAGGGCGGGGCGGAGGAACGCATCTCGATCCCGCTGTTCTTCAACCCGGTCTACGACACGGATGTCTCCGCCGAGGGGCAGCCGCCGATCACCGCCGGTGCACATCTGTCGAAGCGCTACAGGGAAACCTACACGCATCTGCAGGGCGCGACGGCGGGCTGAACCGGAAGCGGCGTATCCGCGTCGCCTCGTGCTACAAATGCGCCAGCGACCGCCGCGCCCAATCGGCGGCTTCGTCCGGATCATCAAGCGCCGCGTCGGGCATCGTCCAGTAGGGCATGAAGGTGGGCGTGTCGCGGCCTTCACGCTGGTATTGCCAGCGGGTGCAGCCTTCGTCTTCCAGCACCTGCTGGAACGCGCCTGCGCCCTTCAGGTACAACTGCCCGTCCGACATAAGCAGGGCGAAGATCGTGCCCTCGTGGTAGAGGCACAAGCCGCCCATCATCTTGCGTGTGGTGATATCGCCAAGCCCGGAGAAGAGTTCGACCGCATGGGCGATCTCCTCCTGTGACAGGCTCATTCCGCGCACCTTCGGTGCGAGCGCGTCATAGCGTACCTATGGTGCGACACGTTCTTTGCGCACCTTCGGTGCGACACCCTCACTCGGCGGCCTTCTCGGCGGCCAGTTCGTCCACGTCCTTGAACTTGATCGACTCGCCGCAGCCGCAGGCATCGGCCACGTTCGGGTTGCGGAACTTGAACGAGGCTTCCAGCAGGCTGACTTCGTAGTCGATCTCGGTGCCGAACAGGAACATCTGCGCCATGGGGGCGATCATCACCCGCGCGCCGTCCTGTTCGACGACCTCGTCGTTGGGGTCGATCTCGGACACGTAATCCATCGTGTATTCCATGCCCGCACAGCCGCCCTTCTTGACGCCGATGCGCAGACCTTGCGTATCGCCCTTCGCCATCAGCTTGGAGATCTGGGCGGCGGCCTTGTCGGTGAGGGTGACGGCTTGCTTGCCGGGGATGCCGAACATGTCGGACGGTCCTTTCGAGAGAGATGTCACGTCACAATGTAATGGCAGCGGCGCTGCGCCTCAAGGTGCGTCTCTCTGCGTCGGCAGGGCCTAGTGCATCATCGGCATGATCAGGGCCAATGGAATGGCCACGGCGAAGCCCCACGCAAGGCTGATGCCGGTCCCGAGGATCAGGCGGTTGCGCGCGGTCGTGTCGCGCCCCGGCATCCGCGCGCCCATGTAGATCGCCTTTGCCGCCACCACGGCGCCCGCGAAGGCCGGCCAGCCGCCGATCAGCACCACGCAGAGCGCCGCACGCTCCAGCCAGCCGACGATCACGCCGCGACTTGCGCCCAAACCCTGCCGGCTGAGGATCGTGGCAACGGCATATTGCCCGCCCCGCGCGGCGAAGAGCACGCCAGCGACGATCATGAAGTAGAGCGGCAGGTTCTCCACCTCCGACAGCGGGCTTTCGGGCCAGATCCCCGGAGCCAGCAGCGCCACCCCGGCGATCGAGGCGACATGCAGCAGCTGGTCGGCGACATAGGCGAACAAACCTTCGGGCATGGCGTAGGTCTTGACGATGTCGATCCAGAGGTGCGCCACGGCCAGCCCGATGAACCATGGATGGAAGCTGAGCGTCGTGAGACACATCGTGCCGAGAACAAGCCCGATATGGGCCGCCATCGCCGCGACCGAACGTTTGTTGACGACCATCCACGTCGTCTGAAGCACGTAATCGGCCAGAACATGGGCCAAGAACAGCGCAGCGAAGGTATATGCGGCCATAAGGCTGTCCTGCTTCCTCTTACCGCACCGATCCGTTCTGCGACGTTCCGATGCGGGCTCCAACCCCGTCCGGCCACGATGTCAGGGCGATCTGGCCGCCGCAAGGCGACGCGCACGTCAAGGGATGTAAGGAAAGCCGGACTTTACAGGCGGCGGATTACATGAAGCCAAGCTCGAGGCGGGCCTCGTCGCTCATCATGTCCATGCCCCAGGGCGGATCCCAGGTGATCTCCACATCGACGGTCTTCACACCGTCGAGCGGTTCGACCGCATCGGCCAGCCAGCCCGGCATCTCGCCCGCGACGGGACAGCCCGGTGCGGTCAGTGTCATGATGATGCGGACGTCGTTTTCCGCACCGATATCAATCGTGTAGACAAGGCCGAGGTCGTAGATATTGACCGGGATTTCCGGGTCGTAGACAGACCGGCACGCCTCGACCACGCTGTCGTAAAGCGGGTGTTCGGTGCTGGAGGGGGCGATCAGGGGCGCGCCTTCCATCGGGGGTGTCTGCTCGGTCATGGGTCGGTCCGTTCGATTACCTGAGTGGAGATATAAGGATTGTGCCCGGGGGCGTAAAGACCGGGTTCAGACCGAGGTCCGGGCATTCGAGCGCAGGAATCCGGCCAGCGCGTCGAGGGCCTGCCGGATCGGCGGATCGTGGCGGCCCTCGTGGTGGCAGACCAGCCATTCCTCGGAGCGCAGCGCCGCGATCGGCTCGCCAAGACGCACGAGGCCGGTCGTGTGTTCCCCGATGAAGGTCGGCAGGACCATCCGGCCCACGCCCGCCTGCGCCATCGCCATGCCAAGCTGCGCCTGGTTGGCGCGGGTCACGATGCGGTCGCCGTGGTGGTGTTCCGTCCATCGGGCCGAGGGTGTGTTCGCCCGGTCCCCCGCCGCGCCGATCCAGCCGGTGACCTCCGTATCGCGCCCGTAGGCGGCGAAGTCCACGTGGGCGGTCTGACGGCCGGCCAGCCACGGCTGATCCGGGCGGCGGTTGCGGATGCCGATGTCGATCTCGCGCCGGGCGATGTCCATGTCCATCTCGCAATGCAGGAACTCCGGCACCCAGTCGTAATCGGGTGTCCAGAAGGCGGTCAGGTGCCGCGCCAGCACCATCGCCGTCCATGTCCCCGCCGAGATGCGGACCCGCCGCTTGCCGCGCGGGCGGTCGCGCCATTCGGTGATCTCGGCGGCGGCGGCTTCCATCTTCTCGGCCCGGCGCAGGAGTTCGCGGCCTTCGGCGGTCAGCGCATAGCCCTGCCGCCCGTGCAGAAACAGCGGCCGCGCAACCGAGGCCTCCAGCGCCTTCATCCGCCGGCTCAGCGTCGCGACGCTGCTTCCGGTGCGCTCCGCAGCGCCGGTCAGGCTGCCCTGGCGCGCCACTTCCGCGAAAAGGGCGAGGTCATCCCATATCCGCTGGTTTTTCATTTCTGCAAATGCCTTCGCAATCCTGTCCGTCGTTCCCGCGCGGGCCGGCCTCTAGGTTAGGCATGAAAGCAGGAGGCAATCAACGATGAACTACGTGATACGCAAAGTCGACTTCCCCGCAACGCCGCGAACCGGTGTCATCGAGGAGCGCGAGTTGTTTGCAAAAATGATGGAAGAGGAGCGTGTGAGGCGCCGTTCGGCACGGTGGGCCCGGATCAAGGCGCGCCTGCGGGCCGTGCTGGCACCGCACTCCGCGCTCAGCGCGTGCAGAAGAACTGAACCGCCCATCCCTGCGCCGGGTAGCGCGGCGCACATTCCAGCGACGTCACCGTGATTTCCACCCAATCGGGGATCAGCGCCGTGCCGAGGCTCTGGATTCCGCCCCGGTTCTCATAGGTCCAGCCGGGGTAGGGGCCGGTGCGCGCGCCGTCCGCCCAGGCATGTGCGGTCTCGATGGAGGCGTTGACCGTGGCCTCGGCCCATCCCTCCGGGAACCGCGTGGGCGCGAAGGCATGGACCACCTCATCGAGGAGGTCGATCCGGCGTTCCACCAGCTCGGGGATTTCGAAGAAGGCCGTGGAATGCCACGACAGCAGGACGATCTCGCCCTCCACTTCCAACGCCACGATGTAGGAGACAAGCGACGTATCGGCCTGATTGTAGACATGGATGCGTGCGCCATCGAACCGGCTGGCGGCCGCGTTGGACACGGCCGTGGCGATCTCGGGATCGAGATAGCGCAGATCTTCCGCCACGGCGCGCCGCCAGGCGTCGTCGATCGTGACGCTGTTCAGCCCGTAAGGTTCGCCACGGCGGTCGTGGATCTCGGTAAGCTCCTCCACGGTCAATGCCGACAGGGGTGTCGCGAGGATGGCGGCAAGACAGGCGAGCGGTGCGGACAGACGGCAAGGCATTCGGGGCTCCGTTCCTGGGTTGCAGGAACACTCGCGGATGTCCGCCCCCTTGGCAAACAGCTTCTGGCGGTGCATGGGACGGGCCATGACCAAGCGATTTCAATTCACCCTGAACGCCACCTCCGGCAAGGCGCGGACCGGTGTCATCTCCACCCCGCGTGGCGACATCCGCACGCCCGCCTTCATGCCCGTGGGCACGGCCGCGACCGTCAAGGCGATGATGCCCGAAAGCGTGGCCGCGACGGGCGCGGATATCCTTCTGGGCAACACCTATCACCTGATGCTGCGCCCCACAGCGGAGCGGATCGCGCGTTTGGGCGGGCTGCATCGCTTCATGAACTGGGACAAGCCGATCCTGACGGACTCGGGCGGGTTCCAGGTGATGAGCCTTGCCGAGCTGCGCAAGCTGACCGAGGAAGGTGTGACGTTCCGGTCCCATATCGACGGGTCGAAACATCTGCTGAGCCCGGAACGGTCGATGGAGATCCAGCGGCTTCTGGGGTCGGACATCGTGATGTGCTTCGACGAATGCCCGGCGCTGCCGGCGGACAGGGCTGCGCTGGAAAGCTCCATGCGGCTCAGCATGCGGTGGGCGCAGCGCAGCCGGGATGCCTTCGGGGACCGGCCGGGATACGCGCTGTTCGGCATCCAGCAAGGTGGGCTGGAGGAGGATCTGCGGGCGGAAAGTGCCGAGGCTTTGCGCGGCATCGGCTTCGACGGCTACGCGGTGGGCGGTCTGGCGGTGGGCGAAGGGCAGGAGGCGATGTTCGGGTGTCTCGACTTCGCGCCGGACCAGCTTCCCGAAGACAAGCCGCGTTACCTGATGGGTGTCGGCAAGCCGGATGACATCGTGGGCGCGGTGAAGCGGGGGATCGACATGATGGATTGCGTGCTGCCCTCGCGCTCGGGCCGGACGGGGCAGGCGTGGACGCGGATGGGGCAGATCAACATCAAGAATGCCCGCCATGCGGATGACCCGAGGCCGCTGGACGAGGCCTGCACCTGCCCGGCATGCAGCAAGTATTCGCGGGCCTACCTGCACCACGTGTTCCGGGCAGGGGAGATGATCTCGGGGATGCTGCTGACGTGGCATAACCTGCACTACTACCAGGAACTGATGGCCGGGATGCGGGAGGCCATCGCGGCGGACCGGTTCGCGGCCTTCGAGGCCGATTTCCATGCCAGACGGGCCGAGGGGGATATCGAGCCGATCTGAGGTGTTGTGCAAGCTTGCACACGGGGGGTAAGTTGCTGAAGAGATGTATCTTTCCGATTTCTCTTAACTCTTCCTTAACCTGCAGAACCCCAGATGAGAGCCTCACGGTTCCCCGCAAATGTCCGCCCGACGCCTCATTTTCGGCGCGTCTTCCCGCCAGCCTCGCCGCGACAAGAGGAAACCGGGCATGCTCAGACGATTATACCGTCAACGCCGACGGCTGGCGGTGCTTTTCGCCGCGCTGACCTACGCGGTCTGGACCCGGGAAGGTGGTCTGGACGGGATGCGCTACGCGTTGAAGCATGAGTTGCATGGCAACGTGACGATCTTTGCCGTCTCGATGGGGCTGGCTCTGGCGATCGTGACCCTGGGGGCCGGCATCATTATGAGCTACCTCGCACCGGGCATGCGCCGGGGCGTCGAAGGGTTCGCGATTGCTTGCGTGTTGTCGGATCAGCTCCTGCGGCTCGATACGCCGGTGACGAACATGATCCCGGACGGGCTCGGGGCATGGTTCGTCTTCATGGTCCTGTACGTCTGCATCGTCGCGCTGCTCGACGGCAACCTGCTTTACCGTCTGGGGCTGCGTCTGCCCCTGTCTCTCCGGGCAAGCCGCACGCTGGACGCAAGGCCCGAGACGATCTGGGGGCATGTCGCTTCGGATGACGGCACGATGTCCGCCGATCAGCGCCAATACGTCAAACGTGTCGAACCGCGCCCCGACATCGGGCCGGAAACCTTCGAAGTGCATTACAAGATGGTGCGCGGCGTGACGCTCGCACAAATTCATACGCGAACGGCCTGGGATGCACCGAGGCATCTGAAATACAGCTTCGCGCCCGCCGATCACGCCCGTATGGGCGGAACGAGCATCGGAACCTACGAGATGACCTGCACGGCGCGCGAGGATGGGCGTACCGATGTGACGATCACCCAGCATTATCTGGGGCTGGGGCCGGGGGCTTGGCTGACCATGTGGCTGGACGATGCCGGGCGCGACGAGATGGATTCCATCCAGGCGCGTGTGGAAGGACGGCCGGACTGGTCGACCCTGGGTTGGTCGATGCGGGTCGTGGCGCGGGCCTAGGTCGCCGGGGGCGTGCTTGCACGCCAAGGATGCAGGTCGGGGCGTGTGCCGAAGCCGTGGGCGTTGAGTTCGACCTCGGGAACGGGGAGGCCGGTGGCGGCCTCGATCTGCGGAACGAGGTCGATCATAGCGCGGCGCTTCGCCTCCAGCACCGCGACGGGTTGGTCCGTTCCGACCTCTCCCCAATAAAGATGGGCTAGATCATGTTGTGCATAGTGGGTGCGGCGGGCTGAGGCCTGGTGGCGCGCAAGTGTCTCGTCCGTGAATGCAGGGGCCCATGCAAGCCGCGTGTCCGGACTGATGGGATAGCGGCGGGTGCGCCAGAGCGTCGGCAAGGCAATCTGGGCGGCCGTGATCCGCGCGGCGGGCTGGAAGTGTCGGGCGAGCACCGTGACACCGACGAGGAAAAAGAACGTGCCTACGGCCAAAAGGATCATCGGGATCGTCAGGTGGTCGGCATATCGCAGGGAGATGATGCCGAGATAGATGAGACCGGCACTGATCAGCAGCGGCGGCAGGCTCATGACAAGCCAGGGGCCCTCTCGCATGTGGGTGACGACGGTTGTGGGCGCGGTATTCCTTTCTGACATTTCGCGAGGGTTGCGTGCGACACGCGTTCCGTCAATCCCGATGGGATTGCCAGCATCTAACGGGCGCCACAGGGACATTGGAGAAGTCGGGGGTTGCAATTCAGGTCGGGAGGCCGTGCAAATGGTTTGGAGTTAAAGGGAGAATTTCATGCGTCGATCCATTCCATGCCTTGCGTTTTGCCTTGCCGTTTCCGTTGCCGTCCCGGCCTTTGCCCAGAGCGAGGAGACGAGCCCCTGCGGGGTGGATCCCGCCGACTGGCTGGCGACCCATGCCGAGGCGCTGGACGGGTTCTGGCTGGACGAGACGGTGCTGAGCACGATGGACGGCATGCCGATGCCGCTACCTGCGCCCGAGGCGGCGGGGATCGAGTGGACCGGCACGGCGCTTCGCCTCAGCGTGACGGAATATGACCAGACCTATGACCTTGCCTTGACCGAGCGCGACTTCGCGCTGGATCCGCTCGATGGGGTGGACGCGCTGGACCAGGACGCGATCGAGGTTTTGCTGGGGTGTCCGGTGAACGATTTGCCGCGGTTCGTTGGCGAGGGCACCCACATGCGGGACGGGCACACGATCACGCGGAGGCTTGCCGCGGTGCTCGCGTCCACGACCGAGATCCATATCTGGTCGGTCTACACGTCGCCCAGTTTCCCGACGATTGTTCAGCAATCGGTCCTGAACCAGTAGGGCGCGCCGCTTTTCCACAGGATTTTGGGGTGTGCGTTAAGGGTAACGCAAGCCATGGGTTGTGCACTCGGGTGCGAGCGGGCACACTCCCCGGCAAACCTGCGATTGGGGACGGGGTGAGGGAGGCGCGTGTTGCCGCTTGAAACACCCCCCCTTGCGCCCCACGTTAAGACATCCAGAGAGGAAGGGGGCGACGCTGCCGCCGAGCGGGGCCCGCACCCTTGCCTGAACAGAAGGAAGGCATGAGGCTTATGCCAGAGCAAACCACCTATCCCGTCCTGCCATTGCGCGACATCGTGGTGTTTCCCCACATGGTCGTGCCGCTTTTCGTGGGCCGGGAGAAGTCCGTCCGCGCGCTTGAAGAAGTGATGCAGGACGACAAGCAGATCCTGCTGTCCTCGCAGCGTGACCCGGCCGATGACGATCCGGGTGCGGAGGGCATCTTCGACAACGGCGTTCTCGCCAACGTGCTTCAGCTTCTGAAGCTGCCCGACGGCACCGTGAAGGTGCTGGTCGAGGGGCGTCGCCGTGTGCATATCGACGAATTCACCTCCGTCGAGCCGTTCTTCGAGGCTCGCGCGACCGAATTGTCGGAATCGACGGGCGACCTGCAAGCGATTGCCGCGCTGACGCGGTCGGTCGCCGAGGAGTTCGAGAAATACGCCAAGGTGAAGAAGAACATCCCCGAAGAGGCGCTGACCTCCGTGTCGGAGGCATCGGACCCGGCGAAGCTGGCCGACCTTGTCTCGGGGCACCTCGGCATCGAAGTGGAGCAGAAGCAGGAGCTTCTGGAGACGCTGGAAGTCGCCGCGCGGCTTGAGAAGGTCTATGGCCTGATGCAGGGCGAGATGTCGGTTCTGCAGGTCGAGAAGAAGATCAAGACCCGCGTGAAGAGCCAGATGGAGCGCACGCAGCGCGAATATTACCTCAACGAACAGATGAAGGCGATCCAGCGCGAGCTGGGCGATGGCGAGGACGGCGCCGGCGAACTGGCCGAGCTGGAAGAGCGCATCGAGAACACCAAGCTGTCGAAAGAGGCACGCGAGAAGGCCGAGGCCGAGGTCAAGAAGCTCAAGAACATGAGCCCGATGAGTGCCGAGGCGACGGTGGTGCGCAACTACCTCGACTGGATGCTGTCGATCCCGTGGGGCACGAAATCCCGCGTGAAGAAGGATCTGGGCCGTGCGCAGAAGATCCTCGACGACGACCACTACGGGCTTGAGAAGGTCAAGGAACGCATCGTCGAGTACCTGGCGGTGCAGCAACGCTCGAAGAAGCTGAAGGGGCCGATCATGTGCCTCGTCGGCCCTCCGGGTGTGGGCAAGACCTCGCTCGGCAAGTCGGTGGCGAAGGCCACGGGGCGTGAGTTCATCCGGATTTCGCTGGGTGGCGTTCGGGATGAAAGCGAAATTCGCGGTCACCGCCGGACCTACATCGGCTCCATGCCCGGCAAGATCATTCAGGCGCTGAAGAAGGCCAAGACGACGAACCCGCTGATCCTGCTCGATGAGATCGACAAGATGGGGCAGGATTTCCGGGGCGACCCGGCGTCGGCGATGCTCGAAGTGCTGGACCCGGAACAGAACTCGACCTTCGTGGATCACTATCTCGAGGTGGAATACGACCTCTCGAACGTGATGTTCCTGACCACGGCGAACTCCTACAACATGCCGGGCCCGCTGCTGGACCGGATGGAGATCATCCCGCTGGCCGGCTACACCGAGGACGAGAAGGCCGAGATCGCGCATCGTCACCTGATCCCCAAGCAGGTGAAGAACCATGGTCTGAAGGCCAAGGAGTTCACGCTGGAGCCCGAGGCACTGCAAGAGATGATCCGCACCTATACCCGCGAGGCGGGCGTGCGGAATCTGGAGCGGGAAATCGGCAAGCTGGCGCGGAAGGCGGTCACGAAGATCGTTCGCAAACAGGATGAAGAAGTTGTCGTAAACCTCGACAATCTCGACGATTTCCTGGGCGTGAAGAAGTTCCGCTACGGCCTGGCCGAGGATGCCGATGCGATCGGGGTCGTCACCGGGCTGGCCTACACGAGCGTGGGCGGCGACCTGCTGCACATCGAGGCTCTGAAGCTGCCCGGCAAGGGGCGGATGAAGACCACCGGCAAGCTGGGGGACGTGATGAAGGAGTCGATTGACGCGGCTTCGAGTTACGTCCGTTCCATCGCGCCGCAGATCGGGGTGAAGCCGCCGAAGTTCGACCGGATGGACATCCACGTCCACGTGCCCGACGGCGCGACGCCCAAGGACGGGCCGAGCGCGGGCCTCGCGATGGTAACGTCCATCGTGTCGGTCCTGACGGGCATCCCGGTCAAGCGGGACATCGCCATGACGGGTGAGGTCTCCCTGCGCGGGAACGCCATGCCCATCGGGGGCCTCAAGGAGAAGCTTCTGGCGGCTCTGCGGGGCGGGATCACCACGGTCCTCATCCCCGAGGAGAACGAGAAGGATCTCGCCGAGATCCCCGATAACGTGAAGGAGGGGCTGAAGATCATCCCCGTCAAGCACGTGTCGGAAGTGCTGAAATATGCGCTGGTCTCGGAGCCGGAGCCCATCGAATGGGACGAGGCCGCCGAAGAGGCCGCCGCCGCCCAGGCCGCGCTGGAGCGTGGCGGCGAGGGTGCTACGGCGCACTGAACCGTAGGCAAGGCATGAAAGGCCCCGCCGGAGCGATCCGGCGGGGCTTTTCTTTTTGGGGGGCTTGGGCCAGCAATTTGGCGTCGCGTGTTGGCCATTCGTTTTCAATGTAATCGCCTCTCGCCGACGCATCCTTAAGGCCTTTCGTTCGGTTGTGCCTAGCAATTTCCAATTTTGATAGGCATATATGTGCCAAGCAAAACTTGAAAGTGATAGGCATGACCCCGCTCAGCAGCATCGCTATAAGCGCCTACACCGATCTGGTGCGGCTTTTGAAGGACGACGCAATGTCCGGCGTCGACGGCAAGCCGACCCTGAAGACGCGTGGCGGAAAGGCCTATTGGTACGCCGCGCGCAGGATCGGGACGGAGATGCGTTTCTTCTACATCGGCGAGGACACCGACGAGACACGCGCGCGCGTCGATCGCATCGAGAAGCTGCGCGAGACCGCGAAGGAGCGGCAAGCCGAACGGTCGCGCCTTGTCAGGCTGCTGAGGGCCGAGGGAATGACGCCGACCGATCGGGCGACAGGTTCCATTCTGACTGCCATGGCAGACGCGGGGACGTTTCGACTGGGCGGCACCATCGTCGGCACCAATGCATTCCGGCTGTACGAAGGTGAACTTGGCATGCGCCTGCCTTTGGGTGGAATGGCAACCACGAACGACATCGACATTGCCCAATTCGGGAAGCTCAGCGTCGCGTTGCAGGACCAGGTCGAGCCGGCGCTGGCCGACACGTTCTCGACGTTGAAGTTCGAACCGGTCCCCAGCCTCGACCCGGGCCGGATCTGGCGATGGGCACAGGGCGGCAGCGGCCAACTGGTCGAGTTTCTCACGCCCGCCTTCGGCGACGAAACGATCCGCGATTTGCCTGCACTCGGCGTAAACGCACAGGCGCTGAATTACCTCAACTTCCTGATCGCGGAGCCGATACATGCGGCAGCCATCTACCGGTCCGGCGTTCTGGTTCAGGTGCCTCGCCCCGAGAGATACGCGATTCACAAGCTGATCGTTGCGGATCGGCGGCGCGATGGTGCAGGCAGTCTGAGGGCGGCGAAGGACCGGGAGCAGGCGGCATTCCTGATCGAGGCACTGGCCGAAGACCGCCCCGACGATCTGTCGCGGGCCTACAATACGGCAATGGACGTCGGACCGCGCTGGCGCGACCGCATCGAGAACTCGCTGAAGCGGATGCCGGAAACGAGTGACATCCTCGATAGCTTGTGAGGATGTCCGTCCTGTTCTTGGTCAGCTCGAACCGATGGGCTTCCCATCCAACAAAAAGCCCCGCCGGATCGCTCCGGCGGGGCCTTTCCTTGTCGTGTCAGGCGCTCAGTCCAAAAGGTCGAAGCGGTCCGCTTCCATGACCTTCGTCCAGGCGGCGACGAAGTCCTTCACGAACTTCTCCTTGTTGTCGTCCTGTGCATAGACCTCGACATAGGCGCGGAGGACCGAGTTGGAGCCGAAGACCAGGTCCGCGCTGGTGGCGGGCCATTTGACGTCGCCGGTGGCGCGGTCGCGGATCTCGTAGGTGCCATCGTCGAGATGGTGCCACGAATTGCCCATGTCCGTCAGGTTGACGAAGAAGTCCGTCGTCAGCGCGCCCACGTTGTCGGTGAAGACACCGTAGGGGTTGCCGCCGTGGTTGACGCCCATCACGCGCAGGCCGCCGACCAGAACGGTCATCTCGGCCGCCGTCAGGCCCAGAAGCTGTGCCCGGTCGAGCATCATTTCCTCGGCGGAGACGGAATAGGCGTCCTTCTGCCAGTTGCGGAATCCATCGGCGACCGGTTCCAGAACGTCGAAGCTGTCGGCGTCGGTCTGTTCCGCGGTCGCGTCGCCACGGCCCGGGGTGAAGGGCACCGTGGCCGAGTGACCGCCGGCCTTGATGGCCTGTTCGAGGCCGACATTGCCCGCAAGGACGATCACGTCGGCGATGGAAGCGCCGCTTTCAGCCGCGATGGGCTCGAGGATGCCGAGAACCTTGGCGAGGCGGTCGGGCTCGTTGCCCGCCCAGTCCTTCTGCGGCGCAAGGCGGATACGGGCGCCGTTGGCGCCGCCGCGCTTGTCGGAGCCACGGAAGGTCCGGGCGCTGTCCCACGCGGTGGCGATCATTTCCTGCGGGGTCAGGCCGCTGTCGGCGATCTTGGCCTTCACCGCGTCCACGTCATAGCCGGTGGGGCCTGCGGGGATCGGGTCCTGCCAGATCAGGTCCTCGGCGGGGACGTCCGGCCCGAGGTAGTTGGCCTTGGGGCCCATGTCGCGGTGGGTCAGCTTGAACCAGGCACGGGCGAAGGTGTCGGCGAAATACTCGGGGTCTGCGCGGAAACGCTGGCAGATCTCGTTGTAGATCGGGTCGACCTTCATGCCCATGTCGGCATCGGTCATCATCGGCATTTCACGCTTGTTCGGATCGGATGCGTTGCGGGGCATCTCCTCCTCGGGCATGTCGATGGGTTTCCACTGGTTGGCCCCTGCTTTCGAGGTCGTCAGTTCCCATTCATAGTCGAACAGGTAGTCGAAATAGCCCATGTCCCACTTGGTCGGCTCTTTCGTCCAGGCGCCTTCGATGCCGGAGGTGAAGGCGTTCGCGGCCTTCGCGTCGTGGCCGGCGTTGGCCCAGCCGAAGCCCTGCATCTCGTAGCCGCCGTTCTCGGGCGCGTCGCCGATGTTCTGGACGTCGCCCATGCCGTGCGCCTTGCCGACGGTGTGGCCGCCGCAGGTGAGCGCCGCGGTTTCCTCGTCGTTCATGGCCATGCGGGCGAAGGTTTCGCGCACGTGCTGTGCGGTCATCGCCGGGTCGGGCTTGCCGTTCACGCCTTCCGGGTTCACGTAGATCAGGCCCATGTGCACGGCGGCGAGCGGGTTTTCCAGCGTCGAGGCGTCGGAGGTGTCGCCGTAGCGTTCGTCCGCCGGGGCGAGCCAGGCGCTTTCCGAGCCCCAGTAGACGTCGGTCTCGGGGCCCCAGATGTCTTCGCGGCCGAAGCCGAAGCCGAAGGTCTTCAGGCCGAAGCTTTCATACGCCATGTTGCCGGCCAAGATGATGAGGTCGGCCCAGGAAAGCGCGTTGCCGTATTTCTTCTTCACCGGCCAGAGCAGGCGACGTGCCTTGTCGAGGCTGGCGTTGTCGGGCCAGGAGTTCAGGGGCGCGAAGCGGATGTTGCCGGAGCCTGCGCCGCCGCGTCCGTCCTGCATGCGGTAGGAGCCGGCGGAGTGCCACGCGAGGCGGATCATCAGGCCGCCGTAATGACCCCAGTCGGCGGGCCACCAGTCCTGGTCCTGGGTGAGGAGGGCTTTCACGTCGGCCTTCACGGCTTCGAAGTCGAGACCCTTGACCGCTTCGCGATGGTCGTAATCCACGTCCATCGGGTTCGTACGGGCGCCCTTCTGGTGAAGGATGTCGAGGTTGAGTGCGTTCGGCCACCATTTCTTGACCGGGTTGGCATCCGAGGTATTGCCGCCGTGGTTCACGGGGCAGCCGCCGAGGCCGGGCATTCTGTTACCGTCCATCTGCTGGGTCTCCCTTCCTGTAGGAATTGTCGTCCCTGCCGGGGTAACGCAGCGGGGCGGCAGAGGCCAATTGAATATCGTTAAGGCGGTGATAAGGTGAGGTTATGACAAACTTCACGCTCAAACATTTTCGTTATTTCGATGCGCTGGCGCGGCACGGGCATTTCGGCCGTGCGGCGGAGGCCTGCTCGATCTCGCAACCCGCGCTTTCGGTGCAGATCAAGGAGTTGGAGGGGATGCTCGGCTCACCCCTCGTGGAGCGGCGGGCGCGGGACATTCGGCTCACCACTTTGGGGGAGGAGTTCCTTCTGCGGGCCCGCAAGGTCCTGAGCGACGTGGAGGAAATGAGCGAACTGGCGCGCAAGCCCGACGGGCCCCTGACCGGGCGGGTGCGGATGGGCGTGATTCCGACCGTGGCGCCCTACCTCTTGCCCGAGATCATCCGGCGCCTGTCGCAGAGCCTGCCGCAACTGGAATTGCATCCCCGCGAATCCGTCACGCAATCGCTGCTCGATGACCTGATCCACTCGCGCCTCGACTTCGTCATCGCGGCGCTGCCGGTGTCCGAGCCGGGCTTGCGGGAATTCGCCTTGTTCGACGAGGAATTCGTGCTGGTGCGCTCGGCCGAGGATGGTGCCAAGCCGGTGCCCGCACCGGAACGGTTGCAGGAAATGAAGCTGCTCCTGCTGGAAGAGGGGCATTGTTTCCGCGACCAGGCGCTGTCGTTCTGCGATATCCGCGCCTCGGACCCGAGCCTGCTGATGGAAGGCTCGTCGCTGGCGACACTGGTGCAGATGGTGGACGCGGGGCTGGGGCTGACGCTGATCCCGGAAATGGCGGTGCCGCTGGAGACGAAGGGCACAAGCGTCGTGATCTCGCGCTTTCCGCGCAACCGGCCGAAACGCACGGTCGGCATGATCTGGCGCAGGACCAATCCGCTGGAGAAACAGCTGATGGCGCTGGGGGCGGCGGTGCGTCAGATCGGGCAGGCGCAACGCGACCGCGCGCTGGCTGCGACACCGCGCGACCCGCGAGTGGCTTCACAGACCGCCCGCGCCTGAGTATCCTCGCCCGCGGAGGAGAGGGCTGGTGAAACGGCAATCGCAGCATATCGACCGCGTGGTCAGCACGGCGGGGCACCCCGGTGCCGCGGCACGGTCGCGGCTGGCGGCCTCCTGGCGTCGGTCGCTCGATCACCACGGGCTGGACCCCGGACAGCGCGACGATGTCCAGCGGATCACGGACCGGGAACTGACCGAACGGCGCGAGGCGGCGGAGGAGATGTGCCGGATCGCGATGCCGAAGCTCGACATGCTCTACCAGCTGGTCGGCTCGTCCGGCTGCGGCGTGTTGCTGACCGATGCGGACGGCGTGGTGCTGGATATCCGCGCCTCGAAGGCCGACCAGTCGGTGTTCGAGTCTTGGGGCCTGATCCCCGGATCGGACTGGTCGGAAGCTTCGGAAGGCACCAACGGCATCGGCACCTGCATTGCCGAGAACCGGCGGGTCATCATCCACCGTGATGAGCATTTCCGCGCCCGCAACACCGGGATGAGTTGTATCGACGCGCCGGTCTACGGGCCGGACGGGCGATTGATCGGCGCGCTCGACGTCTCCTCGGCGCGGGCGGACCAGACCGAGGCGATCAACCGGCTGATCGCAGCGCAGGTCGCGCAGACGGCCCGGCAGATCGAGGTGGATTTCTTCCGCGCGACCTTCCCCAAGGCGCGGATCATCGTCGCCGATGACGACGACGCGCAGGCCGCGATGCTACTGGCCGTCGATGGCGACGACATCGTTCTGGGCGCCACGCGGGGCGCGCGGATGGCCTTCGGGCTTGGCACCTCGGGGCCGATAAAGTCGGTGCCTGCCTCGGACCTCTTCGGGCGCAGCGAGGGGCCGACGGGATTCGAAAAGGCCGAACGCGCCGCCGTGGTGCGGGCATTGTCGCGGGCCGGTGGCAATGTCTCGGAAGCGGCGCGCAACCTCGGCGTCGGGCGGGCAACGCTCTACCGGCGCATGAAACGGCTGGGTCTCGGCGAAAACTGAGCGCAACCTGTCTCAGAGGTGAGACAGGTGGCGAGTTCGGAGTGGTTTGCCCCGGCTGACAGCGCCGTGTCCCCTAAACATCTTGCCTTCATTCCCGGCGGAGGACCGGGAGCAAATGGAGGATTTCAGATGAACGAGATGACCCAGATCGCGAGCGAGTACACCTCGCCGTTCAAGACCCGTTACGACAATTTCATCGGCGGCAAGTTCGTGGCCCCCGTGAAAGGCCAGTATTTCGACAACATCACGCCGATCACCGGCGCGAAGGTCTGCGAAGTGGCGCGCTCGACCGCCGAGGACGTGGAACTGGCGCTCGACGCCGCCCATGCCGCGAAGGACGCCTGGGGCCGCACCAGCGCCACCGAACGCTCCAACATCATCCTGAAGATCGCCGACCGGATCGAGCAGAACCTCGAACTGATCGCGACCGCCGAGACATGGGACAACGGCAAGCCGATCCGCGAGACGATGAATGCCGACATCCCGCTCGCCGTCGATCACTTCCGGTATTTCGCAGGTGTGCTGCGCGGGCAGGAAGGCTCCATGTCCGAGATCGACCATGACACGGTCGCCTATCACTTCCACGAGCCGCTGGGTGTCGTGGGCCAGATCATCCCGTGGAACTTCTCGGTCCTGATGGCGGCGTGGAAGCTGGCGCCGGCGCTGGCTGCCGGGAACTGCATCGTGCTGAAGCCGGCCGAGCAGACACCCGCCGCGATCATGGTCGTCGTCGAACTGATCGCCGACCTTCTGCCCGACGGTGTGCTCAACGTCGTCAACGGCATGGGGCCGGACGTGGGTGGCCCGCTGGCTGAGTCTGACCGGATCGCCAAGATCGCCTTCACCGGTTCGACCGAAACGGGCCGCATCATCATGCTCGCCGCGACCAAGAACCTGATCCCGGTGACGCTGGAACTGGGCGGCAAGAGCCCGAACATCTTCTTCTCGGACGTGATGGCGCAGGATGATGCGTTCCTCGACAAGGCGGTCGAAGGCTTCGTCCTCTTCGCCTTCAACCAGGGCGAGGTCTGCACCTGCCCGAGCCGCGCGCTGATCCAGGAAGATATCTACGAGGAATTCATCGCGCGCTGCATCAAGCGGGTGGAGGCCATCGTGCAGGGCGACCCGCGGGACATGAACACGATGGTCGGCGCGCAGGCCAGTGCCGAGCAGCAGGAGAAGATCAAATCCTATCTCACCATCGGCGTCGAAGAGGGGGCCGAGGTGCTGACCGGCGGCGCGGAGGCACGGATGAGCGGCGATATCGCGGGTGGCTTCTACATCCAGCCGACGATTCTGAAGGGCCACAACAAGATGCGCGTCTTCCAGGAGGAGATCTTCGGGCCGGTGGTTTCGGTCACGACCTTCAAGACCGAGGAAGAGGCGCTCGCCATCGCGAATGACACGATGTACGGCCTCGGCGCCGGGGTCTGGACCCGCGACGGCACGCGGGCCTATCGCTTCGGGCGCGAGATCGAGGCGGGGCGCGTGTGGGTCAACAACTACCACGCTTACCCGGCCCACGCGGCCTTCGGCGGCTACAAGCAATCGGGCGTGGGACGCGAGAACCACAAGATGATGCTCGACCATTACCAGCAGACCAAGAACATGCTGGTCAGCTACAACCCCAACAAGCTCGGCTTCTTCTGAGCCTTTCGTGAGACGAAAAATGCCGGCCGCGTCGCGTGGCCGGCATTTGCTGTGCGGGGCAGGGTGGTCAGCCGACGATCAGCTGCTTGATCTGAAGCGCTTCGAGTTCCAGCTGGTTCAGCCGGAAATGAACCGCGTCGCCGATGGTGATGAGGCCGATCAGCGTCGGTCCGTCGACCACCGGCATGTGGCGGAAGCGGCCCTTGGTCATGCGGGTCAGAACGGTGACGAGCGGGTCGGAGGCCGTGCAGGTCTCCACCTCGCGGGTCATGACGTCCTCGACCTTCTGGGGCAGGGTCTGGCCCGGCGTGTCGGCCAGTTTGCGGACGATGTCGCGCTCGGACAGGATGCCGACGAGACCGCCGTTGGCGTCGGTCACGACCAGCGCGCCGATGCGGTGATCGCGCAGCTTCTCGACCGCTTCGTGCAGGGTCTGCTGGGGCCGGATCGAATAGACCGTGCCGTCCTTGCCATCGAGCACTTCCTTCACAAGCGCGTTGGAGGCGCTGGTATTTGTGCTTACGGATTGGCTCGAGGTGCGCTGTTTCTCGTCGTCCTTGCGCACGGGGGGGCGGTAGGATTCGGGCATGTCATCGGTTCCTTGCTTGTCCTGCGGACTTGGGTCGTGTCACAGAGACTAGACCGGAACAGGCCAAGGGCGCGAAATAATTTTGTTCGAGGGGTTATATCTGACACCGGCTGTGGCGACGGCCTTGTTCGTGCTGGCCTGCCTGGCGGGCTATCGCTACCGCGCCGTCTGGAAGGCCGAGGGGCCGCGCTGGCAGCTGTGGCTCTACGGCCTGATCGCAGCGGGCGGGTTGCTGGTGCTGGGGTTCGTGCCGTTGGCGGGAGGAGGGGCCTAACCCTCCTGCGCCTCCATCTCGGCCAGCATCTTGCGGGCGCGGGGGCAGTGGCCCAGACGTTCCTTCAGCGGGCTGTCGGGGTCGATTTCCTTGTGGCAGACAAGGCATTGGTCCGCGTCACCGATGGCATTGAGCCCGCCGCAGCTGCCCTTGATCCGCTTGCCCTGCACGATCACGCCGATCGCCATGCCGAACACAACGATGCACAGGATCAGGAAGGTGAGAATCGCGGTTTCCATGGGCGCGCCCTCCGCGCGGATCAGGCCTGCAGGCTGGTGTAGGCGCTGCTGGCGGTGGTGACGAAGCCGGTGCCGGGCTCACGGTCGATGAACAGGACGGCCAGCCCCTCGGCCTCGGCGATTTCCAGACCGCGCTCACGGCCCAGGACCAGCATCGCGGTCGACCAGGCGTCGGCCATCATGGCGTTCTCGGCCAGAACCGTGGTCGACACCGTCTGGTGCAGGATCGGACGGCCCGTCGCCGGGTCGATGATGTGCGAGTAACGCGTGCCGCCATCCTCGAAGAAGTTGCGGTAATCGCCCGAGGTCGCCATGCCGAGGCCCGAGATACCGGCCACGGAGTTCAGGGCACGGTCGCCCGCGACGGGCGATTCGATGCCGATCTGCCAGGGCAGGCCGCCCGCATTGTGACCGGCTGCGTAAAGGTCGCCGCCGATCTCGACCATGAAATCGCTCAGGCCGAAGTCGCGCAGCACATCGGCGACACGGTCGACGCCGTGGCCCTTGCCGATCGCGGCGAGGTAGATGCCCGCGTCCGACTCGGTCTTGGTGATCTGGTCGCCCGCGAGGGTCAGGACACGCTCCTGGCCGCTGACGGCGAGCGCGTCGGCGATCTCGGCATCCGACGGCAGGTGCGGCGTGGTGCCGCTGGCGCCGAAGCCCCAGGTGTCGATCAGCGGGCCGACGGTGACGTCGAAGCGGCCATCGGAGGCGCGGTGCACGTCCTGCGCGGAGGCCAGCACGCCCGCCAGGTTCGGCGAAAGGGTCAGCGTCTCGCCCGCGGCGGCGGCGTTCACCCGCGAAATCTCGGAGGAGGCATCCCAGTTCGACATCTCGGCGGTCACGTCGGCCAGCGCCACGCGGATCGCCTCGGTCAAGGCCGCTTGGTCAACGCGGGTGCTGCCGGGAATGGCGAGAATATTGTACCGCGTGCCCATTGTCGCGCCGGAAAGTTCCAGCACCTCGGCGCCACCGCGACAGGCGGCAAGGCCGGCGGCGGACAGAATCAGGAAGGAACGGCGGGAGAACGTCTGGATGCCGGACACGGGACATGCCTCCTAGGAATGCTTGCGCTCTGGGCGCTGTGCTTGCATATGGCGTCGGCAATGCGGCTGCAACCGGGGCGTCCGGAAAAAAACATCGCAAAAAACGCCCGGACCCGGTTTTGCTCGGCGCTCAGCCGTCGCATAAGGTAAGAAAAACGGATGGCATGCCGGTGAAGACTTTCTCATTCAAACGCGGGCTGGACCTGCCCATCGACGGCGCGGCAAAGGCCGGAACGGTGCAGGCCGTGACCGTGGGAACCGTTGGGGTGCTGGGGGCCGATTACATCGGGCTGAAGCCACGCCTCGCGGTGGAAGAGGGCGACGTGGTGGCGCGGGGCGCACCTATCCTGGCCCACAAGGACAACCCCGAGGCGCAGATCACATCGCCGGTGTCGGGCCGCATCAAGGCGATCAACCGGGGCGCGCGGCGCAAGCTCATCAGTGTCGAGATCGAGGTGGACGAAGGCGCCGCCGAGCCGGTGGATTTCTCGGGCATCGGCAATGTCGGCACGGGTGACGGCGTGGCTGAACGCCTGTGTGCCTCTGGCCTCTGGACGTCGTTCCGCACACGGCCCTATTCCCACGTTCCTCTGGCCAGCGACCGGCCCGCCGCGATCTACGTGACCGCGATGGATACCGAGCCGTTGTCGCCCGACCCCGCGCCGATCATCGCCGCCGAGGCGGAGGCGTTCTGCCGCGGGCTCGAGGCGATCTCGTCCCTGACCGAGGGCGCGACCTACCTCTGCCAGGCCGCCGGGTCCGGCGTTCCCGGCAGCGACGTGAAGGGCATCACGCCGGTCGCCTTCTCGGGCCCGCATCCGGCGGGTCTGGCCGGGACGCACATGCATTTCCTCGAACCGCCAACGTCCGAACGCTTCGTCTGGACCATCGGCTATGCCGACGTCATCACCATCGGCTGGCTGCTTCTGACCGGCAAGCTCGACACCACCCGCACCATCGCGATTGCCGGGCCGCTCGCCAGCCCGCCGCGGCTGGTGAAATGCGTCGCGGGCGCGTCGATGACTGAACTCTGTGCAGGCGACAACCCGGACGGGCTGCCGATGCGCGTGATCTCCGGCTCGGTCCTCAGCGGCCGGGCGGGCGAGGGCGTCGATGCCTACCTTGGACGCTACGCGCGCCAGATCACGCTGATGGAAGAGGATCACGAACAGATCCCGATGGGCTGGATCCGTCCGATGTCGTCGAAATACGCGTTCCAGCCGGTCCTTGGCTCGGCCTTCACGCGCAAGCTCTATGACCTGACAACCAACCTCAACGGCGGGCGTCGTGCGATGGTGCCGATCGGCACCTTCGAGGAGCTGATGCCGCAGGATTACATGCCGACGCAGCTTCTGCGGTCGCTTCTGGTGATGGACACCGACCAGGCGCAGGCGCTTGGCGCGTTGGAACTGGACGAGGAAGACCTCGGCCTGTGCGGCTTTGCCTGCCCGGCCAAGTATGAATATGGAATGGCCCTCCGCGAGAGCCTGACCAAGATCGAAAAGGAGGGCTGAGCGATGGGCCTGCGCAGCTTCTTCGACCGCGTCGAGCCGCATTTCGAGAAGGGCGGCAAGTACGAGAAGTGGTTCCCCATCTACGAGATGGTGGAGAGCTTCCTTTACACGCCGAAGACGGTCACCACCGCGGCGCCGCACGCGCGCAGCTACATCGACATGAAGCGGATCATGACCTACGTCGTGATCGCGACGGTGCCCTGCATCCTCTTCGGCCTCTACAACACCGGGTTGCAGACCAACCTCGCCATCGCCGAGCATGGCGCGAGCGGTTGGCGCGCCGCGATCATCGAGGGCCTCGGGATCGGCTTCAACGCCAACAATCCGCTCGCCAATATGCTGCACGGGCTGCTGTATTTCCTTCCGATCTACATCGTGACGCTGGTCGCCGGCGGCGCTTGGGAGGTGCTGTTCGCCACCATCCGCCGGCACGAGGTGAACGAAGGCTTCCTCGTGACGTCGATGCTCTACACGCTGATCCTGCCGGCCACGACGCCGCTGTGGCAGGTGGCGCTTGGCATCTCCTTCGGGGTGGTGATCGGCAAGGAAGTCTTTGGCGGGACGGGGAAGAACTTCCTCAACCCCGCACTGGTGGGCCGCGCGTTCCTGTATTTCGCCTATCCCGCCTACATGTCGGGCGACTCGGTCTGGACGCCGGTCGATGGCTTCTCGGGCGCCACCGCACTGGCGATCACGGCCTCGGACGGCCCCGCCGCGCTTCCGGAATACGGCATCACCTGGATGGACGCCTTCATCGGCACGATCCAGGGCTGTCTGGGCGAGACCTCGACCATCGCCTGCCTGATCGGGCTCGCGTTCCTGCTGGTCACGAAGATCGCAAACTACCGCATGGTGGTGGGATGTCTTCTGGGGATGATCGCGTTCTCCTCGCTGCTCAACTGGATCGGCTCGGACACCAACCCGGCCTTCGCCACGCCATGGTACTGGCACCTCGTGATCGGGGGGTACGCCTTCGGCCTGGTCTTCATGGTGACGGAGCCGGTCTCGGGCTCGCACACCAACATAGGCCGATACATCTACGGCGCGCTGATCGGCTTCATGGTCGTGATGATCCGCGTCATCAACCCGGCCTTCCCCGAGGGCATGATGCTGGCGATCCTGTTCGGCAACGTCTTCGCCCCGCTGATCGACTACTTCGTCGTGCAGGCCAACATTCGCAGGAGGGCGCGCCGCCATGCCTGATGAGGACAACAAGAATCGCGAAGAGGGGGATGCCAACTTCACCCCCGAGATGAACCCGCCCGACCGCGACCTTCCGGCCCCGGAAGGCGAGATCATCACCGGCGGTTTCCTGAGCCGGTTCCTGAACATGCCCGCCGACAACACGGCCAAGACCGTGATCGTGGCATTGGGCCTGTGCCTTGTCGCGTCGATGATCGTGTCGGCCGCCGCCGTGTCCCTGCGTCCCTTGCAGGAGCAGAACGCGGCGCTGGCCCGGCAGGCCGTGATCGTCGACGTGGCCGGTATCGCCGATGAGGACGGGGACGTGGCCGAAGCCTTCGCCCGGTTCGAGCCGCAGGTGCTGGAGCTCGCCACCGGCGAGTTCACCGACCAGTTCGACCCCTACGAATTCGATGACCGCGCCGCCGCCGACGACCTGACCCTGTCCACGCCGCTGGAGGATGACCCGGCCAGCATCCGGCGGCAGGCGAATTACGTGACCGTCTACCTGTTGCGCAACGATGACGGCAGCCTCGACCGCGTGGTCCTGCCGGTCTACGGCTACGGGCTGTGGTCGACTCTCTACGGTTTCATCGCCATCGAAGAGGACGGCAACACGATTTACGGCCTGCAGTTCTACGAACACGCGGAGACGCCGGGCCTGGGCGCCGAGGTGGACAACCCACGCTGGCGCGCACTCTGGCGCGGGCGGCTGATCCGCGACGAGGCCGGCACGCTGGCGATCACGGTGGCCAAGACGCCGCCCCCGCAGGGTGAGGAATTCCATGTCGATGCCCTGTCGGGCGCGACGCTGACCTCGCGCGGGGTCGATAACCTCGTGCGGTTCTGGCTTGGGGAGCGCGGCTTCGAGCCCTTCCTCGAACGTGTAAGAGCAGGAGAGATCTGATGGCACAGACCTACCGGACCATGCTCGTCGACCCGATGGTCGACAACAACCCGATCACGCTGCAGGTGCTTGGCATCTGTTCGGCGCTGGCCGTGACCTCGTCGCTGAAGGTGGCGCTGGTGATGACCATCGCGGTGACGGTGGTGACGGCATTCTCGTCGATGTTCATCTCGATCCTGCGCTCGCAGATCCCGTCGTCGATCCGGATCATCGTGCAGATGATCATCATCGCCTCGCTGGTGATCGTGGTCGACCAGATCCTCCGCGCCTTCGCCTATGAAATCTCGCGCACGCTGTCGGTCTTCGTGGGCCTGATCATCACCAACTGCATCGTGATGGGCCGGGCGGAGGCCTTCGCGATGAAGAACCCGCCGTTCGCGTCCTTCGTGGACGGCATCGGCAACGGGCTTGGCTACGGGCTGATCCTGATGCTGGTGGGCTTCGTGCGGGAGCTGTTCGGTTCCGGCTCGCTCTTCGGGATCACGATCCTCGAGACCACCAACAACGGTGGCTGGTACGTACCCAACGGGCTCCTGCTGCTGCCGCCCTCGGCCTTCTTCGTGATCGGCCTGCTGATCTGGGCGTTCCGGTCGTGGAAGCCGGAACAGGTCGAGGAACGTGAATACAAGATCCAGACGGTGGAGGCGCACTGATGGAAGAGCTTCTTTCCCTCGCCGTCCGCGCCATCTTCGTCGAGAACATGGCGCTGGCCTTCTTCCTGGGCATGTGCACCTTCCTCGCCGTGTCCAAGAAGATCGCCACGGCCATCGGCCTCGGCATCTCGGTCATCGTGGTGCAGTCGATCACGGTGCCCGCGAACAACCTGATCCTGACTTATCTCCTGGCGCCCGGTGCGCTGTCCTGGGCCGGGTTCCCAGACGTGGACCTGACCTTCCTCGGCCTGATCTCCTACATCGGGGTGATCGCGGCGATGGTGCAGATCCTCGAGATGATCCTCGATAAGTATTTCCCGCCGCTCTACAACGCGCTGGGGGTGTTCCTGCCGCTCATCACGGTGAACTGCGCGATCCTCGGCGGGTCGCTGTTCATGGTGGAGCGGGATTACAACCTCGCGGAATCGACCGTCTACGGCCTGTCGTCGGGCTTCGGTTGGGCGCTCGCGATCACCGCCATGGCGGGCGTGCGCGAGAAGCTGAAATATTCCGACATCCCCGACGGGCTTCAGGGTCTCGGCATCACCTTCATCAGCGCCGGATTGATGGCCATGGCCTTCATGTCCTTCTCCGGCGTGAACCTCTGAGGCGCGGATCATGCAGACATTCTCCCTCGGCGTTCTCCTGTTCTCCCTCATCGTGTTGGCGCTGGTGGCGATCATCATGGTCGCCCGCTCGCGGCTGGTGTCGTCGGGCAACGTGAACATCACGATCAATGGCGAAAAGACGATCTCGGTGCCCGCAGGCGGCAAACTGTTGCAGACGCTCGCGGCGGCGGAACTGTTCGTGCCCTCGGCCTGCGGCGGTGGCGGCACCTGTGCCCAGTGCCGGGTGCGCATCCACGAAGGCGGCGGGTCGATCCTGCCAACCGAGGAAAGCCACATCACCAAGCGCGAGGCCGCCCGGGGCGACCGCCTGTCGTGCCAGGTCGCGGTCAAGCAGGACATGCAGGTCGAAGTCCCCGAAGAGGTCTTCGGCGTCAAGAAATGGGAATGCACGGTCCGGTCGAACGAGAACGTCGCGACCTTCATCAAGAACCTTGTGCTGGAACTGCCCGAGGGGGAGGACGTGAACTTCCGCGCCGGCGGCTACATCCAGATCGAAGCCCCGGCCCACAAGGTGAAATACAGCGATTTCGCCGTCGAGGAGGAGTACCGGGAGGATTGGGACAAGTTCAACATCTGGCAACACGAGTCGAGCCTCGATGAGCCGATCGAACGGGCCTATTCCATGGCGAACTACCCGGACGAGAAGGGCCTGATCATGCTCAACGTCCGCATCGCCACCCCGCCGCCCCGCACCGAGGGCATCCCGCCGGGCAAGATGTCGTCCTACATCTTCAACCTCAAGCCGGGGGACAAGGTCACGATCTCGGGACCGTTCGGTGAATTCTTCGCCCGCGAGACCCCGAAGGAGATGGTCTTCATCGGCGGTGGTGCCGGCATGGCGCCGATGCGGTCGCACATCTTCGACCAGCTCAAGCGGCTGGAGAACCGCGACCGGAAGATCACCTTCTGGTATGGCGCCCGCTCCAAGCGCGAGATGTTCTTCGTCGAGGATTTCGACCAGCTGGCCGAGGAATTCGACAATTTCGAATGGCACGTGGCGCTGTCCGACGCGCTGCCCGAGGATGACTGGGACGGCTACACCGGCTTCATCCACAACGTGCTCTACGAGGAATACCTCAAGGATCACCCAAATCCCGAGGATTGCGAATACTACATGTGCGGCCCGCCGATCATGAACCAGTCGGTCATCAACATGCTGCTGGAGCTTGGCGTCGACCGCGAAGACATCATGCTGGACGATTTCGGCGGCTGAGCCGCCGGATCGGCCACGGCTCCCCGTCCTTCGCTCCGCATGCGGAGGGGCGCGTGGCCCCGGTCTCCGGCGCCGGGTTTTTCAACGGATCATGGGTTGCGAGTATACGGGCGGCAGGGGTCTGCCGCCCGACACTGCATCTGGGGGGCAGACCGCCCCAGTGCCGCCTAGCGCGCCTCGGCGGTCGCGGCATTCCAGTCCATCGCTTCGAAATTCTCGCGATGGGCGAAGCGGACAAGGTGGTTGTCGATGATGCCGCGCGCCCGTTCGAGGCCGGCATCGTCTTCTGCTGACACGTTCGCGGTGAGGACCGAGTCGGTTGCCGTCAGTGTCGCGGGGCCGATCGGCAGCGCCAGCCGACCCTCGGTTTCGCTGAAGCTGACCTCGATCTTGTGCGCGAAGTGTTTGCACAATTGCTGCAGGTACTGGCTGGCCTTAGGCGTCTCGTACTGGCCGGTCTGGTGAAGCATGTCAAAATCCTTGAGTCTTTTTGTCGGCTTTAACTTGCACTATGCCGTCGGGATGTCTACCCCTCCGATCAGACCGGAAGCCATGGCCCGCGCGGCCAACGCCACCTGCACGAATCTCCCAATGCAACAGGAGCGATCCATGACTTTCCGCATTCCCCTTACCCTTGCCTGTCTGACCCTTGCCGGTGCCGCGCAGGCGCAGGACATCACGCTGAACACCTACACGGGCGAGGCGACCGTTGCCGCGCAGCCCGAAACCATCGCGGTACTGGACGCCGCCGCCATCGACACGATCAGCGCCCTCGGCGTGGAAATCGACGCGGTGCCCGAGATGCCCGCGTTGCCCTATCTCGCCGATGTCTTCGCAGCCGCCGGCCGCGCGGGCACCCTTTTCGAGCCGGATTTCGAGGCGCTGGCCGTCCTTGGCCCCGACCTCATCATCGCGGGCGGGCGCTCGTCCGCGCAGGTCGAACCGCTGTCCGGGATCGCGCCGACCGTCGACATGACGATCTGGGGCGCCGAGATGGTCGAACAGACGCAGGCGCGGATTGCCGATTACGGTGCGCTGTTCGGACGCGAGGCCATCGCGGCGGAACTGTCCGAGGCGCTGACGACCCGGCTCGGTGAAGCCGCTGCTGCCGTCGCGGGGCAGGGGGATGCGCTGATCCTGCTGACCAATGGCGGCAACGTGTCCGCCTACGGGGCCGACAGCCGGTTCGGCTGGCTGCACACCGCGCTGGATCTGCCCGAAGCCTACCCGGAGTTGGACGACGAGACCCACGGCGAGGCGGTCAGCTTCGAATTCATCGCCGAGGTCGACCCCGACTGGATCATCGTGATCGACCGTGCCGCTGCCATCGGGCAGGACGGCGAGGCGGCTGCGGCGACGCTCGACAACCCTCTTGTTGCCAGCACCACGGCAGGCGAGAGCGGCCAGATCCTCTATCTGTCGTCCGGCCCGCTTTACCTTGCGGGTGGCGGGGTGCAGTCGATGATGCTGACCCTCGATGAGATCATCGCAGGCTTCGGCGGCTGAATGACCCAGAGGCTTGCCATCGTTCTGCTGCTAGCAGTGCTTGTGGTGGCAAGCCTGTCGGTCGGGGCGGCCTCGCTCTGGTCCGGCGCATTCGAGGCGCGCTGGCTGATCGCGGTCAGCCGCTTCCCCCGCACGGCGGCCGCGATGCTGACCGGCGCGGGGCTGGCGCTGGCGGGCGTCATCATGCAGCAGAGCGTGCAGAACCGGCTGGTAGAGCCGGGGCTGACCGGCACGCCGGAGGCCGCGATGCTCGGCCTGCTGGGTGTGACGCTGATCTCGCCCGGCATGGCCGTTTTCGGAAAGATGTGCGTGGCGGCGCTGTCCGCGCTTGCCGGCACCTTCGGGTTCCTCGCCCTGTCGCGCGTGGTGCCGCGTCGCGACCCGATGCTGCTGCCTCTGGTGGGCATCGTCTATGGCGGCATCCTCGGGGCGACCGCGCTCTATTTCGCCTGGGTCAGCGACCTCGTGCAGTTCCTTGGCGGGGCGATGCTCGGTGATTTCTCGGGCGTGATGCAGGGGCGCTACGAGCTTCTGTGGCTCATCGCGGCCCTTGCGGCGGCGCTTTACCTGCTCGCCGACCGCATCACCATTCTCGGGTTGGGCGAGGATTATGCCCGATCGCTTGGTCTCGACTATCGGCAGACGCAGGCCATCGGCCTTGTCATCGTGGCGGTGACCATCGCCGTGGTCGTTGTGACCATCGGCGCCATGCCCTTCGTCGGGCTCATCGTTCCCAACCTCGTCTCGCGGTGGCGCGGCGACAACCTGCGCGCGAACCTGTGGGTGGTGGCGACGATGGGGGCGGGGCTGGTCCTGGCCTCCGACCTCGTCGGTCGCCTGATCCGCTATCCCTACGAGATCCCCGCCGCGACGATCTTCGCCGTCTTCGGGGCGGGCGTGTTCCTTTGGCTGCTTTACGCGCCGCGCAGGCAGGCCCATGGCTAGGACGCAGCTGATCGGCCTTGGCGCGCTGCTTTTCACGCTCGCGGCGCTGTTCCTGCTGTGGAACCTGCGCGCGCCGGTGTCCTTCATCCTGACGCTCCGGGCCGAGAAGCTGGCCGCGCTGATCCTCGTGGGGGCCGCCACCGGCGTGGCCACGACCCTGTTCCAGACCGTGGCCCAGACGCGCCTTCTGACCCCGGGCATCGTCGGTTTCGACGCCCTGTTCGTGTTCCTGCAAACCGCGCTCGTCTTCACCCTCGGCGGCGTTGGCTACGTGACCCTGCCGGCCTTCGGCAGCTTCCTCATGGAGGCCGCGATCCTCGTGATTGCCGCGGTGACCCTGTTCGGAGTGATCCTGCGCAACGGCGCCAGCGACATGGTGCGCGTGGTCCTGACCGGCGTGATCCTCGGCATCCTGTTCCGGGGGCTGGCAGGGTTCATGCAGCGCATTCTCGACCCGTCGGAATTCGCCGTGGTGCAGCAGGCGATGTTCGTCTCTTTCGCCAGTGTCCGCACCGACCAGCTCGCCGTGGCCGGGGTGACGCTTGGGACCTGCCTGGTCGCTGCGATCCGGCTGGCGCCGCGCCTTGACGTCGCCGCGCTGGGTCGCGACAGCGCGCGGTCGCTCGGCCTCGACTACGACCGCTTCGTTCTGCTGGTTCTGGCACTGGTGGCTGGCCTCGTGGCCGTCTCCACCGCGTTGGTCGGGCCGATCACCTTTCTCGGCCTGCTCGCCGCCAGCCTGGCCCACGCGGTGGTCCGCTCGCACCGCCACGCGCTCCTGATCCCGGCCTCGGCGGGCATCGGTGCAAGCATCCTGGTTGCCGGTCAGTTCGTGTTCGAGCGGGTGCTGTCGATGGCGTCCACCCTTGCCGTTCTGATCGAATTCGCAGGCGGCTTGCTGTTTCTGGTTCTGGTTCTGCGGAGGTCGCGATGATCGAGATCGAAGGGCTTGGCTTTCAGCGCGACGGCGCGCCCGTGTTGCACGACATCTCCGCCCGGATCGCGCCGTTCGGGATCACCGCGATCATCGGGCCGAACGGGGCAGGCAAGTCCACGCTGCTGCATTGCATGGCGGGTCTGCTTTCGCCCAGTTCCGGTGTCGTCCGGATCAATGGCGCTGACGTCCACGGTGCCAGCCCCTCCGAGCGCGCCCGCCTCCTCTCGATCCTGACCCAATCGCAACCGCAGGTCCCGCGCCTGAGCGTCGGCGATCTGGTGGCCTTCGGACGCTGGCCGCACCATCGCGGCCGTCCGCGGCAAGAGGATACGCGCATCGTCGAGGAGGCGATCGCACGCTTTCAACTCGACCCCCTCCGCGACACGCCGCTCGACGCGCTGTCGGGCGGGCAGCGGCAGCGGGCCTATGTCGCCATGGCCTGGGCGCAATCCACGCCCTATCTTCTCCTCGACGAGCCGCTCAGCGCCCTCGACCCGCGCGTGGCGAAATCCATCATGTCCCAATTGAAGGACATGTCCCGCAACGGTCGTGGCGTGGTGATCGTGCTGCATGACCTGCAGATCACCGCGCAATGGGCCGATGCCGTCATCGCGCTGAAGGACGGCGCCTTGTTTGCCGCCGGAGCGGCGGAAGCGACGCTCACCGACGCAACTCTGAGCGCGCTCTACGACACCGCGATCAGCGTGCGCCCGCAAGCGGATGGACGGATCGCCGTGCTGACCTGAGGCGCCACGAATCCACTTTGCCGTTCCGCGCCTTGCCGCGCTAAAGAACGCGGGCAGCACACGGCCCGGAGACCGCCCATGACGACCATCGCCCTTGTCGCCCACGATCAGAAGAAGGACGCGCTCGTTGCCTGGGCCAGGACCCACGAGGCCGAGCTTGCGCCGCACAGGCTTTTTGCCACCGGCACGACCGGCGGGCGGCTGCAGCAGGAAACCGGCCTCGACATCACGCCGCTGAAATCGGGCCCGCTTGGCGGCGACGCGCAGCTTGGCGCGATGATCGCCGAGGAAAAACTCGACGCGCTGATCTTCTTCGTCGATCCGCTCTCGGCCATGCCCCACGACGTTGACGTGAAGTCATTGATCCGGCTGGCGATCCTCTACGACACGCTGATGGCCGTGAACGAGGCAACGGCGACGGGGATCATCCGTTATCTGGCCGAGTGAGCAGCGCCCAAGTAACCGTTTTGTAACGCTTTTGCGAATTCCCGTCACAGGGGTGTCACCGACTCGCCCTAAGCCGCGCCGCGTACGCTTCGGGCGGTCGGGGGACATTTCAATTGCGCAAGCGCGATCCCCGTGTAGGCTATCCGAACGCGACGAGCGAATGGGAGGGGCTCGCCTGTGCTGCCTCTCCCTTTATCACAAGACATGACCTGCCCCCTCAACGGCAGGCGGTCGCGCAAACGGCAGCCTGTTCCGGCTGTGGATGAGATGGGAGAAACGAATGACCCTCAAGACAACCTTGTCGCTTGGCCTTGCGGCCGGGCTTCTGGCCGGCGGCGCAGCCCAGGCCCAGACCGAGATCGAATTCTGGCACGCCATGGGCGGCCAACTTGGCGAGACCGTCAACCAGCTGGTTGAAGACTTCAACGCCAGCCAGTCCGATTACGTGCTCACGCCCGTTTTCAAAGGCACCTACGAGGAAACCCTGACCGCCGCGATCGCCGCATTCCGCGCCGGTGAACAGCCCAACATCGTCCAGGTCTTCGACGCCGGCGCCGCCACCGTGATCGGCGCGCAGGGCGCGACCATCCCCGTCGAACAGCTGCTCAACGATGCCGGTGTCGGCTTCAACATCGAGGATTACATCGACGGCGTGCGCTATTTCTACGCCGACAGCGATGGCCAGATGATCGGCATGCCGTTCAACTCCTCGACCCCGATCATGTATTACAACGCCGATGCGCTGGCCGAGGCCGGTGTCGAGCCGCCGACCACCTGGGAAGAATTCGCCGAAGTGACCGGCCCCGCGCTGCGTGACGCGGGCTACATCCCGCTGGCGCAATCGCACCTGCCGTGGATCTTCACCGAGAACTTCTTCTCGCGCCACAACCTGCAGTTCGCGTCCAACAACAACGGCTATGACGGTGTCGACACCGAGATCATGGTCAACCATCCCGCGATCCGCGCCCACTTCCAGGCGCTCGTCGACTGGCAGGACGAAGGGCTCTTCGCCTTCTACGGCACCGGTTGGGCCGACAACCAGAACCCGTTCGAAGCGGGTGAAGTCGCCATGTGGCTCGGTTCCTCCGGCTCGTTCGGCGGGATCGCCGACCGCGTGGACTTCGAATTCTCGGCGACCGTGCTGCCGTATTGGGAAGCCGTGACCACCGAACCCACCCAGACCTTCATCGGCGGCGCGGCATTGTTCGCCATGTCCGGCTTCGACGAGGAAGAGAACATGGCTACCGCGGCCTTCTTCGACTACCTCACCAGCGTCGACGCGCAGGTCATGTGGCACACCGAAACCGGCTATGTGCCGATCACCAACGCCGCCTACGAGGCGTCGGCCGAGCAGGGCCACTACGACGAATTCCCGGCAGCCGAGGTCGGCATCCAGCAGCTTCTGCTGCCCGCCGGCGAGTTCACCCGCGGCTATCGCATGGGCTTCTACGTCCAGATCCGCGACGTGATGAACCGCGAATACACCCGCATCCTGACCGGCGAAGCCACCGTGGACGAGGCCTTCGAGATCATCGAAGCCGAGGCCAACGAACTGCTGGAGCGTTTCGCCGCCACGCAGGGCTGACCGCCTGCACCAAGACCCGACAGGGGCCGGTTCACCCGGCCCCTGTTCCATAATCAAGAAACTGACGGGGCCCTCATGAAACGTGCCGCATTCGGCCATATCGGATTTCCGATCCTGCTGCTCCTGCCGCAGCTCGCCATCATCGCGATCTTCTTTTACTGGCCCGCTGCCTACGCCGTGGAATCCTCGTTCTACCTGCAGGACCCGTTCGGCTTCGGCGAGACCTTCGTCGGCTTCGACAATTACACCCGCCTGACGAACTCCACGAACTACATCAACGCGCTGAATTTCACCGTCGTTTTCACCCTGCTGGTGACCTTCTTCTCGCTCGGCATAGCACTTCTGCTGGCGGTCAAGGCCGACAAGGTGATCCGCGGCGCCAAGACCTACCGCACGCTCCTGATGTGGGTCTACGCCATCGCGCCCCCCGTCGCGGGCCTGATCGGCGTGATGCTTTTCGACCAGTCGCGCGGCACCATCACCCAGGTCCTGGCATCGTTCGGATACGACTTCCGCCTCGGCGTGAACTACTGGGATACGGCCGCCGCGATGATCACCGTCTCGGTCTGGAAACAGATCCCCGTGAACTTCATCTTCTTCCTGTCCGGTCTCCAGGCCATCCCGCGCTCGGTGCGCGAGGCCGCGATGATCGACAACCGCTCGGGCACGTCGCGCTTCTGGGACATCACCTTCCCGCTGCTGGCACCCACCGGGTTCTTCCTGCTGATCATCAACATCACCTATTCGCTGTTCGACACCTTCGGGATCGTCGACACGATCGTGAAGGGCGAACCGGGCAACAACCCGCTGACACTGGTCTACCGGGTCTATGTCGACGGCTTCCGGGGCGGCGACCTCGGCGGATCGTCGGCGCAATCGGTCGTCCTGATGATCCTCGTGCTGATCCTCACCATCGTGCAGTTCCGCTTCCTGGAACGCCGGATTCACTACACATAAGGGGGAGGGCAGAGACATGGCAGATATCACCCAGACCCGCGTGCAGGCGACGACCCGCACTACCACCCGCAAGCGCATCCGCTGGGATCACATCGCCGACCATGCGATCCTGATCGCCGGCGCGCTCCTGATGCTGGTGCCCGTCTACATGGTCTTCGCGACCTCGTCGTGGGACCCGATCACCATCCACCGCGAGGGGATGCAATTCGGCTTCGGCGACAGGCTGGCCGAGAACTACGACGCGGCGCTGTTCGAATACGGCGGCTTCACCGATTCCGTGAACGGCATGACGATGCTGGCGAACTCGCTGATCCTCGGCCTCGGCTTTGCCATCGGCAAGATCATCGTCGGCATGATGGCGGCCTATGCCATCGTCTATTTCCGCCTGAAATTCGCGACGCTCGCCTTCTGGATGATCTTCACCACGCTGCTTCTGCCCCTCGAAGTGCGCATCCTGCCCTCCTACGAGGTGATCTCGTGGATGAACCTCGGCAACACCTACACCGGCCTGATCGTGCCGCTGATCGCGTCGGCCACGGCCACCTTCTTCTTCCGGCAATTCTTCCGCTCGGTGCCCGAGGAACTGATCGAGGCCGCGCGGATCGACGGCGCGGGACCGGTGAAATTCTTCATCGACATCCTCGTGCCGCTGTCGAAAACCATGATCGCGGCGATGTTCATCATCATGTTCGTCTTCGGCTGGAACCAGTACCTCTGGCCCACGCTGATTACCACGGACGAGAGCCTGTTCACCCTCGTGCGTGGCATTCGCCAGATCGTGCAAAGCTACGCTGACGGCTCCGAGACGCCCGATTACGGGCAGGCCGCGGCGCTGGCCATCATCGCGATGACACCGCCGGTGCTCATCGTCGTCTTTTTCCAGAGCTGGTTCGTGAAGGGCCTGACGGAATCCGATAAGTAAGCCCGGACGCAACGGGCGGACACCACGCAAGAGAGAACCATTCGAAATGGCACAAGTCACACTGAACAAGGTCCGCAAGGTCTATCCCAACGGCGCCGAGGCGCTCGAACCCTCCACCTTCACCATCCCCGATGGCGAACTCTGCGTGCTCGTCGGCCCCTCGGGCTGCGGCAAGTCCACCATGCTGCGCATGGTCGCGGGGCTGGAGGACGTGACCGAGGGCGAGATTTCCATCGGCGACCGCGTCGTCAACGACATCGACCCGGCGGATCGCAACATCGCGATGGTGTTCCAGAACTACGCGCTCTACCCGCACATGACGGTCGCGCGGAACATGGGCTACGGCCTCAAGAACCGCGGCATGGACAAGGGCCAGATCGCCGAGAAGGTGCGCGAAGCGGCGCAGATGCTGAACCTGACCGAGTTCCTCGACCGCAAGCCGTCGCAGCTTTCGGGCGGCCAGCGCCAGCGCGTCGCCATGGGCCGCGCAATCGTGCGGGAGCCGGACCTGTTCCTGTTTGACGAGCCATTGTCGAACCTCGATGCAAAACTGCGCAACCAGATGCGGATCGAAATCCGCGCGCTTCAGCGTCGCCTTGGCACCACCGCCATGTACGTGACCCATGACCAGGTCGAAGCCATGACCATGGCCGACCGCATCATCGTGCTCTCGAACGGCCATATCGAACAGATCGGCACACCTGCCGAGATCTATTCCAATCCCGCGTCCACCTTCGTCGCCGCCTTCATGGGCGCCCCGCCGATGAACCTGCTCAACGCCGAGGCGGGGCAGGGCCGCGTCACGCTTCCGGGCGGCGAGATCGTGCCGCAGGCGGGCGTGAACGGCCACGCCGGCGCGGTGACGGTCGGTATCCGGCCCGAGGACGTGATGCCGTCCCCGCAGGGTGACCTCACCTTCAACGTCGACATCATCGAGGAGCTTGGCGCACAGCGGCTTCTGCATGGCCAGATGGCCGGGCAAGCGTTCTCGGTCGCCGTGCCCAAGGATCAGGAGGCCGCCACCGGCGAAATGCGCTTGGCGCTGAAGCCCGGCGCCGTGCACCTCTTCGATGCCGACGAGGGCCGACGGTTGGGGTAGTCGGATTTCCGCGAAATCCGTGGGGAAAACCGCGTTTTCCAGTCGTATCCAGCATCAGCCGCGCGCCCGGATTGCGCGGCAATCCACCCGGAAAACGCGGTTTTCCGCGCGTCACGCCAATGCACGCTGGATCGCCTCCGCTTCCGTGTCGGAGAATCGCGGGCTGACCTGCACGCACAGGCGCTTTCCCGTGCCGATGCCGTCGCGATAAAGCCGGTGGGAAAAGGCCTCCGCTTGCACCAACGGCCGCACCAGCGAGCCATCCTGCAAGGCGTCCTTCACCAGCGGGAAATGTCCCATGGCCACGCCCGCGCCCGCCTTCGCCTCGGCCAGCACCAGCGCATAAAGCGAATAGCGCGGCCCCGCGTGGGGTGACGGGAGTGCCACTCGGCTCAACTCCGCCCAATGGCGCCAGTCACCGGACCAGCTGGCATCGTGAAGCAGCGTCATCCCGGCAAGATCCTCTGGCGTCCGGATCTGGTCGGCCAGCGCCGGGGCGCAGACCGGGAACATCAGGTCTGGCGCGATCGAATGGCCGCTGTCGGATGGCAGGAAGAAGATCGACAGATCGTAGCTTTCGCGCAGCAGGTTCGGCGGCGCCTCCAGCGCGGTGACGGACACCTGCCGATGCCCCAGCGCCGCACGCAGCGCGCCCAGGCGCGACGGCAGCCAGAGTTGCGCGATCGACGGCAGGGTGGCGAGCGTGATCGTCGGTGCATCGACACCGGCCCGCAACGCACCCACCGCCCGCCCGAGTTCATCGAAGGCCCGCGTTATGTCACCGGCCACCCGAGTGCCGTCCTGCGTCAGCCGCACCCCGCGCGAGCGGCGTTCGAACAGCGTGACACCCGCCCAATCCTCCAGGATGCGCACCTGTTGCGAGACCGCGCCGGGCGTGACGCCGAGTTCTTCGGCGGCAGCGAGGAAGCCGCCAAGGCGCGCGGACACTTCGAAGGCGCGCAGCGCGTTCAGCGGCGGCAGGGCGGGACGGGGTGGAGAAACGGGCATCGTGGTTAATGACTCAGTTTTTCTGACAGAGAAATTCTACACTACTGGTTTGTCGCCTTGTAATCGAGAGCGCATAGTGACGCGAACCATTCCCTTGAGAGGACCGCCATGAGCCTTGCCCGCCGCCCTTGGGTGCCCGCCGCTTCCGAAGACCTTGTGCAGGATGTCGCTGCCCGGACCGCCGCCATGGATGGCGCGGAAATCAGCGCGAAGATCGTCGCGCTAGGCACTGAAAACAAACGGATTCACGAGAATGCGTGTTTCAACTTGAACCCCGCCACCAACATCATGAACCCGGCGGCGGAAGCGCTTCTGGCCAATGGCATGGGCTCGCGCCCGTCGCTCGGCTATCCCGGCGACAAGTACGAGATGGGGCTGGAGGCGATCGAAAAGGTGGAGGTCATCGCCGCCGAACTGGCCGCCGAAATCTTCCAGTCCCGCTTCGCCGAGATCCGCGTCGCCTCCGGCGCGATGGCCAATCTCTACGCTTTCATGGCGACCTGCAAACCCGGCGACACGATCCTCGTGCCGCCTGCGTCCATCGGCGGCCACGTCACTCACCACATGGCGGGCTGCGCCGGGCTTTTCGGGCTTGAGATTCATGAATATCCGGTTAACGCGGATCGCTATACTGTGGATATTCAAGGGCTTAGAGAAATGTGCAAGCTTGCACGCCCCGCCCTGATCACCCTCGGCGGCTCCCTCAACCTGCTCCCCCATCCCGTGGCCGAGGTCCGCGAGATCGCCGATGAAGTGGGGGCCAAGGTCCTCATGGACGCGGCGCATCAATGCGGTCTCTTCGCCGGGAAGGCCTGGCCCGATCCGTTGGCTCAAGGGGCTCACCTGATGACGATGAGCACCTACAAAAGCCTCGGCGGCCCCGCCGGCGGCCTCATCGTCACCAATGACGAAGAGATCGCGGAACGGCTGGATTCCATCGCCTTCCCCGGCATGACCGCGAATTTCGACGCCTCGAAATCGGCGGCCCTCGCGCGGACGCTGGTCGATTGGCGCATCCATGGGGAAGCCTATGCCGCCAAGATGATCGAAGTCTCAGCGTCGCTCGCCAACGCTTTGAAAGAACATCAGATTCCAGTCTTCGAGACGGAGGAGGGGCCGACGCAAAGCCACCAGTTCGCAATCCCCGCCCATGAGTTCGGCGGCGGGCAAGCGGCCTCGAAGCATCTCTACAAGTCCGGGCTGATCGCCTGTGGGATCGGCCTGCCGGTGCCTTCAATTCTCAACGATATGAACGGGATACGGATCGGAACGCCAGAACTGGTGCGCGTTGGCTTCGGGCAGTCGGAGGGAGATGTCGACCGTCTTGCCAGCCTGATCGCACGGGCCTTGCGCAGCGACGCGCCTGAAGCGCTCGCTTCGGAAGTCGCTGATTTCCGTGCGGAATTTCAGACACTCCATTACGTAAGCTGACGCGCAACGGCTGTTCTTGAAACTCATTCGCATTCACTTGACTTTTTGCGAATGGCTCGCATATTCGGGTGGACACCGGATTTTTCAGGAACAGCTCCCAAATGGCTCGCAGGCTCACGTCTTTCCTCTTCGCGGCTGCCCTTTGGCCTGTGGCCGTGCAGGCGCAGGACCAGATCAGCGTCGTCGCCACCACCGGCATGATCGCCGATGCGGCCCGCGTGGTGGGTGGAGAAATCGTTTCGGTCCAGGCGCTTATGGGGCCGGGCGTCGATCCTCATTCCTATCGCCAGACCCGGTCGGACATCGTGGCAGCGGCGCGGGCGGATGTCGTTCTGTGGCATGGCCTTTATCTCGAAGCGCAGATGGAAGAGTTCCTTCTCGAACTTGGCGAGGCCGGGACGGCGGTTCCGGTCGCCGAAGCCCTGCCGCCGGAAAACCTCATCGCATCAGACACATACGCCGACCAGTTCGACCCCCACGTCTGGATGGATCCGACGCTGTGGCAGGACGTGGTCGTGCAGGTTGCCGCGACGCTCAGCGACGTGGCCCCGGACCATGCGGAGCTTTTTGAAGCGAATGCAGAGGCTTACAGCGCGGAGATCGCGTCGCTGATCGCGTATTCCGACGAGGTGCTGTCCACGGTTCCGGAAGCGGCCCGCGTCCTTGTGACGGCCCATGACGCCTTCAACTACTTCGGTGCGGCTTACGGCTTCGAAGTGGTTGGTATTCAAGGTATTTCCACCGAATCCGAGGCCGGGTTGCAACGGATCGGCGAGTTGGTGGACCTGCTCGTCGAGCGCGAGATCGCGGCGGTCTTCGTCGAAAGCTCCGTCTCCGACCGCAATATCCGCGCCCTGATCGAGGGGGCCGCGGCACAGGGCCATGAGGTCGTCATCGGCGGGGAGCTTTATTCAGACGCGATGGGGCCGGACGGCACGTACGAGGGCACGTGGATCGGCATGATCGACCACAACGTGACCACCATCGCCCGCGCGCTTGGGGGCGATGCGCCGGAAGGCGGCATGCAGGGGGCGCTTGCAACGAATTGATATGGCAGACCTTTCCGTGATCGAATCCCAGACCCCGCTCGACCCCGCCAGCCCGCTCGCTGTCCGGGGTCTGACGGTCAGCTACGGCGAAAAACCGGCGCTCTTCTCGCTCGATGCCAGCTTCCCGGCGGGAAAGATGTCGGCCATTGTCGGGCCGAACGGAGCGGGCAAATCGACGTTCCTCAAGGCTGCACTCGGCCTTATCCCCAAGGTATCGGGAGAGGTCTCCGTTTTCGGGCGCGAGGTGGACCGCGTGCGCGACCGCATCGCCTACTTGCCGCAGCGCGCCAGCGTCGACTGGGATTTCCCGACCACTGCACGCGACGTGGTGCTAATGGGCCTTTACGGTCAGGTCGGCCTCTGGCGGCGGATCACGGGGCAACATAAGGCGCACGCATTGGCCTGCCTCGACCGGGTCGGCATGGCCGATTTCGCGGATCGCCAAATCGGGCAATTGTCCGGCGGGCAACAGCAACGTGTCTTCCTGGCCCGAGCGCTCGCGCAGGGTGCAGATCTTTTCCTTCTGGATGAACCCTTTGCGGGCGTGGATGCGGCAACCGAGGCCGCGATCATCGACGTTCTGAAATCGCTTCAGGCCGAGGGGCGGAGTGTCATTGCCGTGCACCATGACCTCAGCACCGTGGCGGAGTATTTCGACCATGTCCTGCTGGTCAACCTGCGCCGGATCGCCGAAGGGCCGGTCGCCACGACCTTCACCGCCGATACGTTGGCCGATGCCTATGGTGGGCGGCTCGGTGCCGTCCAGATCGAGGCGCTGGCCTTGCAGGGGGCGTGATGTCGGGTTTCTGGCAGGCGCTGTTCTTCCAGGCGGGCTACAATGCGACGCTTGTCGCGGTGGGTGCCGCTCTTCTGGGCTTTGCGGCCGGCGCCGGTGGCTCGTTCCTTTTCCTGCGAAAGCGCGCGCTGGTTTCCGATGCGGTGGCGCACGCCACGCTGCCGGGCGTTGGTCTCGCCTTCATCGTGATGGTTTCGCTTGGCGGCGACGGTCGGTCGCTTGTCGGCCTTTTGGCAGGATCGGCACTGACCGCGTGGGTCGGTCTTCTGGCGCTGGAATGGATGGTGCGGCGCACGCGCCTGTCAGAGGATGCGGCGATCGGTGCGATCCTGTCGGTGTTTTTCGGGGTCGGCGTGGTGCTTCTGACCGTCATACAGGGCATGAGCCGCGGGCGGCAGGCGGGGCTTGAGGATTTCCTGCTTGGCTCCACCGCCGGGATGCTGCGGCAGGACGCGTTGCTGATCGCCGGAGGAGGGGCCCTGGTGGTCTTCACGATCTGGCTGCTGCGTCGCCCGATGACGCTTGTGTCCTTCGATACGGCCTTTGCCGCGGCGCGGGGCGTGGACGTCCGGCGCGTGGACCTTGCGATGATGGGGATCGTTCTGGCGGTCACGGTGATCGGGCTGAAGCTGGTCGGGCTGATCCTGATCGTGGCGCTTCTGATCATCCCGCCGGTCACGGCGCGGTTCTGGTCGGACCGGGCGGAGCATGTCGTCTGGATCGCCGGCGTGCTCGGCGCGTTGGCGGGCTGGATCGGGGCTGCGATTTCGGCGTCGGCCCCCTCGTTGCCGACGGGGCCGATCATCGTGCTTGTGGCGACTGGTGCCTTCGCGGTGTCGCTTCTGTTTTCACCGAGGCGCGGGGTGGCGGCAGCGGTGATCGCGCGGAACGCGTTTCAGGAGCGGGTGCACCGACGGCAGGGTCTGCTGGCCATGGCGCGGAGGGAACCGATCCACGACCGACTGACCCTGAAGATCCTGCGCAGCGAGGGGTTGCTGCGGCCCGACGGCGTCGCCACCGAGGAGGGGCGCGCGGCCGCCGCGAAAATCGCGCGGGATGAGCGGCGCTGGTCCGTCGCGCGCCGGCTGCACAAGGACACGGCTTTGACCGGTCGATACGATGGGCTAACGCCGATCGAGGATGTGTTCACGGCAGACGAGATCGCGTGGATCGACACCCATGTCGTGACCAAGGGGGCGGCGTGATGGGGGCCGAGTTCGTCCAGTTTTCCCTGACGCCGATCCTGATCGGCATCTTCGCCTCCATCGCCTGCGCGCTGCCGGGGAATTTTCTGATCCTGCGGCGGCAGGCACTGATTGGCGACGCCATCAGCCACGTCGTGCTGCCGGGGATCGTCGTGGCCTTCCTTGTGACGGGCGTCGTGTCCACATGGCCGATGTTGATCGGGGCGGCGGTGGCGGCTCTGGTCGCCGTTGCACTGATCGAGGCGGTGCGCCGCCTTGGCCGAATCGAGCCGGGGGCGGCGATGGGTGTCGTCTTCACCTCGCTTTTTGCGGGAGGCGTGCTGCTGCTGGAGCAATCGGACACGTCGAACGTGCATCTGGATGTGGAACACGCGCTCATGGGCAACCTGGAGCAACTGATCTGGCTGCGCGCCGATGGATGGGGCTCGCTCCTCGACCCGGTGGCACTGGCGGACTTGCCGCCGGAATTGCCGCGGATGGCCGTAGCGGCGCTGATCATCGCGGTGCTGATGCTGGTGTTCTGGCGACCGCTGAAGCTTGCCAGTTTCGACGAAGGCTTCGCCCGCGCGCTCGGCCTGCCGGTGCGCCTCATTGGCCTCGGCCTCGTGACGGCGGCGGCGGTTGCGGCGGTGGCGGCCTTCGACGCGGTGGGGTCGATCATCGTGATCGCCATGTTCATCTGTCCGCCCGCCGCCGCGCGGATGATGACCAACCACCTCGGCGTGCAGGTGGCGTGGAGCGTGGTGTTCGCCATCCTTTCGGCCGTGCTTGGTTACGTGCTGGCGGGTTACGGGCCGATCTGGCTCGGTGCGTCGAACTCCGTCTCGGCGGCGGGGATGATCGCGACTGTTGCGGGTCTCATCCTGGGCCTCGCCTGCCTGTTCGGACCGGCCCGGCATCGCGTTGGTGTCGCAGCCGGCGGGTAGGGGCCTTTCGCGCTTGCCACCGCCACCCGGCGCGATACGCTCCGCGCCATGACAGACCCGATCAATCCCGAGGCCGATGGCGCGCGCATGTCCTTCGACGGCGCGATGAGCTACGGCGACTACCTTGCGCTCGACCCGATCCTCGGGGCCGCGCAACCGAAAAGCAGCGCCCATGACGAGATGCTGTTCATCATCCAGCACCAGACGTCGGAGCTTTGGATGCGGCTGGCGCTGCATGAACTCAACGCCGCCCGCGATGCGCTGATGGCCGACGATTTCCCGCCGGTGTTCAAGATGCTCACGCGCGTCTCCCGCATCTTCGAACAGCTGAACGGCGCGTGGGATGTGCTGCGGACGATGACGCCGTCGGAATATACCGCGTTCCGCGAAGACCTGGGCGAAAGCAGCGGGTTCCAGTCGCATCAATACCGGCTGATCGAATACATTCTCGGCAACCGCAACACCGCGATGATGCGGGTCCACGAACACCGCCCGGCGCTGCACGCGATGCTGAGGGCGGAGCTGGAGCGCCCGTCGCTCTACGCCGTGGCCGTGTCCAAGCTGGACCCGAACCTGCCGCAGCCCGTGCTCGACAAGCCGCATGTGGCCGTGGCCGAGATCGAGGATGCCTGGGCGCGCGTCTACCGCGATCCGGCGGCGAACTGGTCGATGTACGAACTGGCCGAGAAGTTGGTGGACCTCGAAGATTATTTCCGCCGCTGGCGCTTCAACCATGTCACCACGGTAGAGCGCATCATCGGCTTCAAGCGCGGCACCGGCGGCACGTCGGGCGTGCAATACCTGCGCCGGATGCTGGAGGTGGAACTGTTTCCGGAACTCTGGAACGTGAGGGGGCAGCTATGACATTGCCTATGAAGGACCGGTTCGATCTGCCCGAAGGTGTCATCTACCTGGACGGCAATTCGCTGGGACCATTGCCGAAGGGCGTTGCCGAACGCATCGGGCGCGCTGTGACCGAGGAATGGGGCGGCCAGCTGATCAAGGGCTGGAACGCGAGCGGGTGGATGGCGCAGCCAAGCCGCGTGGGCGACAGGGTGGGCCGGATCATCGGCGCGCCCGAGGGCTCGGTCGTGATGGGGGATACCCTGTCGCTGAAGGTCTACCAGGCGCTGTCGGCGGGATTGCAGATGCGGCCCAACCGCAAGGCGGTGCTGTCGGACAACGGCAATTTTCCGACCGACCTTTACATGGCGGAGGGCCTGATCCGGCATCTGGGCCATGGGCATGAACTGCGCGTGGTGGACCCGGAGCAGGTGGTCGACGCGATTACCGAAGACCTTGCCGTCGTGATGCTGACGCAGGTCGATTATCGCACGGGCCGGATGCATGACATGGCGGCGATCACCGAGAAGGCCCACGCCGTGGGCGCGGTGATGATCTGGGACCTCGCCCATTCGGCGGGCGCGGTTCCGGTGGACATGACCGGATCGAACGCGGAATTCGCGGTCGGCTGCACCTACAAGTACCTCAACGGCGGCCCGGGCGCGCCCGCGTTCATCTACGTGCGGCCCGACCTCGCCGACAGCATCTCGCCGGCATTGGCGGGCTGGCTGGGACACGAGGCGCCGTTTGCCTTCGACCTCGACTATCGCCCCGCGCCGGGGATCGAGCGGATGCGGGTCGGCACACCGCCGGTCCTGCAGATGTCGGCCCTGGAAGAGGCGATGAAGATCTGGGACGAGGTTGATATGGGTGAGTTGCGCGAAGCCTCTCTCCGCCTGTCGGAGCTGTTCATCGCGGAGGTCGAGACGCAGTGCCCCGGGCTGGACCTCGCCAGTCCGCGCGACGGCGCGGTGCGTGGCAGCCAGGTCTCGTTCCGGTTCGAGCAGGGTTACGCCGCCATGCAGGCGCTGATCGCGCGGGGCGTGATCGGGGATTTCCGTGCGCCGGACATCATGCGGTTCGGCTTCACGCCGCTTTACCTCGACGAGGAGGACGTGCGCGGTGCGGTCGCCATCCTTGCCGAGATCCTGCGCGACCGGCTGTGGGATGCGCCCGAATACCTGGAGCGTCAGCGGGTCACCTAGGATGCGGAGCGCGCCTCAAGACGCGGGACCGCCAGCCCCATTGCAGGTGAGGCAGGCGGGCTGCGGCGGGCGCGATAACGGGTTGCAGGGCCACGACCAATATACTCAGATCAGGGCCAAACCGACTGATCTGAACGACGACGGAGACGAGGCCGTGGATTGAGCCGATACGCCACCAACCGACTGCCGCGGCACCGGGGGGAAGCGGCGTGGGCGAGTATCCTTGGTCCCGGCCCGCGATACCCGCGGCTGGAGGCGGAATGCACGGCGGACGTGGTGATCGTCGGCGCGGGTTTCGCGGGATTGTCGGCGGCCCGGCGGTTGATCCAGTTGCGCCCGAAGGCGCGCGTGATCCTGCTGGAAGCGGGCAAGATTGCCGAAGGCGCAGCGGGCCGCAACTCCGGCTTCATGAACGACCTGCCGGACGATTTGACCGGCGACGATCACAAAGGTGCCGGCGATGGACGCGCGCAGATCGCGATGAACCGCCACGCCATCGCCTTTTCGCGCGAAGCGGTCGAAGACTACGGCATCAGCGCCGATTTCTTCGATCGGGCGGGAAAGGTAATTGGCGCCGTCGGCGCAGCGGCGGACAGGCAGAACCAGATCTATGCCGCGCATCTCGATGACTTGAACGAGCCGTACGAGCATCTCGATGTGCACGCGATGGAGGCGCTGACGGGCAGCAGGTACTACCGCTCGGGCCTTTTCACGCCGGGCACGGTGATGCTGCAACCGGCAGGTTACATTCGCGGGCTCGCGGAGGGGGTTTCTCGTAAGATCACGATCCATGAGCAAAGCCCTGTCATCTCGATCAAGCGCATCGGCCATGTCTGGCGGGTCCAGGTGCCAAATGGCGGCGTTGCTGCACCGCAGGTCATTCTGGCAACGAACGGGCATGTGGAGAGTTTCGGCATCGCCACGGGTCGGCTCATGCACGTGTTCCTCTATGCCGCCCTGACGCCGGTTCTGCCCGAGGGCGCCTTGGGCGGCGCAAGGCGTTGGGGGATCAGGTCATCGGATCCGATGGGAACTTCGATGCGCCGGATCGACGGACCGCAAGGCGGGGATCGCGTCCTGACGCGGGCGGTGGCGACGCTGAGGTCGGGAATGCGCGCCAGCGAGCTGGATCTCGAACGGGCCGCCGGTATCCAGCAGCGCAAGTTCGATGCGCGCTTTCCGGGTCTTGCCGGACTGCGGCCGGAATACATCTGGGCCGGACAGCTGTGCCTGTCGCGCAATGGCGCGTCGGTCACCGGCGAGGTCGAGGAGGGATTGTTCACCGCCTGTGTGCAGAACGGTCTTGGCACCACGCGGGGCACGCTGAGCGGGATCGCTGCGGCGGAAATGGCCTGCGGCGTCGATACGGTCCTGACCCGGCATTTCAGCGCCGAGCCGCAGCCGCCGCGCCTTTCGCCGCTGCCGTTCCGGGATGCCGTGGGAAACATGGTGATCCGTTGGAAGGAGCGGCGCGCGGCTTTGGAGTAGCTCTCAGGTCATCCGTTCGGTATGGCCGTCCACCGCCAGAACCTGGCCGCTGATCTTTCGCGCCGCGTCTGACGCGAGGAAAAGAACGCTGTCGGCGATGTCATCGGCGCTGACCCATGTCCGCATCGAAGTCCCCTCGGCGTAGAGCGCGCGCACCTCCGCCTCGGGGACGCCGCGTGCGGCGGCTTCCATGGCCACGACACGCTCCATCCGGTCGCCGTCGACCGCGCCGGGGCAGATCGCGTTGACCGTAACGCCGCTGGGGCCAAGCTCCATGGCGAGCGTCTTGGTCAAACCGATGAGGCCCCATTTCGCGGCCACGTAGGGCGCGCGCGTCGGCACTCCGAACAGGCCGGAGGTGGAGGACGTCAGGATGATCCGCCCCGATCCTTGCGCTTTCATCAGGCCCGCCGCCCATCGGCAGGCGAGGAACGCCCCGTCGAGATTCGACGACACGCAGGCTTTCCATGCGCCGTAATCCATCGCTTCGATGGAGGCAGCCGGGCCGCCTGTGCCTGCGTTGGCGCAGAGGATCTCGATGCCGCCAAACCGGGTTTCAACCGCGCCAAAGAAGACCTGCATCTGGCGTTCGTCGGTCACGTCCGCACCGATGCCGATGCCGCCTGTTTCGGCTCCGATCGCCTCCGCTGCCGAACCATCGAGGTCGCAGACCGCCACCCGCGCTCCTGCAGCGGCGAAGCGACGCGCCAAGGTCGCGCCGATCCCGCCGCCACCAGCGGTGATGACGACGCGTTTGCCAGAAATCCCAGCCATGACTTGCGCCTCCCGGTACGACATCCGCCTGTGTCGAGTGATGGTCACTCGCGTTGTGGAATTCCAAGCGGAAAGCATCGCGCAATGCAACGCGCAGGCGTGTTCAGCCTGTCATTTCCGATTGAAGATGTAGGCCGCAACCGGTGCCCCCAGGATCACGACGAAGATGCGCAGCAAGTGGTGGGCGACAACGAAGGCCACGTCCGCGCCCACGATCAGCGCCAGCACCGTCATCTCGGCCTGGCCACCGGGAGCGAAGGCCAGCAGAGCTTCGAGATGCGGGGCGAGTCCCCAGAAGACGGCCACTTCGGCGAAGACGAGCGCCAGGATCAGGATGATCAGGCAAAAGCCCAGGGCCGCCAGCACGTCCCGCCTTACCTCGTGTCCGGTGACGCCGGAATATTTCGTGCCCACGACCATGCCGATGAAGAACTGTGCGGCGAAGATCGCCTCGGCGGGTGGTCGGTATTCCAGCACGCCGGTGATCGCCAGCAGGGCCGCGACGATCAGCGGGCCGAGGATCGACGCGCCGAACAGGCCGATCCTCTTGGCCACTTGCCAGCCGACAAAACCTGCGATCACCATGATGACCATCTGCATCGGCGGCAGCGAGGCGGCAGGCGCGCCGGGTGCGTTGCCCAGATCGACATCCCAGATCAGCCGCAGCACGAAGGGCAGCACCATGACGATCACCATCACCCGGGTTGCGTGGATCAACGAAAGCGCCCGCACATCGCCGCCGGCTTCTTCGCCGAAGATCAGCATGTCCTGCAATCCGCCCGGCATGGCTGAATAGTAGCTGGTTGCGAAATCGAAGCCCCAGAGCCGCATGAAATACGGGATGCCGATGGCACCGATCACCGCGATCATGACCGGGATCATCGCCAGCGTCGGCCACATCGCGCCCATGGACAGCACAACCGGCAGCGTCAGTGTCGCGCCGACGGCCACGCCGAGGATGGCGCGCATCGCCTCGTTCACCATCACCTGACCGCGCAGGTCCAACCCTGCAAGGGCTGCGATCAGGCAGGCGGTGATCGGCCCCAGGAGAAATGGCAGCGGCAGTGACAAAAGGAAGAATGCACCGACACCCAATGCGGAAATAAGGTAGGTGCGCAGGAGGATCAGCAAGGAAGGGGCCGGGACGTTCTGGACAAGGTGACTCGGTCCTACCGGGTTTCTTCGGGAATGGACATGGGGGCAGTGGAGGATACCTGACCGCGTCGACAGGGGGCCTGTCCGGTGATGTCCGTGTGCTTCGGTTTTGCCTTTTGCGCGCGTTCGGACTAACCATGCGCTCGTCGTTTCCGAAAACCACGGTCCCGTTCGCGCAACAGACGGGACATGACCGGGACAATGTCCGATGGCCAAGATCCTGTTAATGGAAGATGATCCGCAGCAACGGACGCTCCTGGCGTCGATTCTCGAGGATCACGGACACGACGTCGCCACCGCGTTCAACGGCACCGACGCGCTGGAAACCGCAAGGCGCGAGCCCTTTGATCTCGTCCTGACGGATATCATCGTTCAGGTGGACGGCCACAGCACGCCCGATGGCGGCATCAGCCTGATCGGAAAGCTGCGTCGGGCCGGCCCGGAAAGCGCCACATCGAAGGATGTTCCGATCATCGCGATCTCGGGCACCTACAAGAACCCGGGCATGGAGCACATCCTGGACACGGCGAAGATCGTCGGCGCGACGAGTGAGCTTCGCAAACCGATCCAGAAGGCGGTGCTTCTGGCGATCGTCACGGATACGTTGCAGCGTTAGGTATTACCGGTGCGGCAGGGACTGCGCCTTGGCATCCAGAAACGGGGCCAGGCACGCGACGAAGGACAATGCCTGTGCAGACGGACGTCGCGGGGTCAGGAATTCTGCGTCGACGAAAGCCCACGGCTGGCCCGCGCGGGTCAGAAACAGGCGAAACGCCGCAACCATCCCGTCTCCGCGTAGCTGTTCCAGCCTGTTCGGTGCCGGCAGGCGCGCCAGGGCGAGGCTCAGGTCCGAGGCGGGCGCTCCGTCTTCTGAAACAAGCGATATCGCCGGTGCGCTGACATCTGCAATGATCTCCACCGGTGGGGCGCTGCTCGGCCAATGAGGCACTGCGCCGATCGTCTGGCCCGATGCGCTTGGAACGGCACGACGCTTTGTTTCAGCGATCAGGATGGCCTCGGTCTGGTCGCCGATCCGCCAGAAACACACGCGATCAGCCGCCAGGATGTGCCGCATCAGCTTTACCACGTCGCGCGCAAGTTCGGTTTCGTCACGCGACGGCAGAAGCTGGGTCATCACCGATTGGACAACGTCCGGAAGAGGGGTGCTGCCGAATTCGGAAGTCCGGCGCGGCGCGGCTTCGACGACCTGCAGCGAACCGGAGGGAAAGGCACGCAGATCAAACCGTTCGCCAAGCGCGCCCGCGTTGGAAAGCGTGACGCCGGACCGAAACTCCGGTCGTGCCGCCCCGTTGCGCAGTGCATGCCAGAACAGGCGGTCCAGATGGTCGCACCCATCGCGCGAAAGAAGGTCTGCGGTCGAAACTCCCAGGAGCTCGGCCGCGTTTTCACTGACATGGATGATGCGCTCGCTTTCCGGCTCTATGGCCAGAACACAGGCAAAGGACTGATGAGCGATCGTCGACATGCCGGCAGCATGGGCGACCGGGTGCAGTCTGTTCAAGAGGATTGCAGCCGCGCGAAAACATCGCCGGAATTGGCGTCCATCGGCAAGTTGGCGAGTGTTTCCTGTGCCGTGTCCAAGGACATCCACTTATCGCGCAGGGCGTGGTCCTCGCCAAGGCTGAAGTTGAATTCGTAGGGCCCGAGGGCTGAAAGGCGGTCAAGGCAGGCGATACCAATGTCCCGTTGCAGGGTCGTGAATTCGAACGACAGGGCGGGAAGGGCGGTCGAAAGTCCGTTCAGCGCCTCCAGTTCAAAGCCTTCCACGTCCAGTTTCACGAAGTCGGGCCGGCCGCGGGTGGCGATCAGGGTATCGAGCGTCGTGACGGGAACATCGACAGTCCGGTCCCAGGTCTGCCCGGCCCAGGCGGGCACCGCAGGCGCAGCTTCGATCAACGCTTGCGAAGCGGTCGAGACCGTTGGATTGCCGGAATTGATGTGCAACGGCACCGTCCCCTCCGTCGCCCCGATGGCGGATTGGATGAGAGTCACGTCACGTTTGCGGCCGTGAATCAGCCGCAGGGCGCGAAACACGCGGGGCTGCGGTTCCAGTGCCACGACCTGGGCGCCCAGTCGCAGGAAGGAGCCGGTCCGGTCGCCGACATGGGCGCCGATATCGAATGCCAGCGCGCCGGGGCGGACGAAACGGGCGTTCAAGGCATCCATCCTGGCCGTCCGGGCCTTGTCGCGGTAGTAGATGTCAAACGAGCGGCGGAGGGTCGTCACAGCGCGTTCAGGACCTTGCTGGCCGTGGCAGAGGTGTCATCCCATGACGGCAAGGCGGCGCCGGCGGCAATGGCTGCGCGGGTCATCGCCTCACGCGTTTCGGTGTCGGTGAGCATGGTCTCCAGCGCTCCGGCCAGCGCCGCCGGATCGTCCGTGGGCACCAGCAGGCCCGCGTCCTGCGGCACGGTTTGCGGCACGGCACCGGTCGCACAGGAGACGATGGGAAGACCGCGGGCCAAAGCCTCGTCGAACACGATGCCGTAGCCCTCGTAGCGGGTAGCGAGGGCGAACAGGGTCGCCTCGGAATAGAGGCGGAAAAGGGCATCCCGGTCCTGCTTGCCGACCAGTGCGACGCGGTGCGTCAGTCCGAGGTCATGCCGCATCCGTTCGAGCGTCTCGACATGGGCTGCGTCATAGGGTGTGCCGACTATCACCGCGCGCCAATCGAGGTGAACCAGTCGCGCGAGCGCGGACAACAGCGTGTCATGTCCCTTGCGCGGATGCAGGATGCCAACCGAGAGGATCAGCGGCGGCTCCGTCGGGGCGTGGGGGAGCTCGGGACGCTCGGTCCCGGGCCGCGCGATGGTGATTTTCGCAGGTGGCACGGCATAGTCGCGGGTCAGGATATCCGCAGTGTGCGGGCTGGGGACCAGAACGGCCTGCGCCAGTGCAAGGTTGTCGCGTTCGGTGCGGAACAGGTGGTCGGCGGTGGCCTTGTCCAGCCCCGTCTCAAGCGCCAGCGGATGGTGGATCATCGCGACGATCGGAGCCTTGACGTGGGCAAGCCCCTCGGTCGCGATGGAACCGTAGACCAGCCCGTCGAGGATCAGGGCCCGCTCCGGTGGCAGCGCGACAAGCGCTTCGATAGCGTGGGCCTTGTCGGACTCGGTCGGCGCCGGGAAGCTGTCGCCCAGTTCGATGTGAACCATGTCGTGGCCGTGGGCGCGCAGGCCTTCGAGCAGGCGACGTTCGTAGATGTAGCCGCCAGTCAGGGTGTTGATATCGCCGGGAATGGCGAAGGCTGCGTCTTTCATGCCAGTTGCTCCGGGGCGTAGGTGGACAGGACACGGCGTTCAACCAAACCGACGAGGCCGTAGCCCGCGACCGCGAGCAATGTCGTCAGGACAACCGCGCTCCACAACATGTCGTAATCCGACAGCGACGCCGACAGCGCCATGAGGGCGCCAAGCCCGTTGCCGGTGGCGAGCCATTCCACGACCGTCACCGCGAGGATCGAGGCAGGCACGTTGATGCGGGCGGCGGCGAAGAAGGCAGGCAGCATCGCCGGAATACGGACATGGCGCAGGATCGCGACGGGCGAGGCTGCGTAGCTGCGCATCACGTCCGTGGCGCGGCCCGGAGCCTGGCGGAGACCATGCAGGCAGGCAATGAGCGTGGGGAAGAACACCATGATCGCGATCAGGGTCACGGTGCCAACGGCACCGCGCCCGAGGATCAGCACGACCAGCGGCGCGGTGGTGATGATCGGAACGGAGCGCAGCGCAATGGCGAGCGGCATGGCCGTGTTGGCGAGCATCGGCGCGAGGACAAGCGCCATGGCGAGCCCGGCCCCGGCTGCAAGTCCGGCAAGATAACCCGGAAACAGGTAGACGAGCGTCTCTTCGGTCGCCTGTATCAGCGCGGCACGGGTCTGGGCGGCATCGGGTGCAAAAGCCAGCGCATCGAGCAGATCATCCGGCCGTTTGGCGAAGAAGGACGACAGGTTCAACGCTTCCAGCCCGCCCCACCAGAGGGCCAGCACGGCTGCGGTGCTGAGCACAAGGATCGCAAATGCCATCGCCGGCTTGCGCCGGGTCGCGGCGGGTGCTGCCAGGATCACGGGCGGCTCCTCGGTCAGGATGGCTTGTCCAACCCACCCGATCACGAGGTAGGCGGCAACTGCGACAACGGTGGCAAGGGTGGCCAGTGCCCAGGTCATCTCGACGTTCATGTCTCGCATGGCACGGATCGTCAGCACGCCCATTCCGCGCTCGGCGCCGGTAAACTCGCCCACCATGGCGCCCAGGAAGGCGGCTGGCGCGGCGATCTGCAGACCGGCCACGAGGTAGGGCAGGGCCGCCATGGCGCGCACGCGCAACAGAGCGGTCATGCGTCCCCGCCCGTAACTGCGCACAAGGTCGAGCCAGTCGGACGGTACAGCGCGCAGGCCCACCAGAAGCGGGATCAGTGTGGTGTAATAGACGGCCAGCGCGGCCAGGGTGATCTGTGGCCCGGTACCCGGGCCGAAGAGGACGCGCAGCACCGGCCCGGTGGCGACGAGCGGCAGGCAGAACACAACAAGCGCAAGGGCGCGGATCATGATCTCGGAGCGGGGAAGGGCGATGGCGCACCCTGCCAGCAGGATCGCCGCCGCATTGCCAAGGACGAATCCGGCGGCGGCGTTGGTCAGCGTCACACCGAGGGCACGGGTCATGAGACCGGCATTGTCGACGAGGTAAAGCAGGATCGCCGATGGCGCGGCAAGGACGAATGCACCGGCGAAGAGGTGGGCCAATGCTTCCCACACCGCGACCGCAATCAAGGGGCCGCCCCAGCGCCGCATTGTGGTCATTGTGCTGCGTTGGGCAGGGTTGCGGCCACGCCTCCGCTCAGGGCATCGAACACTTCGTCCACGTGCGCCTGGAACGCGGGGAGGGTTTTCAGATTTCCGGGGCGTGGGCGGGGCAGGTCGATCGGAATGTCCGCAACGACCTTCGCGGGACGGGGCGACAGCACGATGACGCGGTCCGACAGGGTTACGGCCTCGGTGACCGAATGGGTCACGAGCAGCGTGGTGGTGCCACGGGCCTCCCAGATGCCGGGCAGGTCGGCAGCAAGCTGAGCGCGGGTCAATTCATCGACCGCACCGAAAGGCTCGTCGAGCAGCAGGAGGTCCGGGTTGGTGGACAGCGCCCGGGCAATGGCCGCGCGTTGACGCATGCCGCCCGACAATGCGCCGGGCCGCGTCTCGGCGAAGCCCGACAGGCCGACGAGTTCGATCAACTGGTCGATGTCGACCCGTTTGCGGGGTTTCCGCGCAAGATCGAGCGCCAGTTCGATGTTCTGGCGCACCGTCCGCCATGGCAGCAGCGACGGGTCCTGAAACGCCACGGCAAGGCCCGCGCGGGCGGTCGTTTCCGCCGCGGGCGCGCCCCCGATGGTCAGCGAGCCGGTCGATGGCTCCTCCAACCCCGCGATCATCCTCAGCAACGTGGACTTGCCACAGCCCGAGGGGCCGACCAGAGCCGTGGTTCGGCCAGCCTCCAGTGTCAGGTCGAGGGGGCACACGGCCTCGACCCCGCCGGGGTAGGTCTTGGACAGACCCGTGAGGATGATTTCGACAGACATCAATCAGACGCCGTGGACCTCTTCGAGGATCGACCGGTCCCAAAGGTCCGAAGAGACCTCTCGCCCCAGCAGCGCCAGGGTCTCGATATTGGCGGCAACCGTCTGGTCCGTCCACCAGCCGAAGCCGTTGTTGTCGGTCAATTCCGAGAACATGAGAGGCACCTGCCGTTCGGCCTGCAAAAGCTGCGTTTCGCGGTCGAGGCCCGCGTCGGGGAACATCTCGAGCGTCAGGTCGGTCGCGGCGGCGGTATCCTCGCGGTAGGTTTCCCATCCCGCAACTTCGCCCGCCATCAATGCCACGATATCTTCACGCCGGTTTGCCAGGCTGTCCTCGGTCACGATGTAGGTCTGGGAATGCACCGCGTAGCCATGGTCGGCCATCAGCATCGTCGTGTTGTCCACGCCCTGCACCGTCATCGCGACGGGCAGGTCGGTGGCCCAACACAACAGGCAGTCGACCTCGCCCGCGACAAGGGGCTGCGGCGAATATTGCGTCGGTACGATCTCGATGGCGTCGATATCCACATCGTTGATCGTGCAGAGGGCTTGAAGCACCGGCGTATTGGCTAGGGCCATGCCGATCCGCTTGCCTTCGAGATCAGATGGCTGGTTCACCGGGTTCGCGGTCAGCGAGGCGATGGCGAACGGGTTGTTCTGCATCGCGACGCCAATGATCTTGAACGGCGCCCCTTCGGCGACGGCCGCGGCGGTGTAGTCGGCGGCGGAAATGCCCATCAGCGCGGTGCCGGAGACGACCGGAGGTTCCACCGGCGCGTTCGGACCGCCCGGTTGCAGCGAGACCGACAGGCCACGCTCGGTCCAGAAGCCGCGATCCTGCGCGATGTAGCTGCCGGCGAACTGGGTGGAGTGCAGCCACGAGAGCTGGAAATTCACGTTCGTCTGGGCGTGCACCATGCGGGGCGACAGGCCGAGCGAGGCCGCACCTAGGGCACCGGCGCCGGTGGCCAGCAGGGAACGACGGGTGAAGGGAGCAGAGGCTTTCATGGAGAGTCCAGTTCAGTCAGGAATTCGAATTGATGAGTATGGTTGCGCTGCGCTGCGGAAAATCAAGGGTCTGGCTCCGGTCGGCGCGCTTCGGCGAGGTCCGGCCCACGGCGCAGCATCAGCAGGCCGGGCAGGGTGATGGCAAGAAACGTGAGCCCGAAGGCAACGGAGGCCGCCAGCCCTGCGCTGGCAGAGAGCCCCGCGACGGGGAACAGGAGCGCCGCCGCACCTTCGCGCAGGCCCCAGCCGCTGATGGAAAGCGGCAGCACCATCGCGAAAAGGATCATCGGGACAAGTGCGGCCGCGGCGACCGGCGGCAGGGGGGCGCCGATGGCGGCGGCGCAGAGGGCGAAGGCGGCGATATTGCAGAATGCCGTGCCAAGGCTGAGCACCACCTGCGGCGCGAGGACGGGCCCGGCCAGGACGGCATGGTGGAACTGCAAGAGACTACGGCCCAATAGAACGCTGCGGTTCAGGAGAAAAAGGGCAATTGCCCCGATCAGTCCTATCCCAAGCGCGACCCAGAGAGCGTTCTGAACGGCGGCCGGCCAGCTCAATCCGCCGGGCGTGACCGCGTTGATCGCCAGCGCCGCGATGAGGATCGACAGCAGGCCGAGCTGGCCTGCGACACGCTCGAATATCACGGCCTGGCCGGACGCCATCAACCCCGCCGCTCCCCGCGCCCGGATCGCGCGGCCTGCATCGCCGAGAACGCCGCCGGGCAGCGACTGGTTGACCACCTGGCTCAGGTAATATTCGCGGATCGCGAACTCGATCGGAAGCGCGATCCCGAGCCGCGATGCGGTCAGTCGCCAGCGGAGTGCCGAAAGCAGCGTCTGAAGCGTGAGCATCAGGGCGGCAGCGATCAGGGGCATGGGCCGTGCACCTGTCACAAGCCGCACGGCCTCCGCCCAGTCGACCGTCCGGAACAGCAAGACGGCAAGGGCCGTAAGCACCAGGCCCTGCAGGACATAGCTGGCCCAGGGCGGCAAGGAGCGGAGCGCGGTCAATTGCCCAGGCCCTCCGACAACTCGGTCCGAAACGCGCTCAGGATGATGTCGCGCGCGCGTTCCATTCCGACCGCGGGCAAGTCGTCGGGTGGCAGCAGACCCGGGGCAGGCGCAAGCTCGGACAGACGCGAGACAAGGGCTTCCGGCCCGATGATGTGTATGGGGACCTCGGCCCGCTCATCCAGCGCGATGAAGCCGGCGGCCTGGTGGTCGCCAAGCGCGATGATGAGCGGCGGATCCCCGGCGTGGAGCGCGGCATAATCGAGGAGCACCTGAAGTGAATAGTCGATGGCGAGGCGGTATTGATCGCGGACCCGGTCATGATCGCGCCATACGACCTCGGGCGGGTCGCCGGACAAGGCCATCGCGTTGAACTCGGTCCCGTCACCGATGGCGTCCCATGGCAGAAGTTCGGGCACGGGCGTCCATGGCGCGTGGGACGACACCAGCGCCACCTGCGCAAACAGGCGCCTCGGGTCCGATCCGTCGCGGAGCATCCGGTCCAGCGTGGCGAGACTGTACTGATCCGGCATGGTCACCCAGTTGAAAGGCAGGCCAGCATAGCCGGTATCGGCGGCAACGAGGATATCCTCGAATCCCATCGTCTCCGATTCGGGCCAGTCCAGCGTGATCTGCGGCATGAGCGTCGCGGTGCGGAAGCCGTCCTTCGCTGCATGATGGTAAAGCGTCTGCCGCCCGCTGGTCAGCGCGGCGGCATGGCTGATCTGGTTGTCGACCCAAAGGCCATTGGCAAAGGTCGTATGGGCCAGCCAGCTTTGCCCACCTTGCGTGGGCGAGGTGAGAAACCCCGATTGCATCGACAGGCCAAGGTCGGACAGACGCTCTTCGGCGGTTTCCAAGGTAGCCCGATGCGTTTCCGCATAGAAAGGCGTATCGAAACTGGTTCTGCCGTAGCTTTCGATAAAGATGACAAGAACGTCGCGGTCGATGGCGTCGAAAAGGCCCGTCGTGCCGGTGAACGGGTCTTGCCGTGCAGCGGTATTGAAGGCGGCGAGGCGGGCGCGGGTATCGGCAATCAGGTCGATCCGCTCGACCCCGACGCGGGCAGTGAAAGCGGCGCCCGGCGGTGAGAACGGAAGCGTCCAGCGGTTCATGGCGTCGCCAATCTCCGCCGTGGCGGTGGCTGTGGCGACAAGCGCCAGCGGCGCTGCCGCAAAGCGCGCGGCCCGGGGCAGGGGCAGCCGGGCCCAGACACCTGTGGCCCACCAGGTCAACACCGCCACGGCCGCCAGTGCGAAAAAGGCGGCGAGTACGATGAGGATCGCTGCAAACGTGCCGAACGTACCCGTCAGCAGCCTGAAGAACGCGTCAAGCAGCGACAGGTCCGTAACCGGATTGAAGCCACGTGAAAGGGCGCTGAAACTGACGAAATCGGCGGTCTTGAGGGTGACGAGCACCGTAAGGACCATCGTCAGTACCAAGCGGAATACGCGCGAGGCAGCGCTTTGGCCAAGCGCCATCAGCATCAGCAGGATTGCCGGCAATTCCAACGGGAAAAGCAACAGCGCGCGCCATGTCAGGGCCGCCGGATGATTGGGCTGGATCAGGACAAGGTGCAGTACCAATGCAGCGGCCAGAAGCGCGACGACCCTCATGATGTGCGAGCCGTCCGCCGCAGCCAATCCACGTCCCGCCAGAAAGACCAGATCAGCGCCATGGCTGCGACGCCCGCAAGAATGTCCGTGAAGGGAGATCCGGCGGGCGGAAACAGCATTGCGAGCAAGACCGCGATCTGGATCACGCAAACGACCTTGCGAGAGAAACGCTCGGGCAGTTGCGCGGTCATCCAGGGCCAGATCAGCGCCGCCGCTCCGAAGGCATATCGCGGAAGGCCGAGCAGCAGAACATAGGCCCCGGCGGCCCCGCTCTGGAAGGCAAGCGCAGCAAGTGTCAGGGCGAGGATAGAGTCGACTTCCATGTCGAACCGGGCCCCGAACGCCGATGTCAGCCCTTCCCTCCGGGCGAGATAGCCGTCGACCCCGTCCAGAGCGAATGCAAGGGCCGCCACGGTGAACAGTGGCCAGGCCTCGCCTCCACCAGTCACAAGTGCGGCGACGAGTGCCGCGGCCAGCGACATTCGCAGCAGGGTGACGCTGTTGCAAAGCCCGAGGGCGGAATGTGGGTAATCACGTGCAAGTCCCATACCGGCGACACCTGCCAGCAGCGCGAAGATGCCGGCGCCGATCTGCATGGCTGCGTCGGGCGTGCCATCGGCCACAAGCGACGCGGCACCGGCGGCGAGGCCCAATCCCACAACCGAAACCGCGACAAATGCCGTGCGCGGGGTCTTCAGCCTCCTGATCTGGGACCAGCCAGCGCCGTGCGGCGCGGATTGGTCAATATTTGTTGGTCGTTCGCTCAAGTCGTGAAAGCCTGTCTGGCCGGGCGGGTAGAGTGCCGCCATCGGACCGCGGTCGCAAAACATCTGCAGATGGTAGACGTCGAACGGTTACAGGAAAGAGGGAGACAGGAAAAATGACTAATTCGGCAACTGCTTACCTGCGCCAAGCAGACGCGATGCACAATTTCTGACCGGTTTCCTCGATCGCCGCGAAATAAGGCGGTGCACCATGACGCCCGGTCCGGAACCGAAATGACGTCACGGGGCACATTTGATGGACGGGTCAGGTCACCCGCACAGTGATTTCGCCCAAGCCCTCGATGCCGGCGACCATCGTGTCGCCACGCTCAACAGGGCCGACCCCGGCGGGTGTGCCACCAAGGATCACGTCACCGGCGGCGAGTTCGAAGTAGTTTGAAAGGTATGCGATCATTTCCGGTACTTTCCAGATCATCTGGTTCAAGTCGCCGTCCTGTTTCGTCTGACCGTTGACCGAAACCGTGATCCGACCCTCGGAAGGGTGTCCGATACGGCTCGCCGCGTGAACCGGGCCGATCGGGGCGGAGCGTTCGACGGCCTTCCCGATCTCCCACGGGCGGCCCGACTTCTTGGCGATGCCCTGAAGGTCACGGCGCGTCATGTCGAGGGCGACACCGTAGCCCCAGACATGATCGAGCGCGTCATCCACGGCGATGTCGGTCCCGCCGGATTTCAGCGCGATCAGAAGCTCGACCTCGTGATGCACATCTTCGCTGCGCGACGGATAGGGAAAGGTGCCCGAAGGGTCGAGGTTGTCGGGGTTCTTCTGGAAGAAGAATGGATCCTCGCGGTCGGGGTCGTGGCCCATTTCGATCGCGTGGTCGGCGAAGTTGCGCCCGATGCAATAAACCCGGCGGACCGGGAAGTGGCCGCCGTCGGCGGTTGGGATCGTGGTTTGCGGCGGTGCGGGGATGACGAGATCGGGCATGGGCTTTGTCCTTCCTTGGCTGAATGCGGCGTATCAGAGTGCCCGGGCATGGCCAATAGCGGTACGTTTGTGGTCAATTGCGCGGAACATCGAGTGAGAGCTGATTCATGACCGACAACAGATTGATCGCGGCACTGCTGGGGCACCAGCCGGACACGGCGCGTTTCCTTGTGACTGCGGACGGGACGGAGATGAGCTACGGTGCGCTGCGCGATCGCGTGGCGCGGACGACCGGCCACCTGAGGGCCGCAGGTGTTGCGGCGGGCGACCGTGTGCTTTGCCAGATCGCGAAGTCGCCCGACGGCCTTGTTCTGTATCTCGCAACCGTGGCCGCGGGGGCGGTCTTCGTGCCGTTGAACACCGGATACACCGGGTCGGAGATCGACTATTTCCTCGGCGATGCGGACCCGGCACTGCTGATCTTGGACTCGTCCACGCAAGATGCCCGTGCCGTTGCCGAAGCGCGGGGCGTTCGGGTCGCAACACCCGCCGAGTTGACAGCCCAGGGACCGAAAGCCGAAGCCGTCGCGCGCGGGCCCGATGATCTTGCGGCCATTCTGTACACGTCCGGCACGACCGGGCGCTCGAAGGGCGCGATGCTGACACATGACAACCTTCTGTCGAATGCCGAGGCTTTGACGGAGCTGTGGCGTTTCACCAAGGACGACACGCTGCTTCACGCGCTGCCGATCTTTCACACCCATGGCCTGTTCGTGGCCACCAACATCGTTCTGATGGCCGGGGCTGACATGATCTTCCTGCCCGGTTTCGACATCGACGCCCTTGCCAGACACATGCCCGTCTGCACCGCGATGATGGGCGTGCCGACGTTCTACACGCGCATGCTGTCCGATCCGCGCTTCACCCGCGAGGCACTGGCGCACATGCGGCTTTTCGTGTCCGGCTCGGCCCCGCTTCTGGCCGAGGCCCACGCGGAATTCGAGGCGAGGACGGGCCATGCGATCCTCGAACGGTATGGCATGACCGAAACCAACATGATCACCTCCAACCCCTACGACGGCGACCGGCGCGCCGGCACCGTGGGCCATCCGCTGCCCGGCGTGGAGATACGGATCAGCGCGCCGGACGATCAGGGAATCGGCGTGGTCGAGGTGAAGGGGCCGAACGTCACACCCGGCTATTGGCAGAATGCCGAGAAGACCGCTGAGAGTTTCACGGCCGACGGCTGGTTCATCACCGGTGATCTCGGTCAGGTCAGCGACGATGGATACCTGACCATTGTTGGGCGCGAAAAGGACCTGGTCATTTCGGGCGGGTTCAACATCTACCCCAAGGAAGTCGAGGTCGAGATCGACGCGCTGCCCGGCGTGGTCGAAAGCGCGGTCTATGGCCTGCCGGATCCGGACATGGGCGAGATTGTCGCCGCCGCCGTGGTGCTGGAACCGGGTGCTGTACTGGAGGAGGCCGGGATCGTCGCGGCCTTGTCCGACAAGTTGGCGCGATTCAAGATCCCGCGCCGCGTTCGGCTGCTGCCGGAGTTGCCGCGCAACACGATGGGCAAGGTGCAGAAAGCGCAGCTCAGATCCGAGGGCTAGGGCGCGGCTGCGCGCCGACGCAGAACCCCATGCGCTTACCGCGGTTCATCTCCCGGCGTGGTGCGAACCATGGCAGGCGACCGTCAGGGCATTCGTGCGCTTTGGTTTCGCAAACGAAAAGGAGCGCCCACTCGGGTAGGCACTCCTTGGCGGCCTCTTGCGAGGCGATGTTCGACCTGTACTGACCGCTTGCGCGACCGGCAATCAGCCGTGGTGCAGCATGATGAGCAGCAGCAGCGCGAAGATCGGGACGAAGATGCCCTGGTTGGACGCCGCGGTGTCCTCGATCACGACCACTTCCGGCGTAACGATGCCGCCAGCATGTGCAGCGGTGGCGAAAGCAGCGACAGTCAGACCTGCGATCAGAATTTTTTTCATCGGATTTCCCCTAGAATTTGCAGACAAATGACGCGGCGTTCCAGCCCCGCGTTGGACGCACCTTGGCAAGATTGCGGGTCTCCGATCAATCCATGACGTGCAAAAATGACACGCAAATGGGGATCGGCGTCGTATCCGTGGCCAAGACGCAACGATTTTGCACCCTCGAAATGCGGTTTGCGCGCGAAAACCGTGTCTTATCGACCACGGCGGCGTGTGATTCGAGGTGTTGGCCAACCGATTCGTTGCCCGGTGGCGGAGATCCGCTCATCTTTGGTCCCGGGGCGGAAACCAAGGTGAGGGTCCACGCCAGATGTCCCTATTCCACAGACGCGCCATTCTTGGACTGGCAGGCTCGGCATTGTCCGCGCCGTTCCTGTCGCAACCGGCCATTGCTCAGGCAGCGCTGCAGACCATTGCCGGGCGTCGCGAGATAACTCGCGGCAGCGATGCGACCGTAACTCGTGTTCCGACGGCTCAGCCCTACCTTGCCATGACCTTCGATGACGGACCGCACCCGAACCTGACGCCACAATTGCTCGACATGCTGCGTGCCCGTGGCATTCGCGCGACCTTCTTCGTGATCGGCCGGAATGCCGCCCGATACCCGCAGATCCTTCAGCGCATGGTCGCCGACGGGCACGAGATCGGCAATCACACGTGGTCGCATCCCAGCCTCTACGGCCATTCCGACGCCTCGGTGCTGAACCAGGTGGACCGCACCAATGTTGCCGTCTACCAGGCCGTCGGCCGCCCGCCGGTGACGATGCGTCCGCCCTACGGCAATCTCTACGACCGGCAACGCCTGATGTTGCACCAGGCGCGTGGCATGCCGACGATTCTCTGGTCGGTGGACACGCTCGATTGGCAGCGCCCGGGGTCGTCCGTTGTCGCGCAGCGGATGGTGCACGGCTGTCATTCCGGCGGCGTGATCCTGGCCCATGACATCCATTCCGCCACGGTCCAGGCCATGCCTGCCGCACTGGACGGAGTTACGGGCCGGGGATTCCGGTTCGTCACGGTGTCGGAGCTGATCGGCTGGCCGCGTTGGGATCGCCGCCGCCTGCGCCTTGTCGCGGCCTGAGATCGACCTGATTCTCGTGCCGCACTGGCTGAATCGCGTTTGATCGGTTAAGTTGTTGCCACAACGGAAACAATCTGCGGTGACGATCACACGCAGGGAAAGAGGGCACATCGAGATGGCGACCAAGACAACGACGCGGACAAGGACGACAAAGGCCAAGGCGACGTCGGCGGGACGTCGGAAGTCCAGATCCGGCACCAAGAGCGCAAGCGCATCGACGCAGGCCGCGCCCGAGGATTCGCCGGTCATCGCCGAGACGTCGGCAGAAACCACCTCGGCTCCGATGGACGAGGGGGCAACCCCTCCCAGTCCCGACACGGGCGCATCATCCACGACCGAGGCGCTGCGCCGTCCCGACCTGATCCAGGCCGTCGCGGATCGCGTGTCGCTCAAACGGTCGGAGGCCAAGATGGTGTTCGACGTGGTGCTGGACGAGATTGGCAAAGCGCTGGATGCGAACGAGGAAGTCATCGTTCCGCCGTTGGGCAAACTGATGGTCAAAAAACGGCTGCCGAAACCGAATGGCGAAATGCTCACGCTCAAGCTGAAACGCGCGTCAGCAGACCCCACGGCGGGCGACGTCGCCCCTCTTGCGAAGGATGACGAACAGGGCTAAAGACGCGGCCCGGATGGGTGATTAGCTCAGTGGTAGAGCGCTTCGTTCACATCGAAGATGTCGGGAGTTCAAATCTCTCATCACCCACCAAACCCTCCCGCCGTGCGCAAATCGAATGTTGCATAGTATTGAGCGCCCGATCGCCGCGCGTCGCCTGCCGCGTCCGGAATTAAGATCTCTCGTCACCCATCAACCTTACTCTCGCAATGAACGAACACGGGTTGTGACAAAGGCCGGTTCGGCGCAGGCCTTGCGTTTCTCTGTCAATCCACTCGAACGCCGATCACGGCGTGACGCAATTGTCTGTCTTGTCATTCAGGTGCTCGATATCCTGGGCATGCGACAGGCTTGCCAATTCCCACCGCAAGTTAGCGTCGAGACATTTGATGCAAAGGCGGTGCGTTGCATCCTTTCCGTGTCGGGTGAATGCCAGCAGGCGGCTCAGGATCTCTGACATCGTCGGCCTCCTTACCAAAGTTCGGGGCGGATGTGCGGACGCTCGATCACGGGCAACCCGAGGTCGCGTGCGAGGTGCGGGTCGCTCAAAGCCTGGTTCAGGCGCTGGCGCTGCCGCATCTTGGCACCTCGCATCCACCAATTTCGCCATGCATGTGCAAGGCGGCTGCGGGTCGGGCGTGCGCCCCGTGCGAATTTCAGAACATGAGAAGACATTGAAAAACCTCTTGGCGAATCATTGCTATTTCATGACCCTACGACCTCAAGTTCACTTGAGGTAAAGCGCAAATGTCATCCCGTATCGCCAAGGACCTCAGCGTCGGCCAGATGGCCGAGCGTGCCGGCGTCGCCGTGTCGACCCTGCATTTCTACGAAGCCGAAGGCCTGATCCGATCGTGGCGCACGGCCGCCAACCATCGCCGCTATGACCGGCGAGAGCTGCGGCGCATCGCGATCATCCGCACCGCGCAATCGGTCGGCGTGCCGCTGGCCGAGGTGAAGGCGATCTTCGAAGGCCTGCCGGATGGGCGCATCACGGCCGACCAATGGCGCGAGGCCGCGGACGCCTGGGCGGATCGGCTGGATCGCCAGATCGAGACCTTGCAGGCGTTGCGCAGCCAGATGGGGGCCTGTATCGGCTGCGGATGCCTGTCGATGGACAAATGCCCCCTCTATAACCCCGACGACCGCATGGCCGCCCACGGACCCGGTCCACGGCGCTGGGTCGGTGGGGCGCAGGAACAGGCGGAAATGGACAACCGGACCAGCGATGACACGCCCTGATCTGCCGCCTCTCTACATCCTCCGCCACGGCGAGACCGAGTGGAACCTCGCCGATCGTATGCAGGGCTGGCACGACTCTCCCTTGACGGCGACCGGCCGGGCACAGGCCGCAGCGCAGGGGCGGCTTCTGCGTGACCGTTTGCCGGACGGCTGCACGATCCATTGCTCGCCCTCGGGCCGCGCGGTTGAAACGTTGAAGATCGCGCTCGGGGCGCTGGCCGGGGAGGCGACGTTCGATGATCGTCTGCGTGAAGTGAATGTTGGCGAGTGGGTCGGGCGCACGCCGACCGACATCGCTGCGGAGCACGATTTCGTCGATCCCGAAACCGACCGTCACATGTGGAAGTTCTACGCTCCCGGAGGTGAAACGCTGGCCGAGATGACGGAGCGGTGCCGCGCCGTGCTGATGGAGCTCGCAGGCCCCTGTGTGCTGGTCACACACGGCGTCACCTCGCGGCTCTTGCGCTGCCTTGCCCTTGGGATGCCGCCCGCGGCTCTTGGCTCCGTTCCCGGTGGGCAGGGTGTCGTCCACCTCATCGAAAACGGCAGCGCGAAGATTTTGCACGAATGACCGCTTGCCGGGGGCCGCAAGGATTTGCTACAGCCCGCCCCGGTTCGGGTGGTTAGCTCAGTTGGTAGAGCGTCTCGTTTACACCGAGGATGTCGGGGGTTCGAGCCCCTCACCACCCACCATCCCGCCTTTCATTGAAGATCAATGTTGGTTCTGGCGCTGGCGTCTTCCGGGCGTGCCGACTGCCAGTCTCCCCGCACTGCCGCCCGCATTGTCCCACTGACCGCCTTGACCGGACCCTCGTCTTCCGGGCTAACGTGCGTCATGTCCGATCAATCTCCGCCCCCAGGCCCGCCGCCGATCTACCCACCCGGTCAGGGCAACCCGCTGCAACCGGCAATCATCGTTTACGTTCTTTACGGCGCCGGTGTCTTCATTCCCTTCGCCGCGCTGGCGGGCTTGATCTACGCCTATGTCGAGCGCGGCAAGGACCCGGTCCTCGACACCCATCTTACGTTCCAGATCCGCACGTTCTGGTGGGGCTTCTTGTGGATCGTGGTGGGCTTCGTGCTCGCCTTCGTCATCATCGGCTTCTTTGTCTGGATCGCGTGGCTCATCTGGCTGGTCGTGCGCATCATCACGGGCATTCAACTGGCCGAGAAGCGCCAACCGGTGCAGGGCACAGAAGCCTTGGGCATGAAGGCGATCTAAGCATAGGCGCACAGAAATGGTTCTAAGTCGCCGAATTGGCGCGCAAGTGTGAAGGCCTTAGTTTCGACGCATCAAACAAGGAGCCTCGCCATGAGCTGGAACCCCGCCCTCGATCCCGATTGTCCAACCGGCGACGACGTCGATTCCATCGAAACCGTGATCGTGCCCCGTGCCCGCGACCTCGGCGATTTCGAGGTGCGCCGCGCACTTCCTGCGCCGAAGCGCCAGATGGTCGGGCCGTTCATCTTCTTCGACCAGATGGGCCCGGCCGAGTTCATTACGGGGCAGGGCGTGGACATCAGGCCGCATCCCCATATCGGCTTGTCCACCATCACCTATCTCTACGAAGGCAAGTTCCATCACCGCGACAGCCTCGGCACCGATCAATGGATCGAACCGGGTGCCGTGAACCTCATGACGGCGGGCCACGGGATCACCCATTCCGAGCGGATCGACGGCGAGATGTTGAAACAGCCCTACAAGCTTGCGGGTATCCAGACATGGATCGCGCTGCCGAAGGATGCCGAAGACAATGCGCCGTCGTTCGTTCATGCCGCGAAGGCGGATCTTCCGATGCTGGAGGGCGAGGGGAAATCGGTGCGTCTGATCCTCGGCACGTCCTATGGCGAGGCTGCGCCGGTCGAAACCCCGTCGGAGATGTTCTACGCCGACGCGACGCTCGAGGCGGGCGCCAAGCTGCCGATGCCGGACGATCACGAGGATCGCGGGGCCTATGTGGTCGAGGGCGCCGTCACGATTGCGGGCGAAACCTTCGAAGCGGGGCGCATGATGGTGTTCCGGCCCGGCGACCGCGTGTCCATGCAGGCGGGCCCACAAGGGGCGCGGGTGCTGATCCTTGGCGGCGCGACGCTGGAAGGACCGCGCCACATCTGGTGGAATTTCGTCGCGTCGTCGAAGGAACGCATCGAAGACGCGAAAGAGGCGTGGCGGCAAGGCGATTGGCAGCACGGACGGTTCCAGCTTCCGCCGAACGATGACGATGAGTTCATTCCGCTACCGGGACGATGACAGAGTCGGGACCAGCGGTTACGACTGGTCCGTCAGCCCAAGTTCCGAACAGAGGCTTCTTTGAGACACGCCCATTTCTTGTTCCCGCTCGTCGTCGGCGCCGTTGTGACCGGCCCTGCCGCGGCGTTTACGGTGGCGGATTGTTCCGAGAACTACGTTTCCGACGCGCTCCCGGCGGAGGCGCGCGCCACCGAACTGCCGACCTATTTCGTGGAACCCGGGCAACTCGGCACCGACCTGATCTGCACCCTTGTCCCCAGCGACACCTACGGTCCGATCATCCAGGTGTCGGAAGCGATACCGGACAGGTCCGACGCCGCGTTCGTCCAGTATTTTCCGGACAGCATGCAGATATTGCGCACCGGGGGCGATGGTGCGGGGCTGGCCCTGTCTGCCTGTGGTCCGATTCCAGACAGCGTGCCGCCGGAACAGAACCCCGGCGGCACCTGGTGCCAGATCGACATCTCGCTGGGGCGCGGCGTGACATTCGATCTCGAATACGACACCGAAGGTGCGCTGACATGGCTGAACTTCGAGGTGTCGGGGCGCGAAAATGGACTTCTCGCCGGATCGACCCTTGCGCCGGTTCTGGCCTCGACCGCGCCCGAGGATCTGCGCGCGGCCGTATTCCTGACGGACCAGGATGAAACGCACCTTCTGCGGTATGTCCGCACGGTCGAGACCTTCCGGACGGTCGAACCAGATGCGATACTGGATCTCTACCGCGCCCTGCGAGAAACCCCGCAGGACGTGACGATCGTCATCGAAACCGGGGATCCCGAGACCGGTCCTTTTGCGCAGGCCGCGATCCCGGCGCGGGTGCTGGATGAGATCATGGCCGAACTTTCCTTGCTGGAACGTCTGTTCCGCAGTGACCGCGCCAACTGACGCGAGCCCTTGCGCTTGCGCCACGGCGGCGGCACCGTCGCGCCATGAACGCCTCCCGAAGCCTGCATATTCGTCCCGCGACACGGGACGACCTGCCCGAGATCGCGCATCTGCACGAAGCCAATTGGCGGCGTGACTACGCCGGCATTCTGCCGGAATATGCCCTCGGGTCTCGCCTGACCGATTACATGGCGGCGACATGGCAGGATGGTGCCCTCGTGGACCGTCGAGTCTTCGTTGCGCGGCAAGGGGCGGAAGGCGCCTTGCTGGGATTCGCGGCGATGCTGGACGAGGGGCCGAGCGGCGGTGCGTTTCTCGACAATCTGCACGTCTCCCCATCGGCGCGGGCGCAGGGTGTGGGGCGGGCCCTGATGTCGGCGGTGGCGGTTCTGGCGATTCCGCGGCGTCTGTCACTGGAAGTGCTGAGCGCGAACACCGATGCGCGCGCGATCTACAGGGCATGGGGCGGGGTGGAGAGCCCCGAGTTTCGCGACCGTGTGATGGAGATCCCGGTGCCCGCAGTCACCGTCACCTGGGACGATACCGTCTGGCTGGTGGACCGGTTGAGCGGCGCACGCGCATGAGCGGCGGGACCCCAACGCGCGCCATCGTGATGATCCTCCTGGCGATGGGGGCGATCTCGATCAACGACATGCTGATCAAGCAATTGTCCGGTGCATACCCGCTGCACCAGATGGTGTTCATCCGCTCGGTGATCGGTGTGATCTTCACCTCTGTCATCCTGTGGCGGGAAGGTGGTTTTGCCCTGCTGCGCACGGATCAGCCGGGTCTGCATCTGGTCCGGGCGCTGCTGATCGTCACCGCGAACATGACCTATTTCGCCGCGCTGGCGGTGATGCCACTCGGCGTCGCGACGGCGCTGTTTTTCGTGGCCCCGCTGCTGATCACCCTGCTCGCGATCCCGGTTCTGGGAGAACGGGTCGGCCCGCATAGACTCGTGGCGCTTGTGGTTGGATTTGCAGGTGTCGGCGTGATGATGTTGCCGGCAACCGACTGGGGCGAGGTGCCGCGCGGCGCCCTGTTCCTGCCGATCGCGGCGGCGGCCTGTTACGCGGGCATGCAGGTCATGACCCGCAAGCTCGGGGCGAAATCGGCAGCCTCGGCAATGGCGATCTATATTCAGGGGGCCTTCATTCTGGTCTCGACCGGGTTCTGGCTCGCCGTCGGTGACGGGCGCCTTGCCGGGCAGGTCGAAAACGAGAGCCTCGTCTTCTTGTTGCGCGCGTGGATCAGGCCTGACACCAGCGATCTCTGGAAATTCGCCGTGCTTGGCCTCGCGTCCGGCATCGTCGGCTATTGCCTCAGCCAGGCTTACCGGCTCGGCGATGCGGCGACGGTGTCGTCCTACGAATACGCGGCCCTGCCGCTGGCGATCTTCTGGGGTTGGGTCATCTTTGGCGAAAGGCCGGGCTGGGTCATGCTGCTTGGCACGGCGCTGATCGCTGGGGCGGGGCTGTATGTCTTTGCGCGCGAACGCAGGCGCCCCGGTGTCGGCCCGGCCACGGAGCGGCCCATTCGACGGGTCTGACGGGGGCTCGATTGGCACACCGGGGCCAATGCCCTTCGAAAACCGCCAATTCGGCGCGATGGACCGCTTGACGGGGCAGGCGGGTGGCCCTAAACCGCCCCTCACGCCGGGACGCCCGGTGCAAAGGGTGAGCGGTTGTAGCTCAGTTGGTTAGAGTACCGGCCTGTCACGCCGGGGGTCGCGGGTTCGAGCCCCGTCAACCGCGCCACCACCCCTTGCACGGATGATCTTCGGCCGATGCGCGGTTGTAGCTCAGTTGGTTAGAGTACCGGCCTGTCACGCCGGGGGTCGCGGGTTCGAGCCCCGTCAACCGCGCCACTTTCCCCTTCGAAAGCGCCGTATTCGCCACTAGCGTTCAGGGCATGATGGTTCGCGCCTTGATCCCTATCCTGTTCCTCGTCGGCCCACCCGCGCTGGCCGAGCCGCTGGATCTGCCGGTGGCGGAGGTGTTTGCCCTAAGCGAATTCTCCCATGCGGACCGCGCCGGGTTCGAGCGGGCGCTGCTTGCCGCGCTTCCGAGCGCGGTGGTCGACCCGGGTGGTCCGGCGGTGGACGCGGATGATCCCTACCGATGGGCGCTCTCGGGTGATTTCGGGGCCGAGGGCTCCAGTCCGCGCCCCGGTGCGATCTTCGGCTGCGCCCGCTACGGTCTGGCGACACGGGACCTGTTTTCCGAACACGGGTTCGCGGCGCGTGAGACGTTCGGGCTCATGGGCGCGGTTCTGCCTCTCTTCGACGATCTCGAAGTCTGGCCGGCGGACGCCGTGGCACGGCTTCACTGTGTCTTTGTCTGGGACGACGCCGAAGCGGTGCGGATCGTGCCGGAACCTGCGGCGCGGGCCGCGCTGCACGCTCTGTTCGACAGGGTCGAAACGGATACGGAGAGCGGACAGTTCGCGCCGCTTCTCGGAGAGCACGGCTTCCGCCTGTTCGGTTACAACGACCTTGGAACTTCCATCGTCTGGCTCGAAAGCGGCGACGTGATCCTGACCAACGGCCACCAACAGGTTTCGTTTCGGGCTTTTCTGATTGGGGGTGCGGTCTGACGCCGTGGCCAAGGGCCATCCGTCGCCATCGCCTCGGACCGGCTGACGTTTCGCGTGTGGGCTATGGAAATGGGGGCGCTGCCCCCGTCGCGTGCCGCGACTCCCCCGGAGTTTTTCTGGCAAGATGAAAGGGGCGTATGCAGAAGGCTCGAAGAGGGCCTAGCCCCTGTGAATCCAGCCGCCGCCGAAGATGCGGCTTCCTGCAGGGTCGTAGAACACGCAGGCCTGACCAGGACTTACGCCTTCCTCGGCCACCACCAACTCCACCTCGGCCTCAGTGGCCGAGACAGGGCGGATCGTGGCACCGCGCGGCGGTCGGGTGGAGCGGATCTTCACGTCCAGTTCCCAGGCGTCGCGGCTGTCGAAGGGGGCATCGCCAAGCCAGTTGATCTCGCGCACCGGGACGGTCCGCGTGCTCAGTGCCTCTTTCGGGCCGACGATGACACGCCGCGTGTCGGGGTCGAGCTTCACGACGTAGAGCGGGTCCGACAGACCGCCGATCCCGAGGCCACGGCGTTGGCCAATCGTGTAGTGGATCACGCCGCGATGCTCGGCCAGGACGTTGCCGTCCATATCCACGATCTCGCCCGGATCGGCCGCGCCAGGGCGCAGCTTCTCGATCACGGCAGCGTAGTTCCCGTTCGGCACGAAGCAAATGTCCTGGCTGTCGGGCTTGTCGGCCACGCTGAGCCCATATTTCGCAGCAAGCGCGCGGGTCTCGGCCTTGGAGGCGAGGTGCCCAAGCGGGAAGCGCAGGTAATCGAGTTGCTCCTGCGTGGTGGAGAACAGGAAATAGCTCTGGTCGCGCGCGGCATCGGCGGCGGAGTGCAGTTCCGCCTTCTGCGGGCCCATCATCCGCTGGATGTAGTGTCCGGTTGCCATGCAATCGGCTTCGAGGTCCTTGGCCGTGCCGAGCAGGTCCTTGAACTTCACCCGCTCGTTGCAGCGGATGCAGGGCACGGGCGTGGCACCGGCGAGGTAACTGTCGGCGAATTCGTCGATCACCGCGTCGCGGAAGACGTTCTCGTAATCCAGCACGTAATGCGGGAAGCCCATCGTCTCGGCCACCCGCGCGGCATCGTGGATGTCGCGGCCCGCACAGCACGCGCCTTTCTTGGCCAGCGCCGCGCCGTGGTCGTAAAGCTGCAGCGTGACGCCAACGACATCATAGCCTTCCTCGGCCAGTTGCGCAGCCACGACCGACGAATCCACGCCGCCCGACATCGCCACGACGACGCGGGTGTCCTGGGGGGCTTTCGCGAAGCCCAGGGAATTGAGGCCATCGGTGCGGTCGAGTGCCATGGAGCATGCCTTTCGGAGGGGTGCCGCAGCCATATAGGAAAAAGCCGAGGCATCTCAACCCGCGCTTACGCGATCTTAAGGCTCCTTGGTCAAGCTGCGTCGAACCAGGAAAAGCGGACGAGGCCGAGATGTACATTCGCAAGATCCACGGGCCGCATGCGGTCACGCTGTCCGATGGGCGCACGATGACACGCTCGGACCTGCCGTCGCCAAGGACGACGCGTTGGGTGGCGAGCCGGAAGGCGGCCGTGGTTCACGCCGTGGACCACGGGCTTTTGACGGCGGAAGAAGCGATTCGCACGTATTCCCTGTCGGAGGAAGAATTGGAAAGCTGGCGCAGGGCTGTCTCCATCCACGGTGAAAAGGCCCTGAAAACAACGGCTTTGCAAAAGTTTCGTGAATGAATGACAAAGAAAAAGTCATGTTTTGGAGAAATAGCGAGGCGCAGGTAACCTGTAATTAACCATTTGACCGAAAACTGATCGCAACAGACGAGACCAATCTGGAGAGAGCTGATGCGGGTTCTGCTAGTCGAAGACGATCCCACCACGTCGCGGAGCATCGAAATGATGCTGAAGCATGCGAACCTGAACGTCTATTCCACCGACCTCGGGGAGGAGGGAATGGACTTGGCCAAGCTCTACGACTACGACATCATCCTTCTCGACCTGAACCTGCCAGACGTCTCCGGACATGAGGTTCTTCGCCATTTGCGGACCGCACGGGTGGAAACGCCGATCCTGATCCTGTCGGGCCTCGATGACCCGGAAAACAAACTCAAGGGGTTCGGTTTCGGCGCAGACGACTATCTCACCAAGCCCTTCCATCGGGAGGAACTGGTCGCCCGCATCCACGCTATCATCCGCCGCTCGAAGGGCCACGCGCAGTCGGTCATCAATACCGGGCAGATCTCGGTCAACCTCGACGCGAAGACAGTCGATGTCGACGGGGTCCCGGTGCACCTGACCGGCAAGGAATACCAGATGCTCGAGCTTCTCTCGCTCCGCAAGGGCACGACGCTGACGAAAGAGATGTTCCTCAACCACCTCTACGGCGGCATGGACGAGCCGGAACTCAAGATTATCGACGTCTTCATCTGCAAGCTGCGCAAGAAACTGGCCGAGGCCACCGGGGGCGAAACCTATATCGAGACAGTCTGGGGCCGCGGATATGTTCTTCGCGATCCGGTGAGCCAGCCGCAGAACATGAACATGGCCGCCACCGGCTAGGCGGCCTCTCTGCAGCATGACGTGAAACGGCCTCCGTCACTTCGGGGGCCGTTTCCGCATGCGGCGCCGCATGGGCCTGCTGGCCGCACTGGACCATCGTGCCCGTGCCACCTACACCTTCAGAAAGACCGCAGCCGGGGGAGTGGCCATGTCTGACGATACCGACACCGCCAGGATCGCCGTGGCAGAGATGACGGCCGCGCAGGCCGAGGCACGGCTTGCGGAGCTGGCGACGCTCCTTGGCGCGGCAAACGCCGCCTACTACCAGGACGATGCGCCCGAGCTGAGCGACGCGGATTACGATGCCCTCAAGCGAGAGAACGCCGAGATCGAAGCGCGATTTCCCGACCTCAAGCGCGACGACAGCCCCAGCGAACAGGTGGGCGCCGCGCCGGCCTCCGGCTTCGGCAAGATCACCCATGCCGAGCGCATGCTATCGCTCGCCAATGCCTTCGATGCCGAGGACGTGGAGGATTTCGTCTCAGGCATTCGCCGCTACCTCGGCCTGGCCGCGGACGCCCCGCTGGCCTTCACCGCGGAACCCAAGATCGACGGCTTGTCGCTTTCCCTGCGCTACGAGCAGGGCGAATTGGTCTACGCCGCGACCCGTGGCGACGGCACCGTGGGCGAAAACGTGACCGTCAACGCGCGCACCATCGACGACATCCCGACCACGCTCGAAAACGCCCCAGATCTGCTGGAGGTGCGGGGGGAGGTCTACATGTCCCATGCCGACTTTGCCGCGCTCAACGAACGGCAGTCGGAGGCGGGCGAAAAGACCTTCGCCAACCCCCGCAACGCGGCGGCAGGCTCGCTCCGCCAGCTCGATCCGGAGATTACCAGGTCCCGCCCGCTACGCTTCTTCGCCTATGCCTGGGGCGTGCTCAGTGAACCGCTGGCCGAGACGCAATCCGGTGCGCTCCAACGTCTCGAAACGCTCGGCTTCCAGATCAACGACCTGACGAAAACCTGCGACTCCAGCGCCGACTTGCTCGCCCACTACGCCAGTATCGAGGAGGGGCGCGCTGATCTCGGCTATGATATCGACGGCGTGGTCTACAAGGTCGACGACCTCGGCTACCAGCGCCGCCTCGGCATGCGCTCCACCACGCCGCGTTGGGCCATCGCCCACAAGTTTCCCGCCGAACTGGCCTGGACAAGGCTGGAGGCCATCGACATCCAGGTCGGGCGTACCGGCGCGCTCAGCCCCGTGGCGCGCCTCGCGCCCGTCACCGTGGGCGGTGTCGTCGTCTCCAACGCGACGCTTCATAACGAGGATTACATCGCCGGACGCGACTCGAACGGCGCACCGATCCGTGGTGGCAAGGACATCCGCGTCGGCGACACCGTGCAGATCTACCGCGCGGGCGACGTGATCCCCAAGGTCGCCGACGTCGACCTCTCGAAACGGCCCGACGACGCCAAGCCCTACCAGTTCCCCGATACCTGCCCCGAATGCGGCAGCCAGGCGATCCGCGAGGAAGGCGACGCCGTGCGCCGCTGTACCGGCGGGTTGATCTGCCCTGCGCAGGCGGTCGAGAAGCTTGTGCATTTCGTCTCCCGCGCCGCCTTCGATATCGAAGGGATGGGCGCCAAGCAGGTCGAAGCCTTCTACAAGGACGGCTGGATCGCGGAACCTGCCGATATCTTCACCCTTCAGGACCGCTACGGTCAGGGCATGCAACAGCTCAAGAACCGTGAGGGCTGGGGCGAGAAATCGGCCGAGAACCTGTTCCAGGCCATCGAGGACAAACGCGAAATCCCGCTGGCGCGCCTGATCTTCGCCCTCGGCATCCGCCACGTGGGGGAGGTCGCCGCAGCCGACCTCGCGCGCCACTACACCACGTGGGACGCGCTCGCCGAAACCGTCGACAGGGCCGCCCCGGCCGCCAAGGCCCACCGTGCGGCGGAGGAGGCTATCGTCGCCGAACGCGCGAAAGCCGCCGATGAAGGCCGCCGCGCCAACGTCTCCGCCGCGCGCGAGGCCGCTTGGGCCGATGCTCCGCCCGAGGCCAAGGCCGCGTGGGAAGACCTGACCGGCATCGACGGCATCGGCGCGACCGTCGCCGTCTCGCTGGTCACGACTTTCCAGCAGGAGACCGAGCGCGAATCCATCGACAAGCTGGTGGCCATGCTCACCCCGACGGCCCCCGAAGCCCGTGCCACCGACAGCCCCGTCGCGGGCAAGACGGTCGTCTTCACCGGCTCGCTGGAGAAAATGACCCGGGCCGAGGCCAAGGCGCGGGCCGAAAGCCTCGGCGCGAAGGTCTCGGGCAGCGTCTCGGCCAAGACCGACCTCGTGGTGGCCGGTCCCGGCGCGGGCTCGAAGGCGGCGAAGGCAGCCGAACTGGGCATCGAGATGATCGACGAAGACGGCTGGTTGGCCTTGGTGGGCGATGGCTGACCATATCCCGAAAGGCCGACCGGAAATCCTGTTCCCGCTCTTCGCGGAACTGGAGACGCTGGACGGCGTGGGGCCGAAGACGGCGAAACATTATGCGGGCATCGGGGTGGAAACGCCCCGCGATTTGATCCTGACACTGCCGAATTCCGGCCTCGACCGGACCCGCCGCGCGTCGATCCGCGACGTGACCCTGCCGGGCATGGCCACGGTCGAAGTGACGATCGGCAAACATTACAAGCCACGCGGGCGAGGGCCGTATCGCGTCGATGTGGAAGATGCGAAAACCTCCTTCCAGCTGGTGTTCTTCCACGCCCGTGGCGATTACCTCGAAAAGCAGCTTCCGGTCGGCAGCCGCCGCGTCGTCTCCGGGAGGGTGGAGCTTTACGACGGCATCGCGCAGATGCCCCATCCCGACCATATGCTGCCGCCGGAGGAAGCCGCCGACATCCCCGAGTTCGAGCCTGTCTATCCGCTCGCCCATGGCCTGACCCAGCGCGGGGTGCACAAGGCCATGGCCTCGGCCTTGACCCGTGTCGAATATCTCGGCGAGTGGATCGACCTCGACCTGCGGAAAAGCAGGAAATGGCCGGCTTGGGCGGATGCGATTGCCGAGGTGCACGCGCCGAAATCCATGGCCGATATCAGCCGGGCGACCCCGGCCCGAGAACGGCTCGCCTACGACGAGTTGTTCGCGCACCAGATGACCCTGTCGCTCGCCCGTGCGCACCGCCGCAAGAAGCCCGGCCTCGTCAGCACCGGCGACGGCAGTCTGCGCCGCAAGGTGCTGGCGGCGCTGCCCTACCGGCCCACGGGCGCACAGGCCCGCGCGATCGAGGAAATCGCCGATGACATGGCCAAGCCTCACCGCATGAACCGCCTGCTGCAGGGCGACGTCGGCGCGGGCAAGACGCTGGTCGCTCTGATGGCGCTGCTCGTCGCGGTAGAGGCCGGCGGGCAGGGGGTGATGATGGCGCCCACGTCGATCCTTGCCGGGCAGCATTACCTGAACCTCAAGCCGTTGGCCGACGATGCCGGGGTGGTGTGCGAGATCCTGACCGGTGCCGACAAGGGGGCGGAGCGTAAGGCAAAACTCGCCGCTCTCAAGCGTGGCGACATCCACATCCTCGTGGGCACACATGCGGTGTTCCAGGATGACGTGGAATTCGCCGACCTGCGCCTAGCCATCGTGGACGAACAGCACCGCTTCGGCGTCCGCGAACGGGTCCGGTTGAGCCAGAAGGGCGAGGCGCTGGACGTGCTGGTCATGACCGCAACGCCGATCCCGCGCACCCTCAGCCTCGCGCAATACGGCGACATGGACGTCTCGGTGCTGGACGAAAAGCCGCCGGGGCGCACGCCGGTGAAGACCGCGCTGGTCTCGACCGCGCGCATCGACGAAGTGGTCGACCGTCTCCGCAAGGCGCTGGCGGAGGGCCGGCAATGCTATTGGGTCTGTCCGCTGGTGGAGGAGAGCGAGGTCTACGACGCCACCGCCGCCGAGGAACGCTTCAAGATGCTGCGCGCCGCGCTTGGCGACGAGGTGGTGGCGCTGGTCCACGGCCAGATGCCCCCCGCCGAGAAGGACGCGATCATGGCGCGCTTCAAGGCGGGCGAGACGCGGGTTCTCGTGGCCACCACGGTGATCGAGGTGGGCGTCGACGTGCCCAACGCCTCGATAATGGTCATCGAACAGGCGGAGATTTTCGGCCTCTCGACCCTGCACCAGTTGCGTGGCCGTGTCGGGCGCGGGTCGGCGGAGTCTACCTGCCTTCTGCTCTATCGTGCGCCGTTGGGCGAGACCGCAGCGCGGCGCCTTCAGGTCATGCGTGAGACCGAGGACGGTTTCCGCATCGCTGAGGAGGATCTGGCGATCCGCGGGGCAGGGGACCTGATCGGCACCGCGCAATCGGGTTTGCCCCGCTTCCGTATCGCCGATCTGGAAGAGCAGTCCGCGCTCCAGGCGCTTGCCCAGAGTGATGCCCGCACGCTGCTGGCCCGCGATCCGGAGCTGACAAGCGCGCGCGGACAATCCGCGCGGGTGCTTTTGTGGCTGATGGAACAGGACAAGGCGATCCGGCTTCTTGAGGTTGGCTAAGCCCATAAGATGAGAACAAACCGCGTTTGTTCGCATTTGTTCTCAAAAAGTTCTTTACAATCTTAACGGGACGTGAGAACAAAGCATCAACAAGACGTTAACCAACCCATTCGGAGGTCGCCATGATCCGCCAGACCCGACAGATCCTCGCCCGTTCGCGCAGCACGCTGATGTACGATCTGGCCGGTGTGGTTGCCTTGGCGGCCATGACCGTCGGCATGTTCTTCATGCCCGGGGTGATCTGACGCCTTACCTGTTTCTGCCTGCGGTCCATTTCGGGTTTGCGATCCGGCGACTTGTCCCCGCCGATCTCTCTGACGACCCCTTCCAGCTCCTTGCCTCGGAGCACTTCGGATACGCATTCCTCCGCCGCCATCCTGCCCTGGATGTGCGGCGGTTTTTTTTTATGTGGAACGGGGGAGCGCTCAGGCGCAGGCGGCGCGTTCGGCTTCGGCCATGGCTTCGGCGGTGGCCTCCAGCGCCAGCAGGATCGAGGCGTGGCGGTTGCGGTAGTCGCGGGCGGGTTCCAGGACTTCGTAGCCGTCGAAGGGCGCTTCGGGGACGGGGCCGCCGTCTTTCAGCATGGCGCGGAGCGTGTCGCGGGTGGTCTCGATCTCGGCGCGGGTGCGGCCGAGGACGTTTTGCCCAAGGATTGCTGCGGAGGCCTGGCCGAGGGCGCAGGCCTTCACGTCCTGCGCGAAGCGGGAGATCACGCCGTCGCTGACGTCGAGGTCCACCGTTACAGTCGAACCGCAGAGGGGCGCGCGTTTCTTGACGCTGGCCTGGGGCGCTTCGAGACGGCCGCGATGGGGAATGTCCGCTGCCAGTGCGAGGATGCGCTGGGAGTAGAGCTTGATCAGATCGCTGTCGCTGGCCATGGCTTTGCCTTTCGGAACGTCCTCCCATAGGTAGCGGCGGTGAGGTGATTTGCAAAGAGGTGCGACATGGCGGCGTTTGATCCGGCGAGCCTGCGCTATGACGACAATGGTTTGATCCCCTGTATCGCTCAACAGGAGGGTACGGGTGAGGTTCTGATGATGGCGTGGATGAACGCCGAGGCTGTTGCCAAGACGCTGGAAACCGGCCGCGTCACCTATTGGAGCCGGTCGCGGCAGGCGTTCTGGGTCAAGGGGGAGACCTCGGGGCACGTGCAGGCGCTGGTGGAGCTGCGGGTGGATTGTGACCGGGACTGCCTGCTGGCCGTCGTGAACCAGACGGGGCCGGCGTGCCACACGAACCGGCGGGTGTGTTTCTACACGGCGATCCGGGACGGTGAAGAGGTGGAGCTGATGGCGCCGGAAGGGGAGTAGCTCGTCATGGTGCAAGCTTGCACACCCTATCTAAACCAATGAAATAAAATGAAAAAGCCTTTTTTGTTAACCCAATATTAAGGGTTTCAGATCACAGGCCGACCATTGCCCTTATGTCCTCGGGCGTCGCCCCATCCTCGCGGTACTTGCGGATCGCGCGGGCGTCGTCGCGCTTGGCGAGGCGTTTTCCGGCCTCGTCGCGGATCAGGCGGTGGTGGTGGTAGTGGGGCACCGGAAACCCCAGGAGATGCGCCAGAAGAACGTGGATCGGCGTGGCGTCGAACAGGTCCATGCCGCGCGTGACCAGCGTGACGCCCTGCGCGGTGTCATCGACCACGACGCAGAGGTGGTAGGCAGCGGCTTGCCCCTTGCGGGCGACGACCACGTCCCCGATACCCTCGATCATTCCCCGTGGATCGAGAGCATGGGTGCCGGGCCGCTCGGGTCCGGTCTCGTGAAATCCGGGCAGGGGCCCGTGTTCCAGTGCCTTTGCCATGTCGAGCCGGATTGCATCATCGGGCTTGAGGTCCGACATGGGCCGCTCGCGACAGGTGCCGGGATAGATGCGGCCATCGGGACCGAATTCCGGCACGCCCTCCTGCGGGGCACCGGCGGCGGCGGCGATATCACCGCGTGAGCAGGAGCAGGGATAGGTGAGGCCCAGATCGGCCAGTTGCCCCAAAGCCGCGCGAAACCGGTCTCCGGAGCGGGACTGGCGCATGACCGGCTCGGGCCATGTGAGGCCAAGCCACGCAAGATCCTCGAACGCCATCTGCTCGTATTCCGGCTTGGAGCGTTCGCGGTCGATATCGTCCATGCGCAGGAGAAACGTGCCGCCAGCGGCCTGCGCGAGGTTGAACGCCGTCAGCGCCGAGAAGGCGTGGCCGAGGTGCAAGGGCCCCGTCGGCGAGGGCGCGAAACGGGTAATCACGATTTGCGCAGGATGTAGATGGAGGACTTCATGTCCTTGCCCGGAAGATGATCGCCGTAGTCCTCGTGGATCAACTCGGCCCGGCTTTGCGCGATTTCGAGCGCCTTCATGTAGCTGTCATCGGCCAGCGTGGCGTCGTTGTAGCTGAAGCCCAGAAGCCCGCCCGGTTCTAGAGCGGCGAGAAGCACATGCAGCGTGTTCGCAGGCGCCGCGCCAAGGCTGACGACCCCGATGGCAGAGATCACGTCGTAGCCTTCGGGCGGGGCGTCGCCGGGTTTGGCGATCCATGTCTTGCGATAGGCTCCGGTTGCCTCGGCCCGTTGCAGCATTTCCGGTGTGATGTCGGTGCCGTCGACCTGCGTGAACCCCTCGGCGGCCAATGCCATGCCCGAGAGGCCGGTGCCGCAGCCGAAATCGAGAACCGGGACAGTCAGGTCCGGCACGATTCCGGCCAGCGCCTTGGCGAGGCGTGACGGTGTCGCGTAGCCGGCACCCTGCACGTCTTCGTCATAGGTCTCTGCCCAGTCCCGGTAGAGGTCGCGGGTTTCCTCGGGTGAGCGAGGCTCCCACAGCGGTTTGTCGAGTGTTCCCATGGGGCGACGTTAGGCGCGGTGGCCGGTCGACGTCCAGATCATTCCGCCGCCTGCGCCTGCGGGGCGAGCCAATCGGTCCAGTCCGCCTTGGCGCGGTCGGTATAGGCCTTGTATCGGTCCTTGCGGCCCCGGCGCCCGGATTTCAGGCCCTCGACCGGCGGGAAGAGGCCAAAGTTCACGTTCATCGGCTGGAAGGTCTTGGCGTCCGCGCCGCCGGTAATGTGGGTGACGAGCGCGCCCATGGCGGTCGTCGGCGGAACCGGCGGCAGGGTCTCACCGCGCGCCTCGGCGGCGGCAAGGCGACCGGCAAGCAGGCCCATGGAGGCGGATTCCACGTAACCTTCCACGCCGGTGATCTGCCCCGCGAAGCGGATATGCGGCTTGGACCGCAGGCGCATCTGGTCGTCGAGCAGCGTGGGCGAGTTGATGAAGGTGTTGCGGTGGATACCGCCAAGCCGCGCGAAGGAGGCATCTTGCAGGCCGGGGATCATCCGGAACACCTCGGTCTGCGCGCCGTATTTCATCTTCGTCTGGAAGCCGACGATATTGTAGAGCGTCCCCAGCGCGTTGTCGCGGCGCAGTTGCACCACGGCATAAGCCTTGGTTTCGGGATCGTGCGGATTGGTGAGGCCCACGGGCTTCATCGGGCCGTGGCGCAGGGTTTCGCGACCGCGCTCGGCCATGACCTCGATCGGCAGGCAGCCGTCGAAATACCCGGCGGTCTCACCTTCCTTGAACTCGGTCTTGTCGGCGGCGAGCAACGCGTCGATGAAGGCCTCGTACTGGTCCTTGGTCATCGGGCAGTTGATGTAGGCCTCACGCTCTTCCTGCGTCTCGCCCTTGTCGTAGCGGGACTGGCGCCATGCGGTGCCCATGTCGATCGTCTCGGCATAGACGATGGGGGCGATAGCGTCGAAGAAGGCGAGGCTTTGCTGGCCGGCTTCCCTGGCGATGGCATCGGCGAGCGCGCTGCCGGTGAGGGGGCCGGTGGCGATGATCGTGGCGCCGGAGGCGGGCAGTTCGGTGATCTCGTCTTCGACGATCTCGATATTCGGATGGGCGCGGAGGCGCGCAGTCACGGTTTCCGAGAACGGGTCGCGGTCGACGGCTAGCGCACCGCCCGCGGGCAGCTTGTGGGCGTCGGCGCTTTCCATGATGAGCGAGCCCGCGGCGCGCATTTCCCAATGCAGCAGGCCCACGGCGTTCTGTTCGTCATCGTCCGAGCGGAACGAGTTGGAGCACACCATCTCGGCCAGGTTGCCGGTGCGGTGGGCGAAGGTTTCGACCTTGGGGCGCATTTCGACGATGCGGACCCTGAGGCCCGCATTGGCTGCCTGCCACGCGGCCTCGGACCCTGCCATGCCGCCGCCGATGATTGTTAGATCCGTGTCCATGGCGCCCAGATAGCGGAGCGGGCCGGGCGGCTCAAGGTGGGTGTGAAACGTCAGACGCACCGCCGGGGCGGTGCGTCTGGGGTTCTGGTCGGCCGGATCAGGCGGCGGTCCAAGCCTCGTCATCCGCGAAGATGTTGTCGACCACGTCGTCCATGACCGGGGCCGACGGCGCGTCGCGGCGGGTGCTGCTGAACACCGGGGTTTCGGCGGGCCGTGCGGGGCGTTCGAACTTCTGGTCGGCCTCCGCCCGTGCCCTTGCACCGGCGCGCAGGTCCCGGGGACGGGGAACCTGCGTCTCCGCGCCCATGGCGGCCCGGGTCAGCGTGCTGGCGACAACCCGGCGGGGAACGATCACGCGCTGCACGAGCTTGCGACGCAGGCGGCGGTCGTGGACGCTGTCGCCATAGGTCAGGAGGAGCGCCGCGATCAGGGCGAGGTCCCGCCAGAAGGCGCCGAGTTCCTGCTCCACACCCAGTTCGATCATCACGAGGTAGCTGGCGAAGAAGGTCATGATCGCCAGCATCAGCGCGGCGACGCGGGTCGCCATGCCGAGCATGATGAGGAAGGAACAGATGAAGACCAGCCCCGCGGCGGTTGCCGTGGCGTAGATTTCCGGCAGCACGGCGGAGAACAGGATGCCGAGATTGGTGCCGGGGATGATGTTGAGCGCAACCGCCAGGAAGTAGGATGCGATGAGAACTCTCAGTACCAGTTGAGCTGCGACATTCAGAGTAACGCGATCTGCCGTACCTGTGGACATTGGGTGTCCTTTCCTTGTCTGCTGACCGGGTGCGATGCCGAGGTGCCTTGGCATTCGGGTCGCGCCGGGGGTGTGTCCGCGACCGGTCAAGTTGCCCTAATGGTCATGAAGCGGCCGGTTCGAGACAAATTTAAGGAAATTTACGGTGTGATTTCCGGGCCGTTGTGCGGCGGAAATGCGGAGCTTGGGGCGAAATCAGGGCAGACGCGGCAGGAATGGGGCGCGGGTCGGGCGATTTGGCGGTGGGCGCTCAGGTCTCGTGCCGTGCGATGGCGAAGCGGCCGGGGCCATGGGCGGCGAGCATCAGGTAGCCGCCGGCGATGACCCAGTTCTTGACCACGATGGTCATCTGCCACGGATCGCCGAGGAGGTAGTGGAAATAGCTGGTGACGATGCAATAGCCCGCGGCCAGGATCGCAAGGGGGCGCGTGGCGATGCCGAGCGCGATGCCGATCCCGGCGATGGTGGTGAACAGGGCGGCGGGCCAGATCAGCCAGCCGGGCAGGGCGGCGAGCGCCAGGAGCGCCTGCGCGTCGGCGGGTGACGCGATCTTCTGCGCCGTGCCGGCCAGCATCAGCGCCGCCAGCAGCAACCGGCCGATGAGGGCGAGGAGATCAGACATGGCGGCGTTCGAGATTGTCGGCGATCCGCTCCAGCGCGGCGACCTGCCGTTCATGGAGCGCGATCTGCCGTTCCTGGATCGCGATCTGCTGCTTCTGGTTCGTCTCTATCTGTTCGTTGGTGGCTTGTACCCGGCGGCCTCGGCGCAATCCGAGGCCGAACATGATCAGGATGGCAACGATGAATGCGACGACAACGGCCGCGTACCACTCATCCCTCATTCATCACCGCCACCGTCGCCGCCCTCGTCGATCACCTCGGCATCCTCGTCACCCTGATCGGCGATATAGGCGACGCTGACGACTTCCTCACCCTTGCCGGTGTTGAACACCCGCACGCCGCCCGCCGAACGGGAGCGGAAGGAGATGCCGTCGATCGGCACCCGGATCGACTGGCCTGTCGACGTGGCCAGCATGATCTGATCGTCGAGATCGACGGGGAAGGACGCCACGAGGTCACCGCCGCGCATGGCTTTGTCCATCGCCATGACGCCCTGGCCGCCACGCCCGCGCACAGGGTAATCGTGCGACGACGACAGCTTGCCCGCACCGCCGGAGGTGATCGTCAGGATCAGGTCCTCGGCTGCCGACATCTCGGCGTAGCGTTCGGGCGAGAGCTGACCCTGTGCGACGGCTTCCTCGTCCTCGTCCACCTCGACCTCTTCCTCGGGCGCGCCGGCCATCAGGCGGCGCTGCTTGAGGTAGGCGGCGCGTTCCTGCGGGTCGGCCTCGAAATGGCGGATGATCGACATGGAGACGACCTCGTCGCCCTCGGCGAGACGCACGCCGCGCACACCGGTGGAGGCGCGGGAGTTGAACACCCGCACGTCGGTGGCGGGGAAGCGGATCGCGCGGCCCTTGCGGGTCACCAGCATGACGTCGTCGTCGTTGGAGGCGATGCGCGCGTTGATCATGCGCCAGCCTTCGCTTTCGCCTTCGAACTTCATGGCGATCTTGCCGTTGCGCATGACGTTGGCGAAGTCCGACAGCGCGTTGCGCCGCACCGTGCCCCGGTCGGTGCAGAACACCACCTGCAACTCGTCCCAGTGATCCTCATCCCGGTCGACGGGCATGATCGCGGCGATGCCGGTGCCGATCTCGATGGGCAGGATGTTCACGATGGCCTTGCCGCGCGAAGAGCGGGAACCCTGCGGCAGACGCCATGTCTTGAGCTTGTAGACCATGCCGTTGGTCGTGAAGAACAGCAGCGGCGTGTGGGTATTGGCGACGAAGAGCGACGTCACGACGTCATCATCCTTCATCGAGCCGCCGCTGAGGCCCTTGCCGCCGCGTTTCTGCGCGCGGAAGTCGGCCAGCGGGGTGCGCTTGATGTAGCCGCCCTGCGTGATGGTGACGACCATATCCTCGCGCTCGATCAGGTCCTCGTCTTCCATGTCGCCGGACCAGTCGACGATCTCGGTACGGCGCGGTACGGCGAATTTCTCGCGCACTTCGGCCAGTTCGCCCGAGATGATTTCGAGGATGCGGTCGCGCGAGGCGAGGATGGCGAGGTATTCCTTGATCTTGCCCGCCAGTTCTTCGAGTTCGTCGGTGACCTCTTTCACGCCAAGCTGCGTCAGGCGTTGCAGGCGCAATTCCAGGATGGCGCGGGCCTGAGTCTCGGACAGGTTGTAGGTGCCGTCGTCGTTGGCCGTGTGGGTCGGATCGTCGATCAGCTTGATGAAGGGCAGGATTTCCTCGGCCGGCCAGCGGCGCGTCATCAGCTTTTCACGCGCTTCGGGCGCATCGGCGGAGGCGCGGATGGTGCGCACCACCTCGTCCACGTTGGACACGGCGACAGCCAGACCGCAGAGCACATGGGCCCGGTCGCGTGCCTTGCGCAGTTCGAAGGCGGTGCGGCGGGCGACGACTTCCTCGCGGAAATCGAGGAAGGCGGTGAGGAAGCCGCGCAGCGTCAGTTGCTCGGGCCGTCCGCCGTTCAGCGCCAGCATGTTGCAGCCGAAAGACGTCTGCATCTGGGTGAAGCGGAACAGCTGGTTCAGCACAACCTCGGGCGTGGCGTCGCGCTTGAGTTCGATCACCACCCGCACGCCGACCCGGTCGGATTCGTCGGCTACGCCGGAAATGCCGTCGACCTTCTTCTCGCGCACCAGATCGGCGATGCGTTCGATCATCGAGGCCTTGTTCACCTGGTAGGGAATCTCGTCGATGACGATGGCGTAGCGGTCCTTGCGGATTTCCTCGGTATGGGTCTTGGCGCGGATGATGACCGAGCCGCGCCCTTCGAGGTAGGCCTTCCGCGCGCCGGAGCGGCCGAGGATGAGGCCGCCGGTCGGGAAATCGGGGGCCGGAACGTATTCGATCAGTTCCTCGGACGAGAGGTCCGGATTCTCGATCAGGGCCTGGCAGGCGTCGATCACTTCGCCGAGGTTGTGGGGCGGGATGTTGGTGGCCATGCCGACCGCGATGCCGCCCGCGCCGTTGACCAGCATGTTCGGGAAGCGCGACGGCAGAACCGACGGTTCCTGTTGCTTGCCGTCGTAATTGTCGACGAAATCGACCGTGTCCTTGTCGATATCGGCCAGGATGTAGGCGGCGGGCGCGTCCATCCGCACCTCGGTGTAACGCATGGCGGCGGGGTTATCGCCGTCCATCGAGCCGAAGTTGCCCTGCCCGTCGAGGAGCGGCAGCGACATCGAGAAATCCTGCGCCATGCGGACCAGCGCATCGTAAATGGCCGAGTCGCCATGGGGGTGATACTGGCCCATGACGTCCCCGACGGGCCGCGCGGACTTGCGATAGGCCTTGTCGTGGGTGTTGCCGGTTTCGTGCATGGCGAACAGGATGCGCCGGTGCACGGGCTTCAACCCGTCGCGCAGATCGGGGATCGCGCGGGAGATGATGACCGACATGGCGTAGTCGATGAAGGAGGTCTTCATCTCCGCCGAAATGTCGATCGTCGGGCCGGAATGTTCGGGCCGTTCGGGCGGCATGGCGCCGCCGTCTTCGGGGGTCTCGGGAGTGTCCGTCAAAGTCTGGCCTGTCCGCTGTGTTTTTCACTATATTTTGTTGTCGGCAGCATAGTCCGACGCGACATTGGGTGCAAGCGCGGGGGTTGCATTTGGCAGCCCGGAGCCGCGCCTGCTAACAAATTGTTTTCTTTGAAAATTAACGAATCTGGCGCAGGATTTTTCCCGGAAGGGAAGGGCAACATGAAAGAGGTGCCTCAAAATGACCGAGACCGAGCTGATGCTGAAAGGATACGGGCTCACCACCGCAGAGATGTTCTACCGGTTGCCGGATTACCGGAACGTGCTGAACACCTTCGTCTGGCAGGACTATGATCTGGCCCCCGATTACCCGCGATTGTTCGAGTTCATCGAATTCTGGCAGGACAAGATCGAGGGGCCGTTGCATTCGGTCCGTTTCACCCATCGCAAGGTGATCGCGCCGGGTGAATGGCGCAACGTGACGGGTGAGTTCACGTTGCACTGACGGCATGCGGCGCGCCTAGGCAGGCCGGGCGCGCTGCACCATCCCGAAAAGGTCGCGCGGGTCGTCCGGGTCGGCCAGCATGTCGAGCCGGTCGTACATGCCGTGGCTCTGCAACGCCTCGCGCACGTAGCGCAGGGCGGAGAAATCCTCGGTCGCGAAGCCCACGCTGTCGAAGAGCGTGATCTGCTGCGGGTCGGTGCGGCCCTCGGCTTCGCCACGGATCACGCGCCAGAGCTCGGTGACGGGGTGATCTTCGGGGAGTTGCTGGATCTCGCCCTCGATGCGGGTCTGGGGCGGGTATTCCACGAAGATGTCGGAGCGCAGGAGGATGTCGCGGTGCAGCTCGGTCTTGCCGGGGCAGTCGCCGCCGATGGCGTTCACATGCACGCCCGCGCCCACCATGTTGTCGGTCAGGATGGTGGCGTATTGCTTGTCGGCGGTGCAGGTCGTGATGATCTGCGCGCCTTCGACGGCCTCCTCGGGCGAGGTGCAGGGGATGATCGTCAGGCCGGAGCCCGCGAGGTTGCGGGCGGCCTTCCCGGTCGCGCCCGCGTCGATGTCGTAGAGGCGCACTGTGTCGATCCCGCAGACCGCCTTGAAGGCGAGGCACTGGAATTCCGACTGCGCGCCGTTGCCGATCATCGCCATGGTTTTCGCGTTTTTCGGCGCGAGGTGGCGGGCGACCATGGCGGAGGTTGCGGCGGTGCGCAGCGCGGTGAGGACCGTCATCTCCGACAGCAGCACGGGGTAGCCGGTGTCGACATCGGCCAGCAGCCCGAAGGCCTGCACCGTCTGCAGCCCGTCGCGCGTGTTCTTGGGGTGGCCGTTGACATATTTGAACGCGTAGTGCTCGCCGTCGCTGGTGGGCATCAGCTCGATCACGCCGTCGGGGGAATGGGCGGCGACGCGGGGGGTCTTGTCGAAGAGGTCCCAGCGTTTGAAATCGGCCTCGATGGCGTCGGCGAGGTCCACCAGCATGCGTTCCAGCCCGATCTCGTGGATCAGGGCCATCATGTTGGCGACGGAGACGAAGGGCACGAAGGCGCGCTCGGAGGGGGCGGGGAGGGTCATGCGGCGTATCCTTGTGTCGGGCGGTCGAAAATCTTGCGGCCCATGAGCGAGGCGGTGAGGTCCACCATCAGCGAGGCGGTGCGGCCGCGTTCGTCGAGGAAAGGGTTCAGCTCCACCAGGTCGAGCGAGGTGACGAGGCCGCTTTCGTGCAGCATCTCCATCACCAGGTGCGCCTCGCGGAAGGTGGCGCCACCCGGCACGGTGGTGCCCACGGCGGGTGCGATGGACGGATCGAGGAAATCGACGTCGAGCGAGACATGCAGCGCGCCGCCGGCCTCGGCCACGCGGGCAAGGAAAGCGCGGAGCGGCGCGGCGATGCCGTGTTCGTCGATGGCGCGCATGTCGTGGCGGTCCACCGGCAGCGCCTCGAGCGCCGCACGCTCGGGTGCATCGACGGAGCGCAGGCCGATCATGCAGACATTCTCTGCCGGGATCGGGGCGGGCAGGGGCGGGAAGTCCTCGAACCCCGGCTGGCCGGTGACATAGGCGACGGGGCAGCCGTGCAGGTTGCCGGAGGTGGTGGTCTGCGGCGTGTTGAAATCGGAATGGGCGTCGAGCCAGAGCACGAATTGCGGACGGCCCAGCGCCTGCGCATGGGCGGCGACACCGGCGACGCTGCCCATCGAGAGCGCGTGATCGCCGCCAAGGAAGATCGGGAAGCCGTCCGCCATGCTGGCCTCAGCCGCGTCCATCAGCGCCCTGGTCCAGCCGACCGTCCGGGGCAGTTCATGGAGATGCGGATGCTGGGGCAGGTCGGTCTCGGAAGGTGAGAGATTGCCCAGATCGCGCACGGCGACGCCCAGTTCGTGCAATGCCTCGGCGATGCCCGCGACGCGAAAGGCATCGGGGCCCATCAGGCAACCCTGGCGCGCCTTGCCGCAATCGACCGGCGCACCCACGAGAATGCAGTCCTTTTGCATGATCTGCTCCGTCCAGTTTCGGTTCGCTTGCAGAATCTGCGCAGATCGCGTGGGATGGAAGCCAGCAAACTGCACAAATCGGGCATGGATTGCCCAATATGAGTGTCAGAGGTTTCAAAATGGACAGAACGGACAGGGATCTTCTGTCGGCCCTTCGCCGCGATGGGCGGGCGTCGCTTTCAGACCTTGCGGCCGGTCTCGGCATCAGCCGGGCCACGGTGCGCGCGCGGATCGAGAAGCTGGAAACGGCGGGCGTGATCCGGGGCTACACGGTGCAGACCGCGCAGGATCTGCAGGACGCCCCGGTGCGGGGGCTTATGATGCTGTCGATCTCGGGTCCCGGGGCGGAGCGGGTCATGCACCGGCTGACCGGCCACGCGGCGGTGACGCGGGTGCATTCCACGAACGGCAAATGGGACCTGATTGCCGAGATCGGGACCGAGACGCTGGAAGCCTTCGACAAGGTGCTGTTCGAGATCCGGCGCATCGACGGGATCGAAACCTCGGAGACGAGCCTGATGCTGAACACGCGGAAGGGCGGACGGCGGGCGTGAGGCAGCCGAAAATCTCGAGATCTTCGGAGGGAAAACTGGAGTTTTCCCGCGCCGCGCGCGGCGCGCCCGGAAAACGCGCGTTTTCCGGCCCGTCACGCGGGGCGGCGGGCCGCAGCGATCCAGATGCCGGCGAGGATGAGGCAGAAGATGCCGTTCCACGACGCCATGCTGAGGCCAAGAAACTCCCACGCGACCTCGTTGCACAAAACAATGCGCGGGCCGCTGTCGAGGGCGAAGAGATCCTCGGTGCTGAGCGCGCCCACGTCCTGTGCCGCGGAGGCGCCGCAGACCTGGGGGCCTTCCCACCATGCGCGCTCAACCCCGGTGTGCAGCAGCGCGAGGCCCGCGCCGACCAGCGCGGTCACGGCGCCGAGCCACGCGATGATGGCGTTCGGAATGGCCACGCCGATGATCGAGAGGACGATCGCCACGCGATGCGGCCAGCGCTGCCACAGGCACATCGTGCAGGGCAGAAGCCCGCCGATATACTGGAACGACAGCGCACCGGTGAAGAGTGCAACGGAGCCGAGGCCGGCAAGGGCGATCAGGTGGCGTCTGGTCAGAGTCATAGGAATTTCAACACATAGAAGCCGCCCACGAGGAGCAGGCAGAACAGGATGAACATAAGGCCGAGGCGCCGTTCGATGAAATCACGGATCGGTGCGCCGAATTTCCACAGAAGCAGCGCGACGATGAAGAAGCGCAGGCCCCGCGCGATGATGGAGGTCATGATGAAGGTGCCGATCGGCATCGCCGTCCAGCCCGACATGATGGTGATGACCTTGTAGGGGAAGGGGGTCAGCCCCGCGATCAGCACCGCCCAGAAGCCCACGCCGTTGAAACGTTCGTTGAATTCCTCGATCCGTTCGAGCTTGCCGAGCGCCTCGAAGATCGGGCGGCCGATTTCCTCGAAGGCGAAATAGCCGATGGCGTAGCCCAGAAGGCCGCCGAGGACGGAGGCGACGAGGCAGACGGATGCGATCAGCCAGGCCTTGGAGGGCCGCGCGAGGATCATCGGGATCATCAGGACATCTGGCGGGATCGGGAAGACGGAGCTTTCCGCGAAGCTCACGATGGCCAGGACCCACAAGGCATGCTTGTGACCGGCAAATCCCATCACCCAGTCGTAAAGGCGGCGCAGCATGTCGATGGAGTCCTGCTCTAGGCGTTTTGCGATGGGTGCCGCATCGGGTGCGGGGGGTCAAGGCAGGGTTGAGGGCCGTTGACGCGGCAATCGGTCAGGGGTAAGTGCCGCGCATTGGGCCCGAGTGGCGGAATTGGTAGACGCAGGGGATTCAAAATCCCCCGCCGCAAGGCTTGTCGGTTCGAGTCCGACCTCGGGTACCAGCCCATCCGAAAGTGCAGCGTCGTGGCGTGGTTACGCCGATCCGGTCCGACCGGACTACGCGATTCGCCCGCAGGGTGCGCGGGACGGGGGTGGATGTGTTTCCGGACCTGTCTAAAAGGACAGGTCTGCCGGGCTAGGACATGTCGAAAAAGGTAGGCGTTCGAGCCCCAGCGGCGGCCGCAATGTCGACAAACTGTTTCCGTTGCGTCAGCAAGTGATTGTCTACCATCCGGGGACAATTGGCAGGTCGGTGCCGCAGCGGAAATCGCCGAACCGCAGGCCAAATCCAAGAAAGCAAGAGGAATCTGCGCGTGTTGGCTTGGCTGATCTTCCGTGGCCAGGGCGATCCACGAAACAATGTGCCGTTCTGTTGTCCCTTATTGGCACCAATCTTAACCATCTTCTGCCCCAATTCTGACGTGATTGACAAAAATTTCTCTTCAAATCGGCAGTAGTTTTCCGCTATCCCAAGGGCAGCCCAACTGGGGGGCGATGTCTGCACATAGGCCACGGGGGCGGCCGCACACGTGAATCGCATTGGATAAGTGCGAGAGGGGTGTAGCCGCATGTTTTCGGGCGTTTTGCCCGAGCGGTTTCGTTACGCGTCTGGAGCCTTTTCGCGGCACCGGATGGCTGCCTGTCGCGGGTCAGAATGACCTGCCCCTCTCTTTCCAGTTCGGTTCACATGCGCGGTCGCCCGCTGCCTGAGCGTCGTCGCGATCAGTTGAACTTTAGTGAACGTCCGCCTTGGCGGGGGGGCCGGTTTGTGGCCGGCAATTAGGAGAGTGCGAGATGACCTTTACGAGTGGCGGAACGATTGCGGGGCGTCTGTTTACGGACAGCGATGGCGACAACACCGAAAACCTGAACACCGGCGGATACGAGAGTGGTCTGGCCGGCCTGCGCGTCGAGCTCTACAAGGTCGATTCCCACGGCAACAAGACATTCCTCGGCCACACGACGACCGATGCCCACGGCGGGTACCGGTTCGAAGGTCTCTCGACGTCCTCGCACAAGACCTACGTTGTGAAGTTCCCGACGAACGTGAACGGCGAGACGTTGATCGCGCAGAACGTGGGTGCGGAGAACGAGGATAGCGACGCCGACGAGAGCACCGGGTTCTCGGACCCGATTCCGGGGCCGAAAACCTCCGGCTCGTACAGCAGCGCGCTGAACGTGGATGCCGGCTACACCGCAACGCCCACGCCCGACGGCGCCGTCGATGGCGAGGCCAGCGGCGAGGTGATGGAGCTTGGCTATGACGATTCCAACGCGCCCACCAACCAGGGCGGCGACATCATCACCAACGATGCCGACCTGATCTACGGCAATGGCGGCGACGATACGATCAGCGGTGAAGGCGGCAACGACACCATCTACGGCGACAGCGGCGAAGAGACCGGCGGTTCGTTCACCGGCCCGCGCGAAAGCTTCAACTGGGATCTCGTGTCGAGCCACCAGGCCGACAATGGCGTGACGCAGGACACCGGCGACGTCATGGTGACCTATTCGCGCACCAAGGACACCGGCAGCCATAACAGTGACGTGGACAATTCGACCGTGCTGAACGTGGCCGGGATCGACGGCGGTGGCGAAGTGGTCGACACCAACAGCTCGCTGATGTCCGAGACGGATGGCAAGGGTAACACCGGTGAATTCCAGTGGGAATTCTCGGAGCCGGTCGGCAATGTCGAATTCAACATCAACGACCTCGACGGCGACGGGTTCGTCACCGTCACGGCGTTCGACGCGAACGGCAATGCCGTGCCCGTCACGCTGGTTGGCGGCTCGGACGTCGTCATCAACGGCAACACTGCCGATGCCGATGGGTCGTATCAGAACGTGAACGACCCGGATACCACGGTACAGGTGACGATCGCGGGCCCGATCAGCAAGCTGGTCGTGGAACACACGCAGGATGGCCACGACAACTCGGGCATCCACATCACCGACATCTTCTTCGACACCGGCTACGAGCTGGGTGACGGCGACGGTGGCGACGATGTCATCACCGGCGGTGCCGGCGCGGACATGATGTACGGCGAGGGGGGCGACGACACCTTCCTGGTGGGCAATTCCGCCGATGCCGATGGCGACGTGGTCGACGGTGGTAACGGGCCGGACGAGAACGCCGACAACGACGTGCTCGACCTGCGCGGCGCAGGCCGCGTGGTGATCGACGCGGTCGCAGACCCTGACGACAACGGTGCGCAGACCGGCACCGCGACGTTCCAGGATGGCTCCGTCCTGTCGTTCTCGGGCATCGAGACGATCCTGACCGACCCGTTCAACGAAGGCCCGAAGGCCAACGATGACGAAATCCCGGTCGACGAGGACGACAGCGTCACCTTCAACCCGACGCTGAACGACACCGATGGCGATGGCGACCCTCTGGAGGTCGTTTCCATCGGCACGCCGGCCAACGGCACGCTGACCGACAATGGCGACGGCACCTACACCTACACGCCGAACGAGAACTTCAACGGCACGGACGAGGTGAAATACACCGTGTCCGACGGCATGGGTGGCACGGACGAGGCGACGATCACCTTCAACGTCGCCCCGGTGAACGATGATCCGGTTGCGGTGAACGACTCCGTCACCCTCGACGAGGATGACACCGCCACCTTCAACCCGACGGCAAACGACACCGATGTGGATGGCGATCCGCTGACCGTCGATAGCATCGGAACGCCGGCCAACGGCACGCTGACCGACAATGGCGACGGCACCTATACCTACACGCCGAACGAGAATTTCAACGGGACTGACAGTGTCACCTACACCGTCTCGGACGGGAACGGCGGCACGGACACCGGCACGATCACCTTCAACGTGACGCCGGTGAACGACGATCCGGTTGCCAACAATGACAGTGACTCGACCGATTTCGAGACGCCGGTGGTCATCGACCTGCTGGCCAACGATACCGATGTGGACGGCGACACGCTGACGGTGGTCTCGGCCACGGTTCCCGCCTCGCAGGGCACGCTGACGCCTACCGGCACCGAGGGGCAATATACCTTCACCCCCGCCGATGATTTCGAAGGCACGGCGACCGTGTCCTACATCATCTCGGACGGGAACGGCGGCTTCGACAATGGCGAGCACACCATCGAGGTGGGCGCCGATCCGACCCCGCCGGATGGCGTCGTGGACGGCGAAGAGTTCGGCGAGAATATGGGGCCGGGCTACAATGACGAGAACGCGCCCACCGATGGCGGCGGCGACCAGATCGACGGCGACGACGGCGACGACGATGTGATCGAGGGCAATGGCGGCGATGACACGATCAACGCGGGCCAGGGGTCTGACACCGTTTCGGGCGGCACCGGAAATGACAGCATCGAAGGCGGCGCTTCGCCAGACGGAGACGACCTGTCGGGTGACGAGGGCGACGACACCGTGCGTGGCGGTGGTGGCGACGACACCATCGACGGCGGCGAGGGCGACGATGTGCTGGACGGCGGCGCGGATGATGACATCATCACTGGCGGCGACGGCAACGACAGCGTGATCGGCGGAGACGGAAACGACACCATCGACACCGGTATCCCCGGCACGCCCGACGCGGGCTTCCCCGCTTATGGTCCGTTCCCGGCGGTTGCGGCCGATGCCGACCCGAATAACGACAAGGATACCGTTGAAGCGGGTGAAGGCGACGACCTGATCAGCACCGGTGACGATGCCGACCTGATCAGCGCAGGCCGTGGCAACGACACGGTTGATGCGGGCATCGACGATGACACCGTCGACGGCGGTGACGGCGACGATGTCATCATCGGCTCGGAAGGGAATGACTCGCTCTTCGGCGGTCAGGGCAATGACACCATCTACGGTGGCCTCGATCCGTCCTTCCCCGACGCGGTCAACATCCCCGATGACGGCTTCGGTGCGCCCTTCGGCCCCGATCCTGACCCAGAGAACAACAAGGATTTTATCGACGGCGGTGCCGGAGACGACGTGATCTTCGGTCAGGACGACGACGACACCATCCTTGGTGGCACCGGCAACGACACGATCGACGGCGGCGTGGACGACGACTCCATCTCCGGCGGCGCGGGTGACGACAGCCTGCTCGGCGATCACGGCGACGACTTCATCCAGGGCAACTTCGGTGACGACACCCTTGTCGGTGGCCGTGGCAGCGATACGCTGGAAGGCAACGGTGACAACGACCTGATCATCGGCGGTGCCGGCGACAGCATCATCGGTGGCGGTGACAGTGATACCATCATCATCGACCAGGACGAGGTCGACGGGAACGGCGACAACGATACGGCGATCTATGTCGATGGCTCGACCAACGGCGATGACCGCGACACGCTGGACCTGAGCGGTTTCGTTTCCTACCGGAACCTGGTGGAAACCGTCGACAGCGACGGCGACTCCACCTCCGGCTCGTTGGAAGTGAAGAACGACGAGGGCGAATGGGTCCCCGTCACTTTCGCCGAGATCGAGACCCTGATCCTGCCCGAGAAGGAGCCTGACGGCATCGTGGACGGTGAAGACTTCGGCGAAGTCATGAACCCCGGCTACGACGACAGCAATGCTCCGACCGACGGTGGCGGCGACCAGATCGACGGGATCGACGGGGATGACGACTCGATCCGCGGCAATGGCGGCGACGACATCATCAACGCCGGTGAAGGCAACGACACCGTTGATGGCGGGGATGACAACGACAGCATCCTCGGCGGCAATGGCGACGACATCATCGAAGGTGGCCAGGGCGATGACACCGTTCGCGGTGAAGACGGCAACGACACCGTCTCCGGCGGTATCGGCGACGACAGCGTGACCGGCGGCGCGGGCGATGACGTCCTCGACGGCGGCGACGGCAACGACAGCCTGACCGGCGGCTCCGGCGATGACACGATCGACGGCGGGCTCGGCAACGACTCGATCACCGGCTCCACCGGGAATGACTCGATAACCGACCTCGACGGCGACAACCTGATCAACTCGGACAACCCGGGGTCGTTCAACCCCGACCTCGGCACGCCGATCGGCACACCGGCTGGCGGCTTCGCGGTCGTGGCACCGGATCCGGACCCGAACGACAACAAGGACACCATCACCACCGGTGACGGAAACGACACGATTGTTGCGGGTGACGATGCGGACCTGATCGACGCTGGCAACGGCAACAACGTGGTCGACGGCGGCACCGATCGGGACACGATCACCACCGGCTCCGGCAACGACAATGTCGTGGGTGGCGAAGGCGATGACCTGATCGAAACCGGCGACGGCGACGATACGATCACGGGCGGCACCGGCAACCCGGCGGCCAACTTCATCGACGAGCCCAATGACGGCTTCTTCGGCGATCCGATCCTCGACAATGGCGATGACACGATCAACGCCGGCGCCGGGAATGACGTGGTCTTCGGCGAGGACGACAACGACCTGATCGACGGTGGCGCGGGCAACGATACGCTGGATGGCGGAATCGATGACGACACCATCCTGGGTGGCGACGGCGACGATGTCATCATCGGCGGCCAGGGTGCTGACAGCCTTGAGGGCGGTTTCGGGGACGACGTGTTCAACGTCGGCACCTTCACCGACCCGAACGGTTCCGGCGATTACCAGGAAGGCGTGGGCGACACCATTGTCGGCGGCGAAGACCTGGACGATGGCGACACCGACACGCTCGACCTCACCGGTTCGGGTTCGCTGAAGGTGATCTACGACGACGCGGTCGATCCGGCGGGGGAACCCGGTGAATCGGGCACGGTGATCTTCTACAAGGACAACACGCAGACCGAGGAAACGGGCCGCCTGACCTTCAAGGAGATCGAGAACGTCATCCCCTGCTTCACGCCGGGGGCCATGATCGCCACGCCGAAGGGCGAGGTGCCCGTGGAATCCCTGCGGGAAGGCGACCGGGTGATCACCCGCGACAACGGCATACAGGAGATCCGTTGGACCGGTAGCCGCACGCTTGACCGTCAGGAACTGGCCGAACACGAGAACATGAAGCCGATCCTGATCAAGGCCGGGTCGCTGGGGCACAACCTGCCCGAACGCGACATGCTGGTCAGCCCGCAGCACCGGGTGCTGATCTCGGGTGAGACCCCGCAGCTTTACTTCGAAGAAAGCGAAGTGCTGGTTGCGGCGAAGCTCCTGGTCGGCAAGCAGGGAATCAGCGTCATGGACACGCTGCGCACGACCTACATCCACTTCATGTTCGACCGCCACGAAGTGGTTCTGTCGGACGGCGCGTGGACGGAGAGCTTCCAGCCCGGCGATCAGTCGCTCGGCTCCATGGGCGAGGCAACACGCGACGAGATCTTCGCGCTGTTCCCCGAACTGGCGACCGAGGACGGCCTGACCGATTACGTGGCCGCGCGCCGCTCGCTAAAGGCTCACGAGGCGAAGCTTCTGCAACTCTGAGTGTGCCTAGGGGCCGCGTGTAACTCGCACCATACGCGGCCCCCCGGATTATCTGCAGCAACACCACCGACGGGCGGTCCTTTCCGGGGGGAAGGACCGCCCGTTCTTCTTGCGTGGATCAGGGGGATCAGTCGGAGGAGCGATTGGCCCGCCAGGCGGCCCAGTCTTCGGGGGTGTCAAGGTCCGTCAGCGCTCGGTTTTCGGCCAAGGGGATCAGGGCAACGTCGCGGGCGTTCGCCTTCAGGACGGATTTCGCGCCTTGATCGCCCTCCAGCCTGGCAAGCTGTTTGAGGTATTTCGGCCCAAAAATCACCGGCTGACCAGGTGTGCCATTGGCGCCGGCGGCTTGCAGGATCGGCGAAAGGTTTTGTGCGTAAAGCCCTGATAAAAGGTGCAGATCCGATGCCGTGACCTCTGGCATGTCGGCAAGGACGATCATCACCGCGCGATTTTTAACACCCTCGACCCCGGCTCGAATCGAAGCGGCCATGCCGTCTGTGCCGGTCGCTTCGACGATGTCGACGGCCAACCCGTCCAGTGCCGCCCGGCGGGCGGGTTGATCCGGCCCCAGCACCACGCGGGTATCCCCCGCTTTCACGCAGCGCTCGGCCATCAGGCGGAGGAGCGGCTGACCGTCGACCTCCTCCATGAGCTTGTCGGCGCCCTTCATGCGGCTTGAGGCCCCGGCGGCGAGCAGGAGGATCAGCGGATCCTTCATCCGCGCATCCGCGCGCCATCGGCATCGAAGAGCGGCTCGGTGATCAGGCGGGCCGGGCGCATCTGGCCGAGGATCTCGATCTCGACCGCCAGCCCTTCGGTGGCCTTGTCGCGCGGGACGAAACCGAGCGCGATACTCTTGCCCGCATGGTGCGAATAGCCGCCGGAGGTGCAGAAGCCCTGCACCTTGCCGTCGATCCAGATCGGCTCGTACGCCACGACATCGGCGTCGTCGGCATCGACCTCGAAGGCCGCCAGCACCCGGTCGGGCGGGGCGGCACGCTCGGCCTCCGCCGCCGCGCGCCCGATGAAATCCGCGTCCTTCGTGAAGGCGATGAAGCGGTCCAGCCCGGTTTCGGCAGGCGTGTAATCGGGCGAGAATTCCCGCATCCACGAACCGAAGAACTTGTCGAGGCGCAGGCTCATCATCGCGCGCATGCCGAAGGGTTCCATGCCAAAGGGCTGCCCGGCGGCCCACAGCACGTCCCAAAGCGCGCGCTGTTCCATCGCGTCGACGTAGATCTCGTAGCCGAGGTCGCCCGTGTAGCTGACCCGCTGGACGAGGGCGGTGGACAGGCCGATGGTCAGGTGCCGCGCGTCCATGAACCTGATGGCGCTGACGTCTTCCCGCGCGACGGCCTGCAAAACCTCGCGCGCATGCGGCCCCGCAATCTGGAAGCCGGTGCGCCGGTCCGAGACATTGGTGATCGTCACGCCGTCATCGGCATGCGCCTTGAACCAGCGCATGTGGTAATCCTGCGCCCCGTAGGAGCCGGTGAGCTGGAATTGCGTCTCGCTGAGGCAGGTGATGGTGAAATCGCCGATGATCCTGCCACGCGGTGAAAGCATCGGGCTGAGCGACAGGCGGCCCGGCTGCGGGATGCGGCCCGCCATGATCCGGTCAAGCCACGCGCGGGCGCCGGGGCCCTGCACGTCATATTTGCCGAAATTCTGCACCTCGTTGATGCCCACGGCGCCGCGCACGGCGGCCACTTCGCGGGCGGTCGCCTCGAAGGCGTTGGAGCGGCGGAAGGACGGCGTCTCGTAGCGCGGCTCATCGCCTTGGGCGAAGTAATTTGGGACCTCCAGCCCGTATTGCTGGCCCCAGACCGCGCCCATGTCGTTGAAAACATCATACATCGGCGTGGTGCGGAGCGGGCGCGCGGCGGGCAGTTCCTCGTTCGGATAGACGACGGAAAAGCGCGTCTGGTAGTTCTCGATCACCTTCGGCAACGTGTAGCCCGGCGTGATCCAGCGCCCGAAGCGGGCCACGTCCATGGCCATCACGTCACGCTCTGCCTCGCCTTCGATCATCCATTGCGCAAGGCTGAGGCCGACACCGCCGCCTTGGCTGAAGCCCGCCATCACGCCGCAGGCCGACCAGTAGTTGCGCAGCCCCGGAACCGGGCCGACCAGCGGGTTGCCATCGGGGGCGAAAGTGAAGGGGCCGTGGATCACGGACTTGATCCCGGCGCGTTCCAGAACCGGGAAGCGCCGGAAGGCGAAGGCGATGGACTCGGTGATCTTGTCGAAATCGTCGGGCAGCAGTTCGTGGCCGAAATCCCACGGCGTGCCGTCGACGGCCCAGGGGCGGCAGGTTTTCTCGTAGAACCCGATGCAGAGGCCGCGCCCCTCCTGCCTGAGATAACTTTCACCGGCGGGGTCCATGACGTGGGGATGCTCGGTGTCGCGTTCGTAGATCTCGGGCGTCTCCTCGGTCACGAGATACTGGTGTTCCATCGGGTGCAGCGGCAGGTAGCAGCCCGCCATGGCCGCCACTTCGCGCGCCCAGAGGCCCGCGGCGTTGACCACGTGTTCGGCGATCATCGTGCCCTTGTCGGTGACGATCTCCCACGATCCGTCCACACGAGGGTTCGTTTCCAACACCTTGGTATGCAGATGAATTTCCGCCCCGCCCATTTTCGCGGCCCTGGCATATGCATGGGTCGTGCCGGAGGGGTCGAGGTGGCCGTCGAGCGGGTCGTAGAGGCCGCCGAGCACGCCGTCGGTGTTGGTGATGGGTGCCAGCGCCTTGATCTCGTCGGGGGTGACGATCTCGGTTTCCAGCCCCATGAACCGGTGCTTGGCGCGTTCGGCCTTCAGCATGTCGAGGCGCTCGGGCGTGTCCGCGAGTGTTACGCCGCCGACATGGTGGAGCCCGCAGGACATGCCGGTCAGGTCCTCCAGCTCCTTGTAGAGGCGGATGGTGTAGCCCTGAAGCGCGGCCATGTTGGTGTCGCCGTTCAGCGTGTGAAACCCGCCCGCCGCGTGCCATGTGGAGCCGGAGGTGAGTTCCGAACGTTCCAGCAGCGTCACGTCCGACCAGCCCAGTTTCGTCAGGTGATAGGCCACCGAACAGCCGACGACACCGCCGCCGATAATGCAGACGCGGGTGTGGGATTTCATGGGCGGGCCTCCTGTGGTTGTGGCGTCATGTGAGAGGCTGGGGGAGTCCGTGGCAAGTCGAAACGCGACACGGGGACGTCGTTCGCGTGGTAAATGTTCCGCTGCCTCCGGCGGGCATTTTCAGGGAACAAAGATAGAGCTTGCGCGCGCAACCATTAGCGCGCTGCGAGTTGCTCCTGCAGCAACGTGCGGACCGTGTCGCCCGGCACATCGGCCGTCACGAAGGCCTCACCGATGCCACGCGCGAGGATGAAGCGGAGTTGACCGGCGACAACCTTTTTGTCCTGTGCCATCAGCGCCAGAAGGCCGTCGGCATCCGGCAGATCGCCGGGGATATCCGCAAGGTCGCGCTTCATGCCCATGGCGGCGAGGTGTTCGCGGACGCGGCTGGGATCTTCCTGGGCGCAGAGGCCGAGGCGGGAGGACAATTCGAACGCCAGCGCGCAGCCGATGGCCACGCCTTCGCCGTGGAGAAGGCGGTCGGAGTAACCGGTCGCGGCTTCAAGCGCATGGCAGAAGGTATGGCCGAGGTTCAGGAGCGCGCGGTCGCCCTGTTCGGTCTCGTCCCGGGCGACGATATCGGCCTTCATCTGGACGGAGCGGCGCACGGCCTCTTGCCTGAGCGCGGCATCTTGCGCGAGCGCCGGGCCATTGTCTTCGAGCCACGCGAAGAAACCGGCATCGCCGAGCAGCCCGTATTTCGCGACTTCGCCATAGCCGGCAAGGAAATCGCGCGGTGTCAGCGTTCCGAGCACATCGATATCGGCGAGCACCAGCGATGGCTGGTGGAACGCGCCGATCAGGTTCTTGCCATGGCTTGTATTGATGCCGGTCTTGCCGCCGACGGAGCTGTCGACCTGTGCCAGAAGCGAGGTGGGGATCTGCACGAAGCGGATGCCGCGCCGATGGATGGCGGCAGCGAAGCCCACGAGGTCGCCGATCACGCCGCCGCCGAAGGCAATCACGATGTCTCGGCGTTCGACCTTTTCGGCCAGCAGCCAATCGGCCACGCGTTGCAGATGGGGCCAGCTTTTGGTGGCCTCGCCGGGTGGCAGGATCAGGCTTTCATGGGAGAGGCCGCCCGCCTCGAGCCCCGCGCGCAGGGCATCGAGATGCAGGCCGGCGACCGTTTCCTCGGTCACGATCCAGACCTTCGGACGGTCAAGAAACGGCGCAATCTCCGCGCCCGCTTGTGCGATGAGGCCTTGCCCGATCCGCACGTCGTAGCTGCGCTCACCCAAGGGGACGTGCACGTTTTCAGATGTCATTCGGCCCGTGCCTCCGATATCACGGCGCCTTGCGCACGCAGGATGTCCATGACCCGGCTTGCCGTATCCTCGATCGACCATTGCGGTTCGACCTCGACCTTGTTGGGGGCGAGGGCATAGGCCGGTGTCCGATCTTCCAGCAACTGCGTCAGTGTCGCCTTCGGGTTGGAGGTGCGCAGCAGGGGACGGTGGGACTTGTGCCGCACGCGCGACCAGAGAAGATCGAGATCGGCCTTCAGCCAGACCACGCAGGCTTGCGCCATCAGCATCCGGCGATTGTCCTCGGACAGCCACGCGCCGCCGCCGGTGGACAGGATGCAGGGTGGCCCGTCGAGAAGCCGCGCGATGACCTTGCCTTCCTTGTCCCGGAAGAACGGCTCACCGTATTTCTCGAAGATTTCGGCGATCGACAGCTGTGCGGAGGCCACGATCTCGGCATCCGAATCGCGCATTTCGACCCCGAGCTCGGCGGCAAGCGCGCGGCCGATCGCGGTCTTTCCCGCCCCCATCATGCCCACCAGCACGACCGAGCGGGTCAGCTTGAGATCCTGCTGTGGCACGCTTTCGCCCATCACCGAAAAAATTGCCTCCGTAAGTGGCGAAATCCTGCCGCCCATGGCTTATATGGAAAAGACGGCGGCGGCAAACGCTGCGGTTCCGACGCGGGCGCGCGACGGGGCCAAGGATTGGAAAGAGCAGGGGCACGGCGATGGGGCGCATCCTTATCATATTGATTGTATTGGCCGTTCTCGGGTTCGTGGCCCTGTTGGGCTATTCCTATTCGGGGCTGTTGCAACCCGACGTGCAGAGCGTCACCCAGCCGGTGGACCTGGATGCGGACTAGGGCGCGTCTTTGCCTATTGCTGGCCTTGCTGGCGGCACCGTTGGCCGCGCAGGAGGATGCCGTCGCGTTCGACGACTTGCCTGAACTTGGCTCGCCCGACTGGCTGTCCGATGCCATAACCCGACCGCATGCCAACGTGGCGACAGATGCCTCGGTTGCGCAGATCACGGTGCTGCCGCTCGATGCCGTCCAGCTTGATTCGGTCGGGTTGTTGCCGACCTCGATCACGGGGCTGCCCCGCGGATTGTGGGGCGCGTCCGATACCGAGACGCTGGCGCGATTGATGCGGGCACAGCCGGTGCAGGGGCTTCCGGCGATGCAGAATTTCACCGAAGTGCTGGCGCTGGCCGAGCTTGACCCGCCGCTCGATGCCCCGGTCGAAAGTTCGGACCTGTTTCTCGCCCGTCTCGACCTGTTGCTGAGCCGGGGCGCGCTGGACCCGGCGCAGGCATTGATCGAACGGGCCGACCCGACCGACGAGGCGCTGTTCCGGCGCTGGTTCGACGTGTCGCTTCTGACCGGCCATTCCGACCGCGCCTGCGCGGCGATGAATGCCAATCCGCACATCGCGCCAACCTATCCGGCCCGCATCTTCTGCCTTGCGCGCGGCGGCGATTGGTCGGCGGCGGCGCTGACGCTTGGCACCGGGGAGGTGCTTGGTCAGATCTCTGAAGAGGATGCGGACCTGATCGCGTGGTTCCTCGACCCCGAATTGTTCGAGGAGGAAGACCCGCTTCCGCCCGACCCGACCCTGACACCGCTGGAATTCCAGATGCGCATGGCGATTGCGCAGCGTCCCGACATGACCGGTTTGCCGCTGGCCTTCCTTTACGCCGACTTGTCGCCGCTGGCCGGTTGGCGCGCGCAGCTGGACGCGGCCGAGCGGCTGACGCGGTCGGGCGCCATCGCACCGCAGGAATGGCTGGCGATCTATACGTCCCAGGCGCCGTCTGCGTCGGGGGCGGTGTGGGATCGGGTCGCCGCCTTGCAGGCGTTCGACGCCGCGCTGTTGGCGGGGGATGCCATCGAAACGTCGCGCCGCCTGCAACCCGCGTGGGAGGCGATGGGCGAGGCCGGCCTCGAAGTGGCCTTCGCCGATATCTACGGAGAGCGGCTTTTGCGGATGCCATTGGTGGACGATGCCGGCGTTCTGGCACGTCGTATCGGCCTTTTGTCGCCGCTCTACGAGGTGGTGGCGCAATCCGCGGTGCCTCAGGATGCCTCCGAACGCTTCGCCTTCGCCATTGCGCGCGGATTGCCGCCGGAAGAAACCTCCGAACCGCTGGACCGCGCCATTGCCGCGGCCTTCGCGGCCAACCTGCCGCCGCACCGCTACACCCTGTTCATCGAAGAAAACCGGCTTGGCGAGGCGCTTCTGCGCGCCGCGTTGGTGCTGGCGCGCGGGGCGGAGAATTCGGACGCCGACGACCTGACCGATGCGCTGGTCCTGTTCCGCGCCGTCGGGCTGGAGGACGTGGCGCGGCGCACGGCGCTGCAATTGCACCTGTTGCGAGGGTAGGGCGGTGGCTGGTCCTTCGCGCGATACCGACTGGATCGCCCTCTACCTCGATGCAGCGGCCGCCGAGCAGGGGGCGGCGCAGAACACGCTTCTGGGATACGGCCGGGATCTGACCGACGCGATGGGCTGGCTGTCCTCGCGCGGCGGGTTCGCGGGCGCGGACCGGGCCAAGCTGGAAAGCTATATCGCCAGTCTCGAGACGGATGGCCTCGCTCCGGCGACACGCGCCCGGCGATTGTCCGCTCTGAAACAGCTCTACCGGTTCGCCCACGAGGAAGGCTGGCGGTCGGACAATCCCGCGATCCAGATCACCGGGCCTGCGCGGGCGCGCAAGCTTCCCGGCACGTTGAGCCTTGCGGAAGTCGATGCGCTTCTGGACGCTACCGAAACTCATGGGCGCCACGAGGGGGACCGGCTGCGCAACCGGTGCCTGATGCAGATCCTCTATGCCACGGGCCTGCGGGTGACCGAATTGGTCTCGCTGCCCGTTGCGGCGCTGCGCGGCGATCCGGCGATGCTGCTGGTTCTGGGCAAGGGCGGGAAGGAGCGGATGGTACCGCTTAGCCCACCGGCGCGGGAGGCGGCTGCGGCCTGGCTTGCGTATCGCGATGCCGAGGAAGACCGCGCGCGGGTTGAGACCGGTGCGAAACCCAGCCGCTTCGCGTTCCCGTCACGGGGCAAGGCGGGACACCTGACGCGGGTGCGCTTCTTCACGCTCATCAAGGAGCTGGCTCAGGCGGCGGGGCTGGATTATTCGAAAGTCACGCCCCACACGCTGCGCCACGCCTTCGCGACGCACCTCTTGCAGAACGGCGCCGATCTGCGGGCGATCCAGACGCTTCTGGGCCATGCCGATATCGCGACGACCGAGATCTATACCCATATCCTCGATGAACGGCTGAAGGCGCTGGTGCTGGAAAAACACCCTCTGGCGCGGCAGCGGTGAGGGCCGTTTGACCCTTTGTGCGAAGGTTTTTCACGGGCTCACTTGAACGGCGCCCGTCTCGCCCCCATAACCCGGCCATGGAAAACGAACTCCCCCTGACAGAGCCTTCGGCTTGGGCCGACCCGACCACGTGGATCATCGCTGCGGTCATCCTGCTGTTGCTGATGTGTTCGGCCTTCTTCTCGGGCTCGGAAACGGCGCTGACGGCCGCTTCGCGCGGCAAGCTGCGCTCGATCGCGGAACGTGATGCCGGGCCCACGAAAGGCGCGGAACGGGCGCTGGAGCTGAAGGAGGACAACGAGCGGCTGATCGGCGGCATCCTCCTGGGCAACAACCTCGTCAACATCCTTGCGACCTCGCTGGCGACATCGCTTTTCACGGCGCTGGTCGGCCCGAGCGGGGTGGCCGTGGCGACGGGTGTGATGACGGCGCTGGTGCTGATCTTCGCCGAGGTGCTGCCCAAGACCTTCGCGATCAACAACCCCGAGACCTCTGCCGCAAGGATTGCGCGGCCCGTGGGCCTGATCATCGCCGTCATGGCGCCGGTCGTGGCGGTGGTGCGTTTTATCGTGCGGGCCGTGCTGCGTCTGTTCGGGACGAAGATCGAAGCGGGCGACAACATGCTGTCGGTGCAGGAAGAGATCATGGGCGCGCTCAGCATCGGCCACGAGGAAGGCTCGGTCGAGAAGGAGCAGCGCGACCGTTTGCTCGGGGCGCTCGACCTGCACGAGCGGACCGTCGAGGAGATCATGCTGCACCGTTCGGGAATCGAGATGATCGACGCCGACGGCTCGGCCGAGGATATCCTGACGCAATGCCTGGAAAGCCGCTACACGCGTCTGCCGGTCTACAAGGAGGACCAGGAGAACATCGTCGGCATGGTTCATGCCAAGGACCTGTTGCGCACGATCAACCGGCTGACGCGGGGCGAAAACCCGGTGGGGCTGGCGGGCTTCGACATCGCGGACGTGATGGTCCAACCCTATTTCGTGCCGGAGACGACAACGCTCGATGACCAGATGCGGCAGTTTCTGCATCGCCATACGCATTTCGCACTCGTCGTGGACGAATACGGCGCGCTGGCGGGGCTGATCACGCTGGAGGATATTCTCGAGGAAATCGTGGGCGAGATCACCGACGAGTTCGACGACGAGGACGTGCCGGTGCTGGAGGCCGACAAGGCGGGCAATTACACGATCGACGGGGCGATGACGATCCGCGACCTGAACCGCGCGGCGGACTGGAACCTGCCGGATGACGAGGCCAATACGGTGGCCGGCCTGGTCATCCACGAAGCGCAGACGATCCCGCTGCCGGGTCAGACCTTCGCCTTCCATGGATTCCGCTTCGAGGTGGCCGAGCGGGAACAGAACCGGCTGACCAAGCTCAAGGTTCGGCGTCTTTGAGGCGTCGGTAGCACGCGTGCAACGATGGGTTTAGTTACTGAAAAAACAACGAAATGAGTTTTTCGGTTGCACCTTTTCAAGGCATTCGACCACTAAGAAGCGACCCCGGCCAGTGGACTGACCGGAGCCGCTGGCGCGCTTTCCGATCCCTGGGAAAGCTCTCGCCGTTTCCCCTCGGCTCGCGCGACCAGAGGTGGGATCGCACGGGCCGGGCGGGGATCAGGCTCAACTGGTGCAGGCGTCGCAGAGTACGGCGCGCAGGAAGCTGAGGCGTTGCGCCGGTGTGAGGTGCTGCATCGCGGGGTTCAGCCAGTCAGCATCAAGCGCGTGGAGCGCCTCGGCGTCGCGCCCGATGGCGAGGATGAAGGCTTCGGCATAGGCGCTATCGGGGGCGTCGATGACGACGAAGTGGCTGTCTTCGATGGAGAAATCTTCGATCTCGGTGATCCTCAACGTTTCCATCAGGCGGGGGCTTGCGCCCTCGTAGGCGGTCTCAAGCTGGACGGCGAATTGCTCGGCGCTTGCGGCCTGAGCCACGGTCAGCGCGAGTGTGACGGCGGCGGGGGCGATCAGTTTGCGGGTCATTTTCTTGTCCTTTCGGGTTGGGGTTCGGCTTGTCTTCGATGCAATCAACCTGCCGTAGGGATCCGCGCTGTCGCAAACGAGATTGCTTTTCGGCTTGGACAAGGTAGCCTTGTGTGAAATGTCGAAACGCCTGCCATCCCTGACTGCGCTCCGCACGTTCGAGGCCGCTGCGCGCCACCTTAGCTTTGCCAAGGCGGCGACGGAATTGTTCGTGACGCCTGCCGCGGTGGGCTACCAGATTAAGCAGCTGGAGGACGAGTTGGGCACGACCCTGTTCCGGCGCAAGCACCGGGCGGTCGAACTGACGGAGCGCGGCCAGATCCTGTTGCGCGATCTGAGCCCGGCTTTTCGCAGCATCCATACGGCGTGGAACGCGGCCCATGTGCCATTGCAGGAGACCAAGCTGAGGGTCAGCGGACCGGCGCGGGCGGTGCATAACTGGCTGTTGCCCGCGACGCAGGCGGCGGCTTCGCAGATGCCGGGCCTGCATCTTGCGTGGGACCTGAGCAAGCAATTGCGCGATGTCGCCCATGGGGAGGTCGATCTAGCAGTGCGTTGGGCGCGCGAGCCGGAAGGCAACCTGCATTGGGAGCCCCTGCTGCGCACATGGTTCACGCCGATCCTGCGCCCCGACGTCGCGCGCTACGTTCAGCGCCCGAAGGAGTTGGAAAAACAAGGACTTATCGACGTAGATTTCGTTCTGGACCCGGAGCAGGTGCAGTCGAACTGGGCGACATGGCACGCGGTGCAGGGCCTGCCGCAGCCGGAGCGTTTCGAGATCACCTGCGCCGATACGGCGAGCGCGGTGGAAACGGCGCTGGCAACGGGACATGTGGCACTGGCGGGATCCTTCCTGGCGAGCGGATTGCTGACGATTGGCACGCTGGTGGCGCCGTTCGAGACCGCGATTGCGCCTTTCTCGCGGTTCTGGCTGGTCTGCCGGAAGGACTACGTGGGGACGGATGCCTATGGCTGGTTCCTGTCGGCGGTCAGGGCCTCCGCCAAAGGGCTTTCGGCGGCCCAGTTCGGCAAGCGCGCCCTGCATCCGGATGGGACGGAGGCGGCGACCTGAGGCACCGGAAATCTCGTGATTTCCGTTGGAAAAACGGCATTTTTCCGGACGCAAAACACTTGTTTTGCGGGCCGCGCGTCAGTCCTTGCCGCGATAGGGTTCCACGTATTGCAGGGCCATGTCCCAGGGGAAGAAGATCCACGTGTCCTGGCTGACGCCGGTGATGAAGGTGTCGACCATCGGTTCGCCCTTGGGCTTGGCGTAGACGGTGGCGAAATGCGCCTTGGGATACATCGCGCGGACCAGTTCCAGCGTCTTGCCGCTGTCCACGAGGTCATCGACGATCAGGATGCCTTCGCCGTCGCCCATCAGCTCCGCATCGGGGGATTTTAGCACCTCCGCATCACGCTGCTGATCCGCCTTGCCGCCGCCGGCATGGTAGCTTTTCACGCTGATCGTATCGACGGTGCGGATGTCAAGTTCGCGGCTGACGATCATCGCGGGGGCCATGCCGCCCCTCGTGATCGCGACGACCGCTTTCCAGCCGCCGTTGTCCGGTCCGTGGCCGTCGAGCCGCCATGCTAGAGCCCGTGCATCGCGGTGGATCTGGTCCCAGCTGACGTGGAAGCCTTTTTCGTGGGGAAGCGGAGTGATCATGGCGTACCTCTGTCCAGAACCAAGCGCAGGCCGAGCGCGCCCAGAACGCCGGCGGCCACGCGGTCGAAGAAATGTTTGGCTCCCAGATAACGCGTGCGCACAGCCGCCGTCGAGAGGGCAAAGGCAAGGAGCGGCTGGATCGTCCATTCCACGGCGAGGTGGTTGGCGAAGATCAGGGCCTTGTCAGCGGCGGTCAGCCCCTCGGGGAAGATCACCACGATCACGGCGCCCGCAAAGAGCACGGATTTCGGATTGGCGAGGTTGACGAGCAGGCCTTTCCGGAAGGCCCGTCCCCGAGTGGTCTGTGCGGCCGGCCCGATGGGGTCACGGGCGTGGCGCCACGTTTGCACGGCAATCCAGACCAGGTAGGCCGCGCCCGCGAGCTTCACCGCCGTGTAGGTCCACGGGAACAGGGTGAAGAGCGCGTCGAGGCCCAGAAGGGCGGCTAGTGTCCAGAGCGCGGCCATGAGGCCGAGACCGGCGGCAGCGGCCAGGCCGGCGGCGCGGCCCTCGGCCATGGCGGTGCGGGTCAGGAACAGGAGGGAGGGGCCGGGCGATGCGATGGCCGCGAGCAGGGTCGCGTTGAAGGCCAGCACATGCACCCAGTCGATCGTCATGTCTCGCGCTTCTCCAGCGTCATGTCGGGGGCGTCGGGGTTCTTCATCCCGATGATGTTGTAGCCCGCGTCGACGTGGTGAACCTCACCGGTGACGCCGGAGCCGAGATCGCTGAGCAGGTAGAGCGCGGATTTGCCGACCTCGTCCTGCGTGACGGTGCGGCGCAGGGGCGAATTGTACTCGTTCCACTTCAGGATGTAGCGGAAATCGCCGATGCCGGAAGCTGCCAGCGTCTTGATCGTGCCCGCGCTGATCGCGTTGACGCGGATGTTGTCGCGGCCGAGATCCTCGGCGAGATACATGACGGAGGCTTCGAGCGCGGCCTTGGCAACGCCCATGACGTTGTAGTGCGGCATGACCCGCTCGGCGCCCGAATAGGTCAGCGTCAGGAGAGAGCCGCCGTTGGGCATCATCTTCTCGGCCCGCTGGCAGACGGCGGTGAAGGAATAGACCGAGATGTCCATGGTTTTCGCGAAGTTGGCCGAGGAGGTCTCCACGTAACGGCCGCGCAATTCGTTCTTGTCCGAGAAGCCGATGGCATGGACGACGAAATCGAGGCTGCCCCACGCGTCTTTCAGGGTCTCGAAGAGCGCGTCGAGCGAGGCGGCGTCGCCCACGTCGCAGGGGATCACCAGCGAGGAGCCGAGCTGTTCGGCCAAGGGACCGACGCGCTTGAGCAGGGCCTCGCCCTGGTAGGAAAAGGCGAGATCGGCCCCTTCGGCCGCCAGCGCCTTCGCAATGCCCCATGCGATGGATTTGTCGTTCGCAAGCCCCATGATCAGCCCGCGTTTGCCGTCCATCATGCCCATCTCGTGTCCCCGTCCCGTCATGATACGTGGTCCCTCGTAGGCGATTGGCCGGGAGGCTTCAAGATGGCGCGCCCCCTTGCCGGGGCGGGGGCAGGCCGCTAGCTCGGAGCATGGTGACACCGAGGAGGCGCAAGGCAATGGCGGGACGTGACGGAATTTTTGCGGGCGAGGACCCGTTCGTTCTGGCGAGGGCGTGGCTGGCGGAGGCGGAGGCGAGCGAGCCGAACGATCCGAACGCAATCGCGCTGTCGACGGTGGGTGCGGATGGCTTGCCGAACGCGCGGATGGTCTTGCTGAAGGACATCGAGGCCGAGGGCGCGGGGCAGGGCGGGTTCGTGTTCTACACCAACTACGGCTCGGTCAAGGCGGCGGAGATCGAGGGCGCGGGCAAGGCGGCCTTCGTGATGCACTGGAAATCGCTCAGGCGGCAGATCCGGGTGCGGGGCCTGACCGCGCGGGAGGAAGGGCCGAAGGCGGATGCCTATTACGCCTCGCGCTCGCTCAAGAGCCGGCTGGGGGCGTGGGCCTCGGAGCAGTCGCGTCCGCTGGAAAGCCGGGCCGCGCTGATGGCCGAGGTCGCGAAGGTCACGGCGCGCCACGGAACCGACCCGAAACGGCCGCCGTTCTGGGGCGGATTCCGCATCACGCCGCTTGAGATCGAGTTCTGGGCGGATGGTGCGTTCCGTCTTCACGACCGGTTCCGCTGGTCGCGTCCGAACCCCGAAACGGACTGGTCGGTGGTGCGCCTTAATCCGTAAGTGACGTAGGCGTCACCTCACCTTAGGTGTGGCGGAATTGCAATTTCATGTAACATGAAATTGCAACCCGCTCGATTTCCGTAACTTTTTCCGCTTGCGCCCACCTGTGGGTAGCTCACCATGGGGACGGGTGGGCTCATCTTTGTGGGTCAGGATACGGGTACAGGTACAATGGATAATGCAGTCGCCGGGAGGGTGAAATGGTTTGACGTCGCCAAGGGGTTTGGCTTCGTCCTCTCGGAAGATGATGGTCCCGACATCCTTTTGCACGCGAACGTGCTCAGGAATTTCGGGCGTGCCTCGGTGGCGCAGGGCGCGCGGGTCTTGTTGCGGACGCAACAGACCCAGCGCGGGGTACAGGCGACCGAAGTGCTCTCGATCGAGGTGCACCCGGACGACGAGGCGCAACCGTCGCAATATGAGGAAGCTCTCCCTGATGTGAGCGACGTGCCCCTTGTCGCGGCGCGCGTGAAGTGGTTTGACAAGGCGAAGGGCTTCGGCTTTGCGAATGCCTTCGGCGAGCCGGATGACATCTTCATCCATGTCGAAGTGCTGCGCCGGTTCGGATTCGCGGAGCTTCAGCCCGGTGAGGCGGTGGCCATCAAGGTCGTCGACGGTCCGCGCGGCAAGATGGCCGCTGAGGTCCGCACCTGGGATCAATCCTGAGGCCGGCCCGGCGCTGCGGGGCGGTCCGCAGCGCAGTCGAGTTTGGCCATGAAAATCATTGCAACGGTTCTGAGCCTGTCGCTCGCGGTCTTCGCGGCGAGTGACCTGTCGGCGGCCTGCCGCGACGACCGTGTCGAGTTGCGCGGTGACTGGGGGACAGCGCGGTTCCGCGTGGCGTTGGCCGATACGGCGGCGGAACGGGCGCAGGGCCTGATGCATGTGGAACAGATGCCGCGCATGAGCGGGATGCTGTTCGTCTACGACCGTCCCCAAAGCGTGAGCTTCTGGATGGAGAACACGCTGATCCCGCTCGACATGATTTTCGTGGCCCCGGACGGCGTCGTACGCAACGTTCACGCCAACGCGATTCCGCTGGACCGCACCAGCATTCCCGGGGGCAGCGACGACATCCAGTACGTGCTGGAAGTGAACGGTGGCGTGGCGGCGGATTTCGGGATCGCGGAAGGCAGCGAATTGCGCCATCCCGCGATCGATCAGGACACGGCGGCCTGGCCCTGTGACGAGTAAGCCCGCCTGACGTCTGAATGGGCTTGCGCAGGGGCCTGCCTGACCGATAAGACGCGCCCACGGTCGGGGCGTGGCGCAGTCTGGTAGCGCACCTGTTTTGGGTACAGGGGGTCGTGAGTTCGAATCTCGCCGCCCCGACCATCCTCCAGATTTGGTGTCCACGCGCAGCTACCGCACAGAATGTGGGGCGGACTTGGCGTTGTTTGTGACATTTTGACTACATCTTGCGTGAGGCCCGGCCGCGGCCCCTGCGTAATCCGCAAAATCTTGTGCGCCTCCGGCACCTCACCCTTTGCATCGGCTTTTGCGTCTATCTGGGCCGGAAATAAGGGAAACCCCCACATGTGGTGGCAGCAAGCGGCGCGGCGGGAATCGGGACGTGCCAAATCGCCCCTCGATTGCAACAGTTTTTTCCTGTGGATTTTCTCAAAAACCCGTTGACCGGATGGGGGTCCACACGTCAGGTTGTGTGGGCCGGATCAAGCGCTACCACATATAGGGCAGGCCGGCGGGGGCAGAGGGTTACACACCTCAGCAATTACACGTGAACGGATCGCAACGGGTGCCCGGCACCTGACGGGAGCTGTTTGCGCCCATGCCGGCAGCGCCGGCGGAGACCGGTCAGAGGGCAAAAGACCCTGGCAGACCAAACGTGATTGGAACAGGGGCACCGGCAACGGGTCCGGGCAACATGAGGCAGCCATGAAGATTGAACGGAGATTCACCCGCGACGGCGCAGACGTCTACGCGGACCTGGAATTCACCACGACCACGTCGGAGATCCGCAACCCCGACGGAACCGTAGTCTTCAAGCTGGATAATGTGGAGGTTCCGCGCGGCTGGAGCCAGGTCGCCTCGGACGTGATCGCGCAGAAATACTTTCGCAAGGCGGGCGTGCCCGCAGCGACGAAGCCGGTGAAGGAAAAGGGTGTGCCCGCATTCCTTCAGCGCCACGTGGCCGACGAAACGGCGCTGGAGGCTATGCCGGAGGACCAGCGGTATGGTGGCGAGACGTCCGCCAAGCAGGTCTTCCGGCGCCTCGCCGGTGCATGGGCCTACTGGGGCTGGAAGGGTGGCTACTTCACCGATGAAGCCGACGCCCGCGCCTATTTCGACGAAATGCAGCTGATGCTGGCGCGCCAGATGGCGGCGCCCAACAGCCCGCAGTGGTTCAACACCGGCCTGCACTGGGCCTATGGCATCGACGGTCCGGCCCAGGGGCACCACTACGTCGATTACAAGACCGGCAAGCTGACCAAATCGACCTCGTCCTACGAGCATCCGCAGCCTCATGCCTGCTTCATTCAGGGCGTGGCCGATGACCTCGTCAACGAAGGCGGGATCATGGATCTGTGGGTGCGTGAAGCGCGCCTGTTCAAATACGGTTCGGGCACCGGCACCAACTTCTCCCACCTGCGCGGGGAAGGCGAGAAGCTGTCGGGTGGCGGCAAATCCTCGGGCCTCATGGGTTTTCTCAAGATCGGTGACCGGGCAGCCGGCGCGATCAAATCAGGCGGCACAACCCGTCGGGCAGCGAAGATGGTGATCGTGGACGCCGATCACCCCGATATCGAGGACTTCATCCAGTGGAAGGTTCTCGAGGAGCAGAAGGTGGCCAGCATCGTCGCGGGCTCCAAGATGCACGAAAAGATGCTGAACGGCATTTTCACGGCAATCCGCGAATGGGACGGCAGCATCGAGGATGCGGTCGATCCGGCCAAGAACCCGTCGCTGAAAACGGCGATCCGCGAAGCCAAGAAGGTCGCGATCCCCGAGACTTACGTGAAGCGCGTGCTGGATTATGCCAAGCAAGGCCACACCAGCATCGAATTCCCGACCTATGACACGGACTGGGACAGCGAGGCCTACAACTCGGTCTCCGGCCAGAACTCCAACAACTCGATCCGCGTGACCGATGCCTTCCTCAAGGCGGTCGAGACTGATGGCGATTGGGAGCTGATCAACCGTCGCGATGGCAAGGTCTCCAAGACCGTCAAGGCGCGCGACCTGTGGGAGAAGGTGGGCCATGCAGCCTGGGCCTGTGCCGATCCGGGCATCCAGTTCCACGACACCGTCAACGCCTGGCACACCTGCCCGGCGGATGGCGAGATCCGCGGTTCCAACCCGTGCTCGGAATACATGTTCCTCGACGACACGGCCTGCAACCTTGCCTCGATGAACCTGCTGACCTTCTATTCGAACGGCGTGTTCGATGCGGAGAGCTACATCCACGCCACCCGTCTGTGGACGCTGACGCTGGAAATCTCGGTGATGATGGCGCAATTCCCGTCGAAGGAAATCGCGCAGCTCAGCTACGATTTCCGCACGCTCGGCCTTGGTTACGCCAACATCGGCGGCCTGCTGATGAACATGGGCTACAGCTACGACTCGGCCGAGGGCAGGGCGCTCTGTGGCGCGCTGACCGCGATCATGACCGGTGTGGCCTATGCGACCTCCGCCGAGGTGGCCTCCGAGCTTGGGCCCTTCGCGGGCTTTGCCAAGAACCGCGAGCATATGCTGCGGGTGATGCGCAACCACCGCAACGCGGCCTACGGCAAGACCGACGGCTACGAAGGCGTGAACGTGAACCCGGTGGCCCTCGACCATGGCAACTGCCCCGACCAGAAGCTGATCGCACTGGCCAAGCAGGCCTGGGACGAGGCGCTGACCCTCGGCGAACAGCACGGCTACCGCAACGCGCAGGCCACCGTGATCGCGCCGACCGGCACCATCGGTCTGGTCATGGATTGCGACACCACGGGCATCGAGCCGGATTTCGCGCTGGTGAAGTTCAAGAAGCTGGCCGGAGGCGGTTACTTCAAGATCATCAACCGCTCGGTCCCCGGCGCGCTTGAGACGCTCGGCTATTCCTCGGCCCAGATCGAGGAAATCATCGCCTATGCGGTCGGTCACGGCACGCTGGGGCAGGCCCCCGGCATCAACCACACCAGCCTGATCGGCCACGGCTTCGGCCCGGCGGAGATCGAGAAGATCGAGGCCGCCCTGCCGCAGGCCTTCGACATCCGCTTCGTCTTCAACCAGTGGACGCTCGGCGCGCAATTCTGCACCGAGACCCTTGGCATCCCGGCGGCGAAACTGAACGATCCCACCTTTGACCTGCTCCGGCATCTCGGCTTCTCGAAGGCCGATATCGACGCCGCGAACGACCATGTCTGTGGGACCATGACCTTGGAGGGCGCACCGTTCCTCAAAGACGAACACCTGTCCGTGTTCGACTGCGCGAACCCTTGCGGGAAAAAAGGCAAACGCTTCCTCAGTGTCGACTCGCACATCCACATGATGGCAGCTGCCCAATCCTTCATCTCGGGTGCGATCTCCAAGACGATCAACATGCCGAACAACGCGACGATCGAAGATTGTCAGAAGGCCTACGAATTGTCGTGGAGCCTCGGCGTGAAGGCCAACGCGCTCTACCGTGACGGCTCCAAGCTGTCGCAGCCGCTGGCCGCCGCGCTGGTGGAGGATGACGACGAGGCCGCCGAAATCCTCGAGACCGGCACCACGATGGAAAAAGCGCAGGTCGTCGCCGAGAAGATCATCGAGAAGGTCGTCGTGAAGGAGATCATCCGCTCGCACCGCGAGAAGATGCCCGAGCGTCGCAAGGGCTACACCCAGAAAGCCATCGTGGGCGGCCACAAGGTCTACCTGCGGACCGGCGAATATGCCGACGGCAACCTGGGCGAGATCTTCATCGACATGCACAAGGAAGGCGCCGGTTTCCGGGCGATGATGAACAACTTCGCCATCGCGGTGTCGGTCGGCCTGCAATACGGCGTGCCGCTGGAGGAGTTCGTGGACGCCTTCACCTTCACCAAGTTCGAACCGAGCGGGATGGTCCAGGGCAACGACTCGATCAAGAACGCGACGTCGATCCTCGACTACATCTTCCGCGAACTGGCCGTGTCCTACCTCGACCGGACGGACCTGGCCCACGTGGCCCCGGAAGGCGCGGCCTTCGACACGATTGGTCGCGGCGCGGAAGAGGGCGTCTCGAACGTCTCCGAAGTGCCGGACAGCCGCGGCTCGGACCCGCTGGAAGTGCTGAAACAGGTGGCCTCGACCGGCTACCTCCGCAAGCGCGCCCCGCAGGAGTTGCGTGTGCTGCAGGGCGGGGCCGATCCGGTCGCCGTGCTGGAGACGCTGGTGCCGGAAACCAAAAGCGGCGGCACTATGGCCGCAGCTGCGGCAACCACCGCCGTGACCACCGGGACCGTCGCGATCGACGCCCGCGCCAAGGCCAAGATGCAGGGCTACGAGGGCGAGGCCTGCGGTGAGTGCGGAAACTACACGCTGGTGCGCAACGGCACCTGCATGAAGTGCAACACCTGCGGCGGGACGTCCGGGTGTAGCTGACACAGAGATCGGGTGCGCGTCCCTCACCGTTCGCGCATCTGAGTTCCGGGGTGGGTGCGCTCACCCTTGGCGCGGATCAGGCCGCAGGCAGAAAATTTCGGGCAGTCAATCATCAGAGCCTGATCAGCGAAACTGGGGGTCCTTCGGGGCCCCCATTTTTTTTGTGGAGCCGGGCCAGCGCGGCCCGTCCACGCCGCCCCTTGCCGCGCTCAAGCGCCCACGCGATAGTCGCGCCATGCGCTTCGCCTGGCTTCTTTCGCTGCTTCTGATCACTCCCGCTTCGGCGGACGAGATCACCGTATTTGCCGCCGCGAGCCTTGGTGGGCCGCTCGACGCGGTGGCGGAGGCCTTCGAGGCGGAGACGGGGCACGACGTCATCTTGTCCTACGCCGGATCGTCGGCGCTGGCGCGGCAGGTGGAGGCGGGCGCGCCGGCGGACGTGGTGTTCCTCGCCAATCTCGACTGGATGGATCATCTGGAAGGCGCCGGGGCGGTACAGGCGGACTCCCGGCGGAACGTGCTTGGCAACCGGCTGGTCATCGTGACCAACGCGGCGCGGCCCGGCACATTGGGCGAGGGCCGCATCGCCATGGCGCTGGTCGATGCGGTGCCGGCGGGGATCTACGGTCGGATGGCCTTCGAGGCGGCGGGAACATGGGACGACCTGCGGCCGCACGTCATCGAGGCCGACAACGTGCGCGCCGCCCTGCGGCTGGTCGCGCTCGGCGCGGCGGCAACGGGCGTGGTCTACGCTACGGACGCGGCGACGGAGCCGGGGGTCAGGGTGCTGGAGACCATCGACGCGGACCTGCATCCGCCGATCGTCTACCCGGCGGCGCTGACCACGGGCGCAGGCGCGGCGGCGGGCGAGTTTCTCGATTGGCTGACCGGGCCGGAGGCCTCCGCGATCTTCGACGACGCGGGCTTCGAGGTAATCGGCGAATGAGCGGCTGGCTGGGACCGGCGGAATGGCAGGCGGTGGCCCTGTCACTGCGCGTGGCGCTGGTGGCGACGCTGGTGAGCCTGCCGTTCGGCGTAGGTGTCGCGTGGGTGCTGGCGCGCAAGCGCTTTCCCGGCCACGGTCTGCTGAACGGGCTGGTGCATCTGCCGCTGATCCTGCCGCCGGTGGTCACGGGCTACCTTCTGCTGGTGAGCCTCGGGCCGCAGACCGCTTTGGGCAGCTGGCTGGAGGCGGCGGGCCTCGGCGTGGCGTTCCGCTGGACCGGCGCGGCGCTGGCGGCCGGGATCATGGCGTTCCCGCTGATGGTCCGCGCGATCCGGTTATCGCTTGAGGCGGTCGATCCTGGGCTGGAGGAAGCGGCGGGGACGTTGGGGGCCTCGCGCCTGCGGGTCTTCGGCACCGTGACCTTGCCGCTGATCGCGCCCGGCGTACTGACCGGAGCCATATTGGCCTTCGCCAAGGCCATGGGCGAATTCGGCGCGACGATCACCTTCGTGAGCAACATTCCGGGCGAGACACGGACGGTGCCCTCGGCCATCTATGCCTTCCTTCAGGTGCCGGGGGGCGAGTACTCCGCGTGGCGGCTGGTGATCGTGTCGGTGGTCATCGCGATGGGGGCTTTGCTGGCGTCCGAGCTTCTGGCGCGCCGGGTCGCCGCACGGGTCGGAGGGCGGGATGCTTGAGGTCGCCTTGCGCCATGATTTCAACGGCTTCACACTGGACGTGGCGTTCGAGGCGCCTGCAGGCGTGACTTGCCTGTTCGGACGGTCGGGCGCCGGAAAAACCAGCGTTGTCAGGGCCGTGGCGGGGCTTCTTCAAGCGGATGAGGCGCGGATTTCAGTGGCGGGCGAGCGGCTGGACGGCTTACCGGTCCATCGCCGCGGGATCGGCTACGTCTTTCAGGAACCGCGCCTGTTTCCGCACATGAGCGTCGCCGGAAACCTCGGCTATGCACGCTCGGGCATGGACCCCGCGCCTGTGGTCGAGATGCTCGGGATCGGGCATCTGCTGGAGCGGCGGCCTGCGGCCCTTTCTGGGGGCGAGGCGCAGAGGGCGGCGATTGGCCGGGCGCTGTTAAGCAGGCCGCGCTTGCTGCTGCTGGATGAACCGCTGGCGGCGCTGGACGAGGCGCGGAAGGCGGAGATCTTGCCCTACCTAGAGCGGCTGCGCGACGCGGCGGGCGTGCCGATGCTCTACGTCTCGCATTCGGTGGCCGAGGTGGCGCGGCTGGCGACGACGCTGGTGGCGCTTGAAAATGGCCGCGTTGTGCGCGTGGGGCCGGCGGCGGAGGTGCTGTCGGACCCGGATGTTGCACCGGTGATCGGCATCCGCGAGGCGGGCGCGATTTTGGCGGCGCGGGTGGTGGCGCATCATGAGGACGGGTTGAGCGAATTGGCGGCGGCGGGCGGGACGTTTTGGTTGCCGAAGGTGGCGGCGGCTGTGGGCTCGGAGGTGCGGGTGCGGATCGAGGCGCAGGACGTGATGCTGTCGGCGGCGCGGCCCGAAGGAATCTCGGCGCTCAACGTTTTGCCCATACGAATCAGCACCTTGCGCGAAGGGGAGGGGCCGGGTGTGATGGTGCAGCTTGTGGCCGGGGAGGAACGGTTGCTGGCGCGGGTGACGCATCGGTCGGCCCGCGCCATGGGTCTGGCCGAGGGCTGGCAGGGCTACGCGGTGGTGAAGTCTGTGGCCGTGGCGTCAGGGAATGTGGGGGGCTGAGGCCTTAAATGGACGGCAAAAACACGTGTAGTGAACCTGTAGTGATCCCGTAGTTATTCTGTAACTACAAACGCTCACCGGCGCGGGCGTGGGCCGGCGTCGTTTCCGGGCATCACTCGATCTCCGGCATGACATCGCCGAGATCTTCCCAGCCGCAGGGGAGGGCATAGTTTCCGGCGGCTTCTTCCTCGGTTACGCCGGGCACGCCGAGAACGCGGTAGCAGAAATCGACCCGTCCCAGCATCAGGGAAACGACCTCGAGGTCGGACATGCCGAGTTCCACCCATCTCGCGAACCTGATCTCGTCTGCTTCCAAGAGGCCGGTCATCTGTTCGACGACGGCTTCGAAGGATATGCCGCAGGACGTCTCTTCCGCGATGGCGGACAGGACACGGAGGTAGAGTATGATCGCGTCCACACTCGCCTCTGCGGCGAGCAACGACTGGTTGCGTTCTGCCTGGTTCTGCAAAAGGCTCGAGGCCGTTACAGCATAGAGGCCACATTCGTTGTAGAAGTCGTCATAGGTCTGCGCACCGAGCGGCGACGCAGCCGGGCCGACGCTCAATGCCGCGCAAAGTGCGAGAGGAACCGCGCGGTTGAGAAGGGGTAACCGGCTCATCAATCCTTCAGACTTTCTTCACGCAGGCCATCGGCCAGCAGGTTGAGGCCGAGCACCAGCGACATGAGTGCCAGTGCGGGTGGAAGGGCAGGGTGCGGATAGACCGTCAGAAGGCTACGGCCCTCGTTGATCGTGCTGCCCCAGTCGGGGCTTTCCGGCGACAGGCCGAGGCCGAAGAAGCCCAAGGTCCCCAGAAGGATCGTGGTGTAGCCGATGCGCAGGCAGAAATCGACGATCAGCGGCCCGCGCGCGTTGGGCAGGATCTCCCACAGCATGATGTACCATGGGCCTTCTCCGCGCGTCTGGGCGGCCGCGACGTAGTCGCGTGTCTTGATGTCGAGCGTGATGCCGCGCACGATCCGGAACACGGTGGGCGAGTTCACGAAGACCACCGAGACGAAGACGATCAGGATGTTGCCGCCGATGTCGAAGAGGTCGAGAGATTGCGGCAGCGGGATCGAGAAGAGCCCGAGCGAAATGCGGTCTGGCCAGCTTTCGGGGAGGCGCGACCAGCCGAGCACGTCGATCACCGTTCCGCGGTCCGAGATCAGGCTGAGATAGAGCAATCCGCCGATCAGCACCGTCAGGCCGACCAGCAGGTTGCGCCGCTTCGGCTGGGTGTGGAAGCGCGAATTGAAGAGGGTCACGAGGAAGATGATCGGGAACAGGAACAGAACCATCGACATGTATTGCGGCAGGCCCGCCGCCACGATCTCAGGCGTCACCAGCAGGTAGAACAGCAGGATGACGGGAAAGGCCAGAACGAGGTTCGCGACGAAGGTCAGGATGGTGTCGAGCCGCCCGCCGAAATAGCCCGCCGGCAGGCCGAGCGTGATGCCGACCATGAAGGCGAAGACCGTGGCCAGCGGCGCGATCTGAAGCACGAAGGTGGAGCCGAGGATCACCCGGCTGAACACGTCGCGCCCCAGCCGGTCGCCGCCGAAGAGGTAGTGCGAATAGGCCTCGCCCTCCGGTGTTGGGGTGCCGGGGATATCGTTGCGCAAGGAGGAGATCTGGTCGAGTGCGTCGAACGGCGCGACCCAGGCGGAGAACAGCGCGGCATAGACCCAGAACATCACCAGCCCGAAGCCGACCATGCCGATGGAGCTGTTGAAGAGCTTGCCGTAAAGGCCGAGGCGCGCCTTGAAGGTGATCGACAGGGCGAAGGTGACGATCAGGGCGATCCAGACCGGCAGAAGCCGCTGGCCGACCGCGCCGAGAATGCCTTTCTGCGCCATCTCCGGCAGGACGATGCCGCCGATGATGAAGCCGACACAGCAGGCGAGAAACACCAGCACGGCGAATTGCATGGCCATCAGAAGGTAGTCGGAGGGCGTCCGGTTCATCACCATCGTGCCTTCGTCGTTGACCTCGTAGCCGCCGGCGCGGATGCCCGCGAAACCGATGACGAAATTGAGGATGGCCGCGGCGAAGAACACCACGACGGCCGCCAGCATGATCGGGTTGAGGAAGGTGCCGAATTGGCCGGTCCAGGTAAGGGGTTCCATCATCGTGCTCCTTACGAGATCCGGATGCGCGGGTTGAGCAGGACGTAGCCGATATCCGAGATCAGCTGGGTCACCAGAACCACCAGGACGGCGACGATGGAGCAGGCCAGAAGCAGCTCGATATCGTTGTTGGAGGCCGCCTGCACCAGCGTCCAGCCGAAGCCGTTGTAGCTGAACAGCGTCTCGACGATCACGACGCCAGTCAGGAGCCACGGGAATTGCAGCATGATGACGGTGAAGGGCGCGATCAGCGCGTTGCGAAGCGCATGTTTCAGGACGATGTTGCGGAAGCTGACACCCTTGAGGCGCGCGGTGCGGATGTATTGCGAGGTCATGACCTCGGCCATCGAGGCGCGGGTCATGCGCGCGATGTAGCCCATGCCGTAAAGCGCGATGGTCACGACCGGCAGGGTGAAGTTCCAGAAGGTGATGCCGCCGTCCATGGCCGAGCGGGCGGAGCCGAGGAACAGCGTGTTGCGGTCGCCGAGCCAGCCGTCCGGCCCGAGCCAGCCCCATTCGGAGAGCGTGCTTGAAACGCCGGCGGTGGAGGAGGCGAGGAGGACGATGAAAACGACGCCGGAGACGTATTCCGGTGTCGCGGTCGAGGCAATGGAGAAGGTCGACAGGGATCGGTCGAGCCGCGAGCCTTCGCGCATGCCCGCCAGAACGCCGACCAGAAGGGCCGCGGGGACCATGATGGCGAAGGCCCAGAACATCAGGATGCCGGTCAGAACCAGTCGCCCGCCGATGATGTGCGCCACCTCGTCGTTGGAGACGGTGGAATAGCCAAGATCGCCCTGCAGCAGCCCGCAGAACCGGGGCGCGTCTGCGGGGTCCATGCCAAAATCGATGCAGCGGCCTGTGATCTCGCCGGTCTGGGGATCCTCACGGGTCCAGCCGGGAACGACGCCGAGCCATTCGCCGTAGCGCAGGATCATCGGCCCGCCGTAGCCGTTGCGGTCGAGCCAGGAAACGACCTCGGCATCCGACATGCGGGCATTACCTTGGGTCTTGGCCAGTTTCTCGAGGTTCGGGAAGAGGTTCGTGAGGAAGAACACCACGAAGGTCAGGCAAAGGGCGGTGAGGATCATCACGCCTGTGCGGCGCAGGATGAAAGCTCCCATGTCGGTCGGTCCCCTGTTGGTCTGGGCGACGCCGGTGCGCCGTGCCGTTGGTCTGGTCGCCCGCACTCTTCGTGGTGCGGCTGTGCCCGGGAACGGACCCGTCCCATGTGAAGGTCAGCCCGGGATGGAAAACCGGCGCCCCCTTGGGGAGCGCCGGTTCGGTGATCGGGTGATCAGGCCGCGTAGCCGAGGTAGTGGACGTTGATCTCGAACTTCGGATGCATCTCCGCGTTCAGGATACCCGCCTTGTGGTGGCGGAAGAGCGACCGCCAGTAGGGCTGGTTGATGACGGCGTCGTCCTGCATGATCTGCTCGATCTGCGCCATGATCTCGCGGCGGGCGTCGGCATCCTGGATGCCGCTGGCCTCGTCGAGCAGGGCGTCGAAATCGGGGTTCGAGTAGGCCGCCTCGTTCCATGCCACGCCCGAGCGGTAGGCAAGATTGAGGATCTGGACGCCCAGTTCCCGGTGGTTCCAGGTGGTGCCGCTGAACGGGTAGCTCGTCCAGTCGTTCCAGTAGGTCGCCCCCGGAATGATGACGCGTTCGACGTTGAACCCCGCGTCCCGCAGCATGGCCCCGAGCGCGTCCGCCGTGTCGCGTTCGAATCCATCGTCAAGGGACGTGATCTCGAAGACATGATCCGCAGCCCCCGCTTCCTGCAGCAGGGCGAGAGCGGCTTCGGGGTCGAAGGTCAGCGGCGGCAATTCCGCGTATTCGGGGTGGATCGGGCAGACATGGTGGTTTTCTGCCTCGGTCCCCAGGCCGGAATAGCCCAGTTCAAGCAGAACGGCCGGATCGACGGCAAGGTTGACCGCCTGCCGAACCCGAACGTCATCGTAGGGCGCGTTGTTCTGGTTCATCCGCAGGACATAGGTCGCGGCGGTCGTGACCTCGGACCGTTCCCAGCCGAGCCCGTCGAACAGGTCGATGAAGTCGCCGGTGGTCTGGTAGGTCATGTCGACTTCGTCGGCCTCGGCGCTCGCGAACCAGTTGGCCGGGTCTTCACCCACATCGACGAATTCGATGCGGTCGAGATAGGCATCGCGCCAGTAGGTGTGATCGGGGTTGCGGACGAGAACCGCGGAGATACCCACCTCGATGCTTTCCAACATGTAGGCGCCGGTCCCGATCCCGTGCTCAAGCGGATCCTCCCCGATATGGTCGCGATGCTGGACCGCGGAGGGGTAATCGGCCATGCCCGGGATCAGGGCGATCTCCGGCGACGGGAAGTTGATGCGGACGGTCAGGTCATCGACGACTTCGATGCCGCCTTCGCGGGCCTGCCCGGTGTCGGGATCGACAAGGGCGCCCATGCGCGCCGCCATGGAGTTGCCCTCGACCGTCGAATCGCACCAGCCGACGAAGTTCGCGGCGACGTCTTCGGCGGTAAACGCATCACCGTTGTTCCAGGTCACGCCCGGACGGAGCCGCAGCGTATATTGCGTCGCGTCCTCGTTCGCTTCCCAGCTTTCCAGAAGGACGCCGGAGAATGAACCGTCGCGGTTGTATTCGACGAGGTACTCGACGATCCCGCGGCTCAGGTTGCCGAGTTCGGACCAATCGTAGACGCGCGGGTCCTTGCCGGCATAGACGCGGGTCTGGATGCGCAGGGTGCCGCCCTCGGCCGGCACGGCGCGTTCCTGCGCTGCTGCGGGCGTGGCGCCGATCAGCGAATAGGCGGCGGCGGCTGAGACGCCGAGCGCCGTCGTGCGCACGAGGAATTCGCGCCGGTCGAGCTTTCCTTCCTTGTGCTCGCGCGCGTACATCTCGGCTACGGGATGGGTCGTCAGGCCCTTTTCGGCCTGCACGTTGGCGAAATCTTTCATGAGCGTCGTCTCCCTGTGACGTCTGTATTCGTTGTTGGTTGGGCGCGGGATTTGTCGCTGCGCCCTTGGCTGCATTAGCACCTCTATTGGACACTTGCGTCAACGGTTAGTTGCGTCGGCTGAGGGGCTGTTTGCGACATCGGTATCGAGCAAAACCGACATCGGGTGCCGATGCAACCGCAGATGTATACAGACAGGGCAAGATTTCGTGACCGGCGGGCCGGCACGCGGTGCTAGCTGTGCACGCGCGGTTTGCGGAAATCCTTGGGGGATTTTCCGACGGCCTGGCCGAAGGCGCGGGTGAAATAGGCAGGCGACGAGAAGCCGAGTTGCTCGGACACCTCGCGGGCGGGCAGGTCGGTTTCCAGCAGAAGGCGGCGCGCCTCGTGCATGATCCGCTCGTTCAGCAGCGCCAGCGCCGGGCGTCCGGAGGCATCGCGGCACACCCGGCTGAGGTGGGTGGGCGTGACCTGCAAGTCGCGCGCGTAATCGGCCACGCCCTTTCCGGAGCGAAAGCCGCGTTCCATGCGCTCGGCAAACATCTCGACCAGCTTGTGCGAGCGTTCTCGGCGGATCAGACCCTCCTGCCGGGCGAGTTCGCGTGTCATCCAGGCCGAGATCAGCAGCGAATAGGCGGTCAGCGCGCGGCCCATCGCGGGTGCCTGCGCGGCCAGTTCGGCCTCGATCTTCTCGATATGCGAGGTCAGCGCGGCCTGGCTTTCGATATTGGACACCCGGAGGTGGAACGGCTGATCCGGAAGGTCGAGACTGTTGTCGGGCGGCACGCAGAGTTCCAGCCCCTGCGTCTGCGAGACCAGTTCGAGCGCCATGGGGACGCGGGCGGGCACATAGACGGCGGTGTTGGGACCGTAGCCGCGGGTGATGCAGTTCACGGTGACCCGACCCTGGCCGCGAGTGATCCAGTAGAGCCGCGCGCGGGGCGCGGAATGCAGGTGCTCGATCCGCCACGCGCCCTGCATCCGCAGCTTGCCGAGCGAGGCGACGGAATGGGCGATGGGACGGCGTTTGGTCTCGAACATGGGCGCAGCGTAGTCGCGGCGCGGGGCCGCGCAAGCGGAAAGCGAGATGCGCTGCTACGGCAGCGAGATGTGAGTCCAATCCGCCATATTCGAGCGGAACCAGGTGCGCTGACGCTTGGCATATTGGCGGCTGGCTATGATGGCGGCGTCGCGGGCGGCGTCCAGTGTCATCTCGCCTTTGAGATGCGCGATCAGTTCCGGCGCACCGATGGCCTTGCGCGCGCCACCCGCGCGATCCCAACGCGGCAGGTTGGCGCGGGCTTCGTCAAGCGCGCCGCCGGCCAGCATCAGGTCGAAGCGGCGCGCGATGCGGTCGGCCAGCCAATCGCGGTCGGCGTCGAGGAGGAGAGGCGTGGCGCGGGGCATGGGCAGGGCGGGCGGCGGCGTGTCGTCCTGCCAGGTCGAGAGCGGCTTGCCGGTGGCGTGCAGAACCTCCCAACCGCGCTGCACGCGGGCGCGATTCCGGCGGTCGATGCGGGCGGCGAGGATCGGGTCGTCGCGGTCGAGGTCCGAGAGCAGCGTCTCCAACGGCAGGGCGTCGGCCCTGGCCCGGACGTCGGACGGTGTGGCGGGGATCTCGGCCAGCCCCTCTGTCAGGGCGCGGAAATAGAGGCCGGTGCCGCCGACGATCACCGGATTGCGGTCGAGAAAGGGCGTGACGTCGCGCAACCATTGGCCGACGGAATACTCCGCCTCGAAGGGCACGTGGCCGAAGAGGTGATGGGGGGCCGCGGCCTCTTCCTCGGGCGTCGGACGGGCGGTCAGGACGCGCCAGCCGTCGTAGACCTGGAGCGCATCGGCATTCACCACGGGACGGTTTTGTGTGCGCGCGACGGAAATCGCCAGCGCGGTTTTGCCCGAAGCGGTGGGCCCCGCGATCAGAACGGGACGATCATCCGGTATCGTGTCGATTGATATCAAGGCCTTACCGGACTTCGTTGATGGGGGTGCCCCGCGCTGCGAATGCGAAATGAGGCCGTTGAACAGGCGCGGTGTTTAGACCATTGTTGCGCCGCAAATCAACGAAGGACCCGCGCCCATGCCAAGCGACACCGCCTCCAACGCCGCTCGATACTCGCGCGTGATGCTGAAGATCTCGGGCGAGGCGCTGATGGGCGACCAGGGCTTCGGCCTGCATCCGCCCACGGTCGAGCGGATCGCGCGCGAGATCAAGTCGGTCCACGACCTCGGCGTTGAGATCTGCCTCGTGATCGGCGGCGGCAACATCTTTCGCGGCCTTCAGGGCAGCGCACAGGGCATGGAACGCACGACTGCCGATTACATGGGGATGCTGGCGACGGTGATGAACGCGCTTGCGATGCAGAGCGCGCTGGAAAGCCTCGGCGTCTTCACCCGGGTCATCAGCGCGATCACGATGAACGAAGTGGCCGAGCCCTACATCCGCCGCCGCGCCGTGCGTCACCTCGAGAAAAAGCGGGTCTGCATCTTCGCGGCGGGCACCGGGAACCCCTATTTCACCACCGATACGGCGGCGACCCTGCGCGCCAACGAGATGGCCTGCGAGGCGATCTTCAAGGGCACGAAGGTCGATGGCGTCTATGACAAGGACCCGGCCAAACATGCCGATGCCAAGCGGTTCGAGACGGTGACCTATGACGAGGTTCTGGCGCAGCATCTTGGCGTGATGGACGCCTCGGCGATTGCGCTGGCGCGCGAGAACGATCTGCCGATCATCGTCTTCAGCCTCGACGAGCCGGGCGGTTTCCGGACGATTCTGGCGGGCGAGGGGACGTTTACCAAGGTTTCCGGCTAGGCGGCGTGGCATCTGATGCAGGTTCCTGACGTTCTGGCGCCTGCGCCTGCTCTGCACGAAAAGCCCTGAAGCTGGGGTGTTGTCGAACCTTGGCCCTGCGGGTTACAAGCGACGCCAGTAAACAATCAATAACAGGCTTTCACGACATGTCCGACGACTTCATGCTCGACACCGATGATCTGGAACGCCGGATGGAGGGGGCGATTTCCTCGCTCCGGACGGAATTCGCATCCCTCAGGACGGGGCGTGCCTCCGCCTCGATGCTGGAGCCGGTGATGGTCGATGCCTATGGCTCGATGACGCCGATCAACCAGGTGGGCACCGTGAACGTTCCGGAACCGCGGATGGTCACCGTGAACGTCTGGGACAAGGCCCTTGTCGGCAAGGTCGAGAAGGCGATCCGTGAAAGCGGGCTTGGCATCAACCCGCAGCTGAACGGCACCATCATCATGCTGCCGATCCCGGAGCTGAACGAGGAACGTCGCCGCGAGTTGGGCAAGGTCGCCGGCTCCTATGCCGAGAACGCGCGGGTCTCGATCCGCAATATCCGGCGCGACGGGATGGACCAGATCAAGAAGGCCGACACGTCCGAGGACGACGCGAAGTTCTGGGAAGGGGCGGTGCAGGAGCTGACCGACAAGTACATCAAGCGCGTCGACGATGCGCTGGAGACCAAGCAGCAGGAGATCATGCAGGTGTGAACCCGGCCTCGGCCCGATGGCGGACAAACGCACCTGGGGGCGTTTGCGGCCCATGAGGGGGGGAGCCTCGGACGGGGACCTGTCCCGCCAGCGCCCGCGAAAGGACGCGAGATGACAGACCACAAGCAGACGCCGAAGCATGTCGCCATCATCATGGATGGCAACGGCCGTTGGGCGCAGATGCGCCTCCGGCCCCGGCTGGTCGGCCACCATGCCGGTGCCAAGCGTGTGCGGGAGGTTGTGAAGGCCTGTCCCGAGCTCGGTGTGAAATACCTGACGATCTTCGCCTTCTCGACGGAAAACTGGAAGCGCACGCAGACCGAGGTCGCGGGGCTGATGAAGCTGTTCAAGCGTTATATCCGGCGCGAGGCGCAGAACCTTCTGGAGGAAGGCGTGCGGGTGCGGTTCATCGGCGACCGCGTGCGGTTGGAGCCGGCACTGGTCGATCTGATGGACGGCTTGGAACTTCTGACCGCCGACAACGACAAGGTGCACCTGACCATCGCGCTGAATTACGGCGGCCGGGACGAAGTTGCGCGCGCCGCCCGGCGGCTGGCCCACGACGTGGAGATGGGCAAGCTGAACCCGCGCGATGTCTGCGACGAGACGTTTCCGAAATACCTCGACACCTACGTTCTGCCCGACCCCGATCTGGTGATCCGCACCAGCGGCGAGGCCCGGATCTCGAATTTCCTGCTCTGGCAATCCGCCTATTCGGAATACGAGTTCATCGACACGCTCTGGCCCGATTTCACGGCGGAGGTCTTCGCCGAAGTGGTCGGCCGGTTCGGTGCCCGGGAACGCCGCTTCGGCGCGGTGCCGGTCTGAGGGGCGACGTGGCGGGTGGACCTAAATTCGCGGATCTGGTGCCGCGCGTGCTGTCGGCGCTTGTGCTTCTGGCGGTGGCGGGCGCGGGCCTCTGGTTCGGCGGGATCGTCCTGGCCCTGCTTCTGGCGGTATTCGGCGCGGTGATGCTCTGGGAATATTTCCGCCTCATCATCCGGCTGAGCACCCCCTATGCGCGGATCGCGACCGTCATGACCTCGACACTGCTGGCCCTGTCGCTGATCCTAGAAGATCGGCTGACCGCGGGGCTGGAGGTGCTGGCGCTGTCGCCCTGGGCCGTGGGCGTGCTACTGATCACCGTCGTCGCGGTGATGATCCCGGTGCGCAAAAGCCGGCTTGAGGCGCTGTTCGGCGCCATGATCCCGCTGTCGACATTCCTGTTCTTCTTCCTGCACCAGTCGGTGCCGCTGGCGATGTGGCTGGTGGTGGCCGTCGTGATCTCGACCGACGTTTCGGGCTATTTCTTCGGCAAGCTGATCGGGGGGCCGAAATTCTGGCCGAGCCTCAGCCCGAACAAGACCTGGGCGGGGACCGTCTCGGGCTGGGTGATGGCGGCGGCGATCGCGATCGGCGCGGGCCTGCGCGCCGAGAGCCAGACCTCCACGATCGTCGTCGCGGTCCTGTTCCTGGTGACCGTCGCCTTCGCGGCGCAGATGGCAGACATCGCCGAAAGCGCGCTGAAACGCAGGGCCGGGGTCAAGGACAGCAGCCGGGTCATTCCCGGCCACGGCGGCGCGCTGGACCGGTTCGACGGGATGCTTGGTGCATTCACGGTGGCGGGGCTTGCCTTCGTGCTGGCCGGGTTCACGGTGACGCTGTGAGCCGACGGCGCGTCTCGATCTTCGGGGCCACGGGTTCCATCGGGCAGAACACCATCGACCTGATCGCGCGAGACGCGGAAGGCTACGAGGTGGTCGCGCTGACCGGAGCCTCGAACATCGACTTGCTGGCCAGCGATGCGAAGCGGCTCCGCGCGCAGATCGCGGTCACGGCGGACGAGCAATTGCTGCCTGCGCTGCGCAATGCCTTGGCCGGTTCGGGGATCGAGGCCGCGGCGGGCGAGGCCGCGCTGCTGGACGCCGCCGACCGGCCCGCCGACTGGATCATGTCGGCAATTGTCGGTGCGGCCGGGCTGGCTCCCGGGCTGCGTGCCTTGCGCCACGGCACCACGCTGGCACTGGCCAACAAGGAAAGCCTCGTCACCGCCGGCCCGATTCTTCTGCAAGAAGCCCGGGCCCGGGGTGCCACGGTCCTGCCGGTGGACAGCGAACATTCGGCCGTCTTCCAGGCGCTGGTGGGCGAGGATATCAACGCTGTCGAACGGATCATCATCACCGCTTCGGGCGGCGGCCTGCGCGACTGGCCGGTCGAAAGGCTGGCCGAGGCCACGCCGGAGGATGCGGGCGCGCATCCGAACTGGGACATGGGGCAGCGGATCACCATCGACAGCGCCTCGATGTTCAACAAGGCGATGGAGCTGATCGAGACGAAGGAGTTTTTCGGCGTCGCCCCAGACAGGATCGAGACCGTCATCCACCCGCAGAGCATCGTGCATGCGCTGGTCGGCTTCAACGACGGTGCGGTCATGGCGCATCTGGGTGCGCCCGACATGCGACATGCCATCGGCTATGCGCTGAACTACCCGGAGCGTCGCCAATTGCCGGTTGACCGGATCGACCTTGCGCAACTTGCGAAGCTGGAGTTTCACGCCCCGTGCGTCACCCGGTACCCGGCGTTGCGCATTGCGCGCGCGGTAATGGAGACCGGCGGGCAGGCGGGTTGCGTCTTCACCGCCGCCAAGGAAGTTGCGCTGGATGCCTTCCTTGCCGGGCGCATCGGGTTCATGGACATGAGTGGCATCGTCGAGGCCAGTCTTGACGCTATGTCGTCAAAGATCGGCCTTTCAAATGCCGCCCTGACCCTTGAGGACGTGCTGCAAACCGACCACATGTCCCGTCAGACGGCCTGGACGCTGATCGAGCAGAAAAGATAAGAAAGAGGCACGCGAGATGGATCTACTTCCCGCATTCGGCAATTTCGGATTCACGCTGCTGGCATTCGTGGCCGCCTTGTCGATCATCGTCGCGATCCATGAATACGGCCATTACATCGTCGGCCGCTGGTCGGGCATCCATGCGGAAGTGTTTTCGATCGGCTTCGGGCCGGTGCTGTTCAGCCGCGTCGACAGGCGCGGCACGCGTTGGCAGTTGGCGGCGCTGCCGTTCGGCGGATACGTGAAATTCCTGGGCGATGCGAACGCGGCCTCTGCCGGGGCGGATGGCGCGGTGCTCGATGCGCTCGACCCTGCGGAACGTCGCCGGTCCATGCCGGGCGCGCCGCTCTGGGCGCGGGCGGCAACCGTGGCTGCCGGGCCGATCTTCAATTTCATCCTGTCCATCGCGATCTTCGCCATCGTCGTCATGGTGAGCGGCCAGGCGGTGGACGAAGCCCGCGTCGGCGCGCCCAAGGCGCTGCCGGAGGACGTGGTGACGCTGGAAGAGGGCGACCTGATCACCGCCATCGAGGGGCAACCGGTCGAGGTTCTGCAGGATGTTTTCACGCTGTCCCGCGAACTTGAGCCCGCGCCGCTGCTGACCTACGAGATCGTCCGCGACGGCGAGGCGATGCAGGTCGACGCGGCCTTCCCGCTGATGCCCATCGTGCAGAGCGTTGCACCGCAATCGGCCGCGATTGCCGCCGGGATCGAGGAGGGCGACGTGATCCTGAGCGTGGACGGCACGCCGATCCACGGTTTCCGCCAGTTGCGCGAATTCGTCGATGCGTCCGAAGGGGCGCCGCTGGCCCTGGAAGTCTGGCGCGCGGGCGAGATCCTGAACCTGACGCTGAGCCCACGACAGACGGACCTGCCGACCGGCGACGGGTTCGAGACGCGCTGGCTGATCGGCATCACCGGCGGCCTGATCTTCGAGCCGGAAACCCAGCGGGTCGGCCCCTGGGATGCGCTGACCTTCGGCGTCAACCAGGTGGGCTTCATCATCGAAAGCTCGCTTGACGGGTTGTGGCATATCATCACCGGCGCGATTTCGAGCTGCAACCTGCAGGGCCCCATCGGCATCGCCGAGACCTCGGGCGCGGCGGCCAGCCAAGGGTTCGACAATTTTATCTGGTTCATCGCGGTGCTTTCGACGGCGGTGGGTCTTCTGAACCTGTTCCCGATCCCGGTTCTGGATGGCGGACACCTCGTGTTCCATGCCTACGAAGGCGTGACCGGCAAGCCGCCTTCGGACAAGGTTCTGCGTGTGTTCATGACCGTGGGCCTCGGGATGCTTCTGTCGCTGATGCTGTTTGCCCTGACCAACGATATCTGGTGCTGATCGAGCAACGCGGGACCACACACCCGAAATCCTTAAAACTCCATTACCGCGACAAGCTTCCGCCACATTTGGCGGCGATATCTACCGTGCCTTCTCATGAATGGACACCGGACCAATGCGCTACCTGACCGAAAGCACCCGTGGAATGACCCAGCTTGTCTGGCTCAACATGGATCGGTTCCTGACGCCGCTCCTGATCGTTGCGGCGCTGACGCTGGCCGGGTGGGTCCTGAGCCTGTCCTGAGTCGAAAGACGCGCGCCAACCCTTCGAAATGATTTGCTTTCCCGGCGGCCAGGTGACTGTGCCGCCGTGCCGGATTCGCCACAGGTTGTGATAAAGGCTCAGAAAGACACAAGACTTCCGCCACATGCGTTTGACTAGCCCTTGGGGGCAGGCTACCCAGAACCCGTCTGCAAATTTGACTACGGGGTGGGATTCTATGGTCCTTCGTGCCTTTTCGCACTTGTCTGGATTGATTGAACGCTTCGCGACCCCTGCGCTGTTGGTCTGCGTTATTCTGCTGGCGGCCCCGATGGCCTCGGCGCAATCCTTCAATTTCAACAACTTCGATGTGCAGGGCAACGTCCGCACCAATGATGCCTCCGTGCTTCAAGTGGCCGGCATCACGCCGGGCCAGACGGTTTCGGCAGGCCAGGTGAACGACGCTTTGCAGCGGCTTCAGAACTCCGGCCTGTTCGAACGAGTCACCGTCGCGCCGAGTGGCAATACCCTTGTCATCACGGTCGTGGAATTCCCGACGATCAACCGCATCTCGATCGAGGGTAACCGCCGGCTCGACGATGAAGACCTGCTGGCCGTCATCTCGTCCACGCCGCGCCGCGTCTATTCGCCGGTCACCGCCGAGCGGGACGCCGCCGCGATCGCGGAAGCCTATCGCGAATCCGGCCGCCTGACCGCGACCGCCGTGCCGCAGATCATCCGCCGCGACGAGGGCCGGGTCGACCTGGTCTTCGAAGTGACCGAAGGCGCCGTGGTCGAAACCCAGCGTATCGCCTTCGTCGGTAACCGCGACTATTCCGACCGCCGCCTGCGGCAGGTATTGGAAAGCACGCAATCGGGCCTGTTCCGGGCGCTGATCCGGTCGGACACCTTCATCCAGGATCGCATCGCGCTGGACCGTCAGCTGCTGATCGACTTCTACCAGGACCGCGGCTACATCGACTTCCAGATCCTGTCTGTCACGCCGGAACTGAGCCGCGACCGTGGCGCATATTTCGTGACCTTCAACATCCGGGAAGGCCAGAGCTACCGGATTGGCAACACTTCCGTCCGCTCTGAACTTCCGGGTGCCGACGCGGCACTTTTTCAAAGCGCGATCAACATCCGTTCCGGCGTGCGCTACAGCCCGCGTATCATCGACAACGTCGTGACACGGATGGAGAACCTCGCCGCCGACCAGGGCCTGCGGTTCGTGCGGATCGAGCCGGTGATCAGCCGTGACGATGCCAACCTGATCGTGAACGTCGAATTCGTGATTTCGCGTGGTGAGCGGGTCTTCGTCGAGCGGATCGACATCGAGGGCAACCAGACCACGCTTGACCGCGTGATCCGCCGCCAGTTCGACGTGGTCGAAGGCGACCCGCTGGACCCGGCACAGATCCGCGCGGCGGCCGAGCGCATCCGGGCGACCGGTTTCTTCGCCGATGTGCAGGTTGAAGGCCGCCCCGGCACAACCGACGAGCAGGTCATCATCGACGTCGACGTGGAAGAGCAGCCCACCGGTTCGCTCGGCTTCTCGGCCAGCTATTCGACCGACTCGGGCCTCGGGTTTGCCGTGAACTTCTCGGAAGAGAACTTCCTGGGCCGCGGGCAGGCTGTTTCGCTCAGCCTCAACACGGTCGAAGGATCGCAAGCCTTGAGCTTCTCGTTCCTTGAACCTGCGTTCCTGCGCCGCGACCTCGCGCTTGGGCTTTCTGCCTACTACCGACAGACCCAGAGCAGCGATGGCGCAAGCTTCGATACGACGAGCTATGGCGCGGGAGTGGGTGTTTCCTTCCCGATCAGCGAAAATGGGCGCCTGCGGCTGTTCTATAACTACGATCACGACGAGGTGTCCGGTCTCGACATAACTGGTGGTGTGAACTCACCGATCCTGTTGGCTGAGCCGACCGAAGCAGACACCTCTCGTGCGGGCTTCACCTACAGCTTCGATAACCGCGACACGGGCCTCAACCCGAATGCGGGCGTCGCGTTCTCGTTCACCGGGGAATATGCCGGCCTTGGCGGCGATACCGAGTTCTTCCGTTCGGAAGTGCGCGCTGTTGCCGAGACGCGGGTCGCCCGTGAAGAGGTGACGTTGCGCGCAACCTTCGAAGGTGGGGCCATCAACGCGCTTGACGACAATGGGACCCGGATTGCCAACCGCTTCTCGCTCAGCTCGCGCCAGATGCGTGGCTTCGAAAGCGGTGGCCTTGGGCCCCGCGATACCGACGCAGATAACGAGAACTTCCTTGGCGGTAATTACTACGCCGTCGCCCGGTTCGAGGCTGCCTTCCCCCTGCCGCTGCCCGATGAATATGGCATCTCCGGTGGCGTGTTCGCGGATGTTGGCACCGTCTGGGGGTTGGACAATACCGATGGCGTCGGTGGACCGAATTCCGTCGACGACAGCCTGATCCTGCGGTCGTCCGTCGGCGTCTCGATCTTCTGGGACACGGCGCTTGGGCCGCTGCGGTTCAACTTCTCGCACCCGATCCAGTACGAGGATTATGACCGGACCCGCAATTTCGACTTCACGGTCGAGGCGCGTTTCTGATCGCCATGGGACGTCTGGCCAACGGGCTTCGCGCCGCCGCCTTCGGGTTGGCGGCGCTAGTCTGCGCAGACCCGGCTGCGGCGCAGACCGCCGTTCCGCGCAGCGATGTGCTGGTGCTGAACCAGGAGCGGCTGCTGAGCCAGACCGAGTACGGCGCCCGCATCCAGGAAGAGCTTGAGATTGCCTCGCGCGCGCTGGCGGCGGAAAACCGGCGCATCGAGGAGCAACTGACAAGCGAAGAGCTTGAGCTGACCGAATTGCGCCAGACGCTTCCGGCGGATGAATTCCGGGTCCTCGCGGATGAATTCGATGCCCGCGTCACAGGGATCAGGCAGGCGCAGGACGCCAAGGCCCGTGACTTGCAGGCGCAGGCCGACCTGGCGCGGCAGGGCTTTTTCGAAGACACCGTCCCGATCCTGCTGGACCTGGTCGAGGACCGGGGCGCGGCGGTTCTGCTCGACAGCCGCACCGTGTTCCTGTCCGCCGGAGAGATCGACATCACCGACGCGGCGATCGCGCTGATCGACGAGCGCCTTGGAAACGGCGGCGAAGGTCCGCTGATCTCGGTCCCCGGCCTGTCGCTTGAGCCGGTCGAGGAATAGCCCATCCCTTGCCGCGCGCGGGTGGAGTTGCTAGGCCTCCGCGACGCATGTTTACAACGCCGGAGCCCCTGCCATGACGGTCGAGACCCAGACCACTGCCGATATCGACCTGATCCAGCGCATCCTTCCGCACCGTTATCCGTTTCTCCTGGTCGACAAGGTCCGCGATATCGTCGCGTATAAATCCGCGGTCGGCATCAAGAACGTGACCGTCAACGAACCGCATTTCCAGGGCCATTTTCCGGGCGTTCCGATCATGCCCGGCGTGACGATCGTCGAGGCGATGGCGCAGACGGCGGCGGTGATGGTGGGCGTGTCCGCCGACCTCGCCGACAAGAAATTCCTCGTTTATTTCATGGGGATCGACACCTGCAAATTCCGTCGCAAGGTTGTGCCGGGCGATGTGCTGGAGCTGCACGTGACGGCCACGCGTGGCAAGGCCGGCGGCAAGGTCTGGAAATTCGATGGCCGGGCCGAGGTCGACGGGGAGTTGGCCTGCGAATGCAGCTTCACCGCGATGATGGACTTGCCGCAGGGAGGGGCCTGATGGCCATTGATCCCACCGCGAAGGTGCATCCGTCCTCGGTGATCGAGGAGGGTGCCGTGATCGGACCCGGCTGCGAGATCGGTCCGTTCTGTGTCATCGGGCCGGAAGTGACGCTTGGCGCGAACGTGGTTCTGAAATCCCACGTGGTGCTGGCGGGCTGGACCGAGATCGGCGACGAGTGCCAGATTTTCTCCTTCGCCTCCATCGGGGAGATCCCGCAGGACAAGAAATTCGGCGGTGAACGCACGCGGCTTATCGTCGGCAAGCGCAATCGCATCCGCGAAGGCGTGACGATGAACACCGGCACATCCGGCGGTGGGGGTGTCACCCGGGTGGGTGACGATGGCCTGTTTCTCGCCAATGCCCATGTCGCGCACGATTGCCAGGTCGGCGACCGGGTCGTGATGGTGAATTCCTCGGCGCTGGCCGGCCATTGCGTGGTCGGTGATGACGTGATCCTCGGCGGGCTGTCGGGGGTGCACCAATTCGTGCGGATCGGCAACGGCGTGATCGTCGGGGCCCTCAGCATGGTGACGAATGACGTCATTCCTTACGGCCTGGTGCAGGGACCGCGTGGGCGGCTCGACGGGCTGAACCTCGTCGGGCTGAAACGGCGCGGAGTGGACAAGGCCGATATAACTGCGTTGCGGGCCGCCCTTCAGGCGCTCAAGCAGGGCGAGGGGGCTTCGTTCCAGGACCGCGCGCGCCGGCTGGGGGACAGTGACGAAATCGACAGCCCTTACGTGCGCGACATCGTCGATTTCGTGATGGGCCAGAGCGACCGCTCGTACCTGACGCCGGAGTAAGCCCATGCGCGCGATCATTGCCGGTTCCGGTGCCTTGCCCCGTCTTCTTCTGGAGGCCGAGATCGCCTACGTCGTCCAGTTCAAGGGCGTGGTCATCGACCGACACAAGGCCCCGCCGATCAAGGCGCGGTTCGAGCAACTGGGCAAACTCTTCGATGATCTGCGCGCCAAGGAGGTCACGGAGGTCTGCCTTGCCGGCGCGATGGGGCGTCCGACGTTGGACCCGGTCGCGTTCGACCCGTTCACGGCGGCAAAAATGCCGATGCTGATGGCGGCGATGGGTCAGGGCGACGATGCCCTGCTGCGCGCCATTGTCTCGGTGATCGAGGGAGAGGGATTCCGCGTCGTCGCCGCCCACGAGATCCGCCCCGATCTTGTGGCGCAGGCAGGCGTCATCGCCGGAAAACCCATGGGCGAGAGTGATGCCGCGCGGGGCCGGGAGGTGCTTGCGGCCCTTGCGTCCCTCGACGTCGGGCAGGGCGTCGTGGTGGGGCGTGGGCAGGTGCTTGGCATCGAAACCTTGCAAGGGACCGAAGCGATGCTCCGCTTCGTGGCCGAGACTGCGCCGGGATCGGGCGGCGTTTTCGTCAAACGTCCCAAGGCGGGTCAGACGCTCAAGGTCGATATGCCGGCAATCGGGCCGGACACGATCCGGCAGGCCGCCGCTGCCGGACTGAAGGGGATCGAGGTCGAACCGGGAAAGGTCCTGCTGATCGACCGTGCGGCCATTGAGGCCGCCTGTGCCGAGACGGGCGTCTCCCTTTGGGCGGGTCCCTGACTTGGGCGCGCGCCTGAAGCTCTTCGCGGTCGCCGGGGAGCCTTCGGGCGACCGCCTGGGCGGCGCGCTGCTGGCGGGACTGGGTGCGGCGGGCGCGGACGTTTCCATTCAGGGTGTGGGCGGGCCGGAAATGGCGGCGCAGGGGATGTCCTCGCTTTTTCCGTACGACGAACTGGCGGTCATGGGCATCGCTGAGGTGCTGCCGAAATACCTCCACCTGAAGCGCCGGATCGCCGAGACGGCGGAGGCCGCGATAAACTCGGGTGCAGCGGCGCTCATCACCATCGACAGCCCGGATTTCGGTCTGCGGGTCGCGAAGCTGGTCAAGGCCGCGAAGCCCGAGATGAAGACGATCCACTACGTCGCGCCGTCGGTCTGGGCCTGGCGGCCCGGTCGCGCGGCGAAGATGGCGAAGGTCATCGACCACGTCCTCGCCCTTCTCCCCTTTGAGCCGCCCTACATGGAGGCCGCTGGCATGTCCTGCGATTTCGTCGGGCACCCCGTGGTGGCAGAGCCGGTGGCGAGCGCGGCCGATGCGGCGGGTTTTCGCGAGGTACATGGAATCGAACCGGGCGAGCCGTTGGTCCTCGTTCTTCCCGGATCGCGCCGGTCGGAAGTGGCACGGCTGGCACCGATCTTCGGCGAGGCGCTTGCCGGATTTTCCGCACGGTTGGTGCTGCCGACGCTGCCGCATATCCGTGGGGTCGTCACAGATCTGACCCGCGGCTGGAACCCCGCGCCGCTGATCCTCGACGCCACGGATCTTTCGCAGAAACGCGCAGCCTTCGCGGCCGCTGATGTGGCGCTCGCGGCCTCGGGGACGGTGTCGCTGGAACTGGCCGCCAGCAGCACGCCGATGGTGATCGCCTATGATTTCAACTGGCTAACGCGGGCCTTGGTGAAGCGAGCGATCCGGGTCGATACCGTCACGCTGGTCAATCTTGTATCAGAAACCCGCGCCGTGCCCGAATTCCTGGCCGAGAATTGTCGCCCCGCGCCGATCCGTGCCGGATTGGAAGCCGTGCTGACGGACCCGGACGCGCAACGGGACGCCATGGCGCTTACGATGGAGCGGCTTGGAAAGGGTGGCCCCGCACCCGGCCTGCGGGCGGCGCAATCGGTCCTGCGCGCGCTCAGCTGACGAAATCGGCGTCCTCGGCCCCCGACAGTTCTTTCAATTTCGCCGGGTCGATCGGGAAGATGTGGCGCGGCGTGCCGGCGGCAGCATAGATCACCTCGAATTCCGACAGGCGCGGATCCCACCATGCACGGATCGGGTTGAGGTGCCCGATGGGGGCGACGCCGCCGATGGCAAAGCCCGTCTGCGCCCGGATCAGGCCGGCATCGGCCTTGCCCAGGGGCTCGCCAGCGACGGCGCTGGCCTTGGTCGCATCGACCTGGTTGCCGCCTGCCGTGACGAACAGGACCGCCTCGCCACTGGTCTCCGCGCGGAAGATGATCGACTTGGCGATCTGGTCCAGTTCGCACCCCGCCGCTGCTGCCGCGTCAGCGGCCGTGCGCGTTCCATCAGCCATTTCCAGCACCTCGACGGCCAACCCGGCCTCGTCCAATGCGCGCTTTACCCGTTTGAGAGATTTCGACATGGATCACCTGCTTGCCATTCGGCGCGGACCTTACAAGGATCGCGCCGAGCCACAAGCCCGCGCCACAAGGGAGCCCCCATGACTTTTGCCGCCCGCCTGACCCGTGCGCCCATCGCCTTCTCGCCGGACAGGGGGGCGGAAGCACTTGAGGCCGTTCCGCATCTTGTGCCGGAACTGGCCGAGCTGATCCGGGGGGCGGGCGGGTCCTCGCCGTATCTCTCCGGTCTCATGGCGAAGGAGGGGCATTGGCTGTCGCATGCGTTGGAGAAGCAGCCCGAGGATGTGATTTCCGAGTTGATCGCCGAAACCGGGGCACTCGACGCCGGCACGCTCGACAGCGGATTGCGCGAAGCCAAGCGGCGCGCGGCGCTGATTGTCGGGTTGGCCGATCTGGGCGGGGTCTGGGGACTGGCGACCGTGACACAAGCCTGGACCGATTTTGCCGATGCCTGCGTTGCCGCTGCGCTGGCGATCCACGTCGCCGGGCAGGCGCGGCGCGGCAAGATCCCGGGCATGACGGAGGAGGACGCGCTGAACGACGGGGCGGGCATGGTGGCGCTGGCCATGGGCAAGATGGGCGCGGGCGAGCTGAATTATTCCAGTGACATCGACCTGATCTGCCTGTTCGACGAGACGCGTTTCGATGGCCCGTCCGAGGAGATGGAGGCTCGCGCCGCCTTCATCAAGGCAACCCGGGCCATGGCCGCCACGTTGAGCGACGGAACGGCGGAGGGCTACGTGTTCCGCACGGACCTGCGCCTGCGGCCCGACGCCAGCGTGACGCCGGTCTGCATCTCGATGGCCGCGGCCGAACGCTATTACGAGGCCGAGGGCCGGACGTGGGAACGTTCGGCCTACATCAAGGCGCGGGCGGCGGCGGGCGACGTGGCGGCGGGCGAGCGGTTCCTGAAGACGCTCACGCCCTTCGTCTGGCGCAAGCACCTCGATTTCGCGACCGTGGCCGAGACGATGGACATGCGCCAGCGCATCCGCGACCACAAGGGCCTGCATGGCCACGCGCTGGAGGGGCGCAACATCAAGCTGGGGCTCGGCGGTATCCGCGAGATCGAGTTCTTCGCCCAGACCCGGCAGCTTGTGGCGGGCGGCCGCGACCCGTCGCTGCGCCAGCCGCGCACGGTCAAGGCGCTGCAGGCGCTGGCGCGCGCCGACTGGATCACGCGGGAGGTCGCAAGCGACCTGGCCGACCATTACGCCGCCCTTCGCGAGGTCGAGCATCGGCTTCAGATGATCGACGATGCGCAGACCCACAGCCTGCCCAAATCAGCGGAGGGGTTCGACCGGCTCGCCCGGTTGAGCGGGGACGCCGATACCGCGCACTACCGCAAGATGCTTGAGGAGCGGCTGAACGCGGTCGACGTGATTACCGGCGACCTCTACGCGCCCAAGACCCGTGGCAAGGAAAACCCCGAGTTGAGCGAAGCGGCACAGGATATCGTGGCACGCTGGCCGGGTTACCCGGCGCTGCGCTCGGAACGCGGGCAAGGCATCTTCGAGCGCCTGAAGCCCGACCTTCTGGCGCGGTTCACCGCCGCCGATCGGCCCGACGAGGCGCTGACGAATTTCGACGGCTTCCTGCGCGGCCTGCCGGCCGGTGTTCAGCTTTTCTCGCTCTTCGAAGCCAATCCTAGCCTCGTGGACCTGCTGGCCGATATCTGCGCCACGGCGCCGGGCCTTGCGACCTACCTGTCGCGCAACTCGGGCGTTCTGGATGCCGTTCTCGACGGCCAGTTCTTCGAGCCGTGGCCGGGAGCCGAGGGGCTGACCCGTGACCTGTCCGACGCCTTGGCGCGCCAAGATTACGAGGTGCAGCTCGACACCGCGCGGCGCTGGCAGAAGGAATGGCATTTCCGGGTCGGGGTCCACATGCTGCGCGGCCTGATCGGGGCGGAGGACGCGGCGCAGCAATATTCCGACGTGGGTGAAGCGGTGGTCGCGGCCCTCTGGCCCTGCGTCTGCGCGGAGGTCGCGCGTCGCCATGGTCCGGCGCCTGGCCGCGGCGGGGCGATCCTTGCCATGGGAAGCCTCGGCGCGACCACGATGACGGCGACGTCCGACCTCGACCTCATCGTGATCTTCGATGCGGAGGGGGTTGATGTGACCGACGGCCCGCGACCGCTCGACCCGCGTGGCTGGTTCGCCAAGGCCACCAAGACGCTGATCACCGCGCTGAGTGCGCTGACCGGCGAAGGCAAGCTCTACGAAGTGGACATGCGGCTCAGGCCATCGGGCGGGCAGGGGCCGGTGGCCACATCACTCGCCGCCTTCGAACGCTACCAGCGCGAAGAGGCCTGGACGTGGGAGCATATGGCGCTGACCCGCGCGCGGGTCGTGGCAGGCGAGGCGTCCCTCGCGAAGGAGGTCGAAGACGTGCGCTGCGCCGTGATCGCCGCCCGCAAAGACGATGCGGAGGCTGTTCTGAAGGACGCCGCGGACATGCGCGCGCGCTTGGCGAAGGCGGGCCGGGCCGGTGGCACTTGGTCCGTGAAGGACGGGCCCGGCGGATTGCAGGACATTGCGCTGTGCGCGCAGGCGCTGGCGCTGATCGCCGGCAGTGCGCGGCGGCAACCGGCGCGGCAATTGCGGGCGGCAGCCGATGCGGGATCGCTGGCCGAGGCGGACGCCGCGGCGCTGATCGACGCGAACGCGCTGTTCTCGACCCTGCTCCAGGGCGCGCGCCTCCTGACGGACCAGCCCTTGTCGCCCGAGGCCATCGGCGCAGGCGGCATGGCATTTCTCTTGCGGCTGACGGACAGGGCGGAAATCGACACGCTCGTGCCGCAGCTTGACTCTCTGCGGGCGATGGCTGCTGGTAAGATCGACGAAATTCTGGGTGTGGCTTCAGAGGACACGCATGATGCGGGACATTGACCCGAACGATCCCAAGAACCTGATCCGGGAATCGTTCCGGATCGACGGGATCACCGCTTCCGAATGCCGCTCGATCTTCGTGGACTGGGCGCTGAGCCTCAGCGCCGCCGATCCGAAACCGGCCATCGAGGCGCTTCTGGAAAAGCACAGGAACGAGCCGGATGATCACCCGATGAAAGCTGTCCTGGCCGAGGGGTTGCAGGCCAGCCCCGCCAAGGGCCGTCGCGGCGGGCGGGCAGCGCGGGTGAAATCCTAGTCCTTCTCGCGCGTCGCGTGCGTGCCGCGTTCGCGGTAGGGCGTCGTGTCGTAATGGGCGCGGTAGCATTTCGAGAAATGCGAGGGTGAGGCGAAGCCACAGGCCAGCGCCACGTTGATGACGCTCATGTCCGTCTGCATCAGCAGGTTGCGCGCCTTGCCGAGCCGAAGCTCCATGTAATACCGCTTGGGCGAACGGTTCAGGTAACGCCGGAACAGCCGTTCCAGCTGTCGCGTGGACATGCCGACGTCTTCCGCCAGTTGCGACGGGCTGATCGGATCCTCGATGTTCTGTTCCATCATCCGGATCACGGCGCCAAGCTTGGGATGACGCACGCCGATGCGCGTCGGGATCGACAGGCGCTGGGTGTCCTGATCGGTGCGGATCGAGGTGTAGATCAACTGGTCTGCGACCAGGTTGGCCAGTTCCTCGCCATGGTCCTGCGCGATCAGCTTGAGCATCAGGTCGATGGAGGCAGTGCCGCCTGCCGTGGTGATCCGGTTGCCGTCCACGACGAAGACCGACTTGGTCAGCGTGACTTCTTCGAATTCCTCGGCGAAACTGTCCTGGTTTTCCCAGTGGATCGTCGCGCGCTTCCCGTCGAGCAGCCCGGCCTTGGCAAGCGAATAGCCCGCCGTGCAGAGACCGCCGATCACCGGACCCTTGCGTGCCTCCCGCCGGAGCCAGCTGAGCAGCCTCTTGGTTGTGGCGCTCGCCACGTCGATGCCGCCGCACACAAGGATGGTGTCTTCGCGCTGAAGCTCGTCGAGGTCACTGTCGAGGCGGAACCAGATGCCGGCCGAACATTGGGCATGTTCGCCGCCTTCACCGATCAGCGACCATTGGTACAGTTCGCGGCCAGCCATGCGGTTGGCAATGCGCAAGGATTCGACGGCAGAGGAAAAGCACAGCATGGTGAACTGATCGAGCAGGACGAAAACGAACCGCTTGGGCGCCTCTCCGTGGCGCGATCTCTTGGTCGTTTCACCCATGCGAATGTCTCCCGTCCCGACCCCATTTCCCCGGGGGCTTCTCGGATGTCCGAAGATCGAAACCATCAATTCGCGGCTCATGCAATCCCACAATTGGCTTTGCCGGGGCGGCATTCCGGGGCGATGTTTTGGGAAAATGCGGGATTGGAAGCGGCGGAACGCTTGTGTAGAGAGTGGGCCGACATTTGGAGATGGAGACGATCATGGCCTCTGCTAAGACCTGGACCAAATCGGATTGGCGCGCCAAGCCGCGTGTGCAGATGCCCGATTATACCGACGAAGCTGCGCTGAACGCTGTCGAGGCACAGCTTTCGAAATACCCGCCGCTGGTGTTTGCCGGTGAAGCGCGAAAGCTGCGGAACGAGCTTGCCGCCGTTTCGCGCGGCGAAGGGTTCCTTCTGCAAGGCGGCGATTGCGCCGAAAGCTTTTCGCAATTCTCGGCCGACAACATCCGCGACACCTTCAAGGTGCTGTTGCAGATGGCGACTGTGCTGACCTTCGGCGCCAAGGTGCCGGTCGTGAAGATCGGTCGCATGGCCGGCCAGTTCGCCAAGCCGCGTTCGGCGCCTACCGAAGTGAAGGATGGCGTGGAACTGCCGTCCTACCGCGGTGACATCATCAACGAATTGGAGTTCACGCCCGAGGCGCGCATTCCGAACCCGCAGAAGATGCTGCAGGCCTACACGCAGGCTGCCGCCTCGCTGAACCTGCTACGGGCCTTCTCGAAAGGTGGATTCGCGGACATCCACCGCGTGCATTCGTGGACCCTCGGCTTCACTGATATCGGTGACGCGGAGCGGTATTCCGACATGGCGAACCGCATCCAGGATGCGCTCGACTTCATGACGGCCGCGGGCTTCAAGCAGGGCTCGACCCCGGAACTGGAGCAGGTGGATTTCTACACTTCGCACGAGGCGCTTCTGCTGGAATACGAAGAGGCGCTCTGCCGTCTGGACTCGACCTCCGGGAAGTGGCTGGCGGGCTCCGGCCACATGATCTGGATCGGCGACCGCACGCGGCAGCCCGACGGGGCCCACGTCGAATTCTGCAAGGGCGTGCTGAACCCGATCGGGATCAAATGCGGACCCTCGATCACGCGGTCCGACCTGAAAGAACTGCTCGACACGCTGAACCCGAACCGCGAGGCGGGCCGTATCGTTCTGATCAACCGCTTCGGCGCGGGGGCCGTGGCCGACCACATGCCCAAGCTCATCAGCGCGGTCGAGGAAGAGGCGCATCCCGTCGTCTGGTCTTGCGACCCGATGCACGGCAACACGATCAAGTCGGATTCGGGTTACAAGACCCGCCCCTTCGACTCGGTTCTGCGCGAGGTGCAGGAATTCTTCGCCGTTCACCGGGCCGAAGGCACCGTGCCGGGTGGCGTGCATTTCGAAATGACCGGCCAGGACGTGACCGAATGCACGGGTGGCGTGCGCGCCGTGACGGACGAGGATCTGTCGAGCCGTTACCACACCGCCTGCGACCCGCGCCTGAATGCGTCGCAATCGCTGGAACTGGCGTTCCTCGTGGCCGAGGAGCTATCTCAATCGCGTGAGAAGCTGCGCGCCGTCGGCTGAGCGGTTTGCACAAGACGCAATAAAGCGCGCCGGTCTCGGACTGGCGCGCTTTTTTCGTGGCGTGATCCGCTCAGGAGCGCCCGCCCTCGATCACTTGGAAAACCGGCCGGGCGTGATGTTCGAGGTTGCGCGCCTCGATCCGTGCGGGGGCTTCGGCAGTTGCATGTTGCGCCTTGCGGAACCGCGCGCCGTTTGTGTGCGGGACAACCGAGATCGGGGCCGCGGTTTCGGCCAGTCCGTCCAGCGGTGCGCCCTCCGGAATCTCGATCCGGATGTGGTCTTCCACCTGGAACCGGCCCCGCAGGTCGGTCACGTAGGGCGTGATCGCCGCAGCCTCGGAATAGAGCGCGATGGCGCGGGTCAGCCCGCCATGGGGGTCCGACAGCGGCAGGATCGCCATCTGCGCCTCGTGCTGGTTCCCGAATTGGCCTGCGCGGGCCAGTGAAAGCACGCTGACCGCGGGCGTCACCATGGCCGATTCAGCTGCATCCATCGCGGCGGCGCGGTCATCGAGTTCAAACAGCGATCGGAACGGCATCCCGCGCAGTTCCATACCCATGCGCTGTGACAGGGTCGCGCCGGCCAGACGGATCCGCACGGTGCCGGCACGCGGACGTTCGAGGATGCAGATACGCGACAAATGGCGCGCGATATCGGCGGGGCTGACCTCGACCCGGGCCGGGACCGGCCGCCCATTGCGCAAGCAATCCCAATACCGCACCATCGACAGGCAGCGGTCATCGAGGCGCAGAAGCGTTTCCGTCGGGCTCAATTCATCCGTCATGTCTCGACCTCCGCAAGATCGCGTTGAGTGGAGCATCGTATGCTCCCGACGCGCCGACGGTTGACCACCGGGCCGCGTTCCTGTCCTTTCGAAATACACTGACTAAAATTTTATGTGCAGGGGGAGTCTTGGCAGATGGTTAACGGGACAGGAGCCGGGCGTGGCCGCTAAGGGTCTTTCATCCATGACCGCGTTCGCGTCGGCAGACGGGGCTGACGGCGCGCTCGCCTGGCAATGGGAAATCAGGGGCGTGAACGGGCGCGGGCTGGACCTGCGATTGCGCCTGCCCGATGGCTTGGGTGCGCTGGAACATCCCTTGCGCGGCAAACTCCAGAAGGCGCTGGCGCGCGGCAACGTCTCGGTCTCGCTGAAGCTGCAACGGGCGGCAGGGGCTACAAGCCTTGCCCTGCAGACCGAGGCCCTGGACGCGGCCCTGGCGGCGTTGAGCGAGGTCGAACACCGGGCCGAGGGCCGTCTTGCCCCGTCCACTGCCGCCGACATCCTGAACCTGCGCGGCGTGATGGAGGCTGGAGACACTGCCCAGTTGCCCGCGGACCAGACCCTCCTCGCCGAGGCCGACGCCCTGATCGACGCCTTCGTCGCGATGCGCAGGACCGAGGGCGCGGCGCTGGCCGAGGTGATGACAGGCCAACTCGATCGCATGGCGAACCTGACCGAGGCCGCCGGGCAGACCGCCTCGGCCCGTGCCGCCGCGTCGGGTGAGCGGCTCAGGCAGCAGGTGGCCGACCTGCTGGAGGCGACCGAAGTGGTCGACGAGGCGCGCCTTGCGCAGGAGCTTGCGGTGCTGGCCGTCAAGGCCGACGTCACCGAGGAGATCGACCGCCTGCGCGCCCACATCGCCGCGGCGCGCGACCTGATCGCCGGGGGCGGGCCGGTTGGCCGGAAACTCGACTTCCTGATGCAGGAGTTCAACCGCGAGGCGAATACGCTCTGCTCCAAGTCCGGCGATGCCGCACTCACGGCCATCGGCCTTGACCTCAAACTGACCATAGATCAGATGCGCGAACAGGTTCAGAACGTGGAATGACTATGCCGGAAAAAACCCGTCGCGGGCTATTGATCATCCTGTCGTCGCCGTCGGGGGCGGGCAAATCCACCCTCGCGCGCCGGTTGATGGCCTGGGACGATACGCTGAGTTTCTCGGTGTCCGCCACGACGCGAGCGCCCCGGCCCGGTGAGGTGGACGGCAAGGATTACCACTTCCTCGACGAGGCGCGGTTCAAGGCCATGGTGCGCGACGGCGAGATGCTGGAACATGCCCATGTCTTCGGGAATTTCTACGGCTCGCCCCTGAAACCGGTGGCCGAGGCCATCGACGCCGGGCGCGACGTGCTCTTCGATATCGACTGGCAGGGGGCGCAGCAGATCCAGAAAAGCGCGCTGGCCCCGCATGTCCTGTCGATCTTCATCCTGCCGCCGTCGATTTCCGAATTGCGCCGCAGGCTTGAAAGCCGCGGGCAGGACGCCGCCGAGACAATCGCCAAGCGGATGCAGAAAAGCTGGGACGAGATCAGCCATTGGGACGGCTACGACTACGTTCTCATCAACGATGATCTGGATGCGACCGAGGCGCGGCTGAAAACCATCGTCACGGCCGAGCGGATGAAAGCATCTCAGCAACCCGCGCTGATGGATCACGTCCGCGCCTTGCAGAATGAATTCGAGGAGGCCCCATGACCCTCTATGCGCTTGACGGCAGCGCGCCCCGCGTCGCCGATGACACGTGGATCGCGCCGGACGCCAACGTGATCGGCAATGTGGTGATCGAGGAAGGCGGAAGCGTCTGGTTCGGCAGCACCCTGCGCGGCGATAACGAGGAAATCCGCGTCGGTCGCGGCTCGAACGTACAGGAGAACGTGGTGTGCCATACCGATCCGGGGTGCCCGCTGACGATCGGTCCGGATTGCACGATCGGTCACAAGGCCATGCTGCACGGCTGCACCATCGGGGCGGGTTCGCTGATCGGGATGGGGGCCACGGTGCTGAACGGCGCGGTGATCGGCGACGGGTGCCTGATCGGTGCAGGCGCGCTGATCCCCGAGGGCAAGGTGATCCCGGACGGGTCGCTTGTCATGGGAATGCCCGGCAAGGTCGTGCGCGAGCTGGACGAGGCCGCGCGTGACGGGCTGCTCGCCTCGGCGGAGCATTACCGGCAGAACATGCGCCGCTTCCGCGCGGGGCTGCGCGCCGTCTGACTCCCTTCCGGCGGTGTCAGCGGGCCATCACGGTCAGCGATGCCTGATCCGCACGGAAATAGATGCCCTTTCCACCGGCCGCCGCCGTGTGAAGCAGCAACGGGAATTGCGCATCCGCGGGGCGAAAGGCCATCATTTGCGGAACACGTCCCACGCGCAGCATGTCCCACAGCTCGGCGTTGACGGTCAGGCGCGGACCCTGTGCCGTGAGCGTCCAGCATTGATCGGCGTCGAGCGACACGTTCACCTCGCCGCCCATCGGCAGAGCCGTTTCGGCGCATAGGACCATCAGCGTTGCGAGCTTGATGTCCCGGCGAGCGTGATCGCCGGCCACTTGCCAGGCAGCCTTGATGCGACTTTGACGAAAATACCCCTCGACGGCCTCGCGCGCCTCGCGGGCGCTGGTGGTCTGATCCGGGCCCGCCGCACCGAAGGCCAGACGGAACAGCCGGATGCGCGCCTCGGCCGCCCGCACCGCGTCGCGGATCAGGTCCATCTCCGGCCCGTCCGCCTTTCCCGTCATCTCCAGAAGCTCGACCCCGTTGCCGATTGCGCCCAAAGGGTTAACTAGGTCATGACAGAGCCGCGAGGCCACCAGATCCGCCAGCCGGGTCGGCATTTCAGGGTTCGCTTCAGGCATGATCGAAAGGCCCCTTGTCTTCATGGAACGGAACCCGAGCGCAGCAGATGTCACGGCCATTCTCGAACCCGGCATGTTCGTCCGCCACCCCGGTGCGCCGGATTGGGGTCTTGGTCAGGTTCAATCCAACATTGCAGGCAAGGTGACAGTCAACTTCGAACACCAGGGCAAGGTTGTGCTGGATGGTCGCGTGATTGCCTTGGATATTGTCGATCCCTGATCGCCGGGAGTCTATCCGTCGTTGGTTAACACGATCTTAACGCCCTCAATACCGATTGGCGCGCGCGCCGCGTGAGGCAAGCCTCACACCTTGCAAAAACATGGCGCGCTCCTTATCGCTGCGCGCCGGACGGAGTGACGCAGCGGGGAAATCGGCACGACATGGCAATGGGCGAGCCGCAATTCGAGTTGCGCATGGCGACCGGCCCTGACGACATCAGGGCGGCGCAGCGCCTGCGCTACGCGGTTTTCGTGGAAGAACTGGGCGGAGACGGCGCCATGGTCGACCACGAGGGTCGGATCGAGGCTGACCGGTTCGACCCGTTCTTCGACCACCTCCTGCTGCTCGACAGGCAGCGCCCGGCCGGGGACCGCGTGGTCGGAGTCTACCGCTTGATGGGCGAAGAGGCCGCGGCGCGCGCGGGCAGGTTCTACTCCGAGGACGAATACGACCTGTCCAGCCTGCGGGCGTCGGGCCGGCGTCTGCTGGAATTGGGCCGCTCCTGCCTGCACCCCGATTACCGCGGCGGCAGTGCTATGATGGTCCTGTGGAACGGCTTGGCCGATTACATCGCCAAAAACGGGATCGAGCTGATGTTCGGCGTGGCCAGCTTTCACGGCCTCGATCCTGCGCCCCTCGCCGGGCCTTTGTCGCTTCTGCATCACCGCCACCTCGCGCCGGAGGACATTCGCCCCGTTGCCCGCGCAGAGGGCTTTCAGTCGATGAGCCTGATCGCGGGGGGGGATCTGGACCGCCCGGCTGCGATCCGCGCCATGCCTGCGCTGATCAAGGCCTACCTCCGGCTCGGCGGCTTCGTCGGGCAGGGTGCCTTTGTCGACCGGCCTTTCAACTGCATCGACGTGTGCCTGGTGATGGATGTTGAGCGGATGTCGGAAACACACCGCGCCATTTACCAGCGCGGGGTCGCGCGATGACCGACACGTGGCGCGGCGCCGAGCCGCCTGAACCACGCCGGATCGGCCCGCTCGAGCTTCTGCGGATCGCGTGGAGGGGCGTGCCACTTCTGCTCGCGCTGTTGATCTGCTTCGCGCTCCTTCTGGTTCTGCGGGCCCCGGAGCGTTTGATCTGGGGTCCGAGGCGCCCGATCACCCCGGCGATCACGCAGGTCTTCTGCGCCTTTGCCTGCCGCATGCTGTCGCTGAGGCGCGAGATTGTCGGAACGCCGATGCGCAGGCCGGGGGCCTTTGTCTGCAATCACGTCAGCTTCATCGACATATTCGTGCTGAACGCCTGCAAGCGGCTCTATTTCGTGTCCAAGGCCGAGGTCAGCGCGTGGCCCGGTGTCGGTTGGCTGGCCCGCGCGACCGGGACCGTCTTCATCCGCCGCGATCGGCGTGAGGCCGCCGCCCAGACCCGGATGTTCGAAGATCGGCTGATCGCGGGCCACAAACTGCTGTTCTTCCCTGAAGGCACCTCGACCGACGGCGCGCAGGTGCTGCCGTTCAAGACCACGCTTTTTGCCGCGTTCTTCTCGGACAGGCTGAAAGAGGCGATGTCGGTCCAGCCCGTCACCCTGCGCTACCACGCGCCGCCCGGCGCGCATCCGCGTCACTACGGCTGGTGGGGCGACATGGATTTCGGGCCGAGCCTCGTGCAGATCCTCGCCACGCCGGGGCGGGGCCGGGTCGAGGTGATCTATCACCCACCGCTTTCCGTCGCAGAGGCGGAGGGCCGCAAGTCGCTGGCGAAGGACGCCGAACGCGCCGTCCGCCACGGGCTGGAGACCGGGCGCGCGCTTCCCTAGCGCAGTGGCGCGGTCAACGTGGTGAGGGCCGCCAGCGGATCCTCCGCGCCCCAGATCTCCGGCCCAATTGCGAAGAAATCCGTCACGGGGGCCAGCGCGGTGACGACCTCAAGATCCAGGGCGCCTTCGGCCACCACCGGCAGTTCGATCATCTGCGACCACCACGCGAACAGGTCAGCCTCGGCCCGCGTGCCGTCGCCGAGGTTGCTGTCTCCGACCGGCCCGAAGCTGATGTAATCGGCCCCGGCCTCGCCCGCGTTCATCCCGTCGTGGCGCGAGGCGCCGCAGAAACTGCCGAGGATCGCGTCAGCGCCGAGCGTCTTCCGTGCCGCGCGGATCGACCGGGCGCCATCGGGCAGGTGCACGCCGTCGAGGCCAAGACGCTCGACCAGCTGGATATGACGGTCGATCACGATCGGCACGTCACGGGCGTGGGCGATCTCGCGACAGGCATCGGCGGCGCGGGCCAGCGTATCCTCGTCGTCCCCGGCAAGGGCCATGCGCAGGCAGGCGATCTCGGTCCCGTCCAGAACGCTCGCGAGTTTCGGACCGAAGGCCTCCACATCGAAGGCATGGGGCGTGATGAGGTAGATCTGCGGGCGGTCCCGGGATGTGTCGTCAGCGGCCATGGCGCGCTCCTGCCAAGCGGTTTTGGGGGCTGATAGCGGGCGGGCACGTCTTGGGCAATGGCTTGCGGGCGCGACGGCCTTTGGCTAAGCGGCGATCCATGTCCGACCCAACAGAAACTCCGCGCCAGCCGGCCTTTATCCTCGTGCGTCCGCAGATGGGCGAAAACATCGGCGCGGCGGCCCGCGCGATGTGGAACTTCGGGCTCGACCGGATGCGCGTCGTCTCGCCCCGCGACGGCTGGCCGAACGAACGTGCCGTGGCGCTGGCCAGCGGGGCCGGGCGACTTCTGGACAACGCCGGCCTGTTCGATGATGTGCCATCGGCGCTGGCCGATTGCACCTATGTCTTCGCCACCACGGCGCGGGAACGAGGCATGACGAAGCCGGTCGTGACCCCGGAACGTGCGATGGAGATGGCGCGGGCCATTTCGATCGAGGGCGGCAAGGTCGGCGTGCTGTTCGGGCCCGAACGCGCGGGGCTGGAGAATCCCGATATCGCGCGGGCCGATGCGATCATCTCGGTTCCAGTGAATCCGGAGTTCCCGTCCCTGAACCTCGCGCAATGCGTGCTGCTGTGTGGCTATGAATGGCGACGGCAATCGGTGGACGTCGCGCCTGAGGTCATGGAGCTCGCCAAGACCGACTTCGCCAGCGGCGTCGAGGTGGCGGCGCTCGGCGATCATTACGAGGCGGCGATGGAGGAGGCGGGCTTCTTCTGGCCTCCCGAGAAGGCTGAGAGCATGAAGCTGACGCTGCGCAACCTGTGGGGGCGCCTGCGCCTGACGCGGGCGGACGTGCAGACGCTGCACGGCGTCCTGCGTCAGATGGTGCGTTGGGCCGAGGGCAAGCGCAAGGATCACCGCTAGGGATTGCGCCGGCTGCGCCGTCGCCGGGCGCGGATTTTTGTGAAAAATCCGGGCCCGTTGCAGGCGGATCCGCTCCTGATCCGGACGGCGGCATTGTTGTCGCGGGCGCTTGAAGGGGCGCGGGGGGCGGGTTAGGTCTGCGCAGGACGAGCGACGGGGGACGGACATGGCCGGTGGACGCAGCATTTTCGAAGAGGTGAGCGAGACCCGGAAGCCCGCGGCAACGCCGGGTGGCGTCACGGGCGATCGCGGGCGCGGGCGGCGGCGGGTGCGGATCTTCATCATGATCCTGTTCGTGATGGTCGTTGTGCAGATCGCCGTGGGCGGGCTGACGCGGCTGACCGATTCCGGGCTGTCGATCACCGAATGGGCCCCGATCACCGGGGCGATCCCACCGCTCAACGAGGCCGATTGGCAGGCCGAGCTGGAGGCCTACCGCGCCACCACCGAATACCAGGAACAGAACCGCGGCATGTCGCTGGAGGAATTCCAGTTCATCTACTGGTGGGAATGGGGCCACCGGCAATGGGCGCGGCTTCTGGGGCTGGTCTGGGCGGTTGGCTTCGTGGGGCTTCTGGCGACGAAATCGGTGCCGACGGGCTGGACCGGGCGGCTGTTGCTGCTCGGCGGGCTTGGCGCGCTTCAGGGACTTGCGGGCTGGTGGATGGTCCATTCTGGCCTTGCGCCGGGGATGTTCGACGTCGCCTCCTACCGGCTGGCGGTGCACCTCGTGCTGGCTTTCGTGATCCTCGCGCTGATGGCGTGGTACATAATGACCCTCGGTCGGCAGGAAGCCGAGTTGATGACGGCGCGGCGCGACGCCGACCGCAAGCTCAACGGCATGGCGACGGGGCTGCTGCACCTGTCTCTTGTCCAGATCCTGATCGGCGCGCTGGTCGCCGGGATCGACGCGGGCCGCAACTATATCGACTGGCCGCTGATGGCGGGCGCCTTCACGCCGCCGGAGATGTGGGCGCTGGAGCCGTGGTATCGCAACCTGTTCGAGAATGACGGCACGGTGCAGTTCATCCACCGGATCACCGGCTACGTTCTGTTCCTCTTCGGGATCGGCGCATGGTTCGCCTCGCGCCGCTCGTCACGGGCGGCCACGAAACGGGCGTTCGACTGGGTCGCCGTTATGATGTTCGGCCAGATTGTGCTGGGGATCGTCACGGTGATGAATTCCTCGCCCTGGTATTTTGCGATCCTGCACCAGTTCGGGGCAGTCGTCCTGATTACCCTGATCCTGCGGGCGCGCTTCCTTGCGCGTTATCCGCTTCCCCAATCCGTGAGAGGAGCCGTGCGATGAGCGCGATGGAAACCCTTCTGGCGCATCAGCGCACCACCTCGGCGCTGGCGCAGGTCATGGGGCGACTCGGCTGGGACCAGGAGACGATGATGCCGCCGGGCGCGGCCGAGCAACGGGGCGAGGAGATGGAGGCGCTGGAAACGGTGCTTCACGCGCGCCGGACCGATCCGCGCATGGGCGAATGGCTGGAAACGGCGGAGCCTTCGAATGAGGTCGAGGCCGCCCATCTGCGTGAAATCCGGCGCGGCTACGATCGTGCGGTGAAGGTGCCTGCGAAACTCGCGGCGGAATTGGCGCGGGTCACCTCGGTGAGCCAAGGGATCTGGGCGAAGGCGCGGGCGAACGAGGATGTCGCCGCCTTCCTGCCGACTCTGAAGCGGGTCGTCGAACTGCGCCGGGAAGAGGCGGCGGCGATCGCGGCGGGGGGCGATGCGTACGACGCGCTGTTGCAGGATTACGAGCCGGGCAGCAGCGCGGCGGAGATCGCGGAATTGTTCGGCCGGATGCGGCCGCGTCTCGTGGATCTGCGCGATAGGCTGGCGGGGGTGGAGATGCCTGCGCCGCTGGCGGGGCGATTTCCGAAAGACGCGCAGCTGGCGTTGAGCGCGGAGGTCGCCGCGACCTTCGGCTACGATTTCGACATTGGCCGGATCGACCTGGCGGTACATCCGTTCAGCTCGGGCTCGGGCGCGGACGTGCGGATCACCACGCGGGTCGACGAGGGGGAGCCGCTCGGCTGCCTTTATTCCACGGTGCACGAGGTCGGCCACGCCACCTACGAGCAGAACATCGCGGAGGCGCTGCGCCTGAGCGTGCTGGGGCAGGGCGTGTCGATGGGCGTGCATGAAAGCCAGAGCCGCATCTACGAGAACCAGTTGGCACGGTCCGCACCCTTCGCGCGGTACCTGCATGGCCGGATGGAGGCGCATTTTGGCGCGCTGTCGGCGGGCAAGGACGATTTCGCGCGGGTCATCAACCGGGTGGAGACGGGCTACATCCGAACCGAGGCGGACGAGGTGCACTACAACCTGCACGTCATGCTGCGCTTCGATCTGGAGCGGCAGTTGTTCGGCGGGGCGCTGGAAGTCGATGACCTGGAGGAGGCGTGGAACGCGCGTTTCGCCTCGGATTTCGGGATGGCGGTCGACAAGCCGTCGCACGGGGTTCTGCAGGACGTGCATTGGTCGGTGGGGCTGTTCGGCTACTTCCCGACCTACGCGCTCGGCAATGTCTACGCGGGCTGCCTGCACGAGGCGCTGCGCCGCGACGTGCCCGATCTCGATGCGCGGCTGGAGGCGGGCGATCCGTCGCCTGCGCTGGACTGGCTGCGGGAGAACCTGCAGCGCCACGGGGGCCTGCGGACGCCGCGCGAGACGATCAGCCATGCCACGGGCGGCGAGATCAGCGAGGCGCCTCTGCTGGATTATCTCGATGCGAAATACGGAGCTCTGTTCGGGGTCTAAGCCCTTTGTGCAAGCTTGCACGAAGGGTTTAAGTATCTGATAAATAGTGGGAAACGATTTTTCGTTTACTTTCTCTTAACCCTTTTTTGGTCCCGTACGCGGCCCAGGCGCTCAGAAGAAACCGATATAGCGGAACAACATGTCGCTGTCGCCATCCAGACCGAGGCTCGACGGACCCGGTTCGCGGTCATAGCTGGACGGTGAGGAGCCGTCCCGGTTGCCGAAATGCAGCCGGAAGCCGAGGTTGACCGACGTCTCCTCATCCACGATGCCGCCGCCGAAATCGTTGGTGCCCGCGCCGAGCGAGCCGTAAAACTCGACCGTGTCAAGGGGGCGGTAACTCAGCCCGACCTCGGTCCGGAAGTAATATCCCGCGCCATTGTCGTAATTGTTCCGGCGAACCTGCACGAAGGGATTGAAGCCTTCCCCCAGATCTGCCTGGGCCGAGAAATTATATTGCCATCCGCTATCAGGCTCTTCGTCGAAGCTGGCCAGCCGTCCCTCCACCCGGAAGATCGTTGGCGTCCAGATCGCCTCGACCCCAAGAACATCGCTTGGATTGCCGGAATAATCGTCGCGGGCATAGAAAACGCCGGCCCGCAGATTTTCGGTCACATCGTAGAAGCCGTGGACCTCGAAGCCGGTGTAATCGACTTCGAAGGGAAAGGCGAAGGACTCCATGTCCGAATCCGTGACCCGGTTGACGCCCAGTTGCACACCGAAGGCGCCGTAGGTCAGCGCAACATCACCGCCGTAAGACAGAAGCGAGAAATCGCCAAACCCCTCGACGGCAATCGTCGTGGTCTCGATGTTCAGCGTGGCGGCGTCGAATTCGATGCCCTGCGCGTGGACATTCGTGACGGACAAGGCAACGGCCCCGGCGGCGGATAGGTATTTCAGCATAAACATTTCTCCCCAGTGTTAGGCCTAGCCTCAGGGAGTTTCGGACCAATTTGGAGGGCGTTTCTCCAGAAAAGCGGCAATTCCTTCCGAAGTGTTGCGGTTGAGCATGTTCTCGACCATCACTTCGCCGGTCAGCGCATAGGCCTCGGCGAGGGTCAATTCTGCCTGCTCGTAGAAGGCGCGCTTGCCCACGCGGACGGCGGAGCCGAGCTTTCCGGCGATGGTTTCGGCCAATTCTGCCGTTGCGGCGTCCAGCCCGTCCGCTGGCGCAATTCGGTTGATGAGGCCCGCTTTCTGCGCCTCGACTGCCGTGAGGAACTTGCCGGTCGTCAGCATCTCGAAAACCTGCTTGCGGTGCATGACGCGGCTGAGCGCCACCATGGGCGTGGAGCAGAACAGGCCGATGTTCACGCCGTTGACGCCGAATTTGGCATCTTCCTCGGCCACCGCCAGATCGCAGGAGGCGACAAGCTGGCAGCCCGCGGCGGCTGCAAGGCCGTGGACCTGCGCGATCACGGGCTGCGGCAGGCCCGGGATCGTCTGCATCAGGCGGGAGCAGCGGTCGAAAAGGTCTTTCCAGGCGGCGGCCCCGTTGTCCTCGGTCTGCCGTGCGGCCTGCATCTGTTTCAGGTCATGGCCCGCGCAAAAGGCCCGGCCCGCGCCTTTCAGGACGATGACCTTCTGCGCGGTCGTGTCGGCCAGCGTATCGAATTGCGATTGCAGGGCGGCCAGCATCTCGTCGCTCAGGGCATTGAGATTGCCGGGCGAGTTCAGGGTCAGGTGCGTGATCGGCCCGTGATCGTCGCGCAGGACGAGGGGATCGGTGGACATGGCGGCGCCTCCCTTGCGCGTAGCTTCAAGTTGCGGAAAAGGTAACGGGGGATCGGGAGAGGGGAAAGAGCCATGGCACCGAAGATGAACGCGGAGGAGGTCGCGGCCTATCTCGACGAGGTATTTCCGCAGGTGCGGGGCGATTTCGTGATCGAGGAGATCGCCGACCGGTCCGTGCGGGTGCGGATGCCCGTGGCCGACCGTCACCTGCGCCCCGGCGGTACGGTCTCGGGCCCGGCGATGTTCGCGCTGGCCGACGTGTCGGTCTATATCGCGGTGATCGCGATGCTGGGACGCGAGGCGCTGGCGGTGACGACGGGCGGCTCGTTCGACTTCATGCACAAACCGGCCGCGGGCGTCGACATGATCTGCGAGTGCCGCTTGCTGAAGCTGGGGCGCGTGCTGGCGGTGGGCGATTGCCTGATGTTCTCGGACGGGATGGTGGAGCCGGTGGCGCGCGCCTCGATGACCTATTCGATCCCGCCGAAGCGGTGACGGTCGGGCCCTAATCCGAAGGAGCGGCTGCGCCGCATTGTCTTCTCCTCGCCGTCGCCGCCGGGGCGGCTTTGGCTCGGGCAGGGGGGGCGCTGCCCCCCCGTCCTTGCGGACTCCCCCCGGAGGTTTTTCTGGCAAGATGAAAGGCAGGGGGCGTCTGCGAAGAGAGCCGGGAGGCTCGAGGAGAGATGGGTCAGGGTGCGCCGCGATGCAGTTCGGTGACGCGGATGTCGGATGTCTCGAACGCGTCTGCGAGGATCGGCAGGGCGGCATGGGGGTCGGTTTCACCGCACATGAAGATGTCGAAGGCGGCGTAGCCGATCTCTGGCCATGTGTGGCAGGAGATATGGCTTTCGGCGAGGATCGCCATGGCGGTGACGCCCTGGGGCGAGAATTGGTGCGAATGCAGCGACAGGAGCGTGGCGCCGGTGGCCTCGGCGGCGCGGCGCAAGGTGGCCTCGATGTGGCCGCGGTCGTCGAGGTGGGACGCGCCGTGCAGGTCGATGATCAGGTGCATGCCGGCGTATGTGGTGCCGTCGGTTCGGGTCAGGTGGGGGGCAGGCGTGGTCATGGGGGGATATGGGCGCGCATTTACGGGAAGGGCAAGGGCGGGTTTTGAGGTGCTTAGTGTGGGGTAAAATAAAACCCCATTGCTAAGCCGTTGTTTTTGCTTGCCTGTGGCGTAACGATGGCGCTTGACGTTGGCGCAAAGATGGATAGAACACGCCCATCTTCGAGGGGTTCGGCCCCTCTTTCGTTTTTCCGGGTCCACGGATCAAGCCTCCGGGGCCCCAGAATGGAAACGCAGACCATGAAAACCTTCTCTGCCACGCCGGCGGATATCGACAAGAAATGGATCCTGATCGACGCCGAGGGCGTGGTTCTGGGCCGTCTTGCCTCGATCATCGCCATGCGTCTTCGCGGCAAGCACAAGCCGTCGTTCACGCCGTCCATGGACATGGGCGACAATGTCATCGTCATCAACGCCGACAAGGTGCAGCTGACCGGCGACAAGCGCAACAAGCCGAACTACTGGCACACCGGCTATCCGGGTGGGATCAAGTCCCGCACCACCGGCCAGATCCTGGAAGGCGCGCATCCCGAGCGTGTCGTCATGCAGGCCGTCAAGCGCATGCTGCCCGGCAACAAGCTGAGCCGTCAGCAGATGACCAACCTGCGCGTCTATGCCGGTGCCGAGCACCCGCATGCGGCCCAGGACCCACAGGTTCTCGACGTGGCGTCGATGAACAAGAAGAACACGCGGAGCGCATAATGGCTGAGACACTCACATCGCTCGACGAACTGCGCGGAAGCGTCGAAGGCACCGAGGCTGCGGCCCCGGTGATGGACTCCACCCCCCGTGAGCCGCAGCGTGACGCGCTGGGTCGCTCCTACGCCACCGGCAAGCGGAAGGACGCGGTCGCCCGTGTCTGGATCAAGCCGGGTTCCGGCAAGGTCAGCGTCAACGGCAAGGAAATGAACCAGTACTTCGCCCGTCCGGTGCTGCAGATGATCCTGCGCCAGCCGTTCCAGGTGGCCGGTGTCGAAGGCGAATTCGACGTTCTGGCCACCGTGAAGGGTGGCGGTCTGTCGGGCCAGGCCGGTGCGGTCAAGCACGGCATCTCGAAGGCGCTGCAGCTTTACGAACCCAGCTTGCGCGGTGCGCTGAAAGCGGCCGGCTTCCTGACCCGCGACAGCCGCGTGGTGGAACGGAAGAAATACGGCAAGCGCAAGGCGCGCCGGAGCTTCCAGTTCTCCAAGCGCTGATCTTTCAGAGCTACGATCTTTCGGAAAGGGCCGCCCGGTTGGGTGGCCCTTTTTGCGTGCGTGTGCAAGGTTGCACACATTGGTCAAGTCACGGAAAACGCACGAAAATCGGTAAGCGGTTCAGACTTTCTTAACCAGGTTTGCCACGGGAGGGGCACGTGTTGCCACACGCCCCTCGGATCAGCGCGGCGGAGGCTCAGCCCTGCGTTTCGACAGGCGGCTGCTTGTCGCCGGGAACACCTTCCGCCGGTGCGATCAGGGCAGCGTTGTCGGCGTCGCAGGTCAGGCCGGTGGCCGGGTCACAGGCCGTGTCGAGTGTCAGCTCGGCGGGCTTCACAAGCTGTGTGGGCTCGGTTGCCGGGACGGCGGCGGACTCGCCCGTGGCGAGGGCTGGCGTGGTGAATGCAAAAGCGGCCAGAAGGCCAAAGAAAACGCGTTTCATCGCTTGGACTCCCTTGTCTTACAGTCACTGGAACGGGGCGCCTCTGCCCCGCGATTGCGGATTTGGAAAAGGCGACGCTTGCTGCAAGTCCGGCTCACGATTTCGTGAATGGTCGAAGGTCAACCGCGCGAGCTGTAAGGCAATAATGTAATAACATAACAAAAAGCTTGAGCCTGCTGCTGACACCGATAGAGTGGGGCCCGTTCTTCCATGACCGGAGCCACATCATGCAAGCCACGCCACGCCTTCCCGTCACAGTCCTGTCCGGATTTCTTGGAGCCGGAAAGACCACCCTGTTGAACCGGGTCCTCAACAATCGTGACGGGCGGCGCGTCGCCGTGATCGTCAACGACATGTCGGAGGTGAACATCGACGCGGACCTCGTGCGGGCCGACACGGAACTGAGCCGCACGGACGAAACACTCGTGGAGATGTCGAACGGCTGCATTTGCTGCACCCTGCGCGACGATCTGCTGGACGAGGTGCGCCGCCTCGTCACCGAAGGCCGGTTCGATTACCTGCTGATCGAGAGTACCGGCATCTCGGAGCCGCTGCCGGTGGCCGCGACGTTCGAGTTCCGGGACGAGGCGGGGCAGAGCCTGTCGGACGTGGCGCGGCTCGACACGATGGTCACGGTGGTGGACGCGGTAAACCTGCTCAACGATTACGCCTCCCACGATTTCCTGCGCGATAGGGGCGAAACTCTGGGTGAGGAGGATGAGCGCACGCTGGTCCACCTGCTGACCGACCAGATCGAATTCGCCGACGTGGTGATCCTGAACAAGGTGAGCGATGCGGGGCCGGACAAGGTGGATGCGGCGCGCAAGATCATCCGCAGCCTGAACGCGGACGCAAAGATCATCGAGACCGATCACTCGGAGGTTGCGGCCGACGCGATCCTCGATACCGGCCTGTTCGATTTCGAACGCGCCCATGAGCATCCAATGTGGGCCAAGGAGTTGTATGGCTTTGCCGATCACACGCCGGAGACCGAGGAATATGGCGTGACCTCCCATGTTTACCGGGCGCGGCTGCCCTTCGTGCCGGAGAAAATCCTGTCGGTTCTGAATGGCGCGCTTCCCGGCGTGATCCGGGCCAAGGGGCATTTCTGGATTTCGACGCGGCCCGATTGGGTGGCAGAATTTTTGCTGGCCGGTGCCTTGTCGAGCGTGAAGCCGCTTGGCAATTGGTGGGCCACGGTGCCGGAAGAGCGACGCCCGGACCATGACAGTGCGCGGGCCTATATGGCCGAGCATTGGCAGGAACCGTGGGGCGACCGGCGGCAGGAGATCGTGTTCATCGGGTCCGGGATAGACTGGCCTGCATTGAAGGCGCGATTGGATGCCTGCCTCGTGCCGGCGCTTGCGGCCCATGGGCCGGACAAACTGCCGGACTACGCCGATCCGTTCCCGGTCTGGCGCCGGGCGGAGGCGGCGGCGTGACCGGCAACCTTGGCGAGACCGGCTTGCGGCGCAGGCGGCGCGCGGCGGACCCGATGGAGGCCTTCGACGCGCTGCCGCAGCCGTTGCGCGGGTGGCTGTGCGAGGCGGCCTTGCCGTGGTCGCCCGCTTCGGCGCGGCGAATCTGGGGGAAGGCACGGGCGGATGGGTTGTCGGAGGACGAGGTGATCGAGAGGCTGGCCCGGGCCGAGGCCAAGACGCTGGAGCGTGATCGGCGGCTTATGCGCTGCTGAGCCGCCCGGATTTCCGCGAAATCCGTGGGGAAAACCGCGTTTTCCCGCGAGAGATATTCGGCTTTCTCGCATGTCGTGCGAGCTGCAGGGGATTTCGCGGAAATCCACACGGACTTCGCGGAAGTCCGGTTTGCCCGAGCGCCCGGACACATCATGGCGTTTCCGGTTCAAAGTCGGGCGGTCCGGCCGCCGACTCGCTTGCGAAGCGCCTGCGTTCCGGTTCAAGGTCGGCAGGGGACGCAGCAGGGGGCGCGCTTGGCGCAAGGGTTATCACGCGATGCACGGCTGGGGCTGATCACGGTCAGCCCGGCGTTGGTGTTTGCGGTGCTGCTGCTGGCGGTGCCGCTGTTCACGATTGTCCTGTTCAGCTTCTGGACGCAGAATTTCCTCGAGATCGACCGGACCTTCACGCTTGCGAATTACGCCGAGGCGCTGACCGATCCGCTGTACCGCGCGCTGATGATGCGGTCGTTGCGGATCGCGGCGAGTGTCACGGCGGTGACGGTCGTGCTGGCCTTTCCCATCGCCTATTACATCAGCTTCCACGTGCGCCCCGAGAAGAAGGCGCTTTGGCTGTTCCTGATCACCATTCCGTTCTGGACGAGCTACCTGATCCGAATCTTCCTGTGGCGCGTGATCCTGGCCTATGACGGGCCGGTGAACGGGACGCTGGTGGAACTGGGGATCATCGACGAGCCCTTGTCGTTCATCCTCTACAACGCGAATTCGGTCATCATCACGCTGGCCCATGCCTTCGCGCCCTTCGCGATCCTGCCGATCTTCGTGAGCCTCGAAAAGATCGACCGATCCTTCCTCGAGGCGGCGAAGGACCTGGGCGAGGGCACGGCGATGACCTTCCTGCGCGTGACGCTGCCGCTGGCGATGCCGGGGGTTTTGGCGGCGGTGCTGATCGTGTTCATCCCGACGGTGGGCGATTACGTCACGCCGCGCCTCGTGGGCGGGTCGGGCGGCACGATGATCGCCAACATGATCTACGTGCAGATCTTCGACCTGTCGAACCGGCCCATGGGGGCAACGCTGGCCGTGGTGGCCATGGCGACGGTGACGATCACGCTGGCCTGGGCGATCCTGCATGTGCGGTTCTGGGTTTACCTGAGCGACCGGGTGGGCGGCGGCCTGCCGGGGCTGGCGCTGGTGGGTGTGGCGGCGGCGATCGATATCGGTGTGCTCTGGTGGCTGTGGCATTACGGGCCGGCGCTGTTCGGGTCGGCGGGCTCCTTGGGGATCATGGCCGCGATCATGGGCGGCGGGGCAATCCTGATTGCCTTGTTGCTGCCGAAGGGGAGGTGGGGGATATGAGGTTCAGACCCCTCGGCGTCTTCGCGGTGTTCTATCTCGCGTTCCTTTACGCGCCGATCCTGCTTCTGCCGATCTTCGCCTTCAACGACGGCACGGTCATCGCCTTTCCGCTGCGGGGGTTCACCTTCGGCTGGTTCGCGCAGCTTGGCGAGATCCCGGCGCTGCATTCCGCGACGCTCAATTCGCTCATCATCGCCAGTTCAACGGCCGTGTTGTCGACCTGCCTCGGGCTGTTCGCGGCGCGGGCGGCCACGCGCTACAGGTTCCCGCTGAAGGGTGGGATCATGGGGTTCATCATGCTGCCGCTGGTCCTGCCGGAGGTGATCGTGGCGATCTCTCTCCTGGTGGTGCTGATGCAACTGGGGCTGAACACCTCGGTCTTCACGATCATCCTCGGCCATACGCTTCTGTGCATGCCGTTTGCCATCGCGATCCTGCAGGGCAGTTTCTCCGGCCTCGACCAGAGCCTCGAAGAAGCGGCGATGGACCTGGGCGAGACACGTTCGGGCGCGTTCCGGCTGGTGATCCTGCCGCTGGTGGTGCCGGGCATCATCGCGTCGCTGCTGATCTGTTTCATCATCTCGCTCGACGAGTTCATCATCGCCTTCTTCCTCAGCGGCAACGAGCCGACGCTTCCGGTCTACCTTTGGGGCCTGATGCGGTTCCCGGCGCAATTGCCGGTCGTCATGGCGCTTGGCACCGTGCTGGTGGGGCTGTCCATCGTGCTTCTGCTGGTGGCCAACTGGTTCCGGAAGCGGGGACTGAGGAAAGCGGGACAGGAAGATACGGGAGGGTTCCTGTGAGCGGACCTTTGATTTCACTGCGAGACGTCAACAAGTATTACGGCGAGTATCATGCCCTGCGCGGGATCACGGCGGAGATCGGGGCGGGCGAGTTCTTCTCGCTGCTCGGGCCGTCGGGCTGCGGCAAGACCACGCTTCTGCGTGCCATCGCGGGGTTCGAGGATATTTCGGGCGGGACGATCACGCTGTCGGGCAAGGACATGAAGGGCGTGCCGCCGAACAAGCGGCCCACCAACATGGTGTTCCAGAGCTACGCGATCTTCCCGCACCTGAGCGTGGAGCAGAACGTGGGCTTCGGGTTGCGGAAGTCGGGGATGTCTCCGTCCGAGAAGACCAAGGCCATCGGCGCGGCGCTGGAGATGGTGGGGCTTGGCCAATACGGCAAGCGGGCCGCCCATGCGCTGTCGGGCGGACAGCGGCAGCGGGTGGCGCTGGCGCGCGCGCTGATCCTGAAGCCGAAGGTGCTGCTGCTCGACGAGCCGCTCTCGGCGCTCGACCGCAAGATGCGCGAGGACATGCAGGTGGAGTTGATGAAGCTCCAGCGCGAGGTGGGCATCACCTTCATCCTCGTGACCCACGACCAGGAAGAGGCGCTGGTCATGTCCGACCGGATCGCGGTGATGTTTGAAGGCGAGATCGCGCAGCTGGCCGACCCCGAGGTGCTCTATCGCAAGCCCGCGACCAAGCGGGTGGCCGATTTCATCGGCGTGATGAATTTCCTGCCGGCCCGCGCCGGGGACGGGCTGGAGGTCGCGGGGCTTGGGCGGGTGGACATGGAGGGCGTCTATTGCCCGCAAGGTGACGTGTCGGGCGCATGCTCGGTCGGGTTGCGGCCCGAGACCCTGTCGCTGCTCTACGACGGGGAAACCGCGCGGGCGCGGGAGACCGAGGGCGTGATCGACGAGGTCGTCTATTACGGCGACATGACCTATTACGACGTGCGGCTGGAGGGGCTCGAAGAGCCCGTGCGGCTGTCGATGCGTAACATGGTGGGCCGGGACGTGATGACGGTGGGCCAGACCGCGCGCGTGGCCTGGGATCCGCGCGCGATGGTGGTGTTCCCGGGCTGAGGGGTTGCGCCCGCTTCGCGGTCGCCGGGGGCAATTTTCCGAGGGAAAATTGCGGCGCCTGGATCCGAGGGATGCGCCTTTGCGAGGCATCCGTGCCTCTTGCAGACGGTGGCCCCTCCCTTTCAGGGCCAGAGGCCCTTACCGGGCAATGCGGGGGGCATTTTCAGGGAACAAAGATGGGCAGGCTAAGCGCCTCGGCGGACGTGGTAGCGGGTGGCGCCGTCGACCTCGGTGGTGGCCAACAGCGTGTGGCCCTGCTCGGCGCAGAAATGCGGAACGTCGATCAGGGCGGCCGGATCGGTGGCCTCGAGGATGACCTCGACGCCCGGTGCCGCGCCGTTCAGCGCCTTGCGCAGGCGTAGGACGGGCAGGGGGCACAACAGGTCGCGCGCGTCGATGATCCGGGGGTCAGTCATGGCAGCGGCGTAGCGAATGTGCGGCGTCACGTCTACGCGAGTCTGCGGGATTGGCAGGTGACGGCGCGAAGGCCTGCGGATAAGGGTTGGGCATGTTCGGAATTGACCTGTTCGATGCGTCGCTTCTGCCCGCGATGCTGGTGGCCCTGCTGGCCGGGGTGCTGAGTTTCCTCAGCCCCTGCGTCCTGCCGATCGTGCCGCCCTATCTCGCCTACATGGGCGGGATCACCATGACCGACATCCAGCAGGAGGCCCACGCGGCACGGCGCAAGGCGCTGATGCCGGCGCTGTTCTTCGTGATGGGCCTGTCGACGGTGTTCATCTTCCTTGGCTTCACCGCGTCGCTTCTCGGGCAGTTCTTCCTGCAGAACCAGATCCTTCTGGCGCGAATCTCGGGCGCGGTGGTGATCATCTTCGGCCTGCATTTCCTCGGCGTGATCCGGATCCCGCTGCTCGACCGCGAGGCGCGTCTGGACGCGGGCGACAAGGGCGGCTCGACCCTTGGGGCCTACGTTCTGGGGCTGGCCTTCGCCTTTGGCTGGACGCCCTGCATCGGGCCGCAGCTTGGCGCGATCCTGTCGATTGCCGCGACCGAGGCGAGCGTGGAGCGGGGCACGGCGCTGCTGGCGGTTTATGCCGTGGGGCTCGGCTTGCCGTTCCTGCTGGCCGCGGCCTTCATCGACCGGGCGCAGGGGCTGATGGCGCGGATGAAGCGGCACATGAAGCTGATCGAGCGGATCATGGGCTTGCTCCTGGTCGCCGTGGGTGTGGCGCTGATGACCGGCGCGTTTTCGGCCTTCGCTTTCTGGCTGCTGGAGACCTTCCCGGCGCTCGGCAGCCTTGGCTGAATTGCCCTAGTCCTGTCGAAATCCACCTCTATGCTGCGCCTATGACCCGTATTGCGCGCCGCCATGTCCTTTACATCCCCGGGTTCGACCCGGTGCCGCCGCGCGCCTATCGCGAGCGGTATCGGCGCGAGGCCGCGCGGCAGGCGGAGTTTTCGGGGTTCGTGATCGAGAACGGCAAGGCCGCGAAGGGCGCGCGGTTCGGCTGGCACGTGGATGCGGTAATGGAGGGGGCGGAGGTCGCGGTCGACCTCGAAGTGCTCTACTGGGCCGATATCGTGAAGGCGCGGATGAGCGGCGGGATCGGGGCGACGTATCTGGCGCTGGTGCGGACAGCGTGGGCCTATATCGGTTCCGGTGCCCTGTGGCGGCTGATGCGGCTGCGGAAAGGGCCGGTGATCGCGGCGCTCTACCCGGTGGCGGTGCTGCTGGGGCAGGCCTTGGTCGCGGCGCTGATCTGGGGCCTCGTGACCGTCGCGCTGCGCGCGGTGGCGGGGCAGGCGGCAGGCTGGATCGGGGCGCTCTTCGTGGGGCCTGTGCTGGCGTGGCTGTTCCTGCGGTGGTGCATGCGGCGGGATCATCTCTACGCCTGGTACCTGATGAAGGATTACGCGTTTTCGTCGTCGCTTGGCGGGGCCTATCCGCCGGAGCAGGAGGCGCGGATGGAGGCTTTTGCCGACCGCATCGCGGAGGTCCTGCAAGGCGACGTGGACGAGGTGCTGGTCGTCGGCCATTCCTCGGGCGCCTACATCGCGGTGTCGGTGCTGGCGGACCTGATCCGCGCGGGCCGTGTGCCGGAGGGCGGGCCGGTGCTGTCGCTGCTGACGCTTGGCCACGTGGTGCCGATGGTGTCGTTCCTGCCGCACGCCGGGCGGTTGCGCGCGGACCTCGCCTTCATGGCGGTGCAGGACGTGGCCTGGGTCGACGTGACCGCGCCGGGCGATGGCTGTGCCTTTGCCCTGTGCGACCCGGTGGCGGTGTCGGGCGTGGCGCCGGAGGGCAAGCGCTGGCCGCTGGTGGTCTCGGCGGCGTTCACGCAGACATTGTCGGAGGCAGAGCACGCGCGGCTGAAGTGGAAGCTGTTCGAGTTGCATTTCCAGTATCTCAACGCCTTCGACCGATTGCCGGACCGAGCGGATGCCTATGATTATTTCCGCGTGACGGCCGGGCCTTTGACGCTTGGCGGTCGCTACGGGGACCGCGCGCCGTCGCAGTCGCGGATCGAACGGCCGGTCAACAAGTTCACGGATGTTGCGGCGTGAATGATCTACCCCCGAAGCCGCCCGCGCGGGCCGAGCGCGTGTCGCTCTGGCGCTACATGCGGCTCTTCCGCGAGGATATCCTGTCGGCGCAGCCCGCGCGGCTCTACCGAGCCTGGATGGCGGAGTTCCGGACGCCCTTCTTCCGATCCTACATGATCAACCAGCCGTCCCTGGTGGACGAAGTGCTGAAGGCCCGACCGCTGGACTTCCCGAAATCCGACCGGGTGGGCGAGGGGTTGCGGCCTCTGTTGGGGAACTCGGTCTTCCTGACCAACGGGGCGGAATGGCAGCGGCAGCGGCGGATCATCGACCCGGCCTTCGAAGGGGGGCGTCTGCGCGACACGTTCCCGGCTATGTGGGCGGCGGGGGAGGCCTCGGTGGCGCGGATGCCTTTGGGCATCACCGAAGTGGAGGAGGAGATGAGCCACGCGGCGGCGGACGTGATCTTCCGCACGCTCTTTTCCCTGCCGATCGAGGCGGAGATCGCGACGCGCGTGTTCCACGAGTTCCGGGCCTACCAGCGCACCCAGCCGATCCTGAACGCCGCCGCCTTCGTGCCCCTGCCACGCTGGCTGCCGCGCGGGCACCGGGCAGAGACCCGGCGCACGGCGAAGGCGATCCGGGCGCTGATCACGGAGATGACGGCGACGCGGATGGCGGAGATCGAGGCGGGCACGGCGCCCGATGATCTCGCGACGAAGATCATGACCACGGCGGACCCGGAGACCGGGGAACGGTTCACGACCGGCGAGATGGTCGACCAGGTGGCGATCTTCTTCCTGGCGGGGCACGAGACCAGCGCCTCGGCGCTGGGGTGGGCGCTGTACCTGCTGGCGCGGTATCCGGAGTGGCAGGAGCGCGTGGCGGAGGAGGCGGCGGTTTTGCCGGATGCCGCCGATTTCGCGGTCGTCTCCAGGCTGCGTGTGACCCGTGACGTCTTCCGCGAGGCCCTGCGGCTCTACCCGCCGGTGCCGATGATGGTGCGGGAGACGACACGGCCCGAGACGTTCCGCGAGCGGGCGGTCAGGCGCGGCTCGCAGGTCGTGATCTCGCCGTGGCACCTGCATCGCCAGACACGGCTCTGGGACAATCCGGACGGGTTCGATCCGGGCCGTTGGGGGACGGAGAACGGGAAGCAGTGCATGCGGGAGGCGTTCATTCCGTTCTCGGCGGGCGCGCGGGTCTGCACCGGGGCGGGCTTCGCGATGGTGGAGGGGGTGTTGCTGCTGGCGATGCTGGTGCGGGCGTTCCGGTTCGAGCGGATCGACGGGGATGATCCGGTGCCGGTGGCCTACCTGACGGTGCGGGCGAAGGATGGCATAAGGTTGCGCGTGTCTCGGCGGTAGAGGGGCGGAAATCTGGAGATTTCCGTCCGGAAAACTGCAGTTTTCCTTCAGAAAAACTCGAGTTTTTCTGGGCGCTAGTGGGAACGGGGGCGCAAGATTCGCACTGGTTCGCGGTTGCAGAAGATGACGATCTGCCCGGCGTTTTCGACCGCCCGGAAACCGCGACGATAGACTTCTTCGATGAACGCCTCGCGACCGACATAGCGTTCGACGTCGCGGATTGACCGCCGGATGACCTTGCCATCCCGTACGAGATGAAAGCCGAAGACATCGGCATAGAAGGCATGGGGAGAGACATTGGGCGGTTGTTTCTGCATGACTTAACCTACCCGCAGAATGGTTAACCCTTCCTTACCGTCCCTTAAGCTCTGCGAGGATATGGACCCGGATCGCCGACGCGAGGCCGGAGGATATGCCACGCTCCGCGTCGATCTCGGCCACGAGAGCGTTGACCGATATTCCCCGAGCCTTGGCGATCGCCTGCAATTCGTCCCAGAACGCATCTTCGAGCGAGACGCTGGTCCGGTGCCCCTGCAAGGTCAGGGAGCGTTTTCGGGGCCTCGCATCATTCATCGCGCTTGTGACCGTCGAGGTCCTTCTCAGCTTTCCCGGCGCGCAAAGCCTCGGCCCTCTTCTCGGCCTTGGTGCGGCCGAACTTCGCCGCGTTAACGTCGGCCTTGCGCCGTTCGGCGTCCCGCGCACGGGATTTCCGCGCGCGGTTCAGGTTCACGACTTTTCCGGTGACGTCGGGCACGGAAATCCTCAATTGTCCTTCGGACCGATCATCTGCTCGGGGCGGACAACGCGGTCGAAGGTTTCCTCGTCGACGAAGCCCAGGGCGATGGCTTCCTCGCGCAGGGTGGTGCCGTTCTTGTGGGCGGTCTTGGCGACCTTGGTGGCGTTGTCGTAGCCGATGGTGGGGGCGAGCGCGGTGACGAGCATCAGGCTTTCCTTCATCAGCTTCTCGATCCGCGGCTCATTCGCCTTGATGCCGACAACCATGTTGTCGGTGAAGGCCGAGGCCGAGTCGCCCAGAAGCTGCATGGACTGCAACACGTTGTAGGACATCATCGGGTTGTAGACGTTCAGCTCGAAATGGCCCTGGCTGCCGGCGATGCCGACGGCGGCATCATTGCCCATGACATGGGCGCAGACCATGGTCAGTGCCTCGGCTTGGGTCGGGTTCACCTTGCCGGGCATGATCGAGCTGCCCGGCTCGTTCTCTGGCAGGATCAGCTCGCCCAGGCCCGAGCGGGGGCCGGAGCCCAGAAGGCGAATGTCGTTGGCGATCTTGAAGAGCGAGGCCGCGACCGTCTTGAGCGCGCCGGAGAACATGACCATCGCGTCATGGGCGGCGAGCGCCTCGAACTTGTTGGGGGCGGTGACGAAGGGCAGGCCGGTGATCTCGGCCATGTTCGCGGCGACCTGCTCGCCCCAGCCCTTCTTCGTGTTCAGACCGGTGCCGACGGCGGTGCCGCCCTGCGCCAGCTCGTAGATATCGGGCAGGCAGGCTTCGATCCGCTCGATGCCCTTCTTGACCTGGTGGGTGTAGCCGCCGAATTCCTGCCCCAGCGTCAGCGGCGTGGCGTCCTGCGTGTGGGTGCGGCCGATCTTGATGATGTCCTTGAATTCCTCGGACTTCGCGGCGAGCGCATCGTGGAGTTTGCGCAGACCGGGCAGCAGCACGTCGCGCGCCTGCATGGCGATGCCCACGTGCATGGCGGTCGGGAACGTGTCGTTCGAGGACTGACCCATGTTGCAATGGTCGTTCGGGTGGACCGGCTTCTTCGAGCCCATCTCGCCCCCCAGCATCTCGATCGCGCGGTTCGAGATCACCTCGTTCGCGTTCATGTTCGACTGGGTGCCCGAGCCGGTCTGCCACACGACCAGCGGGAAGTTATCATCGAACTTGCCGTCGATCACCTCGCTGGCGGCGGCGATGATCGCGTCGGCAAGCTCCGCGTCCAGCGACCCGTTGGCCTTGTTGGCCATGGCGCAGGCCTTCTTGACGACACCGAGCGCGCGGATGATCGGGACAGGCTGCTTTTCCCAGCCGATCGGAAAGTTCAGGATCGAGCGCTGTGTCTGCGCGCCCCAATACTTGTCGGCGGGAACCTCGAGCGGGCCAAAGCTGTCGGTTTCGGTGCGGGTCTGGGCCATGTCGTCCTCCGGAATGCGGCTCGAACAGCGGTTTACCGGGGCGGGAAGGGGGGTGCAACGATGCTTGGGCGCGCGTTTGCGCTATCACGGCTCCTGGCGGAACCGGTAGACGCGGGCAGGCGGCAGGTTCCGCCAGATCTTGCCGCTCTTGCGCCAGGTCAGGCCAAGCTCTTCGCGGACGACCTTGGTGACCGGCGGCTTCGGGCCGTAGGTGAACTGCACGTAATCGCCGCCGGGGCGCACCTTGCGGGTGAAGCCGGTCAGGATATCGCGCTGAAGCTGCACCGGCATCGACAGGAGCGGCAGGCCCGAGATGACGGCCTGCACGTTCTCGATCGGCAGATCCCCGCAATCGCCCGCGCTCATCCGGTAGACGTTGAGGCCCGGGAAATTGGCGCGCAGGCGATCGCAGAACTCGGGGTTCATCTCGATGGAATGGCAATCTTCGGGCGCAATCCCGGCGTCAAGGATGGCGCGGGTGATGTTGCCGGTGCCTGCCCCAAGCTCGATCACCGGGCCCTTCGCCGGGTCGAGTTCGGCCACCATCTCGGCACAGAGATCGGGGGAAGACGGCGCCAGTGCCACCACCTGGTGCGGTTTGCGGATCAACTGGCCCATGAACAGGGCAAAATCGCTGGTGGCCATGTCTGAACTGCCGGAACGTAGACAGGATCAGTGATTGCGGCGGAAGGTGTCGAGGCTGACCACCTCGGCATCGCGGGGGGGCTTTTCATCGCCATCCGTGCCGTCCGGGGGGCCGTCGCCATCGGTTTCTGGCGTCTCCTCCGGCTCGTCCTCCTCGGTCCGCTCGAAGCGCCAGCCGAATTCGACGGAGGGGTCCACGAAGGTCAGGATCGCATCGAAGGGCACCTTCAGCCGTTCGGGCGCATCGCCGAAATTCAGCGTCACCGCGAAATGATCCTCGGCCACGACCAGGTCGTCATACCAGTTCTGGATCACGATCATCATCTCCTCGGGGTAGCGGTCGCGCAGCCAGTCGGCCAGCTCGGCGCCTTCGTGGCGGGTCGAGAAGGTGATGAAGAAATGATGCTCACCGGGCAGGCCGGTTTCGGCCACGCGGCCCAGAACCTCGCGGATCACGCCGCACACCGCTTCGTGCATCAGGCGTCCGTACGGGATTGATGAGGATGTCTCAGACATGGCGGAGATCCGTTGCGTGCAGCTACGTCCACCATAGGGGATTCGTGTGAAGATGAAAGGTGGACCGGTGGATCAGGTCAGCGGAAAGTTGGCGAGGATCAGCCAGGCAGCCAGCGCGGCTTCGGTGCCGAAAAAGGTCCAGCTTTGACGCGAGCCCGCCTGGTCACGCAGGATGGAGGTGACACGACCCACCGCCGCGCCGCCGTAAGCCAGCCCAAGGGCGAACCAGGCGACCGGATCGTTCAGAACCAGAACGCCGATGCCGATCCCCACGAAGAGGCAGCCCGAGACCGCAGAGACCTCGGTATAGGCCATGTTGGTGGGGCCTGACCGGATGTCCAGTTTGTCCATCGTCCAGCGCGGAGCGAGCCAGCCACAAAGGCCAAGACCAATGGTTGCGAGAGCCACCGCGTAGTTGATGAAGTCGATTGCAGTCATGGTTGGTCAACCCGATTTTGTCCCTTGTGTCAGTTAGACGCCGGACGGGACGGATTGGATCACTCTGAGCTGCACGAACCGCGCCGCGTGGCCGTTCACTACGGGTCGATTTCCCAGGCCGGTTGGAGAGGAAGTGCAGGCTTCTGTTGCCCAAGCGCATGTGCCAGCACATGCGCGTTGCCTGCGCCGCAATGCGTTTGGCGCGATCCGGATCAAGCAAGGCGAAGGGTGGAAGTGCAGGCTTCTGTTGCCAGGTGCCTGCGAACCCCGCCAGCCCTTGCTAGAGGACTGGGCTTAAAGTCGGCGACTCAGGACAGCTTACGCTGCGAGAGCCATTGCCGGAGCACGATTGTCATTTGCAATTGTACTGTTCGGGCCGATACGGTGGCACCCCGCCGAGACAAAGCAAACCCCTTTAGACGTTCGTCGATCCTGTTTCGGCCCCATACCATCCCCAAATGAAGGATAATTGGTGGAGCCGCCGGGTACCGCCCCCGGGTCCGATCCGCTTATTACGAGCGCGTTTATGTCCATAGTCCCCGAGGGGACACAGCATATATACGTGCGCCTCGGGCCGCTTTCAACCGAGGTATTCAGGTGGAAGCTGCGCTTCGAGAAGCGCGCGGACGGTACCGACCCGGGTCGCCTCGGCCATCTTTTCGAGAACAAAGGGCAAGCGCGCGTCAATGCCCGAACCCGACCGGACCGCTTCCGCGATCCGCCAGCGGAACAGGCGCCACAGGGCCGCCTTGAGCGCGTCGGCGAGGATATCGTTCTGCATCTCGGCCGTGATGATCCTCACGAGCGTCGAGCGAATGGTGAAGTTCGTCGACAGGTCGAGTGTTTCGGCCGCGGCGACCTGGCGTTCGAGGGCAATGATGTAGGAATTGCTTTCGATCGAAAGGGGGCGGTCGCCATCGAGGTCGCATGCCACCTTCAGAAGCGAGAAGGCCAGCGACTTGTCGCGTTCCTCGTCTTCCGGATGCAGGGCGGAAACGACAGTGCCGACACCCGAGCGGACTTCCACCAGCCGTTCGTAGGCAAGACGTTGCAACGCCTGCCGCACGGGCGTGCGAGAGACACCGAATTCTTCGGCAAGGGCCTGTTCGTGGAGGAGGGGGCTATCGGTTGGTGGCAGGAGGCAGATTCGCTTACGCAAGTCGTTAGCGATTGATTCTGCATTATTTCTCGGCATCTTTGTTCGTTCCGGGCCTTGTGTTCTCGTTAAAATCAGCGCTGTATAGCTGTATACACCTACTATGGAAAGTTCCCGTTTCGATGTCTTGCCAATGCGATATAGTTCAATCCCATCCAGGTTCCATCCGCGCCGCGATCCCTGATCCGGCCGGTGGGCTTGTCGTCATGTCCGGATTTCCTGGGCTGGAAACCGGGGTGGACGGGGCCGCCGTGTTCCTGCCCGATTCCTGCCGGGAGACGTTGCAGGGCATCCGCGATCTGGGCGCCGAGACGCTGACCCTTCTGATCGAGGACGACGAGTTGGACGAGATCTTCTATTCCGAGGTCGAGCGGATTGCCGATGAGGTCAATCTCGGGATCGAGCGGTTTCCGATCGTCGATTTCGCGGTGCCTTCGGATGGGGCCGCGACGGAATGGCTGGAGCGCGCGCAGGAGCGGGCCCGACGCAGGTCGGCGGGCGCGACGACCGCCTTCGCGTGCCAATACGGCGCGGGGCGCAGTGGCCTGATGGCGTCGTGGCTGCTGATCGAGGGCGGAATGTCGCCGGCCGAGGCGATTTCACTGGTTCGGTCCCATTTTTCCGATGCCGTCGAGAGCGAGGCACAGGAAACCTGGCTTCAGGGACTGAATTGACGCGACGTCATGTGCGGAATGTTGAATTGATGGCGCCTTCGCCCGGTCCGGCGCCTTGATTGCCATCAGATGCACATGTATACAGCGTGCCGTAAGGGAGTGAAGAGATTGAAGCGTGCCCGGAGCAATCCGGAAGTCACTTCGCGCCTTTCGCCTTTGCAGCCGCAACCAACCTACCCGTGTCATGGTTGCGGCTGCAAAGGACCTAACGACCGCCGTGGGACAGGGCGGCCCGACCGAGAGGTCACCTGAAACGCGCCGGGCTCACCCCCAGGCGCGTTTTTCTTGTTGTTACGGGGTGGTCAAAAGAAAACGCGCCCGGCGATGCGGGCGCGTTCGATCGGTTTTCGCTGGATGGCGAGGGTCAGAAACCGGCCTTGATCCGTTCGAAGGCTTCTGCCTGACGCTCGCGCTGTTCGTTGGAGATCGGCAGCTGCGCCAGGACCGGCACGGTCACTTCGCCGAGGCCCGCGGCCTCCATCGCTTCGGCGCCGAGCGACTGAAGGGCTGCGTCGTTGGCCGAGCCGAAGCCGTTTTCCAGAAGCGGGCCGGCGGAGACGTCGGCGTGCATGGCGTTCACGAAATCATAGGCCAGCGCCTCGTCGGCGGTGGCGTCGACCATGTTGACGTAGCCGCAGAGCCAAACCGAGGTGCCTTCAGCGGTGTTGCGCTCGAAGCCGACGTTGAAACCTTCCTCCGCCATGGCGACGGGGACCTCGTTCCAGACCCACGCGGCCAGAACCTCGCCCGAGCCGATCAGCTGGCTGATCTCGGCGGGGTCGGTCCAGTAGGTGCGCAGGTTCTGATGGATGCCGCGCAGCCATTCGGTGGCCGCTTCGAACTGCTCGTCTGTCACGTCGGACCAGTCGGTCACGCCGGTGGCGAGATAGGCCAGCGCATAGGCGTCGTCGACGTTGTCGGGGATCGACAGGCGGCCGGCGTATGCGGGGTTGTTGAAGATCTCGAGCGAGGCGACGTCTTCGGGTGTCAGCTCATCGGCATTGTAGGCGACGGCGGTGGAGCCGTAGTCGGTGGGCAGGAAGTACAGCTCTTCCGAGCCGGAGAGCACGTTCTCACCGACGAGGTCGGCGTTCAGGGTCTCGAACGCGGCGATCTGGCCGGCGTCCCAGGGCTCGATGATGCCGGATTCCCGCCAGCGCGGCACAGAGCCGGCGCAGATGTGGGTGACGTCGGACTGGAAGCCCGCGAGCAGGCGCTGGAAGGCCTCGTCTTCGTCACCGAAGAACACGAATTCGGGCGCGCCGTTTGCGTCGATATAGGGCTGGTGGAAGCTGGGATCCTCGAAGCCGGAATAGTCGAAGACAGTCAGCTGCTGCGCGGCGGCGGGCAGGGCCGAAACGAGCAACGCGGCGGAGGTGAGGAGGAGAGTTTTCTTGTGCATTCTGTTGGGGTCCCTGATGGTGACTTGAGTGTCGGACTGGCAAGGAATCTAGGGCTTGCGCGGTGCATCGTCCAGCGGATTTCTTGCCGTGGTCGCACGCGTGCCGCCGGGCCCTAACGGTCTGGAACTGAACGAAAAGCAGTTCCTCGTTTGCCAAATATTATCCCGCGAAAGCCCTGATTTTCCTTGACGGCGCGGGGCAAGCTGCGACGAATTCCAGCATGAACCAGCCTCACCCGTCCGCCAGTGCCACGTCGCTTTTTTTCGGGGCCATCGCCGACCTTCTGCGCGCGCCGGGCACGGTCGCGCGCATCGCCGCCTTGCCCGTCGCGATCTTCGTGCTGCTGCAGATCCCGGTCTCGTTTCAATACGTCACCTGGTACAACACGCCGAGTGAAAGCGCACCGCCGACCGAATGGGTGGAGTTCCTGTTCTTCCTCGTCATGCTCGGCTTCGTGGCCTCGGCCTGGCACCGGTTCAAGGTGAATGGCGTGCGTCCCTCGGGCCTGTGGCCGGAGGTCCGGTTCGGCACGGCGGCGCGCTACGTGCTGGCCTGGGTCGTGATCGGGATCATCGTGGGCCTGCTCGTGGTGCTGTGCGTGGCGCTGCCGGTCCTTGGGGTCGCCACGCTGATCGACCCGGTGCTGAGCCAGTCGCTCGGTTCGCTGGTCTTTCCCGAAGGCATCTACGGTGGAGAGGTGTCGGATTACGGTATGGCGCTTTACGTCGCCGTCGGGGCCGTGTTGGGCCTTGCCTACATCTGGCTGCTGTTCCGCATGGGGATGGGCCTGCCCTCGGCCGCGGTGAACGACGGCGAAGGGTTGGGGATGCGCGCCTCGTGGAAGGCGACACGGTCACTGGCCTGGCCGATCCTCGGCGCGGCGGTTTTCGCGACCATCGGGCAGGGGCTGCTTTATGGTTTGTCCATGGGAGCTTTGTGGCTGAACGGAAGTTTTGATGGCTTTGACCTCACCTTTGCGGGGGAGCTGGCCACACGCCTTGTCACGCTGGTCGTGGACGTGGTGAACCTGCTGGTCGGCGCGGCGATCCTGACGCGGATCTACCGGGCGGTGCCTGCGGGCGCGCTCTGAGCCTTGGCGCGGGCCGCGAAGACCGATTGCGCCAGCGTCTTTGTGTAGCCTTCCAGTTCCTGCAGCGCATCAGAGACGGCAGTTCCGTCGCGGGCCTCGGCCGCGTCGGCGATCCGGCCGTGCAGGCGCACGATTTCCGCGCGGTCGCGGGCGGTGAAAGTGATCATGTTCATCAGCGGCTGCATCGCCTCGACCGCGCCGGCCAATTGGTAGGACAGGACAGGGTTGCCCGCGCCGTCGACCAGCGCGCGGTGGAGGGCCACGTCGGAGGCGCAGAAGGCCTCATCCGACAGGCCCGGCTGCGCCTGCCTCACGATCTCGGCCCGCATGGTGGCAAGGTGATCGGCGGTGCGGCGCTCGGCGCAGAGATGCGCGCAGGCCCGTTCCAGCGCAAACCGCGCCTCGCAGGCCGTGTCGAAGCTGACGTTGTTCATGCCGAGGAGCACGGTCGAGGTGGTGATGTGGCCGTTGTGGGCGTCCTCGTAGGACAGGCGGTTGACGAAGGCCCCGCCAAAAGCGCCGCGTTGGGTGCGGATCAGGCTCTGCGCCGCCAGCCGTTTCAGCGCCTCGCGCACGGTGGAGCGGGACACTTCGAATTGCTCGGACAACTCGGCCTCGGACGGCAGACGCTCGTCCACGATGAGACGGCCCGAGACGATGGCATCCCGGATCGCGGAGGCGATTTGCGCGGAGAGGTCGGCGGGGGAGTTCGGGTCGATTTTCATTTGTCAGACGTTTAATTGTCTGACATTCCTTGGCAAGACTTTTTCGAAGCCCTGAGTCGGTTGTCTGGGAGGGTATCGGCCCGTGATTGCCCCACGTATCAGAGCCATGGCGGCCCCACATTGGCTGGTGCTGTTCGGCGGCATCCTTGTTGCATGGGGTGCGCTGTGGCTGATGGCCCTGCCGGGTGAGATGCGCGAGGCGGCGTCGATCTATGGGTTGGAGTTCTGGGCGGCGCTCTGCCGCGTCGGGCCGGAGGGGAGCGGTTTCGCGGGACTTCTGGCGATGTGGACCCTGATGGCAGGCGGCATGATGGCCCCCACGGCGCTGCCCGCTTTTGCCACCTACGATGACTTGTCCCACACGGGCGAGACGCGCTTCGGCGCGTTGATTGCGGGGTATCTGGCGGTCTGGATCGGCTTCGCTGCCGTAGCGGCGAGTTTGCAGATCGGGCTTTACCGGCTGGGGCTGGTCGATGCACTCGGCACCAGCCTGAGCCCCATGCTCTCGGGCGTGCTTCTGGTCGCAGCGGGCGCTTATCAATTCTCACCGCTCAAGGACGCGTGCCTGAGCAGATGCCGCGCGCCACTGACGTTTTTCATGGCCCATTGGGCAGAGGGGCCGTGGCGGATGGGCCTGCGCCTGGGGCTGACCTGCCTCGGCTGCTGTGCCGCGCTGATGCTGCTGGCCTTTGTCGGCGGGGTCATGAGCCTTGGGTTCATGGCGCTTGGCATGGTGTTGATGACGCTGGAAAAGTTGCCCCAGATCGGGCGTTACGTGACGCGGCCGTTGGGGGTTGGATTGATTGCGGGGGGCCTTTGGTCCGCCATGCAGATGTTCTGAGGAAAGGAAAACTCTATGGCAGAGAAGATTGCGGCGGCGAAGATTTCGAACCGGCACCCGTCGGCGGCACCCGCGGCCACGGGGCAGGTGCCTTGGGGCATCAAGGGTGAACTGATCCTGAACTGCAATTGCACGGTGTTCTGTCCCTGCGTGATCTCGCTTGGCAAGCATGCGCCGACCGAAGGCTATTGCCAGGCGTGGGCCGGGGTGAGGATCGACGAAGGCCATTACGGAGACGAGGATATCTCGGGCCTGAACGTGGGCCTGATGCTGGAAATTCCCGGCCTGATGGCGCGGGGCAACTGGAAGGCGGCGGCCTATATCGACGAGCGCGCCAGCTACGAGGCCTACGAGGGGCTGGTCAACATCTTCTCGGGCAAGGCGCGGGGGACGACGGGCCTGTTCTCGGTTCTGGTCAGCGAGTTCCTGGGGGCCGAGCGCGCGCCTGTGATCTTCGAGACCGAGGGCAAGGCGCGCCGGCTGATGGTCGGCAAGAAGATCCAGGGCGAGATCGTGCCGGTGCCGGGCAAGGGCGGTGAGGATCAGATCGTGACCAACACCGAATACTGGATGGGACCGGATATAACTGTGGCAACTGCCACCAAGGGCCGGGTGCGGGCCTTTGGCCGGGTCTGGGATTTCGATGGCCGCTCGGCCGAGATCTGCCAGATCGACTGGTCCGGGCCGCGCTGAGATGAACGGGGCGGAATATGCGCAGGTGATGGCACGCTACAACGCGTGGCAGAACCAGTGGATGTTCGCGGCCTGCGACGGGCTGGACGCGGAGGCGCGGCAGGCGGACCGGGGGCTGTTCTTCGGGTCGATCGAGCGGACGCTGAGCCACCTGATGTGGGGCGACACGACATGGATCGCGCGGTTCGACGGCGGGCCGGGGCCCGGGGCGCTGATGCAGCAGAGCGCGGAGGCCTATGACTGGCCGACGCTGATGGCGGAGCGGCCGAGGCTGGACGCGCGCATCGCCGCCTGGGCCTGGTCGCTGACGCCGGAGGAGACGGAGGGGATGTTCCGCTGGACGTCTTCTTCCACCGGGCAGAGCTTCGAGAAGCCCTTTGCCCATTGCCTGATCCAGATCTTCAACCACCAGACCCACCATCGCGGGCAGGTCCACGGCGCGCTGACGGCGCTTGGCGTCAGAACCGTGGACACGGATCTGCCCTACATGCCGGACGAGGTACCGGAATGGCACTAGAGCGTTCCCGGTTCCCATTGAATCGCCAATACCCTGCCACGCCTGCGGCGTTCTCGGGACATTGGCGATACTTGGTGTCCGTGAAGACCGGAAACGCTTTAGCGGGCGGCGGACAGCCCCTCGTAGCGGGGCAGGTCGAAAAAGTTGATGTCCTCGAAGCCCCAGCTGGTGTCCTCGGCGCTGTCGAGGGTCAGGGCGATCACCATGTAGCGGCCGGCCTCGCCGGAGGTGAGGGACGCGGCGCTGGTTTCGCCCTCGATGGCGAAGGGAACATAGGCGCGGTCGTCGCCGTCGTAGCGGGCGGGCAGGATCATGCCGTCCCATCCCGCGGCGGCTTCGGCCCGCGTGTCGGCCCAGAACGGCTCAGGGTTCTCGCTGCCGTCGAGGATCGCCGCGAAATAGGCGGCGTTGGTTTCGTTGGTATGCGCGGCGATCTGGGCCGCGTCGCGGGCCACGAAGCCGGTGAGGATGGCGGAGGCCACCTCCTCGGCGCTGTAATCCTGCGCCTGTGCGGTTGCGGCGGTGAGGGCCAGCGCGCAAAGCGCCGCGAGACTCGTTTTCTTCATGGGACTTCGCCTTTCGTTTCGGTGCGTAACCTTATGAAGTCGCTCGTGTTCTGCCAAGGTAAGGAGTTCCAGCCATGGCCATGATTTCTCCGTCCCGTCGGTTGCGTCGCACGCCCTTCTCGGAAGGTGTCGAGGCGGCCGGTGTCACCGGATACACCGTCTACAACCGGATGCTGCTGCCCACGGTCTTCCGCTCGGTGCAGGAGGATTATCATCACCTCAAGGAGGCGGTGCAGATCTGGGACGTGGCCTGCGAACGGCAGGTGGAGGTGCGGGGGCCCGATGCGGGCAAGCTGATCCAGATGCTGACGCCGCGCGACCTGCGCGGCATGCTGCCGGGCCAGTGCTATTACATGCCCGTGGTGGACGAGACGGGTGGCATGCTGAACGACCCGGTCGTGGTGAAGCTGGCCGAGGATCGCTGGTGGATCTCCATCGCGGACAGCGACCTGCTCTTGTGGGTCAAGGGCGTGGCCTATGGCTACCGGCTGGACGTGCTGGTGGACGAACCGGACGTCTCGCCACTGGCCGTGCAGGGGCCGAAATCCGACGAGCTGATGGCGCGGGTGTTCGGCGACGGCATCCGCGACCTGCGCTTCTTCCGCTTCGGCTGGTACGATTTCCAGGGCCGGGGGATGGTCATCGCGCGCTCGGGCTATTCGAAACAGGGCGGGTTCGAGATCTACGTGGAGGGCGGCGACATCGGCATGCCGCTCTGGAACGCGCTGATGGAAGCGGGAGAAGACCTCGACGTGCGCGCCGGATGCCCCAACGGGATCGAGCGGGTCGAAGGCGGATTGTTGAGCTACGGCAACGACATGACCGACGACAATACACCGCATGAATGCGGGCTCGGCCGGTTCTGCAACACCGCTACGGCGATCGGATGTATCGGGCGCGACGCGCTCTTGCGGGTCTCGGTCGAGGGGCCCGTGCAGCAGATCCGCCCCATCGCCATCGACGCCAAGACCCTGCCGCCCTGCGACCGGCCATGGCCTTTGATGGCCGGAACGCGCAAGGTGGGGCAAGTGACCTCGGCCGCGATCAGCCCCGATTTCGGCGGCGGCGTGGCCATCGGCATGGTCCGCATGACCCATTGGGATGCGGGCACGCCGCTGCATCTGGAAACGCCGGACGGCAGTTTCGATGCAGAGGTGAAGGAACAATTCTGGATTTGATTGCAGGCGCTTGCGTCGCGATCTTCAAGTAACGGGAGAGACAAGATGACCTTTAACGCCGTGATCGTCGAGAAGGATGACGAGGGAAAGACCAGCGCGTCTGTCCAGCAGATCACCGAGGACCAATTGCCGGAGGCGGAGGTCACGGTGGCGGTCGAATATTCGACGGTCAATTACAAGGATGGCCTTTGCATCGGGCCCGGTGGCGGGCTGGTGCGCACCTATCCACACGTGCCGGGTATCGACTTCAGCGGAACCGTCGAAGCCTCTGACGACGAACGATATTCGCCCGGTGACAAGGTGGTTCTGACAGGCTGGCGCATGGGCGAGGCCCATTGGGGCGGGTATGCCCAAAAGGCGCGGGTGAAGGCCGATTGGCTGGTGCCGCTGCCAGAGGGGATCACGTCACGGCAGGCGATGGCCGTAGGCACCGCCGGGTTCACCGCGATGCTGGCGATCATGGCGCTTGAGGATCACGGGCTAACCCCCGGACATGGCGAGGTTCTCGTGACCGGGGCCGCCGGTGGTGTCGGTTCGGTCGCGACCGCGATCCTTGCCAACCTGGGCTACGAGGTCGCCGCCGTGACGGGGCGGCCGGAGCAGGAGGATTACCTGAAATCGCTGGGTGCCAGCCGGATCGTGCCGCGTGAGGAGTTGAACGAGACCACCAAGCGCCCGCTGGAGGGTGAGACCTGGGCGGGCTGCGTCGATGCCGTGGGCGGCGACATGCTGGCGCGCGTTCTTGGGCAGATGAAATACGGGGCCTCCGTGGCCGCCGTGGGTCTGGCCGGTGGCGCGCAGCTTCCGGCGACGGTGATCCCGTTCCTGCTGCGCGGTGTCAACCTTCTAGGCATCGACTCGGTCATGCAGCCCTATGACAACCGCGTCCGCGCTTGGGAGCGGATCGCCAGGGACCTGCCGATGGACAAGCTGGAGGCGATGATCCAGCCCGCGACGCTGGCCGACCTGCCGGAGCTTGGCCGGGCCATCCTGAAGGGCGGTGTGCGGGGCCGTGTGGTGGTGGATGTGAACGCCTGACCGACGGGCTCAGAGGGGCAGGGCCTGCCCCTCCTTCAACTCCTCCATCACGAAGCTGGCGGAGACGTCGCCCATCTCGACCCGTTCGATGAGGCGCTGGTAGAGGCGGTCGTAATCGGCCATGTCGGCGACCCGTGCGCGGATCAGGTAATCGAGGTCGCCGGTCATCCGGTAGACGCCGAGGATCTGCGGGATCGCGCGCACGGCACGGCGGAACTGGTCGAGCCAGTCGGCGGAATGATGCGCCGCGCGGACCTGGATGAAGACCATCAGGCCAAGGCCCACGGCGGCCGGATCGACCAGGGCGATGCGGCCTTTCAGGATGCCACGCTCCTCCAGCGCCTTGACGCGGCGCCACACGGCGTTTCGGCTGAGGCCCACGTGGCGACCGAGATCCTCCAGCGGTTCATCGGCGCGGATTTGCAAACGGGCGAGGATTCTGCGGTCGGCTTCATCAAGTGTCATGGTGATTGGGTGATTAGGGGGAAATCGTCCACAAGTCACGCGGGAATGTGCGGAGATTTGGGAGCATTTCACGGTCGGGCCGTGGCATCGTGGTGAAAATAACGAACAGGAGTGACCCAGATGATCCAGCGCGTATTTCTCGACCACCCCGGCTCGGTTGACGAGACCTACCTTGAACACGCCGCCTTCGCGGGCAAGTTCAGCGGCAAGCTGTTCCTCGCGGCCTGTGCGGCGGCTGTCCATGCGGTGATCCCTTGCTTGTTCGAAAAGACCGCCAGCCGCATGATCGCGGACATGTACGCAAAGACTCATAACCGGGGGCAGTGAATGTGCCGATGGGCCGCCTACCTGGGTGAACCGATCTTCATGGAAGAGCTGGTGACCAGCCCGGGTCATTCGCTGATCCACCAGTCGCGGGAAGCGACCGAGTGCAAGTCCGCCCTGAACGGCGACGGCGTGGGCCTGGCGTGGTACGGTGCGCGGCCTGAACCGGGGCTTTACCACGACGTTTACCCGGCGTGGTCGGACACGAACCTCGCCAACCTCTGCCGGTCGGTGCAGTCGGGCTGTTTCCTTGCCCATGTGCGGGCCTCGACCGGGGCGGCGACCAGCCGGAACAATTGCCATCCCTTCACCTACGGGCGCTGGAGCTTCATGCACAACGGCCAGGTCGGCGGCTTCGACAGCTTCCGCAGGCGGGCCGACATGGGCGTATCGGACGGGCTCTACCCGCATCGCAAGGGCGCGACGGACAGCGAATTGCTGTTCCTCTACGCGCTGGAGGCGGGGTTGGAGCACGACCCGGTGGGCGCGATGGTCGCCGCGCACGAGGCTCTGCGGGAGATGTCGATGCTCTATGGCACGACACCGCACCTGCGCTCCTCGGCGGCGTGGAGCGACGGGTCGCGGATCTATGCGCTGCGCCTGTCGTCGGACGCGATTGCGCCGTCGGTCTATTACCGCTGGAGCGACAGCCGGGCCGGATGGGCCGTGGTCAGCGAGCCGCTGGAAGTGGGGCAGACCGGCTGGACGGCGCTGGAGGCGGGCCACGTGGCCGTGTTCGAAGGCGCCGAGGTCCGGGTGGAGCCGTTGGGCCTGATGGCGGCTTAACGCCCGATGTAGAGGTCGTGGCGGTGGTTCACGGCGACGATGCCGTTGACGATGACCGCGCCGAGGAGCGACCAGCCGACGAGCACGGGATCGAGCATGGTGAACGCGACGGCGAAAAGGACCGCGTCGAAGCCCAGTTGCACGTAGCCCGCGCGGATGCCGAAGCGGTCCTGCAGGTAGAAGGCGAGGATGCCGACGCCGCCGAGCGATGCGCCGTGGCGGAACATCGCCAGCACGCCGAGGCCGAGGGTCGCGCCGGCGAGAAAGGCGGCGACTGCGGGGTGGATGTAGTCGAGGCGCAGGACGAACGGCGCGAGTTCGGCCATGACCGACAGCAGCGTCACGCCGATCGCCGTCTTCAGCACGAAGCGCCAGCCCATGCGCAGGAAGGCCAGCGCGTAGAACGGGATGTTCACGAGGAAAAACACCACGCCGAAGGGCCAGTCTCCGGCGTAGGAGATCAGAACGGCGAGGCCTGCGGCCTGTCCGGTGATCAGCCCGGCGCTGGTCAGCAGGTGAATACCGAGCGCACACATCGCCGCCCCGAGGACAAGCGCGTGGGCGTCCTCCAGCAGGTTGTGGCGGTGCGGGCCGGGATGATCTGCCATTTGGGTCATGAATGCTGACTTAGTTTGCGGAGGCAAACGGATCAACGATTCAGACGGCCATGGGACGCGGGATTGCGCGGATTGCATGGCATTTGAGCGGGATTGCCCGGCGATTGACCACGGCCATGACGGGTCGGCTCAGATCGAGCCGGCCTCGACCATGTAATTGTTGGCCGAACACATCGCCGCGTCATCGGAGGCGAGGAACAGGGCCATGCGGACCACGTAGACCGGGTCAATGGGGTCGGGCAGGCACTGGCGGTCCAGTTGACCGGCGAGTGCCTCCTCGGTGACCCAGAGCTCTTTCTGGCGCTCGGTCATGATCCAGCCGGGCACCACGGTGTTCACGCGGATGCGGTGACGGCCCAGCTCGCGCGCCATGGTACGGGTCAGGCCGTGCACGGCGGCCTTGGCGGTGGCGTAGCCGGGAAAGCCGCCGCCGGCCTCCCACCACGAGTTAGACCCCATGTTGACGATGGAGCCCTTGCCGGCCTCGATCATGGCGGGTGCGACGGCCTGGATGGCGAAGAACATGTGGCGCAGATTGGTGTTCTGGCGGTCGTCCCAATAGTCGGGCGTGACCTCGGCCCAGTCGTGGCGGTCGTCCCGGGCGGCGTTGTTGATGAGGACCTCGGCGGGACCGATCGCGTCGGCGAGCTTGGCAAAGGCGGTGCGCAGGCCGTCGATGTCGCGCAGGTCGCATTGGGCGAAGGTGGCACCTGTCTCGGCGGCGATGGCTGCGCCGGCGTCCTCGTCCATGTCCACGAAGCCGACCTTCGAGCCCTGGTCCGCGAAGGCCCGCACGAGGCCCGCGCCGATCCCGGACGCGCCGCCGGTGATGAAGACGGTCGTGCCGTCGAGGCTGGGATATCGGGCGAACTGTGGCTCGGTCATGGGGGCCTCTCGATAGGTGTGGAGGGGGACAATGGCGCGGGGAGCGCGGAGGTCAAGCCGCCCGGCGGCGCATTGCGCGCCAGAGCATCACGCAAAGGGGCAGGGCGAGGATCACCCCGATCCCGGCCAGCATCGCGCCTGCGCTTTGAATGTCGGCACATTCGGCGACGTGGTAGCCGGGATGTACGTCCCACGGGGTGCAGAAGCGTTGATATTCGATCAGGAAGGCCACGCCCGCCGCAGTGGGCAGACAGGCGACCGCGGCAAGAAGCCAGAGCAGGAGTCGGCGCGGTTTCATGCGTCGATCTGCGTAGAAAGACACAGCCACCACAGCAGGTTTGTCAGGACGGACCAGACCGCCACGAGGGCGGTCCGGGGGCGGCGCAGCGTCAACCGGCCAGTGCCTTGTTCAGGTTCTCGTCGATCTTTTCGAGGAAGCCCATGGTGGTGAGCCACTTCTGGTCCGGCCCGACGAGGAGCGCGAGGTCCTTGGTCATGAAGCCCGCTTCGACGGTTTCGACGATCACCCGTTCCAGCGTGACCGCGAAGTCCATCAGCTTGGCGTTGTCGTCGAGCTTGGCGCGATGCTTCAGCCCGCCGGTCCAGGCGTAGATGGAGGCGATGGAATTGGTGGAGGTCGCCTTGCCCTCCTGGTGCTGGCGATAGTGGCGGGTGACGGTGCCGTGGGCGGCCTCGGATTCGACGATCTTGCCATCGGGCGTCATCAGGACCGAGGTCATCAGCCCGAGCGAGCCGAAGCCCTGGGCGACGGTGTCGGACTGCACGTCGCCGTCGTAGTTCTTGCAGGCCCAGACGTAGCCGCCGGACCATTTCAGGGAGGAAGCGACCATGTCGTCGATCAGGCGGTGTTCATACCAGATCTTGGCGTCGTCGAAGGCTTCCTTGAATTCGGTCTCGTAGACCTCGGCGAAGATGTCCTTGAAGCGGCCGTCATAGGCCTTGAGGATCGTGTTCTTGGTCGACAGGTAGAGCGGCCATTTAAGCCCGAGCGCGTAGTTGAACGAGGCGCGGGCGAAGTCGTAGATCGACTTGTCGAGGTTATACATGCCCATGACGACACCGCTGTCGGGGGCGTCGAAGACCTCGCGTTCGATCACCTCGCCGTCGGCGCCTTCGAATTTCAGGGTCAGCTTGCCCGCCCCGGGAAACTTGAAGTCGGTGGCGCGGTACTGGTCGCCATAGGCGTGGCGGCCGACGACGATGGGCTTGGTCCAGCCGGGTACGAGGCGGGGGACGTTGCGGCAGATGATCGGCTGGCGGAAGATCACGCCGCCGAGGATGTTGCGGATGGTGCCGTTGGGCGAGCGCCACATCTTCTTGAGACCGAATTCCTCGACCCGCGCCTCGTCCGGCGTGATCGTGGCGCATTTGACGGCAACGCCCACTTCCTTCGTCTTCTCGGCCGCGTCGATGGTGACCTGGTCATCGGTCCGGTCGCGTTCCTCCATGCCCAGGTCGTAGTAGAGCAGGTCGATGTCGAGATAGGGCAGGATCAGTTTTTCCTTGATGAAGGCCCACATGATGCGGGTCATCTCGTCGCCGTCCATCTCGACGATGGGGTTGTCTACCTTGATCTTGCTCATGGGGGCCTCGCGTGCGGGTTGATCCGGTTTGACACACTTCTAGCCGTTTATGCCGCGCTGCGGCACCCCGATTTTCGGAAAGTCCATTCCTGCGAAGGGGAGCGTTCGGGCAGGCCTGTGGTTCGCGCGAATGAGAAAGGCCCCGGCGCGGACCGGGGCTTTCGTTTGTCTTTCGTTCGGCCCGCTCAGCCGATGATGCCGTTCAGGGTCGGCGACGGGCGCATCACGTGGGCAAGCTTGGCCGGATCGTTCTTGTAATAACCGCCCGTATCGGCGGGGCTGCCGGCACCGGCGTCGAGTTCGGCGATGATCTCGGCCTCGTTCTCGGCCAATGCGCGGGCGACCGGGGCAAACTCGGTGGCGAGATCGGCGTCGGGGCCGTTCGCCAGCGCCTCGGCCCAGTAGCGGGCGAACCAATAGTGGCTGTCGCGGTTGTCGGGTTGGCCGACCTTGCGACCCGGCGAGCGGTTGTCGTCGAGGATGCCCTGGGTGGCTTTCTCCACGGCGTCGCCAAGGACGCGGGCCTTGGCGTTGTCCTTCGCGTCCGCGAGGAACTTGAAGCTTTCGCCAAGTGCGCAGAATTCGCCAAGGCTGTCCCAGCGCAGGTGGTTCTCGTTGTGGAGCTGCTGGACGTGCTTGGGGGCAGAGCCGCCGGCACCCGTCTCGAATAGGCCGCCGCCGTTCATCAGCTTCACGATCGACAGCATCTTGGCGGAGGTTGCCAGTTCGAGGATCGGGAAGAGGTCGGTCAGGTAGTCGCGCAGCACGTTGCCGGTGATCGCGATGGTGTTCTCACCCTTGGTGATGGTTTCGAGCGAGGCGCGGGTCGCTTCACGCGGGGCCATGATCTCGAATTTGTCAGCAACACCAGCAGCTTCGAGGATGGGCTTCACGTATTCGATGAGCTGTGCATCGTGGGCGCGATCCTTGTCGAGCCAGAAGATCGAGCGGTAGCCGGTGGCTTTCTGGCGGTCGATGGCCAGCTGCACCCAATCCTCGATGGGCGCCTTGCGGGCGGAGGCGGAGCGCCAGATGTCACCGGGCTGAACCTCGTGGGAATGCAGCACCGTGCCATCGTCGAGGATCATCTTGACGGTGCCCGCCTCGGCGATCTCGAACGTGGTGGGGTGGGAGCCGTATTCCTCGGCCTTCTGGGCCATCAGGCCGAGGTTCTGAACGGTGCCGGCGGTGGCCGGGTTCAGCGCGCCGTTTTCCTTGAAGAACGCGATGCTCTCGTCATAGACGGGCGCGTAGGAATTGTCGGGGATGACGCAGACGGCATCATGTTCCTTGCCGTCCGGGCCCCAGCCCTTGCCGCCGGCGCGGATCAGCGCGGGCATGGAGGCGTCGATGATGACGTCCGAGGGGACGTGCAGGTTGGTGATGCCCCGGTCGCTGTCGACCATGTACATCGGCGGGCGGTCGGCCATCGTGGCCTCGATCGCGGACATGATCTCGGCATTGCCCTTGACCCGCTCCAGCAGGTCGCCGAGGCCGGAATTGGGGTTCACGCCGAGTTTCTTCATCTCGTCGCCGAATTCGTCGAACACCGGCGCGAGGAAGGTCTTCACCGCATGGCCGAAGATGATCGGGTCGGAGACCTTCATCATCGTGGCCTTCATGTGCAGCGAGAACAGGACGCCTTCGTCCTTGGTCTTCTCGATTTCTTCGGCAAGGAAGGCGTCAAGGGCGGCGGCGGACATGTAGGTCGCGTCCACGACGGTGCCCGCCGGGTAGGAGAGGCCGTCTTTCAGCACGGTCTCGCCGGAGGCAGTCTCGAGCACGATCTTGGCGCCGGTGGCGTTTTCAAGCGTCGCGGAGACTTCGTTGGAGAAGAAATCGCCGCCCGACATGGAGGCGACGCGGGTCTTGCTGTCGGCGGTCCACTCGCCCATCCGGTGCGGGTTGTTCTGGGCGTAGGTCTTCACGGCGGCAGCGGCGCGGCGGTCGGAATTGCCTTCGCGCAGGACCGGGTTCACGGCCGAGCCCTTGATGCCGTCATACTTGGCGCGGATCGCCTTTTCCTCGTCGGTCGAGGGGTTTTCGGGATAATCGGGAAGCGCGTAGCCCTTCGCCTGAAGCTCTTCGATGGCGGCGACAAGCTGCGGGACGGAGGCGGAGATGTTTGGCAGCTTGATGACGTTGGCCTCCGGCGTCTTCACCAGCTCGCCCAGGGCGGCGAGATCGTCCGGGATGCGCTGCTCTTCGGTCAGATGCTCGGGGAAGGTGGCGAGGATGCGGCCCGCGAGGCTGATGTCCTTCGTGCCCACTGTGATCCCGGCGGCGGATGCGAACCGCTGAATGATCGGCAGGAGCGAGGCGGAGGCAAGCTCGGGCGCTTCGTCCACCTTGGTGTAGATGATGTCGGGGTTCGTCATGGCGCAGGCCCTCCGGTTCGGAATGGGAAATCTGCGCTGCTTTTAACGGACACGCGGCCTGCAGGAAAGAGGTATACGATTGTATACCATGGGCGGGGTGTCGCGGCGCTGTAGCCGCGCGGGTGGGCTGGAATAATGCGTGGAAACGGCGCGGCCACCCTTGTGCGAATCCGAAAAAGGCGAAATAGATCAGGCACCTGAGAACCTCCGGCAGAAAAGACCCTGCCGGTAAGATGTCGGCTTCGGGGTTTGAACCCGGGGATACATGCGTGATCCCTCCGTCGCAGGAACCGGTCGTGAAACTCCAGGCTTGGGGTTCGCGAGGCGTTTCCACCGCTCTCGGCACCCTAGGCTTTTTGAAGAAGGGATCGCCGTATGAGGTGCATGCTCCAGTCTTTCCGTGTCCTGAAATCCGCCCTTGTCGTGATGGCCGCTGCCGCCCTGTGGGCCGGAACCGCCGAGGCGCAGGTGAACTGCCCCGCCATTTCCGGCATCGTCGACCGGGGAACTAACTTCAACGAGGATGGCTTCTACGTCCGCCGTGATCTGTCTGCCTGCGTCGCTTTCAGCGACCTTGACACCGGATTGGGGGCCGATGACGCCTACGTCGTTTTCTTGGGCGCCGATGACACCTTCGGCTACTCGATCGACTACAGCCGGGCAAACGTCATACGAGGGTCGGATCTTGTTTCGGAATTCTCCTGTACGGGACTGAATGCGCCTTCAGCGGCCGGATCGTTTGCGCGTATCGCTGCGTCGCGCACTGCTGTTTTCAACACGACCTGCACGATCACCGCGAACTTGAGCAATGGCGTCGGTGTCAGTCATTCCTTCGCAGTGTCCGGAAGCAATGCCAGCGGCACGGCCACCATCAACCTAAGCGCATCGACGCCGCAGTTCACCTTCCCGGACACCGGCGTGACCCTGTCCGGTCTGAACGGCAGGCTCGGCCTCGCCGGGGATCGCTTCAGCATCGGCTTCGACCAGACATTCGGGCAATCCGTGACAGGCCTGGAGCCGGGCGATTTCGCGGTCACGAACGGCACGGTCAGCGATATCCAGGGCAGCGGGACGAGTTTCACGGCCCTGCTGACCCCGTCAGGAGATGGAACCGTCTCCGTCAGCCTGAACGCCAATAGCGTGACGTTTGGCGGCACGGGAAGCAACGCGGCCTCCAACATTCTGAATGCCAGCGGCGACGTGACCCGACCGACGCCGCTGATCTCCGCGTTGCCCACGGCTATCGGTCTGACGTCGACGTCGGTCACCGTCGATTTCGGTGAGCCTGTGTCCGGGTTCGAGCTTGGCGACCTAACTCTGACCAACCTCGGTGCATCGGGCCTGAGCGATCTGGGCGGCGGATCCTATGCGTTCGACGTGGTGGCCACGGGCACCGGAACGGGACGTCTCTCGATCGCGGCAGGTGCCGTCCGGGACGGGGCAGGCAACGACAGCGCGGCGTCCGCGGAGGTGACGGCGGATGTGTCGAACGCACGGCCGAACGTGATCGTTTCGAGATTCTGGGAAAACACGGCGCTCCCGCCTGACGAGCGACAAGTCATTCTGGAGGTTCAGCTGAATGACGCCAAGGTTCAGTTCAGCGGCGATCCGTTGGTGGGGTCCGTTCTGACCAATGCGACCTTGGAACATCAGTACATTCAGGGAGCGAATGGAACATTCACGATCCGATTCCGCGTCACGGGAGGGCCGGTCACACTGACGATCGCGGAAAACGCCCTTTCGGATCAAATCTATGGGAATTCCAATGAGGAAATCGTCATAGATCTGGGGACATATGACGTGACCGCGCCCACGCCGGTCATCGCATACGCGAATTACGACCGGATCGACCCGTTCACGGCGACGATCGATTTCGGGGAAGAGGTGACCGGGTTCGAGCTGAGCGACATTACCCCGACCTTCGCGGAACTGAGCGGCTTCACGGACCTCGGCGGCGGCGTCTTCTCGGTGACGGTCACGGGCTACGATTTGCGGACACCGCCGGAGATCAGCGTTCCGGCCGACGTGACGCAGGACCTTTCGGGAAATAACAACCTCGCCTCCCCGGCGGCGGTCATCCCCGCCCCGGACGGGGATGCGCCGAGCGTGGTCATCAGCGGCATTCCCGACGGCTTCACCGGGCCGGTGACGGCGGATCTGACATTCGACTGGGGCGAAGGCGTGGTCGATTTCAGCGCCTCCGACATCTCGGTTGCGGGAGGCACGCTGGGGCCGCTTGTGGCCGTGGGCACGGAGCAGCAGGTCTGGAGGGCCGAGCTGACCGTGACCGGTGACAGGGATGTGACGATCTCGATCCCGGCCGATGCGGTGCTGGACGGGTCCGGCACGGGGTCGGCGGCGGCCTTCGCCATCGGTGCCTTCGCCAGTGGCACGGTTGCCGAAGCGGTGATCCGCGACTTCCTTGGCGCACGGGGGCAGGCGCTGATCGCGAGCCAGCCGGCCCTGGGCGGATTGCTCGACAATGACGGGCCGAGCGGCAACATCCAGGTCACCCGCGGGCAGGGGATCGTGCAGATCCAGACCGGAACGGAGGGTCCAATCTGGGCGGCGCTCGATTCCAGTTGGTCGGATATCAACGGGTTCGAGACAGCCTATACCCTGCTGACCTTCGGCAGCCACGTCTACCTGGCCGACGAGACGCTTCTGGGCGTGATGGTGCAGTTCGACCATGCCGCGTCGACCGAAGGGGTGGCCGAGATCGAAGGCACAGGCTGGCTGATCGGGCCCTATTACGTGGCGCGCTACGGCGGCGTGGTGGTGGACGCGCGGGTGCTGTGGGGTCAGACCGACAACGAGATCCGGCCGACCGGCACCTACACGGACCACTTCGGGACCGAGCGGGTTCTGGCGATGCTGAACCTGTCCGGCGAAATCGAGCTGGAGCGCGCGACGCTGCGCCCGCTTCTGGGATGGGCCTACACCGAGGACCGGTCCGAGGCTTACGTCGATGCGCTTTCCAACCCCGTTTCGGCGCAGCGGGTGCGGTTGAGCGAGGTTGAAACCGGGCTCGACTGGGTGATGCCGATTGGCGCCGGCGCGGTGGATTTCACCGGCGGAATGAGCGCGATCTTCACCGCCGAGGAGGGCGGAAACGAGGACCTCGAAGGCGGGCGTGGCCGCGTCGATCTTGGCCTGAGCAGTGCCGGGACCGGCCCGCTGAGCTTCGATCTCGGCGTCTATGTCGATGGCCTTTTCCGTGAGACGCAGGAGCGTTACGGCGCCAACGTCAGTGTCGATTGGCGGTTCTGAGCGGGGCGGACAGGCTCAGGTCGGCTCGTTCGAGCGGGGAAGCGCCGCCGCCAGCGTTTCCCCGAGCTCGATCATGGCCAGAAGCTGATCGGGTGATCCGATGGTCGTCTTGAGGTAAAGCTGCAACCCCTCCGGCGAGCGGATGATCGTGGGCATGGCCCCCTTGGGCATCGCGATGCGCGTGTCGCTCAGCGCCGGATGCGAGGCGATGGGCAGCAAAGCCTCGCGCGCGTCGGGCGTGGCCAGCATCGCGCCGCGCGCGCCGGGGGCTGTGACGGCATCGAGCTCGGTCGCGCGGTCGGCCACAGCGCCGAAGAAGGTCTGCACCATGTGCTGCCCCATCATCCCGTCGCCCATGGTGTCGAGGAATTTCTCGAGCTTGGCGGCCTTGTCCTCGGGCATGGCAAGGCTCATCACCGCGAGGCCGGACGGAATGGAGACGGTCGGATCGGTCCATGTCAGGCGGCGCGCCATGCCGCCGCCTTCGCCGCGGTTGCTGGAGGTGAAGCGTTCCTCGACGATCCAGCTGGCCCGGCGGCTGGTGATGTGGGTGATCCGCGTGTGGCCGCTGGCATCGGTCGTGATATCGTGCCGCCAGCCGTTTTCCTCGGCCATGGCGCGAATATCGGCCTGCTTCGCCTGGGACTTGCGCATGGCGAAGACGATGATCGCCGTGCCCGCGAAGGCCGCGACGATCAGGATCGGGATCATGATATCGATATCCATGGCAAAGCTCTCCGTCCGTTGTCATCTTTCGAGCAACAATAGGGACCGGGGCGCGGCCTTCAACGCGGGAAAACCGGAGGCGCGGCGCGTGTGCCCGCCGCGCGCCTGCGGTCAGCTTCCGGTTTGCGCCGGCGGTGCCGCTGCGCGGGCTGCGGCGGCCAGCCTTTCGTTCAGCAGCTTGCGCGCCCGGCGTTCGGCCATGATCGTGCGCACGGCGGTGCGGAACAGCTCCTCCGTGGTGGGAGAGGACGCGCCGATGGATTTCGCGATGGTCTCGGGCAGGCTTTCGTCGTCGAGCTTGTCGGCGGCGGCGACCGTGTCGAGGGCGAGTTTCTCGGCAAGCTCCTGGGCGAGGCGGCTGCTCATGGTTTGCTACCGCGTCGTCTCGGTCAGGCGACGGCGGACGTAGGTCTGCACGTGCTCGATCATCGGGTCCATGTGCGGGTCTTCGAAGAAGTGGCCCGCGCCCTCCATCTCCTCGTGGGTGATGGTGATGCCCTTCTGCTCGTGCAGCTTGTCGACGAGGATGCGCGTGTCCTGCGGCTTGGCCACGCGGTCCGAGGTGCCGTTGATGATCAGGCCCGACGAGGGACAGGGGGCGAGGAACGAGAAGTCGTACATGTTCGCGGGCGGCGAGACGGAGATGAAACCTGTGATCTCGGGCCGCCGCATCAGGAGTTGCATGCCGATCCACGCGCCGAAGGAAAAGCCCGCGACCCAGCAATGCTTGGAATTCGGGTTCATCGACTGCAGGTAGTCGAGCGCCGAGGCGGCATCGGACAACTCACCGATCCCCTGGTCGTATTCGCCCTGGGACCGGCCCACGCCGCGGAAATTGAACCTCAGCACCGTGAAGCCCATGTTGTGGAAGGCGTAATGCAGGTTGTAGACCACGCGGTTGTTCATCGTGCCGCCGAATTGCGGATGCGGATGCAGGATGATCGCGATCGGGGCGTCCTTGGCTTTCTGGGGGTGGTAGCGGCCTTCGAGGCGGCCTTCGGGTCCGGGGAAAATAACCTCGGGCATCCTGTCTCCTTCGCGTGACGTTCCGTGCACGATGCGGCTCGCGGGTTTCTTGACGGGCCGCGCGCCGGTCCTTAGAACGATTCCAATCTTTGGCTGGCCTGATGGCCAAGCCGCAGGGCTAGACCGCAGTTAAGCGGGAGGGCGCGAAAGGTCAATCTCAAGGGCACGTCATGCCCTTGTTTTTCGGGGGTAGGGATGAAACTCAGCACCAAGGGACGCTATGCGATGGTTGCGATGGCCGACCTCGCCCTGCAACCGGATGACAGCCTGACGCCGCTGTCGGACCTGGCGAAGCGGCAGAGCATCTCCCTGCCGTATCTCGAACAGCTCTTCGTGAAGCTGCGGCGGGCAAACCTGGTCACGTCGGTGCGGGGCCCCGGCGGCGGCTATAGGCTGGCGCGTCCGGCCAATGACATCCGCGTGGTTGAGATTTTCGAGGCGGTCGACGAGACGGTTTCGGCGCTCCACACCGGGGCGGGCGCCTCGGGCGGCCTGTCGGGAAGCCGGGCGCAGAGCCTGACCAACCGGCTTTGGGAAGGCTTCTCGGCCCATGTCTACGTGTTCCTGCACCAGACGCGGCTGGCGGACGTGGTGAAGAACGACCTGACGCCGTGCCCTGCCGTGCCCAACCTGTTCGAGCTTGTGGATGAGTGATCCAAGCGGTCTGACGCGCGGGCAAATCTTCGTACGAAGATTTGCAGGGTTCGAATTTTCGTACGAAAATTCGGATGGTTCCGCGTGGTGAGACAGAGAACCTACCTCGACTGGAACGCGACGGCCCCGCTGCGGCCGCAGGCGCGGGAGGCGATGGGCGCCGCGATGGACCTCGTCGGCAATCCGTCCTCCGTTCATGCCGAGGGGCGCGCGGCCAAGGCCATGATGGAACGCGCGCGGGCGCAGGTGGCCGAAGCCCTTGGCGCGCAGGCCGCCGATATCGTCTTCGTCTCGGGCGCGACCGAGGCGGCTGCGCTCGCCATGGCGGGACGCGACCTGTCGGTGGCGGGCGTGGAACATGACGCGGTGCTGGCCTGGGGCCGGGCCGACCTGGCGGTGGATCGCGACGGGCGCGTGACCGTGCCGGTCCCGTCACACGCCTGCCTGCAGATTGCCAATTCCGAAACCGGCGTGGTGCAAGACGTGCCGGACGGCCTCGCCGTCAGCGATTGGACCCAAGGGTTCGGCAAGCTGCCCTTGGCCTTCGACTGGTCGGGCGTCGACATGGCCTTCGTTTCGGCCCACAAGATCGGCGGGCCGAAAGGAATCGGCGCGCTGGTGCTGAAGCGGGGCCTCGACGTGGAGGCACGGATTCGCGGCGGCGGGCAGGAGATGGGGCGGCGCCACGGCACCGAGAACCTGGTCGGCATCGCCGGATTTGGGGCCGCAGCGGAAGCCACAGCACAAGATTTGGCAAATGGTGTCTGGGCCGGGGTTGAGAAACTTAGAAATATTCTAGAAAAGACTCTGGAAGCTGCCGCCAAAGCCACTATTTTTGTCGGGAATGCCGCGGACCGCCTCCCGAACACCTCGATGTTCATCACCGAAGGGTGGAAGGGCGAAACGCAGGTGATGGCGATGGACCTTGCGGGGTTTGCCGTTTCGGCGGGCTCGGCCTGTTCCAGCGGCAAGGTCAAGGCCTCGGGCGTGCTGCGCGCGATGGGCTATTCGGAGGCTCAGGCCGCCTGCGCGTTGCGGGTGTCGCTGGGGCCAGAGACGACAGAAGCGGAAGTCATGGCGTTCTGCGACGCATGGCTGGCCGCGCGAACACGAAAGCTGGCGTGACGGATGCGCCGCAGGAAAGGTTTGAGATGAGCGCTATGGACACCGATGTGGCCGTCAAGGACGGCGTCGATCAGGAAACCGTCGATGCGGTCAAGGACCTTGGCGGCAAGTACAAATACGGCTGGAACACCGAGATCGAGATGGATTACGCGCCCAAGGGCGTGAACGAGGATATCGTCCGTCTGATCAGCGAGAAGAACGGTGAGCCTGAGTGGATGCTCGACTGGCGTCTGCAGGCGTTCAAACGCTGGAAGCAGATGGAAGAGCCGACCTGGGCGATGGTTCATTACCCGCCGATCGACTACCAGGACCAGTATTACTACGCGCGTCCCAAGAGCATGGAGCAGAAGCCGAAGTCGCTGGACGAGGTGGACCCGGAGCTTCTGCGCACCTACGAGAAACTGGGCATTCCGCTGAAGGAACAGGCCATTCTTGCGGGCGTCGAACCGGCACCGGAGGACCGCAAGGTCGCGGTGGACGCGGTGTTCGACTCCGTCTCGGTGGGCACGACCTTCAAGGCGGAGCTGGCCAAGGCCGGCGTGATCTTCTGTTCGATCTCCGAGGCGATCAAGGATCACCCGGACCTCGTGAAAAAATATCTCGGTTCAGTCGTGCCGATCACCGACAATTTCTTTGCCACGCTCAACAGCGCCGTCTTCTCGGACGGGTCCTTCGTCTATATTCCGCCGGGTGTGAAATGCCCGATGGAGCTGAGCACGTATTTCCGCATCAATGCGGAGAACACCGGCCAGTTCGAGCGCACGCTGATCATCGCCGACAAGGGCAGCTACGTGTCCTACCTCGAAGGCTGCACCGCGCCGATGCGCGACACCCACCAGCTGCATGCGGCGGTGGTGGAACTGGTCGCGCTCGAAGATGCCGAGATCAAGTATTCGACCGTCCAGAACTGGTATCCGGGCGACGAGAACGGCAAGGGCGGGATCTACAATTTCGTCACCAAGCGCGCCGATTGCCGGGGCGACCGCTCCAAGGTGATGTGGACGCAGGTCGAGACCGGCTCTGCCGTGACGTGGAAATACCCGTCGTGCATCCTGCGCGGCGACGACAGCCAGGGCGAATTCTATTCGATCGCCATCGCCAACAACATGCAGCAGGCCGATACCGGCACGAAGATGGTTCACCTGGGCAAGCGCACCAAGAGCCGTATCGTCTCCAAGGGGATCAGTGCGGGCCGCGCGCAGAACACCTACCGCGGCCTCGTCTCGATGCACCCCAAGGCCAAGGACAGCCGCAATTACACCCAGTGCGACAGCCTGCTGATCGGCGACAAGTGCGGGGCCCACACGGTGCCCTATATCGAGGTGAAGAACAACTCGAGCCGCGTCGAGCATGAGGCCACGACCTCCAAGGTCGACGACGACCAGATGTTCTACTGCCAGAGCCGTGGCATGGACGAGGAAGAGGCCGTCGCGCTGATCGTGAACGGCTTCGCGCGCGAAGTGCTTCAGGCCCTGCCGATGGAATTTGCTATGGAAGCGCAGCAGCTTGTTGCGATCTCGCTGGAAGGGAGCGTCGGCTAGGCCCGTCCTGCCGTCGCGCCCCCTACGCTGAGAGGGAAATGAGATGAGCGCCCCGTTCAACCCAGATCGCGCCCGCGCGCTGATCGACCTGCTGTCGCCCGAGCGGCTGACGCGGGTGGTGGACATCGGTGCGAATCCGCTGGACGAGACGCCGTACAGGGGCCTGCTGTCCATCGGGGGATGCGATGTCTGGGGCTTCGAGCCGCAGGAAGCCGCGTTCGACAAGCTCATGGCCGCGAAAGGCCCCCATGAACATTACATCTGCGCGGCAGTGGGCGACGGAGACAAGGCGGAGCTGAAGATTTGCTCCGACAGCGGATTTACCTCTCTGCTGGAGCCGAACGCCGCCTTCATCGAGGGCACCGGACAGTTCCGGGACCGGATGGAGATCGTGGAACGGATCACGGTTCGGACAACGCGACTGGATGATCTGGAAGACCTGCCGGATTTCGACCTTCTGAAGATCGACATCCAGGGCGGCGAGCGCATGGTATTCCGCAGCGGCCCGGAAAAACTGGCCAAGGCGCTCGCGGTGATTACCGAGGTCGCTGCGCTGCCGATCTACGAGGGGCAACCCTTGATGGGGGACCAGATGGTCGAGCTTGGTCAGCATGGCTTCATGTTGCACAAGTTCCTGTTCATCAAGGACATCGGCTACCGCAACCCCTGGTCTGGCCGGTTGAAACGGTCGGCCTATCGCAGCCAGTTGGGCGATGGCGACGCGGTGATGGTCCGCGGGCTTCTGGACATGCAGGGACTTGACGTCGAAGAGCTCAAACATCTGGCCATCCTCGCCGACACCGTGTTCCTGACGCAGGATCTCGCCGTGACGGCGATGGTCGAACTGATGCAGCGGGGCATTCTGACCGACGCGCAGCTTCACGATTACATCGACATGTTGCCCAACGCAGCACCGCGCCGTGTGGAGGCCGCAAAATGAGCGCGCTTGTTGCAGAGGATGCCATGGCGCTGCTCCGCGCGGCGAACGCGCCCGAGCGCGTTCTGGCGCAGGCGCGTGGTTTGTCCGACGGGCTCGAGCTGACCGAGGCTGTGATCGAAGGCCGGACGGTAACCTTCGCAACCAACATGGAGCGGGATCCGATCCAGCGCCGGCACCGCAAGGGTCAATTCTTCGAACCCGAAGAGCTTGCGCTTCTGTCGCGTTACCTGCCGAAGGGCGGCACGTTCGTCGATATCGGTGCGAATGTCGGCAATCACACGCTTTACGCCGGGCTGTTTCTGGGTGCTGGCCGGATCATCCCGTTCGAGCCGAACCCGCTGGCCTACCGTCTGCTGCTGATCAATGTCGCCCTCAACGGGCTGAGCGATCGCGTGGTCTTCGACCATATCGGTGCCGGGGCGGCGGATGTGCCCGACGAAGGTTTCGCCATGACCGAGCGTCAAAAGAACCTCGGCGCCGCGCGGATGGTGGCCGGTGAAGGCGATATCCCCACCGTTCGCCCCGACGAGGTGCTGCGCGAGGAGGTGCCCGACGTCATCAAGATCGACGTCGAGGGGATGGAAATGCATGTGCTGCGCGGTCTGCAAAAAACGATCCGGCGCTGCCGGCCCGTCCTTCTGGTGGAATGCGACCGCGAGAACATCCACGATTTTGCCGACTGGCGGCTGGCCAATGCGTTCGAGATCCCGGCCTCGTTCAAGCATTACAAGGAAAACCGGAATTTCCTGCTGGTCCCGGAAGAGCGCATGGAGGAGTTTGCATGACCGACCCCCTGCGCCTCTATTATTGGCCCGCGCCGAACTTCGGCGATGCCCTGAGCCACCTGGTCGTCGCCCATGTCTCGGGCCGCGAGGTGGAGCAGGTGCGCCCGAAACAGGCGGAGCTGTTCGCCCTGGGTAGCCTGATGCACGTGATCGCCAAGCATTGGACGGATCACACGCGGGGCGAAGGGCCGTTCCTGTGGGGCACAGGGTTGCTCAACCCGTTCTACCGCAAGGACTTCCTTCAGAATGTCCGCGTACGCCTGCTGCGCGGCCCGATCTCGGCTGCGTTCCTGCGGCTTAAGATGACGGAATACGGTGATCCGGGACTTCTGGCCGACGAGGTGATCGGGCCGGTGGCCGAGCGGCACGACCGCATCGCCATCGTGCCGCATCACAGCCAGATGGACGACCCGCGTTTTGTCGACATGGTGGAGGCCGACCCGGCGCTGCATCTCATCGACGTGCGGCTCGACCCGGTGACGGTCTGCCGCGAGATCGCGGCGTCGCGCCACGTCTTCTCGGCCAGCCTTCACGGGCTGATCGTGGCCGACGCCTACGGCGTGCCGAACACCTGGATGGACCCGACCGAACAGGGCCGTCTGAAATACCACGATTATGCCGCCTCCATCGGGCGCGACATGATCTATCCCGTTGAAATCGGGGACGTTCCCGCCGCCGCACGGGCGGTCAAGGACACACCCCTTTCCTACACCGAAGGCATCGCGCGCTGCCGCGAGAGCCTTCTGCGCCATTTCCCGGCAGAGCTGCGCGCTGCCCAACCGAACGAGGTATCCCATGCTTGAGATCAAAGGCCTGGCGGTCAAACTGGAAGAAGAAGACAAGCAGATCCTGAAAGGCGTCGACCTGAGTGTCGAGGCGGGCTCGGTCCATGCGATCATGGGTCCGAATGGCTCGGGCAAGTCGACCTTGTCCTACGTTCTCTCGGGCCGCGATGGCTACGAGGTGACGGACGGCACGGCGACGCTGGAAGGCGAGGACCTGCTGGAGATGGACGTGGAAGAGCGCGCCGCGGCGGGCCTGTTCCTCGCGTTTCAATACCCGGTCGAAATCCCCGGTGTCGGCAACATGACCTTCCTGCGCACCGCGCTGAACGCGCAACGCAAGGCGCGCGGCGAGGAAGAGATCAGCGCAGGCGACTTCCTGAAGCTCATCCGCGCCAAGGCGAAGGACCTGAAGATCGACGCCGAGATGCTGAAGCGCCCTGTGAACGTCGGCTTCTCGGGCGGCGAGAAGAAGCGCAACGAGATCTTGCAGATGGCCATGCTGGAGCCGAAGATGTGCATCCTTGACGAGACCGACTCGGGCCTCGACGTGGACGCGATGAAGCTGGTCTCCGACGGCGTGAACGCGCTGCGGGATGAAGGCCGGGCCTTCCTTGTCATCACCCACTACCAGCGCCTGCTCGACCACATCCAGCCGGACGTGGTGCACATCATGGCCGATGGCCGCATCGTGAAATCGGGCGGCCCGGACCTCGCCCTGGAGGTCGAGAAGAACGGCTACACCGATATCCTGACGGAGGTGGCGTAATGGCGGCTCCGGCTGTGAAACAGGACGCGACCGAAGCCCGGATCGCCGGCCTGACCCTGCCTGACGGGGCAGGGTGGGCCACGGACGCGCGCAATGATGCGCTGTCTCGGCTGCGCGAAATGGGCCTGCCGAACCGGCGCGATGAATACTGGCGCTATACCGATCCGACGAGCCTGACGCAGGCCACCGCCCCGCGCGCGGCGATCTTCGATGATCGCGACGAAGCCCCGGTGTTCGGTGAGATCGACAAGCTGAAGATCATCTTCGTCGATGGCGTCTTCGATGCGAAACGCTCGGACCCGCTGGAACTTGCCGGGCTCGAGATCGAGCGGCTGTCGGATGCCATGGCCACCGACATTCACTGGGCGAAAGACCTTTACGGCCAGCGAGAGAAAGCGGGGCAGAACCCGGTCGCGCGGCCCCTTGCGGCGCTCAACACCGCGTTCGCCGACGATGGCATCGTGATCCGGGCCACCGGCAAGGCGGAAAAGCCCGTCTGCTTCATCTACCTGCATCGCGACGAGACCTCGGACGCGATCCTGCATCACCTCGTGAAGGTGGAACCGGGTGCCGAAATGACGCTGCTGGAGGTCGGCCCCGCCGCCGCGCGCTTCAACAAGTGCATGGAGATCGACGTGGCCGACACCGGAGCGTTCCACCATGTCCGCGCGCAGGGCCGCGACCATGAACGCCGCGCCGCCACCCACATCTTCGCGCGGGTCGGGTCGGAGTCCTTGTACAAGAGTTTCACCCTGACGGCGAATGGCGTGATGACCCGCAACGAGCATGTCATCGAGATCGTCGGCAACGATGCCTCGGCCCACGTGGCTGGCGCGGCGCTGGGGGATGGCGCGAATGCCCCGTTCCACCATGACGACACGGTGTTCATCACCCATGACGCGGTGAATTGCGAAAGCCGGCAGGTCTTCAAGAAGGTGCTCCGCAACGGTGCGGAAGGCGTGTTCCAGGGCAAGATTCTTGTAAAGGAAGGTGCCCAGAAGACCGATGGCTACCAGATCAGCCAGTCGCTTCTGCTCGATGACGACAGCACCTTCCAGGCGAAGCCCGAGCTCGAGATCTATGCCGACGACGTCGCGTGTTCCCATGGCTCGACCACCGGTGCGATCGACGAAACGGCATTGTTCTACCTGCGCTCGCGCGGGGTGCCGACCGATATCGCCACCGACCTCCTGGTGCTAGCCTTCCTTGCAGAAGCCATCGAGGAGATCGACAGCGAGGCGCTGCGCGATGACATCGTCGCGCGGCTGATGCACTGGCTGGAGCGGCGCAGGCAGGGCTGATCCATGGCGCTGGTCAACGATATCGCCGGCGCCTACCGCCGCCCGCGCCCGGTTTTCGCCGGGTTGCTGGCGCGTGGGGTCGACGACAAGACGGGCCTCGTCTTCCTGCTGCTGGCGATGGGGCTCGGGTTCCTGTCGCAGCTGCCAGGCGTATCGCGCCGCGCGAACTTGCCGGACCCTGAGCTTGACGCCGCGATCCTCGCGGAACGGGCGGACGTCCGCCCGATCGAGGGCGTCGAGGTGCCGGACGCGCTGGTGGATGCGAAGTTCAGCGCGTTCCTGTCGGCCGAGATCATGGTCTGGTTCCTGATCCTGCCGCTGGTCTTCTACGGTGTCGCGATGGTGGGACACCTCGTCGTGCGGTTGTTGGGCGGGCGACCGGACGGCACCGCCTCGCGCCTCGCGCTGTTCTGGGCGCTGCTGGTCGCCGTGCCGCTGAAACTGCTGCACGGGCTGACCTTCGGCATGCTCGGCCCGGGGATCGAGGTCACGCTCGTTGGCGTTCTCTGGTTCGCAATCCTGATGTGGAACTGGTCGATGAACCTGCGCGTCGCCGGATGGGAGACGCGGGGATGAGCGACATGCTGCGCCTTCCAATCCTGCTGACAATGGTGCGGGACACGATTTCCGACCCGAAGGCGGGGGCGGAGGCGATCCTTGCCCTGAACCTGCCGCGCGCCGCGCTCTGGCTGGCCTTCGCGCTGACCATCGTCCTGTCGATGATCATGGGCGAATTGGTCATGTTGATCGTCGGAGCGCCCGAGGACGGGCCGCTGACCGGGCAGACGGCGGTCGTGATGGGCCTCCTGCAAGGTGCGATCCTCTTCGTCGGCGTCCATGCGATCACCCATATCGGGCGCCTCTTCGGCGGCACCGGCAGCTTCGACGGCGCGCTCGCGCTGGTGACGTGGCTGCAGTTTATCTTCCTTGTCCTGCAGGCGCTGCAACTGGTCACCGCGCTGATCGTGCCCCCCATGGCCGCCATCGTCTCGCTCTTGGCGATCCTGCTGTTCTTCTGGCTCCTGAGCCATTTCATCACGGTGCTGCACGGTTTCAGTTCGGTGGGGCAGGTCTTCCTGATGACGCTGCTGAGCTTCATCGGCATCATTTTCACCCTGAGCCTTGTGCTGACCATCCTCGGCTTCGGCTTCCAGACGGGAACCCCGACATGAGCTACGACGTAGAGGCGATCCGCGCCGACTTTCCGATCCTGTCGCGCGAGGTGAACGGCAAGCCGCTGACCTATCTCGACAACGGCGCCTCGGCGCAGAAGCCGCAGGTGGTGATCGACGCCATCGCGCAGGCCTATTCCATGGAATATTCCAACGTGCACCGGGGCTTGCACTACCTCAGCAACCTCGCGACCGAGAAATACGAGGGCGTGCGCGGCACCATCGCGCGGTTCCTCGGCGCGAAGGACGAGGAAGAGATCGTCTTCACCACCGGCACGACCGAGGGCATCAACCTCGTCGCCTACGGATGGGCCATGCCGCGCATGGAGGCGGGGGACGAGATCATCCTGTCGATCGCCGAACACCACGCCAACATCGTGCCGTGGCATTTCCTGCGCGAGCGGCAGGGTGTGAAGCTGGTGTGGGTGGACGTGGATGCGAACGGCGACCTGGACCCGCAGGCGGTGATCGACGCGATGGGGCCGAAGACGAAGCTTGTCGCGCTGACCCACATGTCGAATGTCCTCGGCTCGGTCTTCGACGTCAAAGCGGTGGTCGAGGCGGCGCATGCGCGCGGTATCGCGGTCCTGGTCGACGGGTCGCAGGCGGCGGTCCACATGTCGGTGAACGTCGAGGATATCGGCGCCGATTTCTACGCCATCACCGGGCACAAGCTTTACGGCCCGTCCGGCTCCGGCGCGATCCATATCCGCAAGGAGCGGATGGCCGAGATGCGCCCCTTCATGGGCGGCGGCGACATGATCCGCGAGGTGCACCGCGATGAGATCACCTGGAACGACCCGCCGATGAAATTCGAGGCCGGAACGCCAGGCATCGTGCAGCAGATCGGCCTCGGCGTGGCGCTCGATTACATGATGGGCGTCGGGATGGAGGCGATCGCCGCCCATGAAGCCGACCTCGCGGCCTATGCCAAAGCGCGGCTCGAAGGGCTGAACTGGCTGCACCTGCAGGGCACGTCGGCCACCAAGGGCGCGATATTCAGCTTCACCATGGCGGGCGCGGCCCATGCCCACGACATCTCCACCGTGCTCGACAAGAAGGGCGTCGCCGTCCGCGCGGGCCACCATTGCGCGCAACCGCTGATGGAGCACATGGGCGTGACCGCCACGGCGCGCGCCAGCTTCGGCATGTACAACACCCGCGCCGAAGTGGACGTGCTGGTCGACGCGCTGGAGCTTTGCCACGAGCTCTTCGCCTAGGAAGCGCCCGGGGCCCTCCCGCGCCGCCCTCGGCCTGTCGGCCTCCGGGGCTTTGGCGTGGCGCGCGATGCGCTGGCCTGTCGGCCATCGCGTCCGCGCGGAGCGCGTGGCGAGGGAGGTGCTGCGGATTGCAAATGGCGCCGCGGGTGGAACGTGCGGGATAACGCGCCTGCGGTGAAACCGGGCCGCGCCCGAGGCGAAGCCGAGGGCGCCCCCCCGGCGACGGCGGAGCCGGCGCAATCCCTCTTATCGCGCGGCAGCGCGCTCAGGTATCCGGAGTGATCAGCCCCAACCCGCGCAGGTAGATGCCGATCCCGGCCTCCAGCAGGTCTTCCGGCGGGAAGGGGGCGTTGGCGCCGGGGCGGCCACGCGCGAAAAGCTCCACCACGCCATGGCTCATCGCCCAGATATGGGCCGAGAACATCGACGGCGGAGGCCGTTTCTCGGGCGGGATATGGGCCGATAGCGCCTCGGCGGCGCGTTCCAGTACGTCGCGCGACTTGTTGGCCGCCGCCGCTAGTTCCGGGGTCGCATTGGCCGACGTGCCGGATTCGAACATCGCCATGTAATGGCCGGGAAACTTGCGGGCGAAGGCGAGGTAGGCGCGGCCCGTGGCCTCGAAGGCCGCCAGCGCCGATGGCTTGCCGCCGTTGTAGGCGTGATCCATCAGGTCGGCGAAGATCTCGTGCCCCTGGCGCGCGCATTCGGCGATCAGGTCCTCTCGGCCCTCGAAATGCCGGTAGACCGCCGCTGGGGTCACGCCCGCGTTCTTCGCCGCTTCCGACAGGGTGAACCCGGTCGGCCCCTTTGCCTCGATCAGGCGCAGGGCGGCGTCGACAAGCGCCTGCTTGAGGTTGCCGTGATGGTAGCCGCGTTTGCCCATCAGCGGCCCGTATCCCCGGGGTCCGACCACAATTCCGGCCCACCGGTGATGTTCGGATCGGGCGCGCCCGTGACGCTTTCGTCCTTCTGATCGTAGTCCAGCCCCTGCAGGACGGTCCGGATCACCGCCAGCCGGGCGCGGCGCTTGTCATCGGACCGGATCACGGTCCAGGGCGCAGCCGTCGTATGGGATCGCTCAAGCGTCTCCGAGATCGCGTCGGAATAGGCGTCCCAGCGTTGCAGCCCCTCGACGTCGATCCAGCTGAGTTTCCACTGTTTCAGGGGATCGCCTTCACGGTCGAGAAACCGGCGCAATTGCTCGGCCCGGCCGACGTTGAGCCAGATCTTCGTCAGGTGAATGCCGTCCTGCACCAGCGTGCTCTCGAAGCCCGGAAGTTGCGCGAAGAACGTTTCCCGCTGCGCATCGGTGCAGAATCCGAAGACCTTCTCGACCACGCCGCGATTGTACCAGGACCGGTCGAACAGGCGGATTTCACCGGCGGCGGGCAGGTGTTCGACGTAACGCTGGAAATACCATTGGGTGGCCTCGCGCTCGGTCGGCTTCGACAGGGCCACGACGCCCGCCGCGCGGGGGTTCAGGTTCTCGCGGATGCGTTTGATGGACCCGCCTTTGCCGGCGGCATCGCGGCCTTCGAACACCACCGCGATCCGCGCGCCCGAGGACCGGACCCAGGACAGCATCTTGACCAGTTCGATCTGCAGCGCCTCGAGCTGGTCTTCGTAGTCGTCCTTGTCCATCCGCTCCTCGTAGGGATAGGACGGGTCCAGCACGCGGTTCTTCTTCGCGGCTTCGATCTGGTCGCGCACCCAGTCGGGGGCGAGGTCGTTGAAATAGGCGCTGATCGCGCCGACGAATTCGTTGCTCATTGTTGGCCCGCCTCTCAGGGGTCGCGCGACGGCGATGTTATTCCCTATTACATTAGGGACTCGAAGCGGTTAACGCAAACCCGACGCTGCGGCGACACGGTCGATGGCGGCCGTCACCGTGTCCGGTTCGACATGGTGCGGCATGTGGCCGACGCCGTCCATCACCACCAGGTTCGCGCCGGGAATGGCGCGGGACAGCGGCTCGGAGTGGATGCGCAGGGGCACTATGGTGTCCGCGGTGCCATGCAGGATCTCGGTCGGCACGGAAATCTCGCCATAGCGCGGAGCCATGGACTGGATCTGCGGCAGGAGGTCGGCGCGCTGGTGCGCGTTTTCCAGAAGCGAGAAGCGGCGGAGCGTCAGGTCGGGGGCAAAATGCGCGGAATAGCCTTCGGGCGCGGGGTTCGGGGTGAAAACGCCTTCGACGCTGGCAGCGACGTAGCTTTCGGGCACCCAGGCCGCGATGAGATTTGCCAGAACCGGCCCACTGACCGGGTTCGACAGCAACTGGTAATAGGTGCCGATCCCCGTCTCCCACGGATGCGAGGCCCCGGCGAGAACGACGAGGCCCGATAGGGCATCGGGCCGTTCCAGCGCCCAGGCCAGCGCGACGGACCCGCCGTAGGAATGGCCCACCACGATGGGCGCGTCGGCCCCAAGCGCTGCGGCGGCGTCGGCCAGCAGACGCGCCTGGTCCGCAACCGGGGCACCGCGCCCGATCATGTCGGTGTAGCCAAGCCCGGGCCGGTCGAAGGCGATCACGCGGAAGTGGTCCGACAGCCGCCCGACCATGTCGAAGGTCCAATCGTTCACGTTGCCTGAAGCGCCGTGGATCAGCACCACGGGCGGGCCTTCGCCTTCGTCCACGTAATGCACGCGCGTGCCGTCGACCTCGATGAACTGTCCCGAAGGGGGATGGTCGGCCACCGCCCGCCGCTCATGCAGGGTGGCGCGCCATAACGTCACCGCCGTGAAAACCAGAAGAAGGGCAACCAGCCCGAGCAGAAGCTTCATTTCTTCCGCCAGTCCGTGCTGGCCAGACCGATCTGGCCCATGTCGTATGGCGTGGTCAGGTAGATCTCGGAAACCCAGTTGCCGTAGAGCAAATGTCCGTGCGACCGCCACCGGTTCATCGGGACGAGCGACGGGTCGTCGTCGGGGTAGTAATTGACCGGCACGTTGATCGGCGTTCCCGCCGCGATGTCGCGATCGTATTCCTGCTTCAGCGTGTCACTGTCGTATTCGAAATGGTTGAAGACGTAGAGCGCCCGGTGCGCCGTATCCTCGACCAGCGCCGGGCCGACCTCGCCCGACGCGATCAGGGTCGTCAGGCCCGCGGCCTCCATCTCGTCCTGCCGCATCTCGGTCCAGCGGCTCACGGGCATCAGCACGTCGTCCGAGAATCCACGCAGGTAGGGCGAAGCCGGGGCAAGGTTCTGGTGCCGGAAACAGCCGAAGGCCTTGGCGTTCAGCATGTGCTTCGGAATGCCGTGGAAATGGTAGGCCATCGCCATGCCGCCCCAGCAGACGCCGAAGGTCGAATGGACGTTGGTCTGGGTCCAGTCCATCACGCGCTTGAGTTCATCCCAATAGGTGACCTCTTCGAAGGGCAGATGCTCGATCGGCGCGCCGGTGATCAGGAGCCCGTCGAATTTCTCACCCGTCGCCTCGACCTCCGAGAAGGGACGGTAGAACTCCTCCATATGCTCGGCGGAGGTGTTGCGCGTCTCGTGCTCCGACATGCGGATCAGCGAGAATTCCACCTGCAACGGCGTGGCCCCGATCAGCCGCGCGAATTGCGTCTCGGTCTGGATCTTCTTGGGCATCAGGTTCAGCAGGCCGATGCGCAGGGGCCGGATATCCTGATGCGATGCGGAATCCTCGGGCATGACCATCACGCCCTCGCGGGAAAGGACGGAATAGGCGGGCAGGCTGTCGGGAAGTTTGATGGGCATCGGTCTGGCTTTTCTTGTGGAACGCCGGAATTAGGCCTTCGCGGCGGCTCTGCCAAGGGCGGCGGCGATCATCTCTTCGGCATCCGTGGCGTCGCGCACCGCCTCGACCTCGGCGGCGGTGACGGAGACCCCCCAGTTCCGGGCCATCGCCTCGTAAAGCGGCGCGCGATGGTGAATGACCTTGGAAAACGCATGGACAGCGAAGGCGTCAGGGTCGACTTCGGCCTCGGTCTGGCCCGTCTGGTCAAGGTAGTCGGACCAGAGCGCGTCCAGCATCTCGGGCCGGTAATAGATCGGTTTCGGGTCGGCCTTGAAGCGGCGGATCAGTTCCGCGTCGTGCCCCTCGGGGCTTTCGATCCAGACCATCAGCGTATGGGCCGAGAGGGTGCGCAGCACCTCGTCCGCCGGATCCTCCGGGTCCACAACCTCGCAGATCGAGCCTCCGGTGTCGCAGATGAAATGCGAATACCCGTAAAGCTCCCGCGCGCGGTGGATGAACGGCACGGTGTCGAGCAGCGCGTTCACCTCCGCCCGCCGGTGCAGGGCCTGCCGGCGCTTGTATTCCTCGAAGGCCAGCCCGCCCTTGGCCGGATCACCGGGCTTGCCGAGGTAGGTGGACAAAGGCGCAAGGTTCCCGAAGGTGATGTTCGACCCGATGTAGATCGAATCCGACCGGAACAGGGTCGCCAGGAACGGCACCTTCATCGCCTGCGCTTTCAGGTTGTCGGTGATGTGCTCGCCCATGTAGGCGGTGCCGATCCGGTAATCGATCGAGTAATGGAACCAGTCCCCCTGCGCGCGCAGCAGCGCGGACAGCACGGTTTTCCCAAGCCCGGACATGCCGAAGACCGCCACCCGCTTCTCGGGGGCGTCAAGAAAGGCTTGGGGGCTGTCGTAAAGCAGGCTCATGCAGCGGTGCTTGCCACGCCCCTAGGCGTGGCGCAAGCGCCCGAATAGCCGTCCGTCCAGGATCACCAGGCCAAGCGCCAGCAAGCCGAAGCCTGCAAAGGCAAACGGCTCCAGCCGCTCGTCCAGCACGATCGCGCCAAGGAAGATGGCCACCGGTGGGATCAGCAGCGTCACGATCATCGCATTGCCCGACCCCACCAAAGCGATGATCCGGTAGTAAAGCAGGTAGGCCAGCGCCGTGCCGATCACGCTGAAATAGGCAATCGCCGCCCATGTCGCAGGCATCTCCGGCACTTGCGGCACGCCATCCGCCACCAGTGCAACAGGCACGATGATAAGGCTCGCCCCGGTCAGCATCCCCGCCGCCGAGACCTGCGGCGTCAGCCCCGCCATCGTCCGGCGCGCCCAGGCGGCGGCGAACGCGTAGGAGATCGTGCCGCCGATCACCGCAAGCTGCGCTAGCGAGCGCAGGTCGAATTGCCGGAAGCTGTCGAGGCCGATGGCCACCGCCACGCCGAAGAATGCCACCAGCACGCCCAGAGCCTTGCGCGGCGTCAGCCGTTCGTCCGCAAAGACCATCGCCGCCACCAGCACCCCGAAAATCGCCGTGCCCGCGTTGAAGATCGAGGTCAGCCCGGTCTCGATGAATTGCTGGCCCCAGGCCATCAGGCCGAAGGGGATCACGTTGTTCAGCAGCCCCATGACAAGGAACGCCCCCCAGGTGCGCGGATCGCGGGGCAGGGGCAGGCGGCGGATCAGGACATAGGCCCAGAGGATCAGGCAAGCCCAGAACACCCGATGCGCCACGAGGGTGAGGAACGGCAATTCCTCCAGCCCCAGCTTGATGGCGAGGAACGACGCCCCCCAGATCGCGGCAAGTGCGGCCATGAGGGCCCAAGCGGTGGTGCTGACGGAGGTCTGGATCATGGGATTGGTTTAGGGTGCGCGGAGCGGCGCGGCGACCCGGAAGGTGCGGGTAGAGCATGTCGCTCAAAAGTGGGAACCGGTTTTGAGCTTCCCGGACATGCGACTTAAAGACTGCAAAGAAAACCCCGCGGGCCGGGTGGCACGCGGGGTCTTGCAAGATCGCTGGGGCTCGGCTCAGAAGTTGTAGCCGACCCGGATGCCAGCGCCGAGGGCGTGGTTGTTGGAGAAATTCGCGAGCGGCACGCCAGCCGGTCCGCCAGGGATCTCAGTGTCCGCATCGCCGAGGAACGTGTAGTTCATGCCAGCAGTGAGGGTCAGTTGCTCGGAGATGTCGAAGACCCCGGCAATGGATACACCTAAGCGACCATCCGTCGGCGACAGGTTGGATGCCAAAAGATCGTTCGGCGACTCGTAAGATATCTGGCCGACGATCGCAGTCATGTCGTTGATGCGCCGTGCGCCTCCGATCATATAGCTCCAGACATCGTTGTCATAATCAATTGTGCCGAGGTCCGATCTTGTGTCGATCACTGTCTCAGTCCAATCGGTCCATCGGATGGATGCCATCACGAGAGTTCCCTCGGCTACTCCGGTCTGGAACTCCAGAGTCAGCGACTGTGGCATCGTATATTCGCCGGTGGTGCTGGCCGTGACACCGAGAGCGTCGAAACCATTGACAGTTATCGAGTTGTCATGCGTTGTCGCCGACGTATAGGTCAGGCTGGCACGCAGCGCGATATCTGGGATTTCGTAGGCTGCGCCAAAGACATAGCCTAACCCTCCGTCCGGTGCGTATTCGTTGGTGTTGCCCGCCGCCGGTGCTGCGGTCTCAGCCGACATAATGACGTAGCGAAGACCGCCGTAGACGCTGATGTTGTCATTGACTTGGTATTGCCCAAGAACGCTCAGAGCTTGGCCATACAGTTCGGCAGTAAAGCCCTGAAGCGGATAAGAAGCATCGGTGTTGGTGTAATTCACGTTCGCTCCGTAGGCATTGCCGTAGGAAACGGCCACTGCGAGCATATCGTTGATCTCATGCCGGTAAGCGAAGTTGTATCCAAAGTAGTCGTCCGCCATGTCACCGGACCGTTCCCCAGGCACTGGTGCCGCGGCGAGTGCAACGCCGGTCACATCCGGCATCGCAGCCGAAAAGCTGAACTCGAAGTAGTTGCCGTCCTCGAACAGGGGCGCGACGCTGAATGTCGTGCGGTCAAGCCCGCCTGCGCCTGCGATGCTCGTGGTTGCCAGCAGCGCGGCGGCTGCGGTGATGGTGTAGCGGGTCATGAGTGCCTCCCCGACCTGAATGTCCCAAATTCCTCTGCCTATACTAAAGGCGGTAAACCCTGGCTCTGGTCAAATCTTCCGCAGCGTCAGGACGCGCCTGGCACGCATCTCGCCTGCACTCTGTGTCACAAAAGTTACACTATCGCGCCGCGCGGCTGCGCCGATGCTCGGTCAGCACGTTGAGGTAATTCGCCCCGAAGATCAGCGCCGCACCGAGGATGACGGCGAACTCCACCGGCTCGCCGTAGAGGATGAAGGCCAGCGACGCGATCACCGGCAGGCGGATGAAGTCGATCGGCATCACGACCGAGGCCGGGGCCAGCGCAATCGCGTTGGTCAGGCTGAAATGCGCCACAAGTCCCGACACGGCGACCGTCACCACCCACGGCCACGCGCTGGCGGCGGGCCAGGCCATGGTTCCGTCGTAGAGGCAGAAGGCCAGCCCGAGGATCAGCTGGATCAGCGTCAGCCAGAACAGGATGCAGGTGATCGTCTGGTCGCGGGTCAGCCGCTTGGTGAAAATGGCGGTGATCGCGAAGGCCACGGCGGCGGCGGCGGCGGCTGCCATGCCCGGTGAAAGGGGCGCGCTGCCCGGTTGCAACACGATCAGCACCCCGATGAAACCCGCCAGCCCGGCCAGCGCCTTCACCCATGTCAGCCGCTCGCCCAGAAAAAGCGCGGCCAGCACCATCACCCAGAGCGGCGAGGTGAATTCCAGCGCGAAGACCTGCGCCAGCGGGATCACCCCCACGGCCCAGAACCACAGGTTCTGCCCGGTGAAATGGAAGATGTTGCGCAGGGTATGATCGCGCAGCCGGTTGGCGCGGATCTGGCGCAACGTGCCCGCGATGGCCCCGACACCCACCACCAGCACAAGACCGATCATCGAGCGATAGGTCATCAGCTCGAACGTGCTGAGAGAGGTCGACAATTCGCGCCCGGCAATGGCCATGGACGAGAACGCCACCACCGCACCGGTCATCCAGAGCGCGGCGAGCGGAACGTTCGAGGCAGGGGCCGGGGCCGACGATGCAGGGGGGGTATCCATGCGCGCAATCTACGCGCGCGGGCGGCGGTGACCAGAGGCAATCGTCCCTTCGCGATCACCACGCACGAAAAAGGCCGCCCCGAAGTCGGGGCGGCCCATATTTCACAACCGGTGTGTCGTCAGAAGCGGAAGCCCGCGCGGATCGTGGCGGTGTGTACGTCGGCATCGTATTCAGTGCCGCCCAAAGTGCCTTCCAGCTGGCGGGCCGTAAGGTCTGCGCCAATGAAAAAGCTCTCGCTGACGTTGAATTCCGCGCCGATACCGGCGTTGAAGCCATCCATGTCGAAATCGGACGCCGCTGTTGCCTGCGCCAAGGTATAGCCGAGCGCGCCGTAGACCATAAAGGAGTCGCTCGGCGCGTAGCCGATGCGACCGCGCAGGTCGATGAGCGAGTTGACCTCGAACCCGGTCGTGTCGTCGGCGATGTTGCCGTGCAAGAAGCGAACCTCGCCGCCGTAGACCATCGCGCCGTTCTGGAAGTTGTAACCGGCGAATGCCCCGTAAACCGCGCCGTCGTAATCGAGATCGATGTTTAAGGGTGCAGTTTGAGTTCCGCCCAACTGATTCCCGGTTCCATGCCCGTAACCGACCTCAAGTCCAAGGTAGAAGCAGTCGAACGCCAGCGGACAACGCTCGGGCTCCACGTAGACCGGGGGCGGGGGCGGCGGAACCTCGACGGGTCCGGCGAATACGGGTGTCGTGATGGCCATCAACGCGGCCGCAGAGATCGTCAGGCGGGTCATGCCAAGTCTCCGATGTTTGAAATGCAGCAAGTTTATAGCGAATATTCTGCCACACTGCAGCTTCGACGGGAAGGCCACGCGCCGAACCATTGCGCCGGTGTTGCGTGCAAATGACAGCCAAAGACGCGTTCTGAACACCGCGCCGTCACAGACCCGCGCGCTTGGCCGCGTCCCAAAGCGCGTCCATTTCCTCCAGCGAGCTTTCCGCGGGACCCTTGGATCGCCCCGCAAGCTCCTGCTCTATATACCGAAAACGCCGCACGAACTTGGCATTGGCCCCGCGCAGCGCCGTTTCGGGATCGACCTTCAGGTGCCGCGCGAGGTTGGCCATGACAAACAGCAGATCGCCCATCTCCTCGGCGATCTTGTCCTGCGGCAAGGTCTTGCGCGCCTCGGCCAGTTCGCGCGCCTCCTCGGCGATCTTGTCGATGACCTGCCCGATCTCGGGCCAGTCGAACCCGACCCGCGCCGCGCGCTTCTGCAGCTTCTCGGCGCGCATCAGGGCGGGCAGCCCAAGCGCCACGTCATCGAGCACACCGCCACGCGCCTTCGCGGCCCGCTCGGCGGCCTTGACGCTCTCCCAATCGGCAACCTGCTGGTCTGCGGACTTGGCATTGCTCTCGTCGCCGAAGACATGCGGATGACGGGCAATCATCTTGTCGCCGATGGCCTGCGCGATATCGTCGAAATCGAAATGCCCCGCGTCCTCGGCCATCTGGGCATGGAATACCGACTGGAACAGCAGGTCGCCCAGTTCGCCCTTCAGTTCCTCCATGTCGCCGCGCTCGATCGCGTCGGCGACCTCGTAGGCTTCCTCGATCGTGTAGGGCGCGATGCTCGCGAAGGTCTGCTCCACGTCCCAGGGGCAGCCGTGCACGGGATCGCGCAGCCGCGCCATGATGGCCCGCAGCCGCTGCATCGGGTCGGTGGGAAGATCGCTCATGTCTTGGTGATGCGCCAAGGGGCCGTCCGTCGCAAGGGGCAGCTTGCCCATTCCCACGCGCTCTGCCACCGTGTGGTCAGCCACCCAACAACCAGAAAGACCATCCATGCCGGTCATCAATTCCATCGCCGCCATGGCCGACGACATGACCGCATGGCGCCGCCACCTGCACCAGCACCCCGAGCTTGCCTTCGACTGCCATGAAACGGCGGCCTTCGTCGTCGACCGGCTCAAGGAGTTCGGGATCAGCGAGATTCACGAGGGCATCGCGACTTCCGGCCTTGTCGCCATCATCGACAGCGGCCGTCCCGGTCCGACCATCGGCTTGCGCGCCGACATGGACGCGCTTCCGATCGCGGAGATCACCGGGGCCGAGCACGCTTCTACCGTACCGGGCAAGATGCACGCCTGCGGCCATGACGGGCACACCACGATGCTGCTCGGGGCCGCGAAATACCTGGCGGAAACGAAGAATTTCTCCGGCAGGGTCGCGCTGATCTTCCAACCGGCGGAGGAGGACGGCGGCGGCGGCGACATCATGGTGCAGGAAGGCATCATGGACCGTTTCGAGATCGAACGCGTCTTCGGCATCCACAACGTCCCCGGTGAGCCGTTCGGCCAGATCTTCACGCGTCCCGGCCCGCTTCTGGCCGCCGTCGACACGATGCATGTCCATATCACCGGCAAGGGCGGCCACGGGGCCTATCCGCAGGACACCATCGACCCGATCCCGCCCGCGCTCGCCATCGCGCAGGGCTTTTCCAACATCGTCGCGCGCAATCACACGCCCTCCGAGGCGCTGGTGATCTCGGTTACGCAGATCCATGCGGGCACGGCCAGCAACATCATCCCGGAAACCGCCTACATCAACGGCACCGTTCGCACCTTCGAGCCGTCGGTTCAGGACATGGTCGAACGCCGCATGCACGAGATCGTCAGCGGCACGGCGGCGGCCTACGGCGTCGAGGCCAAGCTGATCTACGAACGCGGCTACCCGGCAACCGTCAACGATGCCGAGCAGGTGGCCTTCGCCGCCGGTGCCGCGCGCCAGGTCGTGGGCGAGGGGCAGGTGATCGAGGATGCAGGCGCGGAAATGGGGGCCGAGGATTTTGCCTACATGCTTCAGGCCCGCCCCGGCGCCTACCTCTTCGTCGGCACCGGCGAGGGCGCGGGGCTTCACCATCCGGCCTACGACTTCAACGACGAGATTTCGCCGGTCGGCGCCAGCCTTTTCGCCCGGATCGTGGAAACCGCACAGCCTGTGGCGCGTTAGGGCCACGTAAGGGGATCGGCCCGTGATCGGAAAATGGCTCTGGATGTTGCGTCAAGTGCTGCGCCGCCTGTGGGTGCGCGTCGGCGCCTTCGCTGCGCTTGCCATTGGATCAGCCGTCGCCGCCCCGATCCTCTCGCCCCTCGTTCCCAGTGAATGGGCGGACGCCTTGGGCGGCGAGGCGGTGGACCAGGTCCTCAATATCCTCGCCTCGTCGATGCTGGCGGTCACGACCTTCTCGCTCTCCATCGCCGTCAACGCCTATACGGCGGCCGAAAGCACCTCCACGCCGCGCGCCATCGCGCTGTTGCAGGAAGACCTGACCACGCAGCGGACGCTTGCCACGTTTCTCGGGGCCTTCGTCTATTCCATCGTCGCGATCATCGGCCTGAACGCCAGCTATTACGACAACGGTGGACGCGTCGTGCTGTTCGGCGTCACGATCCTTGTCGTTGCCATCGTCGTCTTCGCACTCTTGCGCTGGATCTCGTACCTTCCGGATTTCGGGCGCATGAACAACACGCTCGACCGCGTGGAAGAGGCCGCGCGCAACGCGCTGAAGACTCGGCTCGACACGCCGTTTCTCGGTGGCCATCCCGCCGGCGACATCGTGCCCGACGGCGCCAATATCGTGGAGGCGCGCCTGACCGGCTACGTCCAGCATATCGACATGGGCAAGTTGAATACCTGGGCCGAGGAAAACGGCGCGAAGATCTGGCTGGCCGTCCTGCCGGGCGATTTCGTCTACTCCCACGCGCCCCTACTGCACGTGTTGGGCGCCGACCCGGGTGAGGCCGACTGCCAATTGCTGTGCGACATGGTCACGGTCGCCCGTCGCCGCAGCTTCGATCAGGACCCGCGCTTCGGCATGATCACCTTCGCCGAGATCGCTTCCCGCGCCCTGTCCCCCGGCATCAACGATCCGGGCACCGCCATCGCCGTCATCGACCGGCAGCTGTCGGTGCTGACCGAGTGGCGTATGCGGGAAGGGCCGGAGGTGGATTTCGACGCGATCCACGTGCCCTCGGTCGAACCCGGCGACATGCTCGACAGCGCGTTTCGACCGATCGCCCGCGACGGCGCCGGCCATTCCGAGGTCGTGGTGCGCCTGATCCTCGCGCTGAAGGCCCTGGCGCGGATCGGCCCCGACGCCTACGGCGACGCGGCGGACCGCTTGATCGACGAGATCGAGGCGCATTCCGTCGCCGCCGACCTGATTGCGCAGGATCGCGCCCGGATCGACGACGCCCGCCGCTAGGCCCCGTCCTCGCCCTCATGCGCCTCGGCGCGCAGGTATTGCCGCATCCCGTAGAGCAGCGGATCGCCCTCGGGCGCCACCCGCACCGCCTCGACCGCGCCGATGCAGATGTGGTGCGTGCCATGGCGATCCGCCGAGATCAGCGTGCAGTCGAAACTGACCAGCGCCTCGCTCAGCACAGGTGCGCCCGTGGCCATCGTCGTGACTTCCACCGCGTTGAACTTGTCGCCCCCCGGCGGCGGGCGGCGGGACGAAAACACGTCCGAGATATCGGTCTGCCCGGTGCGCAGCACGTTGATGCAGAAGCAGCCATTCTCAAGGATCTGCGGCAACGCCGAGGCCGAGGCGTTCAGGCAGGTCAGCATCGTCGGCGCATCGCCATCCGCCGAGATCGACGTCATCGCGGACACCGTCACGCCGCCGCGCCCCGCCGGCCCGTCGGTCGTCACCACCGAGACCGAGGCCGCGGCCCGGCTCATGCCTTCGAGGAAATGTGCCTTCAGATCGTCCCGGTCGCCCATGCAATGCCCCTGTTCCGCGCGCCGCGCACCATCGCGCAGCCCCTCTCCGGGCACAAGATGGTGCAATTCCCGCTTCCGTCGCGTGATTTCCGCGGTGTAGCAAGGGGCGACACGAAAAAGGGCAGGGCACATGGCACTGGAAGACGCGAAGAACACCGTGGACGAGGCGATCACGCGCGCCGATCTCAAGGGGCTTTCGGTCGAAAACGTCTTCGGCGGCGCGCCGTCGTTCCTGCGGCGGCGCTACACCAAGGACCTCGCGGGCGTCGATGTCGCCGTCACCGGCATCCCCTTCGACCAGGCCGTGACCAACCGCCCCGGCACGCGGCTTGGCCCCCGAGCAATCCGCGCGGCGTCGCTCCTGCAGGTCTATGATCCGCCCTATGGCTGGGGCGGCTATTCCCCGCTCGAGGCGCTGGCCGTGGCCGATTACGGCGACATGGCCTTCGACTATGCCCACACCCCCGACGTGCCGGCCCGGATCGAGGCGCATGTCGCGGGCATCCTCAATGCAGGCGCCGCGGCCATCACCCTGGGCGGCGACCACTCGATCACGCTGCCGATCCTGCGCGCCCATGCGGCCAAACATGGCCCCCTCGCGCTCATCCAGGTCGACGCCCATACCGACACGTGGCCCGATGACGACCCCACCCGGATCGACCACGGCACCTTCTGCTACACGGCGGTGAAGGAGGGGCTGATCGACGTAGACCGTTCCTCTCACATCGGCATCCGCACCGTCGTCGAAGACAACCTCGGCATCCACATCCACGACGCACGTGAAATCCACGAGAAGGGCCCGCAGGCCGTGGCCGAAGCCGCGCGCAAGCGGGCAGGGGACGCGCCCGTCTACCTCAGCTTCGATATCGACGGGCTCGACCCCGCCTTCGCACCCGGCACCGGAACGCCGGTCTGGGGCGGGCTGTCATCGGGCCAGGCGGCGATCCTGATGCGCGAGCTGGCCGGCATCAACCTTGTCGGCGGCGATGTCGTGGAAGTGTCACCTCCGTTTGATAATGCCGACATCACCGCGGTGGCGGGCGCCCATGTCGCCATGGAGATGCTCTGCCTCTGGGGCTGGACGCGCCGGTAGACCGAACCGGTCCCTTGGCGTATCCTCGTAAGCAACGTTGACGCAGAGGCAGCCTCGAGCAGATGCCCAAAGATCGCCGTCCCGACAGCGAAGCACGCGCCCCCCGGCAAAGGGACATCGCGCGCGAGATTTCCTACGCCAATTCCGCCGCCACCAGGGGCGGGCGCGCGATCATCCGTGTGATGGAAAACTCCACGGGCCGGATCCGCCTCATCCGGCAGGCCAGCGGCTATGACGAGGAGGTGCGGCAGGGCCGCGACTTCTGGCAGGTCATGGTCGAACGCTACGGGCTGGAACTGAACGTGATCGGCGGCTCGCTGTCCAACATCCCCAGTGAGGGCCCGCTGGTCCTGATCGCCAACCACCCTTACGGCATTCTCGACGGGTTGATGATGGGCCATATCCTCAGCCAGGCGCGCGGCGATTTCCGCATCCTCGCCCACCAGGTGTTCCGCAAGGCCGAAGACCTCGAGCGCGTGATCCTTCCGGTGAATTTCGAGGAAACGAAGGAGGCGCTGGCCCAGAACCTCGGCACAAGAAAGGAGGCGTTGCGCTACCTCGCCGACGGCGGCGCCATCGGCGTCTTTCCCGGCGGCACGGTCAGCACGGCGGCCAAACCCTTCGGGCGTCCGATGGATCCGGTCTGGCGCAGCTTCACCGCCCGGATGATCGCCAAATCCGAGGCGACGGTGGTGCCGGTCTTCTTCGACGGCCACAACTCCCGCCTGTTCCAGCTGATGAGCCACCTGCACTACACCTTGCGGATGGGCCTGCTCATCAAGGAGTTCAAGACACGGGTGAACAAGCCCGTGGACGTGGTCATCGGCGATCCGATCCCGCGTGCCGCCCTGAACGAATTGTCCGGTGACGCGAAAGCCCTCATGGCGCATCTGCGCAAGACCACCTATGCATTGTCTCCAAGACCCCTCGACCCGACTGCGCGCGGGTTCGAATTCGAAGACAAGCATCGCGAGCCGGACGAGAAGATGGCCCGCAAGACGAAGCTGAAGGATCGCTACTGATGGCCGTTGGTATTTTCGATTCCGGGCTGGGTGGCCTGACCGTTCTGGACGCCGTGCAGAAACGCATGCCGGATCTGCCGCTGCTCTACTACGGCGACAACGCCCACACGCCCTACGGCACCCGCGTGCCCGACGACATCTACAACCTGACGACCGCCGGCGTTCAGGCGCTGTTCGACCGGGGCTGCGACCTCGTGATTCTCGCCTGCAACACCGCCTCGGCCGCCGCACTCCGCCGCATGCAGGAGGGCTGGGTGCCTGAGGGCAAGCGCGTGCTCGGCGTCTTTGTGCCGCTGATCGAGGCGCTGACCGAACGCAACTGGGGCGACAATTCTCCGCCGCGGCAGGTGGCGGTGAATGACGTTGCCCTGTTCGCCACGCCCGCGACGGTGTCGAGCCGCGCGTTCCAGCGTGAACTGGCCTTCCGCGCCATCGGTGTCGACGTCGAGGCGCAGCCCTGCGGCGGCGTCGTCGATGCGATCGAGGCCGGCGACATGATCCTCGCCGAGGCACTCGTTCGCTCCCATGTAGAGGCGCTGAAGCGCCGGATGCCGCGTCCGCAGGCGGCGATCCTCGGCTGCACCCATTACCCGCTGGTCGAGGACGTGTTCCGCGACGCCCTGGGCGAGGATGTCGCCGTCTACTCGCAACCCAACCTCGTGGCAGCGTCGCTCGACGATTACCTGCAACGCCGCCCCGAGATGCTGGGAAGCGGCAAACCGGGCTTCCTGACGACCGGCGATCCGAAATCGGTCGAGGCCAAGGCGACCCTGTTCCTGCGCCGCAAGATCAGTTTCGAGGGCGTCGAGTAGGGCGCCGGTGTCGTGGGTTTGTAGTTACGGAATAACTACAGGTTCACTACAGGTTCTTTACACCGCATTTGCGCCGCTGATGGGGGCCTAACACAGGATGATTTGATTGCATGCCGCGATTGGCGTAAACGGCGCGCACTCCACACTCAAAGGCCAGTGACATGACCAAGAACATCGCAATCCTCGGGGCTTCCGGATACACGGGCGCAGAGCTCTGCCGCCTGATTGTCGGGCACCCGGACATGCGACTCGTGGCGCTCACCGGCGACCGCAAGGCCGGCCAGACGATGGCCTCGGTCTACCCGTTCCTGCGGGCGGCAAATCTGCCCGATCTGGAGCGGATCGAGGATGTGGATTTCTCTGGGGTTGACCTCGCGTTCTGCGCCTTGCCGCATGCCACGTCGCAAAGCGTTATCAAGGACTTGCCGTCCGACCTTAAAGTTGTGGACTTGTCGGCGGATTTCCGGCTCCGCGACCCTGCAGTCTACAAGAAATGGTACGGCAAGGATCACGACGCGCCCGAGCTTCAGGGTGAGGCCGTCTATGGCCTGACCGAGTTCTACCGCGAGGATATCAAGGCCGCGCGGCTTGTCGCGGGCACCGGCTGCAACGCCGCGACTGGGCAGTTCGCCCTGCGCCCGCTGATCGCCGCCGGGCTGATCGACCTCGACGATATCATCATCGACATGGTCGTCGGCGTCTCCGGCGCGGGGCGGAGCCTGAAGGAAAACCTCCTCCACGCCGAGCTCAGCGAAGGCACCAACGCCTACGCCCTCGGCGGCACCCACCGCCATTTAGGTGAATTCGATCAAGAGTTTAGCCTTGTCGCCGGCCGCAAGGTCGAGGTCCAGTTCACGCCTCATCTGGCGCCCTTCAACCGCGGCATTCTCGCGACCGTCTACGTGAAGGGCGAGGCCGAGGCGATCCACGCGGAACTCGCCTCCGCCTATGCGCAGGAGCCATTCATCGAAGTCCTCCCCATGGGCACAGCCCCCTCGACACACGACGTGCGCGGCACCAATTATTGCCATATCGGCGTGGCGAAGGATCGGCGTTCCGGCCGGGCGCAGGTCGTCGCGGCGCTCGACAACTTGTGCAAGGGCTCCTCGGGGCAGGCGATCCAGAATGCCAACCTGATGCTGGGGCTGGAGGAGACGGCGGGCCTGATGGGGCAGGCCGTTTTCCCATAGGGAGGAAGCGCGATGCGCGGGCTGAAGAAACAACGACGGATACAGATCATCGCCCTGGCGAGCGTGGCCCTTATCGGCGCGGTCGGCTTGATCGTCTACGCCTCGCAGGATGCGTTCAATTTCTTCCGCCCGCCCGCCGAAATCGCCACCAACCCGCCACCCCCGAACGAGGTTTTCCGTATTGGCGGGCTTGTTGAAGAAGGCACGCTGGTGCGCGGCGAGGGTGAGACGATCACCTTCAGCGTCACCGACGGCGCGGCCTCGATCCCGGTCAGTTACACCGGCATCCTGCCCGACCTCTTCAACGAGGGCGAAGGCATGGTCGGCACCGGGCGGCTGGTCGACGGCGTGTTCCAGGCGACGGAAATCCTCGCCCGCCACGACGAGACCTACATGCCGGCCGAAGTGATCGAAGCCCTTGAAGCACAGGGCGTCTACCGCGACCCCGGCGAAAGCTGAGGCGGCAGTAACGCTTCCTTAACCGCTCCATGGTGTTCTCCCATGCTCAACAGGAACTGAGCATGGAGGGGCGAACCATGCAGTCGGTTCGAACCATCGCAGAAGACATCGTGGCCCGAGAGGGCGGTTTCGTGAACGACCCGGACGATCCGGGCGGGGCGACCAAGCACGGCGTGACGATCCACACGATGCGCAGCCTCGGCCTCGATCTCGACGCGGATGGTGACGTCGACGTGGCCGATGTGCGGCTGGTCACGCCGGACCTCGCCACCGACCTCTTCCTCGACCATTACTACACGCGTCCGCGCATCCACCTGCTGCCGGAGCCGTTGCAGGCGAGTGTGTTCGACATGCAGGTCAACGCCGGTTCCAACGCGGTGCGCATCCTGCAACGTCTGCTGCGCGACATGGGGCTGGATATCGTCGTGGACGGCATCATCGGCCCGCAGACCGCCCGCGCGGCCCACGCCGCACTGGCGCAGGCGCCCGATCACCTGGTCGACGCTTACGGGATCGCGCGGCGGAATTACTACTACCGCCTCGCCGACCGCCGCCCGGCCAGCCGCAAATACGCCCGCCGCCGTGACGGGGGCAAGGGCGGCTGGATCATCCGGGCCGAGGAATTCATCTCGCCCCGCTATCACCTGACGGACGCACAGCATCGCGAAAGGACGGCATCATGGGGCTGATGGATCGCGGACTCGCGGGAACGGTCGAAGGCATCGGCGACGCGGCAGAGGGCCTGTCGGAGGTTTTCGTGCCCAACGCCACGCGGGCGATGGAACTGGCCGCCGAGATCCACCAGGCGACGCTGGAGACGGCGGCTGCCGAATTCGAGCATGGCGGAGACGGCTGGTTCGACCGGATGATCAACGGACTGAACCGCGTGCCGCGCCCGGCGTTGGCGCTCGGCACGCTTGGCCTGTTCGTCTACGCGATGACCGACCCGGCGGCCTTCGCGGAGCGGATGATCGGCCTCAACGAGGTGCCCGAGCCGCTCTGGTGGCTTCTGGGGGCCATCGTCAGCTTCTACTTCGGCGCGCGGGAGCTTCATTACGCGCGGGTGCCGGGTGCCGGTGGCGAAGGATCCAACAGGCGCGCGCGGCCCCGTCGCCAACGGCGCGGCCTGCGAGAGCGTTTGGGCAATGTCTTCGGGCGACGTCGCCGGGAGCCGCAGGAACCCGAGGCTGACAATCCCGCGCTGAGCGACTGGCGCGACGGTTAACGCAGATCCTCGGGCCGCAGCCCGGCGATCCCGCCCAGGATGCCGGTCATCAGCCCGGTCGCCTCGAACAGCAGCTCTTTCGGCAGATGCTCGTTCGGGGCGTGTTGGGAACAGCCCGGATAGGAATGCGGCACCCAGATCGTCGGCAGGCCAAGGATGTCGCGGAAGATGTCGTTTGGCAGCGAGCCGCCAAGCGAGGGCAGGATCGCGGGCGGCTGGCCCACGGTCTGCGTCGCCGCCTCCGCCACTAAGGCAACCGCCGGATGATCGACGGGCGTAGCGCTGGCGCGGAAGGCGGGGCCATCCGAGGTTATGGTGACGTCCTCGTAACCATGGGCATCGAGATGGGTCCGCAAGGCGTCGAACAGGCCCGCGTCCGGCGTGCCCGGCGCGTAGCGCAGCTGCACCCAGGCGGAAGCCTCTGGCGGGATCGCGTTGACCGGGGCAGGGGGATGCCCCGCGTGCAGCGCCAGAACCTCCGCCGAGGACCACGCGCAGACCCGTTCCGCCGGTGTCAGGCCTTCGGCCCCCCAATCCTCATCTACTTCTCCGCCCGCAGGTGTCACGCCCTCCAGCGCGGCGCGCGTGGCAGGAGGGATCTCGCCCGGTGTCCAGTCCGGGATCTGCACCGCGCCACGCCGGTCCACGATGGTGGTCAGGGCATGGGCCAGCTCGATCGCCGGGTTGCGGAGCGCACCGCCGAAATTGCCGGAATGCCGCCCGCCGTTGCGTCGTTTCAGGTCGAGGCGGTAGGTCACGCCGCCGCGCGCCCCGAGGAACAGGGTCGGTGTATCGGCCGCGATGCGTGGCCCGTCCGAGGCGATCAGCACATCCGCTTTCAGCAAGTCGCCATGCTCTGCACAGAATTCCGCCAGACCGGGAGAGCCGGTTTCCTCTCCCATCTCGATCAGCCAGACGAGGTTGAACCCGAGGCTCCCGCGTGCCTCCAGCAGCGCCTCCACCGCCGTCAGGTTCACGAGGAACTGGCCCTTGTTGTCGGCGATGCCGCGCCCGTACCAGAGCGGGCCATCCTCGGTCAGCGTCCACGGATCGCGCCCCTCGGCCCAGTCGCCCGCCATTCCGGGCACCGTGTCGCCATGGGAATAGGTCAGCACGGTCGGCAGGTCGTCCGCCTCCGTGCGACGGGCAACCAGGAAGGCATTGCTGTCCGCCATGTGGCGCTCGTGGACGAACCCAAGATCGGCGAGCCACCCGGCCATCAGGTCAAGACATGCCCCGGTCCATTTCGCGGCATCCCCGGCCTTCGCATCGGTCTGCATCGCCACCAGCTGCGCCATGCGCTCTCGGAAGGCGGGGGCCTCGGCCCGGGCCTTGCCTGCCTTGAACAGCGCCGCGCTCAAAGTTTCACGCAGACGTTGGACAGCTCGGAGTAGAACTCCAGCCCGTGCACGCCCCCCTCGCGCCCGATGCCGGAGGCCTTGGCCCCGCCGAACGCCGTGCGCAGGTCGCGCAGGAACCACGAATTGACCCAGACAATGCCCACGTCGATCTGCCGCGCGACGCGGTGCGCGCGGCTGAGGTCCTCGGTCCAGATCGCGGTGACGAGGCCGTATTTCGTGTCATTGGCGCGGGCGATCACCTCGTCCTCGCTATCGAAGGGCGCGATGTGGCAGCAGGGGCCGAAAATCTCTTCACGGATCACGCGGGCGTCGTCGGTCAGGCCGGTCCAGATCGTCGGCTGCACCCATGCGCCGCCGTTCAGCTCGCCCATGTCGGGGCTGCCGCCGCCGGTGACGATCGTCGCGCCTTCCTCCTCGGCCAGCTTGTAATAGGATAGCACCTTTTCCTTGTGCCCGTTCGAGATCAGCGGCCCCATCGTGGTGTCCGCCGCCTCCGGGGCCCCGAGTTTCAGACCCTCGGCCCCGGCCTTCATCCGGGCCACGAATTCCTCGAAGATGGGGCGCTCGACATAGACCCGTTCGGTCCCGAAACAGACCTGCCCGCAATTGGCGAAGGCCGACCGCATCGTGCCTTCGACGGCCTTGTCGATATCGCAATCGGCGAAGACGATGCCGGCGTTCTTGCCGCCGCATTCCATCGAAACCTGCCGCAGCCCCTTGGCCGCCGCGCGGGTGATGACTTCGCCCGTCTGCGTCTCGCCGGTGAAGGTGATCGCGTCGACGCCGGGATGCTCGGTCAGGTAGGCGCCCGCGCTGTCCGGGCCGAAGCCGTGCACGACGTTGTAGACGCCTTTTGGCACACCCACCGCGTTCATCACTTCGCCCAACAGCGTCGTGGTGAGCGGCGTCTCCTCGGACGGTTTCACCACCACCGTGTTGCCGGAGGCCAGGGCCGGGCCGACCTTCCACGTCATCAGCAGAAGCGGCAGGTTCCAGGGGCTGATGACGGCGATGACACCTTTCGGTTTGCGCACCCCGTAGTTCAGCGCGCCGGTGCCGTCGGGCGTGTCCAGCATGAAGCTTTCGGTGGGAACGTTCTTCACGAGGTCCGCGAACACCTTGAAGTTCGCCGCCCCGCGCGGGATGTCGATGTGGCTGGCAAGGCTGCGCGGTTTGCCGGTGTCGAGGCATTCGGCCTCGAGGAAATCGTCGAATCGGCGGTTGATCTCGTCGGCGACGGCATGGAGCATGTCCGAGCGCTCGGCCTGCGTCATCTTTCCCCAAGGCCCGTGGAGGGCGGCCCGAGCGGCCGCAACGGCGGCATCGACCTCGGGCTTCAGCGCCTCGTGCACGATCCCGATCTTGCGGCCCGTGACGGGCGAGATGTCGTCGAAGGTCCGCCCGGATGTCCCCACGGTATAGACGCCGTTGATGAAATGGCAGGCCTCGCGCAGGGTGTTCAACGTGTCGGGCATGGGGGACTCCATCGTTCCAGGTCATCAGGACAGCGGGTCACACCCCGACGGGGCAGACCAGTCGGTTTTTCTTACCCGCCCGATCCACGGCCTGCCAGCCATTCCGAACTCCCGGCCGATTTCCGGAGTGGAAACATGGCATTGCGGTCGCCGCGCGGACGGGCAACACTCCGCCGCAACGAACACGACCGGGGGGCAGCGCAGATGCTGACACAGGAACAACGCGAACAGGCCGTGGCATCCTTGCTGGAGAGCCATCGAACCAAGGTGCAGGGGCAGCGCCCCTCGGCGACCTATCCCGATATCGAGATCGAGGACAGCTACGCGATCTCCGCGATGGTGGCCGAGGAGAAGCAGAAACAGGGCGCGCGGATTGTCGGACACAAGGTCGGGCTGACCTCCAAGGCGATGCAGGCGTCCTCCAAGATCGACGAGCCGGATTACGGCTACCTCTTCGATGACCAGCTGCTCGATGACGGGGCCATCGTGAAGCATTCCGATTTCTGCGTGCCGCGCGTCGAGCCCGAGCTGACCTTCGTGCTGAAGTCCCCCCTGAAAGGTCCGGGCGTCACGCTGGTCGACGTCCTGAACGCGACCGATTACGTGATCCCGTCGATCGAGATCATCGACGCCCGCGTGGACGAGCCGCGCAAGATCTTCGACACCGTGGCCGACAACGGGGCCGGGGCGGGCATCGTCCTCGGCGGGCGGCCCGTGCGTCCCGATGCGGTCGACCTCTGCCGGGTCGGCGCCGCCTTCTACCGCAATTCCGAGATCGAGGAGACGGGGCTTGCCGTCGGCGTCCTCGGCCATCCCGGCAAGGCGATTGCGTGGCTGGCGAACAAGATCGCGGATTACGGGCAAAGCCTGGAGCCCGGTCACCTCGTCTTGTCGGGGTCGTTTACTCGCCCGGTCTGGGCCAACAAGGGCGATACGCTGCTGGCCGATTTCGGTGAGCTTGGCTCCGTCGCGGTGAAATTCGAATAATGGCGGGGCTTCGCAAAAACGCCTTCAAGGCGGGGCTCAAGTCCGGAACGCTCCAGCGCGGCCTGTGGTGCACCATCGGCGACTCGCTCGTGGTCGAGATGTGCGCCGCGATGGGCTATGACTGGATGCTGCTCGACACGGAGCATTCGGCGATGGATCCGATCACGGTGTTGCCGCTGTTGCAGGCGATGGCGGCCTACCCGGTCTCGCCCATCGTCCGGCCCGGATCGCTGAACGCGCCCGAGATCAAAAAACTGCTCGATCTGGGGGCGCAGACCATTCTCGTTCCGATGGTGAATTCGGCGGAGGAGGCCGCCGCTGCCGTTGCGGCGGTAGAATATCCGCCCGCCGGGATCCGGGGCGTGTCGGGTCTGACGCGGGCCACGGCCTTCGCGGAAATTCCCGGCTATCACAAGGCCGCCCGGGACGAGATCGCGCTGCTGGTGCAGGTCGAAACGCTGCAGGCCGTGGATCAGATCGAGGCCATAGCGGCGGTCCCCGGCGTGGACGGCATCTTCGTCGGCCCCGCCGACCTGGCTGCCGCTCTCGGCCATGCGGGCGAACCGAGCCATCCGGAGGTGGTCGAGGCCGCGCTGGACGCGATCCGGCGAATCGTGGCGGCGGGTCAGCCTGCCGGGTTCCTCTCGGCGGACGAAAGCTTCGCGGACCGGGTGGAGCAGGCTGGGGCGACGTTCGTGTCGCGTGACATCGACCTTGCCGCGCTGAAACGCGGGTTGAAAGCCCGGCTTGGCTGAAGGCTGAACTCGGCGCGGTTCCTCAGCGGGCGTGGAAGACGTAGGATCGCATGGAGACCGAGGCGAGGTCGATGCTGTCTGTCATGAAGGTGAGGTCGTCCCCCGCGTCGGAGGCGCCCGCGACGGTCAGCGCCGGCAGGTAATGGTCGACCGAGGGGTGCGCCATCTGCAGCAGGGTCCCCAGGCCGACCTGATCCGACAGGGCCGTGAAGTCGCGCGCTTCCAGCTTCTCGGCAAAGAGGGCGTCGAACTCCAGCGCGAAGTCATGGGGCTTCGCGCCCTTCCCCCATTGCACGGCGCGGAGGTTGTGCACCACGTTGCCCGACCCGAGGATCAGAACGCCCCGGTTGCGCAATTCCGACAGGCTTCGGCCGATCTCGAGCTGGTAGTCCAGCCCTTTCGACATGTCGATCGAGACCTGAAACACCGGCACATCCGCACCGGGATAGAGGAATTTCAGCACCGTCCACGCCCCGTGGTCGAGGCCCCAGGTATCGTCTTCCTCGGCATGGTGGCTGGCCAGCAGGCTCACCACGTCGCGCGCAAGATCGGGGTTGCCGGACGCGGGGTATTGCTGTGCGAAAAGCGCATCGGGGAAGCCGTAGAAATCGTGGATCGTCTTCGGCATGTCGGAGACATCCACCAGCGTGGTGCCCCGCGTCATCCAGTGGGCCGAGACCACGAGGATTGCCTTGGGGCGCGGCAGGGTTTGGCCAAGCTCGGTCCAGGCGCGGCTATAGGCCGTGTCCTCGATGGCATTCATCGGGCTGCCATGGCCGAGGAAGACAAGCGGCATCCGGTCGGACGGCGACAGGGCGGCCTTCAGATCTTCAAGGGTGCGGGTTGCAGGCATGGAGAAATCCCTTCTCGGCAAATCCTTCGGGACGGGCCCGCCGGTGGATCGGCGAGCCGCGAATACAGCGGCTCAGGCAAACTGGCCGAGCGCCCGGTCCAGGGCCGGGATGCGAAGTGCGTAAGCGCCCGCCCCCAGAAGCGCGATGGCGACCTGCGCGGCGGTCCAGAACAGCGGATATTCCCAACCGCCGCCTTCTGCCGAGAACTGCCAGCCGTTGCCCGCGTGGACCCATGTCGCGCCCAGAAGAACCGGGATCAGGGCCAGAGACACCAACCGAACGCCCACACCGGCGATCAGCGCCAGCCCGCCGCCGATTTCGGCGATGATCGTGAGGTAGGCGAGGAACCCAGGCAGGCCGAGGCTTTCGAAGAATGCGACCGTGCCGGCGATGGTGAAGACGTTCACCTTGAGCAGGCCGTGGGCCAGGAACAGAGCACCGCTGGAGACACGCAGAAGGGTGGCGGCATAATCCGCGGCGGTGTTGGTCGGATGGGTCATCGCTTTGGTCCTTTTCCAGTATGGCCCGCGGCTGCGATCGCCGCCGGGCAGTATTGATCCGATGGGCAATCTATGGCTTGCCGATAGTCACTGAAATGGTATCTTTACCGTAACACTATCCACATATTGTTCTTAATATCGCTATGGACATCACCGACGAATTGCGGGCTTTCGTGGCCACCGCGCAGGCGGGCTCTTTCACCGCGGGGGCCGTACAACTCGGCGTGTCGAACCGACTGACCTCCAAATACGTGGCCGAACTCGAAGCGCGTCTGGGTGTCAGACTTCTGCAGCGCACCACGCGGCGCGTCGGGCTGACGCCGGCGGGCGAAGACCTTCTGGCGCGTGCGCCATCGGTGCTCGACGATCTCGACGCGCTGCTTGCGGATGTCTCCGAAGGCTCCACGGGGTTGACGGGAACGATCCGGCTGTCTGCACCGGTCACCTTTGGCGAGGCTTACGTCGGCGGGATGCTGGGGCGTTTCGGTGAACGAAACCCGGGGCTGAGCTTCGATTTGCGGTTGAGCGACAGCTATTCCGACCTTGCGCGTGACGGGATCGACCTCGCGTTCCGGGTGGGCGTGTCGGACATGCTTTCGCTGAAATCCCGAAAGCTGGGAATGCTCACGACGCTGGCCGTGGCCAGCCCCGATTATATCGCCGCCCATGGCGCGCCCGACAGCCCGGAGGCGCTCTCCGAGCATGCCTGCATCCTGGACACCAACCGCAAGCACCCGAGGCGGTGGGTGTTGGGGTCAGAGGGACAGGAGCGCGTGGTGGAGGTGAACGGTCGGTTCCAGGTGAATTCAGCGCGTGCCGCCGCCGCGCTTGCCACCGCCGGACTGGGGATCGCGCTGGTACCGCGCTTCGCACTTGGCGATGCGCTGGAGACCGGACGGCTCGTGCCACTTCCAGACGGGCTCCGCGCGCCGCACATACCGATCAGCGCGGTTTACCTCGAAGGCCGGACCTTGCCGCGAAAACTGCGGGCGCTCATCGACTTCGCGGCGGAGGATATCCGGACGGCCAATGTGATCTAACGCGCCTGGACAGGTTGCTCCGTCACGATGGGCCAACCTCGTTTCCAGACCTTGCATGCGGGCGATGCCGAAGGCTTCACCCTTGCGGCCAGCGAGTTGCTGGTTAAAGGCTTCACCGGAGAGAGGCAAAGCACCGGGTCCGGCCGAGCAGGCGGGACAGCAGGGCGGAAAGACGGACACAAGGCCGCGCAGGGGAGGATGCAACATGGGTGGAACGATCAGGCTCACAGCCGCACAGGCGATGGTGCGCTATCTGTCTGTGCAGAAGAACGAGGTCGGCCAGCGCGTGATCGAGGGTGTCTGGGCGATCTTCGGGCACGGTAACGTTGCGGGACTGGGCGAGGCGCTGCACGGGATCGGGGATGCCCTGCCGACATGGCGCGGGCAGAACGAGCAGACCATGGCTCACGCCGCGATTGCCTTTGCCAAGGCGTCCAAGCGCAAGCGGGCGATGGCGGTGACCTCATCTATCGGGCCGGGAGCCACGAACATGGTGACGGCGGCGGCGCTGGCCCATGTGAACCGTTTGCCGGTTCTCTTCGTGCCGGGTGACGTTTTCGCCAACCGCCGCCCCGACCCGGTTCTGCAGCAGATCGAGGATTTCGACGACGGCACCGCCAGCGTGAACGATTGCTTCAAGCCGGTCAGCCGCTACTTCGACCGCATCTCGCGCCCCGAACATCTTCTGACGGCCCTGCCGCGCGCGATGCAGACCCTGACCGATCCCGCCAAATGCGGCCCGGTCACGCTCAGCTTCTGCCAGGATGTGCAGGCGGAGGCCTATGACTGGCCGGAGGCGTTCTTCGAGCCGAAAGTCTGGCACATCCGCCGCCCCGAGCCCGACCCGCGCGAGGTCGCCGAAGTCGCGGACCTGTTGAAGGCGGCCAGGCGCCCGGTCATCCTGCAAGGCGGCGGCGCGATTTATTCCGAGGCCGAGGAGACCCTCAAATCTTTCGCCGAGGCTCACAACATCCCCTTCGTCGAAACGCAGGCCGGGAAGAGTGCGCTGTCGTGGGAGCATCCGCTGAACCTTGGTCCCGCAGGCGTGACAGGGGGCGACGCCGCCAACCGCGCGTTGGGAGAGGCCGACGTGGTGCTGGGTGTCGGCACGCGGTTCCAGGACTTCACCACCGGATCGTGGACCGTCTTCGCCAACCCGGATCGCAAGCTGATCTCGGTCAACGTTACGGGCTATGACGCCGCCAAGCACGGCGCGGTCAGCCTCGTCGCGGACGCCAAGGTCGCGTTGGAGAAACTGACGGCGGCCCTTGGCGACCAAAGTTGGCCGGATGCCGACAGTGACGCGCGTGAAGCGTGGTACGCCGCCACCGATGCCGTCATGGCGGCCCCGAACGCGCCGGGCCTGCCGAGTGACGCGCAGGTGATCGGCGCGGTGCAGCGCCAGGCATTGCCCGAAACGCTCGTGATGTGCGCCGCGGGCACCATGCCCGGCGCGCTGCACACGCTGTGGCGGGCGGGGCAGGGCGGCTACCACATGGAATACGGCTTCTCCTGCATGGGATACGAGGTGGCGGGTGCTATGGGCATCAAGCTTGCCCGGCCCGAGGCTGACGTGATCTGCTTCATCGGCGATGGCTCCTACATGATGGCCAACTCCGAACTGGCGACTGCGGTGATGCGCAAGGTGCCGTTCCTGATCGTGCTGACCGACAACCGCGGCTTCGGCTGTATCAACCGGCTCCAGCAGGGCACCGGCGGGGCGGAGTTCAACAACCTCTACGCCTCGGCCAATGTCGAGGAACAGCCGCAGATCGACTTCGTGGCCCATGCCCGCTCGATGGGTGCGCATGCCGAGAAGGCGGCCGATATCGCCGAACTCGAAGCGAAGATCGTCGATGCGCGGGGGCGCGATATTCCCTCGGTCATCGTGATCGACACCGACCCCTATCCGGGCACCGGGGCGGGCGGCTTCTGGTGGGACGTGGCGGTGCCGGAAGTGTCCGGCCGCAAGGAAGTGCAACAGGCGCGCGAGGCCTATGTCGCGGCGCGCGCAAAACAAAGGATCGTGGAATGAGCGTGCAGATCGGGATCTCGCTGATCGCCTGGCAGAACGATGACCTGCCGGAGCTGACGGCGGCCTACACAACCGAGGGCGCGATGGAGGATGCGGGCCGCATCGGTTACGCGGGCGTCGAGCGCGGCCGCCGGATGCCCGCCGATACCAAGGGGCTGCGCGCCTATCTCGACCGCTATGGCGTGGCGCTCTGCGGTGGCTGGTGCTCGGGCAACCTGATGGTCAACGACCTGGCGACCGAGAAGGACGCGATCCGCGATCAGGTCGAGCAATTCGCCGCCCTGAACGCGCCCTGCATCGTCTATGCGGAATGCTCCAACACCATCCAGGGGGACCAGGGCACGCCCGTTTCCCGCCGCCCGAAGCTCGGCCGCGACGAGGTGATGGGCTATGGCGCAAAGCTCTCGGAACTGGCGAAATGGTCGGCGGATCAGGGGGTTGTCCTAAGCTACCACCACCACATGGGCGCCATGGTGCAGGATGCCGAGGATATCGACTGGCTGATGGAAGGCTCCTCCGAGGACCTTACGCTGCTCTACGACACCGGGCATCTGCACTTCGCGGGCGCCGACCCGGTGGCCGTGCTCGACAAATGGGGTCACCGCGTCCACCACGTCCACTTCAAGGACGTGCGCCAGCCGGTGCTGGACTGGGTCCGCGCCGAGGATCGCAGCTTCCTCGACGGCGTCGCCGCCGGCGTCTACTCCGTCCCCGGCGACCCGGAGGGCTGCATCGACTTCCAGGCCATCACGACAAGTTGAAGGCGATGGATTACAGCGGCTGGATCGTGGTGGAGGCCGAACAGGACCCCGCCAAGGCCGACCCGTTCGACTATTCCAAGCTGGGATATGAGCATATCATCGACCTGTGTGGCCGGTCCGGCCTGGCCGTCATGTAAGGAAATCTGACATGCCCGACCTACTTCGCAAACCCTCCGGCTCCCATGGCAAGGTCCATGACATCACGCCCGGGGATGCCGGCTGGCACTACGTGGGCTTCGCGCTGCATCGTTTGAAAGCGGGCGAGAGCGTGATTGACGCGACGGGCGACCGCGAGGTGATCCTCGTCATGGTCGACGGCAAGGCGACGGTCGAAGGCGCGGGGCAGGATTGGGGCGAGTTGGGCGAGCGCATGGACGTCTTCGAAAAGACGCCGCCCCATTGCCTCTACCTGCCGAACGGCATGGACTGGAGGGCCGAAGCGACGACCGATTGCACCATCGCCGTGTGTTCCGCACCGGGGCAGGGCGGGCACGAAGCGCGCAGGATCGGGCCCGACGGCATCACGCTGACCGAGCGCGGCAAGGGTGTGAACACCCGCTACATCAACAACATCGCCATGGAGGCCGAGGATTACTGTGACAGCCTTCTTGTAACAGAAGTCTTCACGCCCGATGGCCACTGGTCGAGCTATCCAAGCCACCGCCATGACGAGGATGATTACCCCCGGATCACCTACCTCGAAGAGACCTACTACCACCGTCTGAACCCCGGCACCGGCTTCGGCATCCAGCGCGTCTATACCGAGGACGGCACGCTCGACGAGACCATGGCCGTCAGCGACGGCGACGTGGTGCTGGTCCCCCGCGGCCACCACCCCTGCGGCGCGCCCTACGGGTTCGAGATGTATTACCTCAACGTCATGGCCGGACCGATGCGCAAATGGCGGTTCCAGGCCGACCCGGCGGTGCAGTGGATCATGGATCGGGATGCTTGATCACTGGATGGCGCAGCTATGGGGCCTGCGCGTGCATTTGAAAACACACCTACCAGGGATGCGGTGTTCCTTGAATGGATCCGGCCTGTCCGCCACGGCATGTTGACAGGCTGTTCGCCGGGCGCGAAGTGAGCAACGATCCCGCGGCGGAGCGGACTTTGGGCATGGTGTTCCAGTGAAACGCCCTTCTCCCGCACGTGAAGGTGTCGGAAACGTTTGCCCCGGGGGCCAAAGATGCAAAGCCGCCACGAAGCCGATACGCGGTTGCGGGCGATCGCAATCCTCGAAAATGTGGGGCCTTGAGATTCGTCTCGCGCCCGATCTCCCATCCACGCCAGACCGCCGGCGGCATGGTCAATCTGCGGATCGACCCGAACGACCTGATCCTTGTCCGCTAGAAAGCCACCCCACATGACAGACGCTATCGCTTCCCGCGCCACGCTGGCCTCGGACCTCGCCCGCCGTGCAGGTCAGGTCGCGCTGGAGTATTACCGAAACCGCGACCAGCTTGCGATCGAGACCAAGGAAGACGAGCTGGACCTCGTCTCCATCGCCGACCGCGCCGTCGAGGATATGATCCGGGCAGAGATCACGGCCGCCTTTCCCGACGACGCCATTCTCGGCGAGGAGGGCGGCGCGCAGACCGGTGCCTCCGGCCTGACCTGGGTGATCGACCCGATCGACGGCACCGTGCCGTTCCTGATGGGACTGCCTCATTGGTGCGTGGTTCTGACGTTGGTGGAAGGCAAGAAAACCCATCTCGGCGTGATCGACGTGCCCGTCGCCGCCGAACACTTCGCCGCCCGCGCCGGGCATGGCGTGACGCTGGACGGCAAGCGCCTGTCGCTCGATCCCAACCGCAGGATCGACCAAGGCCTCGTCGCGGTCGGCGCATCGTCGCGCAACCGTCCGGAACCGACGGCGGGGATGATCCGCAAACTGATGGAAGCAGGCAGCATGTTTTACCGCAATGGATCGGGCGCGAACATGCTGGCCTGCGTCGCGGCGGGGCGGTTGGCCGGTTACGTCGAGCCCGCGATGAACCCGTGGGACAGTCTTGCAGGCCTTTTGATGATCGAGGAGGCAGGCGGCATCATCCACCCGTTCCCGGCCGACGCGCGGCTTGGCCTGTGCATGGGGGCAGCGCCGGGTGTGTGGGATGACCTGAGACGGATCGTGGCAAGTGAGTTCGACGGACACCTGCCCGAGCCGCTTTACTGAACTTGGGCGGTCGACGGCAGCGAGACGTGTTCCGGCCTCTCATGCCATCTGTCTGGCGGTTATTCGCGGACCGACAGGATAGCCTGCTCACTCATGTCGCCTGAACCGCGCGTAGTAGATGCGGTAATCCTCGTGTTGCAGGCAACACCGCTCCTCGTAGCGCGCGCGCATGAGGTAGATGAGATTGACCAGCACCAGTGCCACCGTGCCGCTCGCTGCGCTCGCGAAACTTGATCCCAGGACGGGCATTTCAATCATCCAGTAGGACAGGTTCTTCGACACGTAAGCTGGATGACGCATGTACCGATAAGGTCCGCTGCAGACGACGCCGCGATAGGTGAGGTTCGAGAAGCGATACCCGAATGAAACCGTGCTCAAGGCGTACACCGTCATCAGGAAAAGGATCGTACTGCCCCAGATCAGGTACGGCACGCTGTTCTCGGCGAAGACCGTGCCCCAGACGATTGTATCGTTGTAGGTCAGGAAGTTTCGATTGATGATTTGCCAGAACGGCACGTAGCACATGAGACAGAAGAGCCAGCCCCCCGCCGTTCGTTCGGGGAAGCGTACGTGTGCGCCGAGGAGGCGGAAGCTGCAAACATACCCGATCACGCCGAAACAGACATCGACCAGAAGCAGAAGCTGATACATCGCCTCGTAGAAGCTGCGGAAATCGACCACCGCGAGGTCGAACGTGCTGAGCCTGCCCCAATCGGTCAGTCCGAAGCCGACCATCAGGGGAATGAAGAAGACCTTGATGGCCAAGCCAAGCAGGTGATCGCGGACCAGCGCCCGGTCTCCGTCACGGCCCAGGGTCGCACAAAAGCGGCCGAACTGGGCAAGTGCATCATCGCGACGATGCGTGGCGAAGTGAAAGCCCACGAGGTAGATCACGAAGGCCGGGACCATCACGGGCAACCACGCGGCCAGGGCAGAGAACGTCAGCTGGTACCAGGCATCCTGGTATAGCGGGAAGGTCGAATAAGCGACAAAAGCCAGACCGACGCTGACCAGCACGCCGACCGACTTGTACGCCAGAAGGATCAAGGATGTGCGGGAGAGGGGGCCAGACCACGTCAACGCACCGACATCGGGCTGAAGATATACGCGGTGGATCAGGCAATCGTAGGCGGCCATGACCAGAAACATGACCGCGCAGGCCTGCAGGAAGCCGTCCGCACCGGTGAACGCGACGCCGGACCTCGCCATGGCGAAGCACGTTACGAGCACCGCAAGGCCGATGTACCCGGTCGCCGCGGGCTGCGCGTTGCGGATCGTGTCTTCCGCCTCCAATTCGTCAGGCAGATCAGCGGTTGTGGCGGTGTAAGTCATGCTGTGCCGAGCCTTCGTCGGAGCATTTGATTGTCTCGGGGGAGTGACAGCCCGGCCGCCAGATGGGCGGCCGGGTTCCCGTCGTGGACGGGTCATTGCTCAATCAGCGCAATGCGGCGTTGATGATGGACGCTTGCGTGGTCGCGATCCGAATGGCGCCTTGTCCGACTTCGATCGGCTGCGATACCGCCACACACATGGTGCGCGACATCAGTTGAGCCGAAGTCTGGAAACGCACGGTCGTGATTCGCAGGTTCGCGTCGATGACAGCGTCATGAACGATGCCCACCGGAACGCCATTGGTATCGAACACCGCGTAGCCGTTGAACGCCGTCGAATTGCCGCCGTTCGCGCATTGCGGGTTCGCCCCGACCCGGGCGACCCTTGCCGACAGCGAACCGCCGCCACTGGTACCGGAGGTGCCGGAGGTCCCGCTGGTGCCGGAAGTGCCGGACGTGCCGCTGGTGCCGCTCGTACCGGAGGTGCCGGACGTTCCACTGGTTCCAGAGGTGCCGCTCGTGCCCGACGTTCCGCTGGTACCGGAGGTGCCGGAGGTGCCCGACGTTCCGGAGGTCCCCGAGGTGCCGCTGGTGCCCGACGAACCGGAATTGCCACCCAGAATGTTGCCGACGCCCGAAACTGTCCCGCCGAGGGCACCGTTGAGGCCGGTGCCACTGGTCGTGCCGCTCAGTCCGTCACCAGCGTTCGTAGTGCCTTGGCCGATGCCCGAGACTGTATCGCCGACGTCGGAAACGGTTTCTCCCAGGCCGCCGCCAACGGCGTCCCCAACGCTGCTTACCGCGCCGCCGACACCGCCGCCAAGCGCGTCCCCGACTGCACCTCCGACGCCGTCCACGACGCCACCGATGCCACCAAGAAGATCGGCCTGAGTTGGCCCCGTTGCCAGGCCAACCGCAAGGAGGGTGACCGTGCTTGCCAAAAGAATGGAGCGGGATTGAGCGCGTTTTGGCCGCGATGACTCGTGCTTGAATTTAGGTTGGAACATTCTGTGCCTCCGTGAATGCCAAATGAGTTCAAAGACCGAAAACCGGGTGCGCATCCGCGTCACCGAACTCTCGGCCCCTACCTTCACGGGTCGCGTCACTTACAAGAGTCACCGCTCGACGTTGAATGTGCGGTGAGGCGCTTTCATCGCCCAAATAAGTCCACGAGCGGCGGCGGTCTGTTTAATATGGGAATAGATAATCATCTGCGCCGGGCCGGGCTTCGAACGAGGAGTGTGTAAGCATACGTGTGTACCGTTTCAGTACTTCATGCCTAAGTTGTTCAATGGTTTACGGGCCATCAGACCGAGGTACTATTCGGCACGGATCGTACTTTACTCCTAACCCATCTGTACCGGGCCTAAAGGAGCAATCCGCCAACGCCGAAAATATCTCCGTCGAAAGTCGTTCTTCCGCCTATTCGCCCTCACGCCGGTCGACCAAATGCTGCGCGCGACGACATATTCGAAAACGCGACACCCAATCCGAGAGTCAATGCAACGCGGGACACGGGAAGCTTAAGCGAGACATCCGCAACCGGCGCGCGTTCTACTGAAAAATCGTGCCTCGAAAAATCCGTCGACGCGATAACCACGGAAACACCAGGAACCTGGCGTCGAAAATTGAGCATCCGATCAATGTCGACCGCGATGTTATCGAAGACGTCAATATCAACGATCAGCAGACGGGGCAGGTTCGGTTCATTTGCAAATAACGCGATTGCCTGATCGTAGCTCTCGACGGTACCTGCGAAACGCGTTGCCTCCTGCAACCAGCTTACGTGCTCCAGCAGGGCCGAATCCCGGGCGGCGACGACAAGGACGACGGCCTCCTTGAGTCCTTTCGACGCAATTGCATCTAGGCCGCGACGATCTTGGGCGATCTGAATAGCCTTGTGATCGAGCTTGGAATTCGGCCGGGATTCACGAATCCTTTCCATATTGCGCGCGAGATCAGGGGTGACTGTGTTTTGCCCGGACAGATTGAAAATGTTGGATAGCATATGGCTACTCCAGTATGTGGTAGGGCCCCCGAGCCCAGTTGTGTCCGAATGCGAGCGCCCCACCGAAATCCAATTGCACGACGCCAATAATTCGGCACCTTACTGGGGGTTTGCTTGGACACGGCAGGACGGCCCGCACCCGGCACACTTCACAGATTCCCAAAAACAGGAGGCTTGCCCATCGGACTCGCGACGCAAGAGGGGCTTTTCAATAGAAAGGATGATGCCGCCTTGTCGTACACGCCGGACTGGCGCGGCGGACCGTCAGAGGTCTAGGGCATCGAGCAGGTCGTCCACGACCATTGATACCAATTGCTGGCGATTGGAGAGGCCTGATTTGCGAAAAATCGCACTGACCTGGCTTTTCGTCGTCGACTCGCTCGTCTTTCGATAAGCAGAAATCTCGCCGTTGCTGAATCCCTTGATGACAAGCAACGCGACATCACGTTCCGAGTCGGTCAGCGCCCATTCCTCGAACAGTTTCTCGATATAGACCTGCAACTGCCCTGCTGCAGCATCAAGCTGTTCCTGCACACGGTGCATGCGTTTGAGGTTTGGCAAAAGCAACAGGACAGTCGCGATGACCCCACCCACCATACCGAGGCTCGCGAGCAGCTCCATCAACTCGAAGTAGGTCCAGGGGATGATCGGCGAAGACCACGCAAACAGATCGGCGAGCGTCCGGAAGATGAAAAACGAGGCGCCAACAATCTGGACCGCCAGAAGCGGCGCAAGAGCAAGCGTGATTGGCGCAGAGATCCAGCCACGCTTCGGCTGAACACGGGCGGTCGTCCCGTCCTGAACGTCGGACGGGGCCGCTCCAGCGCGAACAGGTTGATCCGTGCGGCGTCTCATGGCGGTGTCCTGCCCCCGCCGAATTCTTCGATAATGACATCGCGCATGATCAAACCACTGCTCTGGCTGAACACGATCTCACGCAGGTGGACGTCATTGGCCGCCTGGATCCGGATGCGGTTGAGCAGTGTGCGCGAGACGGAAATGATCTGATAACCTTGTTCGCCCAGGGTTCGCACGACATCGAGGTAGCGATTTCCCGGCAGCTCCTCGACGGTAACGATCACGCCGGGTGGCCGGACCGCCTGAGCATTGCCCGGAAGTCCAACCGATACGAGCAGGAGAATGAGAGCAGCGCGGAAAACGGCGCGTCGATTTGGTGTGTCCGCGACGCGCAGATGCGACGAGTAGGTGACTTTCATGAACGGCGTTACTCTGGACTCTGATCGTGAGTGATTTGTCATCGCAGATACGCGCCATCGCACCGGCGGCGGAATAGTACTTAGGGACTAAAGCCGAACGGACTTCCGGCGCGTTATGCTCTGGCGACCTTTGGGCAAGGTTCGCTCCCCGTCCCGAGGGTCCATTCCTGTCCCTTCTCGAACGTAACGCGATGCCCATCCGCAAACTGCACTTCCGCGAACAAAGGCGGCGCAAGACTCAGCTAAAGTACGTCCTGCTGCTGGCGGTCTTCGTGACAGTTTCGAACGTCCCGTTCGTGGTGTGATCGGGAGGTGCGCGGTCCTGCTCCGTCAGAGCTACGTGCAGTCAGCATGACACAGGCGCGGGTTCGGGGCAGCGGGCGACCTTAGAACTTTAGCATGATCCGAGCCCCCTAAATCCCCGGTCGAATGGGCCAGGCGGCAGGGAATGCTGCACCGTGCTGGTGTACATGTATTCGCGGGTCGCCTCAGGGAACGCACGAAACGAGCCACGACTGCACGCACCACCTTTGCACACGCCCACAGGCCCAAATCGGGTCTGCGCGTTCATGGATAGGGAGAGACTGATCGTGTCACATCGCAAGGCACAGGGCGTGACCGTCCTCAACCGAGTGGAATACTTGACCAGAGCGCACCGCGATCAGGCAGCGATGGCGCCTGACCGCCCGGAAACGGGATTGAGCAACGCCACAAGTGTCGGCTTGCCTTTCCCGTCGGTCGTCAGCGTGGTGGTATTCTGCTTGGGCCTGACCGTGGGGTTTGCCTTCACCTGAGCGAAAAGCTTCTGGTTGCCCTGACGATGGTGCTCCTTCGTCGTTTCCCAGATCCTCTACTCTCTGCATTCCCGATGCCGTTTGGTTCGGGGCGCCTGTCGGACATTCAAAGCGACCTAAGAGATTGAACCAGGCTATTGATGCACCAGCCTCGCAGTCTCCGCGCTAGCGGAACGCAGTGGTTCCGGACCCGATTTCTTCGCGCGTTTCTTCTGCTCGGTCGAGTCGGTCCAACGACCGGCCGGACTCGTTCATTTCGGACCAAGCACGAACGCGCACCATCGACTGGAAGCGAATGCTTGGACTGTTCCCGGTCGCCTCAGCAAAGCGAAAACGGTTCGCTTAACGCGACCCTGTCAACCAAGCATTTAGGGATAAATGGCGGAGAGACAGGGATTCGAACCCTGGGTCCCCGTAAAGGGACAACGGTTTTCGAGACCGCCCCGTTCGACCACTCCGGCACCTCTCCGCGGATAGGGTTGTCGCCCGTGGGCGGCGGGATAGCGACAAGCGGTGCGCCGCGCAAGGGCCATCTGGCGGAAAACCGGTTTGACGACCGGATGATTTCGGTCAGGATTGCGCGACGGCTTCGGCTAACCCTCGCAACGCAGGGCAGCGACGGGCCAGAACCTTGAACGGAGAGCCCATGATCCGCGCAGCACTTGTCTTTCTCGGTCTTCTTCTCGCACCCGCCATACCAACCGCGCAGGCGCAGACGTCAGCGGTGGCACCGGGCAGCGTCTACATGCGCGAGGCCCCCGACCTTTACGAGATGTTCCAGGCCATGGGCCTCTACGAAATGCTTGGCATCATGGCCGAAGAGCACGCCGACGGGGCCGCTGCGATCGAAGCCGCGCTGTTTCCGGGGGAGGGCGGGGCGGCCTGGCAGGCGCGCACGGGTGCGCTCTGCACGCAGGAACACCTGATTTCGCTCTTCGAAGAGAACTTCCCGCAAGACGCCCTGGGACCGGACGACATCGCAACCGTGACCGCTTTCATGCAGTCGGAGACGGGACAGCGCCTGATTTCGGGTGAAATCGCCGCGCGGCGGGCCTTTCTGGAGGAAGGCGCACAGGAGGCCGGGGCAGGCGCGCTGATGGCCGCGCTGGAAACCGATGATGTGCGTGTCGAGACCCTGATCGCGTTCAACGAGGTGAACGACCTGATCGAACGCAATGTCTCCGGCGCGATGAACGCGCGACTGGCCTACTTCCGTGGACTCGTCGATGGCGGTGCTTTCGAAGACGACATGGCCGAGGATTTCATGCTTTCCGATGTCTGGGCACAGGAGCCGCAGATCCGGCAGGCAACGGTCGAATGGCTTTACGCGTTCCAGATCACGGCCTACCAGGATCTGGAGAACGCGGATCTCGAAGCCTACGTGGCGCATTCCGAAACCGAGGCCGGACAGGCGATGATCGCGGCCCTGTTCCAGACCTTCGACGTGATGCTGGAAGAGCTGAGTTACGACATCGGCTACGCGGCTGCCGGATTCACCGTCGGCGAAGATATCTGATCACGCTTCCTGCGGTCGCGGAGGCTGTGCGAAACGGGTTGACATGTTGGCCCTCCTCCATCAGATAGCGGCCTCCACCCGCAGGGATTCCCCTGGCGGGCGGTTTATGTTCAATGAACGCCCCGACACGGGCGCGCTGTTCGAGGTGGGGCTTGCCCCGGAACGCTGCAGGGAATGCAGGGCCACAGGACGCGGGATACGAAGGATAAGATCATGTTCGCTGTCATGAAGACAGGCGGCAAGCAGTACAAGGTCCAGGCGGGTGACAAACTCCGCGTGGAGAAGCTTGCAGCAGAGGCCGGTGAGACCGTCCAGTTCAACGAAGTCCTGATGCTGGGTGGCGACAAGGCCACCGTCGGCGCGCCGCTCGTGGAAGGTGCCGCCGTTCAGGCCACCGTGGTTGAGCAGGTGAAGGGCGAAAAGCTCATTCACTTCGTCAAGCGCCGCCGGAAGCATTCGTCGAAGCGCAAGAAGGGCCACCGTCAGCAGCTCACCCTCATCGAGATCACCGAGATCCTCGAAAAGGGCGGTGACAAGTCCGGCGTGAAAGCCGCCGTTGGTGCAGGCCTGGCCGTTGCCGCCGTCGCCGGCGCCGTTGCAGCCGGCGTTGCCGTCGCGCGGTCGTCGAAGAAAGAGGACGAGCCCAAGGCCGAAGCGCCCAAGGCGAAGAAAGCCAAGACGGCCGAGGCCGCCCCCGCAGCGGATGCCGCTGGCGCCGATGACCTCAAGCAGCTGTCCGGTGTCGGACCTGCGCTTGAGAAGAAACTGCATGAAGCTGGCGTGACCACCTTCGCACAGATCGCAGCCTGGACCGAGGCCGATATCGCCGAGATGGACGAGAAGCTGTCCTTCAAGGGCCGGATCGAGCGTGAAGGCTGGGTCGAACAAGCCAAGAAAATCGTCGAAGGCTAAGGAGACAGACACATGGCACATAAGAAAGCAGGTGGTAGCTCCCGTAACGGCCGCGACTCCGCGGGCCGCCGTCTGGGCATCAAGAAGTTCGGTGGCGAAGCCGTCATCCCGGGCAACATCATTGCACGCCAGCGTGGCAACAAGTGGTGGCCGGGAGAAGGCGTGGGCCAAGGCAAGGATCACACCATCTTCGCAACCGAAGAAGGCAACGTCTCCTTCCGCAAGGGCTTCAAGGGCCGCACCTTCATTTCCGTACTCCCAGCCGCAGAGGCTGCCGAATAACCGCCCGTCCCAAGGGTAGATATTTCAAGGGGCCGGTGGAGACACCGGCCCCTTCGCATTTCTGTAACCGCTCTTGTGCAAGGAGCCCCCGACACCCATTTCGGAAGGACGGGACGTGAGGCCAACAAGAGCAATCGGTTCGGAGGAGGACCGAGACATGAAACAGGAAACGATCCTGCGCGACGCCCCGCGCAAAGGGGCGGCATTTGCGCCCATCGAAACACCCCGCATGATCCTGCGCCCGATGCGTCCGTCCGATGCCGGGCTGATCTCGGTCTACCATTCGGACAAGCGCGTGGCCGAGATGACGACCTCGATCCCGCATCCGCTTCCGCCGGGCGCGACCGAGAGCTTCATGGGCAAGTTCCTGCGCGACGACATGGAGCACATGGCCTGGGTGATGGATGCCAGCAGCTTCGGCGGGTCCGAGGTCCTGGGGATCATCTCGCTCGACCAGATGGATCGCGGCCAGTCCGAAATCGGCTACTGGGTTGCGCCGGCGCTCTGGAATACCGGGTTCGCGTCCGAGGCCGTGCATGCGCTGGTCGATGCCAACCCGATGAAGAACAAGACAATCTTCGCGTCGGTTTTTCAGGACAATCCGGGCTCGGCTCGGGTGCTGACGAACGCGGGCTTCGATTACCTCGGCGATGCGGAGGCATTCTCCGTCGCGCGCGGGGCGAAAGTTGCCACGTGGACTTACCTCAAGCGTTTGGGGTAGGAGGCAGGCGTCCGGAGACTTGGGGGGCCAGCCCCCCAAACCCCCCGGAGGTTTTTCGGCAAGATGAAGGGGCGGGCGGGCGCGCGCGCGATTTTCGATGAAATTTCTCGATCTGGCGAAAGTCTATATCCGCTCCGGCAGCGGAGGCGGCGGGGCGGTCTCGTTCCGGCGTGAGAAATTCATCGAATACGGCGGCCCCGATGGCGGTGACGGCGGGCGCGGCGGCGACGTCTGGATCGAGGTGGTCGAAGGGCTGAACACCCTGATCGACTTCCGGTACCAGCAGCATTTCTTCGCCAAGAACGGCCAGCCCGGCATGGGCCGGCAGCGTACCGGCAAGGACGGCGACGATATCGTGCTGCGCGTGCCCGCGGGCACCGAAGTGCTGGAGGAAGACCAGGAGACGCTGATCGCCGATCTCGACACCGTCGGCCAGCGGATCTGTATCGCCAAGGGCGGCAATGGCGGCTTCGGCAACCTGCATTTCAAGAGCGCCACCAACCAGGCGCCGCGCCGCGCCAACCCGGGGCAGGAAGGCGTGGAGCGCACGATCTGGCTGCGCCTGAAGCTGATCGCCGATATCGGTCTTCTGGGCCTGCCCAACGCGGGCAAGTCGACCTTCCTGTCGGCGACGTCCAACGCGCGGCCCAAGATCGCCGATTACCCCTTCACTACGCTGCATCCGAACCTCGGGGTGGTGGGCGTTGATGGGGCGGAATTCGTCGTCGCCGACATTCCCGGCCTGATCGAAGGCGCCAGCGAGGGCAGGGGCCTGGGCGATACCTTCCTGGGTCACGTGGAACGCTGCGCGGCCCTGCTGCACCTGATCGACGGCACGTCCGAGGATGTCGTGGCCGATTCCAGGACGATCATCGGTGAGCTGGAGGCTTACGGCGGCGAACTGGCCGACAAGCCCCGGATCACGGTGCTCAACAAGGTCGATGCGCTGAGCGACGAGGAAATCGCCGAGAAGCGGGCGGCGCTTGAGGCGGAGGCCGGACCTGTCATGGAGATGTCGGGCGTTGCGCGGACCGGCCTGATCGACGTGCTGCGAGTCCTGCGCGCGCGCGTCGATGCCGATCGCAAGGTGGAGCGCGAAGACAAGGAGGATCCCGGCCCATGGCAGCCCTGAGCCTTTCGGGCGCGAAGCGGGTTGTCATCAAGATCGGCTCGGCGCTCCTGGTGGATCGAGAGACGGGCGCGCTGCGGGCCGATTGGCTGAAGGGGCTCGCGGACGATGTCGCGGCGCTGAAAGCGGCGGGCGCGGACGTGATCCTGGTGTCGTCCGGGGCGATTGCGCTGGGGCGGGGTGTCCTGGCGCTCGGGAACGGCGCGCTGTCGCTGGAAGAGGCGCAGGCCGCCGCGGCGGTGGGCCAGATCCGCCTTGCGCGCGCCTATGAGGAGGCGCTTGCGCCCCATGACCTGACCTCGGCCCAGATCCTCCTGACGTTGGACGACAGCGGTGACCGCCGCCGTTACCTCAACACCCGCGCGACCTTCGCGGCGCTCTTGGCGCGCGGCGTCGTGCCGATTGTCAACGAGAACGATACAATCGCCACCGACGAGATCCGTTATGGCGACAATGACCGGCTCGCCGCCAACGTGGCGGTGATGGCGGGCGCCGATGTCTGCGTACTGCTCAGCGATATCGACGGGCTCTACACCGCGCCGCCGGGCACCGAGGGCGCGACCCACCTGCCGCTGGTCGAGGCGATCACAGTGGAGATCGAGGCGATGGCCGGCGATGCCGGCTCGGGCCTTTCGAAAGGCGGCATGAAGACCAAGATCATGGCCGCGCGCACCGCCACGGCGGCAGGCTGTGCCATGGTCATCACCCAAGGAGCGGTGGACCGCCCTCTCAGCGCGTTGCAGAACGGCGCGCGGTCGACGTGGTTCACCGCCACGCTGACCCCGCAACAGGCGCGCAAGGCGTGGATCGGGGCGATGAAGCCCAAGGGCATTGTACGTCTCGATGCCGGCGCCGTCACCGCGATGGGCCAGGGCAAGTCGCTGCTGCCGGCTGGCGTGGCGAAGGTAACAGGCGCTTTCGAACGCGGCGATCCGGTGCGCATCGAAGGGCCGGACGGCGCGGCGATTGGGATCGGCCTCAGCCGCTATACCAGCACCGAGGCGCAGGCGATTGCCGGGCACCGGTCGTCCGAGATCGAGCCAATTCTCGGCTACCCGGGACGCGCGGCGCTGATCCATCGCGACGATATGGCGATCTGATCTGCCGCGGCCCGGAACCTGCGCAAACGCGCGCATCCCGCGCTTGCCTATTCCGCTTTCCGAAAAACAGCCTATTCTGCCCGCCGACACTGGAGGCTTCGCCATGAAAGACCTGACCGACAACATCCCCGCCCTGATGGCCGAGATCGGGACCCGCGCCAAGGCGGCGGCGTCGGAACTGGCGTTTGCCCCATCCGAGGCGAAATCGGCGGCGTTGAACGCGGCAGCCGACGCCGTCTGGTCGCGCCGGGCCGAGATCGTCGAGGCCAACGGGCGCGACATGGAATTCGGGCGCGGCAAGGGGCTTTCCCCGGCGATGCTCGACCGGCTGATGCTGGACGAGACGCGCGTCAAGGGCATCGTGGACGGGCTGCGCGCCGTGGCGGCCCAGAAGGATCCCGTGGGCGACATCATCACCGAATGGGACATGGACAGCGGCCTGCATATCCAGCGCGTGCGCACCCCGCTCGGCGTGATCGGTGTCATTTATGAAAGCCGCCCGAACGTGACGGCGGATGCCGGTGCGCTGTGCCTGAAATCCGGCAACGCGGTGATCCTGCGCGGCGGCTCGGAAAGCTTTCATTCCTCCGGCCTTCTGGCCGACTGCCTCAAGGAGGGACTGCGCGCGGCGGACTTGCCCGAGGACGCGGTGCAGCTTGTGCCGACCCGCGACCGCGCCGCCGTCAGCGAAATGCTGACCATGACCGATACGATCGACGTGATCGTGCCGCGCGGTGGGAAGGGGCTGGTCGGGCTCGTCCAGCGCGAGGCGCGGGTACCGGTCTTCGCCCATCTCGAAGGCATCTGCCACATCTTCCTCGACGTCGACGCCGATCCGGAGAAAGCGCTGAAAGTGGTGCTGAACGCCAAGACCCGGCGCACCGGCATCTGCGGCTCCGCCGAATGCCTGCTGATCCACCGCGATGCGCTGGACACGATTGGGCAAGGCGTTGTTCGCGCGCTTCTCGATGCCGGCGTCGAGGTGCGCGGCGACGCGGCGATCCAGAAGATCCCCGGTGTCACGCAGGCCGTTGACGGCGATTGGGGTTGCGAATTCCTCGACATGATCATCGCGGCGCGTGTCGTGGATGACGTGGACGGGGCGATTGCCCATATCCGGCACTACGGATCGAACCACACCGATTGCATCCTGACCGAGAATGACGAAACCGCCGCGCGGTTCTTCCAGCGGCTCGACAGCGCGATCCTGATGCGCAACGCCTCGACGCAATTCGCGGATGGGGGGGAGTTCGGGATGGGCGCCGAGATCGGCATCGCCACCGGCAAGATGCATGCCCGGGGTCCCGTTGGGGCCGAGCAGCTGACCTCTTTCAAGTATCTGGTGACGGGTGACGGTACGATCCGTCCGTAAGGGCAGGGGCCGGAAGTACCGACCCCGCCTTATCTCACATCTGTATCGGCATGATCTCGGCAACTTCGACGTGACCGCCGTCGGCGATCATCGGGTTGCCCTCGGCCAATGCACAGGCGGCTTCCATCGTGTCGGCCTGAACGATGGTCCAGCCATACGCCGGGTTCTCGACCTTGTCCGAGACGCCGTCAGAACCGACCTTCATGGATTTCCCGACAGGTTCGCCGGCATCCACGATCGCGGGGCCGATCTTATCCATCCACGCGCCCCAGGCGGCCATTGCGGCCTCCTGCTCTTCGGGTGGGGGTGGGCCGCTCATGTCGCCGCCGCCATGGTAGATGAACAGGTACTTGGGCATCGGAATGCTCCTTTGTTGAGGGGTTTCAGGCGTCTGGCCGTTCGTATGGCCGCAAGCCGGTGTCGAGTAACGTGTCGAGTTTGCGCAGGGTCGAGGTCCAGCCACGGCTGTGGGACTGTGCCGCCTCGGTGTCGGACAGCTGGACATGCGACAGGGTCAGACGCGCGCCGGATGCCGTCTCTTCCACGGTGAAGGTGACATGGCTCTCCGCGCCGCGCGTCCCGTCCGGCTCGTGCCAGGCCCAGGTGAACCCGACCGAGCCCTTGCCGTCCTCCGGCGGGCGCACGTGGGTCACGTGGCCCGACACCCGCATCCGGTTGCCGCTTTCCTTGCCCACCATCTCGCAGAACCATGGGCCTTCCGTCTTTAGGCTCAGGTCACAATCGTCGAGGTAGACGCCTTCCGGCCCGAACCACTGGATCAGCTGCACCGGTTCCGTCACCGCGCGCCAAAGCCGCGTCAGGGCCACGGGATAGTCGCGGATGAATTCGATATCCGCCGTTTCTGTCATCGTGTCGGTCATTCTTCATCTCCATCGGGGTCGAGGGCCAGCAAGGTATCCAGCCGGTCGAGGCTGCCTGCCCAGAAGGCGCGATGCTCCATCGTCCATCCATGGATCGCCTGCATCGCCTCGGGGCGAAGGCTGTAGAACCGGTGGGTGCCCTGCACCCGTTGCGAGATCAGCCCGGCCTCGCGCAGCACCTTGAGGTGGCGAGAGATCGCAGGGGCCGAGATACCGGCCCCGTCCGACAATGCTCCGGCAGGCAATTCGCCCTGCGTGGCGAGCTTTTCGACCAGCGAAAGCCGGGTCGTATCGGAAAGGGCGGAAAAGGTGCGGGCAAGATCATTCATGTCCCGAAGCTGCGCCGATTCCATAATTAGCGCAAGTGTTAATTAACGCACAATGAAAATACTGCTCGACCCACACGTCCCACATTGACGCGGCACTGCAACTTGATAGGACAGCATCACTGGCCCATTCCGGCTCGAAAGGATCCCGACATGACCGACCGTCCCAACCGCCCCGAAACGCTGGTTCGCCGCATGGCGCTCAGGGAAGGCGTCAGCCGCGCGGTCGTCACGCCGATCCAGCCCTCGGTCGTCTATGCCTCGCCGTCGATCCGCACGCTGCACGACCAGTACGAGGGCAAGGCGCATGGCTACACCTACGCCCGCGAAGGGCATCCGAACGCGGACGTGCTGGCGCGCAAGATCGACATGCTCGAAGGGGCGGAGGGTGGTCTTGTCCTCGGCTCCGGCATGGCGGCAGTCAGCGCCACGATCCTCGGGATCCTGGGGCAGGGGGATCACATCCTCGGCGGCAACCAGCTTTACGGCCGCTCCCTGCGCCTGATGCACCAGGACCTCGCGCGCTTCGGCATCGCGACCTCCGTCGCCGATCCGACTGACGTCGAGGCGATGCGCGCCGCACTCCGGCCCGAGACCAAGATGATCCTCGTCGAGGTCGTCTCCAACCCGACCCTGCGCGTGGCCGACATGGAAGGCATCGTGGCGCTCGCGAAAGAGGCCGGCGTGATCCTCGCCGTCGACAACACCTTCACCACGCCCGTGGCCTACAAGCCGCTTGAGGCCGGGGCCGATATCACCATCCACTCGATCACCAAGCTGCTCGCCGGACACTCCGACGTGACGCTCGGCTACGTCGCGGCGCGCGATCCGGGCCAGATGAAGAAGATCTACGATTTCGCCGTGACCGTCGGCATGACGCCCGCGCCGCAGGAATGCTGGCTTGCCGAACGCGGCCTCTACACCTTCCCGCTGCGCTTCGAGAAGGCGCAGTCGAACGCCGCCACCCTGGCCGACTGGCTCGCCGATCACCCCAAGGTCAAGCGCGTGCTCTACCCGGGCCGCGCCGATCACCCGGACCACGCGCAGGCGGCGAAGCTCATGGGCGGGGCCTTCGGCAACATGGTGAGTTTCGAGCTGGAAGACGCGACCGAAGCCGCCGCCGACCGCATGGTGCAGGCCGCCCCCGATCTGCCCTTCGCGCCGACGCTCGGCGATGTGGGCACGACGCTCAGCCACCCGGCGTCCTCCAGCCACCGGGGCCTGACGCCCGAGGGCCGCGCGGCGCTCGGCATCAGCGACGGCTTCTTCCGCATCTCCGTCGGGATCGAGCCGGTCGAGCTTCTGATCGCCGATTTCGAGACCGGCCTCGCGGCGGTCTGAGACCGGTAATCGTTGCCACGCGGAACAGAATCAGCGCAAAGCGCCTTCGCGCGCGCTTTCGCGCCCCTGATCCATGGCCGACCCGATGCTCGACGCGATCCTGAATGCCGTCCCCGACCCGATGCTCCACATCAACGCCGATGGCGTCATCATGGGCGCCAACCCGGCGGCGCGGGCCAGCCTAGGCGACTGGATCGTCGGTCGCAGCTACGCTGCCGCCCTGCGCCAACCGGCGCTTCTGGCGCGCATCGACGATGTGTTGAGCGGCGCGGACAGCGCGGATGCCCGCTATGAACGCTCCGAACAGGCGGGCGTGACCGAATACAAGGTCCGGATCACCGCGCTGCCGGTCGAACGCACCCGCGCGATCCTGCTGCATTTCACCGACATCACCCACCTGCGCGAGGCCGAGGAGATCCGCCGCGATTTCGTCGCCAACGTCTCCCACGAATTGCGCACGCCGCTCACCGCGATGATGGGCTTCATCGAAACCCTGCGCGGCCCCGCCAGGAACGATCCCGCCGCGCAGGCGCGGTTCCTGACGATCATGGAGACCGAGGGGCACCGCATGAACCGCCTCGTCTCGGACCTCCTGTCGCTCAGCCGCGTCGAATCGGAGGAGCGGATGCGCCCCAGCGACGCGCTCAACCTCGAAGACGTGCTGCGGGCGACGCTGGCCTCCCTGCGTCCCCGGGCCGAGGATACCGGCAATGACCTGGTGCTGGAGATCGACGCCTCGGCCGAGGGCAGGATGGGCCTGATCGGTGAGCGGGACCAGCTCATGCAGGTCTTCCTGAACCTCACCGAGAACGCGATCAAATACGGCGGGCCGCAGAAACCCGTCACCCTCCGTATCAGCCGGGCCGAGGGCAGGGGGCTCTTGCGGGGCGAGGTCCTGCAGGTCGACGTGACCGACAAGGGCGAGGGAATCGACAGCCAGCACCTTCCCCGCCTGACCGAGCGATTCTACCGCGTCGACACCCACCGCTCGCGCGAGATGGGCGGAACCGGCCTTGGGCTGGCAATCGTGAAGCATATCGTCAATCGCCACCGCGGCCGGCTGAAAATAACCTCTGAAAAAGGGGTTGGCAGCACCTTTTCCGTGATGCTTCCGGCCGCCTGACCCGGCGTCACCGCACGGTGTCATAAAACTGTTACTCCGCCGTCACAAAAGCATTGCGAGCCGTCCTTAGGCGGGGCGTCAACGAAAGTCGGGACAAGGCTTTCGGGATGTCTGACAAACCAAGTGGAGAGAGTTCCAACATGTCTTTCGCAAAGCTCAGCGTTTCGGTTCTGGCCGTTGCCGCCGTTTCCGCAACCGCAGCCGCCGCACAAAGCCGTGACAACGTGCAGATCGCCGGTTCCTCGACCGTTCTGCCCTACGCCACGATCGTCGCCGAAGCCTTCGGCGAGAACTTCGACTTCCCGACCCCCGTGGTCGAATCGGGTGGGTCGTCCACCGGTCTGCGCCGCTTCTGCGAAGGCGTGGGCGAAAACACCATCGACATCGCCAACGCCTCGCGTTCCATCCGCGACAGCGAGATCGAAACCTGCGCCGCCAACGGCGTGACCGACATCATCGAAGTCCGCTTCGGCTATGACGGCATCGTCTTCGCCTCCGACATCAACGGCCCGTCCTTCGCCTTCACCCCCTCCGATTGGTACCTGGCGCTCGCCGCCAACCTGCCCGTCGACGGCGAGATGGTTGCCAACCCGAACACCAACTGGAACCAGGTCAACGGCGATCTGCCCGACCAGGAAATCGCAGCGTTCATCCCGGGCACCCGTCACGGCACCCGTGAGGTCTTCGACGAGAACGTGATCCTCCAGGGTTGTGAAGACACCGGCTCGATGGCCGCGATGATGGAAATGGGCATGGATGAAGATGCCGCCGAAGAGGCGTGCATGGAAATCCGCGCCGACGGCGTCTCCGTGGACATCGACGGCGACTACACCGAAACGCTGGCCCGCATCGACGCGGACGCCAACGGCATCGGCGTCTTCGGCCTGGCCTTCTACGAGAACAACACCGACCGTCTGCAGGTTGCCACCATGTCCGGCGTCGAGCCGACCGTGGATGCCATCGCCTCGGGCGAATACCCGGTCTCGCGCCCGCTGTTCTTCTACATCAAGGCAGCACATCTCGACGTGATCCCGGGCCTGCAGGAATATGCCGAGTTCTTCGTCTCCGACGACATCGCCGGCCCCTTCGGCCCGCTGGCCGCCTACGGCCTCGTCGCTGACCCGGAACTGGCCGAAACCCAGGCGGTGGTCGCCGACCGCACCCTGATGGGCCAGTAAGCCGATTGGTTGAAGCAACTGGATGGGGTCGCTAGACGGCCCCATCCGCACCCCCTCTGACCGGAACGCGCTGCCATGCTCTGGATCCTCCTGACCCTGCTGTTTCTCGGCACCCTCGGCTATGTCCTCGGACGCCAGCGTGCATTGGCCAGCGCCGGCGGCGACCGCCGGGTCCTGCATTCGCTTCCGAATTACTATGGGCTGAACGTCACGCTCTTGACGCTGGTGCCCGCGCTGCTGGTGCTTGGCCTCTGGCTCATCATCCAGCCGATCGCCGTCGAACGCTCGGTCGCGGCGCAAATCCCCGCCGGTTACATGGAGAGCGTCGAGAACCCGACCCTCCTGATGACCGAGGTCCGCCGCCTCGCCGGTGGCATCGACGATGCCATCGACCGTGGGTTCCTGTCCCCGGAAGAGGCCGCAAACCTCGCCTCTGACACCGACATCCGCGCGCAGCTTGCCGGCGCGGGCGTCGCCCTTGGCTCCGATGTGAGCGAGGAGGTCCTCGTCGCCGCCCAGAGCTTCCGCGCATTGAACGCGACCGGCAGTACGATGATGCTGATCGTGGTGTTCCTGCTGGCCTTCGCGGGGCTTGCCTATGCCTACGCGCGCACCCACAAGGACCTCCGCGCGCGCAACCGCGTCGAATACGCCGTCCTCGCGATCCTGATGGGCGCGTCCACGCTGGCGATCCTGACCACCGTCGGCATCGTCCTGTCGATGCTCTGGGACACGCGGAACTTCTTCCAGCTTTATCCCTGGCAGGATTTCTTCTTCGGCCTCGAATGGCGCCCCAGCTTCGAGGGGGATTCGGACCTTGGCCTGATCCCGCTGCTCTGGGGCACGCTCTACATCTCGTTCATCGCGCTTCTGGTGGCCGTGCCGATCGGCCTGTTCGCGGCGATCTACATGGCGGAATACGCGTCCCGCCGCGTGCGCTCCGTCGCGAAGCCGCTGATCGAGGTTCTGGCGGGCATCCCGACCATCGTCTACGGCCTCTTCGCACTGATCACCGTGGGCCCGCTTCTGCGCGACTACTTCGCGCAACCGCTTGGCCTGGGCGACTCGTCCTCCAGCGTCATGACCGCCGGCATCGTCATGGGCATCATGCTGATCCCCTTCGTCTCCTCGCTGTCCGACGACATCATCAACTCGGTTCCCCAAAGCTTACGCGACGGCTCCTACGGGCTAGGCGCCACGCAATCCGAGACGGTCAAGCAGGTCATCCTGCCGGCAGCGCTTCCCGGCATCGTCGGCGCGGTGCTCCTCGCGGCCTCCCGCGCCATCGGTGAGACGATGATCGTCGTGCTCGGGGCAGGGGCCGCGGCCCGGCTCGACCTCAACCCGTTCGAGGCGATGACCACCGTCACCGTCAAGATCGTCGGCCAGCTGACCGGCGACACCGATTTCTCCAGCCCCGAAGCCCTCGTGGCCTTCGCCCTTGGCCTGACGCTCTTCGTCATCACGCTGGGGCTCAACATCTTCGCGCTCTACATCGTGCGCAAATATCGCGAGCAATACGAATGACCGATATGCCGATCTCCACGGCGCCCGCGCGCAGCCTTTACGCGCAGGACGCCCGCACGAAGAAACGCAACCGGGCCGAATCCCGGTTCCGCACCTACGGCATGGCCGCCGTCGCGACCGGCATCATCGCGCTGATCGTGCTGCTGACCTCGATCCTCGGCAACGGCCTCTCGGCGTTCCGACAGACCTACGTGTCCTTCCCGGTGGAACTGACCGCCGAACGGCTCGACCCCGACGGCAACCGCAACCCCGAGGAGATGGCCGCCGTCACCACCTTCGGATACCTGCCGATCCTCGCCGAAAGTTTCGCCGCGCACCTTGAGGCCGAGGGCATCGAGACCGAGATGGGCATCCGCGAAATCGCCGCGATGCTGTCCGAGGAAGCGCCCGCACAGGTCCGCGCCATGGTTCTCGCCAACCCCGAGCTCGTGGGCACCACGATCGACGCGCAGATCCTCGTGGGCGGCCGCATCGACGGCTACTTCAAGGGCCGCGTCACCCTCGACAGCGCCGAGCGGGACAGAAACGTCACGCCCGAGCAGCTGATGCTGGCGCAGGAACTCGCCGACCGCGGCATGATGGAAACCCGCTTTAACTGGGAGTTCATCACCTGGCCCGACGCCTCCGGCTCCCGCCCCGAAGCGGCCGGCCTCGGCGTCGCCATCATCGGCTCGCTCTACATGATGATCGTCGTCCTGGTGCTGGCGCTCCCCGTCGGCGTCGCGGCCTCCATCTACCTCGAGGAATTCGCGCCCAAGAACCGCCTGACCGACCTGATCGAGGTGAATATCTCCAACCTCGCGGCGGTGCCGTCGATCGTGTTCGGCATCCTCGGCCTTGCGGTGTTCATCAACTTCATGAACTTCAACCAATCCTCGCCGCTGGTCGGTGGCCTCGTGCTGACGCTGATGACCCTGCCCACGATCATCATCGCCACCCGCGCCTCCCTGCGCGCCGTGCCGCCGTCGATCCGGCAGGCGGCCCTCGGCCTCGGCGCGTCGAAAATGCAATCCATCTTCCACCATGTCCTGCCGCTCGCGATGCCCGGCATCCTGACCGGCACGATCATCGGCCTGGCCCAGGCGCTCGGCGAAACCGCGCCGCTCCTGCTGATCGGCATGGTGGCCTTCGTGCGGGAATACCCCGACTTCCTGTCGACCCATTCCAACACGTTCCCCCTGATGGGCGACGGCGCCACGGCGCTGCCCGTTCAGGTCTATAGCTGGACACAGCGCTCGGACCCTGCCTTTGTGGAACGAGCCTCGGGTGCGATCATCGTGCTGCTCGTGTTTCTTTTGATGATGAACCTGATCGCCATCGTGCTGCGGCGCAGGTTCGAGAGACGGTGGTGAGATCAGATCCATGGAAGGTTCGAACATGAACGATATGTCCCAATTCGATCAAGGAGTCGCCGTGGATACGATCAAGATGCAGTCGCGCGGCGTGAACGTCTTCTACGGCGACACCCACGCGATCAAGGATGTCGATGTCGATATCGCCGACAAGACCGTGACGGCCTTCATCGGGCCCTCGGGCTGCGGCAAGTCCACGTTCCTGCGCGTGCTGAACCGCATGAACGACACCATCGACATCTGCCGCGTGACCGGCAAGACGACGCTGGAAGGCGAGGATATCTACGACCCCAAGGTCGATCCGGTGCAACTGCGCGCCAAGGTCGGCATGGTGTTCCAGAAACCCAACCCGTTCCCCAAGTCGATCTTCGACAACGTGGCCTACGGGCCCCGCATCCACGGCCTGTCGCAGAACAAGTCCGACCTTGAAGATATCGTCGAAAAATCCTTGCGCCGCGCGGCCTTGTGGGACGAAGTGAAAGACCGCTTGCAGGCGCCCGGAACGGGCCTGTCGGGCGGCCAGCAGCAGCGCCTGTGCATCGCGCGCGCCGTCGCGACCTCGCCCGAAGTGCTCCTGATGGACGAGCCATGCTCCGCACTCGACCCCATCGCCACCGCCCAGGTGGAAGAACTGATCGACGAGTTGCGCACGCAATATTCCGTGGTGATCGTCACCCACTCCATGCAGCAGGCCGCGCGCGTCAGCCAGAAGACCGCGTTCTTCCACCTCGGCAACCTCGTGGAATTCGACGAAACCGACACGATCTTCACCAATCCCAGCGATCCGCGCACGGAAAGCTACATCACCGGCCGGATCGGCTGAGCGAAGGGCAGGGCAGGGCAATGCCGAATTCAGAACACATCGTCTCCAGCTTCGACCGCGACCTGGAAGGCATCCAGGCCAAGATCATGCGCCTGGGCGGGCTGGTCGAAGAAGCCATCACCAAATCGGTCCAGGCGCTGGAAAGCCGCGATCTCGACCTCGCGAAGACCGTCCGACGGGCCGACAAGGCCATCGACGAGCTGGAAGAGCAGGTGAACGTCGATGCCGCGCGCATCATCGCGCTGCGCCAGCCCATCGCGTCGGACCTGCGCACCGTGCTGACCGTGTTCCGCGTCTCCGCCAACCTCGAACGCATCGGCGATTACGCCAAGAACATCGCCAAGCGCTCCCAGTCGGTGATCGAGCTTGAGACCGTTCCCGGCACCGCCGCCTCGCTCAAGCGGATGGCGCGGCAGGTCGAACTGATGCTCAAGGACGTGCTCGACGCCTACATCCAGCACGACGCCGACCTGGCCGAGGATGTGCGCCAGCGCGACCTTGAGGTCGACCAGATGTATTCCGCGCTGTTCCGCGAATACCTGACGCACATGATGGAGGATCCGCGCCACATCACGGCCTGCATGCACCTGCATTTCATGGCCAAGAACATCGAACGCATGGGCGACCACGTGACCTCCGTGGCCGAGCAGGTGATCTACCTGGTGACCGGCGTCATGCCCGATGACGACCGTCCGAAAGAGGACAAGACACCCTACGTGCACGAGGCGTGACCCATGGCTGGCGAACCCGTTGTCCTTGTGGTCGAGGATGAACCCGCGCAGCGTGAGGTTCTGGCCTACAACATCCGGGCCGAGGGCTTTGACGTCCTGACAGCCTCCGCCGGCGACGAGGCGCTGGTCGCGGTGCGGGAAACCCCGCCGGACGTCATCGTGCTCGACTGGATGCTGCCCCATGTCTCGGGCATCGAGGTCTGCCGCCAGCTCAAGATGGGCGCCGATACCTCGAAAATTCCCATCATCATGCTTTCCGCCCGGTCCGAGGACACCGACAAGGTCCGCGGTCTGGAAACCGGCGCCGATGACTACATCACCAAGCCCTATTCCGTGGCCGAGCTTCTGGCCCGCCTGCGCACCCAGTTGCGCCGCGTGCGACCTGCCACGGTCGGCGAACGGTTGGAATACGAGGACATCCGCGTCGATCTTGCCGAACACCGCGTCTATCGCGGCGAGGCCGAGCTGAGCCTCGGGCCGACCGAATTCCGCCTTCTGACCGCTTTCATGGAACGCCCGGGACGCGTCTGGAGCCGCGAGCAGCTTCTGGATCGCGTCTGGGGCAGGGACATCTACGTCGACAGCCGCACGGTGGACGTCCACGTCGGCCGCCTGCGCAAGGCGCTCAACGCCGGTATCGCCGGCGACCCGATCCGCACGGTGCGTGGCGCAGGCTACGCGTTGGGTTAACACGGTGGCCTAAGTTTCTGGTTGTGAACGAGAAACGCGACTCAGTTCGTGGCGCGTGGTCATCTGACGACGAGCGCGACATAAGCGTAATCTCCCACAGGGGAGACTCAGGCCCATCGCCGTATACGGCAATCCATTTCGCCAGTAATCATGATTATGTTAAATAAGGCGATATGCGGATTGTGTAGTCAGATCAATTGCTTCCGCGTTTGTGCAAGCTTGCACAGCCCCTCAAAACTCACCCGACAAGCCCCTTGCCCTCGAGAACCTCGCGGATCTCGTCCAGGATCGCCGGATCGTCGATCGCCGCCGGCATCTTGTACTCCTCCGCGTCCGCGATCTTCTGCATCGTACCGCGCAGCACCTTGCCGGACCGTGTCTTCGGCAACCGCTGAACCGCCACGGCCGTCTTGAACGCGGCCACGGCACCGATCTCGTCACGCACCATCTTCACCAGCTCGGCGCAGATTTCCTCTTCAGGCCGGTTCACGCCGGATTTCGTCACGAAGAAGCCCAGGGGCATCTGGCCCTTCAATTCGTCCGCTTTTCCCACCACGGCGCATTCCGCCACGTCCTTGTGATGCGCCAGAACCTCTTCCATCGCGCCCGTGCTCAGCCTGTGGCCCGCGACGTTGATGATATCGTCGGTGCGCGCCATGATGTGCAGGTAGCCGTCCTCGTCGAGGATGCCCGCGTCCGAGGTCGCGTAGTATCCCGGGAAATCGTTCAGGTAGCTCTTGCGGAACCGATCCTCCGCGTTCCACAGCGTCGGCAGGCAGGACGGCGGCAGCGGCAGTTTCACGACGATATTGCCGAGTGTGCCATTCGGCACCGGATTTCCCGCATCATCCAGCACCTGCACGTCGTAACCCGGCATCGGCACACCCGGCGAGCCATGCTTGACCTGCAGCGCCTCGATCCCCATCGGGATCGCCGAAATCGCCCATCCGGTCTCCGTCTGCCACCAATGGTCGATCACCGGCACGCCCAGGTGCTCCTCCGCCCATTTCAGCGTCGCGGGGTCCGAGCGTTCGCCCGCCAGGAACAGCGCCTGCAGGCAGGACATGTCGTAACCGGCCATCAGCGCGGCCTCGTGATCCTGCCCCCGGATCGCCCGGAACGCCGTCGGCGCGGTGAAGAAGACCTTCACGTTATGCTCCGAGATCACGCGCCAGAACGCGCCCGCATCGGGCGTGCCCACGGGCTTGCCTTCGTAGACCACGGTCGTGCAGCCCGCCAGCAGCGGCGCGTAACAGATGTAGGAATGGCCAACGACCCAGCCGACGTCAGACGCGGCCCAGAAGACGTCGCCAGCCTCCACGTTGTAGATGTTCTTCATCGACCAGTTCAACGCGACCATGTGGCCGCCGGTGTCACGCACCACGCCCTTGGGCGCGCCGGTCGTACCGGAGGTATAGAGGATGTAGGCCGGATCGGTTGCGGCCACTTCCACGCATTCCGCGCGACGTCCCTTGGCGCGCGCCTCGGCCATCGCGTCGGCCCAGTTCAGATCGCGTCCCTCGACCAGCTCCGCCGGATGCACCTCGCGTTCGAGGATCAGGCAGGCTTCTGGTTTTTTATCGGCGATTTCAATCGCTTCATTAAGGAGGCTCATGTAGTCAATGATGCGCTTCGTCTCGATCCCGCAGGAGGCCGAGATCACGGCCTTCGCGCCCGCATCGTTGATCCGCGTGGCCAGTTCCGGGGCCGCGAACCCGCCGAAGACAACCGAATGAACCGCGCCGATCCGGGCACAGGCGAGCATCGCCATGACGGCCTCGGCCACCATCGGCATGTAGATGATGACGCGATCCCCCTGCCCCACGCCCATGTCCTGCAACACGGCGCCGAGCGTGGCGACCTCGTCCTGCAATTCGGCGTAGGTGATCTCGCGCTTGGTGTCCGTCACGGGGCTGTCGTGGATGATCGCCAGCCGGTCGCCGTGGCCGGCCTCGACATGCCGGTCGACCGCGTTCCAGCAGGTGTTGCAGGTTCCGTCGGTGAACCACCGGCCATAGACACCGGCATCGGGGTCGAGCACCGTTTTCGGCGCCTTGATCCAGTCGATGCCCTCTGCGGCGTTCGCCCAGAACTCTTCCGGCGCGGCGGCCCAGGCCGCGTAGGTGTCTTTGTAGCTCATCCCGATGTCCCTCCCGAGGCGCTTGCGCGCGGCCTTGCGGGCATCTTGTTGCAAACCGGATACCGCAGGGTCAATCTACGTTACCGCCAACTGTGACGAAAGGGACAGGCATGGCCCTGACCACCACGGCTGCCGAAATGGTCGCCGCCGCCCGCGCCCGCATCGACGAGGTCGAATCCAACGCCCTGATCGCGCAACTCGACGATCCGGACCTCGTGATCGTCGACATCCGCGACATCCGCGAACGCCAGCGCAGTGGCTTCATTCCCAACTCCGTCCACGCGCCGCGCGGGATGATCGAATTCTGGGTCGATCCCGATAGCCCCTACCACAAGCCGGTCTTCGCGCAGCCCGGCAAGCGCTACGTCTTCCACGGCGCCTCCGGCTGGCGGTCGGCTCTGACGGTGGCGACGCTGCAGGACATGGGCTTTCCCGCCGCCCATCTGCGGGAGGGGTTTTCGACATGGGCCGACCACGGCGGCCCGGTGGAAATGCCCGACAAGTCTTAACCACGCTTTGACGCGGCGCGGCAGTTGAATATAGAGTGCCGCCAAAGGGATACGACGACAATGAAATTTCTGGTCCTGAACGGCCCCAACCTCAACCTCCTGGGTGAGCGGGAGCCGGACATCTACGGCGCGGCCACGCTGGCCGATGTCGAGGCCGAATGCGCCGCACTTGCGGGCGATCTTGGTTGTTCCGTCGAGTTCCGGCAGTCGAACCACGAAGGCGGTCTTGTCGACGCGCTCCACGATGTGCGCCACACCCACCAGGGCGTGGTCATCAACGCCGGTGCCTATACGCATACATCCATCGCCATTCGCGATGCGATCAGCGGGATCAGCCCGCCGGTGATCGAACTGCACGTCTCCAACACCCATGCGCGCGACGGCTTCCGCCACGTTTCGATGATCGGGGGCGTCTGCCTCGGCGTGATCCAGGGCTTCGGCACCGCCGGTTACCCGCTCGCCATTCGCGCCCTCCACACCCACCTCACCTAAGCGCCGAGGATACGCCTCATGAAACGCCTCCGCCCCTACCTGCAAATGACCTCAGTCGAGGATCTCTGGGCCCACCACACCAAGGTTCTCGCCGGATACGGCTTCGACCGGGTGTTCTACGGCTTCAACGCCTTCCGGGGCGCGGGGCTCTACGACAACCCCGAGGATGCGCTTCTGCTGACCAACATGCCCACCGATTACGTTGAGGCCTATGTCGACGGCGGTATGTTCCGCAATGGCGTGATGATGCGATGGGCGATCAGCAATGTCGGTGCCGCGTCGTGGCGCGACGTCTACATGGCCATGGCCCATGAACAGCCCACGCAGGGCGAGTTGGCCATGCGCGCCCTCAACGAGAAGCACGGCATCACGGCGGGCTACACGATTAGCTTTCCCATGGCGATCAAGAACGCCAACGCGGGCATCGGCATGGCGGTCAAGAAAGGCATGGGCCAGGACGAGGCCGATGCGATCTGGGAAGAACACGGGCAGGATATCGAGACGATCTGCCATGTCGCGCACCTGTGCATCCTGCAACTGCCCGCCACCGGCCAGCGCAAGCTGCTGACCCCGCGCCAGGCCGAGGTGCTGGAGCTTGTCGCCGACGGCAAGACTATGGCGGACATCGCGCTGCTGCTGGAGCGGAACGTGGCCACGGTCGAGAAACACCTGCGCGGCGCACGCGATGCGCTGGGGGTCGAGACGACGGCACAGGCGGTGCGCAAGGCCTCGATCCTGAACCAGATCTTCCGTCTCGACGACAAGGAAGACACCACCGCACGGCTGCCGCACCTGACCGGATCGGTCGGCGAACGGGGCCGGTAAAGACCGGTTTCGCGCGCCGATCTGGGTGCGTTGGGTTCCCTAACCTACCGTAGTCTCACGAGAAACCGGCTTGTCGGGCCGGTTCCGGGGCGCGTGGGTAAGGAAAACCTGTCTACCGCACAGCGCGCCGATCGCGCATTCTGACCTCGTTCCGTGAGTGATGGCAATTACAGCCAGGAACACCGGGCCCTGGTGGCGGCATACTACCGCCACCGGGTCCACCCAAGGGGCGCGCAAGCGGCCCGAGGGGCTCGAAGCGGGCGGCGTTTATTGTTCGACGCCCATCATCCGCTTCGGGGAAACGGACTGGTCGCTGTCCCTCGGCCCGTTCGACATGACGCACCGGCGCCCCTGTCCCTTGTCCCTTGCGCCGGGCGACACGAGCAGAAGCGGCGTTGCCCCTGTCCCTGGGCAACGCCGTTTTCTTTGGCCTGATCCGCGTTGCACCCGGACACGCAAGAGAAAGGGGCAGAGGATCGCTCCCCTGCCCCGCATCACTGTCCATCGCTGGTGACGGAACTCAGCCCTTGGCTGCCTTCGCCACTTCTTCCGCGAAGTTCTCTTCTTTCTTCTCGATGCCTTCGCCGACTTCGAGGCGCACGAAGCCAGTGATCTCGGCGCCGGCCTCTTTCGCGGCTTCGCCGACCGTCAGGTCCGGGTTCACGACGAATTTCTGGTTCAGCAGCGTGATCTCGGCCATGAACTTCTGCATCCGTCCCACGATCATCTTCTCGATGACCGCTTCGGGCTTGCCGCTTTCACGGGCGATGTCCATCTGGACCTGCTTTTCCTTGTCGACAACGGCCGGGTCCAGCTCGTTCTCGCTCAGGGCCTGCGGGCGCGGGTCGGCGGCGGCGACATGCATCGCGACCATGCGGGCAAAGCCCTCGTCCCCACCCTTCGTGGCGACCAGGACACCGATCTTGCCCATGCCGTCGGCCACCGCGTTATGCACGTAGGTCACGACGTTGTCGCCGGAGAGCTTCGCCATGCGGCGCACCGACATGTTCTCGCCGATCGTAGCGATCTTGTCGGTCACGGTGTCGGCAACGGTCTTGCCGCCCATGTCCGCGGCCAGAAGGCCTTCCAGGTCGTCGGATTTCAGCGCCGTGTCGGCGATGCCGCGCACCATCTGCTGGAACTCGGCGTTCTTGCCGACGAAATCGGTTTCCGAGTTCACCTCGACGGCCACGCCGGTGTTGCCGTCGACGGCAACGGCCACGAGGCCCTCGGCAGCGGTGCGGCCCGATTTCTTCGCGGCCTTCGCAAGGCCCTTGGTGCGCAGCCAGTCGATCGCGGCTTCGATGTCGCCGTCGGTCTCGGTCAGCGCCTTCTTGGCGTCCATCATGCCTGCGCCGGTCGTGTCGCGCAGTTCCTTCACCATTGCAGCGGTGATTGCCATGTCCATGTCTCCTGAAAAGGGAAAATGTCGGGCCGGGCATAGCCCGACCCCCATGTCAGTTTGGTGACGTCCCGAAGGCTCAGCCCTCGGCGGTCTCTTCTGCCGCGGCGTCCTCGGCGGGCGCGTCGTCACCCAGGGCCTCTTCGACCGAACCGTCTTCCAGCGCGCCCAGATCGACACCGGCCGATTCCATCTGCGTGGTCATGCCGTCGAGTGCCGCGCGGGATACGAGGTCGCAATACAGCGCGATCGCGCGGGCCGCGTCGTCGTTGCCGGGGATGATATAATCCACACCATCGGGCGAGCAGTTGGTATCCACCACGGCCACAACCGGGATACCCAGCTTCTTGGCTTCGAGGATCGCGAGGTCTTCCTTGTTCACGTCGATCACGAACAGCAGGTCGGGAAGGCCACCCATCTCGCGGATACCGCCCAGAGAAGCCTGCAGCTTCGCCTGGTCGCGTTCCATGCCGAGACGCTCTTTCTTGGTCAGGCCTTCAAGGCCCTCGCCCATCTTCTCGTCGATTTCCTTCAGGCGGGAGATCGAGTTCGAGACGGTTTTCCAGTTGGTCAGCGTGCCGCCGAGCCAACGGTGGTTCATGTAATACTGCGCGCAACGCTCCGCAGCGTCCGCGATCGGCTTCTGCGCCTGGCGCTTGGTGCCGACGAACAGGATGCGGCCGCCCTTTGCGACGGTCTCGCGAACCGCGATCAGCGCCTGCTCCAGCATCGGGTGCGTCTGGGTCAGGTCGATGATGTGAATGCCGTTGCGGTCGCCATAGATGAACTCGCCCATGCGGGGGTTCCACCGCTGGGTCTGGTGACCGAAGTGAACGCCAGCTTCAAGAAGCTGACGCATGGAGAAATCAGGGAGCGCCATGCCATATTCCTTTCCGGTTTGCGCCTCGGCGGAGGTTTCAAGACCTGCGTCTCAACCGGTGGACCGTACGGGGATGTCTCCCCCGAAGGCCCGCCTCCGCCTGTGAAGTGCGCGCGCTTTAGGACGTTTGCCGATGGGGCGCAAGGGGGAAAGGCCCGCGCGGGCCACAGGCGCGCGACGCCGCTTCGAAGCGGCGGGAGAAACCCGTTTTCGAGAACCGGTCCACGCGCGTTCGAACGCGCGTGTCCAAGGCCGTTCGAACGGCCTTCCCCGGCCCCGGAGGATGACAGCGGCTGGCTTGCATACGCCATTTCCTCGCCAGCCTCGACTACCCGGGCAAGAACACGTAGGTTGTGGGCGAACCCGAACCGCTGCTTGTCGAACTGCGCAGATGGCCGTGCACGAGGCCGATCACATCCCTGCCTCGGTCCTGTATCCGAAACCGCGCAAAAGCCAATTGCCTCCCCCGCCCGCTCGGGGCATCAGGGGGTCATGACACGCAAGCCGGATATTCTCTGCATCGGTGCCGTCCTGTGGGACATCATCGGGCGCACGCACCTTCCGATGGTTCAGGGCAACGACAAGCCGGGTCGGATCACGCGCCTGCCGGGCGGTGTCGCGCTCAACATCGCCATGGCGCTCGCGCGCTTCGATCTGCGCCCTGCGCTTCTGTCGGTTGTGGGCGACGATGCCGAGGGGCGCGATCTGCTGGAGGCCTGCACCGCGCTTGGTCTCGACACCTCCTTCATGCGCGTCGACCCCGAGCTGCCGACCGACCGCTACATGGCGATCGAGGCACAGGGCGCTCTGGTCGCCGCCATCGCCGACGCCCATACGCTCGAACGCGCCGGTGACAGCATCCTCGCGCCGCTGGCCGATGGCACGCTCGGCTCCGCCGCGGCGCCTTGGACCGGGCCGGTTGCCCTCGACGGCAACCTCTCCGAGGCGCTGCTCGATGAAGTCTCCCGCAGCCCGGTCTTCGGCTCCGCCGACCTGCGCATCGCCCCGGCCTCCCCCGGCAAGGCCGAGCGCCTGCGCCCCTTCCTGTCGCATCCCCGCGCGACGCTCTACGTCAATTCCGAGGAAGCCGGCCTGATCGCCGGAACCCACCCCGCGAACGCCGCCGCTGCCGCCGAGGCGATGCTGCGCGCCGGTGCGGCCCGCGTCCTGGTGACCGAGGGCGCACAAGTGGCCGTCGATGCCAGCGCCGAGGGCATCCTCACCCAATCCCCGCCGCCGGTCGAAGCCGTGCGCATCACCGGCGCGGGCGACACCTTCATGGCGGCACACATCGCCGCCGAAATCGCGGGCCAGAGCCGGGAGGAGGCGCTCAGCACCGCCGTCTCGACCGCCGCGCGCTACGTTGCCGGAGAAGACGCATGAATGCGCCCCTGATCTATTCCCCCGAAGTGACCGAGGCCCGCGCCAAGGGCACCCCCATCGTGGCGCTGGAAAGCACCATCATCACCCACGGCATGCCCTATCCGCAGAACGTGGAAACCGCCCGCATGGTCGAGGAGGACATCCGCGTCGCGGGCGCCGTGCCCGCCACGATCGCGATCATGGACGGCTCGATCCACATCGGCCTTACCGACGCGCAACTCGACACGCTGGCGCAGGCCATGGGCGTCGCCAAGCTGTCCCGCGCCGATCTCGCCGCCTGCCTCGCCACGGGTGGCATCGGTGCGACCACCGTCGCCGCCACGATGATCTGCGCCCACCTAGCGGGCATTGCCGTCTTCGCCACGGGCGGCATCGGCGGCGTTCACCAGGGGGCCGAGCATAGCTTCGACATTTCCGCCGACCTCCAGGAACTCGCCGCCACGCCCGTCACCGTCGTTGCCGCGGGCGCCAAGGCGATCCTCGACCTGCCCAAGACCCTCGAAGTGCTCGAAACCCTTGGCGTGCCCGTCATCGCCGTCGGTCAAGACGCCTTCCCCGCCTTCTGGAGCCGCGACAGCGGCCTGCCCGCCCCTCTCCGCCTCGATGACCCGGAGCAGATCGCGCGCGCCCACCGCATGCGCGCCACCCTCGGGCTGCCCGGCGGCCAGCTTGTCGCCAACCCGATCCCCGAGGATGCCGAGATCCCCTCCGCCACCCTCGCGCCGATGATCGCCAAAGCCCAGGTCGAGGCCGAGGCGCAGGGCATCACCGGCAAGGGCGTCACGCCGTTCCTGCTGCAACGCCTGTTCGAGCTGACCGATGGCCAGAGCCTCGCATCCAACATCGCGCTTGTGCGCAACAATGCACGCCTCGCCGCCGCCATCGCCCAACATTTGCCCGACTGATCGCATAGCCCCGCCGCAACGCTTGTGCCTCCGCACGGCCACGCCTAGATAGATCAGGACCATTTCAGCATCCGAAGCCCCATGAAACTGCCCAACACCGATCAACCGCCGCGCCGCGGGATCTTCGCCTCGCTGAGGTCGAATTTCCTGACTGGTCTGATCGTGATCGCCCCCATCGGCATCACGATCTGGCTGATCTGGACCCTCACGGGCTGGATCGACTCGTGGGTGCTGCCCTTCATCCCCGCCCGCTACAACCCGTCGCTGCTGATCGCCGAATGGACTGGCATCAACATCAACATCCGCGGCATCGGCGTGGTGACGTTCTTCCTGTTCACGATGCTGGTCGGCTGGATCGCAAAGGGCCTCATCGGGCGCTCGATGATCCGTTGGGCGGAATCGCTGGTGCTGTCCATCCCGGTGGTGCGCTCGGTCTATTCCGGCCTCAAGCAGATCGCCGAGACGGTGCTGAAGCAGGATCAGCAGAACTTCGAACGCGCCTGCCTGATCGAATATCCGCGCAAGGGGATCTGGGCGATCGCCTTCATCTCGACCAATGCGAAGGGCGAGATCCAGGCCAAGACCGAAGACGACTGCGTCTCGGTCTTCATGCCCACCACGCCGAACCCGACCTCGGGCTTCCTGCTCTTCGTGCCGCGCAAGGATGTGCTCGTGCTCGACATGAGCGTCGAGGACAGCGCCAAGCTGATCATTTCCGCCGGCCTCGTCTATCCCAACGGGCAGGACGCGAAGAAGGCGGTCGAAACGCAGGTCAAGACGGCGGCCGAATAAGGCCTTTCCCCGCCACCTGCACCTCCCCCTCGATCTCGATGGCGAAATTCAGCGGCAGGCCAGAGACGCCGATGGCCGAGCGCGCGTGCCGGCCCACTTCAGGCCCGAACACCTCGATCACCAAGTCACTGAACCCGTTCACCACCACGTGCTGCTCCGTGTAGCCCGGCGCGGAGGCGACCATGCCGAACACCCGCGTCCACCCGGTGATGCGCGACAGCTCCCCGATCTCCGCCTTCATGTTGGCCAGCACCGATAGCCCGATATCGCGCGCCACCGCGTAGCCTTCTTCCGTGGTGAACTCCTCGCCCAACAGCCCGAACGGCCCCGCGATACTGCCGTCCATGTTGCTCTTCGGACTGCCCGAGAACAGCAGCCGGTCGCCGCGCAGGTTCACGAAGGAAAACGGCAGGCGCACATTGTCCGGCGCCCGCGCAGGGGCCGGCAAGGTCAGTCCAAGCTCTTGCAGTCTCTCTTCAGGGGTCAACGCGCGGCCTCCGGATTGCGTGGGCGTCGAGAGGAACGCTAGCAATCCCACCGCCCCCTGTCAGCGGTCTGATGATCCGGATCGCGACAAATGGTCGGCAATGGCCCCGGTCATGACGTCGAGATGCGACGCGGGCAATTCGTGCCCGACGCCCGGATATCCGACAATCTCCGCGCCCCTGATCCCCGCCGCAATCGCCCGACCATTTTCCACAGGAAGGATCGGATCATCTTCACCATGCAGAACCAGCACCGGCGCGGAAATCTCGCGAAATCTTCCGGCCAATCGTCCCGCACCGACAGGCCGGCGTGGTTGAACATGCTCGCGGCACTCTCTGTCCGGGCCAGAACCTCGGCAATGCGATCGCGCACGACCACGGCATCGAACTGGCCGCTCGGGCTCACGCTCATCCGTTCGCTGGTCAGCAAGAACTGCGTCACGGCCGCTTCGTTCGACCAGTCGAGCTCGGCCAGACCTGCGAAATGCGCCAGGAATTCATCTGAAATATGCGGCAGCGCCGGACCGTCCCACCCAAGCGGCTCGGACGCGATCAGCGTGAGGGTTCGGACACGCTCCCGAAAGTTCAGTGCCAGCATCTGCCCGATATATCCTCCGAGCGACATGCCGATGAGATGCGCGCGCTCCAGCCCGTAAGCGTCAAGAATGCCGATCACGTCATCTGCCAGATCCTCGACCGCGTAGACCGAATGCCCCGGCGGACACGTCGTCGACTGGCCCGTATCGCGGTGATCGAAACGGATCACGTGAAACCCGTGCCCGGCAAGGGTATGGCAGAACGCATCGGGCCAGCCGAGCATCGAGGCCGTCGCCCCCATGATCAGCACAACGGCAGGATCGTCCGGCGACCCGAACGCCTGCGTGGCAATCCGAACGCCGTTTGCCTCGACCATTCTCATTGTGCCCTCTCCCCTGATTAGCGCGAGACCACATGCAGGAAATGGCAATCCACTGGCCAAGGTGCAGATGAAGGCCCGGCGACGCATGCGACTGCCTGAAATTATAACCTACATGTCGGTTATATATCTTACTGATCCGAAAGCAAGACTGGGTCGATGCGGTCAAAGGCCCACCGGAGCCTTTCGAGGACATAGTCCGACAGACCGACCGAACCGTCACTGACGACCCATTGCATCGTCGCCCCGGCGATTATCCCGTGCAGATGCTCCGCTGCCTGCCGTCGCTCCGGTGCATCGGCAAGGCGCGCTTCAATCGCGTCCTGAACCATGCGGTAGCGTTCATCGGCGCAGGCCCGCATCACCGGGTCGCGCGACTCCAGCGCCGCGATCTGAACCCGCGCCGAAAAGCCGTCTCCCCCGCCCATGCTGGACACGATCTCCTCCAGGAACCGCCACAGGCCGGGTCCGCCTGTCTCCACTGGTATGCTGCCGATCCAGTCCCGAGTTGCTGCGACCTCGAATTCCGCCATCCGGCGCAGGATCGCTTCGCGGTCTCCGAACCGCTGGATCAGGGTCGCGCGGGATAGCCCGACGCTGCGCGACAGGTCGGATAGGGTGAAACCTATCCCGACAGTGCCGAGCAAGGTCAGCGCGGCGGAAAGGATGTCTTCGTCGGAGATCGTCTTGGGCCGGGGCATGGCGTCACTCTAGCGGGATTTGCGATGGGCGAAAGCGGTCAAGACGCCACCACTCCACAGCCCTCGATGACACCCGGATCGAAAAGGGCCGCCCCTCTCGGCGCGGCCCAATCGTGGTTAGCAAGGGTTAACGGATTTACAATTGTCTTTTACAATCCGTCCCTTAACCCCGATCATCAAGTTTAATACGGGTCGCTTATTGCCCCTCCTCGACCCACCAGACATCCGGCTGCCAGCCGATCCAGTCGCCGTAGATCGGGATGTAATCGGGGTATTCCAGTTCCCGGTTGAAGGCGAGCCGGCTGATCGGATTGTGGTGGAACGGCACAACGTAGCGCTCCGAGATCAGGACCCGGTCCAGCGCCCGGACGGCGGCGACGTAGTCGTCCTGGCTGCCCGACGACAGCATCTCGTCGATCATCGCCTCGATGGCCGGATGACACGCCCCCATCAGGTTGCGCGAGCCCTCCTCGTCGACCATCTCGCAACCCCAGTAGAGCCGCTGCTCGTTGCCGGGGCTCAGGGACAGGCCCCAGAGGTTGTAGGTCATGTCGAAGTCGTAGACATCCGTCCGCTCGCGATACTGCGCGCTGTCGACCCGCGTGATCGTCACGTCGATCCCCAGCCGCATCAGCGCCTCGACATAGATGTTGGCGATCGCGTCGTTCTCCGAAGATCCGGTCTGCAGAAGGATCTCGAAGGTGACAGGCGCTCCGTCCGGCCCCGTCATCACACCTTCCTCGATCGTGTACCCGGCCTCTTCCATCAGCTCGATGGCGCGGCGGATCCCCTCCCGGTTGCGCTCCGTCCCGTCCGAGACGGGCAGCTCGTAGCCTTCCAACGCGCCGGGCAGAAGATCGTCTGCGAACGGTTCGAGCAGCTCCGCCACCCGCCCCTCGGCGGCGCCCGGCTGCATCGAGAGCGGCGAGTTCGAATAATAGGAGGTGATGCGCGGATCGACGCCGCCGTTCACCGTCTGGTTGATGAACTCGAAATTGTAGGCCTGGATCATCGCCTCGCGCACCCGCCAGTCGCTGAACAGGTCGCGGCGGGTGTTCATCACGAAGCCGGTGATGCCCGAAGGCCGCTGGTGCGGGATCTCGGCCAGCTCCACCTCGCCGTTCTGCACGCGCGGGAAGTCGTAATCGTCCGCCCAGGCCTGCGCCGAGGTCTCGCGCTGGGTCGTGATCAGCCCGCTGGTGAAGGCCTCGCGCATGGCGTTGCCGTCCCCGAAGAACTCCATCCGGATCTCGTCGATCACGTTGGTGCCGCGCCGGAAAGGAATGTCGGCGCCCCAGTAATCGGGGTTGCGGCGCAGGCTCACGAACCGCCCGGCCTCGAAATCGTCGATGACATAGGGCGCGGTGGTGATCGGGATATTGGTCAGCCCGCTTTCGGTGAACTCCGCGTCCTCCCATTGTGCGGCCTGAAGGATCGGGCGCAGGCCCATGATCATCGCCAGCTCGCGATCCGCTTCGGCCAGGTTGATGCGCACGGTCCGTTCGCCCACCGCCTCGATCCCCTCGACCCGCGTCCAGGATCCGAGGTACCGCGGATGCCCATCGGTCCCAAGCGTCTCGAAGGACCAGATCACATCCTCGACGGTGACCGGGCTGCCGTCGGAAAACGCCGCTTCCTCGCGCAGCGTGAATTCGACCCACGTGTTGTCTTCGGCGATCTCGACCGTCTCGGCCAGCAGACCGTAGAGCGTGAAGGGCTCGTCATAGGACCGGCCGAGAAGCGATTCGTAGGCGAGGAATCGCAGCTGCCAGGGAACCGACCCTTCGCGGATATGCGGATTCAGCGAATCGAACGAGCCGACTTCTCCGGTCACGATTCGACCGCCCGTCGGGGCATCCGGATTGGCGTAGGGAAGATGCTCGAAATCGGCGGCCAGCGCCGGTTCGCCATACATGGCCACACCATGCGATGGCTCAGCTATGGCAGGGCTGGCCGCTGCCAGAGCGAGTGCCACAATACCTGCCTTCTTGATGAAACAATGCGTCTGCATTTGCGAACAATCCTCCTACAGCCCGAATTCGTTGTGGCCGACGCTAGCGGGGCCGCAAAGGGAGGGCAAACTTTTCGATTGGACTCAGGCCAAGTCATTGCTTATAAAGGGGTCACTGCTCGATAGGTTTCTTGCCTGTATGAAACCTGCCTCAATGACTTAACCCTGGCCTTGTGCCAGGGTTTTTTTTGTCCTGACATCGGGCCGATCCGGATGCGCGCTCCTGTCCCCCTGTTCTTTTTGCAGTTGCAGCATTAGCTTCACCGCAAACAAGCCCAGAGCGGAGATATCCCATGGCCATCACCACCGACCTTTCCGGCAAAACCGCAGTCATCACCGGCTCGAACTCGGGCATCGGCCTGGGCGTTGCCCGCGAACTCGCCCGTGCAGGCGCGAACGTGGTCCTCAACTCCTACACGGACCACAAGAAGGACCACGAGCTGGCCGAGGAAATCGCCAAGAATTTCAATGTCGAGGCGCGGTATATCCAGGCGGACCTGTCGAAAGGCGACGAGGCGCGCGCGCTGATCGAGAAGGCCGGCACCTGCGATATCCTCATCAACAACGCCGGCATTCAGCACGTCGCCCCGATCGAGGAATTCCCGACCGAGAAATGGGACGCGATCATCGCCATCATGCTGTCCTCGGCCTTCCACACCACGGCCGTTGCCCTGCCGATGATGCGCGAGGCCGGCTGGGGCCGTGTCGTCAACATCGCGTCGGCCCATGGCTTGACGGCATCGCCCTACAAATCGGCCTACGTATCCGCCAAGCATGGCGTCGTCGGCATGACCAAGGTCGTGGCGCTGGAAACTGCGAAGGAACCGATCACGGCAAACGCCATCTGCCCCGGCTACGTCCTGACGCCGCTCGTCGAAAGCCAGATCCCCGACACCGCGAAGAAATACGGCATGACCGAGGAAGAGGCGAAGCAGAAGGTCATCCTCGAACGCCAGCCCTCGAAGGAATTCGCCAAGACCGAGCAGATCGGCGGCACCGTCGCCTTCCTCTGCTCGCCGGCCGCCGACCAGATCACCGGCACGACGATCAGCATCGATGGCGGCTGGACGGCTCTTTGACGCCACTGGCAAGGAGACCTTTCCATGAGCGATGAATCGGACGCCGGACGCGACAAGCTCGAGATCGACAACATGTATCTGTGCGGCTCGACCTTCTCGCGGGTCAGCCTGAAAGATGCGGTGATCAGCGACAGCGTGATGGAGAATGCGCGGCTCGATGATGTGAATGCAGCAGGCTTCACCTTCGAGAACGTCAACCTGACGGGCGCGCAGTTCCACAACGTCAACCTGTCGCAGGCACGGATCGGCTCCGCCAATCTCACCGGTCTTCAGATTGAGGATGCGAACCTGACCGGCATGACGATCAACGGTATCCCGGTCGACGCGATGCTGTCGCTTTGGGCGGACACCCATGGCGAAGACTAAGCGTATCAACCTTGCCCTGCAGGGCGGCGGCGCCCATGGCGCCTATACTTGGGGTGTGCTCGACGCCATCCTGGAGTGTGACGACCTGGAAATCGCCGCCATTTCTGGCACGTCTGCCGGGGCGCTGAACGGCGCGGCGGTGAAGTCGGGCCTCAGCCGGGGCTCGCGCGACCTTGCGAAAGAGCTGCTGGCGGGCGTCTGGGAACAGGTCGGCGCGATCACCGACGATAGCTTCGCGCCCTGGCTCAACATGATCTCGCCACAGGCGATCAGCTTTGCCATCGAAAGCTCCCTGCCCTTCGCGGTCGGCGACAGCTTTACGCGCATGGTCAGCCCCTACGCCAGCGGCCCGTTCTATCGCAATCCGCTCGAAGGCATCGTGTCGAAATTCGACTACGACCATGTCTGCAACGCCTCCGGGCCCGCCTTCTTCATCTGCGCGACCAATGTGCGGACCGGCAAGATCCGCATCTTCACCGGTGACGAGATCTCTCCCAACGCGATCATGGCCTCCGCCTGCCTGCCGACCCTGTTCCGCGCGATCGAGATGGAGGACCCGGTGACGGGCGAAACCGAGGCCTATTGGGACGGCGGCTATACCGGCAACCCGGCGCTGTTTCCCCTGTTCGAGCCCGAGTTGCCGCGCGACGTGCTGATCGTGAACATCAACCCGCTCTACCGCGAGGACGTGCCGACCTCCGCCCGCGCGATCCAGAACCGCATCAACGAGATCAGCTTCAACACCTCGCTTCTGCGCGAATTGCGGGCCATCGAGTTCGTCCAGCGCCTGCTCCATCGCGGCGCGGTGCAGGACAACGCGATGAAGGACATGCTGATCCACATGATCTCGGACGACGATCTGATGCGGCAATTGTCCGTGGCGACCAAGCTCGTAGCCACGCCGCAGGTTCTGCACCAGCTGCGTGCCGCCGGACGCGTGGCGGCCGAGGCGTTCATATCAGAGAATTTCGACCGCATCGGCGAGGAAAGCACCGTCGATCTGCGCGCGATGTTCGGATAATACGGAACCGCACCCTCTCCGCGACGTTGCCTAATCAAGCAAAAGGAAAGGGTTTTCCATGAACTGGAACGACGTGACCGCGAACTGGCCTTCGGTGTTCCCCTCGCTGAGGGCCCGGTTCCCCGAATTGACCGACGATATCCTGATCGCCGTCGATGGCCGCAGGCCGACGCTGGAAGCCGCCATTGCCAACGAGCAGGGCATGACACCGGAAGACGCCCGTGCGGCGCTGGCGGAATGGCTGGAAGGGCCGATGCCCTTCGACGCCCGCACGCACCCGGCGCAGAACGACGAGGCGATCAGGAACAGCGGCAAATACGTACCCGACCAGGAGGACGTATATTCCGACGACGCCCGCTTCGGAGATGACGACCAGGTCGACTCGCCGGACCGCCGCTTCGGGTAAGCAACGCGCATGCGGGCCTCCGGACAGGCGGCCCGCAGGCACACTCGCGAAGGGTCACGTCATCGACGTGACCCACAGGATCATCGCGTCATCGTCCGAGATCGAGATCACGTTATGGCCCATGGACGCGTCGTAATAGGCGCTGTCGCCGCGGACCATGTCGATGGGCTGGTAGAACTCGGTATAGAGACGGATGGAGCCGGTCAGGACGTAAAGGAATTCTTCGCCCTCGTGACGCACCCACCCATCGAATTCCTCGAAATTGCGCGCCCGGATGCGGGCACGATAGGGCAGCATCGACTTCTGGACGAGCTGATCGGCCAGCAATTCATGCTCGTAGGTCGTCGTGGCATGGGCCGCCCCTTCACCCCGCCGGGTCGAGACCATCCGACCGCCCCCCTGCGGCGATGCCTTTGGCGTGAAAAGCTGCGGGACCGAGATGCCAAGCCCGACGGCCAGCTTCTTCAAGGCGTCATAGGTGGGCGACATCTGCCCGTTCTCGATCTTCGACAGGGTCGAGCGAGCGAGACCCGCCTGCCGTGCCGCCTGTTCCAGCGTCCAGTTCTTCGCTTTCCGAAGCTCCCGCACGCGGACGGCCAGGTCGATGGGCGGTACCATCTCATCCTCGCCGGAGGCGCGGGCAAGCTGGATCAGGCTGGGTTCACTGTGCGGTTGGGTCATGGCGTTGTGCAGTAGCGCAGGCCGGGCGGCGCTTGCAACTGCCGCTGCACGGGCGTAGGCCCGAGGAAATGCAGGCTCCGCTCCATTTCAATCTCGTCGAGCACGTGCTGGCCCCGGCCAGGCACGACCCCGACAAGATCGCGCTGGCGATCCTCGGCCCGGCCAAGGCGGAACGCTGGTCCTACGGGCGCCTGGCCGAGGCGGTCGCCCGTGCCGCCGGGGGGCTGCAATCGACCGGCCTGACGCCCGGCGCGCAGGTGATGCTGCGCCTCACCAATTCCGCGAATTTCCCACTGGCCTTCCTCGGCACCATAGCGGCGGGGTACATCCCGCTTGTGAGCTCCGCCGCGCTGACCTCCCACGAAGTCACGCGGCTGGCCGAGGCCGTCGTGCCCCACGCGATCATCGCCGACCCCGGCGTCGCCCTGCCGGACCATGCCGCACCGGTTTTCGGCACGGAGATCCTGCAAGGCCCAAAGGTCGCCCCGGTCAGGCGCCTCTCGGACGATCTGGCCTATATCGTCTTCACCTCCGGCACCTCCGGCCAGCCGAAAGCCGTGCGCCACGCGCACCGCGCGATCTGGGCGCGGGGCATGATGGTGGATGGCTGGTACGGCCTGCGCCCGACGGATCGCGTCCTGCACGCAGGCGCGCTGAACTGGACCTACACGCTCGGCACCGGGCTGCTGGACCCGTGGGCCATGGGGGCAACGGCGCTGGTTCCGGCTGACGGCACTGACCCGGCCACGCTCGGCCTGCTTGCCAAGCGCCATGACGCCACGATCCTTGCCGGCTCTCCGGGCCTGTTCCGCAAGCTCCTTGCCCGCGATCTGCCCGCGATGCCGAAATTGCGCCACGCCCTCTCCGCCGGGGAGGCCCTGCCACCGAGCTTGCGCGCCCGCTGGCGGGAGGCGACCGGAACCGACATCCACGAGGCGCTCGGTATGTCGGAATGCTCCACCTTCCTCAGCGGCTCCCCTGCCCGGCCCGCGCCCGACGGCTGCATCGGTTACGCGCAGGAGGGCCGCAACCTGTCCGTGTTCGACGATGACGGGGCCGCGGTTCCCGACGGCACGGTCGGCCACCTTGCGATCCACCGTTCGGATCCCGGCCTCACCTGCGGCATCACGGCGAAAGGCGGCCAGACATCCCTGCCGCTGACCAACGGCCATTTCGTGACCGGCGATCTCGTCGCGCGCCGCCCGGACGGCGCCTACGTTTACCATGGCCGTGCCGACGATATCCTGACCGCCGGCGGCTTCCGCATCGCGCCCGCCGAAATCGAAGCCGCCTTCGACGGTGCGCCCGGCCTGACCGAATGCGCCGCCCTGACGATCCGCCCCAATCCTGAAACGACCATCCTCGCCCTTGCATACGCGGGACCCGCGACCGAGGACGCGCTGGCGGCCTATGCCGAACCCAATCTCGCGAAACACAAACGCCCCCGCGTCTACCTGCGCGTCGATGCCCTGCCGCGCGGCGGCAACGGCAAGCTGAACCGCAGGGCGCTTGGCGCAATCCTGGAGGAAAGCTCATGATCAAGCTCGATATCCTGTCCGACCCGATCTGCCCGTGGTGCTACATCGGCTGGACCAACCTCGCCCGCGCGATGGAGGCCCGGCCGAACCATCCGTTCACCATCGAATGGCACCCGTTCCAGCTGAACCCCGACATGCCGCCCGAGGGCCGTGACCGCCGCGCCTACCTCGAAAACAAGTTCGGCGGGAAGGAGGGGTTTGCCCGTGCCTATGCCCCCGTGGTCGAAAAGGCCGAAGAAGCGGGCCTCAAGATCAACCTCGAATCCATCGACCGCACGCCCAACACGCTCAACGCTCATCGGCTGATCCACTGGGCGGGCATCGAAGGCCGCCAGACCCCTGCCGTTCTGGCGCTGTTCCGGGCCTATTTCGTGGAGGGCCGCGACATCGGCGACATCCCCACCCTGGTCGACATCGCCGAAAGCGTCGGACTGGACCGCAACATGATCGCCAAGCTCTACGAGGGCGACGCCGACGCGCAAAGCATCCGCGACCGCGACGCCCACGCGCGCTCTCGCGGGGTGCAGGCGGTGCCCACGTTCATCGTCGCCTCGCAACACGCCGTGCCGGGCGCACAGCCGCCCGCGCAATGGGAGGCGATCATCGACGACCTGAACGAACAGCTCGACCGGCTGAAGGCTGAAGAAGAGGCCAAGGGGTGATTACGGCACATCTGCCAGCCGGATACATTCTGGCCCGAACGCAGCGATGGGACGGAACGATTTTGGCCGCCGCGCTTGTGGGCTCGGTGTTCCCCGATTTCGACCTGCTGGCATTTTACCTCGTCGACGACCGTGCCTTTCACCATCACCATTATTGGGTGCACGCACCGGCATTCGCGCTGATCTGTGGTGCTGTCGCTTTGCTGGTCTCCACCCTGTTTGCGAAACGGCTGAGCAGACATATCATGGCCTTCTGCGCGGCTTGGCTCTTGCACATCGTACTAGACAGTCTGGCCGGCGGGATCATGTGGCTCTGGCCCGCATCGGGGGAATTGTTCCGGATAATCGAAGTGCCTCCACGGGACGGGATTCACTGGCTGGTCGCCTTCCTTACCCATTGGACCATTCTGCTGGAGCTTGTGATCTGGGGTGTCGCATTGGCACTTTTCTGGCGGCAAAGGCGGATGGCATGACCGTTGGCCTGATCCTCGGCCTCGGGGCCTGCGCGCTCTGGGCCGTGATCCTGTGGGCCTCGCACCACGACCCGCTTGCGGGCCCGTGGCCGCCCGCGAAGGGCAACTGGTTCACCGCCGCCTGGTCGTGGGGCCTGACGATCCTGATCTATGTCGGCATGTTCCAGACCTGGCAGGTGCCTGAGGGCGAATGGGCCTGGCTGATCTGGGCCGTCGCGCTATCCATCGGCTTCGCGGGCAGCGCATTGCAAAGCTGGGGCACGGCGAACCTCGGCCTTAACGGCACCAGCGGCTGGGACGTCGGCGTGGTTCAAACCGGCGCCTACAAGCTGTCGCGTCACCCGCAATACGTCGGACAAGCCGCCGGTTTTCTCGGCTTCGCCATCCTGCTGGGCCACCTGCCCGGCTGGATCATTGCCGCCGCCGCGCTGGTCACACTCTACGCCGCCGCCCGCGTCGAGGAGGCCGCGCTGTCGGCCCGCCACGCGGATTACGACACCTACCGGGCCAAGGCCCCCTTCTTGATTGGACGACCGACATGAGCGCGACCGAAACCTCAGAACCCCAACCGATCCCGCGCCTGTCGACGCCCGAATTCATCGCCCTGATGGGGATGATGTTCGCGACCATCGCCTTTTCTATCGACGCGATGCTGCCCGCCCTGCCCGAGATCGCGACCGAACTGACCCCGGACAACATGAACTACGCGCAGCTCGTCATCACCAGCTTCGTGCTTGGCATGGGCGCGGGCACGCTGCTGACCGGGCCGATTTCGGATACGTTCGGGCGCAAGCCGGTCATCCTCGCCTTCACCGCGCTCTACATCCTGGGCGCGGCGCTGGCTTGGGCCGCAGGCTCGATGGAGCTTCTGATCGCCGCGCGCATCGTGCAGGGGTTCGGGGCCGCCGGGCCGCGCGTGGTGGCGCTGGCGCTGGTGCGCGACCTCTATTCCGGGCGCGAGATGGCGCGGATCGTGTCCTTCGTCATGCTGGTCTTCACGATTTTCCCTGCAGTCGCGCCGCTGATCGGCCAAGGGATCATAACGCTGTTCGACTGGCGGGCGATCTTCGTGGCCTTCCTGCTGTTCTCACTCATCTCGGTGGGATGGCTGACCATCCGCCAGCCCGAGACCCTGCCCCCGCCGATGCGCCGCCCGATGCGCGTGAAATCGCTCTGGGACGGCGCGAAAGAGGCGCTTTCGCTGCGCCAGATGCAGCTGTCCATCCTCGTTCAGACGCTGATCTTCGGGCTCCTCTTCGGCACGATTTCGTCGATCCAGCCGATCTTCGACCTCGCTTACGGACGTGGAGAGGAGTTCCACTGGTACTTTTTCGTCATCGCCCTGCTGGCCGCGCCCGCCGCGCCGCTGAACGGTTGGCTGGTCGTACGCGTTGGGATGCGTCCCCTGGTGCGAACGGCGCTTTGGGTTCAGGCGACCCTTTCGACATTGATGGCGATCGTGCTTCTCAGCAGCATGGCGGGCCCGGCGGAGTTCTGGATCTACTTCGTGTGGACCGTCAGCGTGTTCTGCCTGATGGGCTTCACAATCGGCAACCTGAATGCGCTCGCGCTCGAGCCGCTCGGCCATATCGCGGGGCTTGCCGCGTCGATCATGGGCGGGCTGGCCACCATCGCGGGCGCGGCCGTGGGCGCCCTTGTCGGTCAGCTCTTCACCGGCACGGCGACGCCGCTCGCGATTTCGGTCGCGATCCTGACGATCATCGCCGCAATCCTCATGCGCTTCATGCCGCGCGACACGGCGGAGTGATCGTCACTCGGCGGGTTGTGCGGTGGGCGCGCGTCGTTTCGACGTGCGCCACCACCAGATCGCCACGACGATCACGTTCGGCACCCAGCAGGTCCAGCCGAGGTAAGGAAACACCACGTCCATGTCCCAGAACAGGCGCAGGATCGGCAGCTGAATGCGGAACGACACGGCCCCGAAGCTGAGTGCGGCCATCATCACCATCCAGCGTTTGTGCATCTCGTAATTGCGTCGCAGGATGTAGAACATCCCCATCACCAGCGCCGAGAACCACGCGACCGAGCCCATGGCAAAGCCAAGCTCGGACCACAGCGGATAGGACATGTTGAAGCTGATCGGCGGCGTGGTCAGCGCCGCGATGGTGACGATCGGCACCATCGCCCACCCAAGGTAGACATGCTTGCGCCGGTCGCCGCGCCGCCACATCCGGCTGACCTGCAAAGGCGTGAGCAACACCGCAAGGCCGCCCGTGATCATGTGCACGGCCAGGATCGACCCGACATTTTCGATGTGATGGGCCACATGATCCGCCCCGCGTTCGATCCCCTCGACCACGAAGCTCATCCACGTCACGTGGAACCCCTCGCCCCAATGCTCGGCAACACCGAAGAACAAGCCCGGCGGCACGAATTTGAAGGCCGACGCCGCTGACAGGAGCGAGAAGAACAGGAATGCGTACCAGCCCCAGCGGGGCATTTCGCGACGGGTTTTCGGTGTGTCTGACATCTGCTGCGAGCCTCTGACGTTCATTTACGTCGCGCTTTGCGGCTCCCTTACCCTGAAACAACGCCCTGTATCAATGCGGCGAAGCGGACATCGTCGCGATGTCCGTGCGGATTTCGTCGCGAAATCCCGTCTGCGCGTGACCCGGAAAGCGCGGCTTTCCACCCGGATTGCGCGGCAATCCGCTTAGCTCACGCCTTCGCCGGGGCCTTCCCCTCGGCCTGCACGGCGAGGTCGCGGGCAATCGCGAAGGCGCCCTTGATCTTGTCGGCGTCCTTCATCCAGTCGCGGCGCACGACGATCTTGTTGTCCTTGACCTTCGCCAGCCCGTTCTGATCCTGCACGAAGGCCACCAGCCCCGCCGGGTTCGGAAACTTGTCGTTGTGGAACTGGATCGTCGCCCCCTTCGGCCCGGCGTCGAGCTTGGCGATATGGGCACGTTTGCACATCGCCTTGATCCGCACCACCAGCAGGAGCGTGTTGACCTCCTTCGGCAAGGTTCCGAACCGGTCGATCAACTCGGCGGCAAAGCCCTCCAGATCGACCTTGGTCTCCAACTGCGACAGCCGCCGGTAAAGCCCCAGCCGCACGTCCAGGTCGGGCACGTAGGCCTCGGGGATCAGCACCGGCACGCCGAGATTGATCTGCGGCGACCATTGCCCGTCGCCGTCGCCCGGCAGCCCCTCCGCCTCGCCCGAACGGATCTTGGCAATCGCCTCCTCCAGCATCGACTGGTAAAGCTCGAAGCCCACTTCCTTGACGTGGCCCGATTGCTCCTCGCCGACGATATTGCCCGCCCCCCGGATATCGAGGTCTTGCGATGCAATCGTGAAGCCCGCCCCGAGCGAGTCGAGCGAGCCCAGAACCCGCAGCCGTTTCTCGGCGGTCGGCGTCAACTTCCCGCGCGGCTTCGTGGTCAGGTAGGCATAGGCCCGTGTCTTGGAGCGGCCCACCCTGCCCCGGATCTGGTACAGCTGCGCCAGCCCGAACATGTCGGCGCGGTGGATGACCATCGTGTTCGCGGTCGGAATGTCGATTCCCGATTCCACGATCGTCGTGGCCAGCAGCACGTCGTACTTGCCGTCGTAGAAGGCGACCATCCGGTCATCCAGCTCGCCCGCCGCCATCTGGCCATGGGCGGTGATGAAGGTCACCTCCGGCACGTGGTCGCGCAGGAACGCCTCGATCTCGGGCAGATCCTCGATGCGCGGGACGACGTAGAAGGACTGCCCGCCCCGGTAATGCTCGCGCAGCAGCGCCTCGCGGATCGTGACCGCGTCGAATTCGCTGACATAGGTGCGGATCGCCAGACGGTCGACCGGCGGCGTGCCGATCAGGCTCAGGTCACGCACACCGCTCAGAGACATTTGCAGCGTGCGCGGGATCGGCGTGGCCGAAAGCGTCAGGACGTGAACGTCCGAGCGCATTTCCTTCAGCCGTTCCTTGTGGGTCACGCCGAACCGCTGTTCCTCGTCGATGATGAGCAACCCGAGGTTCTTGATCCTGACCTGCTTGGCCAGCACCGCATGGGTGCCGATCACGATATCGACGGACCCATCGGCCAGCCCCTTGCGCGTTTCCGCCGCCTGCTTTGCCGACACGAAGCGGCTCAATTGCCTGACCGTCACGGGGAAGCCCCGGAACCGGTCCTGGAATGTCTTGGCATGCTGGCGCGCTAGCAGCGTTGTCGGCGCGATCACCGCCACCTGCATGCCCGACGCCGCCGCCACGAAGGCCGCGCGCATCGCCACTTCGGTCTTGCCGAAGCCCACGTCACCGACGACAAGGCGGTCCATTGGCCGGCCGAGCGTCAGGTCCTCCAGCACATCGGCGATGGCCGAAAGCTGGTCGTCCGTCTCCTCGTAGGGGAAGCGGGCATTGAACGCCTCCCACATGTCGCCGGGCGGCTCGTAGACCGGGGCGGAGCGCAATTCGCGTTCGGCGGCGATGCGGATGAGCTTGTCGGCGATCTGCCGGATCCGCTCCTTCAGCTTCGCCTTCTTGGCCTGCCACGCGCCGCCGCCGAGCTTGTCGAGCAGGCCTTCGTCATGGCCATAGCGGCTGAGCAGTTCGATATTCTCGACCGGCAGGAACAGGCGGTCGCCGCCGGCGTATTCCAGCGCCACGCATTCATGTGGTGCCCCCGCCGCCGTGACGGTCTGCAGCCCGGTGTAGCGCCCGACGCCATGATCGACATGCACGACCAGATCGCCAGGGCTGAGCGATTGCGCTTCGGTCAGGTAATTTTCGGCCCGCTTGACCTTGCGCTTGGGCCGGATCAGCCGGTCGCCGAGAACATCCTGCTCGGAAATCACGGTCAGGCCGTTGCCGGTGAAGCCTTCCTCCAACGGCCAGACGGTCAGGTTCAGGCTGCCCGCGCCGCCGATCTCACGCGCATCCTTCACACGCTTGACGCCAGAAAGGCCTTCGTCCTCCAGCAGGCCTTCCAGACGCTCCCGCGCGCCTTCGGACCAGCTTGCGATGACCACCGCGCCACCTTCACGCTTCGCGCGAACATGATCCGCCAAGGCACCGAAAAGGCTCAGGTTTTCCTGCTGACGTTCAGGCGCAAAACTGCGACCCACACGCCCGCCGGCGTCGATCACGCCCGGCCCGGTCGCCGCCGCGTGGACCGAGAATTGCACGACCCGGTGGCCTGCCACGGCCTTCTCCCACGCCGCATCGTTGAGATACAGCAGCTCCGGCGGTGCGGGCTTGTAGACAGTGTCGAGCCGCCCCTTCTGGGTCAGCGCGGTCTTGCGGGTATCGTACTGGTCGGTGATGCTCTCCCACCGCGCAAGGCGCTGCGGCGTCGACTGGTCATCCAGCGTGATCGTTGCATCGGGCAGGTAGTCGAAGAGCGTCTCCAGCCGCTCATGGAAGAACGGCAGCCAATGTTCCATCCCCTGCGCTTTCCGGCCGGCCGTCACGGCCTCGTAAAGCGGATCGTCGGTGCCGCCTGCGCCGAATTCCACGCGGTAATTCTGCCGGAACCGCGCGATGGCGGCCTCGTCGAGGATCACCTCGCTGACCGGCGCCAGTTCCACCCGGTCCATTTTTTCCGAGGTGCGCTGGCTGGCCGGATCGAACCGCCGCGCGCCGTCCAGCACATCGCCGAAAAGGTCGAGGCGCACCGGCTGCTCCTCCCCCGGCGGCCAGACGTCGATGATGCCGCCGCGCACGGCGTAATCGCCCGGCTCTGTCACCGTGGGGGCCTGCACGTAGCCCATGCGGACAAGGAAGGCGCGCAGGGCCTCCTCGTCGATCCGCGCGTCGACCTGCGCCACGAAGGCTGACGACGCCAGCAAGGCCCGCTCCGGCACGTATTGCGTGGCCGCATTCAGCGTCGTCAGCAGCACGAACGGCCCGTTCAGCCCCGCAGCCAAAGCCGCCAGCGTCGCCATGCGCTGCGCCGAGATCTCGGCCTGCGGGCTGACGCGGTCGTAGGGCAGGCAATCCCAACCGGGGAACTCCAGAACCGGCACCGTCGGATCGAAGAACCGCAACGCCTCGGCCATGGCGCGCAGACGCTTGTCATCGCGGGCGACATGCACGACCGGCCCCTGCGCCGCTTCGCGCAGGACCAGCGTGGCATCGAACCCCTCGGGCGCGCCACCGCACAGGATGTGTTTCGGATCAGCCATGGAGCGCCTGACCTACGCCGCCGGGGCGCGGTGTCAAGACATCAGCCGAGCGGGCCGACATTCACGTTCTGATACATGCCCCAGAAGGCAGTGATGAAAATGAACACCACACCCAGAATCTGCACGATCAGCCGGTGCTGTCGCAGCATGGTCGGCACGGCCACGTAACCGCTGTCGTGCAGGCGTTGTGACGTCCAGACCCCAAGGCCCACGACCAGCATCGAGGGGCAGAGCAGCAGGAAAATCGCCTGCGCGAACTCCACACCATACATCCACCCCGTGATCGCCAGCCCGGTCAGGATGAAGGTCGCGAAGGCCACCGCAGGCACGCCCGAGGTCTCGGCATATTGCAGCATCCGCTCGGCATTCATCCGCGTCAGGACCATCATGTCGGCCTCGGCGCGCGCGTCGCCACGCTTGGCGCGGCTGACCAGATGAAACGGCACGCCGATCGTCCAATGGCTCAGCGAGGACCACAGGATCGCAAGCACGATCCAGTACCACATGTTCGAAAACGACCTGAGGTTGATCACTTGTGTGACGAGATCGAAGAAATCCAAGGGGGAGGCTCACGCAGCAGGTCGACAATTTCGGCGCACCATATGCAAGCGATCTGGCGGATGCCAGCCTTCGCCACCGCGCTTGCGCCCGATGTGTTGCCGTGGCACCCCTCTGGGCGAGACATCACCGCCAGAGGCCCGCAAGATGAGCGTGAACCAAGCCCCCTTCCCGCTGACCCGTTTCCGCCGCACCCGCGCCAGCGCACCCTTGCGCAACCTCGTGCGCGAAAGCAGCCTCAGCGTGAACGACCTGATCTGGCCGGTCTTCGTCTGTGCCGGTCAGAACGAGCGTCAGAAGGTCGCGTCCATGCCCGGGGTCGAACGCCTGTCGGTGGATCTGCTGGTCGAGGCTGCGCGCGAGGCCGCGTCCCTCGGCATTCCCGCGATCTGCATATTTCCCTACACCGATCCGGCCCTGAAAACCGAGCTCTGCGAAGAGGCCTGGAACCCCGACAACCTCAGCAACCGCGCGATCCGGGCGATCCGCGAGGCGGGCATCGAGATCGCGGTCATGACCGACATCGCGCTCGACCCGTACAACGCCAACGGCCATGACGGCATCGTGCGCGACGGCGTGATCGTGAACGACGAAACGGTCGAGGCGCTGGTGAAGATGGCCCTCGCGCAGGCCGAGGCCGGCGCCGACATCCTAGGACCCTCCGACATGATGGACAGCCGCATCGGCGCCATGCGCGCGGCCCTGGAACAGGCCGGCCACACCAACGTGACGATCATGTCCTACGCCGCGAAATTCGCCTCCGCCTTCTACGGTCCGTTCCGCGATGCCGTGGGCGCGTCGGGCGCGCTGAAGGGCGACAAGAAAACCTACCAGATCGACCCGCTGAATGCGCGCGAGGCGCTGCGCTGCGTCGAACGCGACCTGTCGGAAGGCGCCGACATGGTCATGGTCAAGCCCGGCCTGCCCTATCTCGACCTGTGCCGGCAGGTGAAGGATCGCTTCGGCGCGCCGACCTTCGCCTACCAGGTCTCCGGCGAATACGCGATGATCGAGGCGGCAGCGCAGAACGGCTGGATCGACGGTGAGAAGGTGATGCTGGAAAGCCTGATGGCGTTCCGGCGCGCGGGCTGTGACGGGGTGCTGACCTATTTCGCCCCCCGCGTGGCCCGGATCCTCAACGGCTAGCGGCCCGATCGGCGAAATCCCGCAGATATTGCGCCTTCGCGGATGACATGGCGGCCCTTTCGGCGTAATCTCGCTCACAAGGATCGGGGCAGGAAGCCCCGGCAAGAGGCATTCAAGGCAAGGTACTCCCCATGGCAGATGGTCTTTCCAGACGTTCCCTTCTTCTCGGCGCAGGCTCGGTTCCGCTACTGGCGGCCTGTGGCAACCCGCTCGGCAATTCCAACGGGCCGCGCATCGACGCCCGCGTGGACGAAGCGATCAACTACATGGTCACCGAGGTGCCCGGCACCCAGGACCTCGTGAACAACGCCTCCGGCATGCTGGTCATGCCGCTGGTGACCGAGGCGGGATTCGGCTTCGGCGGTGCCTACGGTCGCGGTGCGCTGCGCGTCGGCGGTGCGACGGTGGACTATTATTCCGCCGTCTCCGGCAGCTTCGGCCTGCAGATCGGGGCACAGCAATATGCCCATACCCTGTTCTTCATGAACCCCGATGCGCTGGCCGAATTCCGCAACTCCGTCGGCTGGTCGGTCGGCGCGGACGTGCGGTATGCCGTCAACACCAACGCGGGCACGCTCGGCTTCGACACGGCGACACTGGCAGAGCCCGTGATCGCGGTGATCTACGGACAGGCCGGGCTGATCATCGGGGCGACGCTCGACGGCACCCGATATACGCGGATCATTCCGTAAAGCGTTTGCGGTTTTCACTGAATCAAGGATCGCCAATGTCCCGAGAGCGCCGAAGGCGCGGCAGGGTATTGGCGATTTAGCTCAAACCGGAAACGCCATAAGCCGGATCGCCGCGCGATCCGTGTGGATTTCCGCGAAATCCGGGGCGCGCACAATTCGGCGAAGCACAACCGGAAAACGCGGTTTTCCCCACGGCGTTCGCGGAACGCCGGGACCGGTCGCGCAAGCGTGACTGGATGCGGTTCCCTTGCCACGTCATTCTCGGAGGGCTCAGCCCCGAGGTGTCCGATGTTGCGTGTCCTGCTTGCCCTGCTTGTGTCGTCCCTGCCCGCTACGGCGCAGGAAGACATTGCCGACCTCGTGGCCGAACCGGGCTGGCAGGTCCATGTTACCGGATACGATTACGACACGCTGCTCGAGCGAACGCTTGCCGCCGTGCCCGAACACGGCATGGCCGTCGTCACGCAGGCCGGTCCGACCGGGGCCGCTGCACGCCGGGGCATCGAAATCCCCGGCAACCGCGTCATCGGCATTTTCAACAACGACTTTGCCGTGCGCCTCCTGCGCCTCTCGACAGAAGCGATGATTCACGCCCCGATCCGCCTCTACGTGACCGAGAATGCAGACGGCACGGCGACGCTCTCCTATATCCAGCCGTCCGGACTTCTCTCGCTCTATTCCGATGGCTCCGACCCTGCCCTGCGCGACGTTGCGTCCGAGCTTGATGTGATCTTCGCCGCCATTGCCGCGAGCGCCATCGCGCGGTAGACGCGACACTTGTTACGTCAAAGGAACGCGCCCGGATGATGACCCTGTTGCGATGGCTGACGCGGCTTGTGGCCGCCGGTATCGTCGTAGTGGTCCTTGTCGTGGCGCTGGCCTTCTGGATGGCCGGCCGTTCGATCCCCGATTACCAGGCCGAGTGGCAGCTTCCGGGCCTCGACGGAGAGGTCGAGATCGTCCGCAACACCGCCGCCGTCCCGCATATCTTCGCCCTGACCGATCATGACGTGATGTATGGCCTTGGCTTCGTCCATGCGCAGGATCGGCTTTGGCAGATGCTGATGCTGCGCCGCACCGCGCAGGGGCGTCTGTCGGAGGTGTTCGGGCCGCGCACGCTGGAAATCGACGACCTGATGCGGCGGCTGGACCTCGACGGGCACGCCACACGCTCGCTCGATGCGTTCTCGGAAGACAGTCTCGGCGCGTTGCAGGCCTATTCCGACGGTGTGAACGCATGGCTCAGGCTGGTCGGGTCCGAAGCCTTGGGGCGCGGCGCGCCGGAACTGTTCCTGTTCGAGCCTCAGATCGCGCCGTGGCGGCCCAACGATTCCGTCGCCCTGTCGCTTCTGATGGCATTCGAAAGCGCCACCCACCACGAGACCGAGATCCTGCGCGCCCGCACTTCGCTCGCACTGCCCGAGCCTGAACGCATCGCCGATATCATGCCCGACGCCCCGGGCAGTGGTGCCGCGGAGCTTGGCGATATCGCCTCGCTCCTCGGCCTCCCGCGCAGCGCCTTCGCCGATGCCGGGCCGGCTGCCCCCCGCGATCCCCTGCATCCCCACGCGCAGGGCCTGAACCGGGGCGGTGCCTCGAACGCCTGGGCCGCCGCGCCGTCACGCTCTGCCGCAAGCGGCGCCTTGCTGGCCTCCGACCCGCATGTCGCGCTGACCGCGCCGTCGCTGTGGTATCTGGCGCGGCTGGAGCTGGCCACCGGCGGCGTGATCGGCGCCACGATCCCCGGTATTCCCGTCGTGCAGCACGGCCGGTCCGAGCGGCTCAGCTGGGGGCTGACCACCGCCTATCTCGACGACATCGACCTCTACGTCGAAGAGCTGAACCCGGACAATCCGCAGCAATACCGAACCCCCGACGGCTGGGCCGATTTCGAAACCAGCCGCGAGATCATCCAGATCGCGGGCGAAGCGCCCGTCACGATCACCCTTCGGTCCACGGAGAATGGCCCGATCATTCCCGGCGGCCACTGGGGTCTCTCGAGCGTCACGCCCGCCGGTCACGTCATGGCCATGCGCTGGACCGGCTCCAGCGATGAATTCACCTCGATCCAGGCCGGTCTGCGCCTGATGCGCGCGCGCGACGTGGACGAGGCGCTGGCCTCGGGCGAGGATTTCGTCGCGCCCGCCTCCAACCTCATGCTCGCCTCCGCCGATGGCGACATCGCGATGCAGGTGATCGGCCACATGCCCTGGCGCCTGATCGAACACGAGACGCAGGCCCGCATGCCGTCGCGCGGCTGGATCGCAGGCAACCGCTGGCAAGGCATCACCCAGTATTTCGCCAATCCGACCTTTCTCGACCCCGAGACGGGCGTTTTGGGCAATACGAACAACAAGATGGTGGATCGCGAATTCCCGCTGCACGTGTCGTTCCACTGGGGCGACACGCAGCGCATCGACCGCCTCAGCCGCCTGATGCAGGCCCGCGCCGTCCATACCCGCGACAGCTTCATCGAGGCGCAGCTCGACACCGTCTCACCCGCCGCCCGCAACCTCCTGCCGCTGGTGGCCCGCGACCTCTGGTTCACCGGCGAGCTTGCCGCACCCGGCACGACCGAACGACGCCGTCAACGTGCGCTGGAGCTTCTGGCCGACTGGAACGGCGAGATGAACCAGCACCTGCCTGAGCCGCTGATCTTCGCCTCGTGGATGCGGCACCTCCAGCAACGCCTGATCCGGGATGACATCGGCCCGTTGGCCGAGGAATTCTGGCAGGTGGAGCCGGTGTTCCTCGAACGGGTCTTCCGCGACATCGACGGCGCCGCGATCTGGTGCGACGTGCGCCCCTCCACGGCGGAGGAAACCTGCACCGACATCGCCCGTGTTGCCCTCGACGACGCCCTGCAGGAGCTGGAGGAAAGCTACGGCACCGATGTCGAAAGCTGGCGCTGGGGCGCGGCGCACGAGGCGTTGCACGAACATCCCGTGCTGGGGCAGACGCGCCTGTTCTCGTGGATCGTGAACATCCGCCAGGCCACCTCGGGCGGCGATTTCACCCTGAACCGGGGCGCCACACCCGGCACCGGGCCCGAGCCCTACCTCAACACCCACGCGGCGGGCTATCGCGGCGTCTATGATTTCGCCGATCCCGATTCGTCGGTCTTCATCATCGCCACGGGCCAGTCCGGTCACCCGCTCAGCCGCCATTACGATGACCTGGGTGAGCTTTGGCGGCGCGGCGAATACGTGCCGATGACACTCGACCCGGACCTCGCCCGGGCCGGCAATCTGGGCATCACCCGGCTGCATCCGCGCTAGGCGCGCCGGTCAGCCGAAGATCAGGCCGGTCAGCCAGACACCGCCCGCCGCCGACAGCGCGGTCAGCACGGTGCCCCACGTTCCATCGACCGCCACCTGCCGCGCGGTCCAGCGCCGCAATGTCGAAAGGTTGGTGAACTCGTAGGTTCCGTAAGCCATGGCGCCGATCAGCGCCCCCTGCCACAGCGCCTGCACCACGGTCCCAGCAGTGTAGGCGGGCCAGGAGACGAGGATCACCAGCGCAAGCGCATAGAACAGGTAGAACACACCGGCCGGCACCAGCCGTGGAGAATCGTACAGCCAGTCGCCCAACGCATCGTCGAAGATCGGCTTGATCAGCACCCGCAGAGCGACGGCATCGACGCCCAGGAAAATCGCGGCGGTCAGGGCGTAAAGGACAAGGGCTTCGGTCATCATCAGGCATCGCTCCGGGGTGTTGGATGTGAACAGTTCATGATCGGAACGCGCGGCCCCGGCCCCCCGGTTCCCGCCACGCCTCACATCGCGCGAAATGCCCTTTCCTGCCGGTCCGTCCAGCGCACCTGCAGGACCGTCTCGGTCTCGCCGGGTGTCTCGGCTTCCACCAGACCCTGCTCGAACAGCCAGGCGCGCTTGCGGCCTTCGCTATGCGGAAGGGTCAGCGTCGTCTCGTGGCGCGGCGGGGAAAGCGTCTCGGCCACGGCGGCCAGCATCGGGTCCAACCCCTCGCCGGTCAGGGCAGAAATGGCAAAGACGTCCTCGCGGCGGTCCGCCTCGGTCTGGCGCGCCTCACGCGCCTCACCCGACAGCCGGTCGAGCTTGTTCCAAACCTCGATCAGCGGCGCGGTCTCGGCGACGCCAAGCCCGGTCAGGATCGCGCGCACATCCTCGGCCTGCTCCACGGTCTCCGGGTGGCTGATGTCGCGCACATGAACGATCAGGTCGGCGTCCAGAACCTCTTCCAGCGTGGCGCGGAAGGCCGCGACCAGCTGTGTCGGCAGATCGGAAATGAAGCCCACCGTGTCCGACAGGATCACCTCGGTCCCGTCCGGAAGCTCCACGGCCCGCATCGTCGGGTCCAGCGTGGCAAAGAGCATGTCCTTTGCCATCACCTCCGCACCCGTCAACCGGTTGAACAGCGTGGATTTCCCGGCGTTGGTGTAACCCACGAGGGCGACGATCGGATAGGGCACCTTCTTGCGCGCCGCCCGGTGCAGCGAGCGGGTCTTCACCACCTTCTGCAATTGCCGGCGGATGCGCGTGACCGCCTCGTCGATGGCGCGGCGGTCAGCCTCGATCTGCGTCTCACCCGGGCCGCCCACGAAGCCAAGGCCGCCGCGCTGGCGTTCAAGGTGGGTCCAGGCCCGCACCAGCCGCGTGCGCTGGTAGCTCAACGCGGCAAGCTCCACCTGCAACACGCCTTCGCGCGTGGCGGCGCGGTCGGCGAAGATTTCCAAGATCAGCCCGGTCCGGTCGAGCAGTTTGCAACTCCATTCCTTTTCAAGGTTGCGCTGCTGGACCGGCGTGACCGGCCCGTCGATCAGCACGAGGCCCACGTCCAGCGCCTCGATCAGATCATGCAATTCCTTGATCTTGCCGGTCCCGAACAGCAAGCCCGGCTGCGCCTTGGGCAGCCGCACGACTTGCGCATCCACGACCTCGAGATCCGGCAGCGCGGCGGCAAGCGCCACGGCCTCCTCCAGCGCCGGTCCAGCGGCGCGGCGGTCACGATCTGATTGAATGTCGGGATGCAACACCAGGGCGCGCATCGGGCCCTTCAGGGGCCCGTCGCCGGTGTCGTCCGTGACGGAACGGGTTGCGGTCACTCTTCCCCGTCGTAGAGGTTGATCGGCTGCGCGGGCATGATCGTCGAGATGGCGTGCTTGTAGACCAACTGACTTTGTCCGTCGCGCCGGAGCAACACACAGAAGTTGTCGAACCACGTGATGACGCCTTGCAGCTTCACCCCGTTGATCAGGAAAATGGTCACCGGAACCTTTGTCTTGCGGACGTGATTCAGAAATGCGTCCTGCAAGTTTTGTTTATTTTCGGCCATTAACTATCACGCCCCGTTGTATTTTGGGCCGGGTTGGTCCCGGCACCGATCTCGCGTTTCCATACTATGTCGCTGTTTCAAGGGGATTTCCACCCCCGAGCCTTGTCAAGACCAACACATGCGTCAATCGCGCCAGAAGGCCGGATTGAAGAGCGCGATCAGAACCAGCGTTTCGATCCGTCCCACGATCATTGCCGCGGCGCTGACCAGCTTGGCCGCGTCGGTCAGACCGAAGATGCCGATGGGCTGTGCACCGGCCACGCCCGCAAGCGGACCGGTGGTCGTGAGCGTCGAAATCGCGAGGATCATGGATTGCTCGAACGACAGGCCGGTCAGCGCAAGGGCCACCATGACCGCCGCCATGGTCAGGATGAACAGCATGAACACGACCCAGGCGATATAGGCGCCTTCGCGGCGGATACGCCGCCCCAACCGGCCCGCGCCCGCCACCGAGTTGGGGTAGATCAGCTTGCCGATCTCGCGCGCGCCGTGCTTGTAAAGCGCGTAGACCCGGAGCAGTTTCACGCCGCCCGCCGTGGTCGCCACGCCGCCGCCCATCAGGACCAGCCCCACCAGAACCAGTCCCGGCGCTTGCAAGCCGGACCAGTCCCGCGCTGCGTCCCAATTGTCCGAGACGAAGCCGGTTGTCGTCAGGAATGAAATGACGGTGAAGACCGAGCCCCACAGCGCCTCGAACGCCGCCCGACCGTCGGCCAGTTCGTCCACCTCCAGCGCGCCGATCCAGTGACGCAGGAACAGCAACGTGGGCAGCACGATCGCGGCAAACAGCGCGAGCCGGATTTCACGATCTTTCATCAGCCGTTGGCGGAACTCGTGGCCGAATCCGCTCGAATAGGTGCGCCGCGACAGGGCGAACACGAAGAAGACGAAAATCAGCATCTCGCCCATCGCGCCTGTCGGACGTCCCTCCAGCCCCCCGACCGGGCTGATGCCCGAGGTCGCAAGGGTCGACATCGCGTGGATCGACGCCACGAGGGGCACTTCGCCCGCCGCGATCATCGCGATCGCCAGCGCTACCGTCAGCCCGAGGTAGATCGGCGTCAGCCGCATCGCGTTCTTGCGCAGCCGTTCCGACGCGTTCGCCGCCTGCATCTGCCCGCGCGAATTGACCACCTGCCCCTGCACCCGCGCCTCCGACGTCACCTCGTAGCCGCCCAGGTTCAGCGGCGCGAGGATCGAGAAGGCCGTGATCCAGATCATCAGCCCGCCAATCCAGCCGATCAGTCCCCGCCAGAAATGGATCACCGGGTTCAGGCGCTGAGGCTCGAACACCTCGAGCCCCGTCGTCGTCAGGGCCGAGACCATGTCGAGGTAGACATTCACGAACCGCGTGTTGCCCACCGCCTGGTCCATCGGCCAGGCCAGCACCACCGGCAGCCACAGGTAGGCCAGGAACAATGTCGCCAGGTGGCTGCGCTCCGACGGGACGCGTCGCGGCGTCTGGCTGGCAAACCCCAACAGCACCGCCGCCATGATCACCATCAGCCCGACGTAGAAGAAATCCCGCGCAGTTCGGTAGAGTTCCAGCGACGCGCCCACGCCCGCCGTCAGCAGCATCGCACCGCCCGCCACGAACAGCAGCACGGTAAAGAACGGGAGTTTGCGGAAATAGGCAGCCATCCGGCGCGCGCCTAGAAGAAGTCGATCGAGACTTGCAGCAGCGCCTCGACCGCGGGCACATCCGGCGTCAGCGCGAAGATCACGATGGCATCGCCATCCTCGATCCGCGTCCCGCCGGAGGGCCGGAACACCTTGCCGCCGCGCTGCACCGCACCCACCAGCGCCCCCTCGGGGAAGTCGATGTCACGGATCATCCGCCCCGAGATGGGCGAGGTCGACAGCACCTGCGCCTCGATGATCTCGGCCTCCGCATCGCCGATGGAATAGACGCCGCGCACCCGCCCGTGCCGGATATGGCGCAGGATCGAACTCACGGTCGTCGCGCGCGGGCTGACATAGGCGTCGATCCCCAAGGGCTCCATCAGCGGCACCAGCGTCGGGTCGTTCACCAGGCTGATCGCCGTATCCGCGCCCGCCGATTTCGCCCGGACCGAGGCCAGCATGTTCGACTTGTCGTCATCGGTCAGGCACAGGATCACATCGGCCCGCTCCACCCCCGCCTCGCGCAGCAGGTCCATGTCGAGCCCGTCGCCATGCAGTACGATGGTCCGCTCCAGCGCATCCGCCGCGATCTCCGCCCGTGACCGGTTCGCCTCGATCACTCGGACCCGCATCCGGGTCTCCCATTGCTCCAGTTTCTTGGCCACCGTCAGCCCGACGTTGCCGCCGCCCACGATCACGATCCGCTCGGCCCGCTGCCGGGTCTTGCCGAAGATCTCCAGCGTGCGCGCCACGTCCTCCGTGTGGGCAAAGACGTAGATGTGATCCCGCGCGAACAGCTGGTCGCCCGGCTCCGGCGCAATGAGGGTGCCGTCGCGCCGCACGCCGACCACCATCGCCCGCAGGGTCGAGAACAGTTCGGACAATTGCCGCAAAGGCGTGTCCAGCACCGGGCAATCGTCGTCCAGCCGGATGCCGAGCAGCTTCACGTTGCCGCCAAGGAAGCTCTCGGTATCGAACGTCGCGGGCGAGGCCACGCGGTTCAGCACCGCATCGGCCACCTCCGTCTCGGGCGAGATCACCACGTCGATCGGCAGATGATCGCGGCGATAGAGGTCGGAATAGGAGGTCTGAAGATAGCTCTGCGCGCGCAGACGCGCGATCTTGCGCGGCACGGCAAAAACCGAATGGGCCACCTGGCAGGTGACCATGTTCACCTCGTCCGAAAACGTCGCGGCAATCACCATGTCGGCATCCCGCGCCCCGGCCCGGTCCAGCACGTCCGGATGGCTCGCGAACCCCGTCAGGCCCTGCACGTCCAGCGTATCGGTCGCACGCCGCACGAGATCGGGGTTGTTGTCGACCACCGTCACGTCGTTGTTTTCCGAAGAAAGATGCCGCGCGATCTGCCAGCCGACCTGGCCCGCGCCACAGATGATGACCTTCATGGGTGAGGGCCCGCCCCGTGCTGCAAAAGGTTGCGCAGGATTGGCAGGTTGGCGCGCTGGCGTCAACGGGCGGGCGCGACGCCCCTGCAAAACCGCACCACAGGCGATGTCGGTCGGTTTTCACCGATCAGAGCGCGTCAACACCACAACGGATGGTGGGTGGGAGGCTAATGTTTCGAAAGTTTGCTGTGCGGCAAAAGTCAGCATTGTCGTGAATGGTGACTTGGCGAATGACGCCCTCGGCCCATGGCCGAAGGCGTCTGATGCAGTTATTCCACGCGTGCTGCCTGGTATGCCATGATCTCGGCGGCGCCGAAGAATGCCTGCATTTCCGGGCTTTGCGAAAGAACACCGAGCGCTGCCTGAAACGCCTCGACGCTGTCCCAACCGATAAGCACCGCCTGCCAGCCATCGGCAGTGACGAATTCGCGGTCGAATATGTAGCCGGGCTGCTCGGCCACGCGCCCGAAGAAGGCGTTCCTCCCGGCGTCGAAGGCCGCGCGCTGACCTTCAAGCGGGCGGCGCACGGCGACTTCAAGAACTTGCCCCGGCGTGTTTATGTAATCCTCCAGCACGAAGGCTTCGCCGTCCAGCGGCCGGGCCTGAACGAAGGCCTGCATATTCACGGTTTCGAAGAAGGCCGCAGCGGTGTCGGTCGGCATCAATGCCTCGGATGCCGCGGCGAAGTCGGACAGTCGCGACCAGCGGGTGATGCCCACATAGACCGGGTTTGGCCCGGGTTCGGGGAAGGTGAAGAAGGCCGGAAAGGTCCAGTCCCTCTCGTTCCCTTCGCGTCCGTCGAGGGACGCGAGGAAAGCGGCACGGCGTTCAGCCCAAGCTTCTTCCATGCCCGGCTGAACCTCTTGAATGGCGATCTCGTAGATGGTTTCGGACATCTCAATCTCCTGTGCATGCGCCGTGAATGCGAAGGTGCCAATCACACCCGCAGTGATGAGTTGTTTGATCATGGCGATTTCCTTTTGATGGTTTGCATCGACAGATTGAGCGCCACGCTAGAGATTGATAATTACGCATTAACAGCGCATGCTATTAGCAAATGCCTATGAATGATCTTGATTTGTTGCGTCCAGCGACGGCCTTTGCAGCCGTCGTCGAAGAAGGCAGCTTTCGCGCTGCCGCCGACCGCCTGGGACTGTCCGCGCCCTATGTCAGCCAGCTGGTCGCTGATCTGGAGACACGGCTGGGGCGTCAGCTCCTCTACCGGACCACACGCAAGATCACGCTCTCAGCGGACGGGTAGCGTTTTCTGCCCATCGCGCAACAAATCGCGGGGGCGCTGCGCGATGGACTAAGCACTTTTCGATCCGAAACGGCCAACGTCGTGGGTCGGCTGCGACTGTCGGTGCCCTCGGTTCTAGCGTCACCCTACTTTGCAAGGCTGCTTGCCACTTTCCAATCCGCGCATCCCTTGCTGGAATTGATCGTGATCCTTGATGACGAGCCAAGTGATCCACTGGACCGGCAAACCGATCTTGCGATCCGTATCGGCGATCCCGGCAATGATGACCGGCCTGCGAAGCTGCTGTTCAGGACCCACGGTGTGATCTGCGCCTCGCTGCAGCACGCGAACATGATCGAGACACCAAACGATCTGAATGCCATTCGCTGGATCAAAACCCCAGCGATGGGCGCGTCGCTGGAATTGTCCAGGTCCGGTAAGTCTCGCACCGCCAAAGTCGAGCCGAACAGCGCGATAACCACAAACAACGGCCAACTCACAGCACATTTGGTGGCCGAGGGGTTAGGCTGGGCAATTTTCCCCGAATTCGCGGTGCGGGAGGCGATCGCTTCGGGGCAAATGACCCGCGCCTTGCGGGATTGGGCTGTCCGGGATGTTGGGGTCTACGGACTTTATTCAGCGCGCCATTCGTCGCTCAGCAATGCAAAGTCCTTCATTGATTTCATTGCGTCGCGTCTTGGATAGCGGGCATCTGGCCTAAAACCAACCATCGGCGCGGACGCAGCGAAATGGCGCTTTGTCCCGCAAAACATACCTTTGCCAGCCAAGCACATTACGTGCCTCCGCCAGCGCTTCCAGACAGGCACTTTGCCAGACCCTGCCCCGCTATTGCATAACACGGCCCGTCCGCTTTACTCCGCTCCCAGCCAGTACCGGAGACGCCGCATGTATCGCCCCCTTTCCACCCTTCTCGCCACCGCCCTTCTGACCGCCTGCGTCTCCGACACGGTCTACCACGCGCCGGGCGTCTCGATCGCCGCACGGGATGCCGCCTTCGCGCAATGCCAGGCGCAGGCGCTCCGGCAATATCCCGTCCGGAACGAGACCCGCACACGCCCGCCCACCTTCATTCCCGCGACCGAGACCTGCGATGCCGCTGGCGTCTGCACCCGGACGGAAGCCTATTGGGAGCCGGGCGAGACCTACATTGTCGACGTCAACCGCGATTTCCGCCGCACCGCCACGCAGGGCTGCATGGGCAACGCGGGCTTTTCGCGCGTCAGCCTGCCGTTCTGCGAGGAAGGCACCGCGGTGACCTATTCCACCACGATCCCGACTCTATCGGGGGGAACCTGCCTTCTGCGCCAGCGCGGAGCCGAGCCGCTGATCGTGAACCCGGCGGGTTAGCGACGACTGTCGGTTCATTGTAAAACATTTCTACAATCATAGAAATGTCAGGACGCAAGAGGCATTGTTTTTATTGCCTTTTCGCTGAAATTCCGACCGGTTTCACGCGTGAGCAACCGTGCACATTCTACCCGTCCGAGACCTGCGCCACCCGTGTGCCAGCCTTCGAGGTGGTGACCACACCCAGCGATTTCAGCTTCCGGTGCAGGGCGGAACGCTCCATCCCGACGAAGCTCGCCGTGCGGCTGATATTGCCCCCGAACCGGTTGATCTGCGCCATCAGGTATTGCCGCTCGAACAGCTCCCGCGCCTCGCGCAGTGGCAGCGTCGTCAGCGACGCCGAGAGCGCGATATCCTCCTCCGAATTCGGCGCCTCCGCCTGCCCCGGCAGGTCCCGCGCCTCGATCGGCCCGGTCCCTTCCCCGAGGATCAGGACACGCTCGATCATGTTCCTGAGCTGCCGCACATTCCCCGGCCAGGCCATCGTCTGCAGCATCGCCGCCGCATCTTCCCCCAGCTCTCGCGCCGTCAGACCCTGCTCGCGGTTGAACAGGTCGATGAAGTAGCGCGCCAGCTCCGGAATATCCTCGCGCCGGTCCTCGAGGCTCGGCACTTCCACCGGCACCACGTTCATCCGGTGATACAGCTCCTCCCGGAACCGCCCCGCCGCGATCTCCGCCTGTAAATCACGCGTGGTCGACGAGATAACCCGCAGATCCACCCGCACCTTCGTCGTGCCGCCAACGCGGGTAAAGCTCTGGTCCACGAGAACCCGCAGGATCTTCGCCTGCGTTTCCAGCGGCATGTCGGCGACCTCGTCGAAATAGATTACCCCGCCGTGCGCCTGCTCCAGCAAGCCCTGCTCCACCCCGCGCTGCTGGCTTTCGCGGCCGAACAGGACCTCCTCCATGTGATCCGGCTGGATCGAGGCGCTGGCGACCGTCACGAAGGGCGCATCGGCGCGGTTCGATTCCGCGTGGATGTAGCGCGCCGCCACCTCCTTGCCCGCCCCCGGTCCGCCGGTCAGCATGACGCGGCCGTTGGACTTGGTCACCTTGTCGAGCTGGTTCTTGAGCGTCCGGAACGCCGAGGACGACCCGATCATCTCGGTCGACCGGCTGTCCTGTCGCCGCAGCGCCGTGTTCTCCCGCCGCAGCCGAGAGGTCTCCATCGCACGCTTGATCACCACCATCAGCTGGTCGATGTTGAACGGCTTCTCGATGAAGTCATAGGCCCCCTGCTTGATCGCGGCGACCGCGATCTCCACGTTGCCGTGGCCCGAGATGATGACCACCGGCACCTCGGGGTTGTCGCGCTTCACGTGGCCCAGGATGTCGATCCCGTCCATCGAGGAATCCTTGAGCCAGATGTCGAGGATCATCAGCCCCGGCTGGCTCTTGTTCAGCTCGGCCATGCACTCGTCGGACGTGCCCGCCATGCGCGTCGTGAACCCCTCATCCTCGAGGATGTCACAGATCAGTTCGCGGATGTCGCGCTCGTCGTCGACGACCAGAATATCACTCATCTCTCAATCTCCCTGCCTGTCGGGCAAACGCGGCAATGTAATGCGCGCCATGGCCCCGGGATGCGCGCCGTCGGAAAACGGCGGGGCATCCAGAAGCTCCAGCGTGCCGCCATGCTCCTCGATAATCTTCTTCACGATGGGCAGGCCGAGGCCGGTGCCCTTCTCACGCGTCGTTACATACGGTTCGAACAGTTTCGCACGGTCCGGCGGAAGGCCGATGCCGTTGTCGGCGATGTCGATGCGGACCGTGTCGTCGCCCATCTCCATGGCGATGCGCAGTTCCGGCACATGCCCCTCCGGGGCCTTCCCGCTTTCCTGAAGGCTTTCAATGGCTTCCCCGCCATTCTTCAACAGGTTGGTCAAGGCCTGGCCGATCATGGTCGCATCGACCTCGGCCATGGCCTTCGTGTTGGGAATATCGCTTACGAACCGCACGTCGGGCTGACCGGCCTTTTGCAGCATCACCGCATTGTTCAACAGTTCAACCAGATCCTCGACCCGGGTTTCCGGCTCGGGCATCCGCGCGAATTTCGAGAATTCGTCAACGATGCGCCGCAAGTCGTTGGTTTGCCTGACGATCACCTCGGTCATCTGTGCAAGTGATGCCTGATCTTCCTCTTCCAACCGCTTGGAGAACTTGCGATTTATGCGTTCCGCGCTCAATTGGATCGGAGTCAGCGGGTTCTTGATCTCGTGTGCGATACGGCGCGCCACGTCGCCCCAGGCCGCCATGCGTTGCGCGCTGACAAGCTGTGTCACGTCGTCGAAGGCCACAACGTAACCTTCCAGATCGCCATCGAAATTGCGTCGCGTTGCCATGCGCACAAGAAGGCTTTCCTGCTTGCTCCCGCGTGTCAGCTTGATCTCTTCCTGCACGGCCTCTGCGGTCGTGGCCTTCAGCTTCTCGAAGAGGTCCGCGAATTCCGGCACGGCGGCTTCGAGCGTCAAACCGCTGTCGCGTTGTTCCACCAGGGCCAGAAGCCGAATGGCCGAACGGTTCATGAAATCCACCCGGCCCGACTCCTCCAGCCCGATCACGCCGGCGGTGACCGACGACAGGACGGAATCGAACAGCCGCCGACGTTCCTCGGTCGTGGCGTTCTGTTCGATCAGCGTGTCGCGCTGGCCCTTGAGCTGCAGGGTCATCTGGTTGAACAGCCGTCCCAGCATCGCGATCTCGTCGTCTGAGGTCTCCTCGGGGACGCGCACGTCCAGATCCCCCTGTCCGACCCGCTGCGCCGCCCCCGCGAGGCGCCCGACGGGCCGTGACAGACGCTCGCCGAAACTCAGCCCGGCCCAGATCGCGGCGAGGATCATCAGGGTCGCGAAGCCCAGATACAGAAGAGCGAAGTCGAACAGGAGCCGCCCGCGATCCTCCTCGACCTGGCGGTAGAGCAGAACCGTCTGCTCGGTCTCGTCGAGCAGGGAGATGATCTGTCCGTCTACCTCGCGGCTGATGTAGAGATAGCGGTCCGGGAACGCGGACAGACGGTAGAGTGCGCGAAATTCATTCTGCTCGCGATCCTCGGTCAGGATCACCTCGCCGTCCGCTGCAGCGGCCAGATCCTCGTCGCTGGGGCGGTCATAGTCGAACAGGTAGGAGCGTTCGCCCCGCGCCCTGATTTCCCCCGCGCCGTCGATGACAAACGCCTCCCGCACGCCGCGCTGGATCTGTTGCTGGCCTTGGCTCAGGATCTGGCGCAGGTCCCCGTCACTCAGGAACGGGACGGCACGGCGATTGAGATTCAGGAACGCGCCAAGGGCTCGGACGTCCTGGTCAAGGTCGTCGCGGTGTTCCTGCTGGTAGGCTACGGCGGCATCGACCGAATTGCCGAGCGCGGTCGACACGCGATCCGAGAACCAGCCTTCGAGGCCCATGTTCACGCTGAGAACGGCAAGAATGGCGACGACGACCGTGGGCACGAGCGCAACCGCCCCGAAGATCGTCGTGAGCCTCAGATGTAGGCGTGAGCCCGCGGATTCAGCGCGGCGTGAGGCCACGATCCGGGCGAGTTCTCGCAGAACGAGGGTTGCAATCACGAGGATGTAGACGAAATCGGCCAGCAGGATGAACGTCCGCGTGGCACGGTCCGTCACATCGCCGAGCGGGCTGAACGCCACGTAGGTCGCCAGCGCCAGAACCGGCGCCAGCACGATCATCCCGATCGTGCCCGCCGAGCGGATGCGCTTGCTGCGACGCAGCCCGGCGACGCGCGCCAGGAACGGTTGATTTTCGCCCATGCCTCGGGCGGGTTCGTCCACCACTCGCATCCCCCAAACGATCGCTTTCCCGGCCTGACAGGGCCTCTGGCATCGGGATTGCCTGTTCCCCTAATGCCACGCGACTGTTGCGAGATTACATCAATTTGCGTCGCCGTGTCACCCGAATATCGAGGTCGGTGATCTTTTTTCTCAATGTATTGCGGTTGATGCCAAGAAGGTCGGCACATTTGGCCTGGTTGCCGCCGGTCGCATCAAGGGCGATCTCGATCAGGGGCAATTCCACCTCGCGCAGGATGCGGGTGTAAAGGCCGGGGGCAGGAAGCACCCCGCCATGCAGATCGAAGTAGCGCCGCAAATGCTTTGCCACGCTGGCCGAAAGCTTGTCGCCCTCGCTGCTGCCCGAAATCAGCGGCTCGATGGCGGGCTGGCTGCCGAGGACAGCCTCGACCTCGGCCAGCGAAATCTCCTCGGACGCGGCGGTCACGGTCAGGCGCCGGATCGAGTTCTCAAGCTGGCGCGCGTTGCCGGGCCAGGAATAGGCGCGGATCAGTTCCATCGCGGGATCCGAGAAGCGGCGCGCGCCCGCCCCGTCGCGCTCCGCACGGGCGAGGAAATGGTTCGCCAGCAGGGGGATATCGTCGACCCGTTCGCGCAGCGAGGGCACGGCGATGCTCACCCCGCCAAGGCGGTAGAACAGGTCTTGCCGGAAGGCACCCGATTCCATCTTCTCCATCAGGTCCTTCTGCGATGTCGCCATGATGCGCGGTCCGCCGTCAGACAGCGAATCGAGCATCCGCACGATCTTGGCCTGCGCCTCCTCCGACAGGTCCCCCACCTCGTCGAACAGGATCGAGCCGCCCTTGGCACGGGCAAGGATCGACGAGGGGCCGTCGATCCCTTCGAGGTCCGGCGCGGCGGCCACGACGAACGGCAAGGTGCGCCGGTCCGAGAAGTCGTGAATGGCCCGCGCGATCAGCGATTTGCCGGTGCCGGATTCGCCGGTGATCAGCACGGTCAGATCCGTGTTCATCACCCGCGCAACCAGCCGGTAGAGCGATTGCATGACCGGCGTGCGTCCGACGAGAGGCAGGTCCTCGCCCACGCTGGCGGTCGTTTCAGGCGCGGGCTTCGGTGTCGTCTGGAGCCGCCGCTTCTGTTCCAGCGCGCGGGCCGCCCGCTTCATCAGGTCCGGTAGGTCGAAGGGCTTGGGCAGGTAATCGTAGGCTTCTTTCTCGGTCGCCTGGATCGCCGTCATGATCGTGTTCTGGGCTGATATGATGATGACCGGCAAACCGGGGCGTTCCGCGTTGATCTTCGGCAGGGTTTCAAGCCCGTTGCCATCGGGCATGACCACGTCGGAAATGACGAGGTCGCCCTTCCCCTCCTCGACCCAACGCATCAGCGTCATCAGGGACGAGGTCGCATGCACCTTGCACCCGGCCCGTGTGAGGGCCTGGGTCAGAACGGTGCGGATGGTGCGGTCGTCATCGGCGACAAGAACGGTGCCGTCCATAAGTCAGGTGCCTTTCAAGAAGTGTCCGCGAGGCCGCAAAAGCGCCCGGGCGGTCGGAGGTGTGCGTAGATGGGCGTCCGGCTGGCCGGAAAGATTTGAAATCGGTCTCATTCGGCGCCCTCCTTCGGGGCCACCGGAAGCGAGATGCGGAAGACGGTGCGGCCCGGTGCGCTGTCGAGGCTGATCAGCCCGTCATGGTCCGACACGATCTTGGAAATCAGCGCGAGGCCAAGGCCGGTGCCATTCTCGCGGCCTGAAACGAAGGGCTCGAAAATGTCCTGCGCAAGGTCGGCGGGGATGCCCGGCCCGTCGTCGATCACCTCGATCTGAAGCGGCACCGGCGCGCCCGTGCCGTCGCGGCGTCGCACCCTCAGCCCAAGCTCGTAGAAGGTGCGCAGCCGGATGGTGCCGCCCTCGGAACCGGCCTCGGCGGCGTTCTTCAGCAGGTTCAGGACGACTTGCAGAAGCTGGTCCGCATCGGCCCATGTCAACGGCAGGGAGGGATCGTATTCATCCTCGATATTCATGTGCGCGGCAAATCCGAGGGCCGCGGATTTCGAGGCGCGGTCCAGAACGTCGTGGATATTGACCGGCTTGCAATCCGGCGGGCGGACGTTCCCGAACTCCTCCACCTGTTCGAGCAATTTCAGGATGCGACGCGTTTCGGCCACGATCAGCTCGGTCAGTTCGACATCCTCGCCGGTCAGGTTCATCGACAGCAGTTGCGCCGCCCCGGTGATCCCGGCGAGCGGGTTCTTGATCTCGTGGGCCAGCATTTCGGCCATCCCGATCGCGGATTTCGCCGCCGTCTTCGACGACAGTGCGCGGTCCATGCGGCCCTGCAATTCGCGGCTTTCCAGCAGCACGAGCACCCGGTCCGGGTCATCGGACAGGCTGGCGATCTGAACGTCGCAGGATACCGGCTTGCGGCTGCCGGTGCCGACATCGACGGAATTGACGAACAGGGGCGCATGGGCGGCCCGGACGCGCGCGAAGCTGTCCTCCAGCGGCGCATCGACAAAGATCTTGTCCCAGACAGGGTGGCCCACAAGGCTGCGGCGCGAGGAATTGAGGAAACTCTCGGCGGCCGGGTTCACGTCCGCGATCCTGTTTTCGGCGTCGAGGATCAGGGCCGGGATCGGCAACGAAGCCCAGAGCGCGTCGGTCGGTTCGATCATGCCACCGCCCTCAACCCGGTGGACAGGGCCAGCGGCAGATTGGTCAGCACCTGCGCCGGGTCGGTCTCGGTCAGGATGCGCTTGCGCAGGTCGCGCGGCGTCCCGGCGGAGTCCATGTACCAGCCAAGGTGTTTTCGCGCGACCCTGACGCCAAGGTCGCGCCCGTAGAAATCCAGCATGTCGTCGTAATGGTCCGCGACCATCTCGGCGAGCGCCGAACTTTTCGGGATCACCGGCTCGGGCGTGCCGTAAAGCGCGGCCCCGATTTCGGCCAGAAGCCACGGCGCGCCCTGGATGCCGCGTCCGACCATGACGCCGTCGGCACCGGAACAGCGCAACGCCTGCATCGCGGACGGCGCGTCGACGATGTCGCCGTTGGCGATCACCGGGATCGACACCGCCTCCTTCACCGCGCGGATGGCGGACCAATCGGCCGAGCCCTTGTAGAACTGACAGCGCGTACGGCCGTGGATCGTGACCATCCGGATGCCCGCAGCTTCCGCTCGCCGGGCCAGCGTCGGCGCGTTCAGCAGGTCGTCATCCCAGCCAAGGCGCGTCTTGAGCGTGACGGGCACGTCGACCGCCCCGACCACCGCCTCGATCAGGCGCAGCGCATGGTCCGGCTCCCGCATCAGGGCCGAACCGGACATGCCGCCGGTGACCTTCTTGGCCGGGCAGCCCATGTTGATGTCGATGATCCGTGCGCCCTGCCCCGCGGCGATCTTCGCGGCTTCGGCCATCCATTGCGCCTCGCGCCCCGCGATCTGCACCGCGCTGGCCTGCTCGCCGAATCCCAGCTCTGCCCGCGCCCGGACCGAGGCCTTGGCCTCGACCATTTCCTGGCTCGCCACCATTTCGGACACGACAAGCCCCGCGCCGAAACGCGCCACCAGCCGACGGAACGGCAAATCGGTGATCCCGGCCATCGGGGCCAGCAAAACCGGGGGAGTCAGGGTCATATCGCCAAGTTGCAGAGCCAGCGGAGCGTTCCTTGCGCTTAATCCTTGTGCGTTGGACCTTTGGATAGGGCCGGGATCGGGGGAAGACAAAGGCCCGTCGCCCAATCTTTGCACACTTCAGCGCTATTGCACAATAATTGAGCAAACCGCCCAAGGAAGCGCCAGACGTATATCCGATTGTGTGCGTCGGGCCGCTCCCCTATCACGAAAACATGGTTGAAACACCCTCTGCATCGCCAAGGACGGCGGCCCTGATCGTGGCCGCCGGTCAGGGTGTGCGCGCGGGCGGCGGCGTGCCGAAGCAATGGCGCGAGATTGCGGGGAAAACGGTGGCCGCGTGGAGCGTTGCGGCCTTCGACGCACATCCAGCGATCGACCTGATCCTGATGATGGTGCGCGCCGACAGCGACCCGTCGCTCTGGCCCGCCGAAGGTCAGACACGGCTTGTGACCGGACCCGGCGGCGACACGCGCGGCGAGACGGTCCTGAACGGCCTGCACCTCCTGGCCCCGGAAGGTGTCGAGCGCGTCCTGATTCACGACGTCGCTCGCCCCGGCCTGTCACGCGAGGTGATCGACCGCGTACTCGGGGCACTGGACTCCGCGCCCGGCGCGGCCCCGGCCCTTCCGGTGACCGATGCACTCTGGCGCGGCGACGATACGGTCGAAGGCACCCAGTCTCGCGACGGGCTCTGGCGGGCGCAGACGCCGCAGGGGTTCGACCTCAAGGCCATCCTCGCCGCCCACGAGACCTTCGACGGGACGCCCGCCGATGACGTGGAGGTCGCGCGGGCCGCGGGGCTGGAGGTCGCAATCGTCCGGGGGGACGAGGCCAATCTGAAGATCACCGGTCCGGAGGATTTCGCGCGGGCGGAACGGATTTTGAAAGGCGACCAGATGGATATTCGCGTGGGCAACGGGTTCGACGTGCACCGGTTCGGGCCGGGGGATCATGTCTGGCTCTGTGGCGTGCAGGTGCCGCATGACCGGGGATTGCAGGGGCATTCCGATGCGGATGTCGGCCTGCACACGGTGACGGACGCGATCTACGGCGCGCTGGCCGAGGGCGATATCGGCACGCATTTCCCGCCGAGCGACCCGCAGTGGAAGGGCGCGGAAAGCCACATCTTCCTCAGCCATGCGGTCGATCTCGCGGCAAGGCGGGGATTCGCGATCTCCAACGCGGATTTGACGCTGATGTGCGAGCGCCCGAAGATCGGCCCGGTGGCGGCGCAGATGCGGGCGCGGCTGGCGGACTTGCTCCGGATCGACGTCGGGCGCGTCTCGGTCAAGGCGACGACAACCGAACGATTGGGATTCACGGGACGGGAAGAAGGCATCGCGGCGATGGCCACGGTGACGTTGGTGGCGACATGACACGGATGATTGCGATTTTCGGCGGCGTCGGCCTGTTGCGCCCGGCGCCAGGGACCTGGGGCAGCCTCGTGGGGCTTGGGCTTGGCGTGCTTTTGCACATGGCGGGCGGTGCGCTGCTGCTGGTGCTGGCGACCTTCGCCGTGACCGCCTTGGGCTACTGGGCCGTGAGGGCCGAGGTCGGCGCGACGGACGACGACCCGAGCGAATTCGTCATCGACGAGGTCGCGGGCCAATGGGTCGCGCTTTGGCCCGTTTCCGTGGGTGCGTCGCTGACCGGCGCCGACATCCTCGCGCTCTATCCGGGCATCATCACCGCGTTTCTCGCGTTCCGGTTCTTCGATATCCTCAAGCCCGGCCCCGTGGGATGGGCCGACCGGCAGCACGGCGCCTTCGGGATCATGGCCGATGACGTGATCGCGGGCTGGCTCGCGGCGATGATCGTGGCCCTCCTCGCCGTGCTTGCGCACCTGGTGTTCGTATGAGCCTCGCGGCGGACGTCATCGACGCGGCGCGGGCGAAGGGCGTCATGCTGGCCACGGCGGAAAGCTGCACCGGCGGGCTGATCGCGGGCGCCATCACCGATGTCGCCGGAAGCTCGGACGTGTTCGACCGGGGCTTCGTGACCTATTCCAATGCCGCCAAGACGCAGATGCTTGGGGTGGACCCGGCCCTGATCGACGCCCATGGCGCGGTGTCGGAACCGGTCGCGATCGCGATGGCCGAGGGCGCGCTGGCCCATTCCGCGGCCGCGATCGCGGTTTCCGTCACAGGGATCGCCGGGCCCGGTGGAACGGCGCAGAAACCGGAGGGCATGGTCTGCTTCGGACTGGCCGCAAAGGGGCAGTCGACCCGGGTCGAAACGGTGCACTTCGGGGCGCTGGGACGGGCGGAGGTTCGGCGGCAGACGGTCGAGCACGCCCTTTCGCTGATGTTGAACGCGCTGAATTCCGCGTCGTAACCGCCAAATCTGCGCCCAATTTTCAGGCAGACCGAGAATCGCATAGGTTTTGTGCGGCAATTCCGGCCTCCGCCTCTTTTTCTTGCAGCCCCCGATCTGCCTTACCCCGACCCGGAGAGAGACAAAGGGAAGGGGAGCATCCGCCATGGTCGGAGCCGACACCGCATGGATCATCGTCGCAACCGCGCTGGTCCTGTTCATGACATTGCCGGGCCTCGCGCTGTTCTACGGGGGCCTCGTGCGCGCCCGGAACGTGCTGAGCGTCTTCATGCAATGCTTTTCGATTGCCTGCCTGATGAGCGTCCTGTGGCTCGCCGCCGGCTATTCCATCGCCTTCGGCGAGGCCAATGCCTACTGGGGCGGGCTGGAACATGCCTTTCTTGCGGGCATCGACGCCGAAACCGTCGCGGGCACGATCCCTGAGGTCCTGTTCTTCGCCTTCCAGATGACCTTCGCGATCATCACCCCTGCCCTGATCGTCGGCGCCTATGTCGAACGCATCAGCTACGGCTTCGTGATGGCATTCTCGGGTCTCTGGATGCTGATCTGCTACGCGCCCGTGGCGCACTGGATCTGGGGCGGTGGGCTGCTTGCAGGCGCCGAATGGTCGCTGTTCGAGAACGGCGTCAACGATTTCGCGGGCGGCATCGTGGTGCACCAGACGGCGGGCATCGCGGCACTCTTGCTGGCGCTGTTCCTCGGCCAGCGCAAGGACAAGTCCAAGCCGCCGCACAACCCCGGTATGGTCATGATCGGCGCGGCGATGCTCTGGGTCGGCTGGTTCGGCTTCAACGGCGGCTCGCAATTGGCCGCTGACGGCGGCGCGGCCATGGCGCTGACGGTCACCCATATCTCGGCGGCGACCGCCTCGCTGACCTGGGCGCTGTGGGAGCGCATCCGCTACGGCAAGGCGTCGCTTGTGGGCATGGTCACGGGCACGATCGCGGGTCTCGCCTCGATCACGCCGGCCTCCGGCTCGGTCGGGCCGGTCGAGGCGCTGATCATCGGCGGCGTCGCCGGGGTCCTGTGCCAGGTGCTCTGCGGCGTCATCAAGGAGCTGTTGAACATCGACGACACGCTCGACGTCTTCGCCGTGCACGGCGTGGGCGGCATGTTCGGGATCATCATGCTGGTGGTCTTCGGCCACGCCGGCGCGACCGAGCAACTCGGCGGGCTGGCCGTCGTCGGCGCTTGGACCATCGTGACCACGACCGCGATCATCCTCGTCGTGAAGGCGATCTTCCCGCTGCGCGTGGGCGAAGAGGACGAGGCGACAGGCCTCGACCTGACCTCCCACGGGGAGCGGGCTTACGACATGACGTCCTGAGCGCAGTCCGAAACGAAAGACGCCCGGCCGTCTGGTCGGGCGTTCTCGGTCCGGACGCTCGGACGCAGGTCGCCCCGCTTCAGGCCGTTTCGGCCCGCCCTGCCCCGTAAAGCTCCGCCGCGCGTGCTTCGAAGGCACGGACGATCCGCTGCATCGCGTCCATGAAGAACAGGCCCGCAGCGCCTTGCAGCAGCCGGTTCTTGAATTCGAAATCGACATGGAAATTCACGTCGCAGCCCGTCTCGGTCGGCACGAATTCCCAGTTCGAGATCAGGTGCTTGAACGGCCCGTCCACGTATTCCGTGTCGATCTTGCGGGCCTGCTCGTACAGCGTCACACGGCTTAGGAATTTCTCGCGGAACATCCGGAAGCCCACGACCATGTCCGCCAGCATCAGCTCGTGATCGCCCTTGTCCTCGACCGAACGCACACGCGCCGCGACGGTCCACGGTATGAAATCGGGATACTTGTCCACGTCCGCCACGAGGTCGTACATCTGCTCCGCCGTGTAGGGCAGCTTGCGGGTTTCGGAATGGCTTGGCATGGGCCCCTTTCGCCTTTTCGTAACGGCGTTCATGTCATAAACCTGACGTGCAATTGCAAGGTTCCACGGGAAATTGGGGGCGAAATGGCGCAGCACGGCTACAGGGTCGACAAGATGATTTCGGCCAAGGCCATCGCCGCCCGGATCGAGGACCTCTCGCGCAAGATCGAGACCGAGTTCAAGGGCACCGACAAGCTGGTGGTCGTGGGCCTGCTGCGCGGCTCCTTCGTCTTCATCGCGGATCTCGTGCGCGAGATCGACCTGCCGGTCGAGGTCGATTTCCTTGAAGCCTCCAGCTACGGCAACACGATGGAAAGCAGCCGCGAAGTGCGCATCCTGAAGGACCTGCGCGGCGAGATTCACGGCCGCGACGTCCTGGTGGTCGAGGATATCGTCGACACCGGCCATACGCTGAAGCATGTCGTCGGCATGCTGGCGCAGCGCGAACCTGCACGGATGAAGACCATCGCCCTGCTCGACAAGCCGACCCGGCGCGAGGTCGACGTGAAGGCCGATTGGACCGGGTTCGAGATCCCCGACGAATTCGTCGTGGGCTACGGCATCGATTATGCGCAGCGGAACCGGAACCTGCCCTATATCGGCAAGGTGGTGATGGAGGGCTTAGGCCCTGCGCACAGCCGATAAGCGCCCATGCACAATCTCGTGAATTGACCGGGCGTCAGGCCTCTATAGGCTCGAAATCACGCACTTTTGCATTGCCACGAAAGCCCGGAGCATCCCCATGAGCCTCAGCCGCATCCTTATCGCCACCGCCCTGACCGGCGCCGTCGCCCTGCCCGCCCTCGCGCAGGAGAGCAACCCCGCCGTTAACGCGCGACAAGGCCACATGCAGGTTCTCGCACTCAACCTCGGCGTCGTCGGCAACATGGCCCGCGGCAATACCGACTACGACCCCGAGGCCGCGCAGGCCGCCGCTGACAACCTCCTCATGATGAGCCAGATCAACCAGCGGTTCTATTGGCCGGAAGGCACCGACAGCGAGTCGATCGAGGGCACGCGCGCCCTTCCCGCGATCTGGGAAGAGGGAAGCCAGGTGATGGAAATCTCCGCCGAACTGGTCGCCGCGACCGAGGGCCTGGCCGCCGTGGCGGGCGACGGGCTCGACGCGATGCGCGGTGCCCTTGGTCCCGTGGGCGGTGCCTGCGGGGCGTGCCACGACGATTACCGCGTCTCCAACTGATCCGGTGAAACGCGCGCTTATCGTTTTCGGCCTCGTGGTCATCGTCGGTCTCGGCGGTGGCCTCTGGCTGACGCAGCCCGACATTTATTTCGAAGACGACCTCGCCGGTCTGACCGGTGATGCCGAGGCCGGAGAAGCGGTGTTCTGGGCGGCCGGCTGTGCCTCGTGCCATGCCGCCGAGGATGCCGAGGGCGAAGCCCGTCTTCTCCTAACCGGCGGGCAGGCCTTCCCGAGTGATTTCGGCACTTTCCGCGCGCCCAACATCTCGCAGGATCCGATCCACGGGATCGGTACCTGGACCCAGGTCGAATTCTTCAACGCGGTCCAGAACGGCATTTCGCCCGACGGATCGCATTATTATCCCGCTTTCCCCTACACTGCCTACCACCTGGCAGAGCGTCAGGACATCGCGGACCTCTACGCCTTTTTCCAGACTCTTCCGGCCTCCGACGTGCCGTCCGAGCCGCACGACGTGGGCTTCCCCTACTCGATCCGGCTGGCGATGCGCGGATGGAATTTCCTCAACATGCCAGACGGCTACACGGTTTCCGGTGACCTGACCGAGGAGGAGGAGCGCGGCCGCTACCTGGCCGAGGCGCTGGCCCATTGCGGGGAGTGCCATACGCCGCGCGATGGATTGGGCGGTCTGGATCGCAGCCGATGGCTGGCCGGCGCACCGAACCCGTCGGGGCGCGGCACGATCCCGGACCTGCGGCCCGATGCGCTTGGCTGGTCCCAGGGCGAGATCGCGGCCTATCTAAACGACGGCTTCACCCCCGACTTCGACGCGGCGGGCGGGCACATGACCTCGGTCATCGGCAACATGGCCGAACTGACCGAAGCCGACCGCAACGCGATCGCGGCCTACCTCCTGGCGCTGCCGAACGGATCCTGAGGCCGGACCTGCCTCAATAGGTGCTCAGCAAGTCCGCCGAGCGTGCGATGGCCGCGCTCTGCTGTTCCAGGGTGAGCTGACCGGCCAGGTCGGCACAATTCAGACGGTATTCATCGCGGGTCTGAGGATCGTCCTCCCGTTCCGCCGAGAAATGGCACCACGCCACGCCGAGGATCGGATCGGACGGCGATTTGCTCGTGTCGGTCAGGATGTAGGCAAGGTTCTGCGCGCCGAGCGTATGGCCACCCTGTGCCGCCCTCTCGTAGAGATGCGCCGCGCCGGGGATGTCGATCGCGCCGCCAAGGCCCTGCTGCAGCATCACGCCCAGGTCGTTCATCGCGCCGAAATCGCCCTGTTCGGCAGCGTGGGTCAAAAGGGTCCGCGCGACATCGTAATCCACCGGGCCGCCGATCCCGTCCCAGTAAAGATAGCTCAGCGCGACGCTCGCATCGAGATTGCCCAGGCCGTGGGCAACCGCGTAGAGCTCGCGGGCTCGCGCCGGATCGTCCGGGACGGTCGGCTCTCCATCGACCAACAGGTCGGCCATGTTGACATGGGACCAGGTATCGAACGCCGCGATGCCGGCCTCGTACCATTGCGCGGCCTGCCGCAGGTCGACGGGAACGCCGGTTGCACCGTAGTTGAACAACAGTCCCATATCGTTTGCAGCGGCGGCGTCGCCCAGGTCCCACGCTTGCCGGTAGAGCGCCTCGGCGCGCGGCACGTCCTCGGGGCCGCCGACGGCGAATTCCAGCATGTATCCCAGCATCCGCATGCCCCGCGCCGAGCCGTCCTCGGCCGCGCGTTCGGCCCATTGCCGCGCCAACTCCGGGTTTTCGGGAAAGCCCGGACGACCGTTGAGATAGAGGTTGGCAAGGTTCGCGGCGGCATTCTGTTCGTCGAGATCGGCCGCGCGGGTATAGAGATCGATGATCGCGGGCCAGTTCGGCGCCCCCAACAAACCCTCCTCCTGCATCAGCGCGTAATTGTTCATCGCGAATGCGCTGCCGTTGGAGATCGCCCGCTCATATAGCTCCTGCGCGCGCTGCACGTCGACCGCCTGCCCCAGCAGCCCGTAGTGATAGACGCGGCCAAGGTTGTTCATGCCGCCGGTGAAGCCCGCCTCCACCGAACGGGTGTAGAAATCCAGTGCGAGTGCGGGATCTTGCGGCAAACCTCCCAGGCCATCGTCATACATCAGGCCCAACATGTTCATCGCGGCGCCATCGCCCGCATCGGCAAGCGGTCTGGCGATCTCGGCCGCGCGCGCGAAATCGCCAGCATCATAGGCGGCGCGCGCATCGGCATAGGTCTGGGCAGACAGGGGAAGGGCCAAAGTCGCCGCCAACGCGGCGGCAAGGGCGAAGGAGGAAAAGCGGCTCATGACAACATCCAGCAGTGAAGGGTCATGCCAGTATAAGCACAGCCCCCCGCGCTGCGAAGGCGGGAATTCCCGAACTCTCGGAAACGCTTAGGCCAGCCCCAGCTTCGCCAGCCGGTTCGACCGCAACCGCGCGAAGTCGTCCCCCGCATGGTAGGACGACCGCGTCAGCGGCGTGGCCGAAACCATCAGGAACCCCTTGCCCCAGGCTGTTTTCTCGTAACTCGCGAATTCCTCGGGCGTCACGAAACGGTCCACCTTGTGGTGCTTGGGCGTGGGCTGCAGGTACTGGCCGATGGTCAGGAAGTCGATATCGGCGGCCCGCATGTCGTCCATCACCTGGTGCACGGCCTGCTTGTCCTCGCCCAGGCCGACCATGATGCCGGACTTGGTAAACATCGTCGGGTCCATCTCCTTCACGCGCTGAAGCAGGCGCAGCGAATGGAAATAGCGCGCACCGGGGCGCACCTCCGGGTAGAGGCCGGGCACGGTTTCTAGGTTGTGGTTGAAGACGTCCGGCTTCGCCTCGACGACGATCTCCAGCACGTTGTCGGGCGCCTTGATGAAGTCTGGCGTCAGGATCTCGATCGTGGTGCCCGGGCTGCGGTGACGGATCGCGCGGATCGTCTGGGCAAAATGCTCCGCCCCGCCGTCGCTCACATCGTCGCGGTCGACCGAGGTGATGACCACGTGGTTCAGCCCCAGTTTCGCCACCGCATCGGCCACGCGGCCCGGCTCGAACACGTCGAGCGGTTCGGGCGGCTTGCCTGTGGCGATGTTGCAGAAGGTACAGGCCCGCGTGCAGACCTCGCCCATGATCATCATCGTGGCGTGGCCCTGGCTCCAGCATTCACCGACATTGGGGCAGCCCGCCTCTTCGCAGACCGTCGTCAGCTTGTGCTCCCGCATGATCTTGTGCGTGGCCTTGTAACCTTCTCCCACGGGGGCTTTCACCCTGATCCAGCTGGGTTTTTTCGGCTGCGGATTGTCGGGCCGACGCGCCTTTTCGGGGTGGCGTTGCTCGGGGATCTTGAGATCGCGCATGGGCTTCCTCATCGGATGTGTCAGGGATCATTTAACGTTAAACGATCCCGGCGTCACCCGGGCGGTTTGGCACAGCCGTCATGTGCGCTGCGCAACGCCGACCGGCCCCCGGAGACCGGGGGCCGGAGGCATCATCGCGGGTTTAGTTGAGGAGCCCACCTCCGCCGATGATGGATTGTCCACCAATGCTGACATTGAGGCCCCCACCGCCACCGATCGAAACATCGGCGACGTCGTTCCCACCGAGATCGACATCGGCGTTGATTCCGCCGCCGCCGCCCACGTTTGCACCGACATCGGCCACATCACTGCCGCCAAGATCGACGTCCGCGCCGACACCGAGGCCGCCGCTGCCGTTGCCGCCGACACCAACGCCGACACCCGCAACGCTCGAGCCACCAAGCCCGACATCCGCGTCAAGATCCAGCAGGCTGCCGCCCGATCCTCCAACGCCGACACCGGCGCCGATTTCAAGTCCGTTTCCGTCAAGGAGTTGCGGCGTCACACCGGCGGTCAGCGTGCCTTCCACAAGACGGCACCGATTGCCGCTCGACCCGGTCAGGGCCGTGCAGGTGGCTGCATCGAGGTAGACGGGGCCTGCATTCGCAGTAAGCTGAATGCCGGTGCCGCCGCCTCCCCCACCGGGGTTGCTTGCGGGCGGTTGAGATACAGGCGGGCGACCCTGTGGCGTGGTATTCGCCCGTGTCACATCCTCACCCTGACCGTTGAGGGCCGTGATGCACGCAGTGCGCACGTTCGCCCTCACGAAAGACGGATCCATACGAAGAAGCTGACGACACTCTGAAAGCGTAAGGGTCTGCTGCGCTGATGCAGCGTTGACACCCACGATACTACCCGACGCAACCACCAATATGGCCGTCAGGGTTTTACGATAATGCGGTTTCATAGTTTTGCTCCTCAAGAGCCCCCACCGCAGGTCGTACGACCAAAGTTAGCATAAAAAAGAGGCACACAATTAACGGATTTCGCTGTGGTTCAACGGCAGACGCGACCGGCCGGGGTAAATCTTACCTTCCAAGTTATTGGTATACATGTGTTTCCATCCGTCCGATGCGTCCGAAAAAAATTCGATTTCTGGCGTCCGGACCGCCCAATAACGGGCCCGGTACGGCCGAATCACCGACGCATCAGGAACCCGGCAAGCATCGCAAAATCCCGAGGTCGCCGCGATCAGGTCTGCGGCGACCCAAGGCTCACTCCCGCATGGCGGGCACGAAGCCGTGCTGCTTTTCGTAATGCTGGAGTAGCCGTTGCAGCCCGATCTTCAGGACGACCTTGCCGGACCGGGCCGACCAACCAAGCCGCTTTTCTGCTGACTCCAGCCCTTCGAGGAAACAGCACACGCGCATCACGACATCTGCCAGTCCCGGGCCAAGATCATCGAGCGCATCGGATACGCGCTGGCGCGCATCGCGGGGGCCCTCGCCGATGCCGCCGTCGCGCAGGAATCCGCCCCGGTCTCCCCCGGTCAGGAACCGGTCCCAGTTCTGGCCGACCCGGGGCCCCATCTGGGCCCGTTCGAAATCCTCGCGCAGCCGTTCGCCCGCCTGAACCAGTTCCGGACCGAGGAACGGCTTTCCGTCCGGTCCCTTCCGCCGGGCCAGTGCCGCCAGGGGCGACTCGGACAGGTTGACCCGCAGGGTTTCCGGCCGCCCATCCGCCCCCGCAATCGTCCGCGCGCCCCAGGTCGCGTGCTGCCCCTGGAAACTCGTCGGCCCTTCGGCGAAACCCACGCCGCCCATCCTGCGCTTGCGGTCCTCCTCGATGAGGCGCTTCAGCGCGGATTTTCCCGCATTGGTAATCGCGTAGCGCGCGATGCGTCCGCCCTTGCGCACGCATTCGATCCAGTCCTTGACCGCAAAGGCCTGCGCGATGCGGCGGTCCACCACGGCGGTGCGGGTCTGCTCTCCGTCTGCCCCCTGCCGCAACACGACCGCCTTGTCCATGTCCTGCGCCACCGCCAGAACGGCGCCCGTTTCGCACAGGCGTCGCAGGATTCGGCGCGCCTCGCGGGTGATCTGGGTTTCGTCTTCGATCGGCGAACGTATCGGGGCTGTCATGCGCCGCGTCTCCTTGCAGGTGGTGTCTGGATCTGTGAGGGGGGTCAGCTCATTGAGGGCCGCGTCGATCAGCGGGTCATCCCGACGCTCCTCGGTCGAGCGCACGTGGCGGCACACGGTCGAGGCCGCCTGGCCCGTGCGCCGCGCGATCGCCCGGTAACTTTGCCCTGAGGCCGTGTGGTAAAGATATTGCTGAGCAGTTCGAGGGACCCACCCCGGCAAGTCCGGGTCGGAATTCGGGTCGATTGGGAGTGACTGGGACATGGCCCACGGCCTCGCGGTCAAAGGTTAATGCCCGCAAAATTCCGCCGTATTGATTACTGAATGGTTAAAATCTGTGGATAAGTCGCAAATTGTTTCGAATGCGTAAACAATTTCGGGGGGTGCGCGCGCAGGTTCGCCGGATTCCGCAACACCCCGGCCAGGCGGCGCATCCTCGGGCGTCGATGACCTAGCCGGGGGATAGCTCCATGAAAGATCTCAACGCACATCTGATGACCCTGCGTCGCCCGGGGCTCCTGGTGCGCGCAGCCACGTTGGCCTGTGATACCGGGGATGCCCATCGCCGCGCCAAGCGCCGTCCGGTCGGCAAACTGCTCGCCGAGGAAGAGATGCTGAACGCCGCGCGTATCGGGGGCGGATTGGGCTATTCCCCGACCCGCCATGTCCAGGTGATGAGCGCCATTCTCGCCGCAGCGCGCGCGGTCCACTGACCGCGCGCGTTAACCTCTTGCTGTGGATAGATCCTTCGGCGCCTCAGATGAAGGCGTCGGGCATCGAGGCCTTCTTCTCGGCCACGTAGGCCCGCAGTTCCTCGTTGATCGCCGGGTCGAGGGCAGGCTGCTGGTATTCGGCCAGCATCTTCTGCACTTTCAGGGCCGCCAATTCGTAGCTGGAGCGGCTGCCCTCCTCGGCCCAGGTCTCGTAGGGCTTGTAGTCGAGCACGTTCGACCGCCAGAACGCGGTCTGGTAGTTGTCCTGCGTATGCGCACAGCCCAGGAAGTGCCCCCCCGGACCCACCTCGCGCAGCGCGCCCATGGCCTGCGCGTTCTCGTCCACGGCGACGCCTTGGGCCATCTTGTGCAGCGCGCCAAGCTGGTCGGCATCGAGCACGAATTTTTCGGGCGAGGAGGCAAGCCCCCCTTCCAGCCAGCCGCAGGCATGCAGCATGAAGTTCACGCCCGACAAGAGGCCCATGTTCAGCGAGTTCGCCGTCTCGTAGCCCGCCTGCGCATCGGGCACTTTCGAGCCGGTGAACGATCCGGACGAGCGATACGGAAGCCCAAGGCGGCGCGTCAGCTGCCCCATGCCATAGGTGATCTGCGACGTCTCCGGCGTGCCGAAGGTCGGCGCGCCCGAATTCATGTCGATCGACGTCACCATCGCCCCCATGATCGCGGGCGAGCCCGGGCGGACAAGCTGGCTGTAGGCCACGCCCGTCATCGCCTCCGCGAGGCACTGCGTCAGCGTGCCCGCAACGGATACCGGTGCCATCGCGCCCCCCACGATGAACGGCGAAATGATCGAGGCCTGGTTCGCGGCAGCATAGACCTCGAGCGCGCCCATCATGACGCTGTCGAAGGTCAGGGGCGAGTTGATGTTGACCAGCGAGGTCATCACCGTGTTCTGCTCGACCACGTCCGCCCCGAACAGGATCTTCGACATCTCGACCGAATCGACCGCGCGCGACGGCTCGGTGACCGAACCCATGTAGGGTTTGTCGCTGAGCGTCATGTGCGCGTAGAGCATGTCGAGGTGGCGCTTGTTGACCGGCACATCGGTCGGCTCGCAAACCGTGCCGCCGGAATGGTGCAGCCATTTCGACATGTAGCCGAGTTTCACGAACATCTCGAAATCGGCCATCGTCGCATAGCGGCGGCCGCCGTGCATGTCGGTCACGAAGGGCGGGCCATAGACCGGCGCCAGGACGAGGTTCTTGCCCCCGATCTCCACGTCGCGGTCGCGGTTGCGGGCGATCTGGGTGAAGCGCGACGGCGCTGTCTTGATGAGTTCGCGGGCAAGCCCGCGCGGGATATGCACCCGCTCCCCCTGCACATCGGCCCCGGCGGCGCGCCAGCGCTGCAGCGCCTCGGGGTTTTCGACGAAGTTGACGCCGATCTCTTCAAGGATCGTCTCGGCATTGGTCTCGATGATCTCGATCGCCTCATCATGGAGGATGTCGAGGTTGGGGATCTTGCGCTCGATGAAGCGCGCGCTCTCGAAGCTGACCGCGCTGCGCGAGGCCCGTCGTGCCGCGCCGCCGCCGCCCCGTGCCCTGCGCCGTGGTTGATCCGACTGTTCCGCTTCGCCCATGACATCTTCCTCCGCAGGCAAGAGACCCGATTTGAAGCGTCTGTAACGCGGTGAGGGGAACCGCTGCGGGCGAATTGCGTCATGTGGGTGGCGGATGCGACATGGGCGTGCGTTTGGATGCGCTGCCGTTGCAACGGCGCAGGCGGCGGCCGGTGGACGCAAAGCCCCCCTGGCCGCCCGGGGTATTTTCGCTTCGGCGGGCACGCCCTGCCCCTTGCGCGCCCCCGCCCTCCGGCTTAATCCGCCCTTATGACACACGCTGCCGTCCCCGACCCCGCCGACCATGAACGCCTGCTGATCATCGACTTCGGCAGCCAGGTGACGCAGCTCATCGCGCGCCGCCTTCGTGAATTGAACGTCTATTGCGAAATCCACCCGTACCAGAACGTCGACGACGCCTTCGTGAAGGACTTCGCGCCCAAGGCGATCATCTTCTCGGGCGGGCCGGATTCGGTGACGCGCGCAGGTTCGCCCCGGCCACCGCAAGCGGTCTACGAGGCCGGCGTGCCGATCCTCGGCATTTGTTACGGGCAGCAAGTGATGATGCAGGACCTCGGCGGCGAGGTGCACGGCGGCAAGAACACCGGCGGCGGTGGCACGGCGGAATTCGGCCGCGCCTTCGTGGCCCCGAAAGGCGAGCTGGACCTGCTGACCGGCTGGTTTGGCACGCCGGAACAGGACGGACGCGAACAGGTCTGGATGAGCCACGGCGACCACGTGGCGAAATTGGCGCCCGGGTTCGAGGTCTACGGCACCTCACCCAACGCGCCCTTCGCCATCACCGCCGACACAAACCGCCACTTCTACGCCGTGCAGTTCCATCCGGAAGTGCACCACACCCCCAAGGGTCCGAAACTCTACGAGAACTTCGTGCGGCTCGCCGGTTTCTCGGGCGACTGGACGATGGAGGCCTACCGCGAACAGGCGGTCGAGGCGATCCGCGCACAGGTCGGCAGCGCCAAGGTGATCTGCGCCCTGTCGGGCGGTGTGGACTCTTCGGTGACTGCGGCCCTGCTGCACGAAGCCATCGGCGACCAGCTGACCTGCGTCTTCGTCGACCACGGGCTGCTGCGCCTGAACGAAGGCGACGAGGTCGTGGAAATGTTCCGCGACCACATGAACCTGCAAGTGATCCACGCCCAGGAACAGGAGCTGTTCCTCGGGGAGTTAGAAGGTGTTTCTGACCCGGAAACAAAACGCAAGATCATCGGGCGATTGTTCATCGACGTCTTCCAGAAATACGCCAACGAGATCGAGGGGGCGGAGTATCTCGCCCAAGGCACGCTCTATCCCGATGTCATTGAAAGCGTGTCCTTTTCCGGCGGTCCCTCCGTCACGATCAAGAGCCACCACAACGTCGGCGGCCTGCCCGAGAAGATGGGCCTGAAACTGGTCGAACCGCTGCGCGAATTGTTCAAGGACGAGGTGCGCGCGCTCGGCGCGGAGCTTGGCCTGCCGCCGCATTTCATCGCCCGCCATCCCTTCCCCGGCCCCGGCCTCGCAATCCGTTGCCCCGGCGAGATCACCCGCGAGAAGCTCGATATCCTGCGGCTCGCCGATGCCGTCTATATCGACCAGATCCGCAAGCACGGCCTCTATGACGAGATCTGGCAGGCCTTCTGCGCGATCCTGCCCGTGCGCACCGTCGGCGTCATGGGCGATGGCCGGACCTACGACTACGCCTGTGCCCTGCGCGCGGTGACCTCCGTCGACGGGATGACTGCCGATTACTACCCGTTCAGCCACGATTTCCTCGGCGAGACGGCGACGCGGATCATCAACGAGGTGCCGGGCATCAACCGGGTGACCTATGACATCACCTCGAAACCGCCGGGCACGATCGAGTGGGAATGACGGCGCAAGCCGCGCTGATCCGTCCCCAAATCTTCATGCTTTTCTGACAAAGTCTCGCTATCAGACGTCGCATGACTCGCGCCGTTGACGCCAATGAACAGACCGCGCCCTGCGCGATGGCACCCCCATGGCCCTGATCCGGCGCACCCGCCTGCGCCGCGCCCGCCGCGTCCTGCGGCTGATGGTGGCGTTCTACGCGGCCACGCTCGCGTTCGTTTTGGCCTGCAACCTTCTATGGCCGCGGGCGAGCGAACCGGAGGCCGTGGACTGGGTGATCTGCCTCGGCGGCGGCGCCTCGCAAGGCGTCCTGTCGGAAGCCAGCCTGATGCGGGCGGAGCGGTGCGGGCAATTGGTCCTGGACGGACGCGCCCGGTCGGTGCTGGTCACGGGCCACGGCGCGGGCATCCTGATGGTCGGGCATCTGCGGGACATGGGCCTGACCGACACGCAGATCCTGCTGGAACCGGACTCGCGCTCCACCCTGCAGAACGCCCTGTATTCAGCCGCCCTCGTTGACCCGCAGGACCCTGCAATCCTCGTGACCGACGCGTATCACCTGCCGCGCAGCTGGGTCTCGTACAGGGTGATGGGGTTTCGTGATATCCAGCTCGTCTCGAGTACCGGGATGGTCGACCGGCCCGCCCCGCTCCTGCGCGAAGCCTCGGCCATCTGGTTCAACGCCCTGCGCGTCTTGATCTACGCCGGCACGTTCTGGGCCGACCCGGACATGCGCGCCGCGCTGCTCGCCTGAAACCTGCCGGACGCGCCCGTGCCGGTCAGCGGAAAGCCTGCAGCCGCCCGCCTTCGGTCACGACCAGCAGAATGCCGTTCACGACGATCGGATGGGCCGCCGCGCCGTCGCGCATCTCGACCGCACCGACAAGCTGCCCGCTCTCGGGGCTGAAGAACCGGATGTTTCCGTCACCGGAAGCCACCACAAGCCGCCCGCCGGCCAGGATCGGGCCGTAATGGGTGAACACCGCGCGACGGCGACGTTCGCGGTCGTTGACGTAGAGCGGCAGCTCCGTCCCCCAGATCCGTGCGCCGCTGTCGGCGTCCAGGCGGATCAGCTCGTTCCGGTCCGACACGAAGAACAGGTCGCCGCCGGTCGCCAGCACCGGGGAATAGGCCCCCTCCTCCGCCGTCCAGAGCCGCGACCCGGTCGACGGGTTCAGCGCGACAACGCGGCCCGACTGGTTGCCCACGTAGATGCGTCCGTTGGCGATCACCGGGTCCGAAGTGACATCGTTGATATTGGCATAGGCCACGCCGCTGCGCCCGCCCGCCACGGAGGTCACCCAAAGCGGAGCACCCGAGCGACGCAGCGTGCCCGAAACCTCACCCGATCCGAATGGGAACAGGACGATGCGGTCCGTCACGGCCGGGGCCGCGGCGCCGGTCAGAAGCGGTTCGGTCGTCGTCGCGGGCACGTTCCAGATCAGCCGGCCGTCCGCCGTGTCGAGCGCCCAGGCCTCGTTGTTGCGGCTCACGATGTAGACGATGTTGCCCGATACCGTCGGGGCACCGATCCCCGCGTTCAGGCGCTGGCGCCAGCGCACGCCGCCGGTCGCTGCGTCCAGCGCAATCAACTCGCCGAACCCGGTGGTGACATAAAGCGTGCCACCCGCTACGGCGAGGCCACCGCCCGAAACCGCACCGCCGCGGTCGAATCCGGGCTGCAGGTCGGCGCTCCAGATCGTGCCACCGGAGGCGAGCTCGGTCGCAACCACGCCTGCGGTTGCATCCATGGTGAACACGCGCGCACCGTCCGAAACCGGGTCGGCCGTGATCCGGTGGCGCCGCGAATTGCCACGTCCGATATCGGCAGTCCAGACCGGCGTCAGGTTCGCACCAAGCCTCGCATGAGGTGTCCGGTTCGAGGAATTGAAGCCACGCTGTTCCCAGGCCGCGACGTTCACCAGGCCCGGCAGGCTGATCGCGCGCGCCACGTCCGCTGCGCCGACTGCCGCGCCGCCCGAGCCGCTGGCCCGTCCGCTCAGCACGTCCGCCAACGGCGTATCAATCGAGAAGCGTTCGCCCGGCAGGACGGTTTCGCGTTCACAGCCCGCAAGGCCGAGGATCGCCACGAAGGCAAACGCGCTGGCTTTCAGGATTGTGCTCATCTCGTGCCCACCACTTGTTGTCGTCGGATCGTCGGGCGATCCTTTGAATGTCCTTTTGCCGGGCCGCCCTGGACGGCTGGCTTACTCTGTCACCTCGGCGTCGGTCGCTTCGGCCTCATCCGCAGCCTCTTCCACGGGCGGCGTTCCGGCCTCGTCGTCCTCCACCGGCGCGGCCTCTTCGGCCGGGTCTTCCTCCGCCGGGGCCGTGTCTTCGTCTTCGACGGCCGCCTCTTCGTCCGGGGTTGCGTCGCCACCCGGCGTCGCGACCGCGTCTTCCTCTGCCGGCGCAGCCCCCTCAACTTCGGGTGCTGCCGCCTCTTCTAAAGGTTCATCGACAAGAACGGCACCGCTTTCGAGGGCCACAATCAACTGCGCGGCGCGCTGTTGCAAGCCTGCAGTGGCCGCGGCGCTGTTCTCGATGCCCCGCAGACGCGCCAGTCCGGCGTCCAGATCGCCGGCGCGGATGTCCACGAGGGCCAGTTGTTCTTCGGCCAGTGCGGAATAGGGAGCCCCAGGCGCGGCCAGCGCTTCCAGCACGAGGCGCGCCTCGTCCTCGGGCGCAGGATCCATCATCTGCGCCTTCAGAAGCGCAAGATCCACGTAGCGGCGTGGCAGCCCGGGTGCCTCGGCCGCTTCACGCAGGCGGGCGGCGGCGGCGGCCGGGTCATCGGCATTCGCCTCTTCCCCTGCGGCCAGAAGCGCAAGGATCATGGCGACTTCCGGCGACGGAGTCTCGATCTCGGACAGCGCGGCAATGCGGTCTTCAGCCTCTTCGCTTTCGAGCCCCGCCAGGAGCGCGTCACCGAAGGCTTCGGCCTCGGCCCGTTGCTGCGCGCTTTGCCATTCGAAGTAAGCCGCGGCGCCGACAATGGCCACCACGATCAGGACCGCCAGCCATCCCCAACGGCGAAACAGCGAAAAGAGCCGGTCGCGGCGCACCTCTTCGCTGACTTCGTCGATAAAACTGTCGCTGTTGGACATGCCCGCTGCCTCACCTTTTTTCGTGCGGGATGGTTACCCCGGCAGCGGGGCAAGGTGCAAGTGTTCAACGTGGGCACATTTTCAGGCGAATATGCTGCTTTGCAGCAAGCAATCTGAACCGTTCAGTTCACTCTTGTGAGTGCTATGTAAAAAATGTAATCTGAACCGGATGGTTCAGCGTAATCCGTGTGAACCCAAAATGGCGTCGGCTTGCTTCAGGGACGAAGGGGCTGGCGGTCAAGCGCCGGGGGGCGTTTGAAAGAGAGGTTGAAGGCATGAAACTGTTTCCAGTATTGACCGCGGCGCTGGTCTGCGTCGCGCTTTACTTCGTTGTTCTGGATCGGGACAGCCTGACGAATTTCGCGGCGGGCTTCCTGCCCGAGCCGCAGAATGCGCCGGAAGAGATGGCCGAAGAGGCCGTGGCCGAGACGGAAGCCGCCACCGACCCTGCCGTGGCCGACGAGCGCACCCATGTGGTCGTGCGCCAATCCGAGGCGCAGATCACCGAGAACGCCGTGCAGATGCGCGGCCGGACCGAGGCGATCCGCCTGGTCGACGTCGCCGCCGAAACCTCTGGCCGGATCATTTCCACCCCGATCCGCGCCGGCGCCTTCGTCGAAGAAGGCCAGATGCTATGCGAAATCGACCCGGGCACTTCGCAGACCGCCCTTGAAGAAGCACAGGCCCGTCTGGCCGAGGCGCAGGCCCGCGTGCCCGAGGCCGAGGCGCGCTTGCCGGAGGCGCGCGCCATGCTGGCCCAGGCCGAGGCGCAACTGGCCTCCGCGCAGATCGACGGCAATGCCGCCAGCAGATTGAACGAGTCGGGCTTCGCGTCCGAGACCCGCGCGGCCTCTGCAGCGGCCGCGGTTGCAGCGGCAGAAGCGGGCGTCGAAAGTGCGGCAGCGGGCCTGCAATCGGCCGAAGCGGGCCTTCAGGCGGCCCGTGCAGGTGTACGCTCGGCCGAGGCCGCCGTGACCCGCGCCGAAGATGCCATCGCGGATCTGACGATCTATGCGCCCTTCTCCGGCCTGCTGGAATCTGACACGGCGGAACTGGGCCAATTGATGCAGCCCGGCGCAATCTGCGCCACGATCATCCAGCTCGACCCGATCAAGCTCGTGGGCTTCGTGCCCGAGGCGCATATCGACCGTGTCGATCTCGGCGCACGCGCCGGGGCGGAACTCTCCTCCGGCCAACGGGTCGAGGGGGAAGTCACCTTCGTCAGCCGCTCCGCCGACGACGCGACACGCACCTTCCGCGTCGAGATCACCGTCGACAACCCGGAGTTGCTGATCCGCGACGGCCAGACCGCCGACATTCTCGTGCAGACCGAGGGCATTCCGGCCCACCTGCTCCCCTCCTCCGCGCTGACGCTCGATGATGACGGACGCCTCGGCGTGCGCACGGTCGTCGATGGCGTCGTCGAATTCGTCGAGGTCCAGATGATTCGCGACACGGCGCGCGGCGTCCTGCTGACCGGCCTGCCCGAGGTTGCAGACGTCATCACCGTCGGCCAGGAATTCGTCACCTCAGGGGTCGAGGTCCGCACCACCTACGAGGAGCTGACGCAATGACCGGCGTAATCGACTGGGCCGCCAGCCGCGCCCGCATGGTCATCGCTTTCGTGATCCTGTCGCTCACGGCAGGGGCCGCGGCCTATATCGGCCTGCCCAAGGAAGGCGAGCCGGACATCGACATCCCCGGCCTCTTCGTCTCGGTCCCCTTCCCCGGCATCTCCGCCACCGACAGCGAACGCCTGCTGATCCGCCCGATGGAGGCGGAGTTCCAGGACCTCGACGGTCTCCTGACGATCAACTCCACCGCCTCCGAGGGCTACGCGGGCATCTTCCTCGAATTCGAATTCGGCTGGGACAAGGGCGCGACCATCGCCGACGTCCGCGACGCCATGGGCCGGGCCGAGACACAATTCCCCTCCGGCGCGGAAAGCTATTCGATCAACGAGATCAACTTCTCCGAATTCCCGATCATCATCGTGGCGCTGTCCGGAGACGCCCCCGAGCGCACGCTGATCCGCCTCGCCAACGAGATGCAGGCCGACCTAGAAGCCCTCTCGCCCGTCCTCGAAGCGGGCCTTGCCGGCACGCGCGACGAGATGCTGGAGGTCATTCTCGACCCCCTCGCGCTGGAGGCCTACAACGTCACCGCCGCCGACCTGATCAACGCCGTCGTCAACAACAACCAGCTGATCGCCGCCGGTGAGGTCGAGACCGAGGGCGGCGCGATCTCCATCACCATCCCGTCCAGCTTCGACAACGCGCAGGACGTCTACAACCTCGCCGTCACCGTCAACGGCGACCGCGTCGTGACCCTTGGCGAACTGGCCGAGATCCGCCTGACCTACCAGGACCAGACCGGCACCGCGCGCTTCGATGGCGAGACGACCGTGGCCCTCCAGGTCGTCAAACGGCAGGGCTTCAACATCATCGACACGGTGGAATTGATCCGAGACGAGGTCGAACGGGTGCAGGCCGGCTGGCCCGAGGAACTGCGCGCCTCCGTGCACGTCGAAACCACGCTCGACCAGTCCGTGCAGGTCGACAGCATGGTGCGACAGCTCGAAGGCTCCGTCCTGACCGCCATCGCGCTGGTGATGATCGTGGTCCTCGCCGCCCTCGGCACCCGCTCGGCGCTGCTGGTGGGCTTCGCGATCCCGACCTCGTTCCTCCTGTGCTTCATCCTGCTCGGCGTCATGGGGATCACCATCTCCAACATCGTGATGTTCGGCCTGATCCTCGCCGTGGGGATGCTGGTGGACGGCGCCATCGTCGTTGTCGAATACGCCGACCGCCGCCTCAGCGAAGGCGCGCGCCCGATGCAGGCCTATACCGAGGCCGCGAAGCGCATGTTCTGGCCCATCGTGTCCTCCACGGCGACGACGCTCTGCGCCTTCCTGCCGATGCTGTTCTGGCCCGGCGTGGCGGGGGAGTTCATGGGCATGCTGCCCGTCACGCTGATCTTCGTGCTGATGGCATCGCTGATCGTCGCGCTGGTCTACCTGCCGGTTCTCGGCGGCGTGGCCGCACGTTTCAGCCGTCTGATCGACAACGCGGCAGCGGTCGTGAAGGGGCTTGTTCCGTGGTATCTCGTTCGCGTCGCCCTGACGATTGCCGCGGGCGTCCTGATGTTCATGGCCGCGCTCAACGTGATCCAGCCGGGGGTGCTCCTGTCGCTCGGTGACGAGGCGTCTCCAATGGCGCAGATGATCGTCGGCGGCCTGATCTTTGTTCTCGCCTGCGTGATCATGTCCGTCCTGATCGCAACGGTCCAGATCCAGCGCCGCGAAAAGGCCGTGCGATCCGGCTACCGGCGCTCGCCGATCGGCTGGTTCATCCACCTGCTGACCGGCAATCCCGTCGCCCCGCTCGTGTCCGTCGCGGCGGTCATGGCCTTCGTCGTCGTCACGTTCACCTACTACGGCGCCAACAACAACGGCACGGAATTCTTCGTCGCGACCGAGCCGGAGAACGCCATCGTCTACGTCCGCGCCCGTGGCAACCTGAGCGTCGGTGAACAGGATGCCCTGGTCCGCCAGGTCGAAGAGATCGTGCTGGAAACGGACGGCGTGCGCGACGTCTTTGCCTTCGCGGGCGAAGGCGGGCTGAACAACAACACCGGCGGCGCCGCGGCTCCCTCCGACACCATCGGACAGGTGCAGATCGACCTCGAGCCATGGGGCGAACGCGCCGACGGCGACCAGATCCTCGATGCCCTTCAGGTCCGCCTCGACCAGATCCCCGGCATCCGGACCGAGATCTTCTCGGCCTCCACGGGCCCGGCCGACGGCAAGCCCATCAGCCTGCGCATCGCCGGCGACAATTGGGAAGAACTGCAACAGGCCACCCTTCAGGTGCGCGAATATTACGAGAATCTGGACGGCCTGACGCTGGTCGAAGATTCGCTGCCCCTGCCCGGCATCGACTGGCAGATCAACGTCGACGTCGAAGCGGCTGGCCGGTTCGGGGCCGACGTGGCCACGGTCGGCGCCATGGTGCAGCTTGTCACCCGCGGCATCCTGCTCGACACGATGCGTGTGCCAAGCTCGGACGAGGAAATCGACATCCGGGTCCGCTTCCCGGAAGAGGCGCGCGTCCTCAGCACGCTGGAAACCCTGCGCGTCCGCACCCGCGACGGCCTTGTGCCGCTCTCCAACTTCGTGTCGTGGGAACCGACACCGCAGCTTGCCACCATCGAACGCTACAACCAGCAGCGCTTCTTCATGGTCAAGGCAGACGTGATTTCGGGCCTGCAGATGGTGCAGGACGGCGATGGAAACGACGTGGCGATGATCCGCGACGTGGCCGAGATCGCCGCCGGCGACCAGAGTGTCGATTTCACCTTCGGCGATGTCGAATACCAGGTTTTCGCGAATTACGGCGACCTGTCGGAAGACGCCCTTGCCAGCGGTCTCGCGGATGAGGAGCTGACCCTGACGCCGGTCACGGCCAACGAGCGGATCGAACGGCTGACGGAATGGCTGGAAACGCAGGATGTGCTTCCGGATTCGGTCAGCTGGGAATGGGCCGGCGACCAGGAGGATCAGGCGGAAAGCGAAGCCTTCCTCACGCAGGCCTTCGCCGCGGCGCTCGGGCTGATGTTCATCATCCTGCTGGCGCAGTTCAACTCGATCTACAACTCGGTGCTTGTGCTTCTGGCCGTGGTCCTGTCGACCACCGGTGTGCTCTGGGGCATGCTGATCATGGATCAGACCTTCTCGATCATCATGACCGGGACGGGCATCGTCGCACTGGCGGGGATCGTGGTGAACAACAACATCGTTCTGATCGACACCTATCAGGAATACAGCCGCTATATGCCCAGACTCGAGGCGGTGGTTCGGACGGTGGAGGCACGGATTCGCCCTGTTCTGCTGACCACGATCACCACCATGGCGGGCCTTGCGCCGATGATGTTCGGCATCAGCCTCGATTTCGCCAATGGCGGCTACACGATCGACAGCCCGACAGCACTCTGGTGGAAACAGCTCGCCACCGCGGTGGTCTTTGGCCTCGGGATCGCGACGCTCCTGACGCTTCTGTTCACACCGTCGCTTCTGGCGCTTCGGGTCTGGTTCTGGACGATCTTGTCCTGGGGATTCCGCGGGTTGGCCCGGCTTGGGGCCCGCAACATGAGCCAGCGTGCGCAGGACTGGGCCTTGCAACGTCAGGCACGGCGCGCCCGCAACCCGGTGATCTTCTGGGACGAGGATCCGCGCCAAGACGAGGTCGCGGCCCTCGAAGTCCCCGAGGAGGAGGTGTCCTTCCGCGAGCGCGCGACCGAGAACCCGTTCCCCTCTGCCGCGGAGGATCAACCCTCTGCCGAGGGCGATCCCGACGCGGATCCGGACGACCGGGACGACGACAGGCCGCCGCAATCGCCGCTCAGGGCGGCCGAGTAACATTCCTTCCGGGATCGGTCAGGGCCGACGCGGACTGCTCCGTCCCGTGTCAGGCGAGCGAGGCTGCGCAGACCCGTTTTCGAAAACGGGTCACCCGCGCGTCCAGACGCGCGGGAAGGCCGTTCCAACGGCCTTCCCCGCCCCCGCATATCCTTGAACGCAGCGCCCGTACACCGGGCCTCGGCCCGGGTTCCTCGCGGACACACATCCTGTTCGGCGATCCGCTTCGGGTGGGCTGTGCACCCCACCATCCCACCAGATCACTGGCCTTTGCCGCGCCGGCTGCCTCCCCCTCGACACCCACCGAGAAATCCTTAACGAAACGTAAACGAATTTCACAAAATCGTTCTTGTTCAACCCCTTGGCTCCCGTGTGCAACCTTGCACGCGGGCGGCGTACCGGCCCTCAGGCATCGCCCTCCTCATCCGCCGCCTGCCGCTGCCAGAGCTGAGCGTAGCGCCCGTCGCGGGCCAGAAGCTCGGCGTGGCTGCCTTCCTCCACGACCTCGCCCTTCTCCAGCACCACGATCCGGTCGGCATCCACGATGGTCGACAGCCGGTGCGCGATGGTCAGCACCGTGCGCCCCTCGCCCATGGCCTTGAGTTCAGCCTGGATCTCCATCTCCGTATCCGTGTCGAGCGCCGAGGTCGCCTCGTCCAGCACAAGGATCGGCGGGTCCTTCAGCAAGGTGCGCGCAATCCCCACCCGCTGCTTCTCCCCGCCCGAAAGCTTCAGGCCACGCTCGCCAACGGTAGTGTCATAGCCGTCGGGCAGAGACTGGATGAAGTCATGCACCTGCGCTGCCTTCGCCGCCGCCTCGACCTCCTCCCGCGTCGCCCCGTCGCGGCCATAAGCGATGTTGTAGAAAATCGTGTCGTTGAACAGCACCGTATCCTGCGGCACCACGCCTATCTGCGCATGCAGGCTCGCCTGCGTGACGTCCCGCAAATCCTGCCCGTCGATTGTGATCCGCCCATCGCCCACGTCGTAGAAGCGGAACATCAGCCGCCCGATGGTCGACTTCCCCGACCCGCTCGACCCGACAACGGCCACGGTCTGCCCGGCGGGGATCTCGATATCGACGCCCTTCAGGATCGGACGCGACGGTTCGTAGCCGAAAACCACGTTCTCCAGCCGCACCGTACCACCCGAGACCTTGAGTTCCTTGGCATCAGGCGCATCGCGCACCTCCTGCGGCTGTTCCAGCAGATCGAACATCTGGCCCATATCCACCAGCGACTGGCGGATCTCGCGATAGACCGTGCCGAGGAAGTTCAGCGGCGTGGTGATCTGGATCATGTAGGCGTTGACCATCACGAAATCGCCGACGGTCAGCGCGCCGGATTGCACGCCGAATGCGGCCATGACCATCACCGCCACAAGGCCCGCGGTGATGATCAGCGACTGCCCGAAATTCAGCGCCGCGAGCGAGTAGGACGTCTTGATCGCCGCACGCTGATACCCTGCCATGGCCGTCCCGTAGCGAGTGGTTTCCCGCTGTTCCGCTCCGAAATACTTGACCGTCTCGAAGTTCAGAAGGCTGTCGATGGCCTTCTGGTTGGCGTCGGTGTCGTGGTCGTTCATCTCCTTGCGGATCCGCACCCGCCATTCGGTCACCTTGAAAGTGAACCAGACATAGGCCGCGATCGTCCCCGCCAGCACGAAGAGGTAATTGATATCGAACACAACAGCGAGAATGATACCGGTCAGCGCCAGTTCGAGGATCAGGGGACCGATCGAGAACAGCAGGAAGCGCAGAAGGAATTCCACGCCCTTCACACCGCGTTCGATGATGCGGCTCAGCCCCCCGGTCTTGCGGGTGATGTGATAGCGCAGCGACAGCGCGTGGATATGCTGGAACGTCTCAAGCGCCAATTGCCGAAGGGCGTTCTGTGCGACCGGGGCGAAAACCGCGTCGCGCAATTGCTGGAAGCCGACGTTCAGGACCCGGCTGAGCCCGTAGATCACCGTGATCGCCACCGCCCCTGCCCCGAACAGCCACGCCGGCGACGTGCCCTCGCCAGACAGGATATTCACCGCCTCGCGGTAGAAAAACGGCGTCGCGACGGCGATGATCTTGGCGAGCGCCAGGAAGCTCATCGCGATCACGACCCGTCGCTTCACCCACGGCTTGTCATCCGGCCAGAGGTAAGGCGCGACCTTGCGGATCGTGCGCAGGCCCGAGCGGCGCTCGGCCTGCTCCTCCAACTCGACCGGGTCAGGAGAATTCGTCGGCGCGGGGCGGGCAGTGCCCTGCGCGGTGGTATCGGCTGGCATATGCGCTGGCCCCTCTGCTCGTCAGGGACTTAACCTAGGGCCTCCCTCCCGGGACTGCCAGAGGGCGCGGTCAGTTCTGCGCTGCCTCCCCTTCCATTTCCGGAAGCCGGAAGATCTGTCCGGGGAAAATCCAGTTCGGGTCGCGGATCTGATCCCGGTTCTCTTCGAAAATCTGGACGTAGAGAATGCCTTCGCCGAAATTGTTCTCGGCAATGCCCCAGAGCGTGAAGCCCGGTTGCACGGTGATCACGTCGACGCCCTGCGCCTCGGCCTGCACCGGCGCCTCGGCCACTCGCTCGGGATCCTCGCGCAGGAACGGCGTGGTGACCTGGCTGGCAACGCTGCCATCCTCGGCCATTTCGGCCACGACAAGGTCGTAGGTGCCCGGATCGACATCTGGAAGCTCGAGCGACCACGAACCGTTCGGCCCGACCTCGCCCAACTGGATTGGCTGGTTGTTGAGATAGACCTGAATATCAGCCGTGGCCGGACCACGCCCGGCAAGCGTCACGGCGCCGGTCGAATCGTAGGAAATCGCATCGAGCCGGACCTGCGTCTGAACCTGCGGCGCGCCGCCGCCTTGGGCGATGCGTACGCCCGAGGGGCCAGCGATGACAACGGCAGGCGCATCACCGGGCTGCGGGCCGTCCTGCTCAGGCGCGGCGGCAACGGGCGCGACAGTCTCTGTATCGGTGCCGGGGTCCCCTGCGTCGGCCAGAGCCGGTCCGGAACTGGGCGGTGCCGTCGCGCCGGCAGGGGATGACGAAGACAGCTCCGCACCGCCCTCCGGCTCGGAAGATGCGTCAGGCGAAACCGCTGCAATGTCCTGAACGGCCGGTTCGCTGGCCTCTTGGGTTTCGCCGAGCTCCGTAACCTCGGCGCTGGCAACCTCTTCCGCTTCGGCAGAGGCTACGGCTTCAGGGGCCATCACGTCTTCGGCTCCGACGTTAGGCGCCCTGTCGCCGTCGGACGGGCCTTCGAGCTCCGCACCGGCTTCTGCGCCGGTCGTTTCCTCCGCTGTCGCGATCGCAATTTCGGTCGGCTGTGCCGCACCCTCCATGTCACCGCCGGACACGTCCTCTGCAACGATGACGGGCGCGTCGGCAACCTGCGCCTCAGCTTCTTCGCCCGACGCCGCGATCTCGGCGCTTCCATCGGCTTCCGGTGCCGCCTCGGGCCCGGAACTGGCGATGTCCGGGGCTTCTGCGTCGCCACCAGATTCCGGTGTTTCACTGGCGGCCGGAATCTCTTCCCCTGGCGCCGGGGCCGCATCGATCGTCGGCTCGGCCATTGCCAGGGCAAAGGGCGCAACGATGACCGAATCCGGCCCCCGAGCGACGGCTTCCCCTGCAGGGCGCGCCTCGGCCGAGATTAGTCGGGGTGTGTCCGCCGCCGGAAGTGTCAGGAAGGCCACGAAATCGCCCGCTCCGTCGGCCTCGACGGTGGCGACCTCCGCCCCGTCGAGAAGGATTGCCACGGGCAGGCCGGGCGCGGTGCGTCCGGCGATCAGCGTTGAGCCGTCAGGTTCGACCCGCACCACGTCGAGCATCGGGGCGTAGTCCGGCGCATCGACCTCGGTTTCGGCATCCGGGGTCACGACATCGGTTGCCCCGGCCATTTCAGTGGTGTCGGGCTGTTCCTCCGGCGCTGCATCGATGGCCGCGTCGGCGGCGTCTTCCAGAAGCGCGGCCGGTTCAGGCCTATCCGGACCGCCGGGCTGTGACGACACGATGCTGTACCCCACCGCGCCGGCGACGACGAGCACACCGGCAACGGCGGTGGCGGCGACGGCACCGGTACTCGAACCGAACATGGCTGCGATCTTCATGGACGCGTCCGCCGCATGGTATCCCCTCCGATACGTGCCCGGTCCAAGCGGCTGGAGACCGCTTGAGCAGGCCCTGATTGAACCCTATCAGGGGTAAAGGAAAAGAAAAACACAAGGTATGGTGATGGGAAGGTTCTCTCTGTGTGTCTATTGTGGCGCGCGCCCCGGCGCTGACCCGGCTTACCTGGCGGCCGCCACGGCGCTGGGGGACTCCATCGCCGAACGCGGCCTCCGGCTGGTTTACGGCGCCGGCGATGTTGGCCTCATGGGCGCGGTGGCTCGGGCCGCACAGGCCGGCGGGGCGGAGACTTTCGGCGTCATCCCCACGCACCTGATGGCCATGGAAGTCGGCAAGGCGGACCTCACCACCTTCGTCGTCACCGAGACGATGCACGAACGGAAGAAGGTCATGTTCATGAATGCCGACGCCGTGGTGGTCCTTCCCGGCGGCGCAGGGTCACTCGACGAGTTCTTCGAAGCCCTGACATGGCGTCAGCTTGGCCTGCACCAGAAGCCCATCTACCTGCTGAACGTGAACGGCTATTGGGATCCGCTTCGCGCGTTGATGGACCACGTGGTCGACCAAGGTTTCGCGGATGCTTCCGTGCTGAGCTTCGTCGAAACGGTTCCGGACGTGGCTGGCCTGATGCAGAGCCTCGGGGTCCATCAGGACGCCGGCTGACCCAGGCCTGCTGCCAGACGGTTCATTCGCGCCAGCTTGTCGCGGTAATTGCGGGCGAACGCGGCATCCAGGGTCCGGGCAATCAGGTCGTTCTGCTCGAGCTTCCGGCGCAGGGCACTGGCCTCGACGCGCCAGACCAGCGCAGTCGGGGATGTTACGACGACCGTCGCGGTGGAAGGCAGCCCGTCAACGACCGTCATCTCACCGACAAAGTGCCCGACGGTGCATTCGGCCACCTTTTGTCCGCCCACGACGACATCGGTGGCGCCGGCCGCAATGTAATGCAGGTATTCGACAGCCTCGGCCTCGACGCTCAGAACCTTCCCCTCGGGCAGACTGACCCAAGCCCCGGTGTCGAGGATCGTGCGCGCCTCGCCCCGGCTGAGGCCATCGAGATGCAGCTTGCGCAGGGCCTCTTCCTCGGAAGTGAACCTGGCGCGCAGCGTGCGCCAGTGGCTGCGCAGGATTTGCAGGATATTGACCAGCACCAGAAGCGTTTCCCAGAAGGTCGACACCGGGTCGTGCAGGATCAGGCTGGAATAGACAATGCCCAGAAGGGCGGAGGTTATGACCAATACGCGCAGCCACAATAGGGTGCGCATCAACATCGAGGCGATCAGGACCACGTAGGCGAGATGCCCGAGAAGACCCTGCGGCGAAAGGGCCGATTCGAACGTAAATTCCATTGAGTACCCGGACAGGCAATTCGGTCGGTAGACTAGGCACCGGCCGACACTGGTCCGTCAAGCCGCATCGACGCGTGTCGCCACCACGGCCCGGATGATTGCAAAGTAAAAGAAATCCGCCCCCGGACATGTCCGAGGGCGGGTTGTCCTGTGCGCTACGCGTCCTCTGCCAAGGCGTGCGTGATGCGTTCGGACATTTCGTGGACCGGATGATTGGTCAGGACGAGGTCAACCTCACCCACCACCTTGTCCTCGACTTCCTTGTGTAGCTCCTTGCGCAGCTCCCCGAGGATCTTCGGGGCCGCGCAGAGGATGATGCGCTCGAACTTGCCGGAATGTGCCTGCTTGTAGAGCATGTCGGCGAGATCGGACGCGAAACGTTCCTTGGCGAGCCAGTGCCAGTCGGTGTCCTGCACGGCCGACCGGTGGACGTTCGGCCCGTCATTGAACCGCCCCGGGGCGTCGGTGCCTTGCTCGGAGGTCGGCGGGTTGTCCTGTTCCTCTTCGCGGATCACGGTCAGGTTCGGGTTCTCGGCGTCGGCATCGTTGCGCAGGAACAGGGCCTTTTCGCCGTCGGCGACCAGCACCCAGGTGTCGGTCGTCAGCGGCGAGGTGTTGCGGCGCACGTAGTCGATTTCGGGATGCTTGAGCGGATCGGCCATGTCACTTGTTCCTTTCGCCGAGGTTGTCGGTGCCGGGGCGGTCCTCGTCCGACTTCGTGACGCGGGTGGCACCGGCCGAGGAATTGGTGGTGTGACGCAATTCGTCCTTGGTGCCGGTCTTCCGGGCGAGATCCCCCCCGTCGCGACCGGACTGGCCCGGCATCTCGGGCATGTCATCCAGGATTTCCTGAGTTTCGCTGCGTCCATCCTTGGATCTGTGGCGCTCGGCCATGATACCCTCCGTTCTGTTGCGTTGTGGCTTCCAGAAATGAACGCAACAGACGCTGAAGGGTTCCGAAACGAGAAAGGCCCGCCGGGTCGGGCGGGCCTTCGGGATGGATGCGGTCGCGGCTCACATGCGCGAGGCGACGTTTTCCCAGTTCACCAGCTTGTCGAGGAAGTTCGACAGGTAGGCCGGGCGCTTGTTGCGGAAGTCGATGTAATAGGAATGTTCCCACACGTCGCAGCCCAGAAGCGCGGTCTGGCCAAAGCAGAGCGGGTTCACACCGTTCTCGGTCTTGGTGACCTTCAGGCCGCCGTCGCTGTCCTTGACGAGCCAGCACCAGCCCGAGCCGAACTGGCCAGCACCCGCTGCGGAAAACTCTTCCTTGAACTTGTCGACAGACCCGAAGCTGTCGTTGATGGCCGCTTCCAGCTCGGACGGCATGCCGGCATCGCCCGGGCCCATCATTTCCCAGAACTGGTTGTGGTTCCAGAGCTGGCTGATGTTGTTGAAGATGCCCGACTGCGCGACCGCGTTCGGATCGTAGGTGCCGGTGATGATTTCTTCGAGGCTCTTGCCTTCCCACTCGGTGCCCGAGATCAGCTTGTTGCCGTTGTCGACATAAGCCTTGTGGTGCAGGTCGTGGTGATATTCCAGCGTCTCGGCAGACATGCCCTTATCGGCAAGCGCGTCGTGGGAATAGGGAAGATCGGGAAGGTCGAATGCCATGATGGCCCCCTGTCGTTGATTGTTTCGGTCAGGCCACAGATGGAGGCCACGGGGGGGCAACGTCAAGGGGCGGAACCGGTTCCGCCCCTGCTGAAAGGCCTAATAATAGCCCGGTTCACCACCTTCTTTCGACGCCGTCTTCAGCAGGTCGAATACGTATTGCGCGACCGAGCGGAAGCAGATCACCGTGGCGTGGCCGTTATCCTTGAGCCAGAAGGCCCCGGCCACCTGTGCCAGGCGCGAGCGGCGCATTTCGCCGGGCTGCAGGCTGCCGAGGTCGGCGGGCGTCAGCTTGCCCAGAACCTCGCGCACATCCGGTGCTTCGATGGTGAAGACCGCGCGGGCATCGGAGACGTTGACGGCAAGGTGGTGGGACTTGGCGAGCGCCTTGGACAGTTCTGCGACCACATGATAGGCCTCCGCGTGATCGCACAGGATCAGCACTTCGTCCGGGGCCATCCAGGCCACGCCCTTACCGAGACCTTCGCCCGTCATGCGGCGCGCCTCAGGCATATCGAGCCCGATAGCGGACTTGACCGCTTTCTTCGTCGCCGCGGCGCCGAGATCGGTCTTCAGCGTGACCATCCCGACAAGACCCGCCTCTTTCACAATTGCGAAACCATGCGCTTCCGCACCCTGCAATGCGCTGACAGCGTTAGACATTCTGCTTCTCCCCTTCCGGATCAAAGAACACGGGGCTGACGATCTTCGCCTGCACGCGACCGCCGTCGACCGTGTTGAACTCCACCGTTTCCCCCATCCGCTCGGGTCCCTTGTGGACGAGACCCATGGCGATCCCACGCTCCAGCGTCGGCGAGTAGTAGGTCGAGGTCACGCGGCCCTGCACATTCGTCTGACCGTTGGCGTTGAAGCCACGGGCCACGCAATAGCTGCCATCGGGCAGGACCGAACCGTCGAGGGATTCGAGGCCGACGAGTTGCCAGCGATCTTCGGAGGCAAGATAGGTCCGCTCCTGCCCGCGCTTGCCGAGGAAATCCTCTTTCTTCTTCGAGATCGCCCAGTTCAGGCCAAGATCCTGCGGGATCACCGTGCCGTCGGTCTCGTCCCCGATCATGATGAAGCCCTTCTCGGCCCGCATCACATGCAGCGCCTCGGTGCCGTAGGGCGTCGCGTTCCACTCGGCGCCGGCCTCGTGCAATGCATCCCAGAAGGCCCGGCCCTGGCTGGCGGGGACGGCGATCTCGTAGGACAACTCGCCCGAGAACGAGATCCGGAAGACCCGCGCGTCGAACCCGCCGAGCTTGCCTTCTGCCATTTCCATGAAGGCCAGCGCGTCCTTCGACACGTCCATGCCGCCGAGTTTCTCCAGTAGCTTGCGGGCATTCGGGCCGACCACGGCGATCTGCGCCCATTGCTCGGTCACGTTGGCGGTGTAAACCTGCCAATCCCACCATTCGCACTGGAGCCAGTCTTCCATATGGGCATGGACGTGATCCGCGCCTCCCGATGTCGTGTGGCAAAGGAACGTATCTTCATCCAGGCGCACGACGACGCCGTCATCCATCAGGAAGCCGTTCTCGTTGCACATCAACCCGTAGCGGCATTTGCCCGGTTTCAGACTGCTCATCATGTTGGTGTAGAGCATGTCCATGAACTTCGGCGCGTCCGGGCCCTTGACGATGATCTTGCCGAGGGTCGAGGCGTCGAGCAGGCCAAGCGAGTTGCGCGTGGCGTTGATCTCGCGCTTCACGGCATCCTCATGGCTCTCGCTGCCCTGCGGGAAGCAATAGGGCCGCCGCCAATGGCCAACCGGCTCCATGTAGGCGCCCTGTTCCTCGTGCCAGGCGTGGATCGGCGTGCGGCGGAGCGGCTGGAAGATCTCGCCCCGGGCCTCACCGGCAATCGCCCCCATGGAGATCGGGGTGTAGGGCGGACGGAAGGTCGTGGTGCCGACCTGTGGGATGCCTTTATCCAATGCTTCAGCAAGCACGGCGAGGCCATTGATATTGCTGAGTTTCCCTTGATCCGTTGCCATGCCGAGCGTCGTGTAGCGCTTGGTATGCTCGACGCTTTCATAGCCTTCCTGGGCGGCGAGCATGACGTCGGACACTTTCACGTCATTCTGGAAGTCCAGCCACATCTTCGACCGCTTCTTCGCGCCTGCGTAAACCGGCATCACCCAGACAGGTGCAAGCGGTGCCTCGTCCGGTGTATCCACGGGGATGGCCGGGGCGTCGATGCCGAGTGCGGACAGGCGCGCAGCAACCGAGGCTGCCGCCACATCGCCGCGAAGTCCGCCAGCGGCCGCCCCGACGCAGGTGACAAAACCTTCGCCGTTCTGATTGGTCGGCGGGCGATCCGGGTCGGGCGAGAAGCAGGCCTGCGCCTCGTCCCAGTTCAGCTTGCCGCCGCAGTGGGACCAGAGATGGACCACCGGCGACCAGCCGCCGGACATCGCCACCGCGTCGCAGGAAATCTCCTCGTAGCTGCCGTCGTCCTCGGCATAGGGCTGAACCCGGACCGACACGACGCGCTTGAGGCCCTTGACCTTGCTGATGGCCGACCCGGCGTGGATCGGCACGCCAAGGGCACGGACCTGCTCGGGCAGCGCGCCGGTGACCTCAGGGCGCGGGTCGACCACGCAGGCGACCCCGACCCCCGCCTCATGCGCGGCCAGTGCGGTGCGGTAGCCGTCGTCATTGTTGGTGACGACCACGATCCGGTCACCGGGCGTCACGCCATAGTTGACGATGTAATCGCGCACGGCAGAGGCCAGCATGACCCCCGGCTTGTCGTTGCCGGGGAAGCTCAGCGGCCGTTCGATGGCCCCGGTGGCCGAGATGATCTGCCCGGCCCGGATGCGCCACAGGCGATGGCGCGGCGCACCTTCTTCACCAAGATGGTCGCTGATCCGCTCGTAGGCGAGCGCGTAGCCGTGGTCATAGACACCGGACAATTGCGTCCGCAGACGCAGCGTGACGTTCTCCATCTTTTCAAGCTGTTCGACGGCGTCCTTCACCCATTCGCCAGCCGGTTTCCCGTCGATCACATCGCCATCCACCGGGGCGCGGCCACCCCAGTGGGCGTTCTGCTCGACCAGCAGAACGCGCTTGCCAGCGCGCCCGGCGGCCAACGCCGAAATCAGCCCCGCTATTCCGCCGCCCGCGACAACCATGTCGACATGGGCGTAGAAATGCTCGTAGCGGTCGGGGTCGCGGGTTTCCGGGTGCGGCGCGGAGCCGAGGCCGGCGGATTGGCGGATCACCGGCTCGAACACATGCTTCCAGAAGGCGCGTGGGAACATGAAGGTCTTGTAGTAGAACCCCGCCGGCAGGAACCGGCTGAGCGAGGCATTGATCGCGCCCACGTCGAATTCCAGCGAGGGCCAGTGGTTCTGGCTGGTCGCCCGGAGGTCATGGAAAAGCTCGGTTGTCGTGACGCGCTGGTTCGGCTCGTGCCGGTCGCCCTTGCCGAGGTTGACGAGCGCGTTCGGCTCCTCCCCGCCGCTGGCCACGATGCCGCGCGGGCGATGGTACTTGAACGACCGGCCGACCAGCATCCGGTCATTGGCCAGGAGGGCCGATGCCAGAGTATCGCCCAGATGGCCGCGCAACCATTTGCCGTTGAACGTGAATTTGACCGTCGATGCGCGGTCAATCAGGCGGCCGTGTGTTTCGAGTCTGTGGCTCATGTCAGCTCTGGCTCCAATCGGGGCGTTTGGCCTTGATGGCATCAATGATGTTGGCGGGTGGTTCGGTCGTCTGGGCGCTGTAGGTGCCGAAAACCTCGAGCGTGGCGGTGTCCCTCGCGGCGAGGAACCACTTGCCGCAGCCCGCCGCGTGACGCCAGCGTTCGAAATGCACGCCTTTCACGTTCGGGCGCATGAACATGTATTCCTCGAACTGTTCGTCCGTGGAGCCGGGACCATACCGTTTGAGATGCGCTTCGCCTCCGGCGGCCAGCTCGGTCTCACAGGCGGCGACGCCGCAATTGGGGCATGTCAGGGTCAGCATGGGCTGTTCTCCATGGAAGGGGCGTCGGTCCTGGCCATCCGCGCATGCATGGCAAGTCGCGGCGACACATGAGGTGCGGCGCGCGATGCGTGGAACTCGGATGAACTGGAAGGAAGGCCGGAATGGCTGCGCCGCGCTGGCACCGACAGGGCCGCGCGGCTCAGGCGGATGGCGGCCGTAGCGGGCCGCCATCCAGTTTTCAGTGGGATGTCACTCGGTCGGCACAGCCGTCGCCGGCGGGGCGCTCTCGACCACCGGAGCTTCGCCACCTTCGTCGGGCAATGGGCTCGTGCCCGTGCCGAGGAAGATGAAGCCGAGCAGCAAGAGCGCGACGATCCCGCCGATAAGGGCAAGCACACCAGCACCGGAGCCGCCGCTTCGTGGCGGAGCGTAATCGAAAGCCTGGTTTCTATGATCGTAGTCAGACATTGGGCGTCCTCCTTTTGGATGCTCCAAGTCTTGCGCGCAGCTGCAATCCCCTCAACGCAGGCCGCCGGACGGCCGTGGTTTCGGCCATTTGGGGCCGTATTGGCCCGAAATCGTGGGCCAAGACCTGCCGGTTCCCGATCACCTTTCGTGACCGGCGGGACGTTGCCGAACCGAGAGGAGCGCGCGCACGAAAAGACCGGACCGCGGGCAGAACCCCCGATCCGGTCGCATGTCGTCCGGTCAGCGCGGTGACGCGCCGAGAACGCCGAATTATTCGGTCTCTGCGGTTGCGGCTGCTTCTGCGCCGCCACCCTCGGCTTCCGCCGAGACGGCTGCGCCACCCGCTTCCTCGGACGCGGCTTCGCCGCCGCCTTCACCGGTGACGGTGACTTCGACGGAGGCGTTGGAGCCGGCGTCGCCTGCCGGTGCGGTCGCGGTGCCGCTACCGGCGCCGTCGCCCATGCCGAACATGACAAAAGCGAGGATTGCGACGATGACGACGACGGCGCCGAGAATGAACGCAAGTGCGCCGCCACCGCCGCGGCGTTCGACTTCACGGTATTCGGTGCGGGTATGTGTATTGGTTTGGTCGGCCATGGGGCCCCTCCATCAATCTGCGAATGCTCCGGATAAACCGGCCTCGCGATGGAATGGTTCCCGGCGACACTGCGGACCTGGGCGAAGTTCCGCTCACGGGGTTTCCCTGCGCATGCCGCCCCCGGCATGCGCATCCCGTCGGACCCGAAAGCCCCGGAAAGGGTACTCTGCACCACTAGTGAGCCACCCCGGCTGCGACGCTTTCGTCGATGAAGCGGCCTTCCTTGAACCGGTCCATGCCGAATTCGGCGGTCAAGGGGGAATGACCCTTGGCCATAAGCTCCGCAAAGCCCCAGCCCGAGCCCGGGATCGCCTTGAAGCCACCGGTTCCCCAGCCGCAGTTGATGAAAACGCCGTCAACGGGGGTCTTGGACAGGATCGGAGAGCGGTCGCCCGTCACATCCACGATACCGCCCCATTGGCGCAGCATCTTCAGGCGCGACAGCATCGGGAAGGTCTCGATCAGGGCGCGCACCGTTTCCTCGATGTGATGGAAGGACCCGCGCTGGGTGTAGTTATTGTGGCTGTCCGTGCCGCCGCCGATCACCATCTCGCCCTTGTCGGACTGGCTGAGGTAACCGTGCACCGTGTTGGCCATCACCACCACGTCCATGCAGGGTTTGATCGGTTCGGACACGAGCGCCTGGAGCGGCACCGATTCCAGCGGCAGGCGGAAGCCCGCCATCTCGGCCACGACACCGGAATGTCCCGCCACCACGATGCCGAGCTTCTTGCAGCCGATGAAGCCGCGCGTTGTCTCTACGCCGCTGACCGCCCCGCCCTCGCGGCGCACACCAGTCACCTCGGTCTGCTGGATGATGTGCATCCCCATGTCCGAGCACGCCCGCGCGTAACCCCAGGCCACCGCGTCGTGGCGCGCAGTGCCGCCGCGCGGCTGCCACAGCCCGCCCAGGACCGGGTAACGCGGCCCCTCGATGTTCATGATCGGCACGAGCTTCTTCACCTCGTGCTTGTCGATGAACCGTGTATCGACGCCTTGCAGCGCATTGGCATGGGCCGTTCGGATGTAGCCCCGCACCTCGTGATGGGTCTGCGCCAGCATGATGACGCCGCGCGGGCTGAACATGATGTTGTAGTTCAGATCCTGGCTCAGCGTCTCGTACAGGCTGCGCGATTTCTCGTAGATCGCCGCCGACGGGTCCTGCAGGTAGTTCGAGCGGATGATCGTGGTGTTGCGGCCGGTGTTGCCGCCGCCAAGCCAGCCCTTCTCGATCACCGCGACATTGGTGATGCCGAAATTCTTGCCGAGGTAATAGGCCGTGGCCAGGCCATGCCCGCCAGCGCCCACGATGACGACATCGTAGGAGGCCTTCGGTTCGGGCGAGGTCCACGCGCGCTCCCACCCCTTGTGGTGGCGAAGCGCTTCGCGGGCGACGGCAAAGGCGGAATACTTGCGCATGAGTCTGGCTCCGGTACCTGGTTCCCCGCTTTTCGCGCGGGGCGGAAAAAAGAGGATAACTGGCGCGACCCTTGAAAGACAATTTGCGACGCTGTTCCAACTTGTCGCGCCCCGGCCGGTTTCTGGCGGACCTGTGACCATGTCGGCGCTTTCGCTCGGCCGCCATGGCCCTTATGTCCATGGCAGCGAGACCAAGGCAGAGAGGGGTTTTGAAACATGGCATTCTGGATCGCCGCAGGGTTGATTTGCCTTGCCGTTGCCGTTCTCGTGATCGCAGCCGCACGCCGCCCGGCCGAGGCCGGAACCCCGAAGGCGGCCTATGACCTCAAGATCTATCGCGACCAGCTGAAGGAACTCGACCGGGACGTGGAGCGTGGGACGCTGACCGAAGCGGAAGCCGCGCGCGCCCGCACCGAGGTCAGCCGCCGGATCCTCGAAGCTGACAGGGAATTGCAGGCCGACAAAGCGGTGCGGGATCGGACCGGAGGGTCGGCCGTTGTCCTCGTCGGCCTTGCAGCCATGATCGCCGTTGCGCTCGGCACCTACTGGGTCGTGGGTGCGCCGGGCTATCCGGACCTTCCCCTTCAGGGCCGCATCGCGATGATCGAAAACGCGCGCGAGAATCGGCCTGATCAGGCCACCGCCGAAGCCCAGACGCCTGTGCGGCCCCTGCCCCCGACCGATCCGGAACGGGAAGATATGGTCCAGCAATTGCGCGAGGTTCTGGAAGGCCGCCCCGACGACCCGCGCGGCCTCACCCTTCTGGCCGCCAATGAGGCCGCGCTTGGAAATTTCCGCGCCGCCCGTACCGCGCAGGCCCACCTTCTGGAGATCCTGGGCGACGAGGCCACGGGCAGGAACTGGATCGATTATGCCGAGATGCTGATCCTCGCGGCGGGCGGATACGTCTCGCCCGAGGCCGAACAGGCGCTGGTGCGCGGCCTCGAACTGGAGCCGCAGGACGGCACCGGCCGTTACCTTGCCGGCCAGATGTATGCCCAACAGGGCCGCCCCGACCGCGCCCTGCCAATCTGGGTCAACCTCTTACGTGAGAGCCGCCCGGAGGCGCCATGGGTTCCCCCGATCCAGGCCCAGATCCAGGACGTCGCCTTCGCGGCGGGCGTCAATCTCGACCCGAGCCTGCTCGAAACGCCGCGCGGCCCGACGGCCGAAGATATCGCGGCGGCCGAGGGGATGGCGCCGGAAGATCAGCAGGCGATGATCGAGAACATGGTTGCGGGCCTGGCTGAGCGGCTGTCGACCGTGGGCGGCCCGGCCGAGGATTGGGCCCGCCTGATCACCGCCTACGGCGTGCTCGGACGCTCCGACGCGGCCCGGATCGTCTACGAGGAAGCGCAAACGACCTTCGCCGAATTGCCCGACGAGCTGGCGATGATCAACGAGGCCTTCCGCGCCGCCATGGCCCGCATCGGAGGTGCGTCCGAGTGATCCACGATACGACCGACGCCTTCGCCGCCGCGATCCCGCCGATGCGCGGGCTGATCGGCCTCGACCTCGGCACGAAGACCATCGGCGTGGCGCTCTCCGACCGGCTGCTCAATTCCGCCACGGCGCTGGAGACGATCAAGCGCCGCAAGTTCACGCTCGATGCCGACCGTCTGGCCGAACTGGTCCGCCAGCACGAGGTCGGTGGCATCATCCTCGGCCTGCCCCGTAACATGGACGGCTCCGAGGGGCCGCGCGCTCAGGCCACCCGCGCCTTCGCCCTCAACCTCTCTCGCCGCCCCGATTTGGCCGACCTGCCCCTGACCTTCTGGGACGAGCGCCTGTCGACGGTTGCGGCAGAAAGGGCACTGTTGGAGGCGGATACGACCCGAAAACGTCGCGCAGAGGTGATCGACGCGGTCGCGGCGGGGTATATCCTGCAAGGGGTGCTGGATCGTCTGCGCCACATCAGGAGCGCGTTTTGACCGAGTCGCACGAGAAACCCACTGCCACCGACGGGATCTGGAAGCGCAACGAGATCGAAAGCCCCTGCGTGAAGATCTGCGTCGTTCACCCGGAAGAGCGCATTTGCACCGGCTGCCTGCGCACGATCGACGAGATCGCCCGATGGTCGCGCATGGCCCCCGAGGCCCGGCGCGAGATCATGGACGCCCTGCCCGACCGGCGCGCCCGCTTGCAGAAGCGCCGTGGCGGACGGGCGGCCCGGCTCGCGCGCGGCCAATAGGGAACCCAGTCCCGGAGGTTCGGGTTTGCCATCGAACATCGCGAAACGCGGAGGATACGATGGCCAGCTATCACGAGGGCGACAAGGTGGAATGGGATTGGGGCAACGGCACGGCGACCGGCACCGTCCAGAAGACCTATACCCGGAAAATCACGCGTAAGCTGCAGGGCAGCGAGGTCACACGTGACGGATCGGACGATGACCCGGCGCTCTATATCGAACAAGACGATGGCGACGGCGTTCTGAAGCTGGCCTCGGAAGTGCGCAAGGCCTGACGCTTACGGCGCAGTCAACCAGCGGTCAGGCGCGTCGAAGCACGGCCGGAAGTAAGCCACCGCACGACCGGCCGCCTCGGTCACGGCGCCCTCGGCCCACGGGGCAACGCCGTGGATCACTTGGCGATGCAGCAGGACGCTTTCGCCTTTGCGCAATGGCACCTCGACCCGTTCGCATTTCGAGAACACCTCGGCCCGGGCGGCCTTGTAGGCCTCGGTCACGTCGAGATCGGCCCAGGTCTCGGGCGCGTGACCTTGGAACTCCGCCTCAAACGCCTCGCGGATGATGCGGTGACTGCCAGGCCAGACAACCAGCGGCGCGGCATTCGCTGCCGCCTCGGTCAGAGCGACGCCGATGATCCAGGCATGTGGCTCTCGCAAATGGCGCCGCTTCGCGGGCCCTTCAGCCAGCAATCCATCGAGATGCGCTGCATCGCGGTCGCGCCGAAACCGGTATGCGCCATCGCTCTCGTCAGCATCCTGCATGGGATAGCCGGGATAGGTGATCGAGACCTGCGCCGGATGCAGCTGCGAAACCCCGGTCGCCTCGACCGCTGCTGTGAGGGCCACGCCCGCAAAGGCAGGGCCTGTCCCGACCCGGCCCGCGCTGTCATTCGACAAGGCATCCACGCCGACGAACCACGTGCCTCGGTGGCGCAGCCACTTGGCCCGCATGCCGGTATCCGAAGCGGCGGACAAGGCCGCATTTCGCGCGGCCTTAGCCCAAGCCACGACGTCGGGTTCGATTGGAAATCGCTGAAACCCGGCCTCAAGCCAGCTCAATAGCCGAACGCCTTGCGCAGCATGTTGAGCGCCATGATCATGATGAAGAAGGCGAAGACCCGTTTCAGTGGCTTCGGGTCCATCGCATGGGCCAGCTTCACACCAAGGGGCGTGGTGATCAGCGTCATGGCCACCACCAGCGCGAAGGCCACGAGGTTGACCTGACCCACCGTGAACGGCGGCAGGTTCTCGGCATCATTTCCCACCAGCAGGAACCCGATGACCGAGGGCACGGCGATCAGCAGGCCGAAGCCTGCCGCCGTCGCCACCGCCCGGTGGATCGGCTGGTTGTAGAGCGTCATCATCGGCACCCCGAACGATCCGCCGCCAATGCCCATCAGCACCGACAGGAAGCCGATCACGGGCGAGGTGATCGCCGTGCCGATCATGCCAGGCATCTCGTCACCCAGCCGCCAATGGGCGCGCCCGAAGGCCATGTAGAGGCCGACGATCAGGCCGAGCACACCGAAAATCATCATCAGCGCCTCGTTCCGCAGGCCGGTGGCTGCCACGACCCCCAGCGCCGATCCGATCACGATACCCGGTCCCCAGGCCTTGAGGATCGCCCAGTCGACCGCACCCTTTTTGTTGTGCCCATGGACCGACCGGACCGAGGTGACGACAATTGTCGCCAGCGACGTCGCAAGGCAGATCTGCATCAACCCTTCGGGCCCGTACCCCAGCCCCTCGAAGGCGAAGTAGAAGGCCGGCACAAGGACGATCCCGCCGCCGACACCCAGAAGGCCCGCGATCACACCGGCCACCGCGCCGATCGCGAGGATCAGCGCCACCATGGGCAACAATTCCGACAGTTCAGGCATGGGCGCGCTCCCTCTTCCGCCTTCGCCCTATCCCATGGCGATGGCGGGTGGAAGTGCGGCCGCGCACAACGGCGTCACTGCGCACCCGAAAAACGCGCCTATTCCGCCGCTTGCGCCACCGGCGCGCCACCCGATTGCAGCACCGCCAGCAGGTTCGCCCGCAGCCGCGCCGCCTTCTCGGCATTGGCGTCCTTCACCGGGCCGAAGCCGCGGATCTGGAGCGGCAGTTCCGCGAGCGCCACCATCGCGTCCATCCGCTCGGGCGTCACATCGGGCAGCCAGAGGGCCATGTCCCGCTCGTAATCGCGGATCAGGGCGCGCTCCATCTTGCGCTCCGCGGAATGGCCGAACGGATCCAACCAGGTGCCGCGCAGGAACCGCATCTTCGACAGCACCTTGAACGCACCGCCCATCCACGGCCCGAATTCCCGCTTCTTCGGGCGACCGTTTGCATCCTTGCCGGGGATCAGCGGCGGGGCGAGATGGTAGGACATGCGGAAATCGCCGCCGAAGGTTTCTCGCGCCTTCGCTTCGGTCTCCAGATGCAGGCGCGCGACCTCGTATTCATCCTTGTAGGACAGGAGCTTGTGGTACCCCTTTGCTACCGCTTCCTTCAGGCGCGGATCTTGGACCTTGTCGACCAGCGCGCGGTAGCGTTTCGCCAACCGCTTGCCGCCATAGGCTTCAAGGTGCCCCTCGCGGTAGGCGATCTTCTCGTCCAGCGTCTTGGGCAGCGCGATGACGTTCGGCTTGGTCAGACGCTCCACCTCACCGGGGTTCTCGACCGCCCAACGGCCCATTTCGAAGGCCTCGCGGTTGGCCTTCACCGCCGCGCCGTTCATCTCGATGGCCTGCGTGATCGCCTCGTGGGTGAGCGGAACAAGGCCCATCTGCCACGCGGCGCCGAACACCATCATGTTGGAATAGATCGAGTCGCCAAGCAGCACGCGGGCCAGTTCCGTTGCGTCGAACAGCACCAGCCTGTCGCGCAGGCGTGCTTGAAGAGTGACCTGCAAATCCTTGCCTGGAATGGTGAATTCCGTATCGAGCGTGAAATCGCCCGTGGTGATCTCGTGGCTGTTCACAGCCGCCCCGGTGCGCCCGGTCGACATCTGGCCAAGGGTCTTCGCGCCACCTGTGACGACCAGATCGCCACCGATGACCGCGTCCGCCTCACCGGCACCGACGCGGATCGCCGCGATATCCTCCGGCCGATTGGCCAGCCGCAGGTGGATCGCAACCGCGCCGCCCTTCTGGGCAAGCCCGGCCATCTCGATCATGCCGACCCCCTTGCCGTCGAGCTGCGCGGCCTGCGCCATCACCGCGCCGATGGTCACAACGCCGGTACCACCGACCCCCGTGACCAGCACGTTGTGGGTGCTCCGGATCTCGGGAAGAACCGGCTCCGGCAGCCCGGTCAGATCGACCGAAGCCGAGGCCTCCTTCTTGATCGTGGCTCCTTCCAGCGTCACGAAGGACGGGCAGAACCCCTTCACGCAGGAGAAATCCTTGTTGCAGGTTGATTGGTCGATCGCCCGCTTGCGGCCCAGTTCCGTCTCCACCGGCACGATTGACACGCAGTTCGATTGCACGCCGCAATCGCCGCAGCCCTCGCAGACGTCGGTGTTGATGAAAACACGCTTGTCGATATCGGGGAACGTGCCGCGCTTGCGGCGGCGGCGCTTCTCGGCGGCGCACGTCTGCACGTAGATGATCGCGCTGACGCCTTTGACCTTCGCCATCCGCTCCTGCACGGTCATCATCTCGGCCCGTTCGAACCGCTCAACGTCGCGCGGGAAGCTGTTGAAATCAATATCTTCCTTCTCGTCGTAAACCAGAGCTACTTCACCGACGCCCATCGCCTTCAGCTCATGGGCGATCCGGCCCGGCGACAGCTCGCCTTCATTCGTCTGACCACCGGTCATCGCGACTGCGTCGTTGAACAGGATCTTGTAGGTGATGTTGGTTTTCGCAGCCAAAGCCGCCCGGATCGCGAGGATGCCGGAGTGGTTGTAGGTGCCTTCGCCGAGGTTCTGGAACATGTGCTCGCGGGTCGAGAATGGCGCTTCGCCCACCCAGTTCACACCCTCGCCACCCATGTGCGTGAAGGCCTCGGTCTCGCGGTCCATCCATTTCGCCATGAAGTGACAGCCGATCCCTGCGCCCGCGCGCGAGCCGTCGGGCACCTTGGTCGAGATGTTGTGCGGACAGCCCGAGCAGAACCACGGCGTCCGCTTGGCAAGGTCCGGGGCGTTGGTGGAGCGCTGCGCCTCTTCCACGCGGGTCATGCCGGCGCGCATCCGGTCGGTGATGCAGCCCTCTTCTTCCAGGATACGCCCCAGTTTCAACGCGATATCCGAGGGGTCCAGCGCGAAATGCTGGGGGAACAGCGTGTTGCCGTGGCCGTCCTTGTAGCCGTAGACCCGCCGACCCTGGCGGTCGTCGAAGATCGCCTCCTTGACTTGCACCTCGATCAGCTTGCGCTTTTCTTCCACCACGACGATCAGGTCGAGCCCTTCGGCCCAATCATGAAACCCCTTCATGTCGAGCGGCCAGGTCTGGCCCACCTTGTAGGTGGTGATCCCCAGGCGTTCGGCCTCGTCATTGTCGATCCCGAGCGCATCCAGCGCCGACAGAAGGTCGAGCCAGTTCTTGCCCGCCGCGACGAAGCCGATCTTCGCGCCCGGCGCGCCATGCACCCGCTTGTCGATCTTGTTGGCATGGGCGAACGCCTCGGCCGCCCACCGTTTGTGCTCCAGCAGGCGTTCCTCCTGGGGAATCCAGTGGTCGCCGAGGCGGATGTTCAGCCCTCCCTCGGGGAGGTCGAAATCGGGTTCCACGAAAGACAGCCGGTCCGGCCGCCCGTCGACGACAGCCGTCGCCTCCACCGTATCCTTCAGGCACTTCAGCCCGACCCAGACACCTGCGTAACGGCTCAAGGCATAGCCGTAGAGGCCGTAGTCGAGGATTTCCTGAACGCCCGCCGGCGACAGAACCGGCATATGGGCGTCCACCATGGCCCAGTCGCTCTGGTGGCAGACGGTCGAAGACTCGCCCGTGTGGTCGTCCCCCATCGCCATGATGACACCGCCGTGTTTCGACGTGCCGGCCATGTTCACATGCCGCATCACGTCGCCGGTGCGGTCAACGCCGGGCCCCTTGCCGTACCACAGCCCGAAGACACCGTCGTATTTGCCTTCGCCGCGCAATTCCGCCTGCTGGTGGCCCCAGTGGGCGGTCGCGGCGAGATCTTCGTTCAGACCCGGGCGAAACAGGACGTCGTTCTGCGCCAACCGCTTCTCGGCCCGCGCCATCTGCAGGTCCACCCCGCCGAGCGGTGAGCCGCGATAGCCCGAAACGTACCCGGCCGTGTTCAGCCCGGCCAACCGGTCACGCTCCTTCTGCATCAGCATCAGGCGCACCAGCGCCTGCGTGCCGTTCAGCAGGACGGGTGATTTCGAAAGGTCGAATTTGTCTTCGAGCGTAACCTGCTGCACTCCCATGTGGGCCTCCCGTGCTGCGTGGGTTTCATCCGTTGCCTTCTAGATAGGTCACAAAAGCTGACCTGTCTACCAAAAGCTTTCGTGAGGGATTGCAGCCACCGCCCTCACAGGCCAGCATGACCCCTGCCCATCCATGTGTGGCTAGGGTTCCGCTGACATCATCCGTCAGGTCAGGACCGAGCGTCACGGCAGCCGGTGCACCGGCGGACACCTTAAGGGATAGAAGACCAGGGGGGATGGCATGGGCGCGGCTTCGCCGTGCCTGAAACCCTCCTGCCCCGAAAGGGCTACGACACACATGACCTTACTTGGCTTTTCCCTTGTTCTTGCCGCTGCCTTCGCCCACGCCACGTGGAACTTTCTCGTCAAACGCCTCAATGGCGGGACCGAGCTTCTTTGGCTTTTCGCGGCCCTTTCTCTTCCGGTTTACGGGCCCTTCGCCCTCTACCTCGCCCTGACCTTCGACGAATGGAGCCTTCTGGCCGTCATCGCGCTGCTCGGCACGGCGCTATTGCACCTTGCCTATTTCCTGTTGCTACAAGCGGGCTACCGCGCCGGGGACCTGTCGGTTGTCTATCCCACCGCACGCTCCACCGGGCCGGTTTTGTCCTCGCTTCTGGCCCTCGTCCTTCTGGGACAGGCCCTGCCCGCCCAAGCCGCACTAGGCGGCGCGATCATCGTATTCGGCGTCGCGATGCTGACCGGCGGGCCAAGGGGCAGCGCCCGCCCCCTGCGCTCGCTCGCTTACGGGCTTGGCGTCGGCATGTTGATCGGCGCCTACACGGTCTGGGACGCCTGGGGCGTCTCGGTCCTGCTGATCCCGCCGATCCTGATGGACTACGCGTCTGCCATCGGGCGGACGATCCTGCTCTATCCCCACGCCCGCAAACGCTGGAACAAGGTGCAGGCGCTCTGGCGCGACCATCGGATCGAGGTTCTGACCATCGCCGTGCTGAACTCCGGCGCCTATATCCTCGTGCTCTATGCCCTCACCTTCACGCCTGTCATCTACGTGGCCCCCCTGCGCGAGGTTTCGGTTCTGATCGCGGTTCTTCTGGGCTCGATCGTCCTGGGCGAGGGTCAACTTGCCCGTCGCTTGATCTGGGCGAGTGTTATTTTGGCAGGCGTCAGCATCCTGGCCACAAGCTGAAACATTTCCCCAGAAATGCCTTGGCATGGGGTATGTCAAAAACATACGGTCCCGCTCGGTATCCCGGGCGAACAGGTGATGAATGGATTGGGACAAGTTGCGGATCTTTCACGCGGTGGCGTCGGCAGGTTCGCTGACCCATGCCGGTGACACGCTGCACCTCAGCCAATCCGCCGTCTCGCGCCAGATCCGCGCGCTGGAGGAAGGGCTGAATACGACGCTGTTCCACCGCCACGCCCGCGGGTTGATCCTGACCGAGCAGGGTGAATTGCTTTACGACGCCACCCGCGCCATGACCAAGCGGCTTGACGCTGCCTCCGCCCGCATCCGCGACAGCGAAGAGGAGGTGTTCGGCGAACTGCGCGTCACCACCACCATCGGCTTCGGTTCGCTCTGGCTGGCCCCACGCCTGCCCGCGCTTTACGAGAAATATCCCGACCTCAAGATCGACCTCATGCTGGAGGAACGGCTGCTCGACCTGCCGATGCGCGAGGCCGACGTGGCGATCCGCATGAAAGAGCCGTCACAGGCGGACCTCATCCGTCGTCGCTTGATGACCATCAACATGCGCCTTTACGCCAGCCCGGCCTACCTCGAAGCGAACGGGACTCCCCAGACGGTGGAGGACTTGGGGAATCACCGCCTGATTTCCCAGAATGCCTCGTCCGCACAAGTCAGCGCCGGGGCTCTGCTGGTGCGCGAGCTCCTGAGCTACGATGTCGGCTCGACCCTGTCGGTGAACAATTATTTCGGTGTCCTGCAAGCAGTGATCCACGACCTCGGGATTGGCGTCCTGCCTGATTACCTGACACAGGACTTCCCCGATATGGTCCGCGTTCTACCGGAGGTTGAATCGGCCGAAGTGCCCGTTTTTCTGGCCTATCCGGAAGAATTGCGCCAATCCCGCCGGATTGAGGTTTTCCGCGATTTCGTGACCGAAGAGGTGATCGCCTACCGCCGCAGGCAACGCGAAGCCGAGGCCTGATTTCCACCGCGGGAAGCCGGATATGTCTGTGTGCTATGCGCCACAGGCATAGCGGCTTTGCATCGTTCCGTTTCGATTTGCCTTGATCGGCGTCGATGTGCCTCTTAGTTCATCAAGTGTCGGAACGACATGTTTCGACACCTCCCTGTTGGACTTCGGCCGAGATTCGTCTCGGCCTTTTTTTTGGCTCAGAGGGATAATCATGGTTTCCAAGGTGGAAACAAACCCGCCGGATGTGGACCTGGATGCGCTGCTCGCGCTGTTGCGCGGGGCTTTTGCCTATATGGACACGCGCATCGACCCGCCGTCGTCGCTGACCCGCCTCGATCGCGACGCGCTCAGGACGAAGCTGGAACAAGAAGACCTGTTTGTCATAGGACATGCCGGTCTGCCGATCGCCTGCCTTTTCGGTGCGTCGCAAGGAACGGTCTATTACGTCGGGAAATTGGCTGTTGACGCGGCCCACCGCAATGCCGGCCTTGCCCGCATGTTGATCGAGCAAGCCGCGCAGCACGCACGGGCCGGCGGCCATCAGGCGCTCGAACTGCAATCCCGCGTCGAACTTGTGGAAAACCATGCCGCCTTCGCGCGCATGGGCTTCGTGAAAGTGGCTGAAACGGCGCATCCCGGCTACAGCCGACCGACCTCTTTCACCTTTCGACGCCCGCTCCCTTCCAACGCCGCCGCGAGGGGCTTATAGACCGGCGCAAACGGGGGACGCTGCCACATGACCGAACCGACCATCACGCCCGAGATCATCGCCGCCCACGGCTTCACCGACGACGAATGGGCCGAGGTGAACGCCATCCTCGGACGCGCGCCGAACTTCACCGAGATGGGCATCTTCTCGGCCATGTGGAACGAACATTGTTCCTACAAAAGCTCCAAGAAATGGCTCCGCACTCTGCCGACCGAAGGCCCGCAAGTGATCTGCGGCCCCGGTGAGAATGCAGGCATCGTCGATATCGGCGACGGGCAATGCGTGGTCTTCAAGATGGAGAGCCACAACCACCCCTCCTACATCGAGCCTTATCAGGGCGCGGCGACCGGCGTTGGCGGTATCCTGCGCGACGTCTTCACCATGGGCGCGCGGCCCATCGCGGCGATGAACGCGCTGAGCTTCGGACAGGTCGACCACCCCAAGACCCGCCAGCTTGTGAACGGCGTCGTCGAAGGCATCGGCGGCTACGGCAATTGCTTCGGCGTGCCCACAATCGGCGGCGAAATCCGCTTTCACCCCGCCTACAACGGCAATTGCCTTGTAAATGCCTTTGCCGCCGGTTTGGCCGATACGGACAAGATTTTCTATAGTGCGGCCTCCGGCGTCGGCATGCCGGTCGTCTACCTCGGCGCCAAGACCGGCCGCGATGGCGTTGGCGGCGCGACCATGGCCTCGGCCGAGTTCGACGACACGATCGAGGAAAAGCGCCCCACCGTCCAAGTTGGCGATCCCTTCACGGAAAAGCGTTTGCTGGAAGCGTGCCTTGAACTGATGGAAACCGGCGCCGTCATCTCCATCCAGGACATGGGCGCGGCGGGCCTCACGTGCTCGGCGGTCGAGATGGGCGACAAGGGCGGGCTCGGCATCAAGCTGACCCTCGACGCCGTTCCGCAGCGCGAAGAGAACATGAGCGCCTACGAGATGATGCTCTCGGAGTCGCAGGAACGCATGCTGATGGTCCTCAACCCGGACCTCGAAGACCAGGCGCGCGCCATTTTCGAGAAATGGGATCTCGATTTTGCCATCGTGGGCGAGACCATTGCCGAAGACCGCTTCCTGATTATCCACGGGAACGAAACAGTTGCCGACCTGCCGCTTTCCAAGCTCGCGTCAACCGCGCCCGAGTATGACAGGCCTTGGGTCGAAACGCCCGCCGCCGAGCCGCTGGCCGACGTGCCGCAGATCGACCCGATCGACGGGCTGCGCGCGCTTGTCGCCTCGCCCAACTACTGCTCCCGCGCCTGGGCCTACCAGCAATACGACAGCCAGGTCATGGCCGACACGATCCGCGCGCCCGGCCTCGGCGCCGGCGTCGTGCGCGTGCATGGCACCAACAAGGCGCTGGCCTTCACCTCTGACGTGACACCGCGCTACGTGAAGGCGAACCCCGTCGAAGGCGGCAAGCAGGCGGTGGCCGAAGCCTTCCGCAACCTCTGCGCCGTGGGGGCAAAGCCGCTCGCCACCACCGACAACATGAATTTCGGCAACCCGCAGAAGCCCGAGATCATGGGCCAGTTCGTCGGCGCCATCAAAGGCATCGGCGAAGCCTGCCTTGCGCTCGACACGCCGATCGTGTCGGGCAACGTCTCGCTTTATAACGAGACCGACGGCACCGGCATTTTGCCCACCCCCACCATCGGGGCCGTGGGACTGCTGGACTCGGTCGACGACCTGATCGCCGGAACCGCGCGCGACGGTCACGTTCTGCTGCTCGTGGGTGAGACCACTGGCCATCTCGGCCAGTCCGCCCTGCTCTACGAGGTCTTCAACCGCGAAGACGGCGACGCGCCCCATGTCGATCTGGAGGCCGAGCGCCGCAATGGCGATTTCATCCGGGACAATCGCGAATGGATCGGCGCCTGCACCGACCTGTCCGACGGCGGCCTCGCGCTGGCGGCCTTCGAACTGGCCAATGCGGCGGGCACCGGCATCACGCTCGACGTGGCCGACACCGCCACCCTCTTCGGCGAGGATCAGGCTCGCTATCTGATCTCCACCAGCTTCGACAAGGCCGAGGCGCTGATGATCGCCGCGGGCCGCGCAGGCGTGTCCATCGTCACGGTCGGCAAGGTTGGCGGCGAGGCGATCCGCATTGGCGGATCCGAGGCTCCGCTGGCCGAGTTGTCCGACATCTGGTCCTCGACCTTCGCGACCCATTTCGGGTGACGGATGGGTCGGGTTCCGTCCCGCCGACCGGCTTGCGGGCGAACCCGCTCCGCCCTACATTCCACCTGACGTCAGACAGGGACCCCGCCACCATGCCGATGCAAGCCCGCGAAATCGAGGCACTCCTGAGAGAGACCTTCCCCGACGCCACCATCGAGGTGGGCGGTGACGATGGCGTGCACATGTCGGCCATGGTCGTCGACGAGAGCTTCCGTGGCATGAACCGGGTGCAACAGCAGCGGGCCGTCTACGCGGCGTTGAAAGGCAAGATGGACGGCACGTCCGGAGAGCTTCACGCGCTCGCCCTGACGACGAAGGCACCGGATTAACCCATTTCGAAAGGCAGAACCCAATGAAAGCCATGCTCAAGGACGCGATCCTCGCGGTTCTCGCAATCTTCGACCCTCTCTTCCGCGAGACGCGGCACCAGCACAATCCGATCCCCGTGCGGATCGACGACCAAAGGACCCATCGCCATGAGAGCTGAAGACCAGATCAAGGACACCATCACCTCCAACGACGTGGTGCTTTTCATGAAAGGCACCAAGGAGATGCCGCAATGCGGGTTCTCGTCCCGCGTCGCTGGTGTGCTGAATTACATGGGTGTCGCCTACAAGGACGTGAACGTGCTGGCCGATGACGGTATCCGGCAGGGGATCAAGGATTTTTCCGACTGGCCGACCATCCCGCAGCTCTACGTGAAGGGCGAATTCGTCGGCGGCTGCGATATCGTCACCGAGATGACGCTTTCGGGTGAGCTCGACACGATGTTCGCCGAAAATGGCGTGTCCTTCGACAAGGACGCAGCCGACAAGATCCGTGAGGCGAACGCCTGAGGGATTCCGCCCGCTGACGCGGTCGCCGTGGCGGGCGGCCCTGCCGCCCGGACCCCCGGAGGTTTTTCTGGCAAGATGCAAGATGAAAGACAGGGCTGACGCAACAATCGGCGCGTCAGCCCTTTTTCGTCTCGCCCTTACGCACGTGCTTGTTCAGCCGTGAGGGCGTCGATTTCTTGCGGTTCTTGTAGGGGTTGTCGTCGGACTGGCTGCGCATCCACAACCGTATCGGCGTGCCGGGCATGTCGAAATCCGTGCGCAGGCCGTTCACGAGGTAGCGTGAATAGGCCTCTGGCAGCTTGTCGGGATGCGAGCACATCACGACAAACCCCGGCGGCCGGGTCTTCGCCTGGGTCATGTACCGCAGCTTGATCCGGCGGCCGCCCGGCGCAGGCGGAGGATGCGCCTCGGTCATGGCGGCGAGCCACTGGTTCAGCTTCGCGGTCGAGACGCGGGTGTTCCACGTCTTGTGCACCTGCATGATCGCAGCGTTGAGCCGGTCGAGCCCCTTGCCCGTCTTGGCCGACACCGTGACCAGTGGCGCGCCGCGCAGTTGCGGCAGAAGCTTCTCGAATCCGGCACGCAGGTCTTTCAGCTTCTGCTGCTTCTCCGGCTCGATATCCCACTTGTTGACCGCCACCACGACCGCGCGCCCCTCGCGTTCGGCGAGGTCGGCGATCCGCAGATCCTGCGTCTCGAAAGGGATTGCGGCGTCGAGAAGGACCACCACCACCTCGGCGAATTTCACCGCGCGCAACCCATCGGCGACCGAAAGCTTTTCGAGCTTCTCCTGCACCTTGGCCCGTTTGCGCATGCCCGCCGTGTCGAAGATCCGCGTCGGGACGCCGTCCCATTCGAAGCCGACCGCGATGGCATCGCGGGTGATCCCGGCCTCGGGGCCGGTCAGCAGGCGGTCTTCGCCGATGATCTGGTTGATCAGCGTGGACTTGCCGGCGTTGGGGCGTCCAACTACGGCAATCTGCAAGGGTTTCGAGCGGGTTATGATCCGTTCTTCATCCTCTACATCGACATCTGTCTCGGCCTCTTCCACCGGCGCGGCCTCGATCAGCGGGGCCAGCGCGGCGGCAAGATCGCTCATGCCTTCGCCGTGCTCGGCGCTCATGCCTATGGGCTCGCCTAGGCCAAGGCCGTAGGCCTCCAGCATGCCGGACTGCCCGGCATTGCCCTCGGCCTTGTTCAGCCCCAAAAGCACCGGCTTGCCGGACCGGCGCAGGATATCGGCGAAATATTCGTCTGCCGCCGTCACACCCGCCCGCGCATCCAGCACGAACAGCGCCGCGTCCGCCATCTCGACCGCGCGCTCGGTCAGGCGGCGCATCCGGCCCTGAAGGCTGTCGTCGGTCGCATCCTCGAGGCCGGCCGTATCCACGACCGTGAATTTCAGCGGCCCGAGGCGCGCCGCGCCTTCCCGCAGGTCGCGCGTCACCCCCGGCTGGTCATCGACCAGCGCAAGCTTCCGGCCGACCAGCCGGTTGAACAGCGTCGATTTGCCGACATTGGGGCGGCCGACGATGGCGAGGGTGAAGGACATGGGGTTACCTTTATCAGAAGGCGCGGCTCTACGCCCATATCTCCGCTATTTCAAGCGTCTCAATGCGGTCTCGATGGCGTTGGAGAAGGCCGAGCGGTCGGCTTTGGAGAAGGGTTTCGCCCCACCGATCCCCTGCCCGTCGAGGCCCGCGCGGATATCGGCCATGATCGCGCGGGTGGCCACTTGCGACCCGATGGAATTGGCGGTGAAGGCACGACCCTTGGGATCGAGCACCGCGGCCCCCTTCTCAAGACACCGCTCGGCCAGCAGGATATCGGCGGTGATGACCAGCGCCTCCGGCCCGGCGGCCTCGGCGATCAGGTCGTCGGCGGCGTCGAACCCGTCGCCTGCCATCTGCATCGAGATCAGCGGATGCTCAGGGTGGCGCAGGTAGCTGCCGGCCACCAGCCGCACGGGGATCTCGTGACGCCAGGCGGCCTTGTAGATTTCCTCCTTCACCGGGCAGGCATCGGCATCCACCAATATCACCTTCTCAGTCAAAGTGGCCCTCCGGGAACGGGACGGAAATCTCGGCCCCCGAGACCTCGCGCAGCCGCAGCGTGCCCTTGCTCAGCGTGACCGCCTGAAGCTCGGACCAGCCGGGCGGGCGCGGCAGGGACACCATGGCGTGGCGGATCACCTGCACCTCGCCAAGGGACAAGGTCGTCGGCACATCCATCGCGGTCAGCGCATTTTCCGCACAGGCCGCGGCCAGCCCCTGACCGCCGAAGGCGCGGCCATCCTCGACCCCCAGCACACCGGTGTGGCGGCTGTTCCACGGCGGGAAATCCCGCGCGCCGTTGGAAATCCAGAGCATCGTGACCGGCATCATCAAGGGATCCTTGAGGATCAGCACCATGTCATCCTCGGCATTGCGCATCACGCAGGTCCAGCCGAGCGTGTTTTCCCGCGACTCCACCAGCGTGCAGAAATCCTCGACCACGTGACCGGCCGGATAGGTGCGCAGGTCCCATTGGCCGCCATCCTCGCGGTCAAGATAAAGATCGCCGCGCAACTGATTGAGCGCCCAGAGATTATGGCCTTCGTGCTGCGGCTGCGGGTCGGTCATCACCGCGCGCTTCTGGCTAAAGGACAGCCGCCCGCCCTCGGCCATGTGCACCATCGGGTGATGGGCAAAGGTCACCTCGCCCCACCCTTTGTCGATGACATGGCGCTGCAGCAGGCTTTCACCCACAAGCCGGATTTCCTTGGCCACGACCGCACCGCTCATCTTCGGAAGGGTGTTGGTGAACAGCCCCCGGCTCGGCTCCTGCTGCATGACCGACCATGGCGAATTCGCCGTCGGGCCATGGAGCGGCTGACCATGCAGATCGTCCTTGCCAAAGGGCATGCAGAAGAAATCGCCCGCCAGCCGCTTGTCGACCTGGGCGATGTCGGGGTCGTTCTGCACCTCTTCCTCGTCGCGCCACGGGGCGACATGCAGCGGCGTCCGCCCACCGACCGTCCAGACCGGGATATTCCCGTCTTCCGTATCGAACACCGCATGGGAATCGCCGTGACGCAGATCCACCCTCATCGCGCGGCCAATCCGCTCAAGGCCGCCTGCAACAGCGCCGCGTCCGAGCCGCAGCCGAGGAAATTCACTCCGAGCTCCAGCATCTTCGCCTCCGCTTCTGCGCCGCTGACGATGATGCCGGCTGCCTTGCCACCCGCACGGATTGTTTCGATCGCGGCACCAATCGCTGACCAGAGGTCCGGATTGGCCAAGTCATCGCGGTAGCCCATGTCGGCGCCGAGGTCCGCCGGGCCGATGAACACGCAATCGACGCCATCCACCGCCGTGATCGCCTCCAGATTGTCCAGCGCCGCTTGGCTTTCGGCCTGCACCATGATGCAGATGTCCCCATTGGCCCGCGCCGGGTAGCCATCGGTCCGCCCGAAATCGCCGGCACGTGCCACCGACGCCCCCATGCCGCGCACGCCTTCGGGCGGGTAACGGCAGGCGCGCACGACCTGCGCCGCCTGCTCGGCGGAATTGACCATCGGCACAAGAAAGCTCTTCGCGCCGATATCGAGCACCTGTTTCAGGATCCAGTCCTCACCCACCGGCACGCGAACCAGGGCCTCGGTTCCGGTACCCGCCAGCGCGATCAGCTGCTCGCGGATGCCAACAGGATCCCAAGGCCCGTGCTCGCCGTCGATCAGGCACCAGTCGAAGCCGGCACGCCCCGCCATCTCGGCCGTCACCGCGCCCGGCAGGTTCAGCCACACTCCGCGCTGGACCCGGCCCGCGGCCAGAGCCTCCTTCAATGCATTCGCCATGGCACTCCCTTTCGCACTTTCGCCGGACGTTCGCCGCGAAGCCCGCGATTGTCCACCCGAAGCCGACCTTACGGCCCCCCTTTTCCTTTTCGAAACTCATGGCTAGTCTCGCCGGCATCAAGGGCGCATGAACGCCCGTCCACAGGGAGATAGATGATGAAGAAGTTCTTGCTGGCATCCGCCGCAACCATGGCGCTGGCCGGTCAGGCCGCCGCCGACGCGCATCAGGGCGACGTGACGCTCGGCGTGATCCTCGGGTTCACCGGTCCGATCGAATCGATCACGCCGGCCATGGGCGACGGCGCAGAGCTTGCGATGGCCGAAGTCACCGAGTCGGGCATGCTGTTCGACGGTGCGGCCGTTAACTCCGTCCGGGCGGACTCGACCTGCGTCGACAGCTCGGCAGCGCAGGCCGCTGCCGAACGTCTGATCACCTCCGACGGCGTGCATGGAATCGTGGGCGCCGACTGCTCTGGCGTGACCGGCTCGATCCTTGCCAACGTCGCCGTGCCGAACGGCATGGTCATGATCTCGCCCTCGGCCACCTCGCCGGGCCTCTCGACTGCCGAAGACAACGGCCTGTTCTTCCGCACCGCGCCCTCCGACGCGCGCCAGGGTGTCGTGATGGCCGAGATCATCATGGAGCGTGGCATCGACACCGTCGCCGTCACCTACACCAACAACGACTATGGCCAAGGCCTCGCCGATGCCTTCACCGCAGCCTTCGAGGAAATGGGTGGCACCGTGACCCTCTCCGCCGCCCACGAAGACGGCCGCGCGGATTACTCGGCTGAAGTCGGCGCGCTGGCCTCGGCAGGGGGTCAGGCGCTTGTCGTCGCGGGCTACGTCGACCAGGGCGGCTCCGGCGTGATCCAGGCCGCCCTCGACACCGGCGCGTTCGACACCTTCGTCTTCCCCGACGGCATGGTCTCCCAAGCGCTCGTGGACAACTTCGGGTCCGATATCGACGGCTCCTTCGGCCAGAACCCGGGCACCGACAGCGAAGGCGCGAACATCTACCAGAGCATGGCAGAGGAAGCGGGCTTCGACGGCTCTTCGCCCTTCTCGGCCGAAAGCTACGACGCGGCGGCGCTGATCATGCTGGCGATGGCAGCCTCCGGCTCGCGCAACCCGGCCGATTACATGGGCTCCATCATGGACGTCGCGAACGCCCCCGGCGAGCAGATCCTGCCGGGTGAGCTTGGCCGCGCGCTGGAACTGATCGCCGCCGGCGAGGACATCGACTATGTCGGCGCCTCCGCCGTGGAACTGATCGGTGGCGGTGAATCCGCCGGCAACTACCGCGAGATCCAGATCGAAGGCGGTGAGCTGGTGGTCGCGGGCTACCGCTGATCGTTTGATCGTTGAACAACCAGAACAGCCCGGTGACCTCACCGGGCTGTTTTACTAACCATAAGGCACAGCGCCCATGATCGAAGTTCACGACCTCCACAAACATTTCGGCGGGTTCCACGCCGTCGATGGCGCGTCGCTGAAGATCGAGACCGGCTCGATCACCGGCCTCATCGGCCCCAACGGCGCTGGAAAAACCACGCTTTTCAACGTGATCGCGGGCGTTCTTGAACCAACTTCCGGCCGCGTCACGATGGATGGCGAGGACATCACCGGCTTGCCGCCCCACAAGCTTTTCGCCAAGGGCCTGCTGCGCACCTTCCAGATCGCGCATGAATTCTCTTCGATGACCTGCCGCGAAAACCTGATGATGGTGCCCGACGGCCAGAGCGGCGAAAGCCTCTGGAACACCTGGTTCGGGCGCAAGCGCATCGCCGACGAGGAACGCGCCCTCGCGGCCCGCGCCGACGAGGTTCTCGACTTCCTCACCATCTCCCACCTCGCCGACCACCCGGCGGGCGCCGTCTCGGGCGGGCAGAAGAAACTGCTGGAGCTTGGCCGCACCATGATGGTCGACGCCAAGATGGTCTTCCTCGACGAGGTCGGCGCAGGCGTGAACCGCACGCTCCTGAACACCATTGGCGACGCGATCATCCGCCTGAACGAGGAACGCGGCTACACCTTCTGCGTCATCGAACACGACATGGATTTCATCGGTCGCCTCTGCGGCCCCGTCATCTGCATGGCCGAGGGCAAGGTGCTGGCCGAAGGCACGCTCGACGAGATCAAGGCCAACGAGCAGGTGATCGAGGCCTACCTGGGCACCGGCCTCAAGAACAAGGACCAGCTGGAAGGGGCAGCGACATGAGCGGCAATCCCTACCAGAACGACCGCGGCAACAAGGACCGCTCGATCACCAATCCCCATGGCGCGGGCACCCTGCGCCCCTCGCCCGGCACCGGTGAGGGCGTCCATTCCGACAATGCCTTCCTGATCGGCGACACGATGACAGGTGGATATGGCTCCGGCGGGCCGGATATCCTGCACGAATGCACCATCGCCGTGAACCCGGGCGAGATCGCGGTCATCGTCGGCCCCAACGGCGCGGGCAAGTCCACGGCGATGAAAGCCGTTTTCGGGATGCTGAACGTCCGCAAGGGCTCCGTCCGGCTTGATGGCAAGGACATCACCGACCTCTCGCCTCAGGACCGCGTGGCCGCCGGGATGGGTTTCGTGCCGCAGACCTCGAACATTTTCACGTCGATGACCGTCGAGGAAAACCTCGAGATGGGGGCCTTCATCCGCACCGACGATTTCCGCCAGACGATGGAGCAGGTTTACGAGCTGTTCCCGATCCTGCGCGAGAAACGCAAACAGGCGGCGGGTGAGCTTTCCGGCGGTCAGCGCCAGCAGGTCGCCGTGGGCCGCGCGCTGATGACACAACCCAAGGTCCTGATGCTCGACGAGCCGACCGCGGGCGTATCGCCCATCGTCATGGACGAGTTGTTCGACCGCATCATCGAGGTCAGTCGCACCGGCATCCCGATCCTCATGGTCGAGCAGAACGCGCGTCAGGCGCTGGAGATAGCCGATCGCGGCTACGTCCTCGTGCAGGGTCGCAATGCCTATACGGGCACTGGGAAGGAGCTTCTGGAAGACCCAGAGGTGCGCAAGAGTTTTCTTGGAGGGTAGCCATTGGCCAAGCGGCGGATATCTGCGCCGGGCATCGTCCTTGCAACCGCGCTTGGCGGCGTTCCGGTGCAGGCGACCACCGGCGACGACGGAGGGGCCGCCTACATCGCCACCTGCGAAACCGCCGAAATCTGCCGCGAAACATCCGGCTGCATCGAGTTCCCGACCTTCGGGCGCCTGCACCTGAGCATCACCGGTCCCACCGGCCAACTCGGGCCCAACCCCGACGATCCGCGCCCGCTCGACGTCTACCACGGCCTCGACTCCACGCCGCCCGACCCCGAAACCCTCGGCCTGCGCTTCATCGTCGAACAGCAAGCGCAGGACCCGCTTACCCGGCGCTTCGCCTATGTCGATCAGACGCGCGCGGGGCCTGCGGGCCGGTATTTCATGCTCGATTGCACCGAGGTGCCGCAATGATCCGCGCCTTGGCCGTTCTTGCACTGATCCCGGGCCCGGCCGCCGCCGGCCTGACCTGCACCTTCACGCAGCTTTGCTCGCCCCTCACCGATTGCCAGGATCATCCCGGCCTGCCCTTCACGTTCGACCTGGTCTCCGGCGCGCTGGCGCTGGTCGGCGAGGAGGGCATGCGTTTCGGCACTCCGCTTTCGCATCTCGACGCAGCAAACCGGGCCTTCCTGTTCGAGACCTCGCCGCACGCCTTCCTGATCCTCAGCCTGTCGGAGACCGGCGAGGCGGTGATGACCCAGCAGGATTTCGAGCCCGGCGGGCGCATCACGTCAGTCTCCTACTTCGGCACCTGCAGGCCGGCTGCATGACCGTCCGCCCCGCCCCGTCACCCATTCACGCGGGCCCGCTTCGCAATCCGCGCCGGGCCGCCATGCAAGCTTTCATCAACGGAGTCCCCATGCGTCCGATCCTCGCCGCCGCCCTGCTGTGTACCCTGCCCCTCGCCGCTCCCGCGCAGGAGGCGCCGGTGGACCGCACGTGCCTGCTCAACATCATGTGCCCGCACACCAGCGCCTGCCGCGATCTCGCTCAGACCATTCGCATCATCGAGGGCGAGGGAGATGGTGACTGGACGGTCGAATGGGTGGATACCGACTTGCCCTCCGACTACGCCTTGATCGCCGACTTGCCGCCGGTCGAGAGCGCCGTGGAACAGACGCGCGTGCGCAGCCTGATCCACCGTGACGCGGAAACCCAGACCGTGCAGACGGTCTCCTTCGACAGCACGGGCAACGTCATCGTCACCACGCACCAGCCGCAAGCCGGGATGCAGGTCGTCACCGGCCTCGGCACCTGCGAGGCCTCGTGATCCGGGCCACGCTGCCAGCCGCAATGGCAATCCTCTGCGCTGCGGCGGTGCAGGCACAGGATATGGCAGACCGGATGCTCTGCGAATGGATCCCGCCATGCGTGGTGCAGGGCACCTGCGAAGACACAGGCCCCAACCCGCAATCCTCACTCGAACGCGACGGTGAGACATGGCTCTGGGATCCGGCAGCGGCGTGGGATGGCTTCCCCGTCGCCCTTGCCGCGACCCTGCCCGAGGCCGAAGCCATAGCAACCAGTGACGGCTTTTCCCTCGGCCTGATCCTCGTTCCCGACGGCCTGACCGAGGACGGCGCGCTGATCCTGCTCGGCTATCACGTGAACCGGGCACTCACAGTCGCCCTGTCCGACCGCACGTTGGTCCACCATTGCGTCGATGCGGCGGAGGTCGGTTCATGATGCGCGCCTTTACTTTCGCAGTCGCAAGCGTCCTCGCGCTGCCCGCCACTGCCGAGCCCTGGAACTGCACCTTCACGACCGCCTGCGTGGCGGGCAGCAGCTGCGCTGACACCGACGCCCGCGCGCAGGTCATCGCCGCCGATCACGAGGGGCGCCTGTTCCTCGACTGGGACGGCCGCCCCATGCCCGTGGAGCCGCTTCCCGGCGGCACCTCCTACGCCGCTTTCGGCGAGGGCATCGACATCCTGCTGACCATCAACGCCGAAACCGCCTACCTCAGCGCGCACACCGATGCCGTCACCAGCTTCTTCGGGAGTTGCGAGGCCATGGGAAACTGATAAAACCACTGGAACGCCTGCCAAAAGGCGACATTCAAACAGGGACACGCGATCCGACATGGATTTTCTGAACGCCTTCGTCACGCTGGCGAATTTCGTGATCATTCCCGCAACCGCCTACGGCGCGCAACTGGCGCTCGGCGCACTCGGGGTGACGCTGATCTACGGCATCCTGCGGTTCTCGAACTTCGCCCATGGTGATACCATGGCCTTCGGCACCATGGTCACGATCTTCGGCACCTGGGGCCTGCAGGCCGCCGGCATCACCTTCGGGCCGCTCCCCACGGCGCTGATCGCCCTGCCCGCCGGCATCGCCGTCACCGCGCTCCTGATGATCGGGACCGACCGCGTCGTCTACCGCTTCTACCGCGAGAACAAGGCCAAGCCGGTGATCTTCGTAATCGCGTCGCTCGGCGTCATGTTCATCATGAACGGCATCGTGCGCTTCTTCATCGGCGTCGATGACCAACGTTTCGCCGATGGCGAGCGGTTCATCATCTCCGCCCGCACCTTCCGCGACCTTACCGGCCTCGATGAAGGCCTCGCGTTCCGCACCACGCAGGGCATCACCATCGTCGTGGCGCTGATCTGCGTGATCGCGCTGTTCTGGTTCCTCAACCGCACCCGCACCGGCAAATCCATGCGCGCCTTTTCCGATAACGAGGATCTCGCGCTGCTCTCGGGCATCAACCCCGACCGCGTCGTGCTGGTGACATGGATCATCGTGGCGGCGCTGGCCACCACCGCGGGCGTGCTCTACGGCCTCGACAAGAGCTTCAAGCCCTTCACCTATTTCCAGCTTCTCCTGCCGATCTTCGCCTCCGCCATCGTCGGCGGCCTCGGCAACCCGCTGGGGGCCATCCTCGGCGGCTTCCTGATCGCGTTCTCCGAGGTCGGCGTGACCTACGCCTTCCGCAAGGTCGTGGGCTACCTCGGGCCCGCCGACTGGCAGCCCGACGGACTGCTCCAGCTACTCAGCACCGATTACAAGTTCGCCGTCTCCTTCGGCATCCTGCTGATCGTGCTCCTGTTCAAACCCACCGGCATCATGAAGGGGAAATCGGTATGAGCGACACGGCCGCCACCCCCGCCCCCGCCGCCTCCGGCGTCAACACCCGGAACATCCTGCTCTTTGCGCTTGTCGGCCTACTGTTCGTCGGCACCGGCTTCGTGCAATCGTGGAACACGGCGCTGACGATCTTCAACATGGGCCTGATCTCGGCGATCATGGCGCTCGGCGTAAACATGCAATGGGGCTACGCGGGCCTCTTCAATGTGGGTGTCATGGGCTTCGTGGCGCTGGGGGGCCTCGCTGCCGTGCTCGTCTCCGCCAACCCCGTGCCAGAAGCCTGGGGTGCGACCATCGACGGCGGCGCCCTGCCCGCCGGCGTGCAGGTCCTGCTCGGCTTGCTGCTCGGCGCGGCCACCATCGCCGCCGCCATCCTGACCTACACGAAACTGCCGTCCGGCCTCCTGCGCACCCTTGCGGTGATCGTCGTCCTGATCGTCGGCTTCGCCCTTTTCCGCATGGTCTTCGACCCCGCTGTCGAGGCGGTCGAAGCGGTCGACCCGGCCTCCACCGGCTTTCTCGGCGGCCTCGGCCTTCCGGTCATCCTCGCCTGGCCCATGGGCGGCGTGCTGGCCGCGGGCGCCGCCTGGATCATCGGCAAGACCGCCCTCGGCCTGCGCTCGGATTACCTCGCCATCGCCACCCTCGGCATCGCCGAGATCATCATCGCGATCCTCAAGAACGAGGATTGGTTGGCGCGCGGCGTGAAGAACGTCACCGGCATCCCCCGCCCCGTCCCCTACGAGGTCGACCTCCAGTCAAACGAAACCTTCGTGGGAATGTTCGCCGACCCCGTCACGGCTTCCACCATCACCGTGAAACTCCTCTACGCGGCGCTGTTCATCGTGATCCTCGCCGCCCTGATCTGGCTATCCGAGAAGGCCTGGAATTCGCCCTGGGGCCGCATGATGCGTGCGATCCGCGACAACGAGGTCTCGGCGTCGGCCATGGGCAAGGACGTCAAGGCGCGTCACCTGCAGATCTTCATCCTCGGCTCCGCCGTCTGCGGCCTTGCCGGCGCGATGATGACCACGCTCGACAGCCAACTTGTGCCCGGCACCTACCAACCGCTTCGCTTTACCTTCCTGATCTGGGTAATGGTGATCGTCGGCGGCTCCGGCAACAACTGGGGCGCGGTCCTCGGCGGTTTCCTGGTCTGGTGGCTCTGGGTGCAGGTGGAACCGCTCGGCCTTCTGCTGATGCAGGGCCTCACCGCCGGCATGGCCGAGGGCAGCTGGCTGCGCGAGCACCTTCTCGGCAGCGCCGCCCACATGCGCCTCCTGACCATGGGCCTGATCCTGCTGCTGGTCCTGCGGTTCAGCCCAAGGGGCCTGATCCCGGAACGGTGAAGCCGCCCGGCCCACCCAACAGGAAAGCTCCCATGCCTACGACGCTCGTGATCCTGGCGCACCCTGACCCGCGCTCCTTCAACGGCACATGGGCCGAGGCGACGCGCGCAGCTTCCGAGGCGGCGGGCCACGAGGTTCTGTGGTCCGACCTCGTGTCGATGGGATTCGACCCGGTCGAGCGGGCCGCCCATTACGCGGCGACGGACCCAGCCGCGTCCTTCGACCCGCTCAAGGCTCAGGAAGCCGCCGCCGCCTCCGGCAGCCTGCCCCCGGACGTCACGTGCGAAATCGACAAGCTCCGCCGTGCCGACCGGGTGATCTTCCACTTCCCGATCTGGTGGTTCGCCCCGCCCGCGATCCTGAAAGGCTGGCTCGACCGCGTGCTGGCCCATGGCGAAACCCACGCAGTCGGTCAGCGCTTCGACAAGGGCCAGTTCCGGGGCCGGAAGGCGCTGTTCTGCGTCACCACCGGCTCCAGCGCCGACGAGAGCGCCCACAACGGCAAGGAGGGCGATATCCGGATGCTGCTTTGGCCCATGGCCTACACGCTCCGCTATCTCGGCTTTTCCGTTGTCGAACCGAAGATCGTCCACGGCGTTCATGGCTACCACCGTGACGCCCGGAAGACCGCGCTGGATGCGCGCCTGCGCGAGACCCTCGACAGCCACGAGGCCTTGATCGCAGCCTTCGACACGCTCCCATTGATGCAATTCAACGCAGACACGGAATTCGACGCGGACGGCAGGCTGAAATCCGGCGCCCCAAGCCATTCCCGCTTCATCCGCCACGATCCCTGACGAAACCCGGCAACCGTTCAGACCGCTTGCTTATGTCCAGAGGGCGCAACATCGCGGTCCCGCGCCCCTTTCATCTTGCCAAAAAAACCTCCGGGGGAGTCGCCTCCGGCGACGGGGGCAGCGCCCCCAGAACATGGTAAATCAAATCTTAACGAAAATTGGATTTCGTATTTTTTTCAGAATGATACCCCCTTGTGCAAGCTTGCACAAACGCGCTCACCGCCCTTCGTAGACCGGCTTGCGCTTCTCCAGGAAGGCCAGCACGCCCTCCTTGAAATCCCGCGTTTTCCCGCATTGCCCCTGCAACTGGCCTTCCAGCTTCAGCTGTTCGTCCAGCGAATTGCCGTGGCTCGCCCGCATGACCTGCTTGACCCGCTTGAAGGCCTCCGTCGGCCCGCTGGCCAGATGCGCCGCGCGGCCCGTCCAGACGGCTTCGAACTCCTCGTCGGCGGCGACCTCCCAGATCATCCCCCAGTCCGCCGCCTGCGTCGCGGTGATCTTGTCGGCGAACAGCGCGGCCCCCATCGCCCTTTGCAGCCCAATCGTGCGCGGCAGCGCCCAGGTTCCGCCCGCGTCGGGGATCAGGCCGATCCGCGTGAAGGCCTGGATGAAGCTCGCCGATTCCGTCGCGATCACCACGTCGCAGACCAGCGCAAGGTTCGCCCCCGCCCCCGCAGCCGTCCCGTTGACGGCGGCGATCACCGGCACCGGGCAGTCGACGATCGCCATCAGCATCGGGATGTATTCGTCGCGCAGCGTTCGTTCGAGGTTCAGGTTTGCCGTGTTGGCCCGGTCGCCCAGGTCCTGCCCCGAGCAGAAGGCGCGTCCCGCACCGGTCAGCACGACGACCCGCGCGTCATTTCCCGCAGCCGTCACCGCGTGGGTGATCTCGGCCCGCATCTGGGTGTTGAGCGCGTTCATCACGTCCGGCCGGTTCATCGTGATGATCGCCATGCCGTCGCGGTCTTCGCGGGTGATCGTGTCATAGTCCATGGGGAGCCTCCCGTTATCTTGCCCGGACCCTAGGCGAGGCGAAACGGGCAGGAAAGCACAAACGCTGCGTCAGTCCTCGCGTTCGCCATTAAGGATCGCGTCGAGCCGCGCCTGCTCCTCGGCGCTCAGACCGGCCTCACCGGGCGCTGCGGCAGTGGAGCGGCCGCGGATATAGACCGCCGACAGACCAACGCCCGCGACCAGCAAGATCAGCGGCAGAATCCAAAGAACCCGGTTCGCGCCGTCGAAATTCGGGCTGAGCAGAACGTATTCGCCGTAGCGGGCCACGATGTAGTCCACCACCTCCGCATCGCTGTCCCCCTCCACGAGGCGCTCGCGCACCAGCAGGCGCAGGTCGCGCGCGATATCGGCGTGGGATTCGTCGATGCTCTCGTTCTGGCAGACCGGGCAGCGCAGCCCGGCGGAGATCTCGCGCGCCCGTTCCTCCAGCACCGGATCGTCCAGCACCTCGTCAGGCTGCACGGCCCAGACTGGACCCGCCGAGAGCAAAAGCGCGATGGCGAGGATCAGGGACCGCAGAGCCGTCATTCCGCTGGCACCCCGGCGCGCGGCGCCTTAGCGGCACCGGCTGCCACGCGGTAGCGGCGGTCAGACAGACTCATCAGCCCGCCGAGCGCCATGATGATCGTGCCGCCCCAGATCCAATTGGCAAACGGCTTGATCCACACCCGCAGGGCCCAACCGCCGCCGGATTGCGGATCGCCGAGCGTAACGTAGACGTCGCGGGTGAAGCCGTTGTTGATCCCGGCCTCGGTCGTCGGCATGCCTGCCACCGGGTAAATCCGCCGCTCCGGCGTCAGTACGGCGATTTCACGCCCCGTCTCGGCATCGCGTACCGCGACCGAGGCCATGGTGCTGAAATAGTTCGGTCCGCGCCCATTCTCGTCGACGCCCAGAAGCTCGACCTCGTAGGCGCCCACGACATAGGGCTCCCCCTCCCGCGCGACACGGATATCCTCGACCTGGTAGCCGGTGAGCGTCACCACGCCGAACATCGTGATCCCGAGGCCCGCATGGGCCAGCGCCTTGCCCCAATCGGCGCGCGGCAGCCGGCTGAGGCGGCTGAACCGGCCGGCAAGCGCGCCGCGCCCCGTGCGCGACCAGAGGTCCGTCACGGCCCCGGCCAGCAACCATGTCGCGAGACCGACGCCGATCGGTCCGATGGCCGAGCGTCCGGTCCACATCGCCCAAGTCAGCAACCCTACCGCAAGCCCGAGCACCGCCGCCGGAACAAGTGCGCGGATCGGCTTGGCAATCGTCGCCCGCTTCCACGGCATCATCGCGGCAATCGGCAGGGCTGCGGCCAGCGCGAAGACGAAAGGCGTGAAGGCCGCGTCGAAGAACGGCGGGCCGACCGACAGCGTCCGGTCGAAGAACAACTCTGCCACCAGGGGCCAGATCGTGCCGATGAAAACAACGAAGGTGGAGACGGCCAGCAGCAGGTTGTTCAGAACGAGACCGCTTTCGCGGCTGACCATCCCGAAGACCCCCTTGGCCTCCATCGCACCCGCGCGCAGGGCGAACAGCAGAAGCGCCCCGCCCATGAAGATGCCGAGAATGGCAAGGATGAAGACCCCCCGCTCGGGATCGTTTGCGAAGGCATGCACCGAGGTCAGCACGCCGGAGCGGACGATGAAGGTGCCGATCAGCGAGAATCCGAAGGCGAGGATGGCCAGAAGGATCGTCCAGCTTTTCAGGCTCTCGCGCTTCTCGACGACGATGGCCGAATGCAGCAGGGCCGCCGAGATCAGCCACGGCATGAAGCTGGCGTTTTCCACCGGGTCCCAGAACCAGAAGCCTCCCCAGCCAAGCTCGTAGTAGGCCCACCAGGAACCCAGGCCGATGCCGATGGTCAGGAAGATCCAGGCCGCGAGGGTCCACGGGCGCACCCAACGGCCCCAGGCGGCGTCCACGCGGCCTTCGATCAGGGCGGCAACGGCGAAGGAAAACGCCATGCTGAGGCCGACGTAGCCTAGGTAGAGGAAGGGCGGATGGAAGGCGAGGCCCGGGTCCTGCAGCAGCGGGTTAAGGTCTTCGCCATTGAACGGCGGGCTGGCGAGCCGGGTGAACGGGTTCGACGTGAAGAGGATGAAGGCGAAGAAGGCCACGCCGACGGCACTTTGCACCGAGAGGACGCGCGCGCGCAGCGTGGGCGGAAGATTGCGCCCGAACCAGCTGGCGCTGGCTCCGAACAGCGTCAGGATCAGCACCCAGAGCAGCAGCGAGCCTTCATGGTTCCCCCACACCCCGGTGATCTTGTAGAGCAGCGGCTTGTCGGTATGGGAATTCGCCACGACGAGGTTGAGCGAGAAGTCCGACGTGACAAAGGCGTAGGTCAGCGCCGCGAAGCTGAATGCGGTCAGCAGGAATTGCACCGTCGCTGCCGGATCGGCGGTCGCCATCCAGCTTCGGTTGCCCGTATGGGCCCCTGCCATGGGCACGATCATCTGGAAAATCGACACCGCGAAGGCGAGGATCAGGGCGAAATGTCCGAGTTCTACGATCATGTGTCGGACATTAGGGCAGAGTGCAGGGCGGCGCCATAGGATGCGACGCTCTGTTCCACCTTCTCATGCGACTGGATTTACCGCCCCCGAAACAAGCCCCCGAGCACACCGCGCACGACGGCGCGGCCAGTGTTGTTGCCAAGCTGGCGCGCGAAGCTCTTGGCGAATGTCGTGCCGATGCTGTCGGAGCGTGAGGACGATCGGCGCTGCTGTGCGGGCTGCGACGAAGACCGGCCCACGCCGCCGCCGGTATAGCGGCGCCCGGCCCGGAACTCGCGCTCTTCCTCCTCGGCCTCATCCTCTTTCGCTTCGGCTTCTTCGGCTTCCTTCGCGGCTTCGGCGGCGCGTTTCTGCAGGATTTCGAAGGCGCTTTCGCGGTCCTGCACCTGGTCATACTTTCCGGCCAGCGGCGACAGGCCCAGAAGTGCTGCGCGCGTTGCGGGCTCGATCGGGCCGAGTTGCGAGGACGGCGGGCGGATCAGCGTGCGCTGTGCCATGCCGGGGATGCCCTTGCGTTCCAGAAGGGATGTCACCGCCTCGCCCACGCCAACCTCGCGGATTGCATCCTCGATATCGAGATCGGGGTTCTCGCGGTAGTTCTGCGCCGCCTGTTTCAGCGCCCGCTGATCCTTGGCGGTGAACGCACGGAGCGCGTGCTGCACGCGGTTGCCGAGCTGGCCCAAGATATCCTCGGGTACGTCTGCCGGGTTCTGGGTGATGAAATAGACGCCGACACCCTTGGAGCGGATCAGGCGCGCGACCTGTTCGACCTTGTCGACCAGCGCCTTGGGCGCATCGTCGAACAGAAGGTGCGCCTCGTCGAAGAAGAAAACGAGCTTGGGTTTGTCGGGGTCGCCCACCTCCGGCAGCGTCTCGAACAATTCGGACAGCAGCCACAGCAGGAACGTCGCGTAGAGGCGCGGCGACTGCATCAGCTTGTCGGCGGCGAGGATGTTGATCCGGCCGGCGCCATGTTCGTCGGTCAGGAACAGGTCGTCGAGGTCGAGCGCCGGTTCGCCGAAGAATTGCGTGGCCCCCTGCCCCTCCAGCACCAGAAGCCGCCGCTGGATCGCGCCGATGGAGGATGTCGAGACATTGCCATAGCGCAGCGAGAGCGCGTCGCGGTTCTCGCCCACCCAGACGAGCATGGCCTGCAAGTCCTTCAGGTCGAGAAGCGCCATCCCCTCTTCATCGGCCACGCGGAAGGCGATGTTCATCACGCCCTCCTGCGCCTCGGACAGTTCCAGAAGACGCGAGAGCAAAAGCGGCCCCATCTCGGCCACGGTCGTGCGGACCGGATGGCCCTGTTCGCCGAAGAGGTCCCAGAACGTCACCGGGAAGGCGCGATAGGCGTAATCGGTGAAGTTGATCCTGGCGGCTCGTTCCGTGAAGGCGCCGTGCAGCTTGAACTTGGCGCTGCCCGATTGCGCGAGGCCGGAAAGATCGCCCTTCACGTCCGACAGGACGACCGGCACGCCAAGGGACGAGAAGCTTTCTGCAAGGATCTGGAGCGTGACCGTCTTTCCCGTGCCGGTCGCGCCCGCGATCAGACCGTGACGGTTCGCGTAGTCAGGCCGCAGGATCTGCGCCTCGCCGTAATCGGGGCCGCCGCCGCCTACGAAAATCCCGGGTTCAACCTGTTCTGGCATCGCTTCCGTCCCTGCACAGCACTTTTTCGCCGATACCAATACATTTTTAACCTTTGGATGCCAGTCTGTCCGTGCGCCGCGCTTTTGCGTGGTGCTGACTTCCTCCCTGTCAACTGGCCGCGCCCCCTCGAAAGGGCGCGGTTTTTTCTGCACGGCCCAGGAAAACGGGGCTGCGTTCCGTACTGTAAATTTCCTGAAAAGCCCTGTTGACGGCTGCGACACCTTGGCATAGCGTCCCGCACATAAGTCGGCCAGTCCGACAGGGAGAGAAAACGCAAAGGGTCCGTACGCGGGCCCTTTCGCTATTTGAGATGCCGCTCATGCCCGTTGGTCTTTCCTCCGTTCCTCCCTGTTTTTTTGACGCTGACAGACCTTCTGTCGCGTGATAGCCAACCCGGGAATGGCTGGCGCACCCGGTTTGGATGGGTGCCGAGCAGAGCCGGACGACATGTAAGAGGACGTACATTTGATGACCTTGCTGAAAAAACTCTCCGCCATCGGATTTGCCGCCGCCCTGGTTCTGCCGGGCGCTGTGCTGGCCCAGGACGAGCCGCTGGTCCTTCCGGACCGTGCCGAAGTCGAACCGGGCGCGACCTACGTGGCCGAAATCTACCGCGACTGGCAGATCCGCTGCATTCGCGCCGAACTGGAAACTGCGCCTGACCGCTGCGAGATGTTCCAGCTGCTGGAAGAGGAGAACGGCAACCCTGTCGCGGAATTCCGTGTCGGAGCCGAGTTGTTCGAGGTCGAAGGCGCGGTTGCGACCGCCACGGTCCTGACCCCGCTCGACACGCTGCTGAGCCCCGGCCTGCAGATGCAGATTGACGATGCCGAAGCGGTCGTCCTGCCCTATGCCTTCTGCCGCCCAATCGGGTGCTTCGTGCAGATTTCGCTGACAGCCGAGAACGTCGACCTGTTCCAGAACGGGGCTGATGCGCTGATCGTTCTGTTCGCCCTGACCCGTGACGAACAAGGCCAGATCGGTGGTATCCCGGTCCCGACGCAAGCCTCGCTGCGCGGTTTCACGGCCGCATACGAGGACCTCGTCGCGCGCCGCCAGGAAATCATCGCGTTCCTCGAAGAGCAGGAAGCCAACGCGCCGGCCGAAGAAGACGGCGCGGCAGAGGAAGACGGTGCGCCGGCGGAAGAGGCTGCACCCACCGAATAACTTGCGAGCAACGCCGCTCACGAAGGCCTGTGCCGGCATGACCGCGCGGGCTTTTTTCGTGTGGCTCGCCTGGGACGGTTCTCAGGGCGCGGCGCGCAGGGCCAGCACGGCGTTCAGCCCGCCAAAAGCGAACGCATTCGAGAGGCAGGCATCGACCTTCGCCTCCCGCGCCTCGTTGGGGACCACGTCGAGCGCACATTCGGGATCCGGTTCCTCGTAGCCGATGGTGGGGGCCACGATCCCGTCGCGGAGCGCCATGATGCAGGCCAGAAGCTCCACCGCGCCGGTTCCGCCGATCAAATGGCCATGCATCGACTTGGTGGAGGAGATCATCAGGTCATCGGCATGGTGCCCGAAGGCATGGGCCACGGCGGCGCATTCGACCTTGTCGTTGGCCGCCGTCCCGGTGCCGTGGGCGTTGATGTAGCAGACTTCCTCGGGGCTGAGCTTGCCATCCGTAAGCGCGGCAGTGATGGCGCGTGCCGCGCCCTGCTGGGACGGCATGACGATATCGGCGGCGTCGGAGGTCATGGCGAAGCCGACCACTTCGGCAAGGATCTCGGCCCCGCGGGCCCGGGCGTGGTCGTATTCTTCGAACAGGAAGACCGCCGCGCCTTCGCCCTGCACCATGCCGTTGCGGTTGGCGCTGAACGGACGGCAGGCGTCCTTGGACATGACGCGCAGACCTTCCCAGGCCTTGATCCCGCCGAAGGAGAGCATCGCCTCGGATCCGCCCGTGACCATCACGTCGGCCATGCCGCAGCGGATCAGGTTGAAGGCCTGCCCCATCGCGTGATTGGAGGACGCGCAGGCCGTGGCGACCGAGAAGGACGGCCCCTTGAGGTTGTATTCCATGCTGACGTGACTGGCGGCCGCGTTGTTCATCAGCTTCGGCACGACGAAGGGGTGGACGCGGTTCTTCCCCTCCTCGTAGACCGAGCGGTAGTTCTCGTCCCAGGTATTCACGCCGCCGCCCGCCGTCCCGAAGACGACACCGGTGCGGGTCGCCAGCTCGCCGGAGAAGTTGAGGCCGCAGCCGTCGAGCGCCTGACGTGTCGCGATCAGGGTGAATTGGGTAAACCGGTCGTAGAGCGCGATCTGCTGGCGGTTGAACAGGTCCTCGGGGTTGTAGCCTTTGACTTGCCCGCCAATCCGCACGCTCAACCGGTCGACGTCCCGCAGCTCCAGATCGGAAATCCCGCAACGCCCTTCCCGGAACGCCTCAAGCGTGGTGGGGACGTCTTGGCCAAGCGCGTTGATCGTGCCTTGGCCAGTGATCACGACACGCCGCATCAGACCTTCTGCTCTGCCACCAGCTTCTTCACGGCCGCAACGATGGCGGCAACGGAGGAGATGTCGAACTCGCTCGCCTCGGGTTCGTTCGCGTTGAACGGGACCTGGATATCGAAGGCTTCCTCGATGGCGAAGATCGACTCGACCAGCCCGAGGCTGTCGATGCCAAGGTCATCGAGCGTCTGGTCCATCGAGACGTCAGACGGTTCCAACACCGCCTGTTCGGCGATGATGGCAATGACCTTGTCCTGAACGCTGTCGCCCATGTCTCTCATCCTCTCGGAAGGGGATTTAGGGGGTATCTTTCGGCTTTGACAGGGCTTTTTGCAGCTCGTTCACGATGCGGGCCGTGCGCGGCAGGCGGCGCAGGGCTTTGTACATCTCGACATGCGTATCCATCTTTACTGCCGGGTCGCCCATGATCATGCGCCCCGATGGCACGTTCGTGTAAAGCTTCGATGACCCCGCCGCGACAACGTCGTTGCCGATGACGATATTGTCGTTCACGCCGCACTTGCCGCCGAGGACCACGCGGTCGCCCATCTGCACGGACCCGGCAAAGCCCGTTTGCCCGCAGATCAGGCAATCGCGTCCGATGCGGCAATTATGGCCGATATGGACGAGATTATCGATCTTGGTGCCGTCGCCGATCTCGGTATTGGCGATGGTTCCTCGATCTATGGCGGCATTGGCGCCCACTTCGACATCATCGCCGATGACCAGCGAGCCGAGCGAATGGATCCGGGTCCAGCTTTGGTCGGTGGCGGCGTTTTCGGCCTTGCCGAGCGTCGCGCGGGCCTGTTCGACCATGGAGGTCTCGGGGGTGACGAAACTGAACCCGTCGCCACCCAGAACCGCGCCGGGCTGTGCGATGAAGCGGTTGCCGATGCGAACATGGTGGCAGATGCGCACGCCTTCGTGGATCAGGGCGTCGTCGCCGATGACGGCGTTCTCACCGATGCTGACATGGGACGCGATCCGTGCATTCGCGCCGACCTTCGCCCCCGGACCGATCACGACGAACGGGCCGATGGCCGCCCCGTCGCCGATGTCCGCAGAGGGTGCGATGATCGACGACGGATGGATGCCCGGCGTGATCGCGGGCCCTGGGTCCATTGCGGCGGTGACACCGGCCATGGCGTAGCGCGGGCGCGGCGCGACGATCGCGGCCTCAAGCCCGAGCGCCTGCCAATCCATTCCCGCCCCGATGATCGCGGCGCGGGCCTGTCCCTTGGCCAGCCCTTCCGCGAATTCCGGTTTCATGGCCAGCGCAAGGTCGTCCGGGCCGGCATTTGCCGGCTCGGCGACACCGCAGACCAAAAAATCGGCGGCGCCCAGGGGCTCTGCCCCAAGCGCCGCCGCGATGTCTCTGATCGTGTAAGCAGCCATGCCGCCCCCGCTATGTCGTTGCGGGTGGCTTAGCTGTTCACCCCGCGAATCTCCACCCCGAGGTTCTCGATCGCCTGCCGCAGAATGGCGTTGCGACCGTAGATATCGTTGCGGAAGTTCAGGCGGCCTTCGGTATCGACCCAAGCCGTCCAGTACACGAGATGAACCGGGATCGGATCGACGAGGTTCACCTGCGTTTCCTGGCCAGAGTTCAGGATGGTGTTGAAGAAGGTGACCGGGTCATCTTCCTGCGCAGCCAGCAGGTGATAGGCGAGGTCATAGGGATCATCCAGGCGGATGCAGCCTGCGGAATAGGCCCGCACCTCGTGGGTCATCAGGTGCTGGTCGGGGCTGTCATGCAGATAGATGTTCCACTGGTTGGGGAACATGAACTTCACGAGGCCAAGCGCGTTGCGCGGTCCCGGCGGCTGACGCAGGTCGAACGGGAAGTTCGAAGCCGAGTAGCGCGACCAGTCGACCGAACCGCGGCTGACCGGGCGACCGTTGGCCATGAGCTGCAGATGGTTCGCACCGCCTGCGAGGATCGAGGGGATGTAGCCGCGCGCGATGGAACGCGGGACGTACCAGCTCGGGTTGATGACCATGTGCTCCATGACATCGGAGAATTCCGGGGTCCGACGATCCGAAGCGGTGGCGCCGATGACGGAGCGGGTGATGAAGGTCACCTCGCCATCGTCGATCACGCGGGTATGGAAATCGGGCAGGTTTACGAAGACATGCCGGTCGCCCCGGTCGAAGTTCAGCCAGCGCTGACGCTCCATCGCGAGGATGACTTCGGACAGGTGGTCGGCGGCCGAGCGGTTGATCGCCCGGATCGTATCACCGCCGGCGATGCCGTCCGCATTGATCCCGTTGTCGATCTGGAACTCGACGACAGCCTGCTGGATGCGGGCGTCGTATTCTGCGGTCATCGACCGTTCGAGGTAACCCATCGTGATGAGGCGGTTGCGCAATTGCACGACGGCATTGCCGGTATTGCCGGGTGCTAGCGAACCTGCCGCCACGGTCGGCCCGTATCCGCCCTGCTCGATCAGGTCTTCCAGATGCAGCTTGGCACGCATCAGTCGCGTGTATTCCGGATGCTGCGGTGGCAGGGTCGCGATGTATTCATAGGGGTTCGCGTTGACGAATTCGGTGAACAATTCCAGCGGATCGCGACGCGGCAGGGTGTGGACGATGTCACCGACGATCTCGCCCGGCTCAAGGAAGCCCGAGTGAATATCCTGTGCATACTGCAGGAACAGCAGGGATGCCTGAACGTCGGCGCGCCCCATCTCGTACGGGTTTGTCGCGTTCTCGAAGGCCGCCACGAGGTCCGTGGTGTCATACCGCTGGGTTGGCAAGCCGTGGTTGTGGGCCTCGGCGAGTGCGCTGAACAACGCGTTGCGTCGGTCGGCGGCATCGGCGGTCGTCCAGATGGGCTGGAAATCGCGCTCGCGGTAGAACGCCGCCAGTTGCTCCTCGGTAGAAGAGGCCTCTGCGATGGCCTGACGCAAGCTGGAAAAGGCCTGAGCCTCCGCCTGATTGGGCAGAAGAGCCGTCGTCACGACGGGCGTAGCGGCCAATGCGAGCGAGAGAAGCGAGAGCCTCGCAAGTTTGAACATGATTACCATCCCCGGTTGGAATTTTATGAGACTTCCATCGGCAACGAGTGTCACACCAACAAGTTCATGAGTCCATTCACAATTCTGCAAGTTTTTCAGGGTAGTCTCACAGATGCAACGGCGGAATGCCTGACCATGGCGAAAGCCGGTGTCGGTCCGTGAACGGCATTCGGAACAGGTCCACGTCGGCAAAATTTCGCTAAACCGGCAGAAAATCGCCGAAATTCGGGGTCACATCACCGGGCGAGGCGCATCGGGGCTTTCAGAAAAGTTTCGATTGTGTCATTCAAGCCGCACTGAGCCTGTGGGGATGGCACGCTTTTGTGATGATCGCATGGACAAGCGGTCGAGGTGCTGAATGGAACGGGCAGAACAAGGGGCAGCAAACCCATGACCACGACTAGTTTTTCGCGGCGTGCTTTGATGCGCGCTTTCGCGGCCACTACAGTTGCAGCCGCGCCAGTGATGGCAAATGCAACCGGGCTTCTCCGCGGCGCAGGCGATATCCGCCGGCTCAACATGTACAACGGGCGCGCAGGTGAAAGCCTCAACATGATCTACTGGATCGACGGCGAATACATCGCCCCGGCCCTTGAAGAGATCAATTACTTCATGCGCGACTGGCGGAACGATCAGGTGATGACGATCGACCCGCGCACGATCGACATCATGACAGCAGCGCACAACCTTCTCGAAACGACCGAGCCGTTCACACTGCTCTCCGGGTATCGCTCGCCCGAGACCAACGCGATGCTTCGCGCCCGGTCCTCCGGCGTCGCGCGCAACTCGCGCCACATGGTCGGCGAGGCTGCGGACCTTCAGCTTCAGTCGCGCAGCGTGAACCAGATGTTCAGCGCGGCCCGCTCCTGCAACGCCGGCGGCGTCGGGCGCTATTCGAGTTCTAACTTCGTGCACATGGATTGCGGCCCCGTCCGCACCTGGGGCGGCTGACGCACCCCCTGCCCGCTCACGAACAATTCAGACGCCCCGCCCGATCCGGCGGGGTGTTTTCGTTTCGGGCCGTTGGACAAGTGCCAGGTCGCTCCCCATATTCGTTGTCGAAGCCACGAGGGGAGCATCATGTCTGACTACACCAAGAACCCCGACGTCATCGCCACGCTCACGCCCGAGCAGTACCGCGTGACACAGGAAAGCGGGACGGAACGCCCGGGCACCGGAGAATATCTCGATAACAAGGAGCCCGGCATCTATGTCGATATCGTGTCGGGTGAGCCGCTGTTCGCCTCCGCCGACAAGTATGAAAGCGGATGCGGTTGGCCATCGTTCACCAAGCCGATCGACAATGTCACCGAGCATCGTGACATGAGCCACGGCATGATCCGCACCGAGGTTCGGTCAAAGCACGGCGACAGCCACCTGGGACACGTTTTCCCGGATGGCCCGCGCGACCGCGGCGGCCTGCGGTATTGCATCAATTCCGCCAGCCTGCGGTTCATCCATCGCGACGACATGGAGGCCGAAGGGTATGGCGCTTATCTCGACCAGGTGGAGGACGTGGCATGAGTGATCGCGCTGTATTGGCCGGGGGCTGTTTCTGGGGCATGCAGGACCTGATCCGCAAGCTGCCGGGCGTCGAGAAAACGCGCGTCGGATACACCGGCGGGGATGTCCCGAACGCGACCTATCGCAACCACGGCACGCACGCCGAAGGCATCGAGATCATCTATGATCCGAACGTCATCAGCTATCGTCGGCTGCTGGAGTTCTTCTTCCAGATCCACGACCCCACCACGCTGAACCGTCAGGGCAATGACCGGGGCATGAGCTATCGTTCGGCCATCTATTACGTTGACGAGGATCAGAAGCAGGTCGCGCTCGACACGATCGCCGACGTCAACGCGAGCGGTATCTGGCCCGGCCCGGTTGTGACCGAGGTCGAACCCGTCGGTGATTTCTGGGAAGCTGAGCCAGAGCATCAGGATTACCTCGAGCGGATCCCGAATGGCTACACCTGCCACTTCCCGCGCCCCGATTGGGTCCTGCCCAAGCGCACGGAAGCGGCCGAGTGATGTTGGGCCTGCGGACGCTTGCGGTGCTTGCGCTGGTGAGCGCCGTCTACAGTGGCCGGACGGCGCTTGCCCGGCACCGGGAGGACCAGGCCCGCGAAACAGCGGCCGCCAACATGCGGTCGCCGCGGAGAGACGAGGCCTAGGCGCCGGAAAGCGCCCAGGCTTTCTTCCATTGCGCGTCAGGCAGATCGCCATGCTTCGCCAAGGCGGCATGGCATGACCGCGCCATGATGCGTTCTAACGAAGACGCAATGCACCGCACAGCAGTGTCGGATGGTGGTGGGGATGGCGCACCCAAGAGGATTCGAACCTCTGACCTCTGCCTTCGGAGGGCAGCGCTCTATCCAGCTGAGCTATGGGTGCGCGTGAGCGGCGGTATAGACGCCGCCCCAGACTATCGCAATCGGAAATCGCGGGTCACGCGGCGTGCCGCGTCACGTGGTCGAGGGCGCGCAGGATGACCTCGGGGCCGGCGCCATCGCGGTGGGCCTGTTCCGACAACGTGCGTTTCCAGCCACGCGCGCCCGGGCGTCCGGCGAACAGACCGAGCATATGCCGGGTGATCTGGTTCAGGCGGCCGCCGGTCGCAAGATGGGCTTCGATGTAAGGCAGCATGGCAATTGCCGCGTCCTCCGCCGTGCGCACCTGGCCCTGTTTCCCGAATATGCGGGTGTCGGCCTCCAGCAGAAGATCCGCCGGGCTATGGTACGCTGCCCGACCCACCATCACGCCGTCCATGCCCTCGGCGAGATGCGCCTCGACTTCATCGAGGCTCATGACCCCGCCGTTGATCGACAAGTGCATGTCCGGGAAACTCGTCTTCATGCGGTAGACCAGCGGATAATCCAGCGGCGGTACATCGCGGTTCTGCTTCGGGCTGAGCCCTTCGAGCCACGCCTTTCGCGCGTGTACCGTCATCCGTTTCACTCCGGCACCGGCCATTGTTTCGAGGAACCGCGGCAGAACGACCTCCGGGTCCTGCTCATCCACGCCGATGCGGCATTTCACGGTGACATCGACCGGGCTTTGATCCTGCATCGCCTTCACGCAATCCGCCACAAGGTCCGGCTGGCGCATGAGGACTGCGCCGAAGCATCCCGATTGCACGCGGTCCGAAGGACAGCCGACGTTCAGATTGATCTCGTCATATCCGAAGGTCGCCGCGATTTTCACAGCCTCGGACAGGTCCGCAGGATCCGATCCGCCGAGTTGCAGCGCGACGGGGTGCTCGGACACATCGTAGTCCAGCAGGTGGAGGGCATCGCCCTTGGTGATCGCCGCTGCCGTGACCATTTCGGTGTAAAGAAGCGCCTCACGCGACATGAGCCGGTGAAAAAACCGGCAATGCCGGTCGGTCCAGTCCATCATCGGCGCGATGGCAAAAACCGGCATATTGAAATTATTGGATTTTTTATTTGTATCAGCCATTTATCGCTCAGCCTTCAAGCCTATTCCTGTCTCATTTGTTGTGAATCGCGCCCGTTTCGGGTAGAAATTACAACAAATGTTGTAACTTGGGCCAAATGTTGTAACCCCATGGGTACCATTATCAAGCGAAAGCGCAAAGACGGCTCTGCCGCTTGGCTTGCCCAGATCGCTGTTCGGCGGGCTGGGAAAACCGTATGGCGCGAGAACCGCACCTTCGAGTTGCGCTCGACCGCTGCGGCCTGGATCGAGAAGCGCGAGAAGGACCTCGCCAAGCCCGGCGCCCTCGAAAAACTGCCCATCGGGGAGACACGCCGCCGCGAAGTGACCCTCGGCGACGCCATCGACAAATACGTGGAAGACAGCGCGAAGGCAATCGGTCGGACCAAGGCGCAGGTGCTGAAAAGCATCAAGGAGTTCGACATCGCGAACAAGCTCTGTGCCCAGATCGACAGCGCCGACATCGTGAGCTTCGCCAAGGAGAAGCTGAATACCGGTGTCTCGCCGCAGACCGTGTCGAATTACCTGTCACATCTCAGCGCGGTCTTCACCGTCGCCGGTCCAGCCTGGAACTATCCGCTGGACGAGCGCGCGATGCGCAATGCGATGATCGTCGCCAAGAAGCTGGGCCTGACTCAGAAGAGCCGTCACCGCGATCGGCGCCCAACACTGGACGAGCTCGAGCAGTTGATGGCGCACTTCCTTGACCGCTCGATCCGCCGCCCCTCCTCTGTCCCCATGCAACGCGTCATCGCTTTCGCGATCTTCTCGACACGTCGGCAGGAAGAGATCACTCGGATCAAGTGGGCGGACCTCGACAAGGATGGCAAACGGATCCTTGTGCGCGACATGAAGAACCCCGGGGTGAAGATTGGAAACGACGTCTGGTGCGACCTGCCCGATCCGGCGCTGGCGATCGTCGAGGCGATGCCTAAACACGCGAGCCAGATCTTCCCCTACTCGACCGACGCGATCAGTGCTGCGTTCACTCGGGCGACGCAATTCCTGGGGATCGAGGATCTGCGCTTCCACGACCTGCGGCACGAAGGCGTCTCGCGCCTGTTCGAGATCGGCTACAACGTTCCACACGCGGCGGCTGTTTCCGGCCACCGATCCTGGACGTCGCTCAAGCGCTACACCCACCTGCGCCAAACCGGCGACAAGTTCGAGGACTGGAGCTGGATCGCGGAAGTCACGACGCGGAATCCAAGGCAGCGCAAGAGAAGTTCAGCGCGGCGATAAGATGCCGCCAGGCTTCGGAGCAAACGGGTTCGGAACCTTAGAGGTGACACATGACAAATGCCCACCAAGTATCTGATATAAATTAATCTTGATCGTCTTGATAGAGGCGCGTGTAACGCTCATCCGGTGCCACCCACTGTTCCAGAAACTCCAGCGGATCGAGCGTTCCCATCATGGACCGTGCCAGATCAAGCCGAGAGGACAAGGCCTGGCGCCTGTTGGCCTCGACGCCGGCAAGTCGCTCTTCCGCCTCGCGAAAAAAGCTTTCGATCGACATCGCGGCGGACCATTTCCGGATCACTTCGGAAAGTTGTTCGCGGCTTTGGGCAAGGGCCTTGTCCGCGTTGCGTCGGTCCTCTTCGCGCTTCCAGCGTTCCTGCCTTTCCTCCCATTCGCGTTGCTTTCGGATCGCCGCCGCCTCGGCCCCTGCAGTCTTGGACTTCAGGTCCGGCACGACGGCTTCCAGCTCCTTCACGATCCGCGGAAACATGGACGACAAGCCGCGCTTTGGTGTTTCTTGCCATATCGCCGACCACTCCACGTCCCGGCGCGGTGCGTAGGCGACAAGCCGGAAGCGCCCGGACGGCACATCGTTCTCGGTCGTCCATGAGTGGACCAGTTGGTGCGGCCTGGCGGCCTTCACGACCGCACTGTCGTCGCGCACATACTTGCCCTTAAAGTATCTGAGCGCGACCCGTTCGGACATTTCGACGAGCGCAAGACCGATGGGAACTTCGCCGATATAGGCGACGGTCGGGCGGTGGGGCTCCCAGATCTTCCCACAGGAATAGCGCCCGTATGTGCGATCCTTCTGCGGAACCTCCCGCTCTTCGATCTGCGCCCGAAACACTGGTTGATCAGGCGGGGCGAAGGTGACGCGATAGCCTTTTCGCTCGAACGCATCGTAGAGCGCATTCGCGAGATCCAATGCGCGTGGCAGCTGCGCCTCGGACGTCAAGATGTCCGGCAGAAGGAGCTTGTAGGGACGGAGAAACTCGTACTCGTCGATCTTGCGCGTCTTGCGGTAGTGCGGCTCGACGCCGCGAAGGATTGGGTGCCGGGCATCCTTGCGTTGCCTGCCACGACTAGGTGACGACACCGAGGATCTGGCGGCGGGCACCACGGGACGCGCAAGCGGCGTGTCCCCCGACCAGACAAGCTGATCCCCCGGCTTTGCAGCTGGGAGCGGAGGTCGTGGAGAGGCCTTTCCGACCGCCAACTTTTGCCAGTAGCCAGCGGGAGGCCGGGGCACGGCTAGAGCTGCGCAGACCCGCGCGAGATAGGAACCAGAGACACCATACTCGGCCGCCAGGTGGCTGATCGGTGTCGACCAGACCTTTTCGTAAAGTACTTCTCTCGTGACTTGTCTGGAGCGGGAGACGTGGGTGTTGGTGTCGTCGGGCAACTCTTTGATCTCGTAATATCGACGCAATGGGACGTTCGCCAATCAGCCCTATGTGGCTCCGCCAACTCAGGTTACATCTATCTGAAATACCGTCTATAATTCCGATATCTGAAGCTCAAGACGCGAAACCAAATGATCACGATCGCAGACAAAATCATGAAGCGCATCTGCGCACAGGGTCGTGGCAAATGGGTGTGCACTACCCGAGACTTCCCTGATCTTGGCGGCCGGGCTGCGGTCGATCAGGCACTCTCGCGCCGCACCAAGGCCGCAGACCTGCGACGTGCCTTGCGAGATGAGATCAGGAAGGATCTTGCCCGCCGCAGTGCAAGCTTACCTGGCTTGGCCGTTGCCATAGCCCGTAGCTTTGCGGATCGCGGAGAGGTGGCAAGGTCATGACTGAGGGCTTCGAACGCGTACTTCAGCCCCTGGATGTTGGGAATTTTGCCGACCAGCACAGCCCCGTAGGATGCTGCACACAGATAAATGGTGAAGGGCCCTAATTTGAAGGATGAGAACGAATTCAAGGCGTGGCTGGAACAAGGCGGCGCGCAAACCGAAGCAGGGCGAAACTCGCGGACCTATGCAGTTCGTACAATAGAGCGCAACCTCGCAGCGCTTGGTATGCCCTATCAGAATCTCGATGAGGCCTGGGAAGTCGATCAGTTTTCGGGGCTCAGGGAACGTCTCAAAGCAATGCGTAACGACGCGCGTTCCGGAGGTGAAGACTATCGAATCCTGATGCCGGACTCCGAAAAGCCGCACAATCGGCTGTCGAATTGGAGCAGTTGGTTGTCGCAGTACGGGCGATTTATTGCGGGCGAGCCGCCTGGCACCGCAAAGGATGCAGATCGCATTCGCCAGCACGTGTTGGAACAGTATATCGAACCGGCCCGTGAAGAAGGTGCATCCCATGTCGACGTGCTCGTTCGTGACGTGAACACGGCGCTCAATCTGAATGAAGCCTGGCCAAACATTTGTCAGGCTTTGGCGGGGAAGATTTTCCAGGACCTCGCACAGGTCAGCGCTCCGGAACGGATTGGAGCTGACCAAAGCTCGGCCACGGTGTTTCGCTTTGGGCTGGACGAGTCGGCGGCGTCACAGAACGAACGACCATTCACGCTATTTGATCCTGCGGGAAACCCGTACCAACCAGTGAAGAATTTCAATCGGTCCAACGGAGTTTCAGCCTATCGGATCAAGCCCAAGGGTGCGGGCAACAAAGCGGACGAAGCGATCGAAACTGAAGACATGGTAGACGTCGCGCGGGCAATGCTCGTGGACGGACTTGCTTCGAGAGTCAAAGCCATCGCCGGCGGCACAGTCAACTATTTGACCTACGGAGGAGAAAAGCTCATTCGATACCAACTTGATCCCGACATAGCGAAGAAAATTGGTGTGCCTGCCAATGGCAGCGTTCAAAAACCGACAAATCAGGTAGAGAATACTATGGCCATTGCCCAACAGGATGAGCGTCCCACAGCTACCAATCTTATTCTCTATGGTCCGCCAGGCACAGGGAAGACGTTCAGCACAGCGGCTGAGGCCGTCAAATTGTGTGGGGAGCCTGTGCCAGAAGATCGCGACGAGCTGATGGCAGCCTATCAGGGACTGCTCGCCGCGGGACGGATCGAGTTCGTCACGTTTCATCAGTCGATGGCTTATGAAGAGTTCGTCGAGGGACGACAGCCGATGACAGGCGCGGACGATGGCGAGGACACATCTTCGGGTGGCTTCCGGCTGGAAACCGTGCCGGGCATTTTCCGCCGCATCGCTCGGCGTGCGGAGGTGAGCCGAGGAACGGTCAGTGCTGAAACAAAGCTTTCGCTCGAAGGTCGACGTGTTTTCAAAATGTCGATAGGCGCAAAGTATCTGCCCGAAGACGCACCTCTTTTTGAGGAAGCTATCGAGAAGAACTGCGCGATCTTTGGGTTCTACGAGTTTGATCTCTCCGATCCCCGCTTTGGCACCCGAGAGGCAATCCACGCGGCTGCGGAGGCCCGGCGTAAGGAAGACCCAGAGGCCTTTGTTTCTCAGCCGGCCTCAATGATGACCAATCTTTTTCGGAACAGCCTGAAAGTCGGCGACGTACTAATCGTGACCAAGGGAAATCTGCTTGTCCGCGCAATCGGTATCGTCGAAGGAGACTACGAGTTTAGTCCGATAGAGGGGCGTGCTGGGGACTATGCCCATCGCCGCGCCGTGAATTGGCTATGGGTTGATCGGGATGGCATAGAAGCGAGCGATATCGCCAAAGTAGGCCTCGTTCAGCGAACGATCTATGAAATCGACAAGTCCTCGCTCAACGTGCCAGCCCTTGAGCGCTACATGAACAGCCAGCAGAACGAGGGGCCATCCGAACCCGAACCTTTCGTTCTGATCATCGACGAGATCAACCGCGCCAATATTTCCAAGGTGTTCGGCGAATTGATCACTCTCTTGGAACCGGACAAACGGCTTGGCCAACCGAACCAACTGAAGGTCCGCCTTCCCTATTCCGGGGACGAGTTCGGTGTTCCGTCGAACTTGCATATCATCGGGACGATGAACACGGCAGACCGCTCCATCGCTCTGCTCGACACGGCGCTGCGGCGACGGTTCACATTCCGCGAAATCATGCCCGATCCGGACGTTCTGAAGGAGGCTGCGGCCCGCACGGGGATCGATCTGCCGACCCTACTGACGATCATCAACGAACGGATCGAATACCTCTATGACCGTGACCACCAGATCGGTCATGCCTATTTCACCGGCTGCGACACTCGAGCGGATGTGGACGAGGTTATGCGGCACAAGGTGATCCCTCTGCTCGCCGAGTACTTCTTCGAAGACTGGGGCAAGATCGCCGCGGTATTGGGCGATCTGGATACGCATGACGAGCCGATCAAGGGGGGCTTTCTGAAGAGGTCTGTCCTGAAGGCGCCGCCGGGGCTCGACAATGGCGAGGCGATGCCGCGCTTCCGGTGGGACGTTCGCGAAGACAGCTTCGATTACGCGCGGCTGCTCGGTTCATGATCCGTCGCACGCTCCGCGAATGGCAGCGCATCGGCTACGGCGATGACGATACGTCCATCCCGCTCGCCGAGGCTGATCGAATTGCCGCAGTTGCGGCGCGCTCGAGTTTCGCGGGGCGTGGTGGCGAAGGCGTGCTCGAACACGGCCGCAAAGGGTTGCGGGCGCGCGGCGTGGTCGGCGTGATTGCCGCGCCGGGCTGTCAGTTGGAGATTCTCCCGAAGATCGAGGGCCTTGGAGAACATGACGCATCAGACGAAGCCCTTCGCAGCCGTCTTATCCACATGCTGGCGGTGGTTCACGATCTGCGCATCGATACGGGCTCGCTGGCCCAGCTGGGATGGCAGAAGGACACCATTCTGGAATTGTTGATCCGGCTGTTTTGTGCGCGCCTGATGGAAGCAGTGCGCATGGGACTGCCGCGCCGGTATGTGGATCACGCAGACGACCTCCCTGCCCTGCGCGGCAGGCTCGATGTCACCCGACAGTTTTCACGCCATGCGGTGGCGCCGCAGAAGCTGGCCTGTCGATACGATAACCTGTCTTGTGATATACCTCTTAATCAGGTGATGCGCGCCGCTGTGACCCGTTTGCAGCGTGTGGCTCAGGCCCCCGACAATCAGCGTATCCTGCGCGAGTTGGGCTTCGCCTATGCGGACGTGACAGAGCTTCCCGTCCCCATGCTACGATGGGACCAGATCATACTGGATCGGACCAACCAGCGGTGGCGCGAGCTTCTTTCTTTCGCGCGGCTCCTGCTTGGGGATCGGCATCAGCAGACCAGTGCCGGGGCTACAGATGGTCATGCACTCTTGTTCGAGATGAATGCCTTGTTCGAGCAATACGTCGCCAGACTGGTCACCCGTGCTCTGGCCGGAAGCTGCTACCGTGTCGCAGCGCAAGGCGGCCACCGTGACTGCCTGTTCGAAGCGGGTACGGGCCGGTTTCGGACTAAGCCGGACCTCATCATCCGGCAGGGGGATCGAACCGTCTTGGTCATCGACACGAAATGGAAAAGGATGGCGCCGCGCATCCACGATCCTAAGCAAGGCGTCAGTCAGGCCGATGTGTATCAATTGATGGCATACAGCCAACTCTATCGGTGCCCGAACGTCATGTTGCTCTATCCACACCACGGCGACCTGCCACCCGAGCCGATTTCGACCCGCTACGCAATCGGTAGCGACGGCGCCGACGAGACACTCCAAGTTGCGACTCTGGATGTCACCGGCCCTGCACATGCGCATATCGAAGCCCTGAAACGCCTGTTGGCGCAGACTCTGCCTGCCGCGGTCGTTGCCTGAGCGCTTCTGAGGCAAGATAAACGCGCGGCAGCGACGCCTGGAGTGACCCGTCCATCCCGAGCAAAACAAGAGCGCTGCTCGGAAGACACCGGTCCGTCAGAAAACCATATCGTCAATGGTGAGCTCGCGCCCTATAGGCGGCCGGCGATCCGGAGCGCATTGGCCTCGACAAGCTCCGCTGTCTGCGCAACATATCCGGCCGTTGCACCCGGCAAGGCTGCGACCTCTTCGGTGACATCTACGCGGTTGGCCACCAGACGATCGACAAGCTCCTGCACACGGTTCCGGACATCGGTCGGGCGATAGCCGATCTCGTTGGCAATCGCCTCCCAATGACGGCCCGCGATGCTATCGGCCGTACGCTTCTTGCCCGCGATGTTCTGGGCGAAGGCCTGTACCACATGGGGCCAGGCCAGCACCGAGGAGACATCGTAGAGGGGCGCGAGACGGGGCACCTCGGCAAGCGGCAGGATCAGCGAATAGTTCTTTGCATGCGCGTCGGTGTTCGCGACGAGGATGTTGAAGATGACCTGATCGAGCAAGGCCAGCGCATCGCGAGCGCTGACATGCCGCCCGGTCTCCAGAAGGGTTCTCAGATCGAGCCCGGGCAGCGTGCCGCGCTCGTATTTCCGGCCCGGGGGCAGGCCGTTGGCCTGCGCAAAATCCTCTTGGTGGAGGCGCACCATCTGGCCCTGGCGACCGAGCCTTCGATCATAGCGCAGGACAGCGATCGCGCTGCGACCCTCGGCTTGCAGGATGGTCGCCTGCGCGGCCTCCAGCCCCAGGGCCGCGGCCATCCGAAGGCACCAGACCTCGTTCTCGGTGATGCCGGGCAGGTTGGGGTTGTCCGGCTTCACGATCAGGGTGGAGGGCGCGCCGTGCAGGGGGACGGCCAGGACATCGCCCGGTTCGGGCAGGCGCAGCACCGGCCTGCCATCGGGATCGAGCACCGCCAGCGCGGATTTTTTCTGGCCGCCGGCCAGCGATTGTCGCACGCCCTCCTCCCCGACCAGAAACGGTCGGCTGCCGAGATCCTCGAAATGGAGATCAAGCGCCGCCGCGGGGGTGTCGATGCCGTAGAGATCGGTGAGCGGGTGGTAGCCCCACCGGCTGCGGTCGGAGGCCAGTCCGAAAGAAAGCGCGCCGGCCGTATCGCCGCCGATCCGTTCGAGCATGGCCAGCGCATCCGCTTGATCGAGGCCAAGGGAGCGAGTGAGGCTGCGGAGTTGTTCCTCTTCCGGCAAGAGGTTCGCAAGCCAGGGCGAGATGATTTCAGACGTGTACGGGGCCGCGCGCAGAGGCATCGTGACCGACAGCGGAAACGCGCCCCTCGTCTGGCGCCAGCGGTCCGCGTAGCGCAGCGAGAGCGCGCCATCTGAGGCGACCTCGACATCGGCCACGTGCAGCGCATCGAACCAGACCGGCACGGATCGCGTCACAGGTAGTCCCCGAGATCGTAGCCTTCCGCGGGGAGGTCGCCACCGGTGCTGGCGGCATCTGCGGGATCCTCCAGCAAGGTCCTGATCGGCACCCGAAGCGCCGCCGCGATTTTCGCCAGCGTCGTCAGCCGGGCATCGCGCTTGCCCGTCTCGATCAGCGACAACGCGGGCGCACTGATCCCGGTGAGGCGGGCAAGCTGCTCGAGCGTGAGCTCCTGATCCGCACGCAGCGCCCGGAGGCGTCGCCCGACATCGGTGAGCAGGTTTGGTTCGATCTCCATGGTCATCGCGATATGACTTACCCTTTTCGATAAATATACCGGTGGATGTGCGGGATTTCAAGCTATCCTATCTTTATCGGTAAAATGGCGTCAGCATTGCTTACAACAGACAGGTTATTACCGCATTCGATAAGAAGCATGGTGCCAGTGAGGCCTCCCCACGGCCCAATGGCGTATTTGTCGTCCCGGGCGGTGCACGCCGCGCCTTCGCAAATCCACGATCCGTCGCGATGAAGCGCTCGAGCATGGCGACCACCAGCTTCTTCGGTTCGATCGGCCCCTGCTCCGCCTCTTGACCGAGGATGTCACCAAAGGCGATTAGGTCGCAATGCAACTCTGCGGGCAGTTCCGCGGTCAACTTCACAGGCTGGTCGTCCGGGATTGGCCCGAGTTTAAGCTTGGTCCAGTCAGCTTTTGATTATCACCAACACGGATGACCACCTAAAGAACCACGGGTTCATCTATGCCGGTCAGAACCTGTGGCGTCTTTCGCCTTTGTTCGACGTCAACCCGCAGACCCGGCGACACGTCCAGATGGAAACCGGGATCATCCCAGTCTATGGGCGCCAGCCGGACATTTTTGTAGCAATGGACGCAGCTGAGTTTTTCGATGACAATGCGACAGAAGCCCGAGCCCTAGCGCGGGATATGGCACAAAGCACCGGCAATACGTGGCGCGACGAGCTGCGCCGCCAGGTGGCCGGCGCAGGGTTGAACGCCTGTGCTCCGGCTTTCGAACATGAACGGATGGATACTGCATTCCGGCTGTAGCCGAGAGGTCTTTTCTGTCGCGTGAACAGACGACGCAGTTTTTCACCTTGATCGGATGACCACAAATCCAGATAAAGAAACCAGCTTTTCATGGTTGATAAAGAAAATGGGTCGGCTCCGGTATCCCGCCTTCTCCAGCCTTCAAGTATATTTTGTTGCGGCAGGATGCAGTTCGGGCTCCTCTTCGGCTAGGGTATCGAGGACGACCAAGTCAAACTCCTCTCGACCGTTCACCCTTTCGATCAGCAATTCTCTTTCTGTCCGTTTCGCGTGTCCTCGAGCAGAGGGATTACGTACAACAGTCAGCTGGGCTTTATCGCGACTTCCTTCGCTAAAACTTATTCGATATATGTAGTATCGTTCACCCAGGTTGTTTGCTGCTAGCCATTCATTGTCCGAAAATCGAACACTGCCGGACTTTGTCTCGATAAACCGGCTGACCAATTCAATTCTTGTGGGATTCTTCAGAAATGCCGAACGATCCTCTTCATTGTCAAAAGTAAGATAGTCACAGCCAAAAGCCCTTGTGGCCTGCAAGTGTGCAACCAACTGGGGCCAACGGCCGTTGGCGCGTTCGAAAGCTGCAGTCCAATGCTCCGCATCATCCGCACGATGTGGGTCAGTACCATTTGGATTTGGGACGTGCCCTGTAGGCCCTGACACGCGTAACGTGCGCCGAGGGACAGACGCACGCTCCACCGATGCATTGTTTTGCAGCTGACGCTGTTGAATAGTCAACTCGACCTCGGACGGTTTTGCTCCACTTGGAACCTCGTCCGAGTCTAGCCCCAGCTCGTCGTTCCCGCTAACCGCAGAGGATGAAGCTGGCCCAACGCGCGACTTGTTCGCGGTCGCTGCCGGTCCGGCAGCCAACGTCTCCGCATCGACGTCTGGTTCAAACGGAGAGACAAATGCGTGATCGACGCCTCCGATAATTGAAGCCAATTCTTCTTCACTAAATGAAGGTAGGGCACGTTGAAGATGTGCGTGACGCAACGCGTCCGTAGAAGACGCTAGGAAAGGTATAAAATCTGCTCCGCTTTGGAGCTCAAAAAGCTCTGCAAGCCCATCCGCCACTGCATGGCATCCGAGATCCATCACCTCTTCAAAGCTTCTGGTTCCATCGACCGTAATGACCAATGTGTCTCCGTCGAAGCTGTGACGCCATGCGTTCAATTTCTCGACGATCGTGGTACCGTCGATTGACAGCTCCATTTCGGCATGAGCCGCGACCTTGAGCTGAACTGCTTTTAGGCGACGTAAATGAGTGCCATCAGGAGATAGCGCTTTGCGCAGAGCCGCTATGTAAGGCTTCGATTGATCAAAGCGCGACCGCAAAGTTATTGAATCGCCCTCTGCAACCTCGTCCACGGAGCAAATCTTGAGATTGAGGGCATCATTCTGCAGAGTAGCGACCCCGAAGCGGGCCATTACCTGTTTAGCATTCCGACGAGACGGCAAATCAAGGAGTCGCAAATGGGACTGCGCAACTGAAGGAAAGTCATCACGCTGAGCATAAAGAACGCCCTCCCGTTCAGCCCATACCCGGCGTCCTCCAACCCGGACAGGTAGTTTCCCTTCTGCACGAATGGTAATTCCCTCCACTTCCCCAAACTCCGGGTCGAACGTTTCTCGTTCCAAGATCTGGAGAAAAAGTCTGCTCCCCACCTCAGGCTTGATCTGCCGCGATGGAAGTGACGCAAGAAGTCGGTACACCTGTGGTTCAGGGAGGTCATCCAGATTTCGCACCACGCCTGCACGCTCAAGGCCTCTGCGCCAATGCGCCTTATCTAGCCCGAATTCTATCTCGCTATGCGCCCTGCCCCCGCCAATGATGTCTGTGAATTGGCGACGCTGTTGGCCGGATGTTCCTCTGCATGTGCGAGACTTCGGGATGATTTCAGGCAATTCGCGTCTTGGCGCGTCTTACCCTAAAGATTGTCCCGGTCCGGCGGTGTCAGTTCGGCGTCGGTACTGATGCCGGAGCCTCGTAGCGTTCTCCGACCAAGGCGGTCTCCAGCCTCCCGACGCCCACGCGCAGGCTTTCCACGAGAAAGTGCTCGTGTTCCGGCGTCAGATTCAGATCGGGCACCGCGATCGCGATCGTGCCCGAAGGATCGGCCGAGCCGAGAAAGAACGGCATGGCCACGCTCGCCACGCCGACTTCGACCGTATTTCGGGTGCAGGCATAGCCCGCGGCCCTCATGGTGGCGCAGAGTGCGCGAAGTTCGTCGGCATCCGTGATCGTGAAGCGGGTCAACCGCTCCCGTGGCAGCTCGAGGAGTCGCTCCTGCGTCTCCGGGGTACAGAACGACAGATAGGCGAGGCCGGACGAGGACGAATGGAACGGATACCTGTCCGCGGGACGCAGATTGATGACGTTGCCCCGCTGCGGAAGATTGTAGGCGACGGTCGACATGCCCGCCTGGCCCGCGATGCTGACATGGACCGTTTCGTTCGTCTTCTGGCACAGCCACGCAGAGACGATCTGCGTTGCACGCACCATCGGCACGGTCGCCTCCCGCAGCCGCGCAAGCGCCAGGAAACCCGAGCCGAGGAAATAGCGCTGGTTCTCGGGGTTTTGTTCAACAAAACCGCTTTTCATGAGCGAAACCAATATCCTGCGGATGACGGCCTTGTCCTCACCCGTCATCCTTGCCAGTTCGTTCAAGCCAATTTCAAGTCGCTCCAGCGAGAATTGGCGCAGTACGGTCATGGCCTTGTCGACAGTACTCATGGCTCGCTCTCACTCCGATGCCTCGGCACCATGACGTTCATCGTTAAGGCTGGTGCGGGTCCTGTTCCAGAAAAATGGGAGGATGGTGCGATAATCGCACCATCGGTGCAATTCTCTTTGAGGGGAAGCACGGCCTCGTCATGTTGATGCGCAGGACGATTCCTTCAGACCGCCATGGTCGCACCGTGATGAAAGGCCGATAGCAGATGACGCGCACCCTTCCCGAAACCGCTCCCGCCGTTATTATCGGTGGCGGCATCATCGGCGTCTCAACGCTCTATCATCTGGCCAAGCGCGGCGTCCCGGCGGTTCTGATCGAACGGCGCAAGCTCGCAAGTGGCACGACATGGCACGCGGCTGGCATCGTCGGGCAGCTGCGCGACAGCACCGCCCAGACCGAATTGGGAAAATACACCGCGCGGCTCTTCCGTGACCTCGAGGACGAGACCGGGCAGGCGACGGGCTACAAGCCCAACGGCACGATCAACCTTGCGCTTGGTGACGTCCGCCACGAACAGCTGCTGCGCAGCCACGACCACGCGGTGCGGATGGGGATCGAGACGCAGATGCTGTCGGTCTCCGAGCTGCAGGAAAAGTGGCCCTGGATCGAGACCTCGGACGTGAAGTCGGCCTTCTTCGTGCCGTCGAACGGACAGGTGAACCCGTTGGACGTGACCGTCGCGATGAGCAAGGGCGCCCGCGCGAACGGCGCGGAGGTGTTCGAGAACACCAAGGTCACCGACCTGCTGGTCAAGGACGGCAAGGTCATCGGCGTCGAGACCGACAAAGGCGTGATCGCCACGGACAAGGTCCTGCTGGCGGGTGGCATGTGGAGCCACCTCTTCGCCAAGGCCAAGGGCGTGACCGTTCCGCTGCACGCGACCGAGCACTTCTACATCGTGACCGAACCGGTGGAAGGGCTGCCCAAGACACAGCCTATCCTGAACATCGCCGAGGAGCGGACCTACTGGAAGGAGGACACGGGCAAGCTGTTGATCGGCGCCTTCGAGGATCGCGGCAAGCCCTACGGCCAGGACGGCATCCCCGAGGATTTCGAGTTCGACGAATTGCCCTTCGATATGGAGCACGTCGAGGCAAACCTCGAGAAGATGTTCGAACGGATGCCGGCGCTTGGCGAGATGGGCATCCAGACCTTCTTCAACGGCCCCGAGAGCTTCACCCCCGACGGGCGCCCCTACCTGGGGCCGACCGCCGAGATCAAGGGCCTCTATGTCGCCACCGGCATGAACTCCAACGGCATCCTGAATTCCGGCGGCGTGGGCCTGACCATGGCCGAATGGATGATCGACGGCGCGCCGTCGCGCGGGATGGGGCCGATGCTGGCCCGGCGCGCGCATCCGTTCCAGTCGAACACCCGCTACAACCGCGAGCGGGCGATGGAATCGGTGGGCTTTCACTACGGCGTCTCCTGGGTCGGGCGGCAGATCCATTCCGCCCGCGGCGTGCGGCGGGTGCCGCTGCATGATCGCCTGAAGGAGGCGGGCGCCACCTTTGCCGAGCGCATCGGTTGGGAAACGCCGATGTACTACGATCCCGAGCACAAAGGCTGGAACGAAGAGCCGAACCTCCGCTGGAAGGACTGGGCGCCGCATGTGCAGGCCGAATGTCTCGCCGCGCGCGACGCCGCTGTGCTGATCGACCAGTCGATGTATGCCAAGATCCTCGTTCAGGGGCCGGACGCGGTGCGCGCGCTGAACCGCGTCTGCGGCGCGCAGATGGACGTGGAGGTCGGCACCTCGGTCTACACCCAGTTCCTGAACGCCCGCGGCGGGATCGAGGCGGATGTGACCGTCACCCGCACCGCGCACGACCGCTTCATGGTCATCACCGGCCACCCGAGCCAGATCCGTGACCAGGCCTGGATCCGGGATCACGCCGATCCCGAGTGGCGGTTCGAAATCTTCGACGCAACCTCCGCCTACGGACTGCTTTCCATCCACGGCCCCAAATCGCGCGAGATCCTGTCGGCCCTCTCCGAGGACGACCTGTCGGACGCCGCCTTCCCATTCGGCGCGGCGCGCGAGATCGACATCGCCTATGCCCGCGGCTGGGCGATCCGGAGGTCGTTCCTCGGCGAACTTGGCTTTGAATTGATGGTTTCCTCCGAATTCCTGGCCGGTATTTACGAGGCGCTCATGGCAGAAGGTGCGAAACACGGCCTGAAGCATATGGGAATGTACGGGATGAACGCCTGCCGCCTCGAGAAAGGCTTCCGCCACTTCGGCCACGACATCGCGGAGGACGACACGCCCTACGAGACCGGCCTAGGATTCGCGGTGGATCTCCGCAAGGAAGACTTCCTCGGCCGCGCGCGACTGGCCGAGCAGAAGGCCAATGGCCCGGCGCAGAAATACCGGACGGTGTCTTGCATCGTGGAGGGGGTAGACCACAAAGGCCCCTACCTCATCCACAACGAACCGATCTGGAAGGGCGGCGCCATCGTCGGCCACGTCACGTCGGGCGATTGGGGCTTCCGGATCGATGCGATGGTGGGGCTTGCCAGCCTGCACAACGACGACGGCGTCAGCAAGGCGTGGATCGAGGATGGCGGGTTCGAGGTGCAGATCGCGGGCGAGATGTATCCGCTGAAAGTTCAGCTTGCGCCGTTCTATGATCCGTCCGGCGCGATCATGCGCGGCTGACCGCAGGGGGAGGAGACACTTATGGCCGACAAGACCATCCTGATCGTCGGGACCTACGACACCAAGAACGACGAGCTCGACTTCATCGCCGGCAAGATCCGGGCGCTGGGTGGAGGGACGCTGACCCTTGATGTGAGCGTTCTGGGCGACCCCGCAGAGCCGACCGACATCTCGAAACACGAGGTGGCGGAAGCGGGCGGCAGTTCGATCGAGGAGGCCATCGCAAGCGGCAGCGAACACGTCGCGATGAATACCATGTCGAAGGGCGCCTGCGTGCTGTCGCAGAAGCTTTGCGAGGAGGGCCGCATCGACGGCGTTATCATCCTCGGCGGCACGATGGGCACCGACCTCGCGCTCGACGTCTGTCAGGGATTGCCCCTCGGCCTGCCGAAATACGTCGTCTCGACGGTCTCCTTCTCCGCGCTGATCCCGTCGGAGCGCCTGTCGCCCGACATCCAGATGATCCTCTGGGCGGGCGGCCTCTACGGCCTGAACGCGATCTGCCGGTCCTCGCTGGCGCAGGCCGCCGGGGCCGTCCTCGGCGCCGCCCGCGCGGCCGAACCAACGGGCACCGACAAGCCGCTGATCGGGATCACCTCGCTCGGCACATCCTGTCTGAAATACATCAAGTTCCTGAAGCCGGCCCTCGAACAGCGCGGCTACGATGTCGCGGTGTTCCACGCGATGGGCATGGGCGGCATGGCCTTCGAACAGATCGCGGCGCAGAAGGGCTTTGCCTGCGTCTTCGATTTCGCCGGATGCGAGTTGGGCAACCTCATGGCCGGCTCGGTCGTGAACGCCGGCAAGGACCGCCACCGCGCCGCGGGTCGGGCCGGCATCCCGCAGCTTGTCGCGCCGGGCTGCATGGACCTCATTGACTTCGCAGGTTGGCAGGAGATTCCCGAACGCTTCCGCGACCGGCCGCTGCACATCCACAACAAGCTGGTGACCAATACGATATACAACGCCGCAGAGCGGCGCGAGATCGCGCGGGAGCTGAACAGGCGGATCGGTGAAAGCGACGCTCCGACGCATCTCTTCATCCCGGGCGGCGGGATCGAGGAATGGGACCGGCCCGACGGGGATTGCCACGATCCCGAAGGCCTCGACGCCTTCCTGTCCGAATTGCGCGCCACAGTTGCAAAGGGCGTTTCGGTCAGCGACACCGACCTTCACATAAACGACCCCGAGTTTTCTGACCTCGCGCTGGAGGTATTCGACGCGTGGGTAGCTCAAGGCATCGTGCCCGCCGCTCAACGGGCGGGAAATGTTCAATGACCGCACCGAGGGAAAAGACATGCTGAACCAGGCCTCCATCGACGCGCTGCGCCATGCGGCGGTGCCGCCGCAGTCACACTTCATCGGCGGCAAGCGCGCCCCTGCCCTCGACGGCGGCTTGCTCGATGTCGTCTCGCCCATAGACGGGCGCGTGTTGACCCAGATCGCGGACGGGAGCGCTGCGGATGTGGATGCGGCGGTCGCCACGGCCCGCGTGGCCTTCGAGGATGGGCGCTGGTCGCGCATGGCTCCGGCGGAGCGTAAGAAGGTGCTGATGCGGCTCGGCGACCTGATCGAGGCGCACGCGCTTGAGCTTGCCGTCCTCGGCGTCCGCGACAACGGCACCGAAATCAACATGGCCTTCAAGGCCGAAGCGCTGTCGGCCGCCGGAACCTTCCGCTACTATGGCGAGGCCATCGACAAGGTCTATGGCCAGATCGCGCCCACCGCCGACTCCATACTGGGCCTCGTGCATCACGCGCCGGTCGGCGTGGTGGGCGCCATCGTTCCGTGGAATTTCCCGCTGATGATCGGAAGCTGGAAAGTCGCCCCGGCGCTGGCCGCAGGCAATTCCGTGGTGCTGAAGCCGGGCGAGACGGCCTCTCTGACGCTGCTCAGGATTGCCGAGCTGGCGAGCGAAGCCGGGGTGCCGGACGGCGTGTTCAACGTGGTCACCGGCCGCGGCGCCACCGTGGGCGAGGCGCTGGCCCTCCACATGGACGTCGACATCCTCGCCTTCACCGGCTCCGGCGCGACGGGGCGGCGGCTGCTGGAATACTCCGCCCGCTCGAACCTCAAGCGGTGCTACCTCGAACTCGGCGGCAAGTCCCCGAACGTGGTCTTCGCCGACGCGCCCGACCTCGGGCAGGCCGCCAAGGTCTCCGCCGCCGGCATCTTCCGCAATTCGGGGCAGGTCTGCGTCGCTGGCTCGCGACTGCTGGTACAGGAAGACGTGGCGGAGGCGTTCGTCGCGGAACTGACCCGCCATGCCGAGGCCTTCACGGTCGGCGACCCGCTCGACCTCGGCAGCCAGATCGGCGCGGTCCATTCCGAGGCGCAGCTGGCCGCCAACCTCGATTTCGTCAAAACGGCCGAGGCCGAAGGCGCGGAGCGCCGGTCGGGCGGCGAGCGTATCTTGGCCGAGACCGGGGGCACCTACATGCAGCCGACGATCATGGCCGGCGTGAAGGAGACCGACACGCTGTTCCAGAAGGAGGTCTTCGGCCCCATCCTGGCCGTGACCCCCTTCAAAGACGAGGACGAGGCCGTTCGCCTCGCCAACGGCACCGCCTTCGGGCTGGCCGCGGGCGTCTGGACGGCGAACCTTTCGCGCGCCCACCGGATGATCGGGCGCATCCGCTCCGGCGTCGTCCACGTCAACACCTACGGCGGCCCGGACCTGACGGTGCCGCTCGGCGGGCTGAAGCAGTCCGGCAACGGCCACGACAAGTCGCTTCACGCCCTCGAGAAATACACCGACCTCAAGACCGCCTGGATCCAACTATGACCACCGCCCCTCTCGCCCGCGCCCTGATCTTCGACTTCGGCGGCGTCATCTCGCGCACGCTGTTCGAAACCCATGCCCAGACCGAGGCGACCCTGGGCCTGCCCGCCGGCAGCCTGACCTGGCGCGGGCCGTTCGACCCGGGCACCGACCCGCTGTGGCAGGACATGCAGGCCGACCGCATTAGTGAACGCGATTACTGGTACGCCCGCACCAGCGAGACGGGCGAGATGGTGGGACAAGACTGGACCGAACTGTCGGACCTCGTGAAGGCCGTGCGCGGCGATGCGCCCGCCGAGGTGATCCGGCCGGAATTCCTCGCCACCATCGACGCGGCCCGCGCCGAGGGTGTGCGGCTGGCGGTGCTGTCGAACGAGCTCGACCTGTTCTACGGCGCCGACTTCCGGACCAAGCTGCCTTTCCTCGCCCAGTTCGAGGTGATCGTGGACGCGACCTACACCGGCATCCTCAAGCCCGACCCTCGGGCCTACCAGATTGTCCTCGACAAGCTGGACCTCGCCGCCGGCGATTGCGTCTTCGTCGACGACCAGGACCGCAACATCAGGGGCGCCGACGCGGTGGGCCTGCGGACCGTTGCCTTCGACGTGACCCGGCCCGGCGACAGTTACGCCCGCGTCCGCGCGGCCGCTGGCTTGGCGATGACGGGAGCCCCGTCATGACGCGCGACACCGCAACCCTGATCGCCGACCGCAAGCGGCTGCTCGGGCCCAACGTCTCGACCTTCTACGACGACCCGGTGCACGTCGTGCGCGGCGAAGGCGTCTGGCTGTGGGACGCGGACGGGCGCAAGTACCTCGACTGCTACAACAACGTCCCCGTCGTCGGCCACTGCAACCCGCGCGTGGTCGAGGCGATCTGCCAGCAGGCGGGCACGCTCAACACCCACACGCGCTACCTCCACGACGGCATCCTCGACTATGTCGAGAAGCTGACCGGGACGATGGACGCCAGCCTCGACACTGCGGTTCTGACCTGCACCGGCTCCGAGGCGAACGACATCGCCCTGCGCATGGCCGAGGGCATGACCGGAAAACGCGGGATCATCTCGACCGATGCGACCTACCACGGCAACACCGCGCTGGTGAGCCAGCTCAGCCAGTCGAACAAACCTACCGTGGGCTTCGGTCTCGGCCAGTACTTCCGCTTCGTCGCGGCGCCCGACAGCTACCGCAATCCCGATCCGGACGGCACGCGCTTTGCCGATGCGGTGGCCGAGCAGATTGCCGAGCATGAGAAAAGCGGCACCGGCTTCGCTACGCTGGTGATCTGCCCCTATTTCCTCAACGAAGGCTTCCCCGACAATCCCGATGGCTGGCTGAAGCCCGTGGCCGAGGTGGTGCGCCGCGCGGGCGGTCTGCTGATCTGCGACGAGGTGCAATCGGGCTTCGGGCGCACCGGCACCCATATGTGGGCGCATCAGAAGATGGGCGTCGTGCCGGACATCATGGTGCTCGGCAAGCCGATGGGCAACGGGCATCCGATCGCGGGTCTCGTCACCCGTAGCGAGATTCTCGCGACCTTCCGCAAGGGCTATCGGTACTTCAACACCTTCGGCGGCAACCCCGTCTCCTGCGCGGCCGCGATGGCGGTGCTGGAGGAGATCGAGGACAAGGCGCTGGTCGAGAACGCGCGCGTTGTCGGCCAGTACGCCCGAAAGCGGCTCGAGGCGCTGAAGGAGAAGTACGATTTCATCGGCGACGTCCGCGGCTCGGGCCTGATCTTCGGGGCCGAGATGGTGCTGGACCGCGAGACGAAGCCCCCCGCGAGCGACTTCACCGACCGGGTTATCAACGACATGCGCCATCGCGGAGTGATCCACTCCAAGCTCGGGCGGCACAAAAACACCCTCAAGATCCGCCCGCCGCTGCCATTCTCCATCGAGAACGCCGACCTGCTGTTCGACACGCTGGACGACGTGCTCTCCGAGACGCCGCTCGCGTCATGAACGCGGTGGTGGGCAAGGCACTGGCGCTCTGGGGCATGGGCGGCGCGGACAGCCGCCTGATCGCTGAGCGCGAGAACAAGGTCTTCCGCGTCGATCACGCCGGCGCCGCCTACGCCCTGCGCCTGCACCGGCCGGGCTATTGCTCCGAGGCGGAGCTGCGATCCGAACTCCAGTGGATGGCCGCCGCCGATGCGGGCGCAATCCACGTGCCCTCGCCGGTGGCCTCGGCGGAGGGCCGGCTGCTTCACGTCATCGACGGAGTGGCGGTCGACGTCCTCAGCTGGCTGGACGGTCGGCCGCTCGGCAAGACCGGCACGCCGCTTGCCATGGACGACCGCCTCGGTCTCTTCCGCGCGATCGGGCGGGAAATGGCCCGTCTGCACGCCGTTTCGGACGCCTGGGAACAACCGGAGGGGTTCACCCGCCGTCGCTGGGACCGGGAGGGCCTGCTCGGCGAAGCTCCGGTCTGGGACAGGTTCTGGGACAATCCGTCCCTCGCCCCCGAGGCCCGCGCGCTGTTCCTGCGTTTTCGTGAGGTCGCGACCGAGACGCTTGCGACGGTTGAAGGGACGCTCGACTTTGGCCTGATCCACGCCGACCTCGTCCGCGAGAACATCATGATCGACGGCGACAAGATCCAGCTCATCGACTTCGATGACAGTGGCTTCGGCTTTCGCCTCTTCGACATCGCCACTACGCTTCTGCGCAACCGGACGGAGGCGGATTACGACGCCCTGAAGGCGGCGCTGCTGGACGGCTATCTGTCCGTCCGCCCCCTCGACCTCTCGGTGCTGGACCTCTTCATTGCGCTGCGCGCCGTCACCTATGTCGGCTGGATCATCTCGCGGATGGAGGAACCCGGTTCGGAGGCGCGAAATTTGCGGTTCACGGCAACCGCCAGCGATCTGGTGAGCGCCTACCTTGCCGATGCGTAAGACATGAGATGTGCCGTTTCGAACGAAAGACCGTGACCAGCAATGGGATCGGACTCCGGCCATGGCAAGGACGGATGATCGCCTGGGCGACCAGAAGACCTTTCACAGTCGCGATCCCTACTCACCAGACGAAACGCAAAGAACGTGTGCAAGGAACCGAGCCTGCCTGCCCCTGAGCCCACGGTGCCGTGCCATACGCCAACACGCTTGGCATCCCTTCGCCCGGACGTGCATGTCATCCGGCCATCGTCGGTGAAACAGGTTCCGCAGCAAGGAACCCTGTGGCGAAGTCCTGCTTTGTGCGTGGCGGAGGGCTGCGAAGAAAGTCCCACAGACGGCAAAAAAATGTTCCGCTTCTAAGACCATGTCTGAGAGACTATACCTGTTGCGTGGGGAGACCGCGACATGCGGACTACACCTGAGAACTGGGAGGAAAAATGTTCTACACAAAAATTCGAGGGTCCAAGGCCCTGATCGGAACGGCCATGCTGGTGTCGATGGGGTTCGCAGCCCCCGCGGTTGCGCAGGACCAACTGTCGATCGCCACGGGCGGCACCGGCGGCGTCTACTACCCGATGGGTGGCGGACTTGCCGAGATCATCAACACTCATATCGAGGGCTATTCGGCCACGGCCGAAGTGACGGGCGCATCCGTCGAGAACATGGGCCTGATCGCGACCGGTGACGCGGATGTCGCCATCGCGCTGGCCGACACGGTGGCGCAGGCCTATTCCGGCACGGGCCGGTTCGAGGGCCAGCAATTGCCGATGGTGCGCAGCCTCGCCTCGCTCTACGCGAACATGGTGCATATCGTGGCGCTCGAAAGCAGCGGGATCACCTCGCTCGAGGACCTGCGCGGCATGCGTGTGTCAATCGGCGCGCCCGGTTCGGGCACCGAGGTCAACACCGCGGCCATTCTCGAAGCCAACGGCATCACCTACGATGACATCGAAGAGCAGCGGCTGAACTTCAACGAGACCGCCGATGCTCTGGCAAACGGCGACATCGACGCGGGCTTCTGGTCGGTTGGCGCGCCGACCTCGTCGATCCTCAACCTTGCCACGACGCAGGATATCGTCATCATCGCGCTGACCGAAGACCAGCTGGCCGCCTCGATGGGCGCTGACGAAACCTTCGCGATCACCACGCTTGAGGGCGGCACCTACACTGGCGTGGACGAGGATATCTCGGTCCTCGGCATTCCGAACGTCCTGACCGTATCGTCCGAGATGTCGGACGACCTCGCCTATGCAATCACCAGCGCAATGTTCGAGAACATTGCCGAATTGCAGGCCGTGCACCCGGCGGCGAACCAGACCACGGTGGAATTCACGCTGAACGCCACGCCGGTTCCGCTGCATCCCGGTGCAATCCGCTACTTCGAGGAAATCGGGGCCGAGATCCCGGACCGCCTGCGGCCGTGACACAAGGATGGAGAGGGGGGTGTCTCACCCTCCTCCTGTTCTTTCCGTCCGTTGCCATGGGCGACATGCTCGTGGCCACACGGGAAACCGGCGAGGAAATCGCGCGCTTCGACGTTTCCGAAGGACAGGAATGGTGCGTGCTTTGGCATCATTCGGTCGACGGGTTCGAAGTGAGCGATTGCTACGAGAACCGGGAAGGCCGAATGGTCCTTGTCTGGTCGCACCTCCCGGATTTCGCGGCCGGCCTCGACCACATTCCCGGGCGCGGACGCCAAGTGACGGACGGACAGGGCGGCTATTTCATACTGGATATCGACGAGCCCGTTCCCGGCAACGCCTACGTGCTGAGGCCCGGAGCCGGCGCGGTCGATCACCGGCTGAGCATGGGTGACAGGGTGGTATCCCTGTCGGCGGTAGCCCCGAGGGAACGGGTGCGGATCGCCTTGATCGGGACTGACGACCAATGACCACGGACACAGAGTTCACCCCAAACCCCGCACCGGAGCCGCCCATCGTGGCGCGCGCGATCATGGTGATCGGGATTGCGCTCTCGCTGTTCCAGCTCTGGGCGGCGGGGGTGCAACCCCTCGGCCTGTTCTTCCAGCGCCCGATCCACCTCGGCTTCGTGCTGGTGCTTTGTTTCCTGATCTATCCGGCGTTCGGCCGGGACAAGCCCCGCGGGATACTCGGGTGGGCCATCGACGCGCCCCTGATCCTGGCCGGGATCGCGGCGGGCGCCTGGGTGCCGCTGAACATCGACATCATCGCGAACCAGATCTTCCCGCGCCAGATCGACGTCTGGATGGGCATCCTTACAATCGTCGTGGTGCTCGAGGGCGCACGCCGGGCCGTGGGCCTTGGCATGACGATCATCGGGGCGGTCTTCATCGCCTATGCCTTCGCCGGCAACCGGGGCGAGTTGCCATTCCTTGCCGACTGGATGCCCGGCATCCTGAACCATCGCGGGTATTCGCTCGACCGCGTCGCCAGCCAGATGACCCTAGGGGCAGAAGGCATCTTCGGCATCCCGCTCGGCGTCGCGGCGACCTTCGTCTTCATCTTCGTGCTTTTCGGCGCGTTCCTTGAAGTCACCGGAGCCGGCAAGTTCTTCATCGACCTCGCCTATGCCGCGACGGGCCGCCAGCGCGGCGGGCCGGCGAAAGCCGCCGTGATCGCCAGCGCGGGCATGGGGTCGATCTCGGGCTCGGCCATCGCCAACGTCGTGACCACGGGCGCCTTCACGATCCCGCTGATGAAGAAACTCGGCTACCGCCCCGCACAGGCGGGCGGGATCGAGGCGGCGGCCAGCACCGGCGGGCAGATCATGCCACCGCTCATGGGTGCGGGCGCGTTCCTGATGTCGGAATTCACGCGGGTACCCTATGTCGACATCGTCCTGGTGTCGATCTTCCCGGCCGTTCTCTACTTCGGCGTGGTCTATCTCCTGGTGCATATTGCCGCCGTCAAGCAGGGCATGACGGGCCTGGCCGCCACGGACCTGCCCCGCACCCGGACCGTTCTGGCGGAAGGCTGGCACTTCCTCCTGCCGCTGGTGGCGCTGGTGGCGCTGCTGGTCGCGGGTTACTCGCCCATGCGTGTCGGCTTCTACGCGATCGTTTCGATCATCGCGGCGGCCTCGGCCCGGGCACTATGGACCTTCGTCGCCACCGGACCGACTTTCGCGGGCTTCGTTGACCTTTGCCGCACCGGCATCTCACGCACTCTCGAAGCGCTGGAACTCGGCGCGCGGAACGCTGTAGCCGTCTCCATGGCCTGCGCCGTGGCCGGCATCATTGTGGGCGTGGTCGGGCTGACCGGCTTGGGCCTCAAGTTCTCGGCCATGATGATCGCCTTCTCGGGCGGCAATCTCGTGCTCGCGCTGATCCTCGTCGTCATCGCCAGCCTGATCCTCGGCATGGGCCTGCCGGTGACGGCGGCCTATATCGTGCTCATCATCCTCGTCGGCCCCGCCCTGACCGAGGAATTCGGCATTCCCCTTCTGATCGCGCACCTGCTGGTGTTCTGGTATTCACAGGACAGCAACGTGACGCCCCCCGTGGCGCTCGCTGGCTTCGCGGGCGCGGCAATCGCCGGCTCGAAGCCGATGGAGACGAGTGTCCAGGCGTGGAAATACGCGAAAGGCCTGTACCTGATCCCGCTCTTCATGGTGTTCAACGAAGAGATCATCCTTGGCGGCCCCCTGCCCCTGGTTCTCTGGAGTGGCGCCATCGCGATCCTCGGCCTCGTTGCCTTTGCTGCCGTGCTGGAGGCTTATCTGTGGCGGCCGATGCAATTGTGGATGCGCATTGCACTGATGCCCGGGATCGTCGCCCTGTTCTGGCCGGATATCTGGGTGGAGATCGCCGGCGCCACGCTGGTGGTGGCCCTCCTGGCGCTCAACTGGGCGCAAGCCCGGGGGGAACGTGACAGGGTTCCCGCCGCACCATGAGGGCCCCCGGTGACGCGGCTAGCAGGGAGCCATCGGCACCTGCGCCGACAGGCAGATGACAGCGCTGCGCCTCGGTCTTCTGGCCTGCCTGTCTGCGGTTGCGGTCTTTTTCATCGCCCAGTTCCTGTTGCTCGGCATGGCCCGACAGGAACTGGACCAAACGCTCCTCCTGACGACCCGCGCCGTCGAGGCCGAGATCGACCGGCTTCGCGCCCTCCCCGCGGTTGCCGCCGAGGATGCCCGTGTCCGAGCGGCCCTGTCGGGAACCGGGCCCTTGCAGGACGCAAACGCCTATCTCGAACTGGTCGCGGATCGTACCGGGGCGGACGAGCTGTTCCTGATCGACGCCTCGGGTGAAACGATTGCCGCGTCGAACTGGAACGAGCCCGGCAGCTTCGTGGGCGAGAACTATGCTTTCCGCCCCTATTTCCAGGACGCGCTTGTCGCCGGACAGGGGCAATTCTACGCAATCGGCGTGACCACCGGCGTTCCGGGCTATTTCCTGTCAGCGCGGGTCGACATCGGCGACAGCATCGGTGTCATGGTCGTCAAACTGGACCTGCGCCCGCTGCAACAGACCTGGCGTGCCGCCGAAGCAGATGTCGCCTTGGCGGACGAACACGGCGTCGTGTTCCTGTCGGCCCGACCCGACTGGCAGTACCGCCCGCTGCTCAGCCTCCCGACCGAAACGCTCGATCACCTTGCGGCAACGCGGGCCTACGAAGGGGTCAATCTCGGCGCGGCGGCCCCCCTGTTGTCCGCGCCACCCGATGGGGACGACGCGCGCGGCGACACCTGGATCGCCCGCCTCAGGCCTGTTGAGACGACGGGCGGCCAAGTCATCGCAGCCCGTCCGTTACGAGGCGTGCAAACGATCGCCTTGGGATGGGCCCTGCTGGCCGCGCTCGCCACGCTCGCCGTCGCGGCCATGCTCAAGGGCATCGAGCAGCGCCGCCAGATCATCGCGATGCGACTTTCGCAATCCGAGCGGCTCGAGGCGATGGTGGTCGCCCGCACCAGGGACCTCGCGCGCGAGATCGAGGCCCGCACGCAAGCCGAAACCGACCTTCGCACCGCGCAGGAGGCTTTGATCCACACCGAGAAGATGGCCGCCATGGGCCGCATGTCAGCGGCCATCGTCCACGAGATCAGCCAGCCCCTGGCCGCGATGGAGGCCACGTTGTCGGCCGCACAGCTCGGTCTCGGACCAGATGACAACAAGACTCGCGGCCGCATCGACAAGGCGCGCGACATGATCCGCCGGATGCAGCGAACCACGAAGCACCTCAAGAGCTTCGCCCGCAAGGACACCGTGGAACTGAACCTCGTTGATCTGCGCGCGCCCGTGAAATCCGCGCTCGACCTTGTGCTCCCGCGTGCAAAGGCGGTCGGTGTCACCCCATCCCTGCACTTGCCTGCGGGCCCGGTGCGCGTCATGGCAGGAGCCGTCCGCATCGAACAGGTTGTCACGAACCTGTTGCTAAACGCGCTGGACGCCGTCGAAGCAAAGCCAAACCCCGAAATCAGCCTGTCGCTCGATGGAACGGGCGACACTGCGGTGATTACGGTGGAAGACAATGGCATCGGCATCGACGAAGATGACCGGCCCCGCGTGGCGGAGCCTTTCTTTACCACCAAGCAGACCGGTGAGGGTCTCGGGCTGGGACTTGCGATCTGCAAGGTGATCCTTGCCGATTTTTCCGGGTCGCTCGATATTCAGCCCGGCCCGGACACCGGAACGAAAGTCATCGTGTCGTTGCCGCTTGCGCAGTCGAGGGATGAAACGCAATGACGGAACGCATTGATATCGTCGACGACGATGTCGACCACCTGACCGCGTTGGCCGACCTTGTCGAGGCGGCCGGCTACATTGTGCGCGCCTACTCATCCGCCAGCGACCTTCTCGGGGCAATGTCGCCCCCGCCGGACATGGTGCTCAGCGACCTGCGCATGCCCGAGATCGACGGCATCGCGCTTATCCACGCCTTGCGGGAGAAGGCATTGGCGGTGCCTGTCGTGCTCCTCACGGGCCACGGAGATGTCGCGCATGCGGTCGAGGCCATCCGGGCGGGCGCGGAGGACTTTCTCGAGAAGCCCTACGATTCCGCGCATCTGTTCTCAGTCGTCCGGCGGACGCTGGACGCCCAAGCCGCACGCCGGGAAGTCGCACGCCTTCAGCGCGTCCTGTGCGAACGCGATGAGGTGAGCATCCTCGGGCGGTCCCGGGCCATGCGCTCCTTTCGTCGACGCATCGGGGAACTGGCATCGGTCGACCTCGACGTTGTCATCTGCGGTGAGACGGGAACCGGCAAGGAACTGGCCGCCCGCGCCATTCACGCGGGCAGCGCGCGGACGGGCGGCCCCTTCGTCGCGCTCAACTGCGCGGCCTTGTCCGACGCAACGGCCGAAACGGTTCTCTTTGGTCACGGCGCAGGTGTCTTCGCCCATGACGCAGCCGGTCGGGCCGGAAAGCTGGAGGCCGCGAATGGCGGAACGTTGATGCTGGACGAAGTCGAGGCAATGCCGCCGTCCATCCAGGCCAAGCTTCTGCGTGTGCTCCAGGAGCGCGCGGTCGAACGCATCGGCGAAACCGCACCGCAGCCGATCGACATCCGGGTGATCGCGACGACGAAATCACCCCTCCGCCAGGTCGAGGGCTTCCGCCCGGATCTCTACTTCCGGCTTGCGAGCACGGAGTTGCTCGCCCCGACCCTGCGCGAGGCGGGCGAGGATATCCCGTTGATCTTCGGTCACTACGCCCAACTCGCGGCGCGCCGGTACGGCCGCCCAGATCCGGAGGTGCCCTGGACCTTGCAACAGAAGCTCAAGCGCGCAGCCTGGCCGGGCAACGTCCGCGAGCTGAAGGCCAGTGCAGAAGCTTATGCCTTGGGTTTGTTCGATTTCGCCGGAACGGCGACGGCCAAGGCGACACCACAGGCCCTTGCAGACCGCGTCGCCGACTTTGAAGCGCGCGAGATCGCCGCAGCGCTCGATGCCCATGCCGGCAACACCTTGCGCGCCGCAGAAACGCTGGGAATTCCACGCCGCACGCTCAACGACAAGATGCGCCGATATGGCCTGACATCGAACCTGGATCCGGAGGGCGAGGTCTGACCCGGCCATTGGCGTCGGAGAGCACCTGTTCTCGATCCTCGCCTGACTGTTTCACCCCGACTGCTTCGGCACAGGTCATCTTGTCCGGATGTGAAGCGACCGCGTTCCGCATGAGGCCAACAGCGTATCGAAAGGCTCTCAACCAAGTTCAAAATGCAAGTCCGGCTTCGCTGTCGAAAGGTCCCGGGTCCAAATCGCCCGGCATGTCACTGTTTCGAGGCGTTCAATGAATTCAATCCATTGGCTGGAGCTGTGTCTGCGCCCGTCGATAGGACGCACCGACCGCCCCGGCTTCATCTCAGGAGTGCCAACACGAGAGCCAAGGCAATCAACACATCTATCGCAACGAACACCCAGACGACCCATCTCCGGATGTCCAGCCGCTCCCGTTTCAAGAACGCGATGCTTCCGCCCAAGGCGACTGCGGCGAGTGCGGCGACCTGCAAGATCATGCCGCCAATGCCCATCACCAGCAGATAGCCCAAGAGAAGGTATATTGCTCCGAACGGCACGAGCAGCCATGTGTCCCGCCTGCGCCCGTCCATCATCCATTCGGTTGCGTGCCAGACCCCGGTGAAGACAAGAAGGCCGGCTGCGATGCCTGCATACATATGCGTTCTCCTCACTCGTCAGGACAGGGGGAGCCTGCCGCGCCCCACGCGAGAACATCATCGACATGCTGCTGCAGCGAATAGGGTGCGGGTTCGCGCGTGCCGCCGGGGTTCCATCCCCATAGCACGAAGCCGCCGTGCCCGGCATCGTCGACCAGATGCTCCGCCAGCCCGACCCAGTCGCGTCCACCGTTACGTTCGGGGTCGGAAAGTTGCGCGCAAACCTCCGCCGCCGACCGGCCGAACCATTCGAATTCGACAGGCGCAAGTTGCCACGGAAGTGCGGTCATCGGCGGGGCGTGGGCGATGGCGTTCGAGTCCTCAGTGAATTCCTGAAGCGTGATGTGACAGGTGGAACAGACCAACGTCTCCACACCCATTCGGCTTTCGCCCGCGTTGATGTTCATGCCGTGCGGCCGGGTCTGGCCGAAAGACGGACCGGACCACATAGGCAGGTTATCGGCGCCGGTGTGGCAGTTCGAGCAACGCGGGTGCGAGACGACTTCGTAAACCCGCTGAAACGCTGCGAGGCCCTCTTCTGTGGTGACGCTGCCTTCCTCAGGCACATCAATCACGGCATTTTCAATCTCCGCGAAAGCGACCGTGGCGAACGAGAGCGTCAGGAGGAGTGCAAAAGATCTCATGAGGCACCTCAGACGAAGTCGATGTGTTTGTTGAACGGCATCTCGCGAATGCGCTGACCCGTGGCGGCGAATATCGCATTGCCGAGTGCCGGGGCCGACGGCGGGATCGGCGGCTCGCCAAAGCCCCGGATCTTCGGATTGGTCTCAAGCGCGCGAAACTCGATCGGCGGGCATTGCCAGATCCGCATCCCTTCATGGGCGTGGTAATTCGTCTGCTGTGCCATCCCGTCGGAATAGGTGATCTCGCAATTGATCGCGTGCCCAAGGCCGAAGACGACACCGCCCTGCGCGAGGTTTTCAAGGTTCACCGGGTCAATGACTTGCCCCACATCGGCAGCCATCCAGACATGGTCGAGGCGGATGCCCGCATCGGTATGCGTCACTTCGACGATAGTGGCCACGGCGACACCGAACGAGAAGCCATACGCGACGCCGCGCCCGCGACCTTCCCCGATGTTCGGCCCGGACCAGCCACACATCTCGCCCACGGCCTCGAGCACACCCACCGATACGTCGTGGCCCATCAGTCGGATGCGTTCCTCAAGCGGGTCAGCCCCGGCAGCGTGGATCGCCTCGTCGAGAAGGGTTTCGTAGATGAAGACATTCGGCCCCGCCCCAACCGCGCGCCAGGATGAAACCGGGGCCAGCGCCTCGGTTCTGTAGGAACGCACCCGCAGGTTCGGCAGGTTGAACATCGGGGCGTCCCAGGCCCCTTCGTGCAGCTGGGTGTCCGGCCCCGGAAGGTTGAAGCCCATCCGCCCCATCTGGCTGCGCATCACCGATTGCCCGGCGATCTGTACGTCGAGGGAATTGACCTGCCCGTTGAGGACCTTCGCCACCCCGCGCCCCATCGTGATATGACGCGGGAAGTCATGGGCGAAATCCTCTTCGCGCGAATAAGTCATCTGTATCGGCACGCCACGCATCTGGTTGGCGATCTCTGCGGCCTGCCGAATGAACTCGAACTCCAGCCGATGCCCGAAACTGCCGCCGATGAAATGGTTGTGCAGGTGGACGTTTTCCTGGTCGACCCCTGTGATCTCGGACACGATTTGCTCGGCAAACATCTGGATCTGGTGGCCCGTCCAGATATCGACGCGGGTATCCGTGACCAGAACGGTCGCGTTCAGCGGCTCCAGCGGGGCGTGGGCGATGTAGGGTGAGCGATATTCACCGCTGATCTCTTCGCCCTCGGCAGCGTCAACATCGCCCTCGACGCGGGCCTCAGCGTTGAGATGCTCGTCGTCGAAGATTCCCGCGAGATGGTCCCAATGCGCCTCCTGCTCCGCCGGATAGGGTGCGTCACCCCAGTCGAATTGAATGGCATTGGCGGCCCGGAAGGCGCGCCACGTGTTGTTGGCGACGACCGCAACACCTCCGGTGATCTCGACGGTGCGCTCGACGCCCGGCATGGCCTCGGCCTCGGTCGCGTCGTAACCGTTCAGGGCACCGCCCTGCCGTGGGTTCACCTTGATCGTGGCGAACCGCATGTCCTCGGTCCGGAAGTCGATGCCATAGGTCAGCGTGCCCGTGGATTTCCGGACGATGTCCACCCGCTCCATCGGCCGACCGGCCAGCCGCCAGTCCGCCGGATCGCGAAGGACGACGCCCATGACAGGCTCGATCCTCGCGGCGGTCGCGGCCAGCGCCGTGTAAGGCATCTCCGTCCCGTCAGGCAGGATCACCGCACCGCGTTCCGTTCGAAGCTCGGCGACCGGGACGCCAGATTCCTGCGACGCGGCCAGTTTCAGCGTTTCGCGCGCCGTGGCCCCCGCCTGTCGCAGCTTGTCGTAAACGTCCGGGATCGCCGAAGAGCCACCCGTCGCCATCATCGGAAACGCAAGCTTGGCGACGCCCCCCAAGAAACCACGCACGCGTTCGGCGGTGGGCGACATGTCGTACATCGGGAAACCCGCGGCCGCTTCCGTTATCGCGGTGTTGAAATAGGCCCGGTCCGGCTCGCCGAAACTTATTTCGACCTGATCGAGGTCGATGTCGAGTTCCTCCGCAATCAGGGCCGCCTGTGCCGAGAAGATGCCCTGCCCCTTGTCGGCATGGGGAGCGACAAGTGTGACACGTTCGTTGTCGATAACCACCCACGGATTGAAGCTGACGGCCCCGTCGCCAAGATCATCGAGGTTCGGGTTCGGGAATGGCTGACGTGCGGCATAGACACCGAACGCGACGCCGCCCGCGACGGCGGCCGAGCCGATCAGGAACGTGCGGCGTGCGATTTTTCCGAGGCTGGCCATGCATCAAGCCTCCTGAAGTCGCGCCGCAGCGCTGTGGATCGCAGCGCGGATGCGCGGATAGGTTCCGCAGCGGCAGAGGTTGCCGCCCATAACGGCGTCGATATCCGCATCGCTCGGCTGCGGGTTGGCGGCCAGAAGATCGGCGGCCTGCATGATCTGGCCGGACTGGCAATAGCCGCATTGCGCGACCTGATGCTCGATCCACGCCTGCTGCACGGCATGCAGATTGTCGGGCGTACCAAGCCCTTCGATCGTCGTGACCTCACCCACCAGATCCCCGATCGCCAGTTGGCAGGAGCGCACCGCGAACCCGTCCACGTGGACGGTACATGCGCCGCACTGCGCGATGCCGCAGCCGTATTTCGGGCCGGTGATGTTCAGCTCATCCCGAAGCACCCACAGAAGGGGCATGTCCGGTTCGACGTCCACCTCGTGTTCTGTTCCGTTCACGGTCAGCCGCATGGCGCCGCCTCCTTCATGGCAGTTTCCGACAGCCTAACAAATCCTTGTGGGAAGGGTATCAGTGTTGTGCGCCAAGTCACTGAAAAGTCCTTGAGACAGCGCCGCGCCACACGAAATGCGGCATCGCTCTTCAAGGCCCTTCTAATAAATGTATACATTTAGTTGCTGAAGTCGGAGTTTCTTCGAATTTTTTCTTGCGTTACCCCGCTTTTCCAGCCAAACACGCAAGCAATTGCATACACTTTTTCAGGGAGGGAAAAGTGGCGAAGGGGCGGGCAAATCAATCGCAGCGCGCCGAGCGCGCCTTGCGCTCGATGATCCTGAACGGCGAGCTTGAAGCCGGTGGTCGCATCTCGGAGATCGCCGTTTCCGAGAAGCTGGGCCTGTCGCGCACACCCATCCGCGAAGCCGTTGCGCGCCTTGTTGAGGAGGGGTTGATTGAAACATTGGCTTCGGGCCGCAGCAAGGTTGCGAGCTACACAGGCCAGGATATCACCGACGCGATCGAAGTACGGGGCACCTTCGAAGGTGTCGCCGCACGCCTTGCCGCAGAACGCGGCGTAGATGCCGAAGCCGAGCACGCCTGCCACGTCATACTGGACGCAATCGACGATGCCCTGACAGCAGCCGACGGCATAGACTTCGAAAGTTACGCGGCGTTGAATGCCGAGTTCCACGTCTGGCTCCGCGAAGCGGCACGTTCTCCAATCATTGCACGGGAATTGACACGCGCCACCCGTCTGCCCCTGGCGGACCCGAGCGCATTTCTTCAGGGGCAAGAGATCAACGCCAAGTTTCTCGCGTCCCTGCGCATCGCGCAATCGCAACACCGTGCCATCCTCGACGCGATCGTCAATCGTGAGGGTGCCCGGGCCGAGGCGATGGCGCGCGAACATGCCCGACTGGCCCGCCAGAACCTGGCGTCTGCCCTGGCTGACAAGAACCGCACGGCACCCCGGATCCCGGGTCTCGTGCTTGTTGCAAACGACTGAAATCCAAAAATGGGAGATACGGAAATGGCAAGTCTCAGCGACGTGATGTCCAAACACAAGAACCCGGTCGAAATGCTGCGCAACAGCAAGATCGGGATGTATGTCTACCCGGTCGTCACGCCGGAATTCCGCAACTGGCGGGTGGAACAGGAAGCCTGGCGCCAGAGTGCCGTGCTGTTCGACCAGTCGCACCACATGGACGAGCTGATCGTCGAAGGCCCGCAGGCCGAGGAATTTCTCGCCTATCACGGCATCAACAGCTTCTCGAATTTCGGCCTCAACCGTGCCAAGCACTTCGTGCCGGTCACGCCGAACGGTCATGTCATCGGCGACCACATCATCTTCCGCGAGCGTGAAGACAAGTTCATCCTCGTGGGCCGCGCGCCGACCTCCAACTGGCTGATGTTTGCGGCCGCGTGGGGCAAGTGGAACGTCCGCATCAAGCACGATCCCCGCTCGACCTCGCGGCCGGAAGGCGAGCGCGTGTTGCGCACCCACTACCGCTACCAGATCCAGGGACCCGACGCGCCGAAGATCTTCGAGAAGATGAACGGCGGCCCGGTGCCGGACATCAAGTTCTTCCACGTGGACTGGATCAACATCGGCTCCAAGAAGGTGCAGGCGCTGCGTCACGGCATGTCGGGCGCGCCCGGTCTCGAAGTGTGGGGCCCCTATGAGGACAAGCACTACATCCACTCCACGATCCTTGAAGCCGCGAAGGATGCGGGCGTCGACCTCGTGCAGTGCGGCAGCCGTGCCTATTCGACCAACACGCTGGAATCGGGCTGGATCCCCTCGCCCCTGCCCGGCATCTACACCGGCGACGGCATGCTGGCAGATTACCGCGACTGGCTGGGGTCCGAGATGTATGAAGCAGCGGGAGCCATCGGCGGCAGCTTTGTCTCGGACAACATCGAAGATTACTACGTGAACCCGTTCGAGCTCGGCTACGATTTCTACATCGGCTGGAAGAAGGACGATTTCATCGGCAAGGACGCACTTCTGAAGATGAAAGAAAGCGGGACCAACCGCAAGAAAGTGACCTTCGAGTGGAACCGCGACGACGTGCTCGCCGTGATCGCCACCGCCTTCGAACAGGGCACTCCGGCGAAATGGATCGACTTCCCGCAGCCCAACTATGCGTCTTCGTCGGCGGACCGGATCGAAAGAGACGGCGAGATGGTCGGCATGAGCATGTTCAACGGCTACAGCTACAACGAGCGTTGCCTGCTGTCGCTTGGTGTGGTCTCGCAGGACGTTCAGGTCGGCGACATCCTCACCTTGAAATGGGGCGAACCCGACGACACCGCAAAAACCTCGGCAGAGAAGCATCGTCAGGCCGAAATCCGTGTGCGCGTCGCCGAAACGCCTTACGCCGCCGAAGCGCGCACGAATTATGCTGACAGCTGGAGGACGCGGACCTAGGTATAGCCAGAGCTTATTTGGCTCATACGGCTTTGAACTTGTGCCGGTGGGACGGTTGCGCCATCGTCCCACCGCTGCCGCGCCCGGGAACGGGCCGATAAAACGGCGCACACAGGGAGGAATGCAAATGATCAGAACAACCATTACCGGTGTGGCTCTGGCCGCCGCGGTCACGCTACCCGCTGCGGCACAGGAGCTTCGGTTCGCCAACTTCACGCCGCCGTTCCACACCATCAACGCCTCGGTCATCGAAGTGCTTAACGCCGGCATGACCGAAGGCACCGACGGCGCAGTCACGGTGCGCGGCTACCATGGCGGCGAACTGGGCGCTGGCCCGGTCGAGCAATATGTCCGCGCCATCCAGGGCGTGGCCGATATCACCTGGGGCCTGCCGGGCTATACCTCGTCGCAGTTTCAGCTGACGATGATCGCCGAATTGCCAACCGCAATTCCGGCGGATACGCCCGGCTACGAAGCCCTCTGGGCGGCCTACGACGATCACCTTTCGGCCGAATTCCCCGGCACGGTTCCGCTGGCGCTTTGGACCTCCGAGCCGAACATCCTCATCATGCGCGACACGGTCGTGCGCACCCCCGCCGACATGGAAGGCCTGCGGGTCCGCGTTGCCGGCGCAACCGCAGCCCAGGTGGCCGAAGCGATGGGCGCAACGCCCGTTCAGATGCCGATCTCCGAGGTCTATCAGGCCATGGATACGGGCCTTATCGACGGCGTGATCACCGGGGCCTCGACGCTGGTGGACTTCCGCCTTGACGAGGTTGCCGATGCCATCACGATCGGCGCGCCGATGGGCCGTCTGACGTTTTTCACCGTGATGAACCAGGACGCCTACGCCGCATTGTCCGACGAACAGCGCGCGACGCTTGACGAACTGGCAGGCATCCCGCTCAGCCAAAGCGCCGAGGAGGCCTGGCTCGCAACTGCCGAAGCCGCCGTGGAAGCCGCACGCGGTGACGACGCCAACACCATCGTCGACCTGACCGAGGAAGAGATCGCGGCCTTCGCCGAAGCCGTGTCGGGCGTGACACAGGCCTATATCGACGAGGTCGGTGGCGCCGATGCAGCGGCGGCGATGAGCGGCGGCTGATCCTTGTCGGCACTCAGGACATGGGCGGACAGGCTGATCGGCCTGTCCGCCATTCTCGCTTCGCTCGCGCTCGCCGTCGAAGTCGTGATCATCCTGTCGGACGTCATCTCGCGGGAGCTGGGTGATCCGATTTACGGGTCTCGTGATATCGTCACGATGGCGATGGTGATCGTCGTCTTCGGTGGCATGGCCCTGTGTGACCGGCGCGGCGGCCATATTTCCGTCGACCTGCTGGAGCGGTATTTCCCCCCTGCCCTCAACCGTGTGCTCGACGCCTTCTCCGCTGCCTTGGGCGCCGTCATTTTCGTCATGCTGGCCTGGGCGATCTACGGGGTCATCGCGTTGAACGCGCGATTTGGCATCAGCTCTCTCACGAACCTTCTCGGCCTGCCAATCGACGCGTTTCGGTGGGCATTTATCGTTCTGTCTCTGATCGCGGCGCTCGGCATGGCCCTGCGTGCGGTCGAAATCGCGGTTTCGGGCCGCGATGTCACGCGCACTGGAGAGACCTCATCATGAGCGGAGAAACCGTCGGGCTGATCGGGATCGGCGCTCTGCTCGTGCTTTTGATGATCCGCATCCCCGTCGCTTTCGCGATGTTTCTGGTGGGATTCATCGGCATTGCGTTGCTCAACAGCCCCAACGCCGCCATCAGCCTCCTGGCTACGGAAAGTTTCACGCTTGCCTCGTCACCCGAGCTGGTGGTGATCCCGCTGTTCATCCTGATGGGCAATATCACCTCGGCCACGGGGATGAGCCGGCAGCTCTATGACGCCGCCTATGCGCTGATCGGCTGGGTCCGGGGCGGCCTGGCCTCGGCCACGATCATCGGCTGCGGCGGGTTCGCGGCGCTGTCGGGCTCCTCCGTTGCCTCGGCGCTCACGATGGGTCGCGTGGCGCTGTCCGAGATGGACCGGTTCAAATACGACAACCGCCTATCGACCGGAGCCGTCGCGGCAGGCGGCACACTCGGCATCCTGATCCCGCCATCGACCGGCTTCGTGATCTACGCGATCCTGACCGAGCAATCCATCGGGCGACTTTTCCTTGCGGGCGTTCTGCCCGGCATCCTGCTGCTGGCCCTCTTCGTGCTCGCCATCACCCTGATCTGCCTCGTCAAACCCGCCTTCGGGCCCAAGGGGCCAAGCACGAACCTTTCGGAAAAAGCGATTGCCCTTCTGAAGGCGACCCCGATCGTCGCAGTCATCGCACTGACCATCGGCGGTATCTACGGTGGCCTTTTCTCGCCCGTCGAAGCCGCAGCCGTCGGCGCCGGTGCTGTCATCCTGATCTCGTTCGTCGCGCGCCAGCTGACCTTCTCGATCCTGTTCAACGCCCTGCGCGATTCCGTCGTGACCACGGCGACCGTCATGCTGATCCTGATCGCGGCGCACATGATCAACCCGTTCCTCGCGCTCAGTCACATCCCGACGGCGGTTGGCGATTTCATGACAGGGCTCGAACTTTCGGCGACGGGTGTGCTGCTGCTGATCCTGCTGGTCTACCTGATCCTCGGCACCTTCCTCGAAGGCTTCGCGATGATGGTTCTGACGCTACCGATCTTCTTCCCGATCATCCTCGCCTACGAGATCGACCCGATCTGGTTCGGCGTCCTTGTTGTCCTGACGCTGGAGATGGGCCTGATCTCGCCGCCCGTGGGGCTGAACGTGTTCATCGTGAAATCCGTGGCACCTCAGGTGCCGCTGGGAAACATCTTCCTCGGGGTCATCCCCTTCTGGCTGATGATGCTGGTGTGCGTCCTCATCATCCTGATGTTCCCGCAGATCGCTCTGTTCCTGCCCGATACGATGATCGACTGACGAGCCGCCGCTAAAGCAGCGACGGGAGATACAGGACCGCGGCCGGGAAGGCGATGGTCAGGATCACCACGACCAGATCGGCCAGCAGGAACGGGATCACACCGGCAAAGATCTGCGTCGTCGTGACGTATTTATGCGCCACGTTCTTGATGACGAAGACGTTGAGCCCCACCGGCGGCGTGATCATCCCGATCTCCAGCAGCTTGACCACCAGCACACCGAACCAGACAAGGCTCAGGCCCTGATCTTCCAGCACCGGCAGGAAGACCGGCAACGTCACCAGAAGCGCGCCGAAGGGTTCCATGAAGGTGCCGAGGGCGAGGTAGACCAGCACCACGATCAGCATCAGCTGGACATAGGACAGATCCGCCCCCGCGACCCAGGTGTTGATGAAACCGGACAGGCCAGAGATGCCAAGGAACCGCGTGAACATCGCAGCCCCGACGGCGATGATGAACAGCGACCCGGTGGTCGTGACCGTTTCGAGCAGCGAATCCGAGATAACCTTCCTGTTCAGCCGCCCCGTGACACCAGCGATGACGAATGTGCCGAGCGCACCGACCGCTCCGGCCTCGGTGGCCGAGAAGAATTCCGCGAAAAGCCCGCCAAAGACGAGAACGATCAGCACGAAGATAGGCAAAATGTTGAGGACCGCGCCCCGCGTGTCGCCCTCTGGCGGTGCCTCCGCTGTCGGCGGAATGACATCGGGGCGGGTCAGCGCGATCGCGGCGATGACGATGCAATAGGAGACCGCCGTCACGAGGCCGATTCCGATACCGCCGACAAAGACCTGCGTGATCGAGGTCTCGGCGAAGATGCCGTAGATGATCATCAGGATCGACGGCGGGATCAGCGCGCCGATGGTGCCGCCCGCCGCGATGGAGCCCGCTGCGATCGAGGGACGGTATCCGGCCCGCACCATCTCGGGGATGGCGATCCGGCCCATGGCGGCGGCGCAGGCCAGCGACGAACCCGAAACGGCCGCGAAACCGGAACAGGCAAAGATCGACGAGATCGCCAACCCGCCCGGCAGCCGCCGGAGCACCAGCTTTGCCGCTTCGAAGAGGCCCCCCGTCAGTCCCGCGTGATAGGCAACGAAGCCCATGAGCAGGAACATCGGCACCGCCGAAAGCGTCCAGGAGGCGACGAAGTCGTATGGCGTGCTGGCAAGGATGCCCACCGCGGGCCGCAGGCCCACAAGGCTGATGACACCGCCGAAGCTGACTGCGATCAGCGACAGGGCCACGGGCAACCGCAGCAACAACAGGACGATCAGGCAGCCGACGCCAATGAAGCCTGTTTCGACACTCATGCGGGCGTGCCTCCGATCCGACGAGCGCTATCGAGGACCCTTACCAGGCAAACAAGTGCCGCCAGTGCAAAACCGACTGTCGGGAAAATGTAGCTCGGGTAGGTGTGAAAAGGGATCGTGCCCAATTCGATCATCGTGCCGCGGTTCCAGTTCGACACCATGGAGCCGTAGGTTGCATAGGTCAGCGCGCCGTAGATCACGGTCGCCACGGCGTAGACGATCACGTCCGACAGACCCAACAGCCACTTTGGCAGGAACGGGTCGATCAGCTCGACCGAGACCATTTGCCCGCGCATCTCGATGAAAGCGAGCGGCAGGAAGGCGAGCGGCACCATGTAGTAGCGGGCCACCATCGCATTGGTGACATTGATGGATTCACGGAACAGGTTCCGCATAGCCACGTCGAGGCAGATGTGGAGCATCATCACGACGATGGCAATCGCCCCGATCAGGGCGAGCAATCGCGTCAGGCGCGAAGCAAGCGTAACCACTGCGTCCATCTCGGTGTTGTCCTGAAGGCTGGAAGGGCGTCCCCGCCCGGACGAACCGGGCGGGGACCGAAGGCTCAGAGCCCGTAGGTGCTCAGGTCGACCTGGCTCCAGATCCGCTCCCACGCGATCTCGGCCAGCGCATCGGGGTCGTTGCCGGTCTCTTCGACGATGGCGGTCCATTCATCGACGAGCGATGCGAAATTGGCCGCCAGTTCACCGGCTTCCGAGATCTGCGCCTCGCGGTCCGCTGCCGAGAAATCCTCGGATGCGGCGACCAGTGCGTCGGAGGCTTCGGTCACGACGATGTCCGATCCCGCCACCGCTTCCTGGGCCGCGGCCGGAAGCTGGAAGGCCCACCGGTCCGTCAGGTCGAAGTTGGCCCGGTTCGCGGCGCGCAGGAACATGCCCCGCTGCTCCACGCTCATGCCTTCCCACGTCGGGGTCGCCACGGTGAAGTTGGAAGTCGCGTGGTAGGTGCCGATCGGCACGGTGTTGAAGTGGGTCGCCACGTCGATCAGGCGGAACGACAGCATGTCCACGATGGAGGCCATGGTGCCGTCGATGGTACCCTGGCTCATTGCTTCGAACGTGTCGCCGACACCCATCGGAACGCCGGTCGCACCGAAGTTCTCGGCCCACCGCGAATAGGGTGCGCCGCCGGACCGCAGGCGCAGGCCCTGCAGATCCTCGACCGAGTTCACCGGCACGGTGGTGATCAGACCGTAGACATCCGAAGACCCGGCGCCGGTGAAGACGCCGCCGAATTCCCGGAACTCCGCCTGGCATTCCGCGCAATTGACCGTCCATTCCGTCATGGCCAGCGCCATGGCGTGGGGGTTACGTCCGAGCAGCGCGAGGTCACCGGCCGTGCCGGTCAGCGGGAAATCGGCCGCGAAGTAGAGCGGCAGCGCGTTTGCCACCTCGACGAGCCCCGACTGCAGGGCATCGGCGATCTGCGGCAGGGCCACGACTTCCGGCCCGAGGATCGTGCCGCTCATCGAGCCGCCGGATTCCGTGTCCAGATATCCGAGGAACGCTTCGTACATGTAGTAGGACGGATGCGCCGGCGGCGCGCCCGGGGCCAGCCTAAATTCCTGCGCCATGGCGCCCCCCGCGAGGGTCGCGCCCGCCGCCAGTGCGGCAAGTGTCAGTTTCAGTTTCATCCCAATCCTCCCTTGGATACAGGCGGTTACAATCCCAGAAGCTTCCGGGCGTTTTCTTTCATGATAAGAGGTTTGACCTCTTCCTTGATGCCGATCTCCTCAAAATCGGCAAGCCAGCGGTCCGGTGTGATCGCAGGCCAGTCCGATCCGAAGAGCATCTTCTTCTTCAGGATCGAATTCGCGTATTGGACAAAGATCTTTGGAAAGTAGCGCGGCGACCAGCCGGACATGTCGATGTAGACATTGGGCTTGTGCTGCGCGACGGCCAGCGCCTCTTCCGTCCAGGGAAAGGACGGGTGCGCGGCGATGATCGGCATGTCCGGAAAATCGACGGCGACGTCATCGAGGTGCATCGGGTTGGAATACTTCAGCCGCATTCCCATGCCCCCCCGCATGCCCGAGCCGACGCCGGTCTGCCCGGTATGGAAGAGGGTGATGACGCCTTCCTCGGCGCAGGCTTCCAGCACCGCGTAGCAGGCCTCCCGGTCATTGGGGAAAAAGCCCTGCATGGTGGGATGGAACTTGAAGCCCTTCACGCCGAAGTCGCGCACCAGCCGCCGCACCTCGCGCGCGCCGGCGCGGCCCTTGTGGGGATCGACGGAGGCGAAGGGGATAAGGATATCGTCGTTTTCGGCACAGATCTCGGCCACTTCCTCGTTGGAATAGCGCCGAAACCCCGTCTCCCGCTCGGCATCGACCGGAAAGATCACCGCGCCGATCCTGCGCTCGCGGAAATATTCCGCCGTCTGCTGGACCGAGGGCAGCATCCCGTCCTTCCCGGCGGGGTTCTTGAAATACTTCGCCATCCCCGCCTGGAATTCATCGTAGCCGTCGTCGCGGGTGTGCTTGCACGGCTCCTCGGCATGGGTGTGGATGTCGATAGCGATCAGGTCATCTACGTTCACGGGGTGGCATCTCCGTTGTCGACATAGAGGCGCAGCAGCCGCGCCAATTCGGCCGTGTCTTCAGGCGACAGGCCGTGATGGTGGTAATCGTCCTGCCCCAGGAAAGCCTCCCGGTGGGCCAGCACGAACTTCTCGCCCGCTGAGGTCAGGAACAGTCGCACCGAGCGACGATCATCGTCGGGAATGACCCGCTGGATGAAGCCGCGGTCTTCCAGACGGCGGACCATCTTGGTCATATGCGCCGCCTTGATGCGCAGGGTGTCGGCCAGCAGCCCCTGCCGGAGGCCGGGATTGCGCCGGATCACCCACATGGCCGAGAATTCGCCCGGTCGCAGGTCAATCTCGCCAAAGGCAGCGAAGAAGCGATCGAAGGCGCTGACCTGCGCGACGCGCAGAAGAAAGCCGATCGACTGGTTCAGCTCACCCAGATCGACGCCGACCTCCTCGGTTGCCGCGACCTTCGTGTTCATGATCCGGCACCCGGCTTGGCGACCTTGCCCGCCCGCTTTTCGAGGAAGGCGCGCAGGCGCTCTTCGGCCTCGGGGCTGGTCGCGGTGAACGACGCCATGAAACTCTCCATGAACAACCCGTCATCCCGGCCCATCTGCTGGATGCGCGGCAGGGCATTGATCACGGCGTAATTCGAAAGCTCCGCGTTGCCCGCCGCCTTCTGCGCAAGGTCGATAGCGGTCCGAAGCGCCTGACCCTCGGGCACCACGTACTGACAAAGGTTCCATGCCTCGGCGGTTTCGGCATCGACCGAGCGGCCGGTCAGCATCATGTCGGTCATCCGCGCCACGCCCATCAGCCGCGCGATACGGACGGAGCCGCCGCCGCCCACGAAAATGCCTCGCGTACCTTCCGGCAAGGCGAAGAAGGCCGAGGTTTCGGCCACACGCACATGGGTCGAGGCTGCAAGCTCAAGCCCCCCGCCGACAACCGCACCATGCAGGGCGGCGAACCACGGGATCGGTCCGAATTCGAACAGGGTGAATACCTCGTGCCAGCGGCGCGAGCCGTGGACACCTTCGAAGGGCGTCTTCTGGACATGTTCGGCAAGGTCCAGCCCGGCGCAGAAATGATCTCCCGCGCCGTGAATGACCCCCGCTTTCGCCTCGGCGCGTGCACGTTCGGCTGCGCGTCCGATCTCTTCCACGAAGCGGTCGGAAATGGCGTTGCGTTTTTCAGGACGATTCAGCCCGACAACGGCGACGTCGCCCTCCATCCTGTAGGTGACAAACTCGGATTGATCGTCCCTCGCCATCCCTGCGCCCTTTCCTTCACTTGCGGAATCTATAATTACGAATAGTATCCGCGTAAAGTATCTAAACTCACACTATCCGGGCAGAAGAAGGGGTCGCCATGGCCGAATTGCGGGACGTCAAACTCTGGCAGGCCGATGTCCGCCAGGAAACGCGGGACGACGGCTCCATCCTCGTCTGGCAGGCCGGAGAACTCGGCCCCTACCCGCGCTGCATCTCCGAACGGATCGCCCATTGGGCAGAGGTGACGCCGGAGCAGACCTGGATGGCGGAACGCGACGGCGACGGATGGCGACGGGTCAGCTACGCAGAACTGGCCGACCTGGTCCTTCGGGTGGGCAGCAAATTCCTGCAGATGGGCCTCTCCTCGGACCGCCCCTTGTTGATCCTGTCCGGCAACGGAGTCGACCACGCCATTGCTGCCTTGTCGGCCCAACATGTCGGTATCCCGTCAGCCGCCATCGCCCCCGCCTATTCGCTATCCGGCGGCGGTTTCCCGAAGTTGCGAGACATCGTGGGACAGATCACGCCCGGCGCGATCTTCGTCGACGACACGGGGCCATTCGCGCCCGCCATCACCGAGGTGATCGCCCCTGACCTGCCCGTCATCGCGGTCCGACGACAGCTTGACGACCGAACCGTCACCGAGTGGACCGACGTTCTGTCCACCGAGCCCACCGACGCGGCGCGGGATGCGGCAGCGGCGGTCAACCACGACACGGTGGCCAAGTTCCTGTTCACCTCCGGCACCACAGGCTCCCCAAAGGCGGTGATCCAGACACAACGCATGTTGTGCTCCAACATGGAGATGGTGCTGGATTGTTACGCCTTCATGCGCGACGAGCCGCCGGTGTTCGTCGATTGGGCACCGTGGAACCACGTCGCCTCGGGCAACAAGGTCTTCAACCTTCCGATCTACACGGGCGGCACCTACTACGTCGACCATGGCCGGCCCACGCCACAGGGCCTGAGGGAGACCATTCGAAATCTCAAGGAAGTCGCACCGACATGGTACTTCAATGTCCCGGTCGGATACGAGGCCCTGGTGCGCGAGATGGAGGCCGACCCCGACTTCGCCGCGACATTCTTCAGCCGATTGCGATTGATGATGTATGCCGGGGCCGGAATGGCGGGACACACCTGGAACGGCCTCAACGACCTATCGGTGAAGACCACCGGAGCGCGGACGCTTCTGGCCACAGGTCTCGGCGCGACCGAAACCGCACCCTTCGCCCTCAAATGCACCGAGCATCAGGACCAGCCCGGCAATATCGGAATTCCGGCGAAGGGCATCACGGTCAAGCTGGTGCCCCTGGGAGACAAGCTGGAAATCCGCATCAAGGGCCCGAACGTGACACCGGGCTATTGGCGCAATCCGAAACTCACGGCGGACGCCTTCGATGACGAAGGATATTACAAGCTTGGCGACGCGGTACGCTTCGCGGTCCCTGGCGACGCTTCGAAAGGGTTCTACTTCGACGGGCGCGTGGCCGAGAACTTCAAGCTCGCCACCGGCACCTGGGTCGCCGTCGGCGCCTTGCGGGCCACGCTGGTCGATGCGCTTGGCGGGCTTGCGCGCGACGCGGTGATCGCGGGCGAAGACGAGAACGAGCTTGGCGCGCTGATCGTCCCATCCCGCGCCGCCGCCGAGGCGATGGTTCCCAACGCAGCCGATATGGATGATGCCGAACTTTGGGACCATCCCGAAGTGCGCGCCGCGTTGCGCGAGCGTCTCTCTGCCCTTGCGGCGAAGGCCACGGGATCGTCGAACCGGATCACACGGGCGCTGGTGCTGACCGAGCCGCTTGACCTGAACGCCGGCGAGGTGACCGACAAGGGGTCGGTCAACCAGCGCGCGGTTCTGAACAACCGCCCCGAGGCGGTGGCGGCCCTTTACGGCGACGGTGCAGCGGTCATCCGCACCGAATAGCTTCTGACGTGAGGATACGAGAGCGATGATTATCGACGGGATTTCCGCAGTGGTCACCGGCGGGGCCTCCGGCCTTGGTGCCGCGACGGCCAGGGCACTGGCGGACAAAGGTGCAAAGGTCACCATCGTGGACCGCAATGGCGATGCGGCACAGAGCTTCGCGACCGAGATCGGGGCCGAAGCGGCAGTGGCCGACGTCACCAGCGAGGCCGAGGTGACCGCCGCGCTCGACACCGCGGAAGCCTTCGGCGGTCCGGCCCGGATCATCGTCAATTGTGCGGGCATCGGCACGGCGGGTCGCGTGGTGGGCCGGGACGGCCCCATGCCGATGGAAGACTTCGAGCGGGTCATCCGGATCAACCTTTTCGGCACGTTCAACGTCGCCCGGCTGGCGGCGGCGCGCATGGCGGCGGCAGAACAATCCGGCATCATTGTGAACACCGCTTCCGTCGCGGCCTTCGACGGGCAGATCGGACAGGCGGCCTACGCGGCCTCGAAGGGCGGGATCGTTTCGCTGGCGCTTCCGATGGCACGCGAATTCGCACGCTTCGGCATCCGGGTGAACACCATCGCTCCGGGCATCTTCCTGACGCCGCTGCTGGAGACGCTTCCGCAAGACGCGCAGGAGGCCTTGGCCGCCGGCATCCCCTACCCCAAACGGCTTGGCGATCCGGCCGAATTCGCGGCGACGGTGATCTATGCCGTCGAGACCGATTACCTGAACGGCGAGGTCATCCGGCTGGATGGCGCAACGCGGCTGGCGCCGAAATGATTCCGAGGTCCGACCAGGAAATCGGCCGTTTCCGCGCGGCGTTCGAGGCGCTTCCCGCGGATATTCGCCCCGACATCGACAGCGAGACGCTCGACAGCATCCTCGACGCCGCTGGTCGGCTGGCCGATGACGTGCTGGCACCGCTCGATCCGGTGGCGGACCGGCAGGGTTGCCGGATCGAGGGCGGGCGCGTGGTGACGCCCAAGGGATACCCGGAGGCGTGGCAGGCCCTGGCGGAGGGCGGCTGGCTTGGCCTCGACCAGCCGGAAAGGCACGGCGGCTCGGCCCTGCCGATCACGCTCAAGGCCATGGTCACGGCCCTGTTCGACCGCGCCTGCCCGGCCTTCGGCATGGCGGCGGGCGCCTCGGTTTCGGCGGCGGCCTTGCTGGAGGACCACGCGCCGGAGGATGTGGCGGCCGAGTGGGTGCCGGCGCTGATTAACGGAGAGCGCGCGGCGACCATCGCGATCTCGGAATCCGACGCGGGATCGGACGTCGGGCGGATGCGGACCCGCGCGGTGCGCGAAGGCGACGGCTGGCGCATCCATGGCACCAAGCAATGGATCAGCTTCGGCGATCACGACCTGACGGGCATGATCGGCCATTGCCTTCTGGCGCGGACGGGCGAGAACCCCGGCGGGCGAGGCCTGAGCCTGTTCCTTGTTCCGTCCGTCCTGCCCGACGGCACCCGCAACGCCATCGAGGTCGTGCGCATCGAAGAGAAACTTGGCCTGCACGGATCGCCCACCTGTGCCCTGTCGTTCGACGGGGCGCAGGCGGTGATGCTCGGAACGCCGGAACGCGGCTTGCCGCAACTGTTCACCATGATCGTCCTGATGCGGTTGCAGGTCGGCTGCCAGGGTCTGGCCTGCGCCGCGCGCGCCACCGAGATCGCCGAAACCTATGCGGAAGAGCGACTTCAGGGCGGTGACCCCAAGGCCCCGCCCGTGCCGATCGTCCGGCACCCGGACGTCGCGCGGCAACTCCAATCCATGCGCAGCCGGACCGAGATCCTGCGCGCCGCCGTCCTGCATCTGACCTGCCTGCTGGACCGTGGGCCCGAGGATGCCGAGGCCGCCGCGCTGGCGCAGTTCCTCTTGCCGCTCGTCAAGGCGCATGGGGCCGAGACCGGGTTCGACGTGGCCAATGCCGGCATCCAGGTGCTTGGCGGTGCGGGCTACACGCGCGAATGGCCGCTGGAGCAGAGCCTTCGCGATATCCGTGTCGCAGCAATCTACGAAGGCACGACGGGCATGCAGGGCATCGACTTTCTCGAACGCCGCCTGATGCGCAATGGATCGGGGTTCGAGGCGTTCCGCGCGGCAGCAACCGGTCCCGTCGCCGCGGCTTTCGCCGCCCTCGTGGAGGACCTGCGCAAAGTCGAGGAGCCGGACAAACGCCTCGCCGCCGCCGATGCGGTCTTGCGCGCCGGTTGGCTGGCCGTCTCGGAATGGCTGTCCCCGCGCCTGGCCGAGGCGGAACGGCCCCTCGATCTGGAAGCGGAATTTGCCCTCCGCCGGGCGACCGTCGCGCGCTGCTGCGGTTGGGACCGGTAGGCCCCGGACGGCATGCTCAGAACAACTCGTCCGGCAATTGCGCCGTATGGGCATTGCCTGCCCTGATGTGGCTGCGCATCGCGGCCTCCGCGACATCGGCCGCCCCAGCCAGAATGGCATAGGTCACGAGACGATGGCCTTCGTTCGATTGCCTGAGTTGATCGACCGCAAAAAGCTGCGGCAGACGCAGCCCGAGGTACGGCACGCGAACCCGTTCGATCAGGTCGGCGACGTGGGCGTTGTCTGCAATCGTTTCGATCAGCGTGTGATAATTGCGGTTCTCACGGCTATAGGTGTCGAGGTCCTGTTCCGCCTCCGCGACGTTCATCCGGTCCTGCGAGGCGCGCAAGGCAGACCGCTCTTCTTCCGTCAGCGTCTTTTCGGCCGCCAATCGCGCCGCGAGGCTTTCCAACACCTCCCGCGCGCACCCCATTTCAAGCAGTTCTTCGCGCGTGTAGCGCCGGACCAGGACACCGCGATGAGCATGGGATTGCAGGTGCCCCTCTCCAACCAGAACGCGAAAAGCCTCGCGCACCGGTCCGCGCCCGACGTCGAAGTCACGCGCCAGTTCGGTCTCGATCAACCTTGTGCCGGGGCGTAGCTCACCGGAAAAGATCCGTGCTTTCAACGCATCGACGATGTCTCGCGTCTGCGTGCGGGGAATATCGACCTGTTGCATCGTCATACCCCGTTATTGTCGACAAAATGCGATCAAGACAATTCCAAACGTCAAAATGCAGATATTATTGTTGACAATAAAGTAGTTCTACTGGGAAACTATTTCCCAAGACTGCTTGTCTTGCATACCAGGGAGGATACCATGCAAGGACTCGTCCGACCCGCGTTCGCGGCTGCACTGGCCGTCACGCTTCTACCCGGTGTCGCGACCGCACAGGACGACACGCTCGTCATCGCGCTGCCGACATTCTCGGAACAGACCATGACCCCATGGAGCGGGTCCGGTCAGCGAAAGACCTACCTCGACCTGGTATACGAATACCTCGTCTACCTTGACGGCGACGGAAACGCGGAACCGGGCCTCGCCGAAAGCTGGGAGTTGAACGAGGACGGCACCCAGTGGACGTTCAACCTGCGCGAGGGCGTGCCCTTCTCAGACGAAAGCTGCGGCACGGTCACCGCCGCCGACGTGCAATATTCCATCGAGCGCATCATCGCCGAGGACAGCCGCGCCGGCCCGGCCTCGACCATGCGCCGGATCATCGAGTCCGTGGAAACGCCCGACGACATGACCGTCGTGATCAACCTTTCGGCCCCCGACTTCCTGCTCGACACCGGCTACATGGGCGAAGCGCAGCAGACCGGGATCGTCTGCCGCAGTTACGTCGAAGGGCTGGGTGAAGACGCGGACACGGCCCCGCCGGTGGGCACGGGCGCCTACGTCCTCGAAACCTCGGTCGAAGGATCGGAAATCACGCTGACGCGGCGCGAGGGGGACCATTGGCGCGTCTCGCCGGAATGGCCCTCGATCAGCTTCCGCGCGGTGCCCGAGGAAGCCACACGGGTCGCCATGCTGCTGGCCGGTGAAGCAGACATCGCACCGGTCAGCTTCGACAGCATTCCGGGTCTGGAAGAGGCCGACATTTCCATCGTCTCCGCCGAACAGACATGGTCGCCCGTCATCCGCCTGGGCGGCATCGTCCAGACCGATCCGGCCCGTCACAACCCGGACCTTCCGTGGGCGGACGTGCGCGTCCGGCAGGCGATGAACTACGCCATCGACAAGCAGACCATCATCGACGAGCTCTTTGCCGGGCAAGGCACCGTCGCCAACGGCGACACCCCGGTGCAGGCCTGGGCCGATGTGCCGCCCTACCCCTACGACCCGGACCGCGCGCGGGAACTTCTGGCCGAAGCGGGCTATCCCGATGGGTTCGACATGGTGTTGCGCACCTTCGCCACCACCCCGGGCGCCGAGCTTCCGCTGATGGCCGAGGCCGCGGCGCTTTACTGGGCCGATGTCGGCATCAACGTCACGATCGAGCCGGGCGACTGGCCGAGCATCCGGTCGGAATGGACCAGCGGCGAAGCGTGGAACTACGCCATGACCCACCGTGGCTTCCCCTTCGCCAACCCCGAGAACGGGGTCGAGGCCGGCTTCTCGGACCGCTCGATCTTCGCCTCCTTCACCTCCGCTGAACTGGAGGAACTGTTGGCAGGACTCGCCTCGGAAACCGACCGCGATGCCCGTCGGGAGCGGCTCACCGAGATCGGCCAGTATATCCGCGACGAGGCAGGCGCGGTGTTCATGGTGCTGGCCAACGAGCCCTACGGCGTCGGCCCGGATGTGGGCGATTGGTCGATCGACACCGCCTATGTCTACAACTTCGACCAGGCAGGGCGGGCCGAGTGATCCTTCAGGGCGGGGCGCTTCCGGGCGCCCTGCCCCCGACAAACACCACCGAAAGCGAGCAGAATGACACGATTGATCGTGGGCCGTCTGGCCGAGGCGCTGGCGGCGCTTCTCCTGATGAGCCTCGTCATCTTCCTCCTGAGCCGCGTGACCGGTGATCCGGTCGCGCTGCTTCTGGGCGACAGTGCCACGGTCGAGGATCGCGACCGGCTGATCGAGCAACTGGCACTCGACCGCTCGCTCTGGGACCAATACCTGACATTCCTCGGCAACGCGCTGACCGGCGATTTCGGCCAATCGGTCGCCGCAGGCCGCCGTGACGCGCTCGATCTGGTGCTGGAGCGTTTGCCCGCCTCCATGTCGCTGGCCGCCGTCGCCCTGTGCTTCACACTCGTCACCGGCATCGCCATGGGCGTTCTGGCCGCCATCACCCGGGGCAGCGCGGTCGATATCGTCGTCCGCATCGTGGCGCTTATGGGCCAGTCCGTTCCGGCCTTCTGGCTGGGGATCGTCCTCATTTACGTCGTCTCGGTGAACTGGGGCCTCCTGCCGACCTCGGGCTACGGAACGTGGCAGCATTACGTGCTGCCGGCGCTGACCATCGGCACCTTCACGCTGGCCGCCGTCACCCGGCTGGTGCGCGCGTCGATGCTGGATGCGCTCGGCTCGGAATACGTGAAGCTCGCACGGATCAAGGGGCTGTCGGAGGCGACCGTGATCCTGAAACACGCATTGTCGAACAGCCTCATTCCCGTCGTCACCTTCATGGGCGCCTTCTTCGCCACGATGATCACCGGCGCCGTGGTGGTCGAGACGGTCTTCGCCTGGCCCGGCATCGGACGGCTGGCCTATGAGAGCATTGTGTCGCGCGACTTCCCCGTCATCCAGACCGTCGTGCTGGTCATCACCGCGCTCTTCATCCTCGCCAATTTCTGCGTCGACATGCTGTACCTCGCCATCGACCCGCGCATGAGGGACCGCGGATGATCCAGAAAGTCACCTTCTACGCGGCGCTCGGCCTCCTGGCGATGTTCGTCCTCGTGGCCCTCCTCGGCCCCTACCTGATCGAGCATGACCCCCTGCGCGGCAGCCTGCGCGCGCGGCTGGAGCCGCCGCTCTGGGCCGGCGGAACCATGGAATACCCGCTTGGCACCGACCGGCTTGGCCGCGACATGGTCGCCCGCATGGTCACGGGCGCGCGCATTTCGCTCACCGTCTGCGTTGTCGTCATCGCCATCGCGGGCAGCATCGGCACCGCGATCGGCACGCTTTCGGGCTACGTCGGCGGCTGGCTCGACCGGGTGCTGATGCGGCTGGTGGACCTTGCCCTGTCCCTGCCCGTCATCCTGCTGGCGCTGCTGATCGGCGCCGTCTCCGGCCCGTCCTTCGGCAATATCGTCCTCGTCATCTCCCTGGTGCTCTGGTCGCAATACGCCCGCATGTCACGCGGCGAGACCTTGCGCGTGAAGAACGAGGATTACGTCGACCTCGCCCGCACCTCGGGCCTCGGCCACGCGGCGATCATCTTCCGCCACATCCTGCCCAATATTGCGCCGTCACTGATCGTCGTGGCCACGTTGCAGGTCGGCGTGGTCATCGTGCTGGAGGCCTCGCTGTCATTCCTCGGCGTGGGCGTGCCGCCGCCCAACCCGTCCTGGGGATCGATGGTGGCCGACGGACGCTCCTACGTCGTGACCGCGTGGTGGGTCTCGCTCTTCCCCGGCATCGCGATCCTTCTGGTGGTCATGGCCGTCAACATCGTCGGCGACACGCTGACCGACCGCATCAATCCGGCCCTGAGGGGGCGCACCGCATGAGCCTTCTGTCGATCCGCAACCTCACCGTCCGCCTTGGCCGCGCCGCCCATGCACCCGCGATCCTCGAAGACGTGTCGCTGGACGTTCAGCCCGGTGAGACCGTCGGCCTTGTCGGCGAAAGCGGCTCGGGCAAGTCCACCCTCGGCATGTCCGTCCTCCGTCTGACCCCGCCGCTTCTGGCCGAGGGGACCAGTGGAGAGATCCTGTGGAACGGGCAGGATGTCCTGAAAATGCGCGGCAAGGCCCTGCGCCAATTGCGCGGCGGCGAGATGTCGATGATCCTGCAGGACCCGATGGCGTCCCTGAACCCGGTGTTCTCGGTCGGCTCGCAACTGGGCGAAGCCTTGAAGCGCGCGGGCCGCGCCGATCTGCAGGCCGCCGCCGAGGCCGCGCTGGCCGAAGTCAATATCCCCAGCCCTGCCGAACGTCTGCGGTCCTTCCCGCATCAGCTATCGGGCGGAATGCGCCAGCGCGTCGTCTCTGCCATCGGCCTCGCGCAGGAACCGAAGCTGATCATCTGCGACGAGCCGACAACCGCGCTCGACGCGACGATCCAGTTCCAGTTCCTCGAACTTCTGCGCGCGCTGCAAAAGGCGCATGGCATGGCGATGCTGTTCGTCACCCACGATTTCGGCGTCGTCGCCCGCATCTGCGACCGTGTGGCGGTGATGTACGCGGGCCGGATCGTGGAAACCGGACCGGTGCGGGAAATCTTCCGGAACCCGCGCCACCCCTACACCCGCGCCCTTCTGGCCGCTGTCCCGTCGACCCGCGAGGCGCCGGATCGCCTGCCGGTCATCGACGGTGCCCCGCCCTCGGTCGGCAACCGGCCCGAAGGCTGCGCCTTCCACCCGCGTTGCCCTCTGGCGACCGACCGATGCCGCACCCAACCCCGGATGGAGCCGCAGGCCCCCGGCCACGATGCCGCCTGCTGGCACGCGAAGGAGGTTGCCGCCGCATGAGCCCGATCCTCTCCACCCATGGCCTTGGCCGCACCTTCCGCACCAAGGGCGGCCCGCTCCATGCGCTGACCGATGTGACGCTCGACTGCGACCCGGGCCGCTCGCTCGGCGTCGTGGGCGAATCCGGTTGCGGAAAGACCACGCTGAACCGCCTGATCCTGATGCTCGACACGCCGACGGCGGGCGAAGTGCGGTTCAAGGACAAGCCGCTCGCCCAACTCACCACGAACGAGCGCAAGGCCTACCGCCGCGCCGTGCAGCCGGTGTTCCAGAACCCCTATTCCTCGCTCAACCCGCGCCTTCGCGTCCGCAAGATCATCCGCGAGCCGCTCGCCGCGAACACCACGATGAGCCGGGCGCAGATCGACGCCCGCGTCGACGAGGTTCTGGAGGCCGTGGGCCTGTCCTCCCGCGATGCAGACCGCCTGCCCGCCGAATTCTCCGGTGGCCAGCGCCAGCGCATCGCCATCGCCCGCGCCCTTGCCTCGAAGCCGGAACTGATGCTGCTGGATGAGCCCGTCTCCAGCCAGGACATCTCGATCCGGGCGCAGATCCTCAACGTCCTGAAGGACCTGCGCGACGAATACGGTCTTGCCACGCTGTTCGTCAGCCATGACCTCGCCACCGTGCGGTTCATGTGTGACGAGGTCGTGGTGATCTATCTCGGCCGCATCGTCGAACGCGGCCCGGCGAATGTGATCTGCTCCGCACCACGCCACCCGTATACGCAGGCCCTTCTGGCGGCGACGCTCTCGGCGGACCCGGACGCGCCGGAGATGGCGACACGACCACAGGGCGAGATCCCCTCGCCCCTCGCTCCGCCGTCGGGCTGCCCCTATCACACCCGATGCCCCCATGCGCACGACCTCTGCAAGGCCCAGCGTCCGCAGGCACAGCCCGCCGAAGGTGGCGGCACGGTCGCATGCCACTTGGTCGAACAGGGAGGGTGGTAGGATGTCCTGCCGTTTCATCGCCGTCGGAGACGTCGCGCCGGACCGCGAAGATCCCGCAACCATCTTCGCCCATGTCCGCGACCGCATCCGTGCCGCCGACCTTGGCTATTGCCAGCTTGAAGTGAACCTGACGACACGCGGTCAACGCGTCCCGCAAGCCCGCCACACCATGCGCGGCAAGCCGGAGATCGCCGATGCGCTGGTCGACACCGGCCTTTCCATCGTCTCCTTCGCGGGCAATCACACGATGGATTGGGGACCCGAGGGGATGTTCGACACCCTCGCCAACCTCGACCGGGCCGGCGCGAAACACATGGGCGCCGGGGCCACGATCGCGGAGGCCCGCGCCCCGATCATCGAAGAGCGGAACGGCGTCACCGTGGGCTTCCTCTCGGTCAACTCCATCCTGCCGCAGAATTACTGGGCCGACGACGACAAGCCCGGCTGCGCCCCGATGCGCGCCTTTACTGTCTACGAACAGGTCGAACACGACCAGCCCGGCACGCCAGCCCGCGTCCACACCTATTCCCACCGCGAAGATCTCGACGCGCTGACGGACTCCATCCGCGCCCTGAAGGCGCAGGCCGACGTGGTGATCCTGTCCCATCACGCTGGCATCCACTTCGTGCCCGCCGTGATCCCCGACTACCAGCGTGAGGTCGCCTTCGCCGCCATCGACGCGGGCGCGGACATGGTGCTGGGGTGTCACGCGCATATCCTGAAGGGGATGGAATTCCATCGCGGCAAACCGATCATCCACTCGCTCGCCAATTTCGCGCTGGACCTGAAGATGACACCGGAACACGCCGCTTCGCGCGGGTTCCGCGAAATCCAGACGCTCTCACCGGGGTGGGAGCCGGATTTCACGTCCAGCTACAACTTCCCGCCCGACAGCCGGATGAGCATCGCGGTCGAGGCAACGCTGACGGAAGATGGCGTGACCGATCTGGCGCTTTTGCCCATCTGGATCGACCGCGACGCCGCGCCGAGGTTCCTGACGGCGGAAGAGCCGGAATTCGACAAGACGCTCTCCTACCTGCGCGAGATCACGAGAACGGCCAACCTGCCCACCCGCTACGCGGCAGACGGCGACCTGATCCGGCCCGCGCCCGCATGCTGAGCACCCGCGATATCGCCGTCCGCGCCGGGCCGATGCGGTGGAACGACCTCCCGCCGGAGGTCCAGCATTCCGTCCGGCTTTGCTTCGCCGACGGGATCGCCGTGATGCTGGGGGCCGTGCGGCTTGAACCGGCGGTCCTGCCCTTCGCGGCGCACGCGCGCAGCCATGGCCCCGGCCCCGCGCATCTGCTGGCAGGCGGCACCGCCCCGCCCGTCGCCGCCGCGCTCGCCAACGGTGCGCTGTCCCACGCGCTCGATTTCGAGGATACGTTCGACGCCGTCGGCCTGCACGTGAATGCCGCGATCATCCCGACCGTGCTTGCCTTGGCCGAGAGCGAGGGCAAAACCCTCGGCGAGGCGCTGACCGCCATGGCGCTGGGGGCTGAACTCGCCTGTCGCCTTGGCCTTTCCTTGACCAACGACCCCGGCGCGCGGGGCTGGTATTTCCCCCCGATGATCGGGGCCATCGGCGCGGCACTGGCCGGGGCGCATCTCCTGCGCCTCGATGCGGACCAGACAATCGCCGCCCTGTCGCTCGCACAGGTGCAATTCAGCCTGACTGACGCGCTCAAACGCGCGCCTGCCTCGGACCTGCGCGCCGTGCGCGACGGCTTCGCGGCCCGCGCCGCGACCGAGGCCATCCTCTTGGCCCGCGCAGGCGTGACCGGCACCGACGATCCCCTGTTCGAGCGTGGCGGAGTGATCCCGCTCCTGACCGGAGACGCGGCAGACCCGGCCCCCCTCGCCGCCTTCGCGCACGACTTCCTGACCCCGACACTCACCCTCAAGCTCTGGCCCGCCTGTCGCGGCACACACCCGGCCATCGCTCTGGCGCTCGCGCTGAGAGACGAAGGCCTCACCGCCACCGACATCAAAGCTGCCGCCTTCACGGTCGAACCGCCCGACGACATGCTCTTCGAACCCCGCGCCGACCGCATCCGCCCGCAAACGGCGATCGGCGCGAAATTCTCGATCCCCTTCACCTTCGCCCATACCTTGATCCACGGCGCGCCGGGCCTGTCGGCCTTCTCGAAAACGGCCCGGCACGACGCGGATGTGCGCGCCCTCGCCAGCCGCATCACCTTGCGCGCCTGCGCGGAGGGCGCTGGCCGCACCGCGCACCTGACGCTAGCCTCCGGCGAAACCGACCGCGCCCTTGCCCCTCCGCCACCCCTCACCGCCGGGTCGGCGACCATGACCGACCTCGCCGCGAAGTTCCGCGATTGCATCGGGGACCGCCCCGACGCGCTTTCTCTCCTGCACGCCCTCGACACGACCGACCCGGAAAAACCGGTCTCGGACCTCGTGGCGCAGCTCGCCTACCCTGATCCGTCCACCAAAAAGGACACGACATGAAACCCCACGACATCCGCCCCCAGCCCCGCAACCCGGAAGCCTTCTCTAACGCTCATGATTTCGACGCCGGGATCGACGATTTCGACGCCGTGCACGGCCTCTTCAGCGAGTTGCGCAGCCGCTGCCCTGTCGCCCATTCCAACGACTTGGGCGGGTTCTGGCTGTTCACCCGATACGAGGACGTGGAACACGCGATTTCCACGCCCTCCGAATACACCACCGCCGTCCAGAACGTCGTGCCGCGCGTCGCCACCACCGGCCGCCGCCCGCCGCTGCACCTCGACCCGCCCGAACACACGCCCTACCGCCGCGCTCTCACCCCGCTGTTCCGGCGCGAGCGCATGGATCACTGGAACACATCGATCCGCGGCATGGCGCGCAGTCTCTTTTCCCCCCTTCTCGCCAAAGGCCAATTCGACGTCTGCCGCGACTTCGGATACCCGCTGCCCGCCATGGTGCTGGCCGAGTTCTTCGGTATCTCCGCCGAGGACGCCGACCGCGTGCGCGCCATCGGCAACGATTTCACCATCGCGCTCGAGACGATGGATATGGAGATGATCCAGAAGACCTCGCTCGTGCTCTACGAAACCGCCGCCCGCCTGATCGAGGATCGCAAGGCCAACCCGCGCGACCCCGGCGTTGACCCGGTCAGCGCCCTGCTGGAGATGCGCCACAACGGCGAGACTCTGCCCGAGGACGGCATCCTCGGAACGGTGCGGCAATTGCTGGTCGTGGGGATCATCGCGCCCACCACCTTCATCGGCTCCATGGTGATCCACCTCTCGCGACACCCCGAGCATCTGGCCCTTCTGCGCGCTGAGCCCGACAAGATCCCGGCAGCCGTGGACGAATTGCTGCGCCTCTACACGCCCTATCGCGGCTTTGCCCGCACGCCGGTCAGCGATACGACCGTTTGCGGGCGCGAGATCAAGGCAGACGAACCCGTCGCGCTGGCCTTCACCGCCGCAAATCGCGATCCGGAGGTGTTCCGCGAGCCCGACACGTTCCGCCTCGACCGACAGGACGAGCCGCCGCACCTCGCCTTCGGGCGCGGCCCGCACATGTGCGCGGGCAAGGGCATCGCGATGGTGATGATCACCGCGGCGCTGGAATTGTTCGTGGAGCATGTCGAAGCCTTCGAGATCACCGGACCGGTGCCGATGACGACATGGCCCGAATACGGCCCGCTCAGCGTTCCGGTGAACATCACACCTGTGGCCGGCTAGCCCGCAGGGTTTCCCGGCAGCATCAGCAATCTTGCCCAATCCGGGCGGGTCGGTCATTTTGCCCGGCATGACGAACCCTGACCCTTCCAACGCCCCGGCCAGCCTCGATTTCGGCACCGGAACGGCCGTGAACCTCGGCTGGCTTGCCCGCGACCTGCCCTTCCTGACGCGCACGTTGCGATTCCTGTTGCGCCCGGACAGCGATTCCATGCGGCAGGAGCTGGGGCTGGACCCCGGCGAGATCGGCGTTCTCGCGATCGTCGGCCAGAACGAGGGGATCAGCCAGAACGGCCTTGCGGATTCCCTGGTTCTGAAGAAATCCGCCGTGACGAAGATCGTCCAGGCCATCGAGAAACGGGGCCTGATCGAACGCCGTCGCAGCGAAAGCGACCGGCGGTCGAACGAGCTGTTCCTGACCGTGAAAGGCAAGGCCGTGACCGACAGGATGCAGGCCGCGACGGCCGCGCTTCAGGACATCTGGTTCGAGGGCATCCCGGCGGCCGAGCGCGCGGTGTTCTTCAAGGTTCTCTTCGGAATCGTCGAGGGACTGGTCGAACGCGGGGTCGAAGGCGGACCGGACGAGGATTAGGAGGCGTCGCGCTTCGCTTCTTGCGCGATCATCGCCAGAACCTCCTCGGTATGCTCCCCCAGCGCCGGCACCTTGCCGGAATGACCCGGCCCGTCATGGGCAAAGCGGAAACCCGCGCCAAGGATCTTCGCATGGCGCACCGCGGGGTTCGCCGTCTCCGCGTCGAGGAACAGGTCGCGCCCGGCGATCTGGTCCAGCTCCAGCGCCTCCGGCACGCTGCGGACCTTCCCCGCAGGCACACCCGCGTGGTTCAGGATCTCTTCCCATTCGACGGCAGTCCTTCCCGCGAACGCGCGCGACAGTTCCGCCTGCAACGCGTCCTGGTTGACCATGCGCGCGTCCGGCAGGGCAAAGCGCTCATCCTCCAGCAAATCGGCAAGGCCAAGCGCCCGGAACAACCGCGCCACCTGGTTCTGCTGCACCGCCCCGATGGTGATCTGGCCATCGCCGGTCTCGAACGTGTCCGCCGTGGGCGCGCCCGAGAATCCCCGGTTGCCAGTGCGTTCCGGCGCCGCGCCGGAGATCAGGATCTGTCCAAGCACCGAGCTCATCATGACCATGGTCGTGTCCAGCATCGCCACGTCGACATATTGCCCCCGGCCCTCCGGGTCACCCTGCCGCTGCGTGTAAGCCGCGAGGATCGCGAAGGCCGCCATCAGCGCGCAATAGGTGTCGACGATGGGAAAGCCGATGCGCGTGGGATCGTCGGACTGGGCGCCCGACAGGGTCATCAGACCCGAGACACTCTGGATCACCTGGTCGATCGCCGGAAAGTCGCGCATCGGGCCGGTCTGTCCGAAGCCCGAGATGGAACAGTAGATCAGCCCCGGATGCGTCTCCGCCAAAGCCTCGTATCCCAGCCCCAGACGCCCCGCGACGCCGGGCCGGAAGTTCTCGACGACGATATCGGAGGATGCGCAGATCGCCTGCGCGGCGGCGCGCCCCTCGTCCGACTTCAGGTCGAGCACGACGGATTTCTTCCCGGCATTGGCCCCCATGAAGGGCTCGGCCATGCCGCGCAACTCCTCGCGCCGCGTGTAATAACGCATCGCGTCGCCACCGGCGGGTTCGATCTTGATGACCTCCGCCCCCAACAGGCACAGGAAATGCGTGGCCAGCGGTCCGGCAATGACGTGGCTGAAATCCGCGATGCGCACTCCGGCAAGGGGTTGGGCCATCTCTTATCTCCTCCAATGGTTCAATTGATGAACTAAATGGCCACTCGCGGTCAAGGCGGTTTCACGATCCTGCGGAGTTGACAGCCCATCGCACCTAGTTCACTTTCTGAACTAATTGGGAGGGACGTCGTGCCGGAATCAGCAGTCGAGCGACTGGAGCGTGCCTATGCAGGCAAGGCAGGCGAAGCCACCGCCACCGGCCCGCGCATCGGCCTGTTCGGCGACGGCCTGCCCGAAGCGCTGATCCGTGCCGCAGGGGCCACGCCGCTCGACGTGAAAGCCGCCAACAAGGTAGTGCCGGACCCGCGCATCACGCCCTACCTCGAACCCTTCATGGACAAGAGCGCCGCCGATGTCCTGCACCGACTGGCCCGTGGTGCATTCGACGGGTTCGCGGGGCTGATCTTCTCCCGCGACGACTCCGCCGGCCTTACCGCCTATCAATATGCATTTGAGCTTCGGCGCATCGGCGTGCTGCCCGACGGGCCGCCGCTGCACCTGTGGAACCTCGTGCATACGGATTCCGCGCCCGCTCATCGCTTCAACATGACCGAGGCCGCGCGTCTCGACGCGTTCCTCACCCGCGCGTGCGGGCACGGATTCGCGAAGGGTCTCCCCGATGCCTCGGCGGCGGAGAGCGCGCGCGACGCCGCCCTGTCCCGGATGGACGAGGCTGGCCTGCCGCCCCGCGACGCCCATGTCTGGCGCAACGCCGGTCGCTGGCTTGCCCCCGAAACGCACGCGGCGCTGCTGGAGGAGGCCCTCCAAACCGCCCCACCCGCGCCCACCGGGCCTGCCATCGGCCTCGTCGGCTCGGCCATCGCGGACCCGGCGCTTTACGCCATGCTCGGGCGCATCGGCCCCCTCAAGGCGGACCTGCAACCCTATGGCCAGCCATGGCCCGCGATCCATGCCGCCGACGGACCCATCGACGACGTCATCCGGACCATCGCCGCCTATCCCCTTCACGTCCGCGCCGCCCCGGCCGGACGGTTCCGATCTGCCCTTCTCGACCGGCTCAAGGCCTGCGACGTGGTAATCGCCCTTCTCGCCCCGCACGAGGAAAGCCTCGGCTGGGACCTGCCCGCGCTCCACCGCGACCTGTCCCGCCACAACGTCCCCCTCGTCGACCTCGGGTTCCTTCCCGACGACATGGACGCCAATTGGCAAGACCAGGCCTTCGCCCGCATCCGCGCCGCCGTGGAGGTGCCTGCATGACCTGCGCCCGCGCCGCAGGCGCCTACCAGAAGGAGTGGGTCCGGGGCCTACGCGACCGCATCCTCGGCGGCGAGCCCTTTGCCTTCGTCAATGCCGACACGCCCCATGAAATCTTCCATTTCATGGACGTGCCGATGGTCACCAATCAATGGTGGTCGGCGCTGATCGCGGCCAAGCAACTTGCGCCACACTATTTCGACCGCATGGCCGAGATGGGATTTCACCACCACCTCCCGCGCTATTCCTCGCTGCCCCTGATCGCGGCGCTGGAAAACGACCCCGAGAAACAACCCTGGGGCGGCCTGCCTGCACCCTCGCTCCTTTGCGCCCGCCAAAGCTCGGATGAACACCAGAAGATCTTCCAGCTCTGGTCCGAGGCGACCGGCGCCCCGCTGCACCTGTTCTCCGCCCCCGCCGTGCCCGACCCGGCCCCGAACTGGTTCGACGACGCCCGCGAGAATTGGGAGGAGTTCTACGGCACCGACCGCCTCGACTTGACCGTGGCCGAAATCGAAACCCTCATCGCGGCCCTCGAAGACCTCACCGGGCGCTCCTTCGACCGCGACGGTTTCGCCGCCTACATGGACGCCATCGACCGGCAGGAGCGCATCATGGGAGAGGTCGCCGACCTCATCGCCTCCGCCCCGAAATGCCCCATGCGCATCGGTGAACAGATGCCCAACGTGATGATCCCGCAATGGCATCGCGGCTCGGACTGGGCGCTGTCGCACGCGCAGGCCTTCAAGGACGAAGTCGCCGACCGCATAGCGCGCGAAGATTGGGTCTGCCACGACGAAAAAATCCGCATGATGTGGATCGGCGCGGGCCTGTGGTTCGACACCTCCTTCTACACGGTGTTCGAAGAGACTCACGGCGCGGTCTTCTCATGGTCGATGTACCTGCCCTTTGCCGCCGACGGCTATATCCGCAAGGATCACGGCGACCCGATCCGGGCACTCGCCGCCCGCATCTCGGCGATGAACGAACAGCTTCACCAGCCGCCGTGGATCAGTTCCTGGATGGTGCACGAAGCAAGGCGAAACCGCATCGACGTGGCCCTGATGCTGGTGCCGGAACACGACCGGTTCTCGGGCTTGGGGACGAAATTCGCCAAACATGCGCTCGAGGCCGAAGGGGTAAAGGTAATCGAGATCTGCTCCGACATGGTCGACCCGCGCGACTGGGATCGCGACGCCATGGTCGCCCGCGTCTCGGAGGCGCTCGATGCGATGTGACCGATTGACACAGTTCACTTCGTGAACTAATTTTGGATGTGCAACGGGAGGCACGGCATCGCCCCCTCCCATGCACCGGGAGGAACGAATTGGGCGCTCTGGATCGCCTCAGGATTGCGGATTTCTCGTGGGTCGGGGCCGGTCCCCGCGCCACGAAGGATCTGGCCGACAATGGCGCCGAGGTCATTAAGATCGAAAGCCGGCGCCGTCTCGACCTTGGCCGCCGCTCCCCCCCCTTCGCGAAGGGCGACGCGAAGAACCCCGACGCCTCCGCCTTCTTCGCGCAGACCAACACCTCCAAGAAATCCGTCACGATCAACCTTGGCGACCCGCGCGGCGCCGAGATCGCCAAGCGCCTCGTCGCGTGGTCCGACGTGGTCGTGGAGAATTTCGGACCCGGCTACATGGAGCGGATCGGCCTCGGCTACCCCGAGCTTTGCCGCGTGAACCCCGATGTGATCCTCGCGAGTGTCTCCGTCGCCGGGCGTACCGGGCCGATGGCGGGCTTCCGGGGCTACGGCAATTCCGCCGCTGCCCATTCCGGCCATGCCGCCATGTCCGGCTGGCCGGGGTCCGAGCCGCACATGCCGCCCTTCGCTTATGGCGACGTGGTCGCGCCGATGTTCCTGACCGTTGCTGTCCTCGCCGCCCTCGAACACCGCGACCGCACCGGCAAGGGCCTCCATGTCGACGTCAGCCAGATCGAGCCGATGGCCCATGTCATCGCCGACCTCTTCGCCGCGCCGCCCGCCGAGAAGCCCGCCAATTCCGATGCGCGCATGGCCCCCCACGGCGTCTATCCCTGCGCCGGTGAAGATCGCTGGATCGCCATCGCGGTCGAGGATGAACGCCAGTGGACCGCGCTGTGTGACATAATCGGCGGCGCGCATCTTGTAGAAGATCGACGCTTTGCCACCATGGGCGCACGAAAGACCAACGAAGCGGCTCTGGATGCGGAAATCTCCGCCCTGACGGCCACCCAGGATCGCGTAACCCTTGCGAAGCGACTGACCACAGCAGGCGTTCCCGCCTCCCCCGTTCTCGACGGCAAGGATCTCGCGGAAAGCGAAGCGCTGAAATCCGCAGGCCATTTCGTCGAGGTCGACCACCCCGTCCTCGGCCCCTCCGCCATGCCCGCGCCGCCGATGCGGATGGAGGCCACGCCCCATGCGGTCGGCCCCTCCCCTTGCCTCGGCCAGCACAACGCCGAGGTTTTCGGTGGCATCCTCGGCATGAGCGCCGAGGACATCGCGACACTCGAACGCGACGGGGTGCTGGCATGAACCTGCTGGAAGGCACCCGTGTCGTGGTCATCGCAGATGGGCTCACCGATCTGGGCGGCGCGATGCTGGCGAAACTCGGCGCGGACGTGACGCTTTTCTCAGAAACCTACAAGCGCGGCGCAGCCGCCCGTCTCGCATGGCACCACGACATGCGGCCTTCAGCCGACGGCGAAACGCTCGAAAGCCTGCTCGACAGCGCCGACATCCTGCTCGACGGGCGGCGCTGCGGCGGCACGCACGACGATGCCCGCGACGGCCGCCCCGCCCTCATCCACATCGTCGCCAACGTCGACAACGATCGCACCTTGCCCGCAACCGACCTGACGCTAATGGCCGCCTCCGGCCTGATGACCGTCATCGGGGAGCCGGACCGCCCGCCGCTCCGCCTGCCCGGCGAACAGGCCTACGCGCTGACCGGCATCCAGGTGGCCACGGCGGCCCTGATGGGCCTGCGCGCCCGCCGTCTCACCGGCGAAGGCCAGCGCATCGACGTCTCCGCCACGCAATCCGCGACGCTCGCCAATTACCGTGAAGCGATCATGTATGACTGGACCGGTCGCATCGGGCGGCGTCAGGGCAACAAGCTGGTGCGCGGCGCCTCCGGCGTGCGGCAGGTCTGGCCCTGCGCCGACGGCTTCGTGACATGGTCGATGATCGACAACCCCGCGATGATGCGCGCGCTGATTTCCGTCATGGCAGACCATAATGCGGCGGGCGAACTCGCCGACATCGACTGGGACGCGATCCTTGTCGCCGACACCGACCAGGCGGTGATCGACCGCTGGCAGGGCATCGTCGCCGATTTCTTCGCCGCCCATACCAAGGCCGAGCTTGGCGCATGGTCGCTCGACCGCGGCTGGGGCCTTTCGACCATCTCCACCCTCGACGAAGTCCGCGACAGCGACCACCTTGCCGCCCGCGAATTCTGGCAAGACGTGCCGGACGGCAAGGGCGGCACCAACCGCCTGCCCGGCCCCCTCTTCCAGTGCCACGCGCCGCCATCGGAGGGCACGACATGAAAGGCGCGCTCGACGGCATCCGCGTTCTCGACTTCTCGCGCCTGCTGCCGGGCCCCTATTGCACGTGGCTCCTCGCAGACCAGGGGGCCGAGGTCATCCGCATCGAGAACCCGCGCGAGCTTGCCAAGCAGGAAAAGGTCTTTGGCTGGGACAAGCTTTCGCCAGACGAGAAGGCCGCCCAACGCGCCCGCGACATGCTCGCCCGCAACAAGAAATCGCTGATGCTGGATATCGGCGCGGCGGAAACCCGTGACCTCCTGCTCGACCTCGCCCGCACCGCCGATGTCGTGGTCGAGGATTACCGCCCCGGCGTCCTTGCAAGCCTCGGCCTCGGCCACGCGGATTTCGCCGCCGTCAATCCCCGCATCGTCTACGCCTCGCTGACCCTCTGCGGCCAGACCGGCCCCTACCGCGACAAGCCGGGCCATGATCCCGTCGCCCTGGCGCTCTCCGGCGTCCTCAGCCGCACCGGCGAGGACCCGGACGCGCCCGGCCTGCCCGGTGTGCCGAACGCCGATATCCTCACCGGCAGCCACGCCGCCTTCGCCATCCTCGCCGCGATCCGGCAGGCCGAGCGCACCGGCCACGGCCAGCATCTCGACGTGGCCATGGCCGAATGTTCCATGAGCCTTCTGGCGAACGTCCTGTCCCGCTACGCCAACCCCGACGACGCCCCCAAACGCGGCACCCGCCGCGCCGACATGGGCCTCTGGGCCTGTGCCGACGGCAAGTGGCTCATCACCACGGACATGGAGCCGCGCTACTGGGCGACGTTCTGCGAAACCCTCGGCCGCCCCGATTACATCCCCCTGCAACTCGACCGCAGCCGCTGGCCCGAGATCCGCGAGACGCTGGCCGCGATCTTCGCCACAAGGCCACGCGACGAATGGCTCGCGATCCTCGGCGCGGCGGGCACCCAGTTCGCCCCGGTTCAGGACGTGTCCGAGGCGATCACCGACCCGCATTTCACCGAACGCGGCATGGTGATCGAGGTCACCGGCCCCTCGGGCGAGGCTCTGCGCCAGCTCGGCCCCCCGGTCCGGATCGGCGGCCTGCCCGAGATCCGCACCGCCGTGCCACCGGGCCATGACAACGACGAGATACTGAACGCAGCCGGCCAGCCCCGGCCAAGCGCGGCCACAACCGGCCAATGACGACCAAAGGGAGGAAGAAACCATGAAACACCTGAAGACAACGACGATCCTGGGCCTCGCGCTCGCCGCTCTGGCAAGCCCGCTGGCCGCGCAGGAATTCACCCTGACCTATTCATCGCCCTACACCGAAACCCACCCCTACGGCGCGGCGGACGCCGAATGGATCGCCCGCATCGAGGAACAGACCGACGGCCGCGTCGCCATCACGCCGTTCTGGGGCGGTGCCCTGATCTCCAGCCGCGAAGGCGTGGACGAACTGGCCGCAGGCGTGGCCGACATGTCCTACATCGCGCCGATCTACGCGCGCTCGGGCTACGACATGAACCGCCTCACGCCGGGCATGTTCTTCGGCTATACCGACCCTGAGCGCGTGCTCGAGGTCTACATGGACCTCGTGGAGCAATTCCCCGAATTCGACGACGAACTCGAAGGCGTTCACGTGCTTGGCTACAACGTGGGCACGCCGATGCACCTGCTCCTGCGCGAAGGCCCGGTGAACACGCTCGAAGACCTCCAGGGCCTGCGCATCCGCGCCGCCGTGGACTTCATCGCACCGCTCGCCGCCTTCGGGGCCGAAGGCGTGACCATGCCGATGACCGAGACTTACCCCTCGCTCGAACGCGGCGTGGTGGACGGCGTCGTCGCTCCTTACGAGGCGCTGCGCTCGCTCAGCTTCGCAGAGGTCATCAACTACTATTCCGAACTGCCCCACAGCCGCGGCGCCTATCCGTCGCGCGCGATGAACCAGGGCGTCTGGGACAGCCTGCCCGAGGACATCCGGCAGGTCTTCGAAGACAACGTCGAATGGCTCAGCCTGCGCACGCTGGAACTGGCACAAGAGGCCGAGGACGAAGGCCGCGCCTATGGCGAGGAACTGGGCGTGGAATTCAACTCCGTCGCGCCCGAGGTCGTGGCCGAGTATGCCGCCACCTTCGAGCCCGCGATGCGCGAGGTGGCCGCCGAGCTTGACGCCATGGGCAAGCCGGGCACCGAGGTGCTGGACGCCATCCGCGCGGCCTATTCGGAGTAAGAACCCAGGCCGGGGCGCTTGCATCATGCGCCCCGGCCCCTGAACACTGGGGCCTCAATGAAACTTGTCGAGCAATTCCTCGGCCGGCTCGCCGGCCTCGCCGCCTTCATCGGTGCCGCCGCCATCGCGGCACTGGTGTGCCTGACCGTGGTCACGGTGACCTTCCGCTTTCTCGGCATCGCCTTTCCGGGCACCTACGTGCTGGCCGAATTGCTCATCATTCCCGCGGTCGTCTTCTCGCTCGCCTATGCCGGCTGGAGCGGCGTTCACACCCGCGTCGACATCCTGACCGGGGCCATGCCCAAGCAGGTTCGTGGCCCGCTGATGGGCGTGATGCTGGCCATCGGCGCGGGCTTCTGGGGCATGGTCGCGCTGTCGGCCATCGAAGAGGCGCAGCGCCGAGGACCGCAGAACGAGGTGACGGAACTGCTCGACATTCCCGTCGCCCCGTTCCGCTGGCTGATGATCGCGGCCATCGTGCTCCTGATCGCGATCCTTCTCCTGCGCGCCGTGCAGACCGCCCTTGGCCGCGAGGAGCCCGAACAATGAGCCCTTTCGAAACCGGCATCGCGGGGATCATGATCCTCTTCACGCTGATCGCGCTTGGCATGCCCATCGGCTTCGCCATGGGCCTCGTCGGCTTCCTCGGCTTCGCCTACCTCGTGACCTTCCACGCCGCCGTCGTGAAACTCGGCGTCGTCGTCTTCGACCTGTCCACGAACTATGCCATCGGAACCATCCCGCTGTTCCTGTTCATGGCGCATATCTTGTTCGCCAGCGGCATCGGGCGCGACCTCTACGCCTTCGCCGCGCGCATGATCGGCCATTTCCGCGGCGGTCTCGCCATGGCGACGGTCGGCGCCTCCGCCGGCTTCGCCGCCGTCAATGCCTCCTCGCTCGCCACGACGGCCACCATGGGCCTCGTCGCCCTGCCGGAAATGCGCAAGCACAAGTATGACGACAGCCTCGCCTCCGGCTCGGTCGCGGCGGGCGGCACCATCGGCAGCCTGATCCCGCCGTCGGGCATGTTCATCATCTACGGCATCCTGACCGAAACCTCGATCGGCGCGATGTTCGCCGCCGGCATCATCCCCGGCATCCTTCTGGCCCTGCTCTACATGAGCGTGATCTGGGTGCGCTGCCGGAGGAACCCGACGCTCGGCCCCGCAGGCCCGGTTTCCAACCGCGCCGAGAAATGGGACGCCACGAAGCGCACCGCCGATGTGATCCTGTTGTTCATCCTCGTGATGGGCGGCATCCTCTGGGGCTGGTTCACCCCGACCGAGGCAGGGGCCATCGGGGCCTTCGGGGCCATCGTGATCTCGCTCGTGCGCGGTCGTCTCGCGTGGCCGCAGATCCGCTCCGCCGTGCTCGACACGCTCAAGACCACCGGCATGATCTTCGGCATCCTCTTCGGCGCGCTGATGTTCAACTCTTTCGTCACCGTCACGCGCATCCCGCTCAACATCGTGGGCTGGGTCAGCGCCGTGGAACTCGCCCCGATCTTCGTGCTGCTGCTGGTGCTGCTGGTCTATTTCGTCCTCGGCATGATCCTCGACGCCTCCGCGATGATGACGCTGACCGTGCCGCTGTTCTTCCCGCTCATCACCGACCTGGGCTACGACGCCGTGTTCTTCGGCGTGCTCGTCGTGCGGATGACCGAGATCGCGTTGATAACACCACCGGTGGGGATGAACGTCTACGTTTTATCCGGAGTGGCGCGAGACATTCCGCTGCCCACGATCTTCAAGGGCACCGCCCCTTTCGTGCTGGCCGACATCTTCCACGTGGCCTTCCTGATCCTCGTGCCGGCCACGATCCTCTGGCTGCCGAGCCTAGGTTAGGCTGGGTCAAACGCGATCAGTGCGCGCGCCAGAACATCGACCGCCGCGCCCATGTCGGCGGCGGAGGCGAATTCGTCGGGCCGGTGGCTGACGCCATCCCGGCACCGCACGAACAGCATCGCGATCGGGCAGAGGTCCGCCATGGCCGAGGCATCATGCGTCGCGCCGGACGGCAGGGTCGGCAAGTCACCCTGACCGGCCCGCGCCAGAACATCCGACAGCGCCGGATCACACAGAACCGCGGGCTGCTGATAGGTCTGCGCCATCTCGAAGCCGCAGCCCGCCCGCTCAGCGATCTCAGCCGCCCGCTTGCCCATCTCCGCGACGGCTGCGCCGCGCTCCGCATCCCGCTCGCTGCGCACTTCCAGCACGAGGGAGACCGCATCCGGGATCGCATTCGGCGCACCCGGAGAGACCTTCAGCATGCCCACCGTCGCGCGCAGCCCGTCCCACTCGCGGGCCATGCCGGGCACTTCCGCCACGAACCCGGCAGCCGCAACCAGCGCATCCTGCCGCCCCTCCATCGGCACCGTCCCGGCATGGCCCGTCGATCCGGTGAACCGCAATTCCAGCCGCTCGATCCCGCAAATCCCGGTGACAAGGCCGAGGGCCGCGTCCTCCCGCTCCAACACCGGCCCCTGCTCGATGTGCAGCTCCAGATACCCGGCGATTTCCTCCGCGCGGCGCTTCATCTGGGCCAGGGCGTCCGGCTCGCCGCCAAACCCCGCCAGCGCATCGCGCAGCGTCACGCCATCGCGGTCCTGCATCGCCAGCGTCCCGTCATCGAACGTCCCCGCCAGAACCCGCGGCCCCATCAGGGCCGTCGGGAACCGCACACCCTCCTCGTCGGCAAACGCCAGCACCTCGACCGCGACGTTCAGCGGCCGGTCCTTCACTGCCTCCAACGCCAGACAGCCCAAGGCAACTCCCATGATCCCGTCATAGGCCCCGCCGCCCGGCACGGAATCCTGGTGCGAGCCGATCAGCAGCGTCTTGGAACCCGCAGGCCCCTCGCGCCGCCCGACCAGCGTGCCCGCCGCATCCATCTGCACGGCCAGCCCCGCCGCCTCCATCCATCCGGTGATGATGCCGATCGCCACGCGGTGCTCTTCGGTGAACGGAAGCCGCGTCACCCCCGGCCCGGGCAGGCTCGCGGTCTCCGCGATCTTCGTCAGTCGCCGCGCCGCTTCCTCACCCCAATCCATATCCGCCTCCCGGTGATTGATGCATATTGGCCTAGACGCAGCCCCCACTCTTGTCCATATTTATCATGATAAATAACCAGAGGCACAGGATGAACAGGCCCGAAGGCAAGCCCACCCAACCGCGCCGGTCCCGGCCCGTGCTGGTGGCCGACCAGATCAAGGATTGGGTGGTCGAGCGGGATCTCAAGAGCGGCGCGCGCCTGCCGAACGAGACCGAGATGATCGCGCAATTCGGCGTTTCCAAGGGCACCGTGCGCGAGGCGATGCGCATCCTCGAAGCGCAGGGCCTCGTTGTCACCCGAACCGGCCCCGGCGGCGGCAGCTTCGTCGGCGAAGTCACTTCCGAACGCGCCAAATCGCTTCTCGCCAATTACTTCTACTTCCAGGAACTGACCGTTTCCGACATCTACCAGCTCCGCAAACTGCTGGAGCCGGAGCTCGCCGCGACCCTCGCGGGCAAGCTCTCCGCCGAACAGCTCGACCGCTTGCAGGACCTCGCCACGCGCTACGATGAACCCGCCGCCTCGCCCGAGGAAGAGCGGGACCAGCACATCGTCTCGCTGCGATTCCACAGCCAGCTTGCCCAGTACGGCGACAATCCCCTCCTGACTTTCATGGTCGCCTTCATGGCGCGCTTCCTGACCGACCTGACCGTCTACCGCCGCCTTTACGAGCCCCATAACGAGGAACTCTGGATCAAGGGCCGGCAATCGCAGATCGAGCTTGTTCAGGCATTGCGCGCCGGCGACGCCGGGGAAGCGCGGCGCATCATGCGCGAGCACATGGAACGGGCCGAGGACATGATGCAGCGCCAGGAAGCAAAGGTCAGGCGCGGCTTCATGGCCGTATGACCCGCCTGTAGCGCCCGGCCTTAAACCTGCGACACGAATACCCTGCCACGCCTGCGGCGCTCTCGGGACATTCGTGCCACACGATGAGTCTGGTTAAAGGACGGGCGCCTTATTCCGCCGCCTTCGACCCCTCCGGCGCGCGGGACGGATCGACAAGTGTCGGCACCTCGTCCAGCCAATCGGCATAGGGCGGCGTTCGCACAGCCTCCAGCAATCGGCGCAAGGCCTTCAGCGGCGCTTCGCTGTGGTCGATCCGGCAATCGACCGGGGCCGCATCGGGCCTCAGCACCAGCAAAGCGCCGGACAACAGCCCCCGCGCATCGCCGCCCGCCGTTTCCGCAGCCTCCAGCGCATCCAGCGCCCGCTCCGCCGGATCGCCGCTAGCCGTCCCGTGCCAGCTTCGCTCCATCGCCTCCAGAACCTCTCGGCCCGACAGCATGTTGCCCGATACGACGAACCCGTCACGCACGATATGCGAGGCATGGGGAACGGATTGATCACCGGTGAACGCCGCGCCGCCGCCGCTTGCATCCAGCGCGCCAAGCTGCCGAAAGTCCCGCCCGGCATCGGACTGGGTCGCTTCGGCCACGGCATGCGCGGCACTGTCACTTTCCATCCGGCGCAGCACGTCCTCGCGCCAGAGCGTCGACGGCGCGGTGCCCTGCGAGGCCACCAGCCCCGCGCCCCAGCGCCCTCGAATCACCCAGCCACCAACGCACAGCGATCCCGTCGCTGCCGCGGCAACCATCGCGCCCGAATTTTCATCAATAGCCAGTAGCGAATAAGTCATGTCCCACGCCTAGCACAAACTTCTTGAAATTATCATGATAATTTGCCTCACTTGAATTCATCATGATAAATTAACGGGGAGATCAACCAAAATGTCCTTTCTCAACCTCTCGCGGCGCGCGGCCCTTGCGCTGACCGCGGCGGCGGCCGTGGCCCTTGGCGGGCTCTCCCCCGCCACCGCCCAGACGCCGCCGGGTGTGCTTGTCGTCGGCCAGATCGCCGAGCCGCAGGCGCTCGACCCCCATGCCGTCACCGCCGTGAACGATTTCCGCATCCTGATGAACGTCTATGACGGCCTGGTGCGCTACGCCTCCGGCACGCTCGAGGTGGAGCCTGCGCTGGCGACCGACTGGACGATCTCCGATGACGGCACGGTCTATACCTTCACCCTGCGCGAAGGCGTCTCCTTCCACGACGGATCACCCTTCAATGCCGAGGCCGTGGTCTTCAACTTCGAGCGGATGCTGAACGAGGATCACCCGTTCCACGACACCGGCCCCTTCCCGCTGTCGTTCTTCTTCTCCTCGGTGGACAGCGTCGAGGCGACCGGTGACATGGAAGTCACCTTCACCCTCTCCGAACCCTACGCGCCGTTCCTGTCGAACCTCGCCTATCCGACGGGCCTGATCGTCTCGCCCGCCGCGGTTGAACAATACGGCGCCGATTTCGGGCGCAACCCCTCGGGCACCGGGGCCTTCCGGTTCGAGGAATGGCGCTCGAACGAGGCCGTGGTCGTCGTCGCCAACCCCGACTACTGGGATGGCGCGCCCGCGCTCGAGGCCGTGGTCTTCCGTCCGATCACCGACGCCAACACCCGCACCGCCGAGATGCTGGCCGGTGGCATCGACGTGATGGTCGAAGTGCCGCCCGTCGCCCTTGGCGAATTCGAAGGCGACGCCTTCACCATTCACGAACAGGCAGGGCCGCACGTCTGGTTCCTGATCCTGAACGCGCTCGAAGGGCCGTTTGCCGATGTCCGTGTCCGCCAGGCCGCGAACTATGCCGTCAACCGCGAGGCGATCGTGAACGACGTGCTGGAAGGCACCGCGGAAGTGGCCGCAGGCCCCACCCCGCCCGCCTTCGCATGGGCCTATAACGATGAACTCGAGCCCTATCCCTACGACCCCGACCGCGCCCGCGAACTGCTGGCCGAGGCGGGCATGGAGAACCCCGAGATCACCTTCTACGTGACCGAGGGCGGCTCCGGCATGCTCGACCCGATCGCCATGGGCACCGCGATCCAGGCGGATCTCGAAGCCGTGGGCTTCGACGTCACCATCGAAACCTACGAGTGGAACACCTTCCTCGGCCGCGTGAACCCCGGTCTCGAAGGTGAGGCCGACATGGCCGAGATGGCGTGGATGACGAACGATCCCGACACCCTGCCCTACCTCGCCCTGCGCACCGCCGCATGGCCCGACCAGGGCGGCTTCAACTCCGGCTACTACTCCAACCCGGAAGTCGATGCGCTTCTCGAAGAGGCCCGCACCGCGACCGACCAGGATCGCCGCGCGGAGCTTTACCGCGAGATGCAGGTGATCGTGCAGGAAGACGCCCCGTGGGTCTTCGTGGCCAACTGGGTGCAGAACGCAGTCACCAACGACCGCGTCGAAGGCTTCGGACTCGAGCCGTCGTTCTTCCTGCTGCTGCACGACGTCGCCAAGAACTAAGGGCACCAACTGGTGCCCCGTCGGGCCGCGCGTCTCCCTCGCGGCCCGGCCCAAATCCGGCGCAAGTGTATGACCGACGTGTAGTTACGAAAAAACTACAGGATCACTACAGGTTCTTTACACGCGCTTTCGCCGTTTCCAGCGCCGTTCGGAGGCCCCATGGCAGGCTACATTCTCAAGCGACTTCTCTCCGCCATCCCGGTCCTGATCGGCATCTCGGTCATCGTCTTTCTCATCATGGCGATGATCCCCGGCGACCCCGCCACCGCCATTCTCGGAAGTTACGCGACACCGGAAAACGTGGCCGCGCTTAACGAGGATCTCGGCCTCGATGAACCGCTTGTGACGCGCTATTTCATCTGGTTGTCCAACATGGTGCAGGGCGATTTCGGACGCTCCTTCGCGCTCAACCGCCCGGTGCTCGACGAGGTGCTGGAACGCTTCGGCGCGACGCTGGTTCTCGCCGGCACCGCGTTCGTCCTCTGCTCGGTCTTCGGCATCGCGGCGGGCGTTATCTCGGCCGCCAACCAATACGGCTTCGGCGACAAGGCGATCACCTTCGTCGTCCTGCTAGGTATCTCTATTCCCTCATTTTTTCTTGGCATGATGATGATCCTCATCTTCGCCGTGAACTTGCGATGGTTCCCCGTGTCGGGCATGTGGCCGATCTTTGGCGACCGCACGATCTGGGTGCTTCTCGACCACCTTGCCATGCCCGCGATTGCGCTGGCCGTCGTGGCCACCGGCGTCGTCGCGCGGCTGTCGCGCTCGGCCATGCTGGAGGTCCTGCGACAGGATTTCATCCGCACCGCGCGGGCAAAGGGCGTGCGCGAAAATTCGGTGATCTGGCGCCACGCGCTCCGCGCCGCGATGGTCTCGATCATCCCCGTCCTCGGCATCCAGGCGGGCTTCGTGCTGTCGGGCGCCGTCTATATCGAGATGGTGTTCCAATGGCCCGGCGTCGGCCGCATGCTCGTCGACGCGATCCTGCGCCGTGACATCCTGCTGGTGCAGGGCGGCGTCGTCTTCATCGCCGCCTGCTACGTCCTGTTCAACATCGCCGTCGACGTCGCCCAAAGCCTCCTCGACCCGAGGATCAAAACATGAGCAATTTCCTACGCTTACTGGCACGCAACAAGCTCGCGCTCGGGGGGCTGATCGTGATGGGCATCGTGATCTTCTTCGCGCTGATCACGCCGCTTCTGCCGCTGGCCGACCCCAACGTCACCAACACGGCGGACCGTTTTCAGCCGGTGTTCAGCGAGGGCGCCTTGCTCGGAACCGACCACCTCGGCCGCGACCTGCTGAGCCGCCTGATGTGGGGCACGCGCCTGAGCCTCGCGGTAGGTTTCGCCGCCGCCATCATCGCCGCCACCATCGGCGCGGCCATCGGGATCATCGCGGGCTATTACGGCGGGCGCACGGACAACATCATCATGCGCGGCGTCGATATGCTGATGGCCTTTCCCTACATCCTGCTGGCGCTGGCGATTGTCGCCGCCCTCGGGCCCGGCCTGCTGAACGCGTTGATCGCGGTCGCCGCCGTGAACATCCCGTTTTTCGCCCGCAATATCAGGGGGATTACCGTCGGCATCGCGAACAAGGAATTCGTCGATGCGGCGCGGCTTGCAGGCAAATCCGACGCCTCGATCATCCTGTCCGAAGTGCTGCCCAACGTAATTCCCGTCATCGTAATCGCCATGTCGACCACCATCGGCTGGATGATCCTCGAGACGGCGGGCCTGTCCTTCCTGGGCCTCGGCTCGCAACCGCCTGTCGCGGACCTCGGCTCCATGCTGGGTGAGGCGCGCTCGGCGCTCATCACCAATCCGCATACCTCCATCGTGCCGGGCATGATGATCCTGATCATCGTCATGGCGATCAACCTGCTCGGCGATGGCGTGCGCGATGCGCTGGACCCGCGCCTGAAATCCGGCGCCCTCTCGCGCCCCATGCCCGCCACCCGCGTCGACCGAAAAGGCCCGATCCCCGAGGCCGAGGGCGACGACCTGCTGGCGCTCCGCGGGCTTGAGACGCAGTTCCACGTCAAGGACCGCGTCTACAAGGCCGTGGGCGGGGTCGATCTGAACGTTCGGCCTGGTGAATGCCTTGGTCTCATTGGCGAAAGCGGCTCCGGCAAATCCGTGACCGCGCTGTCGGTCATGGGTCTGGTCGCCTCACCGCCGGGCGTGATCACCGGCGGCGCGGTCTATTTCGAGGGCGAAGACCTTGTCGGCGCGCCCTATTCGAAACTACGCCGGATGCGCGGCAAGCGTGTCGCCTACATCTTCCAGGACCCGCTTGCCACGCTGCACCCGCTCTACACCATCGGTGACCAGTTGATCGAGGCGGTCTCCTGCCACCGCCCGATCGGCAAATCCGAGGGGCGCGCCCACGCCGTCGAACTGCTCAGGCAGGTGCGCATCCCGAATGCCGAGAAACGCGTCGACAGCTACCCGCACGAGCTCTCCGGCGGCATGCGCCAGCGGGTCGGCATTGCCATGGCGCTGGCCAATGATCCGGAGGTCATCATCGCGGACGAACCGACCACCGCGCTCGACGTGACGGTGCAGGCGCAGGTTCTGACATTGCTCGATGATCTGCGGCGCGAGAAGGGCCTCGCCATCCTGTTCATCACCCACGATTTCGGGGTTGTCGCGCAGCTCTGTGACCGCGTCGCGGTGATGTATGCGGGCCGCATCGTGGAGCAAGGTCCGACCGACGCGATCCTGAACGCGCCGGCCCATCCCTACACGTCCAAGCTGATGGCCTGTGTGCCCGAGCTTGGCGAAGGGCGACGGCGGTTAGAGGCGATCCCCGGCCTTCCCCCCGTGGTCGACAAGCTGCCCGACGGCTGCGCCTTTGCCGACCGCTGCCATGTCGCCACCGACGCCTGCCGCCGGGGTGAGATCCCGCTTGATCCGCTCAGCGACAAGCGCCGCGTGCGCTGCATCCACCCCGTATCCGACCCCGCGACGGAGGCCGCACAATGACCGAGGCTCTCAGACTGACCGGCCTGTCCAAGACCTTCGAGGTCGGCAAACGCCTGTTCGGCCCGCCCCGCGCCCGTGTGCGTGCCGTGCAACCCGTGGACCTGACGGTTCAGGAGGGCGAAACCCTTGGCATCGTTGGTGAAAGCGGCTGCGGGAAGTCCACGTTGGCTCGCATGCTCGTGGGCCTTCTACCACCTTCGAAGGGCACCATCGAGATCAACGGCGCAGCCCTCGACAATGCCGACCCGGCCGAGTTCGGCAAGAAGATCCAATACGTTTTTCAGGACCCGATCAGCTCGCTCAACCCGCGCAAGACGATCCGGCAGATCATGGAAGCGCCATTGATCAACCTGCACAACATGCCCGCCGCCAAGCGCCGCGAGCGGATCAGCGAGATTTTCGATGCCGTGAACCTGCGCGAGGAATTCCTCGACCGCTATCCGCACGAATTCTCGGGCGGACAGGCGCAGCGGATCGGCATCGCCCGAGCATTGGCGGCGAACGCGCGCATCCTGATCCTTGACGAGCCGGTTTCGGCGCTGGACGTATCGGTGCAGGCGCAGGTGTTGAACCTTTTGGCCGACCTCAAAGCCGAGTTCGGGCTGACCTACCTGTTCATCAGCCACGATCTTGCGGTCGTCGAAGCCGTCAGCGACCGGGTCGCGGTCCTCTACTTCGGGTCCGTGGTCGAGGTCGGCCCCGCCGCCGAGATTTTCGCCAACCCGCGCCACCCCTACACCAAGCTGCTTGCTGAAAGTGCGCCGGTCGTGGGCCGGGCCCTGAAAGCGCCCGAGGGCCGCGCGACCGAATTGCCAGATCCGCTCAACCCGCCGGAGGGCTGCGCCTTCCGCGCCCGGTGCCCGCGCGCCCAGGATATCTGCGCCGTCGACGTCCCGGAATTGCACGAGGATCAGGCCAAGACGCAGGTGGCCTGTTTCAACCCGAACGACTGACGAAACGTTCAGTCGGTTCGCGGAATAGGCAAGACGCTTGCCCGTGAATACGCGGTCAATTAGACGCGCGTTGAGTCCAGCCCGGTCGCCGACCTCAGGCGCCGCTGGGTCGCGGATTTGCCCGATCTGGTTCGTTCGACCGCCCTGCCTTCGCGTAACCGGCGCGCCGCCACTTTTGCAGCACCGGGATCCAGATCGGTTTCAACAGGATCAGGCCCATGCGGTAGAGCTTCAGGACAAGGCGCCGCCAGCCGCGCTGGTCATCATGCTGCCTGGACACGTAGGCGAGGGCCGCATCGAGAAAAAGCACGTCGGTTTGAAGGCTCAGAAGGCGATCCTGTCCGGCGTAAGGCCTGCGGCCGCTTTCGTCGGGCAGCAGGCCCATTTCGGCCTCGATGCTGCGGATCGAACGGCCGAGATCGCCCTGGATATGCGCTTTGACCCCGGCCGAGATCAGGATCAGATGCGCCGTGATGGGCGACCGGATTGTCTGCTGTCGGGCCAGCCAATGGTATGGGCGCCAATGCGGTTCGATCTCATGCAGCGGCGCGTGCAGACGCCCCGGCACCTGCTCCAGGTAGAAATCCATGAATCGCCGGATGACCCGATAGGAAAATGCGTTGTCGGGGTCCTTCGACAGATCGGCCAGCCAGCGTTGCGTCGTGACGAGATAGAGTTCGGCAAAGAGGTGATGGACATGATCGGGGTGGTCGGCGCCGATCTCCCTGAAGTGGCGTACAGCGGCGGCCAGGTCCTGCTCAGCGCTGCGGGCGACATTCAACCCATCGAAAGAGCGCTCGGGTCTCGTCTCCGGCCGGGACATCAAAGGCGCTCGGCATCCAGCCAGACGCCCCCCTTCGGCCGCAGGGACATGACGGTCCGTGGCACAGGCACCCGGTCCGGCGTCGCCGAGAACCTGAACCGCAACAGGAATTCGGCCAGCACGATCTGCATTTCGACCATCGCAAAGGTCTTTCCGATGCAGCTTCGCGACCCGGTGGAGAACGGCAGGAACGCGTTGCGCGGCGCGCGATCCTGGAGGAAGCGCTCGGGTATGAACCTGTCCGGCTCGTACCAGAACAACGGGCTGCGATGCATCGCATAGACCGGGACGATCATGAAACTGCCCGCTGCGACGGGGCAGCCGCGGATCTTGTCCGCCTCCAAGGTGTCGCGCAGAAGGATCGGAACCACCGGGTAAAGGCGCATCGTCTCTTCCAGCACTGCGGTCAGGTACGGCATCATGGCGAGAGACCCTTTGACCGGCTGCCCGCGGAGGGCCTCTGCCTCGCTTCGCGCCTTCTTCTGCACATGGGGGTGGGTTGCCAGAAGGTAAATGGCCCACGAGATGGCACTTGCAGGCGGTTCATGGCCCGCAACGATCATCATCATGAGGTTGCTGAGGATCTGGCGCTTCGGCATCGGCTGCCCATCAGCCGGGTTTCTTGCGGCAAGAAGCGTTTGCAGAACATCATCCTGCGGTGCGGCGCCCGGCTTTGCCCTGCAATCAATCTCGGCGGACAGATCCCGCTTCAACGCGGCGAGCCATCCGGCCTCCCCCTGCTTCAGCCGGGCCGACAGGATCAGCGGCAGTTTGAAGACATCCGAGCGCGAGACACGCAGCGTGCCGTCGCTGAACGCATCCAGGGCCCGCCTCAGCGGGCGCAGATCGGGAGGGTCGTAACTTTGGCAAACGGTCTTCAAACTGGCGCGTAGGGTGACGTTTTCGATGATGTCCGCTACATTGAAGCGCAGGCTTTTCCCGCTTGGCAGGTCACGGGTTTCCTGCGCGATGAGGCTCCGGAACATGGGGACGTGTGACAGGCATTTCCGCAGGCTGTAGCGTTCGAGGATCGCGCGTCTCTGCCATCTGTGGGTGGCATCCCCCGCCACGAACAGGCTGTGCCGCATCTCCTGCCCCATGACACTGTGGATGACTTTCGACCTTGGATAGTTGGCGGCATTTCCGGACAAGACATGGGCCACTTCCTCCGGTCCCGACACGGAGTGCCATCGCCAGATTCTTCGGCCGGACAGGATTGGTCTCGAAAGCTGTTCGACCGGTATGGCGGTGGATGGGTCGCGCGAGGCCTTGCGGAACAGCGAAATGACGCCTGCGACGCCGTTGCTGAGTTCAACTCTGGGTGGGAGGTCCGTCGTGAATGCCATCTGTCAAACTTGCCTTGAATCACTACTGGTCAATGAACGTTTCGGCGCACTTTCGAGGTGTCGGGATCAGCCATGGCGCGCGGCCTTCCGCGAAAACAGGTTGTGCAGCGTCCGGTCGATCCGGACCGCTGTCGGCGCGACGATGAACGTGGTGAAAAAGAAGGCTGCGGTCAGGGCCAATGCGATTTCGCGCCCGATGACACGCAGGGCCGGCATGCTGGCGGTCTGCGTCACTACAAGCGTCACGACCAGGATAAGGCTGGTCAGAAGGATCGCGCCGCCTGTCTGGGCCAGTCCGTCGGTCCATCGCTCGGCGCCAGACCTGTGGGCCGCATCATCGGCAGAGGCCTTGTTGACGAGGTGAATGCCGTCATCAATTGCGATGCCCACCGATATCACGAGGGCAACGATCAGGCTGTAGCTGATGGCGCCGGCCGGGGCACTGCTGCCGACCAGGACCACCAGGACGCTGAGACCGACCGACAATCCGACCGCCAGCCCTGCCGCCAGGCTGCCGGAGGACAAGGCGATCAGGCCTGACGCCAGAACGACGCTGAGAAGGACACCGGCCCTGAGCCGGTCGATGTCTTCCACTGCGCTTTGTGCCACCAGCGTCGCCAGGCTAGCGACCTGCGCGGCTTCACCGTCCGGAAGACCCTCGAGTATCTCCTGCACCCGGTTGAAACGGGCGATCGTCTGCGCGCCGCTGTCCTCCCAACTGTGGTTGACGACGAGAAGCATGGCCTCTCCATCCCGGGCGAGATCGGGCATGTCTTGTGGGAGTTGCGCCTGGACCATTTCGGGCAGACGGACCCGCGACCAGATTGCACTGTCTCCCAAGCCATCGTTCAAGGCCTCGTGCCACGCCTGAAGACGCAAGATGTTCTCAGGATGCGACGGCGCGTCGGGGCGCGGCAAAGGCATGGCCACAAGCATGGACAGCCCGCCTGAGAAGTTCCCTTCCATTTCAGCTTCGGCCAAGCGCACGTCGGACGCTGCTGGCAGGTAGTCCGTCGGCACGTGGTCCGACGGTAAGTGCCGCGCCGAAAGCAACAAGGCCACGCAGCCGATCGCGGAAGCGGCCAGGATGATCGGTCCCAGACCAATCGTCCGCACGGCGAGCCATCGAAATGCCTGTTCGAACCGGGCGGCCGGAAATCGTGTCGCCCCGAACCCGGGCCGCGCCAGGGTGAGGCACAGAAGCGGGCCGAGCGTGATCACGGCCAGCCACGCCAGAACCACGGATGCGACGCCAAGCCACGCAACGGCGATCATCCCGCCACCGGCCACCGCGAGTGATCCGAACGCAAGCGCCGTGGTCATCGAGGTCAATGCCGTCGCGGGCCCGATATGCGTAACGATGGATCTGACGGCGTCTAGGATCGTATCGCCCGCCTCCAGCCGCCTAGACATCGGGACGACAAGGTGGACCGCGTCCGCGAAAGCGATGATCGAGGCAAGCAACGGGAAGACGATCGTGATGGAATTCAGCGTCTCGCCGGTCAGCGCGGCAAACCCCGCCGTCCAGAGCATCGCGACCGGGCTTACCATGTTGACGACCATGACCGTGCGGACATCTGAGAAGATCAGCAGACCGAAGGACCATCCGACGACGATCGACAAAAGCACCATCCGCACCATGTCGCGCAGCAGCGTCTTGGCAATCTCGCCCTGCACGACGACTGGCCCGGCCAGCGATGTCACGAGGCCCGAAGCATCTGCGAGATTCCTGACCTGTCGGATCATGTCATCGGCGAAGCCGTCCTGCCCCATCCGGTCGGGATCGAGAACGATGGAGATGCGGGATACCGGACCGTCCGGGTTCAGGAAGGCCGCCATGTCGGGCCTTGCCTCTGCCAATGCCCGCAATGCGCCCGGCTCGCCCGGGTATCCGGAAGGGTCAAGAAGTGGGACCGTCCCGCCGCTGCCGACACTGCGCAGGGAAAAGACCGATTGAACATCCGCCACTCCGCCGATCAGGCGCAGGTTCAGCACGAGCCGGTTCTGCGCGCCGAACCAGTCCGGAAGGGATGCAGCCGTCGATCCGTCCACCAGGATATAGATCTGCGGCGCCGCGAAGGTGAACTCCGTCCTGAGCGCCTCGTATTCCTGCCAGATAGCACTGTCGCGGTCGGTCTGGCCGACGATATCGGCCTCGAATTTCAGCGTCGGCAGGGCAAGGACAAGAACAAGGCTCGCCGCGAGGATCAGCAGACTTGCCAGCTTTGGTCGAGACAAGGCAATCAGGCCAAGGCGTTCAAGGCCGAATCCGAGTCCGACCCGCGCCCTCATTCCCGTGTATATCCGATGTTCAGGGCGATCAGACCGCCGCGGGTCACGCGCATCCTCATCTCGTCCGGGCCGGAAAGGATGACCTGCAATCGAAAGCGCACGGTGTCCCCGCGGGTCGGATGAGGGCCCTCGAGGTCGAGGCTGATCTGTCCGTCTTGCGCGTCGCCATGGATCAGACGCGGCTCAGGCTCGCCGGAACTCGCAAGCAGCGGCCCTTCCAGCCGCCCGTCTTCGCACCGCAGATATCCACCGACATCACGCGTTTCCGTGGCTGTCGCACAGACCCCGCGCGTGACGATCGTGCCGGGCTCCGGTGACGAGAACACGAGCCTGCAGGCCACACCTTCCAGCGCGGCATCTTCGTCCGCCTGCACGTTCCCCTGTCCCAGCCATTGGCCTTCCAGCGGAGCGAGGGACCCGACCGTGCAGGCAGCCGCAGGCAAGGGCATAACGCCCAACAGCAGACAAACCGGGGCAAGTCGAACTGCTCGAATGCTCGTGAGGAAATCTACCAATACAAAACAGCTCCGGCAGCTTCGTCCGCCCATTGTGACAACAAAAACCTATCACAGTATAGGTTCAGAGCAGAGACCTTAGGTCGATCGCGCAGGTCGTTTTCGATTTCGAAGCCGATTCCGGGGGCCTCCGGGCCGCCACCCGATCCCGCGAAAAGGCTGCAGAACCGTGCAGAGTGGCCCTGAAAGGAACCTTCGCTAGGCCCATTCTCGCTGATGCAACCGCGCCATGCAGATCTCAGGGCCGGTAGATCAGGATCCACTCAAACCACCCTCTTTTTCCCCCGGCCCCGGCAGCCGCCTCTCCACGCGCCGACTTCGGCATTGGCAAGCGCACCAGGTTCGGCGATGACATGGGCGTTGTCAGGCAAGAGGCCTCCGGCCATGGACAAGTTCAGACGATACGGGATCTACGTCGTTCCGACAGGGACCCTGTTCGAAGTTGGCTCGGCATGGCTGGGATGGGACAGCGTGGCGGGCGTGTTCGTTGCGCAACCCGATCTCGACGGGCTGGCGGAACCGGTGGAGGCGCTGACGCGCACGCCGCGCAAATACGGCCTCCACGGGACCATCAAACCGCCTTTCGCTCTCGTCGATGGACAGGATTTCACGGCCTTGCAGGAAGCCACTGGCGCGTTCTGCGCGGCCCAGGCCCCGGTTGAGATCCCGAAGCTGACGGTCCAGCGCCTCGGCGGCTTCGTCGCCCTGGTGCCGGAAACGCCGTCGGCAGAGCTTGCAGCCCTCGCCGCAGCAGCGGTCCGGTCGCTCGACCGGTTCCGCGCCGCACCCACATCCGCGGAACTCGATCGCCGCCGCCGCGCCGGATTGACCGCCCGGCAGGAAGCGATGCTGCACCGCTGGGGCTACCCTTACGTGATGGACGACTTCCGTTTTCACATGACGCTGACCGGGCGGACACGCCATGCCGACGCCGCGCGCTCCGCACTTGCCGCGCATATCGCACCGGTCCTGCCGCAGCCCTTCGTGATCGACAGCCTGGCGCTGATGGGAGAAGACGAGCACGGCCGGTTCCACGTGCTCCGCCGCTACGCTCTAGCGGGATAAGCGTACCGGCAGCGACCAGAGCGCGCGCGGCGAGCAATATGGCGGGGTCATTTCCGCCAGTCTGCCGCCCAACTTCAACACGTTGGAACGAAATGCAGACAGGATCGACAGTAGCGGGCGAGAGAAGGTGGCGGACAGGAAGGGATTCGAACCCTCGAGACGGTTTCCCGCCTACGCACTTTCCAGGCGCGCGCCTTCGACCACTCGGCCACCTGTCCGAGGCCGGGTCTACCCGGCAATGGGGGGCGGGTGCAAGGGGCCAAAACCCTCAGAAAACGCGGAAACTGGCGGTAAATGGCAGATGATCCGAGACCTCGGCCCGGAACTTCGAACGACCCATCTTCATGGCCCAATGCATGGGGAAGAGCCGCAATGACCCCTGCACGTAGCGCGCCGAGGGCGGTCCCGAGACCGCGAAGCCATCGAGCAGGTTCGCGCGCCCGCTTTCAAGGATGTGCGACCAGCGATCCTGCAGGTCCCAGGACGAGACGAAATTCATCTCGTCATCGGCGCCAAGCAGGTGAAAGTTCGACACGTCCTGTCCCGGGATCATGTTGAAATCGCCCATCAGGATGATCGGTCGGCGTTTGTAGCCCGGAATCTGGCGCAGAGCAGCGATCCAGTCTCCGATCACCCGGCACTGGCTGTCTCGCCTGTCCTGGTCGGGCTTGTCGCGTCCTGATTCCAGATGCACGCCGATCACCACGGCCGTGAGCCGCGGCCCTGCTGTCACGTCGATGGCCAGCGCCTGCCGCCCGCCGGCATAGGTCCCTTCCGAACCGGGGATGAAGCGAGGGTTTTCAACCGTGAACCAGGGTTTATGAAGGAAACCGATATGCAAATGGCTCTCGGGCTGCGGCAGGATGGTGATCTCGTAGGTCAGGTTCTTCTCGGCAAGCAAATCCCGCAAACGCTCGATATGGGTGATTGGAAACACCTCGACCAGCGTGACCAGATCCGCGTCGAGATGAGCGAGCCCCAGGGCCTGCCGGGCGGCTTGCGGATCGTCGGGTTGGATGCCGTCCCCTGCCCCGCCGGGAAAGCGGTCGTTGGCGGCGAGGTTCCAGACGGCCGTGCGCAGCAGGTAATTGTTCATCGCGGACCTCCCGGTTGTGCCACCGAAAGGATACCACGGAATCGCGACACGCGCGTGTCAGGCCAGTTCGATGGTCACGCGGCGGTTCTGCTTGCCCTTGTTCTCGACCTTGACGATGCGCAACTTGCCGATCTCGCCGGTGCGCGCGACGTGTGTGCCGCCACAGGGTTGGAGATCGACCTGCCCCGCGCCCTCACCGACCCGGACAAGGCGCACTTTTCCCGCCCCGCGCGGCGGCTGCACCGACAACGTTTTCACAAGGCCCGGGTTCGCGTCCAGCTCGTCCTCGGTGATCCAGTCGACCGACACCGGCAGATCCCGCGTGACCAGAGCGTTGAGCTGCCCTTCCAGAACCGCGATGTCCTCGGGCGGATGCGGCATGTTGAAATCGAGCCGACCCTTGTCGGCGCCCACCGCTCCGCCGGTGACCGGCAGCGGGATCACGACAGACAGAAGATGCAGCGCAGTGTGGATCCGCATATGGCCGAACCGGCGGTCCCAATCGAGGCGCTGGTCCACTTTCGCCCCGACCGCCGGCAAGGCTACGGGCTCTGACGGGACCAGAACGATGGCGCCGGCATCGCCCTTGACCGTCGTGGCGATGGGAATGCGACCGCCGTCCCAATCCAGCGTGCCACTGTCGCCCGGCTGTCCGCCGCCACGGGCGTAGAAAATGGTCTGGTCCAGCACGATGCCGCCTTCTTCGGTCAGCGCAGTCACTTCGGCGGGGCCGGATTTGCGGTAGGGATCGTCGAGGAAAAGGGTCTTCGTCATCACTGATCGGAACTCCGCTCCGGACCGGGCGCCGTATCAACTTCGATGGTCACAGGTTCCAGTGCGTCCGCAGCGGGCCGCGCACCTGGCAAGGCCTCGGGGTTGCGGAGCCAGATATCGCGCTGGGCGAAGGGGATCTCGATCCCCTCCTCCGCGAAGCGCTCGGCGATGCGGTGGTTCAACTCGTTTCGGACATCACCGAAGAGGTTGATGTTCTTCAGGATCACCCTCACCCGGAAGTCCAGACTGTCCGCCCCGAAGCCCATGAAATCGATACCCGGCTCGGGAAACCTCGCGACATCCTCGTGGCTTTCGGCGATCTCTTGAAGGATCTGGGTCACCCGCCGGGTGTCGGTGCCATAGGCGACACCCACGTTGATCATCACGCGTCCGACGGTGTTGCCGCGTGTCCAGTTCGTCACCGTGCCCGAGATGAAATCGGCATTCGGAACGATCACGTCGGTCTTGTCGAAGGTCTCGATCGTGGTGGATCGCACGGAAATGTCCTTGACGATCCCCATCGTGCCCGCAACCTCGATCCAGTCGCCTTCGGAAATCGGCCGCTCGATCAGCAGGATGATGCCCGACACGAAGTTCGAGATCACGTTCTGCAGGCCGAAGCCGATGCCCACCGACAGCGCGCCGACGACGAAGCCAAGCGCCGTCAGGTCGATCCCCGCCGCCGTCACCGCGATCAGGGCGGCCAGCGCGATGCCGATGTAGCCGACGCCCGCGCTGACGGCATTCCGTGCGCCCACGTCCAATTTTGTACGCGGCAGAACGGTCGACTTGAGCGCGCCCTGCAGCAGCCGCGTCAACAACAGACCGGCGGCGAACACGAGGATCACGGCAAGAACGATGCCCGGCGTAATGCGTGTTTCGCCGATGCTGAAGCCTTCGAGGACCCGCACGTAGAGATCCCCCAACCGTTGCGGGCGCACACCCCATGTGACCGCCAGGAACGGCGCGGCCAGAAGGAAGAGGAAGAAGTTCACCAGCACCGGAAGCAGGGCCGCGCGGGCCGCGTCGTGCGAGGTCCGGAAGACCAGGGCGTAGAGGTCGCGCACGACCGCCTGAAGCGCCGTCAGAAGACCGAAGATGAACAGCGTCATGGCGACCGGCACCATGACGGCCTCGCCCGCGTTGATGTAACCGACAAGCCCCAGCAACGGTCCGATCACGGCAACAACCCGCAGCGCCGTGGCCGAGATGCCCAGTACGCCGCTGGTGAACCCCATGCCTTCGGCCTCGCTCAGAGGCGCGCGGATTCGGCTCAGCAGCCCCGACAAACGCCAGTAGAGCAGCGCTAGCCCGATATGGACCGGCACCACCAGGACGCCGCGTGCGGCGGGCGGCACGATGTCGAGATCGGCCACGACCTGTGCGAAGTTGCTCAGTCCGGTCAGCAGTCCGATGAAAAGAACCGTGCGCCGCATCGGCGCGCGCAGCGCGATCTCGGTGTCGAAGGCCGCGGGGCGTTCCTCATGATCGGGGAACAGGCGCCCGCCAAGCCAAAGCGCCGTGTAGACCGCCGCGATCATCGCCAAGAGGGCCGCCATCAACGCCTCTCCATCGGCGTTCAACAGGTCGCTGAAGGCCAGCGCGCCGACCATCAGCGAGAACCCGAGAACCGGAAGCACCAATTGGCCGAGCGAGACGATGAAGCCGAGGAACGTCCGCCCCCGCCGCTGGTCGCTGTCAAGGAAGCGGTCGCCCATGCGGGCCACGAACAGCCGCCCCCGAAGCACCATGACAAGCCCGACCAGCATCATGGCAAGGATCGCGGGGGCGTTGTCGGCAATCTCGGCCCGATGGTCCGGGTCCGATAGCCGTGCCGTGGTGGTTGCGGTTTGCGCACTGACCAGATCTCGCAGCGCCGCCAGTGCAGTAGCCCAGTTGACCGGGTTCAGCGGCGTCGGGTCCAGTTGCAGAAGCGCCTCTGTCTGGCGTTCGGTCAGGATCGCGTCGATCTCGGCGATCAGGCCGTTGGCGCGGTTGAAGGCTTCGTTCGCCTCCAGCCGGGGCACCTGCGCTTCGGCCAGACGCTCCTCAAGCGCGGCGCGGCGCGCAGCGATGGTCTCGGGCTCGGTTTCACCCTCGGCCGGTGCCGGCCCCAATCCGTCGATCTGGGCCTGGATCGTGTCGATCCGTTCGCCATTTGCCGTCTCGGCAGCCAGGAACTGCGCCCGCCAACGGACGAGATCGGCCCGCCGGGATTCGAGCAGCGCGGTCGAGGCGATGCCACCGGAAATCATCGCCTCTGCGGCTGAAGCGGCCCTATCCCACGCGTCGTAATCCAGAGTACTCGTATCGGCTGCGGGGGCATCGGGCGATTGCGCCGAAACCGACGCACCCGTCACGGGCAGCAGGACAAGCAATGCCAGGGACAGCGCCGTCAGAAGACGAAGAAGAAGGCTCATTGGTCTTCGAAGACCTCCGGCACGTCACGGCCCGGACCGTCCATCCACGGCGGCACCGGCAGGCCCTTCTCGCGCAGGAAATCGGGGTTGAACAACTTGCCCTGGTAGCGCGTGCCGTAATCGCACAGCACCGTCACGATGGTGTGACCCGGCCCCATCTCGCGCGCCATTCGGATCGCACCGGCGATGTTGATGCCCGAAGATCCGCCAAGGCACAGCCCCTCGTGGGCCAGCAGGTCGTAGACGATCGGCAAGGCCTCGCTGTCCGGGATCTTGTAGCACATGTCCGGCGTGAACCCTTCGAGGTTCGCGGTGATGCGCCCCTGTCCGATGCCCTCGGTGATGGAGTTTCCGCCCGCCTCTTCGCCCGTATAGAGCTTGTAGAGGCCCGAGCCCTCAGGATCGGCCAGGGCGACCTTCACGCCCTTGGGTTGCAGCGCCATGCCGACGCCCGCCAGCGTCCCGCCCGAGCCCACCGCACAGACGAAGCCGTCGACCTTGCCGTCGGTCTGCTCCCAGATTTCCGGGCCGGTCATGTCGATATGGGCCTGCCGGTTGGCGACATTGTCGAACTGGTTGGCCCAGATCGCCCCGTTCGGATCACTTTGCGCCAGACGCTCGGCCAGACGGCCGGAATATTTCACGTAGTTGTTCGGGTTCGAATACGGGACCGCCGGAACCTCGATCAACTCGGCCCCCGCGATGCGGATCATGTCCTTCTTTTCCTGGCTCTGGGTATCCGGGATCACGATCACCGTCTTGAACCCGAGCGATGCGCCCACAAGCGCCAACCCGATGCCGGTGTTTCCCGCCGTGCCTTCCACGATGGTGCCACCGGGGCGCAGATCGCCCCGCTCCACCGCATCGCGGATGATGAACAGGGCCGCGCGGTCCTTGACCGACTGGCCGGGGTTGAGGAACTCCGCCTTCCCGAGGATTTCGCATCCGGTCGCGTCCGAGGCCGCATTCAGCCGGATCAGCGGCGTGTTTCCGATGGCCGAGGCCAGGTCCTTGTGGGTCGTCATGGGGCAGGCCTTTTCCGGGGCATTAGGATCGGTTCAGAATTAGGGGGTTCGGCGCGCGACCTCAACCCGCGCCGTCACCCTGCCTGCGCGCGCAGCCGGTCCCGGTGCAGCATCAGGTACTGCATGGTGACGATCTGGGCCGCATCGGCCATGTCCCCTTCGGCAAGCATCTGCCGCGCAAGGTCATATGGGACGATGTGGCTCAGGATATCCTCGTTCTCGGCAACATGGCCGCCAACCCCAGCCGCCTCGTCGGGCAGATCGGCGATCCCGAGATACGAGAACAGGACCTGCGCCAATCCGCCGGGCGACGGATAGTAGCGCGCCACGAAATGCAGCGCGCCCAGATCCAGCTTCGCCTCTTCCCGCGCCTCGCGCCGGGCCGCCACCTCGGGCGTCTCGCCCGCGTCGATCATGCCCGCGATCGGCTCCAGCAGCCACGGGTTCGCATCGCCATGGGCATAGGCGCCGAAGCGGAATTGCTGAACCAGCATGATCCGGTCGCGCACCGGGTCATACGGGATCAGCGTGACCGCATCAGCAACGCGGAACACCGAACGCCGCAGCGGACCGTTGGTGCCACCGTCGAATCGCGGATGACTGGCCTGCACCTCCTCCGCGTTGAAAAAGCCGTCATAGGCGTGGGTCGTGCCGTGATGGACGACCTTGTCCGACGGCATCTGCGCACCGACATGGCCCGGCCTGCGCCAGCGCCCCGACCGGACGTAAGCATCGGCACGGTCGCGTATGATCGAAAACCGCGCACCAATCACCTCGGGCGGCACCTTCCCCATCTGGCGCATGACCTCGGACGCCGCGACGACTTGCAGCGCGCCCCAATGCGCCGCCCAATCGGACAGCGACCAATCTTCGCCCGGCTCCTGACCTTGGCCGCTTGGCGGGAACCACGCCTCCGCCTCGACCTCGGACCCCTCGCGGATCACATTCAGCTTGCGGCGCGTATAGGCAAAACACGCTTCATAGTAATCCAGCCGTGCGAGAGCTTCTGGCGACGGGGCGATCAGCGCGCCCTCCGCGACCATCCCGTCGCGTTTCTCCAGCATCGGCCATGACCCGCCCTTGACCCAAGCCGCCCTGTACCCCGGCAGCGCCGCGCGCTCCATCTGCTGTGGTTCCCCGGCCACCAGATCGAGCAGCGGCTGATGACACAGCGTTCCGAAAATGAAAATCGGGGACATCGTTACCGCCACGACCTCGCGGCCCATTCCGTCAGCAACCCGCCGACGATGCCGCCAACGAACAGCGCGCCCCAGATCTCGATGGTCAGCGACTGTACCAGGTATTCGAGAAACAGGTTCATCGCGTCTGCAATCGCCTCGCCAAACCCGCCGTACCGCAGGTTGGCCGAGCGCAGGAACATCTGGCGCAGCGCAAACAGCAGGAGACCGAAGAACGCGATCTGCAGCGACGTGCGCAGCCCGTTGGCAATCGCCATGCTCAGGCTTCCCCCAGCGCGCGAGCCCATAACCATCCAGCCGTTGACCAGCCCGATGACCGCAATGGTCAGCGGGAAGTAGGTCATCGGCGTGCCTTCGGGAAAGGTAGGAATGACCTGCAACGCGGCCCAGTAGCCGACGATGAAGAACGTCACCGCGCCGACGAGTTTTGCGCCTGTGGGCATGGTTGCCCGTCCCTTTTGCTCAGCCCGGCTTTCGAACCGTTATCTGTGTTACGTCGCAATTTCCGAAATGAAACGTCGACGCGCAAGAGGTCAGGTAAAAATTCCACATCCGCCGGAACCGGTCGTCGAAGCCCATGGCGGCGATCTGGTCCCATTTCTCGTTGAAGGTTTCGTGCCAACGGCGACAGGTCTGGCTGTAGCTTTCGCCGAATTCGATGGAATTGGCGATGGTCAGACCGGCCCGCTCCACCTGTTGCTTCAGCACCTTCGGGGCCGGAAGCATGCCGCCGGGGAAGATGTATTTCTGTATGAAATCAACGCCCCGCCGGTAAACCTCCCAACGGCGATCCTGCACGGTGATGATCTGCAACGTCGCTTGCTTGCCCGGCTTCAGCCGGTCGCGCACCGTGTCGAAATACGTCGGCCAATAGGCCTCGCCCACCGCCTCGAACATCTCGATGGAGGCGATGCCGTCATATGTGCCTGTTTCGTCACGGTAATCCTGAAGTTTGATCTGCACCCGGTCGCTCAGCCCCGCGTCGGCCATGCGTTTGACCGCGTAATCATGCTGCTGTTGCGAGATCGTGAGGCCCGTGACCCGCAAGCCCCGCTCCTTCGCGGCGTATTCGGCAAAGCCGCCCCAGCCGCACCCGATTTCGAGCACGTGGTCGCCGGGTTGCGCCCCCATCTCGTCGACCAATTGCCGGTACTTGGCGATCTGTGCGGCCTCCAGGCTCTCCTGCCCGCTTTCGAACAGGGCCGAGGAATAGGTCATCGTATCGTCGAGCCACAGCCCGTAGAAGTCGTTGCCCAGGTCGTAATGCGCCGCGATGTTTTTCTTGGCCTGCCGCTTCGTGTTCGATTGTAGCCAGAATCGGAACCGCTCGAAGGCGCGCACGATCTTGAAGCCGAGGAACCCGTCGTAAAGCTCGTCATTGTCGGCATGGACAAGATCAAGGAAGGCCTGCAGGTCCGGCGTCGACCACCATTCATCGAGATATGCCTCGCAAAAGCCCAGATCGCCCTCGCGGATCAGCCGCGCGAACAGGTCCACATTGTGGATATGCAGGACCGCAACCGGGCCCGGGCCCTTGCCCTCGACCCGAAACAACCGGCCGTCCGGCAATTCGAAGTCGATGCGCCCGTTTTCCAGGGCCTGGGCCTGATCGAACACCTGTTTGAAGTAGCGCGGCAGGTCGCCCTGCCCGTCCAGCGACGTGAGTGCAGTCATTTTTCTTCCTTCGTCCCACGCCGAGTTTGCGAGGCGCGGCTTTGCGGGGCAAGCCCCAAGTCAGTCACAACAATGGGCCTCGCCAACACGAAGCCGTCAGAAATCGCGGTTCTCATAGGCATCGAGCGCTCGTTTCCGACCGTCAGAGGCGCTGACGATCGGCTCGGACGGGTAATCGTCGCCGGGAGCCATCGCCCAACTGCGCGGAATCGCGTCGAAATAGCTGGTCGCGGTTTCCGGTGGGCTCGACTGGATCTCAGCCAGCCAGCGGTTGCGATAGCGCCCGCCCTTGTCGAACTTCTCGGCCTGTGTCTCGGGGTTGAACACGCGGAAATAGGGCGTCGCATCGGGGCCGGAGCCCGCCGACCATTGCCAGCCCATCGAATTGCTGGCCGGGTCCCAGTCGACAAGACAATCCTCGAACCACTCCATCCCGATTTTCCAGTGACACATCAGGTGCTTGGTCAGGTAAGAGGCGACAAGCATCCGCGCCCGGTTGTGCATTCGCCCCGTCACGTACATCTCGCGCATCGCGGCATCGACGATCGCCATGCCGGTGCGCCCCTGTTTCCACGCCTTCACCTCTGCCTTGCGCTCGTCCTCGTTCCACGGGAAGGCATCCCATTCCTCGCGCCAGTTGCCCGAGGTGATGCGCGGCGTGTGGTAGACGAGGTGATAGGCAAAGTCGCGCCAGACCAGTTCCTTCAGGAAGGTCTCCGCCCCCTGCTTGCCTTCCTCCATCGCGCGCTGCCCGGCCCACCAGCAGGCGCGCGCAGAAATCTCGCCGTATGTCAGGTTCTCGGACAGCAACGATGTGCCATTCTTGGCCAGATTGTCGCGCGCATCGGCATAATCGTCGATGCCGTGGGCCATGAAATTCGACATTCGCGCCCGGGCCGAGGTCTCGCCGACGTTCAGATGCTCCGCGACAACATCGGTGCCCCGGTTCATCGCAGCGCCAAGCTTCCAGTCGGCAATATCGTCGGAGGCCGGGAAGCCATCAGGCGCCGGGATCTTCGGCGCACTCAATGCAGCACCCGGATCGCGCGAGCGGACGTTCTTCCAGAAGGGCGTGTAGACCTTGTAGAACCCGCCGTCGCCCGTCTCGACCGTCCAGGGCTCGAACAGGACATGGCCGCCATGGCTGACAGCCTCGATCCCGTCGTCCTTCAGGGCTTCCTTGACTCGCTCGTCCCGCTTGCGGCTGTCGGGATCGTAAAGGCGGTTCCAATGCACCGCCTTCGCGCCCGTCTCCGCGATCAGCTCTTGCAGAACGTCGAGCGCCTTGCCCCGGCGCAGGATCAGCTTCGATCCGGCCTCGTCCAACGCCTCCGCAAAGGCCTCCACCCCAAGGCCGAGTCGCCATTTCGGCGCGGCCCCTTGCCCCTCGACCACCTCGTCACAGATGAAAACGGGAATAACCGGCCCGCCCGCCTCGCAGGCGGCCACCAGCGCCGGGTTGTCCGACAAGCGCAGGTCGCGGCGGACCCAGTAGAGAATTGGTGCGCCCATGCCCGGCCCCACTCGTTAACCTTTGGGGGTCAAATTAGGGCGCGGGCGGCGGGGTCAAGTCATTCAAGTGCTTCAACCAGCACGAGATCCCGCTCCGATGCGCCTTTCGCATGGGTCAGCGCTTCCTGGTAGACTTCGCTTTCGTAACAGGCGTTTGCCGCCTCGAGCGACGGAAAGATCGCGACGACATTCCGGGGATGACCACGACCCTCTTTCTGGATCGAGGTGCCGCTGCGGGCGAGGAACTTGCCACCATGCGCCGCGATAGCCTCGGTCGCGAGTGTCGCGTATTTCATGTAGGCCTCTTCGTCGGTGACGGTCACGTGGGCGACCCAATAAGCTGCGGGCATGGTTCAGGCTCCTTCGATGAGTGCTTTTGCGGCGGCGATGGCCTCATCGGCCTTCGAGGCATCGGCCCCGCCACCCTGCGCGAAATCGGGTCGGCCACCGCCGCCCTTGCCGCCAAGGGCGGGTGTTGCGGCGCGCACGAGGTCGGCGGCGTTCACACGGTCCGTCAGGTCCGCCGTCACGCCAGCGGCAATCGCCGCCTTGCCGCCGGTGTCCGCGATCAGCAGCACGACGCCTGACCCGAGCCGCTCCTTGTGGGCGTCGATCAGACCGGCGAGGTCCTTGCCGGTCACGCCAGTCAGGCTCTGCGCAAGGAACGGCACGCCGTTCACCGTTTCGGCCTCCGGCTGCGCGGCACCGCCGCCGGCGCCACCGGCCATCGCCAGCTCCCGCCGCAGCTGCGCAACTTCGTTCTCCAGCTTTTTCCGCTCGTCCTTCAGCGCCTTCACGCGGTCGAGCACGTCACCCGGCTGCGCGTTCAGCTCCTGCGCCAGCGCCCCCATCCGGTGATCCTGCTGGCTGAGATATTCGAAAGCCGCAGGCCCTGTCAGCGCCTCGATCCGGCGAACCCCGGCCGAAGACGCGCTGTCGCCAAGCGTCACGAAGACGCCGATATCACCCGTGCGCCGCACATGGGTGCCGCCGCACAACTCCAGCGAATAGGTCTTGCCGTCCGTCCCCTTGCCCGAGCCGTCCAGCGTGCCCATCGACACGACCCGCACCTCGTCGCCGTATTTCTCGCCGAACAGCGCCTGCGCGCCGAGGCCACGGGCATCGTCGGGCGTCATGATCCGCGTTTCCACCGGCGCATTCTGGCGGATGTAGTCGTTCACCTCCGCCTCGATCCCGGCCAGTTCCTCAAGGGTCAGCGCCTTGCCATGGCTGAAGTCGAACCGCAGCCGGTCCGGCGCGTTGAGCGAACCGCGCTGTGCCACGTGATCGCCAAGCGCGCGGCGCAACGCCTCGTGCAGCAGGTGCGTGGCCGAATGGTTCGACCGGATCGTCGTGCGGCGGTCATGGTCGACAATCAGCTCCGCCCCCTGCCCGGCCTTCACCTCGCCCTCGGCGACCTCGCCGATATGCAGGAACACGTCCGCGACCTTGCGTGTATCGGTCACCCGGACCAGCCCGGTGTCCGTCCGGATCGTGCCGGTGTCACCCACCTGTCCGCCGGATTCCGCGTAGAAGGGCGTCTGGTTCAGCACCACCGTCACGGTGCCCTTGGCGGCGTCGACCTTCTCGCCATCGCTCACCAGTGCCAGGATCTGCCCCTCGGCCACCTCGGTGTCGTAGCCCAGGAATTCCGTGGCCCCATGCTCCTCCGCCAGATCGTACCAGATCGTCGCGTCCGCCGCGTCGCCCGAGCCGGACCACGCCGCGCGCGCCTTGGCCTTCTGCTCGGCCATGGCCGCATCGAAGCCCTCGGTATCCACGCCGCGCCCCTTCTCGCGCAGCGCATCCTGCGTCAGGTCCAGCGGGAAGCCGTAGGTATCATAAAGCTTGAACGCCGCCTCGCCCGGCAGCGCACTGCCTTCGGGCAGACCGGCCAGCTCCTCATCCAGAAGCTTCAGGCCGCGATCCAGCGTCTGGCGGAACCGCTCCTCCTCCAGCTTCAGCGTCTCGGTGATCAACGCCTGCGCCTGCCCCAGTTCCGGGTAGGCCTGGCCCATCTGGCTGACCAGCGCGGGCACAAGGCGGTACATCAGCGGGTCCTTCGCGCCGAGCAAATGCGCGTGCCGCATCGCGCGCCGCATGATCCGGCGCAGGACGTAGCCCCGCCCGTCATTCGACGGCATCACGCCATCGGCGATCAGGAAGGAGGTCGAGCGCAGGTGATCCGCGATCACCCGGTGGTGCACGTTCTGCTCACCGTCCGGGTCCACGCTGGTCGCATGGGCAGACGCCTCGATCAGCGCGCGCATCGTGTCGGTGTCGTAATTGTCGTGGCTGCCTTGCAGTAGCGCCCCGATCCGCTCCAGCCCCATGCCGGTGTCGATCGACTGAATGTCCAGCGGCACCATCGAGCCGTCCGCGAACTGCTCGTTCTGCATGAAAACGATGTTCCAGATCTCGATGAACCGGTCGCCGTCCTCTTCGGGCGAGCCCGGAGGGCCACCCCAGATGTGGTCGCCGTGGTCATAGAAGATCTCGGTGCAGGGGCCGCAGGGGCCGGTCGGGCCCATCTGCCAGAAGTTGTCGGAAGTCGCGATGCGGATGATCCGGTCTTCCGGCACGCCGACCTTCTTCCAGATCTCGAAGGCCTCGTCGTCGGTATGGTAGACAGTCGTCATCAGGCGCTTGGCGTCGATGCCGAAATCCTTGGTAATCAGCTCCCACGCGAAGGGAATGGCGTCTTCCTTGAAGTAATCGCCGAAGCTGAAATTCCCCAGCATCTCGAAGAACGTGTGGTGGCGCGCCGTGTAGCCCACATTGTCGAGGTCGTTGTGCTTGCCACCCGCCCGCACGCATTTCTGCGCCGTGGTGGCGCGCTGGTAATCGCGTTTCTCGACCCCGGTGAACAGGTTCTTGAACTGCACCATGCCCGAGTTGACGAACATCAGCGTCGGGTCGTTGCGCGGAACAAGCGGGCTCGACGGGACCACCTCGTGCCCCTGCCGGGCGAAGTAGTCGAGGAAGGTCGAGCGGATATCGTTGAGGCTGGTCATGGGCGCGCGGTCCGTAGCTGAGGTGCGATCGGTGATGTATCCCCGCCCGGTGCCTCTGTCCACAGGCAGGCCAACGAAAAAGGGCGGCCCGAACCGGACCGCCCCGCACCTTCGGATCGTGGTGTCTTACGCGTCGTCGTCGAAGACCTCGTCGCTGTCGCCGCCATCGCCGCCCATGTCGAAGTCGAGACCGTGGGCCGCGCGGATCTTGTCTTCGATCTGCAATGCGATGTCGGTGTTTTCCTTCAGGAAGGCCTTGGCGTTCTCACGCCCCTGCCCGATGCGCTCGTCGCCATAGCTGAACCAGCTGCCGGATTTCTCGACCACGCCCGCCTTCACCCCCAGATCGAGCAATTCGCCCATCTTCGAGATGCCCTCGCCGTACATGATGTCGAATTCCACCTGCTTGAACGGCGGCGCGACCTTGTTCTTCACGACCTTCACGCGGGTGGCGTTGCCGACGACCTCGTCACGGTCCTTCAGCGCGCCGATGCGGCGGATGTCGAGCCGGACGGAGGAGTAGAATTTCAGCGCGTTGCCGCCTGTCGTCGTTTCGGGCGAGCCAAACATGACGCCGATCTTCATGCGGATCTGGTTGATGAAGATCACCGTGCAGCCGGAGCGGTTGATGGAGCCTGTCAGCTTGCGCATCGCCTGGGACATCAGGCGGGCATGCACACCCACGGAACTGTCGCCCATGTCGCCTTCCAGCTCGGATTTCGGCGTCAGCGCCGCAACCGAGTCGACGATGACCATCGACACAGCACCCGAGCGGACCAGCGTATCGACGATCTCAAGCGCCTGCTCGCCGGTGTCGGGCTGCGAGATCAGCAGCTCGTCAAGGTTCACACCCAGCTTCTTGGCATATTGCGGGTCGAGCGCGTGTTCCGCGTCGACGAAGGCGCAGACCCCGCCTTTCTTCTGTTCCTCGGCCACGCAATGCAGCGTCAGCGTGGTCTTGCCCGAGCTTTCCGGCCCGTAGATCTCCACGATCCGGCCCTTCGGGATGCCGCCAATCCCCAGCGCAATATCCAGACCCAGCGACCCGGTCGAGGTCGCCTCGATATCCGGCAGGGCATTGTCGCCGCCCAGTTTCATGATCGAGCCCTTGCCGAACTGCCGTTCGATCTGGGCCAATGCGCTGTCGAGGGCCTTTTGCTTGTCGGCCGAGATACGGTCAGTCATGTCGAGAAGGTTCGCCGTTGCCATGGATTTCGATCCTTATGTCATGCCGCAGGCTGTGGCGGCAATGGGGCCGGTCGGGGTTTCTCGCCCTTGGTCCGGCATGCTCTTTGTTCACCTCTTGTTCGCAAGATCACTAGCAAACAAAACGAGAACAATTCAAGTCCAATCTTGTGTGTGTGATCTTTCGGGCCGAGACGTTAACAATCGGTTACGGTACTGAGAAAAACGCGAAGGATCGGCGATGTTGGTGTTCTGGAAAGCGCGGCTGGTGCTGCTGGCGGTGCCCAAGACCGGGACCACGGCGCTGGAAGAGGCACTTTTGCCCCATGCCGACAGCGCGATCCTCAACCCGCCGCAGCAGAAGCATTGCACCGTCAAACGCTACCGCGCCCAGTTGCAGAAGTTCTTCGAGCAGCGCGGGCAGCGCCGGCTGGAGCTGATGGCCGTCGTGCGCGAACCGGTCGGCTGGCTGTCGAGCTGGTATCGCTACCGCGCCCGTGACGCGATCTCGGGCACGGAAAACTCCACCCAGGGACTCGGATTCGACGCCTTTGTCGAGGCCTGGCTCGAGGATGACCCGCCCCCGTTCGCGAAGGTCGGGCGGCAGTCGCGTTTCGTGGCCGACGAGGATGGCAGCCTCGGCATCGACCACCTGTTCAGCCACGCGAAGCTGGACCTCGCGGTCGCGTTTCTCGAAGATCGGGTCGGGGCGCAGCTCGATCTGGGCCGCACGAACGTCTCTCCCGCGCAGGATACGCCCCTCAGCCCCGCCGTGCTCGACCGGCTGCACACGGAGGCGCCCGAGGAATTCGCCCTTTGGGATCATGTTCAATCGCTTGGTCGCTGAACCTCAGTGCAATTGCCGCTGCACCGTCTCCGTCAGGTCGGTAAGCGAAAACGGCTTGGGCAGGAAGATCGAGCCCGGGATTTCCTCCGCACTGTCGTCCAGCGCGTCCTCGGCATAGCCCGAGACGAAAACGACCTTGGTGTCCGGCCGATCCTTGAGCGCCTGCCGCACCCAGGTGGGCCCGTCGAGGCCCGGCATGATCACATCGGTCACGAACAGGTCGATGGCAAGGTCCTTGTCCTCCAGCGTTTCCAGCGCCTCTTCCGCGCTTCCGGCCTCGATGACCGTGTAGCCGCGCAGACGCAGCGCGCGGGAGGCGAAGGCGCGCACCGGCGCCTCGTCCTCGACCAGCAGAACAACCCCGGGGCGGCGATCATCTGACACCCGCGCGCGTCCCTTGCCCCCGGAGGGCTTCAGCCCCGCGGTCCGGGTGCCCTCGGGCATGGCTTCGTGGGCGGGGATGTAGATCGTGAAGGTGGCCCCTGCCCCAACCACGGAATCGACGAAGATGTAACCGCCCGTCTGTTTCACGATCCCGTAGGCCATCGACAGGCCAAGCCCGGTGCCTTCGCCGGTGCGCTTCGTGGTGAAAAACGGCTCGAAGATGCGGTTGAGCTTGTCGACAGGAATGCCGCAACCCTGGTCGCGCACGCGGATCGTCACGTATTTGCCCGGCGGAACAACCGCCTGGTCGCGCTTCATCACCTCGGTCAACTGAACCATTCGCGTTTCCAGCCGGATCTCGCCGCCATCGGGCATGGCATCGCGCGCGTTCACCACAAGGTTCATGATCACCTGCTCGAGTTGCCGCCGGTCGACCCGGATCGGCGCAAGGCCGGGGTCGTTCGACAGGCTCAGCGTGATCTTCTCGCCCACCAGCCGGTTCAGCAGATGGGTCAGCTCGCCGATCGAGTCGCGCAGGTCGACGACTTCCGGCTCCAGCGATTGCTTGCGCGAAAAGGCCAGCAATTGCCCCACCAGCGCAGCCGCGCGGTTGGCGTTCTGGTTGATCTGTTGGAGGTCGGCATAATCCTGGTCGCCCTGGTCATGGCGCAGAAGCAGCAGGTCGCAATGGCCGGTGATCGCGGTCAGCAGGTTGTTGAAATCATGGGCGACGCCGCCCGCAAGCTCGCCTATGGCCTGCATCTTCTGGCTTTGCACGAACTGCTTTTCGAGTGTCTTCAACTCCGTCGCATCATGCAGCACAGCCAGAAGCGACGGCCCGGTTCCGTCGACGATGCGGCTCAATGTAATCTGCAGGAAGGTCTCGTCCTTGCGGGTCTTGGCCCGGGCCACTTCCGAGCGGATCGGGATACGTTCGGCCAATGTATCGGCGACCCAGTCGTTCACCGGACGGCCCAGGTTTTCGACGAAATGTGACAAGGGACCTCCGGCATCCGGTGAAATGCCCAGAAGCCCCTGCGCCTGCTGGTTGGAGGCCAGCAGGTTTCCATCCGCGCCGATATGCAGAAGCGCCACCGGCAGCGATTCGAAGGCGCGGGCGGCCACCGATGCGGCGGGCGGCTCCGCCAGGCCAGGCACCGCGTAGACCTCGCGCCGCCCGTCCTTGGCCGGGACGACGATGGGGATCACCTCGATCCGCCCGTCCGCGCCGGACAGGCTCGACCGACGGCCGGGGATCAACACTTGCTCACCGAAGACATCTTGCAGCGTCGTGGCCCGCCGCCCGAGAACATCGCGCATGGCGGAATTCATGGACAGGACCGTATCGTTCTGGCTGACGACCATCATCGGCAGGCCGATCCATTCACCCTGGCGGGACTGCCCATCGGCAAGATCGTCGAGCCGCCAGATCACCCCGCCCCGCATCCTGTGCGCCGCCAGCCGCACGGTGCCGCGCGGGGTCACCACCGTCTCGTGCGCGGCCGCGCGACGCCGGATCGCGGTCTCCTGCCGGAACAGCACGGCCGAGGCATTGGGCAGAACGCTCGAGATCGCACGCGCCATCGACGCGCCCTTTCGGTCGCCGAAGCGCCGTTCTGCGGCGGCGTTCATGAAGAGGATCGCACCGTTTTCATCAGTACAGAAACACGGCGACGGATCATGTTCGACCAGATCGAACGCAGCGCGAAAGCCGCTGCGCCTGCGCCATTGACGCCAGATTTGCCGACAGGCGACAAGGGCGGCAGCGGCCAGGCACCCGCCCGTGGCTGCCGTCAGGGCAAAGCGCAGTTCAGGGCCCGGCGCGAACACGGTCGCCACACCGGCGACAAGCCCAAGCACCAGCAGGATGATCGGCTGCGCGAACACGCGCCATCCGCGGTCGGTCGGAAAGCCGGGTTCTGCGGCTTCGAAACTCACTGGGAAACCTCGCCCTTCAGTCAGGTCCAGCCCCGCCTCCGCAGGGCTCCATTGCGCCATAGCACTCCGCCAAAATGGTTAAGACAGGCTTAATGATGCCCGACTTTCGGAGATGTGGCGAGTCCGCAGGCCGCGCGCGCCGTCAATTGGATCGTGACAGCGTGGCCGAGAAGAAGCCGTCAGACGCGGTCAGCGGCGTGTCCTGCCGGTTGGACAAGGTCTGCCAGCCCGAATGCCTGTCGTGGAAGCTGTCGATCTGCGCCTCGTTCTCGGCCCGCAGGAGAGAACAGGTCATGTAGACCAGCCGCCCGCCCGGGCCGACCAGACGCGCCGCCGCATCGAGGATCTCTGCCTGCAGCGTAATCAGCTCCTCCAACCGCTCCGGGGTCAGGCGCCACTTCGCCTCCGGGTCCCGCCGCCAGGTGCCGCTGCCCGAACAGGGCACATCGGTCAGGACAAGGTCAAACGGCCCCTCCCGGTCGAGGGCGTCCGTCGAAAGCTCCGTGATCCGAACGCCGGCACGGTCGGCGCGCGGCTGAAGGTCAGCCATCCGCCGTGGCACCGCGTCATGGGCATAGACGCGCGCATCAGTCCGGTCGGCCAGCGCCAACGCCTTGCCGCCGCCGCCCGCACAGTAATCGAGGATCTTTCCGGACAGCGGCCAGGCCGTCTCGGCAATCGCGATCTGCACCGACAGGTCCTGCGGCTCGACCAGCCCGTCGCAGTAGGCGGTGGCTTGCCGCAGCTTGCGCTCGCCCGCGCTGACCATGATCGCCGTGGTGCAGCTTTCCGCGCCCGTCGCTTCGATCCTTTCCGCGACAAGGGCGGCGACCACTTCGTCCCGCCGCGCGCGCCTGAGATTGACCCGCAGCCACACCGGCGCGCGCACGCCCTGGGTGTCGAGAAAGGCCGCGTAGGCCGCACCGAAGCGGTCCTTGAGGGCCGGGCGCAGCCACGCGGGCACGTTGCGCTCCGGATCGAAATCCAGCGGTTCGCGCGCCCGCTCCGCCGCGCTGAGCGGCGCGAGGGCGTGACCCTCACCCGTAAAGACATTCGCGGGGTCGCGCTGCCCCAGCCGCACCAGACCCAGGATCAGGGCGCGCCCATCGATGGCCTGCGGCTCGTCCTCCCCGAAGCCCGCCGCCGCCCGGCAGGTCCCGTAGCGGCGCAACACTTCGTAGACATGGTCCCGCACCGCAGCGCGATCACCGGACCCGGCGTAGCGCGCGCCCCTGGCCCAATCGGTGAGGGCACGCTCGGCGGGCGTGCCGCCCAACCAGCGGTCCAGCACCTCCGCCGCCGCCGCGAACCGGGCAATCGGCGTCAATGCATCACCTCAAGAACGCGCTCCAAGCCCCTCATCCGGCACGATAATTCGGGCTTTCACGGGTGATCTGAACGTCGTGGACGTGACTTTCCTTCAGACCCGAGCCGGTGATGCGCACGAACTGGCAATTCCGCCGCATCTCGTCGACCGTGGCGCATCCGGTATAGCCCATCGCCGCGCGCAGGCCGCCGATCAGCTGGTGAATCACCGTGCCGGCCGGCCCCTTGTAGGGCACCTGCCCCTCGATGCCTTCCGGCACCAGCTTGTCAGAGGCCGCGTCCTTCTGGAAATACCGGTCAGCCGAGCCGCGCGCCATCGCGCCGAGGCTCCCCATGCCGCGATAGCTCTTGTAGCTGCGTCCCTGGTAGAGGATCACTTCGCCCGGGCTTTCGTCGGTGCCCGCAATCATCGAGCCGACCATGGCGCAATGGGCCCCCGCGGCGATCGCCTTGGCGAAATCGCCCGAGAACTTGATGCCGCCATCGGCGATGATCGGCGTATCGGTCTTCGCCGCTTCCTCGGCGCAATCTGAAATCGCGGTCAGCTGCGGCACGCCCACCCCGGCCACGATCCGCGTCGTGCAGATCGAGCCCGGCCCGATCCCTACCTTGATCGCATCCGCCCCCGCGCCGATCAGCTCCTTCGTGGCCTCGGCTGTCGCCACGTTCCCGGCGACGACCTGCACCTCGTTCGACAGCGCCTTGACCCGTTCCACCGCGCGCGCGACGCCCTCGGAATGGCCGTGGGCCGTGTCGATCACGATCAGGTCGCAGCCCGCGTCGATCAGCGCCTCCGACCGTTCGAACCCGGCATCGCCGACCGTCGTGGCCGCCGCCACCCTCAGCCGACCCAGGGGATCCTTGCAGGCCTGCGGGTTCAGCACCGCCTTCTCGGTATCCTTCAGCGTCAGAAGGCCGGTCAGCTTGCCCTCGGCATTCGTCACCAGCAGTTTCTCGATCCGCCGCGCCTTCATCAGGCTGATCGCCTCGTCGCGGTCGGCCGGCTCGCGCAGGATCGCAAGGTCATTCGAGGTCATCATCGCCCGAACCGGTGTCGCATCGTCCTGGGCGAAGCGCATGTCCCGGTTGGTCACGATGCCGAGGACGCGACGGTTTTCATCGACCACAGGGAAGCCCGAGAAGCCATAGCGTTCGGTCAGCGCCTTCGCATCGGCCAGCGTCTGGTCCGCCGTCAGGGTGACCGGGTTGTAGACGATGCCACTCTCGAAGCGCTTCACGCGCCTCACCTCGCGCGCCTGCGCTTCCACGTCGAGGTTGCGATGGATCACCCCCATCCCGCCGGCCTGTGCCATGGCGATCGCCATGCGCGCCTCCGTCACCGTGTCCATGGCGGAACTCAGCAGCGGAATGTTGAGCGCGATGCTCCTGGTCACGCGCGTCCGCGTATCGGCATCGGACGGCAGGACCGAGCTTTTGCCCGGAACCAGCAGAACATCATCGAACGTGAGGGCCTCGCGAATCTCCATCGGTGGTCTCCCAGGAGCAGTGTCGGTTGGCACGTCCCTATCCCATGGGGTGGACCGGGGGGCAAGGTCGAAATGTGGTGTGCGCTCACGGCATCGGGATTGCGCCGGCTGCGCCGTCGCCGGGGGCAATTTTCCAAGGGAAAATTGCGCGCCCTTTGCGAGCCTTGTGACCTAGGACAGAGCAAACGCTTGTGGCAGATGCACCGCAGGCCTCCGGCGGGCATTTTCAGGGAACAAAGATGGGGCGGGAGGCGCCCGGTCTTCAGCCCTTGAAGCCCGTGGCAACCACGAATTTCTCGGAACTGTCGGACCGCGACGCCCCGGGTTTCACGTTGGCGACGCTCTTGAACCGCTGCTTGAGGATCTGCTGAAGCGAGCCTTCCGCACCGCCCGCCAGCACCTTGGCGACGAAGGTCCCGCCCGGCTCCAGCACGTCGAAGGCCAGCTCGGCCGCCGCCTCGCACAGCGCGATGATCCGCAGGTGATCGGTCTGCTTGTGACCCGAGGCCGAGGCCGCCATGTCCGACATGACGACGTCTGCCGGCCCGCCGAGCCATTCCTTCACCTTGTCGTCCGCGCCGTCCTCCATGAAGTCGAGCTGATGCAGCTCGCAGCCCGCGATCGGCTCCATCTCCTGCAGGTCGAGCCCGATCACCCGTCCCACCTTCTTGCCCTGCTTCTCGCCGAGCGCGTTCACCCGCCGCGCCGCCACCTGGCACCAGCCGCCGGGCGCACAGCCGAGGTCGACGACCCGCGCGCCGGGCACGAGGAAGCGGTACTTGTCGTCGAGTTCGAGGATCTTGAACGCCGCCCGCCCCCGGTAGCCTTCGCGCTTGGCGCGGGCGACGTAAGGGTCGTTCAGCTGACGCTCCAGCCACCGGGTCGAGCTGAGCTTGCGCCCCCGGGCGGTCTTGACCTTGACCTTCAGATCGCGCTGCCCGCGCCCGCTCGTATTCTTGACCATCGTCTGCAACCCCGGGCGCACCCGCCCTTTCATCTTGCCGGAAAAACTCCCCCCGGAGGGCTCCGATCTATCCCCTTGCGCAGGACTTTTCCAGCCGGGCACACCGGCCCGCCGCGACGCGCCCAAATTTTCGCATGAAAATTTGCACCCGGCGACGGCGCAGCCGGCGCAATCCCGGCGTCAGTAGGGCCCGTCCTCCAGCACCCCGTCGCGGCTCATCTGCGCGTAAAGCAGCCCTTCCCGCAGGCCCCGGTCGGCCACGCTCAACCGGTCCGTCGGCCAGGCGCGCAACAGCGCCTGCAGGATCGCGGCCCCCGACATGATCAGCGTCTGGCGGTCCCGCCCGATGCGCGGGTCGCGCCGTCGGCCCTCCGGCCCCAGCGCGAGGTAGCCGTTGATCACGGTGTCGATCTGGTCCGAGGTCATCCGCAACCCGTCCACCTTGTTGCGGTCGTAGCGCCGCAGCCCGAGGTGAGAGGCCGCAACCGTCGTGACCGTCCCCGAGGTGCCGATGATCTGGAACCCCTCGCGCGCCTGTTCGGCGGCATCGTCGTAGGGCGAGAACTCGGCCAGCTGTTCCTCGAAATACCAGCTCATCAGGGCAAAGCGCGCGCCATCGTCGGCGACGTCGTCGTACAAGTCCTTGAGCGTCGCGACCCCCAGCGGGATCGAGATCCAGTCCACCACCTTGGCCCGCGGAAACACGTCATCGGCATTGTCGAACCCGTGGTGCAGCCGCATGATCGCCTTCGAGCGTTCCATCTTCGGCACGCGGCTGAGGTCGATCCAGACCAGCTCCGTGGAGCCACCGCCGATATCGACGACCAGAAGCTGCTCGGTCCGCCGCGAGACGAGCGGCGCGCAGGAGACGACGGCAAGCCGCGCCTCTTCCTCGGGCTCGATGATGTCGAGTTGCAGTCCGGTCTCACGCCGCACCAGGTTGATGAACTCGCCGGCATTGCTGGCCCGGCGGCAGGCCTCGGTCGCCACGAGACGGGCCCGCTCCACCCGGTGTTTCTGCAGCTTCTTCTGGCAGATCTTCAACGCGCCCACCGCGCGCGCCATCGAGGCCCGGCTCAGCCGCCCGGACGCCTCCAGCCCCTGCCCCAACTGGACCGACTTCGAGAACGAATCGACCACGTGGAGCTGGCTGCCCTTCGGCTGCGCGATCAGCATGCGGCAGGAATTCGTGCCCAGGTCGAGCGCGGCATAGAGTTCGTCCGGGTCCGGTTTGCCCGGTGCGGGTCCGGTCTTCGTGGGAGTCGCGGGGCGACGTTCGACAGCCGGAATAGCGCCCGGCTCGATCTTGGGAGTGACGGGCGCCACGGGTCTGGGGAACGGGCCGTCCCCGCCATTGCGCTTGCGCGACATGGGGTGCACCGCCGTTTCTATTCATCAGTTAGGCTCAGGCTAACCCGAACCCGGGCTTGAAACAATGGGTGATACAGGTCGGCTCATGGTCTTGTTGAAGAAATTCACCGGCAGATGCCCTCGCATCCCGGGCGTCAGCGCGCTAGGTTCAGCCCCGCGGCAGCCGCGTCGTTTTGGAAAGGCGTCATGTCGAAAACAGGACCAGCGCGGCAGGACGCCGCGCCTATAAAGCGCGAAACCCAAGGGACCGAGTCGCCTCGGCCCGCAGCACGAAGGGGCAGCCCATGGCCGCCATCACCCACGTTTTCTGGCGCGATATCCCCGCGCAGGTGATCATCGGCAAGGGCCGGTCGGGGGCCAAGGCGCCTCTGCCCGAGCGTTTCGAACAGGCCATCGACCGCGCCGCCATGAAGGTGGGTGCCAAGGATGACGACGCCTATCTCGCCGGGTTCCGCCGGGTCGTGGTGGGTGAAGCCGAGGGGGATCTGGCCGAGGCCGCAAAGGCCGAGGCCGCCGCCCTCGACAGCGCCTATGACAACGACCGCCTGAAATCCCTGATCGACGCCGAAGGCTACGACGAATCTGCACGCGCCTCCGGGCGCGATCGCGCAAGTGCCACCTGACCCTGTCGCCCCATGACCCTCCGGGAGAAACTCATGTCGCTTCTGAATTTCCGCAAGCTCGCCGCCACGCCCGGCCCCACCGCCCCGACAGCGGAGATGGAGGCCCTGCTCAAAGGCTATTCCATCGAGGTGATGCCGCGCACCGCCGAGAAGGTCGATGATTTCCGCGCGCTCCTGCCCGAAGGCACCCGCGTCTACATCGCCCATATCGAGGGCACGCCGATCGAGGACATGGTCGCCACCGCCGCCCGTTTGCGCGCCGAAGGCTACGATCCGATGCCGCATTTCCCCGCGCGGATCATCAAGGACGCCGCCACGCTGGAAGACTGGATCGCCCGTTACCGGGGCGAAGCCGGCATCACCCAGGCGCTGCTGCTCGCCGGTGGCGTGGCTCAGCCCCATGGCGACTTCCATTCCTCCATGCAGCTGATGGAAACCGGCCTCTTCGACCGCGCCGGCATCAAGCGCCTGCACGTCGCGGGCCACCCGGAAGGCAACCGCGACATCGACCCCGATGGCGGCGACAAGATGGTGTCGGACGCGCTGCGCTGGAAACAGCATTTCGCCAACCGCACGGACGCGCAGATGGCGCTCGCCACCCAGTTCCTGTTCGAGGCCGAGACCGCGATCAAATGGGCCGAGCGCCTGAAGGCCGAAGGCATCACCCTGCCGATCCACCTCGGCATCGCCGGTCCCGCCAAGCTGCAGACGCTCATCAAGTTCGCCATCGCCTGCGGTGTCGGCCCCTCGCTCAAGGTGCTCCAGAAGCGCGCCAAGGACGTCACCAAACTGCTCCTGCCGTTCGAGCCCGATGAGATCCTCTCCGATCTGGCCACCTACAAGGCGGCGAACCCCGACAGCCTGATCGAGAACATCCACTTCTTCCCGCTCGGCGGCATCAAGACCAATGCCAAGTGGGCCATCGCCAACGGCGGCGCCTCCGCGGTGCCCGCCAATCCCGACGCAGACATCTGAGAAAGTTACAGGCACATGACGCGCACGATCATCGAGTCGAAGACCAAGACCACCGTAATCGGCTTTGACGAGCCGTTCTGCGTCATCGGCGAACGCATCAACCCCACCGGCCGCAAGATCCTCAACGAGGAGCTTGAACGCGGCGATTTCTCCCGCGTGGAGGCCGACGCGCTGGCCCAGGTCGCCGCGGGCGCCACGGTTCTCGACATCAACTCGGGCGCCGTCTTCTCCAACAAGATGGCCGAGGATCCGCGCTACGCCGACAACAACTTCGTCGAACCCACGCTGATGAAGCAGCTGGTCGAGGTCGTGCAGGCCGTCACCGATTGCCCGCTCTGCATCGACTCCTCGGTCCCCGGCGCGCTGGAAAACGGCCTTGCCGCCGCCGAGGGCCGCCCGCTCCTTAACTCGGTCACCGGCGAGGAAGAGCGCCTGGAACTCGTCCTGCCGCTGGTCAAGAAATACAACGTGCCGGTCGTGGCGATCTCCAACGACGACACCGGCATCTCGGAAGACCCGGACGTGCGCTTCGCCGTGGCGAAGAAGATCGTCGAACGCGCCGCCGATTTCGGCATCCCCGCCCATGACATCGTGGTCGACCCGCTCGTGATGCCGATCGGCGCCATGGCCACCGCCGGCCACCAGGTCTTCACGCTCGTGCGCCGCCTGCGCGAGGAACTGGGCGTGAACACCACCTGCGGCGCGTCGAACATCTCCTTCGGCCTGCCGAACCGCCACGGCATCAACAACGCCTTCCTGCCCATGGCCTTCTCCGCCGGCATGACCTCCGCGATCATGAACCCCGTGGCGCTGCCCATCGGCCCAAAGGCCATCGCCGCGAAGAAAGAGGCGGTCGAGGCCGCCGGTGTCATCCTGCCTGCCGACATGGACGACGAAACCTTCGTGAAGCTCTTCGGCATGGGCTCCACCAAGCCGCGCCCCGGCAAGGAGATGGAGGCCATCCGCGCCGCCAACTTCCTGCTCAACCACGATGACGGCGGGGCCGCCTGGATCAAGTTCAACCAGGACCCCGACGCGGCCCTCGCTGGCGGACGCGCCGGTGGCCGTCGCCGTCGGCGGGCTTAATGGGCTATTAACTCAGATGGGACAGGCTGGAGGGATGAACATCCGTCCAGCCATCCCGCTTCCGTCCGCCCCTTGGGTCGACCAGGTCTTTTCCGCGAAAACCGTCCGCTTCGGCGGCGTCGTGCGGCGCTCTGTCCGCTGGGTCGAAGCCGAAGTCGGCCGCGACGTCTTCACTGATGAAGTGCACCGAAGGGGCTGGCATCTGGCAGAATGCAACGGACAGTTCGTTGTCTTCTGCACACGACAACCGGTGCGCCTCTGGTTCTGAACCGAAAATTCGTACGAATTTTCGCACCCTGCGAATTTTCGTACGAAAATTCGGCATCACCCTTTCAGCGGCTTGCCGTCACAGGCGCTTCAAGGTCTCCATGATCCAGATCAGTGCAGGCCAGATCGGATCGCGCTTTCCTGCCTGCTGACTTATCTTAACCATGCCTGCCCCATGACACGGCCCGCCGCCCCCCTCTCCGACATCATCGTCCTCGACCGCACCCACGTTCTCGCCGGTCCCTATTGCAGCCTGACGCTCGCACAACTCGGCGCGACCATCATCAAGGTCGAACGCCCCGGCACCGGCGACGACACGCGCGCCTTCCCGCCCTTCGTCGATGGCGAAAGCGCCTATTTCCGGGGCCTGAACCATTCCAAGCGCTCCATCGCGCTGGACCTGAAATCCGCACCCGACCGCGCCATCTTCGACCGTCTCCTCGCCCGCGCCGACGTGCTCCTCGAAAATGACCGCCCCGGCGTGATGGACAGGCTCGGCTACGGCTGGAACACGCTCCGGGCCACGCACCCCCGCCTCATCTACGGCGCGGTTTCGGGCTTCGGCCAGACCGGGCCGGAGGCGCTCAAACCGGCCTATGACATGGTGGTGCAGGCGCGCGGCGGCGTCATGTCGATGACCGGCGAAAAGGGGCGGGAGCCGGTGCGCGTGGGCGCCTCGGTCGGCGATATCGTGGCTGGCATGGTCCTGGCCCAGGGCATTCTCGCGGCCCTCTACGACCGCGAGCGCACCGGGCTTGGCCAGAGGGTCGACGTGGCGATGCTCGATTGCCAGCTCGCCATCCTGGAGCATGCCGTCGCCATGGTCGCCGCAGGCCTCGCGCCCCCCGGCCCCTCCGGCGCGCGGCATCCCTCCATCACGCCGTTCGAAACCTTCCATGCCGAGGACGGGCTTTTCGTCATCGCCGCCGGCAACGATGCTCTCTTCACGAAGCTCGCCCACACGCTGAACCATCCCGAATGGGCCGAGGATCCGCGCTTCGCCACCAACCCCGCCCGCTGCGAACACGCCCGCCTTCTCAAACGGATGATCGAGCTGGAGACCTTGCACCACCCCGCCGCCCGCTGGATCGCGACGTTCGAGGCCGCGGGCATCCCCACCGGCCCGATCCAGAACGTGGCCGAGGCCATGGCCGATCCGCAGATCCTCGCCCGCAACATGGTGATCGAAGTCGAGGGCCGGAACGGCGGCCCCTCCCAGAAAGCGGCGGGCAACCCGCTGAAAATGTCCCGCCTGCCCGATCCGTCGACCAGGCCCCCCGCGCCCGCCCTCGACGGCGACCGCTCGGCGATCCTCGCCTGGCTCGACGGCGCCGGCGACATATGACGCGCCTCATATCCTTCATGACGCATTTGCGCCTGTTCAGCCGCGTCCGAAACGATACATAGGCCCCGAGACCTCACAAGCCCCGGGCGGACCCATGGCCGATCAAGACCCCCTCGTCATCTTCACGCCCTCCGGCAAGCGCGGACGTTTCCCGCAAGGCACCCCGATCCTGACCGCCGCGCGCAAGCTCGGCGTTGACCTCGATTCGGTCTGCGGCGGACGCGGCATCTGCTCGAAATGCCAGATTGCGCCCTCCTACGGCGATTTCCCCAAACATGGCGTGACCGTCCGCGACGGCGCGCTTTCCGAATGGAACGAGGTCGAGGCCCGCTACGACCGCGTGCGCGGCCTCAAGGAAGGCCGGCGCCTGGGCTGCCAGGCCAAGGTCATGGGCGACATCGTGGTGGACGTGCCCCCCGAGAGCCAGGTCCACCGGCAGGTAGTCCGCAAGGCCGCCTCCGCCAAGGCGATCACCATGGACCCGGCCACGCGCCTCGTCATGATCGACGTGGTCGAGCCCGACATGCACGAACCCTCGGGCGATTTCGAACGCGTCGCCGACGCCCTGCGTGCGCAATGGGACATCGCCCCCGTCACCGCCCCCCTTCCGGTCCTCAAGGCGCTGCAACCGGCGCTCCGCAAGGGCAAATGGCAGGTCTCCGTCGCCCTCCACCAGCCCGCCAACAGCGAAACCCACCAGATCCTCGGCATCTGGCCCGGCCTGCACGAGGGCGGCCTCTACGGCCTTGCCGTCGACCTCGGCTCCACCACCATCGCGGCCCACCTCTGCGACCTGACCGATGGGCGCGTCCTCGCCTCCTCCGGCCTGATGAACCCGCAGATCCGCTTCGGCGAAGACCTCATGTCCCGCGTCTCCTACGCCATGATGAACCCCGGCGGCGATGCGGAGATGACCGCCGCCGTGCAGTCCGCCCTCAACACGCTGGCCACCGAGATCGCGGCGGAGGCGCAGATCGACCCGGCCCTCATCTTCGAGACGGTCATCGTCTGCAACCCGGTGATGCACCACCTGCTCCTCGGCATCGACCCCGTCGAACTGGGCCAGGCGCCCTTCGCGCTCGCCACCTCCGGCTCCCTCACGCTCGATGCGCGCGATATTGGCCTCACCGCCATCGCCCCGACCGCTAAAAGCTACCTTCTGCCCTGCATCGCGGGCCACGTGGGGGCCGATGCCGCCGCCGTCGCCCTCGCCGAAGAACCAAACACGTCGAATGACCTGGCGCTCATCGTTGATGTCGGCACCAACGCCGAGATCCTGCTTGGCGACACGAACGGCGTCCTCGCCTGTTCCTCGCCCACCGGCCCCGCTTTCGAGGGCGCGCAGATCTCCTCCGGCCAGCGCGCCGCCCCCGGTGCCATCGAACGGATCGAGATCGACCCGGTCACCAAGGAGCCCCGCTTCCGCGTCATCGGCTCGGACCTCTGGTCCGACGATCCCGCCTTCGACACGGTCCCCACCGGCATCTGCGGCTCCGGCATCATCGAGGCCGTGGCCGAGATGCGCATGGCGGGCCTGCTCGATGCCTCCGGCCTGATCGGCTCCGCGGAGGCCACCGGCACCGCGCGCTGCGAGCCCACCGGCCGCACCCACGCCTACCTGATCCACGACGCGACCGAGCAAGGCGGCCCCCGCATCACCGTCACCCAGGGCGACATCCGCGCTATCCAGCTGGCCAAATCCGCGCTCTACGCCGGGGCCCGCCTGCTCATGGACCAGCGCGGCGTCACACGCGTGGACCGCGTCATCCTCGCCGGGGCCTTCGGGGCCCACATCTCGCCCAAACACGCCATGGTCCTCGGCATGATCCCCGACGTGCCGCTCGACCGCGTCCAGTCCGCTGGCAACGCGGCCGGCCACGGCGCCCGCATCGCGCTCTGCAACCGCGCGGCCCGCACGAAGATCGAGGACACCGTCCACAGGATCCACAAGGTCGAAACCGCCATCGAGCCGAAATTCCAGGAGCATTTCGTCAACGCCAACGCCATCCCCCACGCAACGGACCCGTTCCCGGAACTGGCGAAGATCGCGCCCCTGCCGGACGTGGCCTTCGGGGCAAGCGGCTCGGCTCCGGGCGGCGACGGCGGGCGGCGCAGGCGTCGGCGCGGCTAAAGCTCCACCCGCCGCCCAACCCCGATCCGGCGCAAAAACGTCTCGTCGTGGCTCACCACCAGCAGCGCGCCGTCATAAGCGTTCAGCCCGGCCTCCAGCGTCTCGACAGCCACCAGATCGAGGTGGTTGTTCGGCTCGTCCAGCAGGAGCAACTGGCGCGGGCGGCTGTGGCCTAACGTGCAGGCCAGCCCGGCGCGCATCTTCTGGCCACCGCTCAGGGTGCCGATCCGCCGATGCGCGTCCTCGCCCCGGAACAGGAACCGCGCCAGAACCGCGCGCCGCGCATTCTCGCCCGCGTCCGGGTCGAGCCGTGCGAAGGCCTCGGCCACCGTCTCGTCGGGATGCAGAAGGCTCATGTGCTGGTCGATCAGCACGGCGGGAACCTGCACCGCGACCGATCCCGCCTGCGGCTGCAGCGCCCCGGCGAGGCAGGCCAGCAAGGTCGATTTCCCCGCCCCGTTCGGCCCCGAGATCGCCACCCGTTCCGGCCCCCGGATCGTCAGCGACACATCGTCGAGGAGCGGCGCTCCGCCCGGATAGCCGAACCGCAGCCCCGCCACCTTCAACACGTCCCGCCCGGCGGCCAGCCCCGAGGGCGGAACGTCCATCGCCAGCGGCTCCAGCACCTCCAGCGCCGCGCGGGCCTCCTCCAGCGCCGCGCCCGCTTCCTCCGCCTGTCGGTCGCGCAAGCGGGCCGCCGCACCGCCCGAGCTCTCGCTGCGCTCCTTAGCCTTGTCCATCAGCATCTTCGACTGGCTGCCAGAGGCGCGCATCTGCCGCCCCTGCCGGTCGGTCCGCGCCTTGCGCTCCGCCGCTGCCTGCGCGCGGGCCTGTGTCTCGGCGACACCCCGCTCGGCCTTCGCAAGCCCCTGCTCCGCCGCCGCAAGCTCAGCATCCTTCGCCGCGCGGTAGGCGCTGTAGTTTCCGCCATAGGTCTTCGCGCCGAGGCTCGTCAGTTCGACGATCGCGTCCATGCCCTCCAGCAACGTCCGGTCGTGGCTGGCAATCACCGCGCAGCCCTTCCACCCTTGCAAAGCCTCCATCACGAACGCGCGCCCCTCGCGGTCGAGATGGTTCGTCGGCTCGTCCAGAAGCAGCGCATCGGGCGCATCGAACATCAGCGCCGCCAGCCGCGCCCGCGTCCTCTGTCCGCCGGACAGGCGTTCCAGCGGCGTCTCCGCTGGCAAATCCAGGCCAAGCCCCGCCAGAGCCGCTTCGATCCGCGCCTCAAGAGTCCAGTCCGCCTCGGCAAGCTCCTCCACGGTCGCCTCGCCCCGCGCGGCGCGCTCTAGAAGTGCCACTTGCCCCGCCACGCCGAACAAGTCGGCAATCGTCACCGCGCCGGTGAGGTCCGCCGATTGGTGCAGGATACCGACCGAAGTCGCCCCGCTGATCGTGCCGGAAACCAGGGTCAGCTCTCCCGCGATCAGGCGCAATAACGTGGATTTCCCGGTCCCGTTGCGGCCCACAAGGCCGGTGCGGACAGTGCCGAACGTGACGCTCAGGTCATCGAACAGGGGATAGTTGTCGGGGGTATGCCAGCTCAGGCTGGCGACGGAAATGGACGGCATGGGGCACGCTCGCGAAACAGGAAAACCGGGAGGGGTTCAGGCTGTGCGTGCGAAATCCATTGTCGTCGGTCCTTTTCGAGTGCTGCGCCTCACCTAGTCCAGCGCGCCCGCGAAATCAACCACGTAGGGTGGGTGAAACCCACCATCACCCGCCCGCAACCCGCGCCTCAGACCCTTAAACTTACCTTAATAAGAACCACCTTCCCAAGCCTTTTCAATGACTTGACCCATTTGTGCAAGCTTGCACACCCATCCAAACCCCGCTTGACGCCCCCGCGGCCCGGGCGTATCCACTCCTTCGAGCGGCGGGTATGGTGAAAAGGTATCACGAAAGCTTCCCAAGCTTCAGTTACGGGTTCGATTCCCGTTACCCGCTCCAGCCATTTCCAAACATCCCTCAGCTTATCGACGCGCAAGATGCGCCCCCAGAGGCACGGGATACGTGCCGGTGTTCCTCACTTCGAGAAGCAAGTCGGATCCGCTATCCTGAGGGCCGACGCGCGGCGTCCGTCCGATCCCGGGACGTCCGTGCGCCGAAAGTGGCATTCCCCATTGCCGCGCCCAAGACACGATTTTTCTAAAGCCATTAACCCAAGGACAGAAAGTCTGCCCCATGACGTCCCAAGCCTCCCACGCCAGACCGCGCCTCGCCATTCTGGCCACCCTACTCGCTACCACCCTGCCCCTGCCCGCCCTCGCTGATTTCGTCGGCGTCTCCGCCTGCGCCACCGGCGGCGCATCCAGCACGCCCGCATTGCATTTCGTCGATGGCGGGAACCGTTTTGTCGTCGCTGTCGGCAGCGGCGGTCTGACACGCAACATCGTGTTCAACGAGGCCGCGGCGATCGAATGGGCGCGCAACTCAGGCCTGTTTCCGGATGGCACCGTGTTCGGCAATTACGACGATCACGTCTGCGGCCTCTTGAACGAAGCCGACGATCCCGCGCCCGAACCGGACCCCGCACCGGCCCCGCCGCCGGAGGTGCCGGAAGAACCGCACCAGGGCTGCCAAGGCGGGGAGTGCGAGGCGCAATAAGCGCCTAGACGCCGCCCGCCGCTTTCACTTCAGCCACAAGGGCAAGGGTGGACCCATCCTTGCCCGCCCCGTCCGCTTCGCCCGTCAGCACCGGCTCGAGCGCAACGGCCAGTTCCTTGCCCAGTTCCACGCCCCATTGATCGAAGGAGTTGATCCCGAGGATCACGCCTTCGACGAACACGCGATGCTCGTAAAGCGCGATGATCTGGCCGAGCACGAAGGGCGTCAGCTTGTCATAGAGCAGCGTCGTTGACGGCCGGTTGCCCTCGAACACGCGGTGGGCGGCCTGGCGTTCCAGTTCCGCGCCGTCCAGCCCCTTGGCGCGCATCATCTCGCGCGCCTCGTCCATCGACCGGCCCCGCATCAGCGCCTCGGACTGGGCCAGGCAATTGGCGACCAGAAGCCTGTGGTGATGCGCCAGCTCGGGCTCATGTCCCCGCGCGGCCACGAGGAATTCGCAGGGGATCACACGCGTGCCCTGGTGGATCAATTGGTAGAAGGCGTGCTGACCGTTTGTCCCCGGCTCGCCCCAGACGACCGGGCCGGAATTGCGGTCGAGCCGCGCGCCGTCCATCGCGACCGACTTTCCGTTGCTCTCCATTTCCAGCTGCTGAAGGTAGGCCGGCAAGCGGCTGAGGCGGTTGTCATAGGGCAGCACCGCGCGCGTCGCATGGCCCTGCACCTGGTTGTGCCAGAGCCCGACGAGCGCCAGCAGAACCGGCAGGTTCTCGGCCAGGTCGGCCTCGCGGAAATGCCGGTCCATCGCGTGACCACCGGCAAGGAACTGCGTGAAGGCCTCTCGCCCCACGGCGATCATCAGGCCGAGGCCGATCGGCCCCCAGAGCGAATAGCGCCCGCCGACCCAATCCTCGAACCCGAAGACGCGACTTTCAGGAATCCCGAAGTCGCCCGCCTTGCCCGTCGCGGAGCTGAGCGCCGCGAACTGGCTCGCCGGATCGGCCACACCCTGCGCCATCCAGTCCCGCGCCGTGCGCGCGTTGGTCATGGTCTCGATCGTGGTGAAGGTCTTCGAGGCCACGATCACCAAAGTCGTTTTCGGATCAAGGCCTTGCAAGGTGTCGTTGATGTCCGCCCCGTCGACGTTCGAGACGTAATGCAGGCGCGGCCCGTCGTGATACGGGGCCAGCGCCAGCGTCGCCATGGCCGGCCCCAGGTCCGAGCCGCCGATGCCGATGTTGATGACATCGGTAAAGCGCCCACCGGCCCCGGCGAATTCCCCGCTGCGCACATCCTCGGCAAAGGCCAGGCACCGCGCGCGCGTGTCCAGCACCCCGGGCATGACGTCTTCGCCATCCACGAGGATCGGCCCGGTCTCGGCCCTGAGCGCGGTGTGCAACACGGCCCGCCCCTCGGTCTCGTTGATCTTCTCGCCGGTGAACATCGCCTCGCGGCGGTCCTCCACGCCGCTGACCCGCGCCAGTTCCAGCAGCAGCGACAGCGCACCCTCGTCGATCTGCGTCTTGGAGAAGTCGAACAGCAGCCCGTCCGCGCGGGCCGAGAAGGTCTCCGCCCGGTCCGCCGTGTCGAACAGGTCGAGGATCGTGCGCCCCGTGTTGTCCGCGTCATGCGCAAGAAGGTCGGTCCAGATGTCGTCCATGTGACTTACTCCGCCCAATGCACCGTCGCGCCCTGAAGGACCGCCGCGACCGGCGCCTCCTTCGGGTCGAGATGGCGCGCCCGCTCCAGCGCCTCGCGCTTCTCGGCGCCGGTGATGACAATATGCTTGCTGAGCGCCCCGTTCAGGACCGGCGCGGTCAGCGTGATGCGCGGCTCCCCTGCGCCCTCGGCCCGCATCGGCATCAGCAGCGGCGCGTCCGAGGCCAGCGCGGCCTCCAGGTTGTCCGCCCCGGGAAACAGCGAGGCCGTGTGCATGTCGGCCCCCATGCCAAGCAGCAGGACCGAGATCGGCAAATGCCCCTCAAGGCCCGCCGCCAGCTCCTCCATCGCGTCCTCAGCCGCCCCGCCCGCCTTGAACAAAGGGATCAACGTCGCCGCGGAAGCCCTTGATACCAATAGGCGTTTCCGCAGCATCGCCGTGTTGGACCGGGGGCTGTCCTCGTCCACCCAACGCTCGTCGTTCAGCACCACGGCGACGCGGTCCCAATCCAGCGCCTGCTCGCTCATCACGTCGAAGATCGGCCCCGGCGTCGACCCGCCCGGCACGCAGAACGTCGCGCTGTCCTTGCGGCGCAGCGTATCGGCCAGCTCCGACGTCAGCCTGTCCGCGAGGTCCAGCATCATCGCCTCGCTGTCGGGATATTCGACGATATTCATGCCAGGTCCCTCCAGCGGCGGCCATCGCGGTGCATCAGCATCAGCGCCTCTTCCGGGCCGGCGGTGCCGGGCTCGTAGGTGGCGGGCTTGTCGCCTTTCGCGGTCCAGGCCTCGATGATCGGATCGGTCCACGCCCAGGCGGCCTCGACCTCGTCGCCCCGCATGAACAGCGTCTGGTTCCCCCGGATCACGTCCATGATCAGCCGCTCGTAGGCATCGGGCACATGCTCCGCATCCGGCCCCAGCGCATCGGCGAAGGTCATGTCGAGCGGCACGTCGATCAGGCGCATGCCCCCCGGCCCCGGCTCCTTGATGGTGACGCTCAGGTCGATCCCCTCGTCGGGCTGCAGCCGGATCGACAGCACGTTGGCCTTCTGCCCGGCATCCTCGTCGAAGATCGAATGGGGCGTGTCCTTGAAGGTCACCACGATCTCGGACTTGCGCGCCTTCATCCGCTTGCCGGTGCGCAGGTAGAAGGGCGTGCCGTTCCAGCGCCAGTTGGCAATGTGCAGCTTCATGGCGATGTAGCTTTCGGTGCGGCTGTCGGGCGCCTCGGCATCTTCGAGGTAGGACGGGCCGCCATTGCTGCCGTATTGGCCGCGCACGATATCGGCGACATCCACCGGGTCGAGCGCGCGGATCACTTTCAGCTTCTCGTCACGCACCGCGTCCGGCTCGAACCGGTTGGGCGGCTCCATCGCCGTCAGGCAGAGCAATTGCATCAGGTGGTTCTGCACCATGTCCCGCATCGCGCCGGACTTGTCGTAATAGGCCCCACGCCCGCCCACGCCGACTTCCTCGGCGACGGTGATCTGGACGTGATCGACATATTGCGCATTCCACAACGGCTCGAACAGCACATTTCCGAAGCGGATCGCCATCAGGTTCTGGACCGTTTCCTTGCCCAGGTAATGGTCGATCCGGTAGATCTGCGTCTCGTCGAAATGCTCGGCGAGCGTGCCGTTCAGCTCCTTCGCCGAGGCAAGATCACGACCGAAGGGTTTTTCCACCACGATCCGCGCATCCGGCCGCGCGATGCCATGGGTGTGCAGCCGTTCGGCCAGCGCCCCGAACAGGTTCGGCCCGACCGAGAAGTAGAACGCCTGCGTCACGTCCTTGCGTATCTTCTTCTTGAGGTCCTTCCAGCCGTCCTTGCCCATCGCGTCGATCGGCAGGTAGTCGAGGTGCTGAAGAAAGGCCTCCATCTGGCCATCGCGCTCGTCCTTGCGCAGGAACTCGTCGAAGGCCTCGCGGATCTCCTTGCGGTAGCCCTCCGCATCCAGTTCCGAGCGCGCCGCGCCGATGATCCGCGCCTCTTCCGGCATCTGTCCGTCGCGGAACCGGCGGTAGAGCGCCGGCAGGATCTTGCGGCGGGCGAGATCCCCCGTTCCGCCGAAAATGACAAGGTCGAACGGCTCGACCGGAATAACGCGGCTGACCATGCTCAGTCCTCTCGAAGTCTTTGTCTGGCCGGGTCGGTGCCCGGCGTCGTTAGCGCTAACAGCGCCTCTCTACCCGATAGCCGCCTACAGAGTCCATTGATTCCGCCCGGGGCGCAACAGGATGGAAACCGCCGCTCCGCCTCATCCCCGGATCCGGCCCCACCACTCCTTCGGTTTCACCCTCGGGCGGGCCCGGCGCGCCGCCCAGGCCCGCGCGATGGCGCGCCCGCGTGCCCCGCCCCGCCCGGTGGCCAGCCCATACCAGACCCGCCCCGACCAGCCCTTTCGCGGCGCGGTGAACGGGCACACCCGCATGCAGATCGCGCAATCGGATTTCAGCTTGGCCCAATAGCCGAAACAGGCCTCGGCGTTGGAGGACCATTTCCGCACCCCCCGCAAGGTCGAGGGCGAGCCTTGCGTGACCTCCTCGCCGAAATCAGGACTCCCGAAGGGCAGCGCTTTCACCGGACAGGCCACGGCGCAGACATCGCAGCCCGCGCAATACTCCTTCAGCCCCAGCGCGCGCGGCCCGTCCACGGCCAGCGGCAGGTCCGTGAAGATCTTCGAAAACCGCACCCGGGGCCCGAATTCCGGCGTCAGGACCATCTGGTTGCGCCCGTATTCGCCAAGCCCCGCCTTGATCGCATAGGGAACGACCAGCGCGGTGTCGTTCATGCTGGCCACGGCATCGTAGCCGAGGTTGCGGATATAGGCGGCCAATTGCATGACGATGGCCGCCTCGTGGGAATATTCGCGCCCTGTCGCCGCGCCGGCCAGCGCGCTCGGGTAGGTCTCGACAAGGTCTGCATCCATCGCGTGCCCCATCACGATGACATGGCTCAGGCCATCGGGCAGGTCGTTCGCCACCGGCTCCATGGTGCGGGTGTCCGGGCGGTCGCGATAATGCCAGCGGTCATCGCGATGGGTGATCCCCACCAGGTCCGCGCCGAACAGCTTCGCGATGGCCTTGATCTCGGCCGCCTCGGCCTCCGGCGTCCCAAGCTCGGCCTTCTCGGGGGCCACCGGCGTGTCGTCCCGGATCGCCCCCTGGAACCCCTCGCGCAACCCCTCCGCCGCGCTCCGTTCGCTCACGATGTCGCTGATCAGCCACGCCGCGTTTCGCAGCGCGAAATCCTTCTGGGTGAACCCGTCGCCCCGGCGCGGCGCGGCTTCCATCCGGTACGACGCGAAGAAGGCGTCCGTGTCCTTCGACTTGACCCGCGCGTCCCAGAACGCGCGCGTGAAGACGTCGTTCATCTGGCTGAAGCGCTCGAAGTCCGCGGCCAACTCGAACCCCGCCGCGCGGTCGGTCTCGCGCAGGTGCTCGGGCAGGGAATTGCGGCCGTGGCTCGCCAAGATGCGCCCTCCTCGACATGGCTTCGCTGTAGTTACGGAATAACTACAGGATCACGACAGGTTCACTCCACGCGATTTCGGCACCAACGAGGGGTCTCAAGGCTGCATCGCGCAGAGCAGTTCGAACATGATCGACGCCCCCAGCCACGCGGTGATCCCCCCGTTGTCGAAGGGCGGCGAGACCTCGACGATATCCGCCCCGATCACGTCCAGCCCGCGCAGGGCGCGCACGCACTGGATCGCCTGAAAACTGGTCGGCCCGCCCACCTCCGGCGTGCCCGTGCCGGGCGCGAAGGCCGGGTCCACGAAGTCGATGTCGAAGGACAGGTAGGTCGGCCCGTCCCCCACCACTTCACGCGCAACCTCCATGGTCGAGGTCCAGCCGCGCTCCATGCATTCCTCGATCGGAACGATCCGGACGCCATGGTCATAGCCGTACTGGAAATCCGAGTTGTTGTAGGAGGTCCCGCGCATCCCGATCATCACCACGCGTTCGGGGTCGAGACACCCCTCCTCGATCCCCTGCCGGAACGGGTTGCCGTGGGTCAGCGTCTCACCCCCGAAATAAGGCGGATAGAGGTCGGTGTGACTGTCCAGAAGCACCAGCCCGAACGGCGCGCCGCGCGCCTTGCGCAACTCCCGCAAGACCGTCAGCGTGCACAGGTGATCGCCGCCCACCATGAAGGGCCGGATCCCCTGCCCCAGCACGCCCGCAATGAATTTCTGAGCGTTCTCAAGCGCTTCGTCCTGATCGACCGGCGACATGGCCACGTCGCCGAGGTCGGCGACCTTCGCCGCCTCGAAGGGTTTCTGCCCGGTCGCGCGGTTCATCTCGCGGATCATGGTGGAATAATCCCTGAGCGCCCGCGGCCCGTGCCGCGCGCCGGGGCGGTTCGACGTGGCCCCGTCCCACGGCAGCCCGAAAAAGCCGATATCGACCTCCGCCCGGCGCGGATCGTCGGCGGCCAGATACGGCAGGCGCATGAAGCTCGGCACGCCCGCATACCGCGGCAGGTCGGTGCCCGAAGGCGGCTGGAAGAAAGGGTCGGTCATGTTCGGGCTCCGATAACAGTCGACGCGACGCTAGCGCGCCGTGGCAGCCCTTGTCACGGGGCAGCCCTTTCATCTTGCCCGAAAACTCCGGGGGTTTGGGGGCAGCGCCCCCAAGCGGTCACGCTTCCAGCTCGCTGTCCCAGTAGAGGAAGTCCATCCAGCTCTCGTGCAGGTAATTCGGCGGGAATTTCCGGCCCCGGTTGCGCAATTCCTCCGCCCCCGGCTGGCGCGGCGGCTGGCGCAGTGTCAGGCCCGAATGGCGCAGGCTGCGCGAGCCCTTGCGCAGGTTGCACTTCGAACAGGCCGCCACGACATTCTCCCACGAGGTCACCCCGCCCTTCGCCCGCGGCACGACATGGTCGAACGTCAGATCGCCCTTCGCGCCGCAATACTGGCAGGAGAATTCGTCGCGCAAAAACAGGTTGAACCGGGTGAAGGCCACGCGTTTCTGCGGCTTCACGTAATCCTTCAGCACCACGACCGAGGGGATGCGGATCGCCGTCGAGGGCGAATGCACGAATTCCTCGTATTCCGCGACGATCTGCACCCGGTCGAGCCAGACGGCCTTCACCGCCTCCTGCCACGGCCAGAGCGACAGCGGGTAGTAGCTGAGCGGCCTGTAATCGGCATTCAGCACCAGCGCGGGGTTCTGGCGCAGCGCCCCCGGTGCCCTAACGAAACTTGTTCGGAAATCCGCGTCGATCGCGGGTGCGGTCGCTCCATTCATGGGTGACTCCGTCCCTGCCCTGTCTGCCCGAGTAACGGCACCAGAGCGGGAGCCCCGCTCCTGCCTTGTGACCACTATATCTAGGCCTCGCCATCCGGCAAGAAAAATAGATGCAGTGGCTGGGGGCAGGCTAGAACGGTTGCGTGACAGACCTATGACGGCTCAGCCGCGCGAAGCGCGAGGTCCGCAGCAAGGTCAAGGATCGCACCCAAGGCTTGCGGCGTTGCGTTTGAAACCTCCAGTCTGGGCAGAACCGCGCCGGACACATCGGCATATCCCCCGGCGGTGCCCGCGGGACGCATCGGAACGACGACGAACAAGCCTTCGCGCACTCTAACGGAGATCATGCCGGTGCCCTTCCACAACGGCGCGCGGGAGTTCAGCGAAAGCGCCGAGCGGATCGCCTGGTCATATTCCGATGTGCTCAGTGTCCCGTGGTCGCGACGGTTCGGTTTTCCGATACGTCCGAACGTCTCGAGCACCGCCAGTCCCAAGTCCTGTCCACGGGTGTCTTGCGACATTCGCCGCCACCGGTCCGGGTCGCAAACCCGCAGGGCGGAGGATCCATTCGACGTCGCCCGAAGGCGGTAGGGCTGCAGGACGATTCCATGGGCGTGCAGGAAAAGGTGTACCTTCGCGCCCTCGTGCACGTCGGCACGGGGACGACCGAGCAACCACTCCAGTACCCCTCTCATCCGGGCAATTTATCTTTCAGAAAGGCCAGCGCGACGCTCAGACCGTCCGGCGCGATGCCATGGGCGGTGCCCTTCATGATATGGGCATAGACTTCTTCCCAGCCCGCCTTCTGCAGGCCGTCGGCGGCTTCGGGCAGGCTTTGCGGCGGCACCACGTCATCTGCATCGCCATGGATCAGCAGGACGGGCGGGCGCACGACGACCTCGTCGACCAGCGTCTCAGGCTCCAAGAGGCGGCCCGAGAAGCCCACGACGCAGGCAAAAGGCTCGGCGCGGCGGGGGGCGACATGCAGGCTCATCATCGTGCCCTGGCTGAAGCCCACAAGCGCCGTTTCCGCCGCCGTCACCCCGTTCTCGGCCATCACGTGATCGAGGAAGCCGTTCAGGTCATGTACGGCGCGCGCCATGCCCTCTGCGGCCACCTCTTCCGAGGAGCCGTCGATCCACGGGATCGGGAACCACTGGAACCCCATCGGGTTCATGCCGCAGCGTTCCGGCGCGTCGGGGGAGACGAAGACGGTATCGGGCAGATGCTCGGCCAGCGGATCGGCCAGCCCCAGCAGGTCCGCACCGTCGGCGCCATAGCCGTGCAGGAAGATCACGAGGCTTTTCGTGTCGCCCGAATGCGAGCCCTTCGTCTTGTAGTCGAGTGTTCGCATTTCACAGTGCCCCTTCGCGTTTGGTCTGCTCCCGGTAGTAGGCCCAGAGCGCGCGGGCGGCAATGGCCCGGACCGGAGACCATGCCTCCGCCATGGCCCGCATCTCGCGTTCGGTTGGCCGCGCGGGAAGGTCGAACAGCAGTTTCGCGCCCTCCTGCAAGGCGAGGTCTCCGGCGGCAAAGACGTCCACGTGGCCAAGCGCGAACTTGGCGTAGATCTCGGCGGTCCAGCGCCCGATGCCCGGGACAGCGGTGAGCGTGGTCACGACCGTCTCCGAATCTGCCCCGCGCAGGGCGGTATAGTCGATCCGTGCACTTGCGAGCGCATGGGCGTAGCGCACCTTGGGCCGCGAGAGACCACAGGCGCGCAATTGCTCCTCCGAGGCCGTGGCCACCGCCCCCTCCGCGCAAAGCTCCGCCGCCTCCAGCCGCGCCCAGATCGCGGCGGCGGACGCTGTCGAGACCTGCTGCCCGACGATGGCCTGCAACAGCGCCGCGAATCCGTCCGGGCGTCGGCGCAACGGTAAAGGCCCGGGAATGCGGGAGAATTCCGGCGCGATCTCCATCAGGACGGCACGACCGGCGGCGACGTCGGCCTCGGTCTCGATCCGTGCAGGACAGGTCGCGGCGCAGCCGTTCATCGTTTCCAAATAGCCAGACCCTTTTTCCGCATAGCGCCCATAGTCGCACCCTATGGACCACGCCGCGCAAAGCCTATACCGCTCTGCCCATGAGCTCCACGACCGATACAGACCTGATGGCAGATGACACCCGCGCGAAGCGGAACGTGATCGTCCTCGTGCTGGCGCAAGCCTTCCTCGGCTCGCAGATGCCGATGATCTTCGTGGTCGGTGGCCTTGCGGGCCTGATGATCGCGCCGAGCCCCGCGCTGGCGACGATCCCGATCTCGCTGATCGTCTTCGGGTCGATGACCACGGCACCTTGGCTTTCGGCGGTGATGCAGCGCTTTGGGCGGACGACCGGCTTTTACATCGGCGCAGCGGGAGGGGCCACGGGTGCTGCGGTATCGGGCTTCGGGCTTTGGATCGACAGTTTCGCGCTGTTCCTTCTGGGCTCGTATTTCACCGGCATCTACATGAGCGCGCAGGGCTTCTACCGCTTTGCCGCGACCGACACCGCGTCGGACAGCTTCCGGCCCAAGGCGATTTCCTACGTCATGGCCGGTGGGCTTCTATCGGCGCTCATTGGCCCGCAACTGGTCAAGGCCACATCCGAGGCGACGGTGATCCCGTTCCTCGGCACCTACGCGGCGGTGATCGTGCTGAACCTCGTCGGCGCGTTGCTGTTCGCCTTTCTCGACGTGCCGAAGCCGCAACCCGTCGCCGCCGACGCGCCGCGCGGTCGCAGCCGGGCGGAGCTGTTGAAGGACCCCAAGATCATCGTCGCGATGATCTGCGCCGCCGTCTCCTACGCCCTGATGAACCTTATGATGACCTCGACGCCGCTGGCGGTCGTGGGCTGCGGGTTCTCTACCGGTAATGCCGCCGATATCGTCTCGGCCCACGTGATCGCGATGTTCGCGCCGTCCTTCGTGACCGGCCACCTGATCGCGCGCTTCGGCACGGTGAAGATCGTGGCGACCGGCCTGTTCCTGCTGGCCGCTGCCGGTGGCGTGGCGCTGTCGGGGGTGGAACTCTACCAATTCTTCGTGGCGCTCGTCCTTCTGGGCGTCGGCTGGAATTTCGGCTTCATCGGCGCGACCGCGATGCTGACCCAGGCGCACCGCCCCGAGGAGCGCGGCGCGGTGCAGGGGATGAACGATTTCGTCGTCTTCGGCTGCGTGACCGTGGCCTCGCTCAGCTCCGGCTTCCTGATGTATTCGGGCGGCGAGGACGTGGTTGCGGGCTGGACCAGCGTGAACCTCGCCATGGCGCCGTTCCTCGCGCTGGCGGGGGCAGCGCTGATCTATCTGGCGATGCAGCCGAAGGGTGCGCGCGCCGCCTGAGTGGCGACTGCCTGCTACGGTCGAAAGCTAGAGACGTCCGAAAAGGGCGGCCCGGATCAGCGAGAATCGCTCCGATAGCGGGCCGCTTTCCAGCCGGCCTTCGGCCACGGCCATCGGGTCACGCGCGGCGCGTGTGAGGATCGCGCGGGCACCGGCCGCTTCGAACAGAGCTGGCGCGGCCGCGTTGCGCGGGAGGCGGCGGGGAAGGGCTGCGAGTGCGTTCGCGGCCAGCGAGGCGACGCTTTCGGGGCGACCATCGACCAGCGGCAATCGGCCCCGCGCCTCGAGTTCCGGAGCCGCGACAAGGTAACGGGCGAGGGCCGCGGCATGGCCGACCGCACGGATCGTGTCGTCGACAGTGCCGCCAAGGGCGCGGTAGCCCACTTCGATCAGCGCCGCACCGGTCTGGTCGAGATAGTCGCGGAAATGGGCCTCATCCTCGAACGCATCGCGGTAGATATCCCAGCGGCGCGCGGCGACCAGCTGGTCGAGCCGCCCTGCCCCCTCGGCCTCCAGGAATCCCAGCGCATCGACAACCTCGTGCCGCCTGCCCCGGCCTTCGGCGATCTCTTCCAGCGCGTCGCGCCACCATTGCAGGCGCATCTCGGCGATCATCGGCTCTTCCGTCACCCAAGGGGCGCGGCTGACCTCGATGTTGAAGGCGTAGAGCGGGAGCAGAACCTTGCGCGCGGGCACAGGCGCGGCCATCGCGGCGCGGAACCGGCGCGGATCACCGCGCGCGACCAGTTCGGCACAGGCCTGAACACTCAAACCGGGCGCACCACGCAGAGCATGTAGCCGGTCTCGGCCTTGTTGGCGCGCCAGCCTTCGATTTCCGCGAGGTGCTCGTCCAGCGCCGCGATCATCGTCTCGTCCGCGCCGCGCCGCAGCCTGGAGATACGGTCCTCCAGGGGGCGGTAATAGCTTTCCCACGCGATGTCCGAGACAGGCTTGTGGGCGATCATCTCGTAACCCGCCGCTTCGATCTGCGCGGTGATGCCGTCGAGCGTTTTCGGCTGGTATTCTTCGCCCCAATAGGCCTTCGCGGCATCCGACGGCGTATCTATGAAAAAGACCGGCTCGGAAAAGGCGATCGCCCCGCCCTCCATCAGTGCCGCGCGCCAGCCCGTCAGCGCCGCCTCGATGCCGACGAAATAGACCGCGCCCGCGCACCAGATGAAGTCGAACGGGCCTTCTGGCGCGAGGTAATCGCCGGTCAGCAGCGTCACGCGGTCGTCCTTGCCCCAGCGCGCCGTGGCGGCCTCGATGAAGCCGGGATGCTTGTCGATGGCGGTGACATGGCCGCGCGCGGCGACCCGCAAAAGCGCGCCGATATCGCCGCCCGGCCCGCAGGCCGCGTCGAGGATCTGCGCGCGCGAAGTGATCCCGGCGATCTCGGCGGCCCAGGCCACGTCGGCGGTCTCCCCCGGCCCTTCGCGGGGCAGATCGGCATGGATGGTGAAGAAAATCTCGGGGTCGATGAAGCTCATGGCTGGGTCCGGCAGATATCGCGCATGGCGGGGATCACGTCGCCGAACCATTCGCGGACGGGCGTGCCGGACGGATCGCCGGTCGCCGTGATGATGGCGTCGTTCAACTCGAGAAACTCCGCGCTGACGCAGGGCGCGTCGTAGGTGAGCGGCGGTGCGTCGGGGTAGACAACCGCAACCGAGACGCGACCCACGGTATCGCCCGCGCAGGTACTGGCATCGGGCGGCGGCGGCAGGTTGGCGAGGCCTTCGGTGATGGTGGCTTCAAGCACCGGGAAAGTGTCGGACAGCCCGTCGAACAGGAAATTCTGCATCGGCACCTCCGAGCCTTCGGGCGGGATCGCGATGGACAGCAGATCACCTTCGTGCCCGTAGATCGCGATGGCCGTGCCTTCCTCGGGCCCGCCTGCGGAGAGGCAGATCGTCTCCGCCTCCTGCGCGGACGCGCCCGTGGCAAGAGTCAGTGCCGCAAGAAACGGCGGGATGCGGATCATAGCGTGGCGCCTTCCTGCACCAGTTTCCATGTCACCGCATCCAACAGGGCCTCGAAACTGGCGTCAACGATGTTGGGCGAGACGCCGACGGTGGACCAGCGCCGCCCGGTGCTGTCCTCGCTGTCGATGATGACGCGGGTCACGGCCTCGGTCCCGCCTTGCGTGATGCGGACCTTGAAGTCCACGAGGCGGATGTCGTCGATGTATTTCTGGTAGGGTCCGAGGTCCTTGGCGAGCGCCTTCGACAGCGCGTTGACCGGGCCGCGGTCGGAGCCGCTTTCATCGAGGCTTTCGCTGACCGAGAGCTTCTTCTCGTCGCCGATCTTCACCACGACGACGGCCTCGGACAGGCTGACCATGCGGTTGTACTTGTTCTTCCGCCGCTCGACCGTGACCTTGTAGCGCTTCACTTCGAAGAAGTTCGGCAACAGGCCGAGGGCGCGGCGGGCGAGCAGTTCGAACGAGGCCTGCGCGGTGTCGAAGCTGTAGCCCTGATCCTCGCGCGCCTTGATGTCTTCGAGGATCTGCGCCAGCGCCGGGTTGTCCTTCTCGACCTCCAGCCCGGCATCGGCAAGCCGCTTGCGCAGGTTCGACTGCCCCGCCTGGTTGGACATCGGGATGATGCGCTTGTTGCCGACGAGGGCCGGGTCGATGTGTTCGTAGGTCGTGGGGTTCTTGACGATGGCCGAGGCGTGCAGGCCCGCCTTGTGGGCGAAGGCCGAGGCGCCGACATAGGCCGCCTGCCGGAAGGGCACGCGGTTGAGGATGTCGTCGAGCATCCGGCTGGTGCGGGTCAGGCTTTCCAGCGTCTCGGCGGCGATGCCGGTTTCGTACTGGCTCTTGTACGGCTCCTTGAGCAGCAGCGTCGGGATCAGCGTGGTGAGGTTGGCGTTGCCGCAGCGCTCACCCAGGCCGTTCAGCGTGCCCTGGATCTGCCGCGCGCCCGCGTCGACGGCGGCGAGGCTGCCCGCGACGGCGGTTTCCGTGTCATTGTGGGTGTGGATGCCGATGTGATCGCCGGGGATGCCGGCCTCGATCACGGCGCGGGTGATGGCGTGGATCTCGTGCGGGAGCGTGCCGCCGTTGGTATCGCAGAGCACGACCCAGCGGGCGCCGGCCTCGTAGGCGGCCTTGGCGCAGCGCAGCGCGTAGTCGGGATGGGCCTTGTAGCCGTCGAAGAAATGCTCGGCATCGAAGAGCGCCTCGCGGCCCTCAGCGACGATATGGGCGATGGAGGCCCGGATGTTCTCGGCGTTCTCGTCGAGCGTGATGCCGAGGGCGTCGGTGACGTGGAAATCGTGGCTCTTGCCGACGATGCAGACGGTGGCCGTGCCCGCGTTCAGGACGGCGGCGAGGACGTCGTCGTTCTCGGCGGAGCGGCCAGCGCGCTTGGTCATGCCGAAGGCGGTCATCTTTGCGCGCGTCTCGGGGGCCGCGTCGAAGAAGGCACTGTCGGTCGGGTTCGCGCCGGGCCAGCCGCCTTCGATATAGTCGAGGCCGAGGCTGTCGAGGGCCTCGGCGATGCGGATCTTCTCGGGGGTGGAGAATTGGACGCCCTGGGTCTGCTGGCCGTCGCGGAGCGTGGTGTCGTAGAGGTAGAGGCGGTCGGTCATGGGTGGGCTCCGCCTTGGCTGTGCAAGCTTGCACAATCGCGTAAGCTATTGAAAAGGCTGGGTTCGAGGTGTGGTCTTGAGGGTTTGTTAAGGGTTGCGCGCAAGGCGCAGGGCGGGAGATGTCCCGCGGGTAGCGCGGACGGCGGGACAAGTCCCGCCCTACGGTTCGGGCGCATGTCTTGCAATATGCGCAGAAAGCCGGGTCGCTTGCGGCCCGGCCAGCCCCCGACCGCCCCCATGGGCGGGGGCTTCACCCCCACCCGCGGCCGGGGGCAGGCCTTGCGATTGGTGCGAGCCATCACAGGTCCTCCAGCTTGGAGGGGTCGAAATCAACCTCTGGCCTGAGGTTCACGCCGGACTTGTTCATCTGCACGGATACATTCGCCTCGACCAAACGCGTCTTGAGCCTGTCAACTTCGCTGAAGTCCTTGGTCTCCATAGCCTTCAGGCGCACCTCCTGAAGACGCGCCGCAAGATCGGACAATCGAGCGACCCCGTCGCGGTAAGTTTCAACCTGCTTTTCCAGCTGTTGCCAGTTGAAGAATCCGAGAAACACGAGGTTTCGCGCCAGCGCATTTGCATCCGGTTGATCGCGAAGCCGGCGCAAGCGCACCAGCGCCTCGTGTGTGTTCAGATCATCGGCCAACGCGGCAACGATTTCTGAATCCACATCCAGCGATTTAGCCGCTTCGATATCACCCATCATCGCGATCGTTTCGATATAGCCATGAAGCGTAAATGCCGCTTCAACCGCTTTCTCGGCAGTCCAATCCATCGGCTTGCCGTAATGCGTCCCGAGAAAGACCATGCGGATGACCTCTCCCGGAATACCCTTTCCGCCGGGGCCGTGCCCCTCCAGCAAATCCCGCACGGTGAAGAAGTTGCCGAGGCTCTTGGACATCTTCTTGCCCTCGACCTGCAGCATCTCGTTGTGGAGCCAGATGCGCGCGAAGGGGTGGCCTGCGGCGCAGCTCTGGGCGACCTCGTTCTCGTGGTGCGGGAACAGCAGGTCCGAGCCGCCGGCGTGGATGTCGAATTCTTCTCCGAGAATGGCGTGGGACATGGCGGAGCATTCGATATGCCAGCCGGGGCGGCCCCTGCCCCATGGGCTGTCCCAGCCGGGAATGTCGTCGGCGGAGGGTTTCCAGAGGACGAAGTCCATCGGGTCCTCCTTGTAGGGTGCGACTTCCACACGCGCGCCCGCGATCATATCGTCGACGGAGCGGCCCGAGAGCTTGCCGTAATCCGCGAAGGAGCGCACGCGGAAGAGGACGTGGCCGTCCTTCGCGTAGGCGTGGCCCTTGTCGATCAGGTCCTCGATGAAGGTGACCATCTCGGCGATATAGGCCGTGGCGCGGGGCATGTGGGTGGGCTCGAGCACGCCGAGGGCACCCATGTCGTCGAGATACCATTGCGACGTCTCGGCGGTGATGTCGCTGATCGGGCGACCGGTCTCGGCCGCGCGGGCGTTGATCTTGTCATCGACGTCGGTGAAGTTGCGCACGAAGGTGACGTTCTCCGCCCCGAAGACATGGCGCAGCAGGCGGAAGAGCTGGTCGAAGACCACTGCGGACCGCGCGTTGCCGATATGGGCGCGGTCGTAGACCGTGGGGCCGCAGAGATACATCGAGACCTTGCCGGGCACGATCGGGTCGAGCCGTTCGAGCGAGCGGGTCCTGGAGTTCTTGAGGGTGATGTCTGCCATGTGGTCAAAGTCCAAAGCGCGGGATCGGGCGACGCGGGGTCGGCCTAGCAGCTTGGATTATCCTTGGAAACCACGACTGACCGGCCCGCGATGTTCAGCGGGGAATACAAATGCCGATAAGGGTGCAGATGTTGGTCATGGGGAGCCGATAGCACGGGGAGCGCCTGTCAAGCAAGAACCATGGGGATTGCGCCCGCTTCGCGGTCGCCCGGGGCGGATTTTTTGGAAAAATCCGGGGCCGTTTGACGGGTGACGGGATCAGGCTTCGAGGGCGGTCCGGGTGGCTGCCTTGGGATGTGCATTTTCATGGAACAAAGATGGTTGGGGTTGCGCGCCCTCGCCGCCCGTGACCATCTGCGGCAAGCGGAAATTGGTGCTGGAAGGAGGCGCGCGATGGCGGATTTGTCGAAGCGGATCACCGGTTTGACACCGGGGGGCGATGACGGCTGGGGGCTGTTCTACCGCGCGCGGGCGCTGAAGGCGGCGGGTGAGCCGATCCTGGAGCTGACGATCGGCGAGCATGACGTGCGCACCGACCCGGCGATCCTGGAGGCGATGCATGCCTCGGCCAGGGGCGGCCACACGGGATATGCCGCGGTGCCCGGGATCGCGCCCCTGCGGCAGGCGGTGGCGGAGCGGCTGACGGCGTCGAGCGGCGTGGCGCACGGCCCGGAGAACGTGCTGATCACGCCCGGTGGGCAGGCGGGGCTCTTCGCGGCGCACCATGCGGCCTGTGACGAGGGCGACCGGGCCATGCTGATCGACCCCTATTACGCGACCTATCCCGGCACGATCCGGGGTGTGGGCGCGGTGCCGGTGCCGGTGGCCGCGCGGCCCGAGGACGGATTCCAGCCGCGCGAGGCGGATCTGGCGGCGGCGGCGGAGGCCTCGGGGGCGCGGAGCCTGCTAATCAACACGCCGAACAATCCCACGGGCGCGGTTTATTCCGACGCGACGCTGGAGGGCATCGCGCGGGTCGCGGAGGCCCATGACCTGTGGGTGATCTCGGACGAGGTCTATGACGCGCAGGTCTGGGACGGGCGGCACCGGCCCTTTGCCGGTCTGCCGGGGATGTTCGAGCGGACGCTGACGGTCGGCTCGCTTTCCAAGAGCCATGCGATGACGGGCTCGCGCCTCGGTTGGGTGGCCGGGCCTGAGGCGGCGATGGCGCATCTGCTGAACCTTGCCACCCATACGACCTATGGCGTGCCCGGGTATATCCAGGAGGCGGGGCTGTTTGCGCTGCGCCAGGGGCCCGAGGCGCAGGCTGCCGTGGCCGCACCGTTCCGGCGGCGGCGGGACATGGTGCTGCAGCGGCTGGAGGGGCAACAGGCGTTGCGCGCGATCCCGCCTGCGGGGGCGATGTACGTGATGCTGGACGTGCGGGCCACGGGTATGAGCGGCGAGGCCTTCGGCGCCGGGCTGCTGGAGGAGGAGAAGGTCGCGATCATGCCGGGCGAGAGCTTCGGCGCGGCGGCGGCGGGGCATATTCGTGTCGCGCTGACGCTGCCGGACGAGCAGTTCGCGGAGGCGCTGGACCGGCTGTTTGCCTATGCCGACCGGCAGGTGGAGAAGGTCGTCGCCTGAGCCGGCATGAAAAAAGGCCCGTGCGGGGTGCACGGGCCTTTGGATCAATCTGGTGTTCGGATCAGAAGCGGAAGGCCGCGTTGATGCCGAAGGTGGTTGCCGAGACGTCGGCGCCGCCGTTGTTGAAGTCTTCGAACTCGTGCTGGAGAACTTCCGCACCGACGGTGACGTTGTCGGTGACAAGGTAGTCCATGCCGGCACCGAAGAAATAACCGGTGTCGTCGACGTCCGTACCGCCGACGGTCGCGTAGGCCTGAGCGACACCGGCCGTACCGTAGATCAGCGCGGGGCCGGCGTCGAAGCCGGCTTCAATGCCAAGCCGGTGCACGGCGTCAATCGAGCCGGCCGGGGCACCGGCGGCGTCTTCAAGGTCGATGTCTGCAAGGTTCAGGTCGAGTTCCGCGCCGACGACGAAATCGCCGAAGTCGTAGCGGTAGCCGCCGAAGAGGCCGTAGAGGGCGCCGGTGCCTTCGGTGTCATCGACGTCATCGATCTGGACATCGCCATATTCGACCTGCGCACCGCCGTAGAAGCCGGTCCAGTCATAGCCGACGGGCGCGGGTGCCGGGGCGACGGGGGCCGGTGCGGGGGCTGCGGGTTCGACATAGCCACCTGCCATCGCGGCGAAGGGGGTCAGGGCAATGGTGCCTGCAAGTACTGCGATTTTCATCATTCGGATCCTTTGTTCCGTGTCTCTGGTTCCGGGAATTCAACGTGTTCGTTGCACGTCGGTTCCATCGTGGCTCCATGATCGTTTCATGGTGTTTCCACGGGCGAGACATAGGGATCACGGCGCGGTTTGCACCTCACGAGATCGTGGGGTCGGGCGGGGCGGCTGAAAACCGCCAAGCCATCGGCGGTGTGTCAGCGGAGCGCCGCCGCGTCCGCTGCGAGGCGGGTGATTTCGGCCCAGTTGCCGGAGGTGACGGCCTCTTTCGGGGCGACCCAGGAGCCGCCGGCGCAGATCACGTTGGGCAGCGAGAGGTAGTCGCGCGCGTTGGACGGCGAGACGCCGCCGGTGGGGCAGAAGGCGACCTGCGGGATCGGTGCGCCGATGGCCTTGAGGGCCGGTGCGCCGCCGGAGGCCTCAGCCGGGAAGAACTTCAGCATGTCGAAACCCTGCTCGTAGAGAACCATGACCTCGGACGCGGTGGCGGCGCCCGGGAGAAGCGGCAATTCGTTGGCGATGCAGGCGTCGATCAGCTTCTGCGTGGCACCCGGGGAGACGCCGAAGCGGGCGCCTGCGGCCTTGGCCTGTTCGACGTCGCGCGGGGTCAGGAGCGTGCCTGCGCCGACGACGCCGCCGTCGACACCGGCCATTTCGCGGATGACGTCGAGGGCCGCCTCGGTGCGCAGGGTGACTTCGAGGGCGGGCAAGCCACCGGCGACGAGCGCCTCGGCCAGGGGGGCCGCGTGGGCGGCATCGTCGACGACGAGGACCGGGATGATCGGGGCAAGGCCGGCGATGCGGCGGGCTTCAAGGGATTGGGCCTGGGGTGTCATGGCGTGCGGTTCCGTTCTCTAGAGTGTTTCCGGTTCAAACTGAATCGCCAATACCCTGCCACGCCTTCGGCGCTCTCGGGACATTGGCGATACCTTGTTTCAGTGCAAACCGGAAACGCTTTTGGGTAGCGCCCGCTTTGCTTTCGCGGGGGGCGGATTTTCCAAGAAAATTCGGGGTGCGTGTGGCAGGCGGGTGCGCCACGTTTTCAATGGCAGGTCTTGTTGCATCTGTGGAGCCTCCGGCGGGAGTTTTTCCGGCAAGATGAAAGGGCGCATCAGACGACCACCCCGGCGCCTGCGGTTGCGGGGCCCGCCGTCTGGCGGAAGATCTCGAAGAGCTCGCGCCCGACGCCGTGGCTGTTGGCCGAGAGGTCCGGGGTGACGGCCGTGCGGGCCTCGACGCCTTCGGTGAGGACGTTGAGCGTGCCGGCTTTCGCGTCGACGCGAATCAGGTCGCCGTCCTGCAGCTTGCCGATCAGCCCGCCGTCGAGCGCCTCGGGCGCAACGTGGATCGCCGCCGGGACCTTTCCGGACGCGCCGGACATGCGGCCATCAGTGACGAGCGCGACCTTGTGGCCCCTGCCCTGCAGGACCGAGAGGATCGGCGTGAGGTTGTGCAACTCAGGCATGCCGTTGGCTTTCGGCCCCTGGAAGCGGACGACGACGACGACATCGCGGTTCAACTCGCCGTTCTGGAACGCCGTCTTGACCGCCCCCTGATCGTGGAAGATGGCGGCGGGGGCCTCGATGACGTGGCGCTCGGGATCGACGGCGGAGACCTTCATGACGCCGAGGCCGAGGTTGCCCGACAGCTCCTTCAGGCCGCCGGTCTTCTGGAACGGATCGGCGGGGCTGCGCAGGATTTTCTCGTTCAGGCTTTCGGTGGGGCCATCGCGATAGGCGACGGCGCCGTCTTGCAGCACCGGCTCCTGACGGTAGAGGTCGAGCCCCTCACCCGCCGCCGTTTTGACGTCGGCATGCAGCAGGCCCGCGTCCAGGAGCTTGCCGATCATGTATTGCAGCCCCCCCGCCGCGTGGAAGTGGTTCACGTCCGCCAGACCGTTCGGATAGACCCGCGCCATCAGCGGCGTGGCATCGGAGATGTCGTTGAAATCGCGGCATTCGAGGATCACACCCGCCGCGCGCGCCATGGCGATCAGGTGGATCACGAGGTTGGTGGAGCCGCCCGTGGCCATCAGCCCGACAAGCCCGTTCACGAAGGCTTTCTCGTCGAGGATGTCGGCGACCGGTGTGTATTCGTTGCCCAGGCCGGTGATCTGGGCCGCGCGTTCGGTGGCGGCCACGGTCAGCGCCTCCCGCAGGGGCGTGCCGGGGTTCACGAAGGAGGCGCCGGGCATGTGGAGGCCCATGAATTCCATCAGCATCTGGTTGGAATTCGCGGTGCCGTAGAAGGTGCAGGTGCCGGGGCCGTGGTAGGAGGCCATCTCGGCCTCCATCAGCTTGTCGCGGCCGATCTCGCCTGCGGCGAATTGCTGGCGCACCTTGGCCTTCTCGTCATTGGGCAGGCCCGAGACCATGGGACCGGCGGGCACGAAGAGGCCCGGCAGGTAGCCGAAGGTGGCCGCCGCGATCACGAGGCCCGGCACGATCTTGTCGCAGACCCCGAGGTAAAGCGCCGCGTCGAAGGTGTTGTGGCTGAGCGCTACGCCCGTCGCGAGCGCGATCACGTCGCGGGAAAACAGCGACAGCTCCATCCCCACCTGGCCCTGCGTGACGCCATCGCACATCGCGGGCACGCCGCCCGCGACCTGCGCCGTCGCCCCGGCCTTGCGCGCGGCCTCCTTTATGACGTCCGGGTAGGTCTGGAACGGCTGATGGGCGCTGAGCATGTCGTTGTAGGCCGTCACGATCCCGATGTTGGGGGCGCGGGCCGCAACGAGCGCATCCTTGTCACCCTCCATCGCGGCATAGGCATGGGCCTGGTTGCCGCAGGTCAGGTGCGCGCGGCGGGGACCATCCTCGCCCAATTGGCGCATGCGGTCGAGATAGGGCTCGCGCGTCGGCCGCGAGCGTTCGATGATGCGGTCGGTGACTTCGGCGATACGGGCGTCGAGTGGCATCTTGGCTTCCCTGTCTGACTCGGTCCTGTGTGTCTGGGGCCGGTATACGCTGTTAGCGCTAACACGTCCAGTGGCGGTTTCGGAAGCGATAGGGCACGGCGGATCAAGACCGGCCCGCGCAAACCGGGCAGAACGGGGATGAATGCAACGGAGCGGACCATGGCCCTTGTCGACCGGATCATCTGGCAGATCGAGAATCACTCCGACGAGCCATTGACGCTGGAGCAGATCGCGGATCGCTGCGCGGTCAGCCGGGCGCATATGTGCCGGGCCTTCCAGCTGTCCACGGGGCTGTCGGTCATGGCCTACCTGCGGGCGCGACGGCTGAGCGTGGCGGCGCAGGCGCTGGCCCATGGATCGCAGGCGATCGTGCAGGTGGCGCTGGATGCGGGCTACGGGTCGCACGAGGCATTCACCCGGGCGTTCTTCACCTACACGGGCCAGCGCCCGTCGGACGTGAGGGCGGCCGGGTCGGTGGACAATCTCAAGCTGATGGAGCCTTTGGAAGTGGACAAATCAATGATCGTCGACGTTCCCGCGCCCGAGATGAAGGCGCATCGCGCCCTGCGTGTCGTGGGCCTTGGAATGGATGTGCACGGGTTCGAGATACGCGAGATCCCGGCGCTGTGGCAGCGCTTTGCGCAGCGCTACCTGGAGATCGGGCCGCCCGGCGTGACCTATGGTGTCAGCTACGACATGGGTGGCGACGGGGACTTTCACTACATGGCCGGAATGGAGGGGCCGAACGTGCCCGAGGGGATGGATGTCCTGGAGGTGCCGGCGGCGCGATATGCCGTGTTCACCCATCGTGGCAGCGTCGGCGATCTGCCGAAGACGGTCTATTCGATCTGGAACAAGGCCCTGCCCGACCGCGGGATCGAGCCCGCCATGACGCCGAATTTCGAGCGCTACGACAAGCGGTTCGATGCGCGGACCGGGCGGGGCGAGATCGAGGTCTGGATCCCGGTGGTGTGAGCGGTGCACCGGCAGAGGACCCTGCCGCAGGGGAACTTTCCGCGCCTGACGGTCGTTCGGTTCGTGAACCGCAACAGCAAGGACAGGACAGGCCGGCATGAGCGAAGCGACAGCGTCCGAAGGGAACCGCAGGGGCCGGGATGCCACGACACCCGCGCAGATGACCTTGAAGGGGTGGCGCGATGTCCTGTTCCGCGTGAAGGACAAGTTCATCGCGGACCACGTGTCGGTCGTCGCCGCGGGTGTCGCGTTTTTCGGTCTGCTGGCGATCTTTCCGGCCATCGTTGCGTCGATCTCCACCGCGGCGCTGGTCCTTGACCCGAGCCAGATCAGCACGCAGCTCGACGCGATGCTCGGCGCCCTGCCCGGCGGGGCGGCCGAGATCATCTCGGGCCAGGTCGAGGACGTTCTCTCGGACGAGGAACGCGCGGGCTGGACCTTCGCGCTTGGCCTGTTCCTCGCGATCTTCGCGGCCGCGCGCGGCATGAGCTCGCTGATCGAGGGCATGAACATCGCCTACGACGAGGTGGAGACGCGCGGGTTCATCCAGCTGACGCTGCTGGCGATCGGGTTGACGTTGCTGGCGACGGTCACGTTGGTGCTGGCGATGTCGGTCACGGTGGTGATCCCAACGATCTTCTCGGCCGTGGGCTACGGCGACACGGCGGAGGCGGTCCTGGGCATCGTGCGCTGGCCGTTCCTTGCGCTGCTGATGCTGGTGGGGCTGGCGGTGCTTTATCGGTTCGGGCCGGACCGGAGCGATGCGAAATGGGTCTGGCTGACGCCGGGCTCGGTTTTGGCCGTGGCGCTGTGGCTGATCGGCACGGCGGCCTTCACGGTCTACGTTGAGAATTTCGGCAGCTACAACGAGACCTATGGCTCGATCGGGGCGGTCATCGTGCTGCTGACGTGGTTCTGGATGTCGGCGCTGATCGTGATGCTGGGAGCCGAGGTCAATGCGGAGCTCGAACACCAGACCAAGCGGGATTCGACGACCGGTGAGCCCCGGCCCATCGGGGAACGCGGAGCGGTGAAGGCCGACCACGTGGGGCCCGTTCCCTAGTTGAGCGCATCCGGATAGGGCGCCGGCGTGGTGCCGCCGGGCGGCCAGGCGGCGGCGATGCGCGCGGCCAAGCCGTTGGCCGACAGCGCGCGTACGCTGCCGCCGCCCACGGCCTCGACATAGCCCACCAGCGACAGGGGCACTTCGCCCAGAAGCGCGCCCGCGACGATGACGTCGGGGATGATCGTGGGCGTGTCATAGACCATTGAGATCGGCAGGTTCAGGCGCGGATACATCGCGTTGATCAGCTCGGCACAGAAGAGCGCATCCGCCGTCGAGACGTCGAAACGCATGTCGAAGGGAATGCCCATCCGTGCAAGGCCGCGTGCCAGCGTGGCGCGCGCCTCGGCAGACGTCAGATCGGCGCGCAGGATCACGGTGGCGTCGGTGTTCAGCACCACGTCGGCAGGCGCCAGCCGCACGCCGCCGTCCACGGCTTCGAGGTAGATCTGCCCTGCCCTGATCTGGGTGTGGTAGGGCCGGAGCGCCGGAAGTGACCACAGGCCCGCCGCGCGCAGCTGCGCCTCGGTGCCGATGTAGATCGCGCCATGGGTGAACTGGCCCGGGATCAGGTGGCCGGACATGCGGCCTTCGGAATGGACCAGCAGGATATCGAGAGGCTGCAAGACGCCCTCGACCACCGCGCGCCCTTCGGCGCTGCGGCCGAGGTGACCGCGTCTGAGCTGGATCAGGCCGACACGCCGGGTCAGGTCGATGTTGGCCTCCGCGATCTCCACCATCCAGTCGGGAAACCGCTCGGACGAGCGGCAACAGGCGGCGACATCGGCGCGGGCAACGGGATCGGAGAGGGTCAGGCCACCGTCCATACGCCCCGGCGGCACCGCGCAGGAGGCGACGGCGAAGGCGCAGAGCAGCGCAAGAAGGGCGAGACGCAGGCGGGCCATGGCAGATCCCTTAGCAGGACCGGCCCCGCCTGGCCAAGCATCAAGCCATCGCGGCCCGCGCGTTGCACATCATCGGAGGCTTGGGGCGCGCCTCAGTGTGGCTGGACGCCCGGCAGGAACACCTTCTCGTCGCGGTAAAGCAGGCTGATGCCGTCCTTGAAGACGTGCACCTTGTCGGGGCTGGCGGTCAGTTTCACGTCCGTCCCGCGCAGGCCCTGGTGGATACCGGACAGCTTGCCGATGACCGGATCGTCGCCCGGTGTTGCGCGCTGGAAGTAGAGCAGCGTGACCTCGCCAAGCGCCTCGGTGATCTCGACCGTGCCGTGGTAGGCGAAGTCGGAGCCGTCGGCGGCGACCATGTCCTCGGGGCGGATGCCGACTTCGACCTCGGCTCCCATGTCCGCATCGGTGGACGGGTAGTTCGACGTGATCGTGCCGCCGCCCCGCTCCATTTCCAGCGTCGTGGTGGACCCGGTGCCGACAATCTTGCCGGGCATCAGGTTCATCGCGGGCGAGCCGATGAAGCGCGCCACGAAGGTCGAGTTCGGCTTTTCGTAGAGGGTCAGCGGGCTGCCGACCTGCGCCACGCCGCCGCCTGCCAGCACCACGATGCGCGAGGCGAGTGTCATCGCCTCCACCTGGTCGTGGGTGACGTAGATCATCGTCGAGTCGGGCATCTGTTCCTTGAGTTGCGCGATCTCGATCCGGGTCGCCACGCGGAGGGCGGCGTCGAGGTTCGACAGCGGCTCGTCGAAGAGATAGACCTTCGGGTCGCGCACGATGGACCGGCCGATGGCCACGCGCTGCCGCTGACCGCCCGAAAGCGCCTTTGGCAGACGGTCGAGGAAGTTTTCCAGCTGCAGCTTGGCGGCGGCGGCGTTGACCCTTTCGTCGATCTCGGCCTTCGACTGGCCCGCGATCTTGAGGGCGAAGGCCATGTTGTCGCGCACCGTCATGTGCGGATAGAGCGCGTAGGACTGGAACACCATGGCGATGCCCCGTTCGGACGGCGGCACGTCATTGACGACCTGGTTGTCGATCTCCAGCTCACCGCCGGTGATCTTTTCCAGCCCCGCGATCATCCGCAGCAACGTGGACTTGCCACAGCCCGAGGGGCCGACGAAGACGATCAGTTCGCCCTGTTCGATCTCGAGGTTGATGTCGCGCAGGACCTGCACGGTCCCGCCGTAGGTCTTTTCGACATCGGTCAGCTTCAGGTTGGCCATTGCCGCTCTCTCCTCCCGTTAATCATCTGCCGCAGCCTCGACCGCGAAATAGGCCTGGAACGGCGGCAGCGTGATGCCCTTGTCCGTTTCAATCGGCTCGAACGGCGCGTAGCGATCGCGCGTCCAGTCTCCCTCCGGCACCGTGATCGGTTGCGCCGAGCCCGTCGTGTTGAAGGCACAGAAGACGCGCTGACCCTCGTGACGGCGCACGAAGGTCAGGACACCGTCCGAGTGCGCCAGATCCTCAAGCGCGCCCTTGGTGAGCGCGGGATATCCCTGCCGGAAGCCGATCATCCTGCGATAGAAATGCAGGAGCGAGCCTTCGTCCTGGATCTGTTTCCCGACGGCGCGGGTGAGATGTTCGACCGCGACGGGGAGCCAGGGCTTCGTATCCGAGAAGCCGCCGTTCTGGTTGTCGGAAATCCACGGCATCGGCGTGCGGCAGCCATCGCGGCCCTTGAACTTGGGCCAGAAGCGGATGCCGTAGGGATCCTGCAGATCCTCGAACGAGACATAAGCCTCGGTCAGGCCCAGTTCCTCGCCCTGGTAGAGGCAGACCGACCCGCGCAGCGACAGCAGCAGGGCCGCGTAGAGGCGGCGCGCCTCCTCGCCCAGGTTCCAGCGGCTGGCGTGGCGCACGACGTCATGGTTGGAGAAGGCCCAACAGGCCCACCCGTCGCCGATGTTCTCTTCGTACTTCGTCAGCACCGAGACGAACCGCTCCGCCGTGGGGGGCTGCGCCGAGAGGAACTCGAACGAATAGCACATGTGCACCTTGTCGTTGCCGCTTGTGTATTCGGCCTGGATCTCCATGCCGCGCTGTGCGTCGCCCACTTCGCCCACCGCCGTGGCCGCCGGGTATTCATCCAGCAACGCGCGGAACCGGCGCAGGAAGTCGAGGTTGGCAGGATGGTTCTTGTCGTAGAGGTGGTTCTGCCAGTTGTAGGGGTTCACTTCCGGAGCGATGGTGGCGTTGCGCTCGGCCGGGTCCAGCGCCGGGTTGTCGCGCAACTCGGGGTCGTGGAAGTAGAAGTTGATCGTGTCGAGGCGGAAGCCGTCGACGCCGCGATCGAGCCAGAAGCGGACGACCGACAGAAGCTCATCCTGCACGTCGGGGTTGTGCAGGTTCAGGTCGGGCTGCTCCTTCAGGAAGTTGTGCAGGTAATACTGCATCCGGTCGCCCGACCATTCCCAGGCCGAGCCGCCGAAGATCGACAGCCAGTTGTTCGGCGGGCTGCCGTCGGGCTTGGCATCGGCCCAGACGAACCAGTCGGATTTCGGATTGTCGCGGTTCGAGGCGCTTTCCTGGAACCACGGATGCTGGTTCGACGTGTGGCTGAGAACGAGGTCGATCAGGACCTTCAGGCCAAGTTCGTGGGCGCGGTTGATGAGCGCGTCGAAATCCCCCAGCGAGCCGAACATCGGGTCGACATCGCGGTAATCGCTGACGTCGTAGCCGAAATCGAGCATGGGGGAGCGGAAGAACGGGCTGATCCAGATCGCGTCGACGCCAAGCTCGGCGATGTGGTCGAGGCGATGGATGATCCCGGCCAGGTCGCCGATCCCGTCGCCGTTGGAATCCTGGAAGCTGCGCGGGTAGATCTGGTAAATCACCGCGCCGCGCCACCAGTCCTTGTCGGGGGCGACGATGTTTCCCTGGGGAAGGTCCTGCATCAGGTTCATGAATTCTAACCCGTCTTGTGTGCTGTTGCGTGCGTGTGCCGGGCCCGTTGGCCGCCGGCGGCAGAAGTGTCATCCCCTGTCGGGCGGAGTGCAATGGCCGCCGCGCGTATCGGCGCGGCGGTGCGGGGCGGAGACATGGCTTGCCTCATTTCACGGATCCCGCCAGCAGGCCGCGCACAAGATACCGCTGCATTGTGAAGAACACCAAGAGCGGCACGGCGATCGACACGAAGGCCGCTGTCGCAAGGATGCCCCAGTCGCCGCCGCGCGAGCCCAGGAGGTCGTCGGCGATCTTCACGGTCATCACCGCCGAGTCGCCCGCCGAGGGCAGGAAGACCTTTGCCACCAGCAGGTCGTTCCATGTCCACAGGAACTGGAAGATCGCGAAGCTGGCGAGCGCCGGGAAGCTGAGCGGCAGGATGATCCGGGTGAAGATCTGGAAATCCGTGGCCCCGTCGACCTTGGCGCTTTCGATGATGTCGCGCGGCAGGCCGACCATGTAGTTTCGCAAAAGGTAGATCGCGAGTGGCAGTCCAAAGCCGGTATGGGCCAGCCATATCCCCACGAAGCTCTGCCCGATGCCCAATTGGTTGTGCAGGTTCAGAAGCGGCACCAGCGCCAGTTGCAGGGGCACCACCAGAAGGCCCACGACGGCGGCGATCAGAAGCCCCCTGCCCGGGAAATCCATCCACGCCAGCGCGTAGGCCGCGAAGGCCGCGATCAGGATCGGGATGATCGTCGCCGGGATCGTCACCGTCAGCGTGTTGATGAAGGCGCGGTCCATGTTGTCGGCGGTCAGGACCGTCCGGTAATTGTCGAGCGTGAATTCCGGCGGCGTTTCAGCCACGAAATAGACCCTTGGCCCGTCCTCGTCGATCGGTTCGGCGGAGGTGTACCGGTAGGAGCCGTCGCGATTGACCAGAATCGTGCCGCCATCGCGGTTCTCGGCCTCCTGCCCCGCTTCGAATTCACCCGGCTCGCGCCCACGCAACCCGTAGGCCGCAATGGAGCTTTCGCCGCTTTCGAAACTGTCGCGGACTTCGCCGGTCTCGAAGATGTTGCCTTCGATCACGTACATGCCATCCACCTCGGACGGCGTCGCATCGGCCCGCGTGCGGTAGGTCAGTTCCACCGAGAAGGGCGCCACCCACCAGCCGGAGGCCGAGATCTGGTCGCGGTCACGGAACGAACTGACGAACAGCCCGACCGTCGGGATCAGCCACGCCAACACGATCAGGAATACCGCGATGTTGGTGACAAGGGAAAGGCCGCTTTTCTGGCCTGCGATATTGTCCATCTCTCTGCCCTCCCCTCAGCGCATTTCTTTGCGGGCTTGCACGATGTTCCAGATCATCACCGGCAGCACGACCACCATGATGACGAAGGCGACAGCCGTGGCCTGCCCGTCGTCGCGGAACATGAAATCCATCATGAAGGACGGCAGGATCTCGGTCCCGAAATTGCCGCCGGTCATGGTGTAGACGATGTCGAAGACCTTGAGCACGAGGATGGTGATCGTCGTCCAGACCACCACGATCGTGCCCATGATCTGCGGCACCTTGATCTTGAAGAACACCTGGAACGGGTTCGCGCCGTCGATGATCGCGGCCTCGACCGTTTCCTCCGGGATGCCGCGCAGCGCCGCGCTGAGGATCACCATGGCAAAGCCGGTCTGGATCCAGATCAGGATCGCCATCAGCAGGAAGTTGTTCCAGAACGGGATCTGCAGCGGGTCGATCCCCTCCTCCGCGCCGAAGAACTGACGGATCGCGTTGATGATGCCGATATCCGGGTCCTGCGCATAGACGAATTTCCAGATCAGCGAGGCACCGACGAAGCTGATCGCCATCGGCATGAACACCAGCGACTTGGCGATGTTGCCCCAGCGCAGCCGGTCGGTCAGCTGCGCGATGACGAGGCCCATGAAGGTCGCCATCGCGGGCACGACCAGCGCCCAGAGGATGTTGTTGAAGAACGCGGTGCGGAAATCGGGGTTGTTGAACAGGCGCACGTAATTGCCGAGCCCCACGTAGTCGGTTCCGGCCCGGTCATAGAGCGAGCGGATGAACGAGCCGACCACGGGGTACATCAGGTAAAGCCCCAGCGCGAACATGGCCGGGAACAGGAACAGCCAGGGCCGCATCTGGTTGGCGCGGTTGATGTTGTCCCCCGTCGTTGCCGTTCCGGGCGCGGTGATCGCGAAGCCGATGAGCGTGATCAGCCCGCCGACGACCACCACGAACAGCACGAGGTAGACCGCCAGAGACAACAGCATCCCGAGCCATTCGACCCCGAACGACAGCGCCTCGGCCGCCGAGAGCAGGATCGACACGAAGGCTGCAAGGGCTGAGCCGATGGCCGCCGGGATCTGGGCGAGTGCATCGGGCAAGGAGCCGGCGAACATGACGAGCAAAAGAAGCAGCAGCAGGATACCGAGGCCGATCCGGCCAATGGTGCGCCGCATGCCCGTTGTGCCGGCAGCAATATCGCGTTGGGGAAAGATCACCCGGTCGACCAGCAGGTTGGCGAAGTAGAAATACCCCACGCATCCGCCGACGCCGATGATGATCGTGATGATGCCTTGAATGACTGGCGACATGACGCGCGCTCCCCCCGGTCACTTCGTTCTGGCGGATGCGCTCTCGCCGGGCGGGCCGCTTTGGGCCGGACTTGCGCCGGTTGTCCGGCGTCTGGGTGGCACCCGGCCCGCCGCGATGGCAGGCCGGGACCGGATCATGTTGGCCGAACGGCGCTTACTGGATTTCGCTCCAGCGGTCCTGGATCCGACCGGCGACCGAGGCCGCGTCTTCGCCGCCGACGTAATCGACCATGCCGGACCAGAAGATGCCCTGGCCGATTTCCGACGGCATCAGGTCAGATGCGTCGAAACGGAAGGTCGTGGCGTTCAGCAGGATGTCGTTCATCTGGCGCAGCGTGTCCGAGGCGAACAGGTCGGAGTTCACACCCGAAAACGGAGTCAGGAAGCCCGACTGCGCCATCCAGATCTCGTGCGCGATCGGCGTCTGGAGGAACGCGATCAGCGCCTGCGCGCCTTCGCTGTCCTCGGTGATGCCGAAGGCCGTGCCCGCGCCCAGAACCGGCGAGCCGAGGTCTTCACCCGCGAAAGCCGGGAAGTAGAAGAAGTCCGAATCCGCGTCTTCCGGGAAGAAGGTTGGGATGAACGAGGCCTGGCGGTGCATGTAGCATTCCGCCGGGAAGGTGAAGAGACCCGCGGGGCTGTCCCGGAAGTCGGTCGAGGCCACGGCCTCGGACCCGCCGTTCACCCAATCATCATTGCGCGCGAAGCTGCCGAACACCTCGATGGCATTCACGATGGCCGGATCGTCGAAGGGAATCTCGTTGGCAACCCACTGGTCGTAGACATCGGGCGACTGCGTGCGCAGCATGATGTCCTCGACCCAGTCGGTCGCGGGCCAGCCGGTCGCGGCACCCGATCCCAGGCCGATGCACCACGGCGTCGCGCCGTCCTCGACGATCTGCTCGGACAGCGCGAGCAGGTCTTCCATGGTCTCGGGCACGTCGTAGCCGGCCTCGTCGAAGGCTTCCGGCGAATACCAGACCAGCGATTTCACATCGACCTTGTAGAAGAAGCCGTAAAGCGCCTCTTCCCCGTCGGGGCCGGCGGTGGTGGCCAGCGACACCCAGGAATCGCCCGCGGCGTAGTTGTCACGAATCCACTGGGCGGTTTCCTCGCTCAGCGGGGTCAGTTCACCGCGTGCGGCGAGGTCTGCGATTAGGCCCGGCTGCGGGAAGACCGCGATGTTCGGCGCGGAATCGGCCTGCGTGGCGATCACGATGTCCTGCTCGAAGCTGTCGGAGCCGGAATATTCGACCACCGCACCGGTGGCGGATTCGAAATAGTCGAGGACCGAGTTCACGAGCTCGGCGTCGGCACCCGTCCAGGGACCGGTGATGGTGACCGTCTCGCCGGACAGATCATAGGCATCGGCATAGGTGTTGTAGCTGTCCCAGTTGAAATCGCCTTCGCCGATGGGGAACACGTGGTTCACATGACCATCTGCCAGCGCACCACTTGCGGACAAAGCCAGCGCCGCGGCACTGGCCAGATACATCTTTTTCATTGGTGACCTCCCAGTCAGTTTCGCGCGGGCCGAGTGCTCAGGCCCATGCGTGTATTCTCCCGCCGCACTCTCTCCAAAGCGCTTTGGGTTGAATCAAGCCTCGCGCATGAGGCTGGTGGAGTCAATCGGACTTTCGAATTCGGTGGATTTTCGGCCTGTTACTCAACCTTATGGCGAACGTGCCTTTATTTCCCCCTTTGACAGCCACGCGACCCACCCGGTAGCCTATTGCAGAAAATCGAAGCGCTTTGAAACCTGATTTCGTATGAATCTCAAGCAATTGTCCGAGTCGCTCGGACTGAGCCAAACCACCGTCAGCCGCGCTTTGAACGGCTACCCCGAGGTTCGGGAAGCCACCCGGCTGCGGGTTCTGGCCGCAGCGCAGGCCGCGAATTACACCCCCAACGTCAAGGCACGTCACCTCGCCACGGGCCGTGCCATGGCGATCGGCCACGTGATGCCCCTGACCGGCCGCGAGGAGCTTGTGAACCCGATCTTCGCAGATTTCATCGCGGGCGCCGGCGAGGTCTATGCCAGCGAAGGCTATGACATGCTTTTGTCGATGGTGTCGGTCGAAGGGGCCGAGGCTGCCTACCGGCAGATGGCCTCGAACGCGTCGGTCGACGGTGTGATGGTGCAGGCGCCCACGATGGACGACCCGCGAATCCCCCTCCTGCAGGGCCTGGGCCTGCCGTTCGTCGTGCATGGGCGGACCGGATCGCCGGAAGGCTATTCGTGGCTCGACGTGGCCAATATCCGCGCGTTCCGGCGCGCGACCGAGTTCCTGCTCGATCTCGGCCACCGCAAGATCGCGCTGGTCAACGGGCAGGAAACGCTCGATTTCGCCCGCCGCCGTCGCCTGGGTTACGAACAGGCGCTGGCCGCGCGCGGCATCACGCCCAACCCGGCCTGGATGCGCACCGACATCATGACCGAACAATTCGGCTATCGCTCGGCGGTGGAGATGCTGGAGGCCGACGACCGGCCGACCGCTTTCCTCGCCGCGTCGATCATTCCCGCCATCGGCATCAGGCAAGCGGCGGGCGAACGGGGCCTGCGCCTTGGGCGGGACGTCTCGGTCATTTGCCATGATGACGGCCTTAGCTATATCGGCAACGAGGGAATCCGCACGCCCGAAGGCCCCGCCTTCACCGCCACGCGGTCGTCGATCCGCGCGGCCGGCAAGCGCTGCGCCGAGATCCTGCTGCGCCTGATCGACGATCCCACCCAGCCCCCGATCCAGGAGCTGTGGGAAACCGACCTGACTTTGGGCCGATCCACCGGCCCTGCCCCGGCCCCGGCATCCGCCTGAGCCGAATCCAGAAGGACACATCATGCAATTCACCCGCGCCGACTTTCCCGACGGCTTCCGTTTCGGGGTCGCCACCTCTGCCTACCAGATCGAGGGCCACCAGTTCGGCGGCGCCGGTCAGACCCATTGGGACAGCTTCGCCGCCACGCCCGGCAACGTCGTGCGGTTCGAGGATGGTGCACGGGCCTGCGACCATTACCACCGCCTCGACGAGGACCTGGACCTGATCAAGGGGATCGGCGCCGACGTCTATCGCTTCAGCACGTCCTGGGCGCGGGTCATGCCCGAGGGTACCGACCGCGTGAACGCCGAGGGGCTCGATTTCTACGACCGGCTGGTCGACGGCCTGCTGGAACGCGGCATCTCCCCTGCCCTGACGCTCTATCATTGGGAATTGCCGCAGGCGCTCGCCGACAAGGGCGGCTGGCGCAATGCCGACATGCCGGACTGGTTCGCCGATTACACCGAGGTGGTGGCGAGCCGCCTCGGCGACCGGATCTGGTCCGCCGCGCCGATCAACGAGCCGTGGTGCGTCGGCTGGCTCAGCCATTTCGACGGCCACCACGCGCCCGGCCTGCGCGACATCCGTGCCACGGCACGCGCGATGCACCACATCCTCGTCAGCCATGGCCGCGCGATCCAGGTGATGAAAGGCCTTGGAATGGGCAACCTTGGCGCCGTCTGCAACATGGAATGGTCGACGCCCGCCAGCGATGCGCCCGAGGACGTGGCCGCCGCCACCCGCTATGACGCGATCTACAACCGCTTCTTCGTCGGTGGCCTGTTCAAGGGCGAATACCCGGCCGAGGTGATGGAAGGGCTGGAGCCCTACCTGCCCACAGGGTGGCAGGACGACTTCGCCACGATCCAGTCACCGCTCGACTGGATGGGCGTGAATTACTACACCCGCAAGCGTATCGCCCACCGCCCCGACGCCCCCTGGCCCGCCTACCAGGAAGCGCCCACGCAAGGGCCGCTCACCCAAATGGATTGGGAGATCCACCCCGACGGGCTGAAGGATTTCCTCACCCGCACCGCGCGCGAATATACCGGCGACCTGCCGATCTACGTGACCGAGAACGGCATGGCGAACCCCGACACCCACAACCAGCCCGACACGGCGCGCAGCAATTACCTCACGGCGCATCTGAAGGCGGTGCAGGAAGCCGTGGCCGAGGGCGCGCCTGTCGCGGGCTATTTCGTCTGGTCCCTGATGGACAATTACGAATGGTCGCTCGGTTACGAAAAGCGCTTCGGCCTCGTGCACGTGGATTTCGAGACCTTGGCAAGAACGCCCAAAGCGTCCTATCACGCGCTGGCAGAATGGTGGCGCGGCTGATGCCGGCGCCTTGGGAGGCCCGATGATTCTATCGCTTGTTGCCGATATCGGAGGCACGAATACCCGTGTCGCACTGGCCGACGGCGTCAGCGTGCGCCTCGACAGCGTGAAGCGCTATCGCAATGCCGAACACGACGGAATCGGGGCGGTCATCGCGCGCTACCTGGAGGATACCGGGCAGGATCATTCCGGGATTTCAGGCTGTTGCGTGGCGATGGCCGGTCCCGTCCACGATGGCGTGGGCACGCTGACGAACCTCGACTGGCGCATCGACAAGGCGGTACTGGCCGAGGCGCTGACCGCCGAGAAAGTGGCCGTTCTGAACGATCTTCAGGCGCAGGGTCACGCGATTGGCCATCTCGACCCCGACAACCTGCAGGAAGTCCTGCCGCAGCCCTACGCCAACCCCAACGCCGCCAAGCTGGTGATCGGGCTTGGCACCGGTTTCAACGCCTGCCCAGTCTTCGATACCGAGGCCGGCCGCTTCGTCCCGCCGAGCGAGGCGGGCCATGTGAGCCTTCCGGCCTCGATCACCGCGCTGCACCCGCTTCTGGGCGATCTGGGCGATTCCAGGGGATACCCGTCGGTCGAGGAAGTGCTGTCCGGGCGCGGGGTGAGCCACCTGCACAAGGCCCTGCACGGGGTCGAAGCCGATCCGTCGGACGTGCTGTCGCAGATCGCGGCGGGCGAGACGGCGGCCTGCGAGACCGGCATGCTGTTCGTGCGGGTTCTGGGCGAAGTGGCAGGCAATATCGCCCTGTCGCACCTGCCTTTCGGCGGCATCTATCTTGTCGGCGGCGTCACCCGCGCCTTCGCCCCGCATCTCGAGCAATTCGGTTTCGCCAAGGCGTTCCGCGACAAGGGCCGCTTTTCGGGCTTCATGGAGCAGTTCGGGATCAGCGTCGTGACCGACGATTACGCGGCGCTCACGGGCTGCGCGAACCACCTGTCGCACCTCTGAAGAAACGTTCAGGCCACCTCGTGACCGAGGGCCGCGGTGTAGATCTCGAACCAGTCTTCGCGGTCAAGTTCGACTTTAACTGCGTCCGACAAGTGCTTGATCCGGTTCATGTTATTCGTTCCCATCACCGGGATGATCCGGGCCGGGTGACGCAGCAGCCACGCCACCGCGACCGCATCGGCCCCGACGCCATGGTCCGAACCGATCCGCTCCAGCACCGTACGAACGGCCGCACCCTCCGCCCCGAACAGCGCGCCGCCCGCCAGCGGCGACCATGCCATCAGCGGCTGCCCCTGGCGCTGGTGAAACGCCACGTCGCCGTTGGTGAACGGCGCGTGGTGCAGGACCGACATCTCGATCTGGTTCGTCACCAGCGGTGTCTCCATGGCCGATTGCAGCAGTTCCCAGGCCCAAGGTCGGAAGTTCGACACCCCCACGGCGCGGACCTTGCCGGATGCGACGAGCCGGTCGAGGCAGGCGCCGGTTTCCACATGGTCCATCAGCGGGTCAGGCCGGTGAATCAGCAACAGGTCGACCCGATCGGTCGCCATGTCTTTCAACGAGTTGTCGACCGAAGCTGAGATATGTTCCGCGCTGGTGTCGTAATGCTTGAGCCGCCGATCCACATATCGCCCAACAGGGGCGACGATATCGCACTTGGTGACCAGTTCGACCTTGTCGCGCAGGCCGGGGGCCGCCTTGAAGGCCGCGCCAAGGATGGCCTCGGCGGTGTACCCGCCGTAGATATCGGCCTGGTCCATCGTGGTGATGCCCTGCTCAAGGCAGGCCTCCACCTTGGCCTGCACATGGGCGGGCGAGGTGTCGTCCTCGTCCGCCACCCGCCACATGCCGTAAACGATGCGGGAGATCTCGATATCTCCGAGCGCGATCCGATCCATTGGTCTGCCTCCCTCTTGCCTGCCCCTGAATAGGCCGCCGCGCCGGAAAGCGGAAGGCGCGTTGGAGCGTTTTCGGGGACTGCGCCGCGTGCTATCGAAAGGGCATGGCGGAACGGATCGACATTGGCATCGACGGAGGCGGCTCGGGCTGTCGGGTCGTTGCATCCCTCGGCGACCGGCACGCGCGCGCCGAGGGCGGCCCGGCCAACGTTGCCACCGACCCGGCAGCGGCAGAGGCCGCGATCCGGGAGACCCTGCTCAGCGCGTTGCGGTCCTTTTCGCTCGGTCTCGAAGACCTGGACGGCGCGCGTATCGTCGCGGGGCTTGCCGGGTGTCGCCTGCCGGGCATTGCAGATCAGTTCGCAATGCGGCTGCCGTTTCTCGCCTACGTGGTCGATGACAGCGTGACGGCGCTGGAGGGCGCGTTCGGCGGCGGTCACGGGACGCTTGTGAACCTCGGCACCGGGGCCTTCTTCATCCGCAAGGATGCGCGCGGCGTCACCCATCACGGCGGCTGGGGGCTGGTCCTCGGCGACGAGGGATCGGCCGGATGGCTGGGGCGCGAGGCCTTGCGCCAGTTGATGACGATCGAGGATGGCAGCAGGGCGGCGTTGCAGGACGATCCGCTGCGCCCGGCCCTGTGGGCGGCCTTGGGGGGCCGGCACCCGGTCGCGTTCGCTGCGAAGGCGCGCCCCGAGGATTTCGCGGCCCTCGCGCCGCTTGTCTTCGAATTCGACAGCCCCTGGGCCGACCTGCTTCGGGACCGGATCGTCGCCATCGTCACCGAAGGATTACACAACGTGGGGCATCCGGAGGGCACGCCCTGGGCGCTGACCGGCGGGTTGGGCCAAAGGCTGGCAGAGCGGCTGACCGGGGCTCAGGCCCAAGGGTTGCAGGCAACCCAGGGCACGGCGCTTGACGGGGCGCTTTCGATGGCGCGCGCCCTGCCCTAAGCGCCCCGCCTTGAACCTGATACAGCTCGTATCGCCGATGTCCCGAGAGCGCCAAGCGCGGCAGGGTATCGGCGATTCCGGTTCAAGGCGGGGCACTTCAGGCGCTGTCCGCGGCCCCGACCATCGGACATTGGTAGCCCCTCACGTAGGACCGGACCGCTTTGCGGAATCGCTCGGCATCATTGTCGTCCACCGCCGCGCGCGCATCGCGCAGCATCGCGGCGACCTCGATCTGGCTGAGTGCTGCTTCCGAGGCGCGCAGGATCTTGTGGTGTGGTGTCGACACGAGTGACGCATCGTCGATCAGCAATTCCTCGTAGAGCTTTTCGCCCGGCCGCAGCCCGGTGATCCTGATCTCGATGCCCTCACCCTCACCCGGCCCTCGCACCCGCGCGCCGGACAATTCGATCATGCGCCGCGCGATATCGAGGATCCGCATCGGTTTGCCCATATCGAGCACGAAGACATCGCCGCCGTCCGAGAAGGCGCCGGCCAGCAGGACGAGGCGCGAGGCCTCGGGGATGGTCATGAAAAAGCGCGTCACATCGGGGTGTGTCACGGTGACCGGCCCGCCCGATCGGATCTGGTCCTGGAACAAGGGCAGGACGGAACCGGAGGAGCCAAGCACGTTGCCGAACCGCACCATGGAAAATCGCGTGCCCGAACTGCGCGAGGCAAGATCCTGCACGACAAGCTCCGCCATGCGCTTCGTGGCCCCCATGATGTTCGTCGGACGCACCGCCTTGTCGGTCGAGACGAGAATGAACCGTTCCACCCCGGCGGCGTCTGCGGCGGCGGCGACGGTGTAGGTCCCGATCAGGTTGTTGCGCGCGCCCTCCAGCGCGTTTTCCTCCACCAGCGGCACGTGTTTGTAGGCGGCGGCGTGCAGGATCAGCTCCACCCCCTCTTCCTCGATGACACGGGCCACACGGTTCGGGTCGGCGACCGATCCCAGCCGCGCGGACATGCCGATCCGGGCGCTTTCGGGGCGGGACCGCAACTCGCGGTCGATCTCGTAGAGGGCGAATTCCGATTGCTCGAACAGGACGATCCGCGCCGGGGCGCACTCTAGCAGCTGGCGACAGAGTTCCGAGCCGATGGACCCGCCCGCGCCCGTCACCATCACCACCCGGCCCGTGTAGACCCGCGCGATATCCGGCACGTCGAGATCGACCTTGTCGCGCCCCAGAAGCGCGTCGGGCGATACCGTCTGAAGCGTCGTCGCCTGACCGGAGATCAGGTCGACATAGGACGGCAGAACCTGCACGTCGCAGCCTAGCCCGTGCAACCGGCTCAAAAGCTTGTCCATCTTGGCCTGTCCGAGCGATGGCATGGCGAGAAGGACCCGGCGGATGCGCCCGCTCTGCACCATTTCCGTGAGGTGGGCCGGGCTGGAAACCGAGAGGCCCGAAATGATGAGGCCATGCAGGTTCGGGTTATCGTCGATGAAGGCCACTGCCTGCACCTCGGACGACGCGCGAAGGGCGGCGGCAAGCTGGATACCGGCCGCGCCGGCACCGTAGATGGCCACCGGCACCCTTTCACTCGCCCGTTGCGCGGCCCGCGACAAAAGCAGGTACCCCACGTTGCGCCCCATGACCGACAACACGAAGAAGACACCGCCGAACAAAACCGGAATCGACCGCGGCGCGGTGGTGCCCAAGGCAAATCCCACCGCCATGGCGGCAAGGATCAGGATCGCCGTCGCCCCAGCGATCCGGCTGAGCGCCGACATGTCGAGCGACGTCAGCTTGATCCAGGGCAGCCGCATCAGGACGATGATGAACGGCCCCATGACACTGATCACGGCGATCAGCGCCGCCCCCTCGGCAATGTAAGGTAAGGGAAACAGAACGGAGAACCGAAGCACATAGGCGAGGTAAAAGGCCACCGGCACCAGCATGCTGTCGAAGGCGAGGAAGAAATAACGTTTCTGCCTGCGCGAAAGCCTGCCAAGCCACGTGCCATTATTCTTTTCGTTAACTCTTTTGCTTTCAATGTCGGATCTGCGAGATCGACCTGGCTTCGGCGGGGAATAAAAACCGTTAACACTTCCGCTTAAAGAAAGCTGTCCGAAGTCATTCCCACGATCCGCCGTCATCGTTACCAAGCCCATAATATCAAAGGTTTACCACGCACTCGGCGGCCTCCGGTGTGACCCGGATTTTCCCCATCATGTTGAAAAGGGGCGATTGTTACTTCTTTCGTAAAATTCGTTGAGAAAGTGTTAATGTTTCGCCTGCTAGGAAGGAATGAGTGCAGCGGTCGCTCGCAATGAACCGGAAAACTGCATGATGAACCTTCCAGGCGGACGCAGATGGCAGCGATACAATCCCGTTACCCCAATGATGGCCCCGACGCCGAGATCGACCTGCTCGCTCAGTTCCAGGTCTTGTGGCGGGGCAAATGGTGGATCGTCGGTCTTTCCATCCTGGCGACGGTGGCCACAACGTTCTATACGTTGCGCTTCGTGGCGCCGATGTATCCGGCCCGAAGCACCATCGTTCTCGAGGTACAGGAACAGCAGGTCATCTCGGACATTGAAAGCGTGTTTTCCGGCGCGGGAACGGACACGTCCGCGATCAACACCGAAATCGAGATCTTCCGGTCGCGACAACTGGTGGGGCAATTGGTCGATGACCTCGACCTCGTGAACCACCCGGAGTTCGGGACTACCGACACCGCGGGGATACCAGGCGCCTTGCGCGCCCTGATCGGGGCCGGATCCGGTCGGACGCCCGAAGGTGCGGATTTGCGCAACCTTGTCATCGACCGCGTCATCGACCGCCTTTCGATCACGAATGTTCGCCAATCCTTCGTGTTCAACGTCTCGATCGAAACCCGAGATCCGGCGGAATCGGTGCGGATCGTGAATCGCCTTGCCGAGCTTTACGTCGAGAACCAGATCCAGCGAAAACTGGATGAATCGACCCGTGCCATCCAGTTCCTGTCGTTGCGCACGACCGAATTGGAGCAGAACCTCGAGACGCTCGAACAGACCCTTGCGCAACGGATGGAACAATCCGACGTGATCGACGGATCGGTGCTTCAGGCGCGCAACCTGCAATTGCGCGATACCCGCGACCGGATCACCGAGACCGAAACCCGGCTGGCGCAGATCGACGGTTTGACCGACGCCTTGGACAATGCAGCCGATGCACCGGCGCTTATCGACGCCGCGGAAGCCACCGGCGACAGCCGCTTCTCCGCCATCGTTCAGCGCTTCCGCAGCGGCCGCCTGAGCGAAGCTGCCACGGAAATCGCCCTTCGCGAAGTCCGGAGCGAACTGGCCAACGATCGCCGCCGCATCGAGGCGCAGCTGACCAGCCTGCAACGCTCGGAGCAGGAGCTTGCCGCGCAATTCAACACCCAGTCCGACGAATTGATCGAGCTCCAGCAACTGGAGCGCGAGGTCGACACTGCGCGCCTGCTTTACCAGACTTTCCTGACACGTCTGCAGGAGGCCAGCGTCCAACGCGGGCTCGAAACCGCCGACAGCCGCATCCTGTCCGAAGCGATCCCGCGCCCCGCCTCCAGCCCCCGCGTCGGCATGGTGGCCGTGTTGGCCGCAAGTCTTGGCGCCCTTTCGGGATGCATGATCGTGCTCTTGCGCGAGTGGCGCTTTTCCGGGTTCCGAACGACGGACGAGTTGCGCGACGCTCTGCACACTCCCGTCCTCGGTTCCCTTCCGGCGCTGTCGACCCGCGACCGCGTCGGGGTTCTGAAAAACCTGCGCGAAGAACCCAATTCCATGTTCTCCGAGGCGGTGCGGAACCTGCGCACCTCGGTCCTGATGTCCAATCCCGACCAGGAGCCGCAGGTGATCCTGCTGACCTCGTCGGTCCCGGCCGAGGGCAAGACGACGCTTTCAATCTCGCTCAGCCGCTATTTCCGCGCGCTGGAAGGCAAGCGGGTCCTGCTGGTGGAGGCCGATATCCGCCGCCAAACCCTCAAGCAGTATTTCAGCAAGGACCACCACGACAGTGTGCAACTGATCGACGTCGTCCTGGGCCGTGTGGCGCTGGAAGATGTCGACCTGATGGATCACGAACTGGGTGTCGAGGTTCTCATGGGCTCAGGAGGCGAATTCAACGCCGCCGACCTGTTCGAATCGCGCCGGTTCCGCGAGTTGATCGAGACGCTGCGCCAGCACTACGATCATATCATCATCGACAGCCCCCCGGTTCTTGCCGTGCCCGACGCACGGGTTCTGTCGCGCTATTCCGACCTGACCGTGTTCGTCGTGCATTGGGCGAGTACCACGCGCACCCAAGTGCGGCAGGGGCTGGAGATGCTGGCCAGCGTCGGCCACCCGGCGGATGGCGTGGTGCTGTCACAGGTCGATCAGAAGAAGATGAAGGGCTACGGCTACGGCGGGCAATACGGCTACGACGGTTCGTCGACGGGCTATTACGCACACGGCTGAGTGGGCTGTATCGGCGGCTTAGTAGGTCTGCCCCACGAGTGCGCCGATTGCGCTTGTCGCCGCCATGGCCAGGGCCCCCCACAGGATGACCCGGAACGCGGCCCGCCCGCGCGGCGCACCGCCCGCCTGTGCGCCGAGGGCACCCAAGGCACCGAGCGCGGCCAGCGTGCTGACC
>WVSM01000010.1 GCA_015689645.1 Rhodobacterales bacterium HKCCE4037
CGCTCCCGGCCGCGCGCTGCCAGGTTGGCCTCCGGCTAGGCGCGCGACAGGGTTTGCGTCGGCTGCGCCGTCGCCCGGGGGCTCTGCCCCCACCGCCTTCGGCGGCTCCCCCGGAGGTTTTTCTGGCAAGATGAAAGGGGGGCGCCGGTCCCTGTTTCATCTTGCTCGAGAAACTCCCGCCGGAGGCTGCGCATCGCTCGCCACAAGCGCAACGGTGAACCGGGGCAGGGTGCCGGACACAGGGCATCGCGCCCGCGTGAGCGGGCGCGCCCGGTCCGCCAGGTGGCGCGTGCAGGCTCTTGCCTGCGCGGGCATCGGCGGATCGCACTGCTCTTAGCGCCGGGGAATGTCGAAGCCTTCAGGCGCCAGTGTGAAGCCGCCGAAGCGGAAGCCTGGCGAGACGGTGCAGGACACCAGCGTGAACGCCCCGGTGCTGCGCGCGGCCTGCCAATGGTCCTCCGGCACGATCATCTGCGGTGCGCCCTGCGACAGGTCGGGCGTCAGCAGGTGGTCCACCGCCGGGCCGGCCTCGGTCCCGGCCATCGACAGGACCAGCGGCGCGCCCGCGTGGTAGAGCCAGATCTCCGTCGCATCGACCTTGTGCCAATGGCTGCGCTCCCCCGCTTTCAGCAGGAAATAGATGCAGGTGCCGGTCGGTCGCCCCGCGTTCCCGGCCACCCATGTCTGGCGGTAGTGCCCGCCTTCGGGGTGTGGCGCGAGGTTCAGCGTCGCGATGATCTCGTCCGCTGTCATCGCCCGGCCTTCCGCATCGCCTCGGCCCGGGTCGCGACGCCGAGCTTGGCGAAGATGTGGGTCGCGTGGTTGCGCACTGTCTTCTCCGACAGATCCAGCGCCCGGGCGATCTGCTTGTTGGATTGGGCCTCGCAGATCAGCGACAGGATTTCCGCCTCGCGGGGCGTCAGTTCCTCCGCCGGGGCGTCCAGCCCGGCCCGCGCCAGCACTTCGCGTGCGAAGATGTCCCATGCCGGTTCATCCGCCTGCAGGATGTGATTGGCAGACGGCAGCGAGATGAAATCGGCTTCCGGCAGGTGGCGGGCGAGGAAATGACCCTCGGAAACCGGCACCACCGCATCGTCTTCGGCATGGAAGATCAGCACCGGCGCGGTCACGTTGGCGAGGCAGGCGGTCGCGTCGACCTCCGCACGGGCCAGCAGCAGGGTCGTCGCCGCCTCGGGCGTGGTCGTGCGCTGGCAGAGCTCGCTCATCCAGGCCAGCCGCTCCGCATCGCCATCGGGCACGAAGCGCGCCATGAACAGGTCGCGGAACGCCGGGTTGCCCTCGTTGAAGCCCTGCCGCAGCACCTCGATGATCGCCCGGTTCAGCGCGGCTTTCTGCGGATCGCCCCGGTGGTCCGCGCCGCGCACGAACCCTCCGCAGAGCACGATCAGCGCCACGTCTTCCGGGTAGCGCGCAGCATAGGCGAGGGCCGTGCTCGCGCCCTGGCTCATGGCGAGCAGGGTGAAGGGGCGCGGCACGGCGGAGGCCTCCACCACCGCGCGCAGATCGCCGACCCAGGTTTCCACGCCGAGCGCACCGATGTCGCGGTCCGACAGGCCGCAGCCGCGCTCGTCGTAGCGCAGGTAATCGAAATGGGTCTCAAGGAAAGCCGTCTGATGCGCCCAGATCGGGCTTTCGCGGTCGTAGTCCAGATGCGTCAGCCATGTCGCGGCCTTGACCAGCGGCGGACCCGAGCCCGACCGCCGCCACGCCAGCGCGGTCCCGTCAGAGGCCTTTGCGAACCGCACGCCCTGCATCTGCTCCCCCTTTTGTCCCGGCCCGTCCGGGACATTTCTTTCCTAAAGTGTCCCGGCCCGTCCGGGACAGCTTTCGCACCAATCGGGACATCTGCCCGATAGAGGCGCGCAGCCCGGTTCCGCATCCTCAGTGTCATGGGAGCCGGGGCAACAAATCAAGGCCCGGCAGCCCCCCCGAAGGAGACTGACATGACATTCCGCCCCACCAGCCGGTTCGACCTGCCCCGCAGCCGCAAGACCCCCGCCGACGAGATCGCCCGCCACACCGATGCGAAAGAGCGGCGGGACATCGCCCGCCGCCCACACGCGCCGCGTGTCTGGCTCTAGGCCCTTACTCCGGGCGCGCGTCCTCCTGCGGGGCCGCGCCGTTGGCCGAAGACGCCGCGGCCGGCGGGTCGATCGCGTCGGGCGCCGTCCGCTTGGGTCGGTTCTTCAGCGCGCTATCGGCCAGCCCCTCGAACCCGTCTTCGAGGCTCAGGCCCAATTCGTCGCCGAGCTTGCGGAGCGCGGGCATCTGGACGGCCATGCCCATGATCGAGTCGAGCGCCTGGTTGACCACCGGCTTGTCGCCCGCCGAGGCGCCGTTGCCGCCGCCCGTGCCGGCGCCGAGGCCTCCGACCTGGTGGATCTTGATCGAATCGATCTTCTCGACCGGCTTGACCATCTGTTCCATGATCGCCGGGATCGCCTCGATCCGCGCCATGTCGATCTTCATGGCGACGATCTGTTCGCTCAGCGCGTTCTCGGCCTCGGTGATGGCGCGTTTGCCTTCCGCTTCGGCCAGCATGTCCTTCTTCTTGGCCTCGGCGCGGATGGAGATGGCGTCGGCATCGGCCTGCGCCTCCTCGCGGCGGGCATCGGCGCGGTCCTGCGCGGCGGCCTTCTCGGCCTCGGCGGCGACCCGGATGCGCGTGGCTTCGCGTTCCGCCTCGCGGGCGGCTTCGATCAGAGCGATCTGCTTGACGCGTTCGGCCTCGGCCACCTGGCGGGCGGTCTGCACGGCCTCGGTCGCCTTGGTGGCTTCCGCGCGGGCGAGGTCTGCCGACGCGCGCGCCCGGCTTTCTTCCTCGGACTTCTGCTGGATGATGATCTGGCGTTCCTGCTCGGCCACCTCCAACTCGCGTTCCTTGGTGATCTCGGCCTCGCGGATCTTGCGTTCGCGAGCGATCTCGGCGGCGCGGACCTGTTCCTCGCGGGCGATCCGGGCGCGTTCGGTCTCGCGCATCGAATCCTCGCGGCGGGCGGCGATCTCGGCCTGCTGCGCGGCCTTCATCGTCTCGATCTGCTGGACCTGCGCGATGGCGGCCTGCTCTTCATCCTGCGCGATGGCGAGCTTCTGGCGTTCGGCTTCCATCGCGGCGCGGCGCACGGCGACCTCGGCCTCGGCGTCGATCTCGGCGCGTTCCTTCTTGGACTTCGCGATCACCTCGGCGAGTTTGCGCATGCCGACAGCGTTGAACGCGTTGTTCTCGTCGAGGCTTTCGAACGGCGTCTGGTCGAGCGCGGTCAGCGACACCGATTCCAGCGACAGGCCGTTCTTCAGCAGGTCCTCGGAAATCGCGTTCTGCACCTGCTGCACGAAGTCCGAGCGGTTTTCATGCAGGCTGTCCATCGTCATCTTCGCGGCCACAGCGCGCAGGCCGTCGATCAGTTTGCCTTCGATCATCTCGCGCAGCTGGTCCACGTAGAAGGTGCGGTCGCCAAGCGTCTGGGCGGCGCGCGCGATGCCCTCCTCGTTGGCCATGACCGAGACGTAGAATTCCACGCCCACGTCGACGCGCATCCGGTCCTGGGTGATCAGCGCGCCTTCGCCGGTGCGTTTCACCTCCAGCCGCAGGGTCTTCATGTTCACGGGGCTGATTTCATGCAGCAGCGGGATCACGATCGTGCCGCCGTCCATGATGACCTTCTTGCCGCCGGCACCTGTCTTGACCAGCGCCACCTCGCGCGTCGTGCGCTTGTAGAGCCGCCCGACCACCAGCCCGATCATGACCAGCACCGCGATGACGGCGATGACGATTATTCCCAGGAATCCGAGTTCCATACCATGTCCTTCCTCTATGTCGCGCCCGAAGGGGCAGGGCGCCGTTCAATCAAGTCGTCTCTAAAGCGGGATCAGCCGGAAGCCGCCCGTCGGCCTGTGGCGCAGCACCAGAACCTCGGTGCCTTCCACGATCTCATCGGTGTCGCGCATCGGCTCGGCGCGCAGGTAATGAATGTTGCCGTAGCGGTCGGCGACGCGGACCTCCGCCGGGTTGCCCCGCCGCGCCGTGCCCTGCGTCACCAGCCCGTGCCGACGCCCGAGCGTGCGGGTCGAGACCGACTGGCTTTCGGTCTTCGGCAAAAGCCGCGCGAAAAGTGTGCCGAACTGCCCGGTGAACCACAAAGCGGCGGCACCACAGGGGATCACCGCGTACCAGACGTTCAGCGCCCGGCCCGACAGCGACAAGGCCGTGCCCTGCAACGCGATGCCTGCCACGCCGAACGCCATCAACAACGTCGCCAGCCAGATCAGCGTCGGTATCTTGCCAAGCCCCAGCCAGCTGAGCGGTGACGATCCGCCGGCATCGGCCACCGGCGCCTCCGCCTCGAATTCCTCGACCGCCAGCTCGAACTCGCCCGGATCCACGTCGAACCCGTCAAGCTCCACGTCGAGGTCCACGTCGGCCCCGTCACCCACGTCGAATTCCACCTCCGCATCGCCATCGCCGATCAGCGATGCGCCAAGCAAAAGCAGGATGATCTCAAGGGCCAGCAGGCCGAAGAGCAGCGCCAGCGATACGGTAAAGGGCACGAATGGCCCGGACAGAAGGATGTCGAGCATTATCTCAATGGTCTATGAATGTATACAAGTGTATACCGAATATGGGCGCTCTCCGGCCCGTTGCAAGGGGCGCGCATCCCGAAGGACGCACGGGGCAACGATTACGGGCCGTCCCGCATAAAGCAACTGCGTGATTCCCTGACTTTCGCCGGAAATCGGCTCAGTCGAGCGGCATTTCGAAGAAATACAGCAGGTCCGCCAACTCGCGCTGCCGGTCCAGGTAGGGGCCGCGCCGCTGAAACCCCATCCTGTCGTAAAGCCGCCACGCCGGTTCAAGAACCCGGCCCGTGTCCATCAGGATGCGGCGCGCGCCCAGGGCCCGGCAATCCGCGATCAGCTGCTCCATCATCTGCCGACCGGCCCCGCGCCCCTGCGCCTCGGGGCGGATGTAGACGCGCTTGATCTCGGCATCCCCCGGCCCGAGCGTCTGGACCGAGCCGCAGCCGACCGGAGCCTCCCCCAGCAGCATCAGCCGCATCTGCCCCTTCGGCGGGCGATTGTCGGTTTCCGCCGCATCGAGAATCGCCCGGTATGTCGCTTCGGGATAGGCCGCGGTCACGGCCTCGTTGTTCGGCGGCGGCTGGGACAGCAGGAAATCGCGATACGCCCAGTTGAGCGCGCGAAACGCCTCCATCTCCGCCGCCGAATGCGGCTCGATCAGCCGCAGGTCGCTCATCCGCGCAGGATGCTGCGCCCGGCGTAGACCGCGGTTTCGTCCAGCTGCTCCTCGATGCGGATCAGCTGGTTGTATTTCGCCAGCCGGTCCGACCGCGCAAGCGAGCCGGTCTTGATCTGCCCGCAATTCGTGGCGACGGCGAGGTCCGCGATGGTGGCATCCTCGGTCTCACCCGACCGGTGCGACATCACGCAGGTCATGCGCGCCCGCTGCGCCATCGACACGGCGGACAGAGTCTCGGTCAGCGTGCCGATCTGGTTCACCTTCACCAGAAGCGAGTTGCCCGCACCTTTCTCGATCCCCTCGGCCAGACGCTCCGGGTTGGTCACGAACAGATCGTCGCCGACCAGCTGCACCTTGTGGCCAAGCGCCTCGGTCAGGGCGATCCAGCCGTCCCAATCATCCTCGGACATGCCGTCTTCGATCGACAGGATCGGGTAATCGTTCACCAGCGCCTCAAGATAGGCGACGTTCTCGTCCGAACTCAGGGATTTTCCTTCGCCCGCAAGCTCGTACTTGCCGTTCTTGAAGTATTCGGTTGCCGCACAATCCAGCGCCAGCATCATGTCATCGCCGGGCGTGTAGCCCGCCTTCTCGATGGATTTCAGCACGAAATCCAGCGCGTCGCGGGTGGACGACAGGTTGGGGGCAAAGCCGCCCTCGTCACCGATCCCGGTGGAAAGGCCCGCCGCCGACAATTCGCCCTTCAGGGTGTGGAAGACTTCCGCCCCCATGCGCACCGCTTCGGCGATGGACGAGGCCGACACCGGCATGATCATGAATTCCTGGATGTCGATGGGGTTATCGGCATGTTCGCCGCCGTTGATGATGTTCATCATCGGCACCGGAAGCACATGGGCCTGCGTGCCACCCACGTAGCGATAGAGCGGCTGCGAGGTGAAATCGGCCGCGGCCTTCGCGACAGCCAGCGACACGCCGAGGATCGCGTTCGCGCCCAGGCGGCCCTTGTTGTCGGTCCCGTCCAGCTCGCACATGGCGCCGTCGATGGCGACCTGCTCCGTGGCATCGAAGCCCACGAGCGCATCCGCGATTTCGCCGTTCACGGCGGCCACGGCCTCCAGCACGCCCTTGCCCTTGTAGCGCCCCTTGTCGCCGTCGCGCTTTTCGACGGCCTCGTAGGCCCCGGTCGACGCGCCCGAAGGCACGGCGGCGCGGCCCATGGTGCCGTCTTCCAGCAGCACGTCGACCTCGACGGTCGGGTTGCCGCGGCTGTCGAGGATTTCGCGGGCGTGAATGTCTACGATAAGGCTCATGGGTCGTCTCTCCGTGCCGGAATGGGCGGTTTCACAGGCGCTATAGCACCCGGCAGGGGGGCGCGAACACCCATATTTTGCGCAAACGTTAGCGGTAACGGCGCTTCATGTCAGCCCGTGACTTTCCGCTCCCGCCACAGCGTATAAAGCCCGGTGCCGATCACGATGCCCGCGCCCACCAGCGTCCAGAGGTCGGGGCGCTCGCCAAAGACCAGAAGCGCAAGGATCAGGGCGAAGACCAGCCGCGTGTAGCGAAAGGGCGTGACCACGGCGATCTCGCCCACCCGCATCGCGGCGGTGATCGTGTAGTAGGCCACCAGCGCCGACAGCAGCGCGCCGACGAGGAAAGCCCATGCCGTGCCTTCCGGCATCACGAATTCGCGGCTCACCCCAAGGATGATGAGGCCCGACAGGCCGACCGCGACGAAGCCCCAGGCCGACAGCAGGTGGTTCGACACTTCGCGGGGCATCATGCGGGTCGCAAGGTCGCGGCCCACCAGCCCCAGCGTCGCGCCCACGGCCCAGAGGCTGTTGACGTCGAAGCCCGCCATGCCGGGCCGCACGATGATGAGAACACCGAAAAGCCCGATCGCGATGGCGAGCCAGCGTTTCCAGCCCACGTCCGCGCCTAGGAACAGTGCCGCCCCCAGCGTCACCAGCAGCGGGTTGGCCTGGATGATCGCGGCCATAAGTGACAGGTCGATCAGGTCGAGCGCGGTGACGAAACACACGGTGCTCAGGACTTCCGAGCAAAGCCGCAGCCAGAAGGCGGGCCGGAACAGCGTGGGCTCGAACAGCCTCTCGCCCCGCGCCTTGGTCCAGAGGCCATAGACCAGCGCGCCGCCGATGCCGAAAAAGGCGATGACCTGGCCGATGGGCAGGGTGATAAGCGAGAGCTTGATGAACGTGTCCGCGAGCGCGAAGCCGAGCATCGCCAGCGTCATCCATCCCATGCCCTTGAGGTTGTCCATTCCGGCTCCGGTTTTTCGCGAGGTAGGGGCCGGACAGAGGGCCGGCCTTCTTCGCGTGTCAGAGGGTTAAGATTTGGTAAACGGAAATATGAATATCTTTAGAAAACAGATGCATAAAGGAATGTGCAAGCGTGCACAAATCGGCGCGCCGCCCTATTTCCGCTTGATCGGCACCCCGTACAATTCCAGCCGGTGGCCCTTCAGCCGGTAGCCCAGTTTTTCGGCGATCTTCTCCTGAAGCGCCTCGATTTCCGGGTCCACGAACTCGATGACCTCGCCCGAATTCATGTCGATCAGGTGGTCGTGGTGGTCGCGCTCCGCATCCTCGTAGCGTGCCCGCCCGTCGCCGAATTCCAGCTTCTCCAGGATGCCCGCCTCCTCGAACAGCTTCACCGTCCGGTAGACCGTCGCGATGGAGATTTTCGGGTCGACAGCACTGGCCCGCGCGTAGAGTTCTTCCACGTCCGGATGGTCGTCCGATCCCTCCAGAACCCGCGCGATAACCCGGCGCTGCTCGGTCATCCGCAGGCCTTTCTGCGCGCAGCGGGCTTCGATCGTGTCGCTCATCTGGGTCTCTCCGGCCTCTCGAACGGGGTGCTTTGGCGTCATATTGGATTTGCCCCCGCCTTGACACCCCCCACGGCCCGTGACTTCTGCGAAAGCGGAAGAGAGGGACAGAACATGGAGAAAAAGCCGCGCATCGACGCGTTCGGGGCGATCTCGCTGACGTGCTTCGCGATCGTGCTGGCCTTCAACCAGGTTGTCATCAAGGTCGTGAACGACGGCTTGCAGCCGGTGTTCTTCGCCGGCCTCCGCTCCGTCGGCGGCGCGCTCCTGATCTACGCGTGGATGCGATTTCGCGGCGTGAGGCTGAGCCTGCCCGCCAACACGATCCTGCCCGGCCTCGCCATGGGCACGCTTTTCGCGGTCGAATTCATCTGCCTTTTCCTCGCGCTCGACCTGACAACGGTCACGCGCAGTTCGGTGATTTTCTACACCATGCCGATGTGGATGGCGCTCGGCGCGCATGTGTTCATCCCCGGCGACCGCCTGACGGCGCGCAAATCGGCCGGGCTGGTGCTGGCCTTCGCGGGCGTCGTCGTGGCGTTGACGATGCGGGGCGACAGTGGCGAGGCCTCGCTGGCGGGTGACCTGCTGGCGCTTGCGGGTGCACTGGGGTGGGCCGGGCTGGCGCTTCTGGCGCGGGGATCAGCACTCCGCGAGGTGCGGCCGGAGGTGCAGTTGCTCTGGCAGCTGGTGATCTCGGCGCCGATCCTGTTGCTGGCGGCGCTGTTCTTCGGGCCGCTGTTGCGCGAGCCGGAATTGATCCATTGGGCCGGGCTGGTGTTCCAGATCGTTGTGATCGTCTCGGCCGGGTTCCTGTTCTGGCTCTGGCTGCTGTCGATCTACCCGCCGAGTTCAGTGGCGGCGTTCTCCTTCCTCTCGCCGGTCTTCGGCGTGCTTCTGGGATGGCTCCTGCTTGGCGAGGCCGTGGGATCGGGCGTGTGGATCGCCTTGGCGCTGGTCTGTGGCGGGCTGATCCTCGTCAACCGTCCACCGCGACAGAAGCTCTAGTCTATACCAAAGTCGGTCAGGTGCCGCAGAACGTCTGGCGGACGCGCTCGGTTTCGGTCGGCGGCTGCTGGAGGTCCTCGATCTCGGGGCGGTCCGTGAACGGGTCGGCGAGGGCGTCGTTCAGGCGGTGGAACGGGGCGTAGTCGCCCTGAACGGCGGCCTGGATCGCCTCTTCCACGCGGTGGTTGCGTGGGATCAGGGCGGGGTTGGCGGCCTGCATGGCCGTCACGCGCTCGGCCACGGGGCGGGTCTCGCGGGTGAGGCGGGTCTTGTAGGCCTCGAACCACGGCGTGAAGGCGGCGGGCGCTTCGAATGCCTCGGCCGCATCCTCGGGCGTGGCGGAAGAGAGCGCGCGGAAGGTCCGGGTGAAGTCGGCCCCGCCCTGCGCCATGCGATTGAGGAGGTCGAAGGCAAGGCTCACGTCCTCCTCCTCCTCGGTCGCGAGGCCCAGTTTCGCCCGCAGCACGTGGTGCCAGGCGTCGTCGAAGCGACCGGCGAAGCCGTTCACGATTTCGGTGAAGCTCTCGATGGCCGCGTCGCGGTCCGGCATCAGGGGCAGGAGGGACGTGGCGAGCTGTGCGAGGTTCCAGGCGCCGATCTGGGGCTGGTTGGCGTAGGCGTAGCGGCCGAACTGGTCGATTGAGCTGAAGACGGTCTCGGGATGGTAGGCATCCATCAAGGCGCAGGGGCCGTAGTCGATGGTCTCCCCCGAAAGCGTCATGTTGTCGGTGTTCATCACACCGTGGATGAAGCCCACGCCCATCCATGCGGCGATAAGCTTCGCCTGTGCGGCGACGACCGATTTCAGCAGGCCGGTGGGGCCGTCGGCCTCCGGGTAATGGCGCGCGATGGTGTGGTCGAGCAGGGCCTGCAGCGCTTCGGTATCGTCGCGGGCGGCGAAGAACTGGAAGGTGCCGACGCGGATGTGGCTGGAGGCGACGCGGGTGAAGACGGCGCCGGGCATCCGGCCCTCGCGCAAGACGATTTCGCCCGTCTCCACGGCGGCGAGCGCGCGCGTGGTGGGAATGCCGAGGGCGGCCATCGCCTCGGACACGATGTATTCGCGCAGCACGGGGCCGAGCCATGCGCGCCCGTCGCCCATGCGGGAGTAGGGCGTGCGGCCCGCGCCCTTGAGCTGGATGTCGAAGCGCGCGCCATCCGGGGCCACGACCTCGCCGATCATCACGGCGCGGCCATCGCCGAGTTGCGGAGACCAGCCGCCGAACTGGTGGCCCGCGTAGACTTGCGCCAGCGGGGCCGCGCCTTCGGGCATCTCGTTCCCGGCGAAGATGCGGGCGAGGGCCTCGTCATCCGCGGCCAGGGTGAGGCCGAGACGATCCGCGAGCGGGCGGTTCGCCGCGATCAGCTTCGGCGCGGCGACGGCGGCGGGCGACTGGCGGGTGAAGAACCGCTCCGGCAGGGTCGCGTAGCTGTTGTCGAAGGGAAAATGGGTCGTCACGGGCGGGGCCTCCGGTCTGGATACATGACATGTAGGGACGATCGGCGGCGGAGACCACCGGTCAGGGCGAGCGCAGGGACAGGTCGATCTGCACGGGCGTAAGGGTGCCGCCGGGCATGAGGGCGTCGCCTTCGATGGTCAGGCGCAGGTCTGGGCCGGTGCCCGAGATGCCGGTGATCCGAAGTCCGTCACGTCCGAAAACGGTCGGGGGCATATCGCTGGTCCGGTGAAGTGTCAGATCGTGTAGGGCCCAAGTGTCACCGTCAGCGGTGAGGGAGACGGTCAGAACGGGTGGCATCGGGAAGCCGAGATGGCGCTGCGCGAATTGCAGGCTCACAATGCCGTCCGGCCCCGAAAGGTCGGGCGCGCCTTCGCCGGTCAGGACAATGGTGCGTCCCTCCAGCGTCAGATGCGCGAGGGGCGGTCCGTCGGCGGAGGCGACCGACGGCGCAAGCAGGAAGCAAAGCGGAAAAAGGAGCGCGCGGAGGGCCGAGACAAGAACCTGCGCCCGCCGGAGGATCACGCCTGTTCGGAACCGTAATGTTCGCGATACCAGACCCGCCCGTGCTCGATCGCCGGGGACTGGATCAGAACCACGACGGCAAGCCCCATGATCCCGCCGACCACAGCCCCCATGAGGATACCGGTCAGCCCGACAAGCACGGCCCCCACGGCGACGACGAGTCCGACCAGAACCAGGTAGACCCAGGGCATCACGCCCATCTGCTTCCGGCCCTCTTTGTACATCGCCTTGAAACGCTTCATCTGTTCCTTGCGCTCGAGCCCCTGAAGTTCAGGGACGGCATTTGCAGACCAATAAATTTTCATGAGTCGCTCCGGGGAAAGCTGTGGTCGTGTAAATGGCTTCGGCGAGAGCTTACAGCGTGGCGAGGCGTTCTGTCAGCAATGAGAAGAAGCCGTCCGCATCGACGTCGCCCATGAAAGTCGCGTTCGCAGGGCGGTCGGTGACGCGCCACCAGTCGGCGACGGTCATGCCGCGGGTCAGGTTCGACCCGGTTTCGATCTCGACGTTGATGTGGCGACCGGAGAACAGGTCCGGCCGGATCAGGTAGGCGATGACGCAGGGATCATGGAGCGGCGCGCCGGCGCTGCCGTATTTCTCCTTGTCGAACCGCTCGAAGAAATCGGTCCATTCGGCGACCATGGTGCCGACCTTCGTGCCAAGGCCGCGGAACGCCTCGACCCGCGGGGCGGTCGTTAGCGCCTTGTGGGTGACATCGAGTGGCATCACCGTGATGGGCCGGCCGGATCTGAACACGATTTCAGCGGCTTCCGGATCGACGTAAATGTTGAACTCGGCGGCGGGCGTGATGTTTCCAACCTCGAAATAGGCGCCGCCCATCAGGACGATCTCCTGCACCTTCTCGACGATATCGGGCGCGGTTTCGAACGCGGTCGCGATATTCGTCAAGGGGCCGAGGGCACAGAGGGTCACGCTGTCGGCAGGCTCGGCGCGCAGGGTTTCGACGATGAAGGACACGCCGTGCTGATCCTGCATGGGCATCGTGGGATCGGGCATCTGCGGCCCGTCGAGGCCGGTTTTGCCGTGCACGTGCTCGGCGGTGACAAGTGGCTGGCGCAGGGGGCGGTCACAGCCGGCGAAAACCTTGGTATCCGGCTTTCCGGCCAGTTCGCAGACGATGCGCGCGTTCTTTGCGGTCAGTTCCAGCGGGACATTGCCGGCAACCGCCACGACGCCGAGAACCTCGATCTCCGGCGAGGCCAGCGCCAGCAGAATCGCAACCGCGTCGTCCTGTCCGGGGTCCGTGTCGATGATGATCTTGCGTGCCATGGGGTGCTCCGTCGGTTGAGGGCGGATGTTTGAGGGTTTGGGCGCGGGATGCAAGGGCAGCAGGCGCAGGCTTGACGCGGACGCACGCAGGGCGCAAGGGATTAGCATGAAGATCCTGCTGTACCTCGTGATCCTTGTGCTGGTTGCCGTTGCTGCCGGGGCGGCCTATTTCCGCCTAGCGCCGCTGGATGCCGAGGCGCTGCACGTCGACCCGGCGGAGGTCACGCCGCCCGGCAGTCCGAATTTCGCGTTGATGGTGGGAACCTCGGGGCATTTCATCCAGAACACGCCCGGCGAAGTCGCGTCCCGGATCGCCGCGGTGGCCGACGCCGATGGCGCACAGCTTCTGGCCGGATCGCTTGAAGAAGGGCATGTCACCTACGTGGTGCGCTCTCGCATCATGGGGTTTCCCGATATCATCAGCCTGCGTTGGCAGCCCGAGAACGACGGCACCAAGCTCGAGATCTTCTCGCGTTCCGTCTACGGGCGTTCGGATTTCGGCGTGAACACGCGGCGCGCGCATCGCTGGTCGCAGGCCGCACGCGGCGCCACGGTGTTCAGCGACGGGGATTAGCGCGGGCGCATCTTCGCCCGTGATGTCCAGTTTCCCGAAAGCCCTGCCATGCTCCCCCGTGACCGCCTTCGCCAGATCACCGACCGGTTCGAATATCTCGAAGCGCAGCTGAACGGTGGGCCCGACGCCTCGGAGATCGCGCAGATCAGCCGCGAATATGCCGAACTGAAGCCGGTGGTCGCCGAAATCGCGGCCTATGAACAACTGCTGTCCGACTTGTCCGAGGCCGAGGCGATGCTGGACGATCCCGACATGAAGCCGCTGGCGGAGGAAGAGATTCCGCGCCTGCGCGAGGCGATCCCGCGGGCCGAGAAGACGCTTCAGATCGCGCTCCTGCCCAAGGATGCGGCTGACGCCAAGCCCGCGATGATCGAGATCCGGCCCGGCACGGGCGGGGATGAGGCGGCGCTGTTCGCGGGCGATCTGTTGCGCATGTACACGCGCTATGCCGAGGCGCGGGGCTGGCGGCTGGAGATCATCGACCTGGCCGAGACCGAGTTGGGCGGGATCAAGGAGGTCACCGCCCGGATCGAGGGTGAGAATGTCTTTGCCCGGCTGAAATACGAATCCGGCGTGCACCGCGTGCAGCGCGTGCCCGAGACGGAATCGGGCGGGCGCATCCACACCTCTGCGGCGACCGTGGCGGTTCTGCCGGAGGCCGAGGACGTCGATATCGACATTCCGGCCAGCGACATCCGGATCGATACGATGCGGTCGAGCGGGGCAGGCGGGCAGCACGTCAACACCACCGACTCGGCCGTGCGGATCACTCACATCCCCTCGGGCATCGTGGTGACCAGTTCCGAGAAATCCCAGCACCGCAATCGCGAGATCGCCATGTCGGTCCTGCGCGCGCGGCTCTATGACCTCGAACGCCAGCGGATCGACAGCGCGCGCGCCGCCGACCGGAAATCGCAGGTCGGCTCCGGCGACCGGTCCGAACGCATCCGCACCTACAATTTCCCGCAGGGGCGCATGACGGACCACCGGATCAACCTGACGCTCTACAAGCTCGACCAGGTGATGGCGGGCGACCTCGACGAGATCGTCGATGCGCTGACCGCCGAGGACCAGGCGATGAAGCTGGCGGAGATGGAGGGGTGAGTCCGACCATCGGCGGCGCGCTACGGATGGCGCGCTCGGTTCTGGGGGCTTTCCTCGAGGATCGCGATGCCGAGCGGGAGGCGCGTCTGATCCTGTCCCATGTCACCGGGCGGTCCCAGGCGTCGCTTCTGGCCGATGCGGACGGGGAATTGGGAGCCGAGGCGCAGCGCAGGCTCACCCTCCTGCTCGATGCGCGCCGGCAGCGCCAGCCGCTGAGCCAGCTGATCGGATCGGTGGAGTTCTACGGGCGCAGGTTCGAGGTGTCGGAAGACGTCCTGACGCCCCGGCCCGACACGGAAACGCTGATCGACATTGCGCTGGCGGCCCCTGTCGCGCGCGTTCTGGACCTTGGCACCGGATCGGGCTGCATCCTCGCCACCCTGCTCGCCGAACGCCCCGGTGCGACCGGACTGGGGACCGACCTGTCGGAAGCGGCGCTTGCGGTGGCGGAGCGCAACATCGGCGCGCTAGATTTCGGCGGGCGGGCCGAGTTGCGGCAATCGGACTGGTTCGGCGCGGTGGACGGGGTCTTCGACCTGATCGTCTCCAACCCGCCCTATATCACCGCCGAGGAAATGCAGACCCTCGCGCCCGAGGTTCGCCACTGGGAGCCGCAGATGGCACTCACGCCCGGAGGCGACGGGCTGGACGCCTACCGCGCCATTTTGGCCGGGATGCCGGACCATCTCGCCCGATCGGGGCGCTTGATCGTCGAGATCGGATACGGGCAGGGCACGGCCGTCTCCGACCTCTTCCGCGCGGCGGGTCTTGAAAACGTCACCTGTCATGCCGACCTGTCGGGGAAGGACAGGGTTGTCTCCGGCAGCCGCGTCTGACGGGGCGCACCCCTCCAAAACCGGCAGTTTCCCGCGAATATCGCGGCTTTTTGCCTGTTTTCGAGACTTTGCGCTGGACAGGCGCTTTCGCCCGTGTTTACTCAGTTCAGGTGCGTTTCAAGGGCCATTGCCGCCCGGCCGCGCCTTCCTTACCAGACAGCGCAAGGGCCAGCGAGATTGCCGGCGAGCGCAAACTGAAAGCAATCCGGCCCGCATGATGCGAGTGGCCGACAACCAGGACAACTGGACCCAGACACACATGAGATCATCGAAGAACCGCTCGCGGTCCAAGGGGAACCGCAACCGCTCGGTCGGGAACATCGTCAACCGCGTGTTCGACAGTTCCGGGCCCGAAGGCAAGGTGCGCGGCACCCCGCAGCAGATCATCGACAAGTACAACCAGCTTGCGCGGGACGCACAGCTTGGCAATGACCGTGTCGCGTTCGAGAACTTCCAGCAGCATGCGGAGCATTACACGCGCATGCTCGCCGAAGCGCAGCGCGAGATGGATGCCAAGCGCGATGCGCAGCAGCAGAACAACTCCAACCAGAACAACCAGCAGGGCAACCAGCCGAACACCCAGCAGGGTGGCGGCGACGGTGGCAACAGTGGCAACAGCGGCAACAGCGGCGGTGGCAAGAACAACCGTCGCGGCCGGAACAAGGACAACGATCAGCAGGGCGGCGATCAGCAGGGCGGGGACCAGTCCCAGCCCGACGCGGCGCAATCGGGCGATCAGCCTGCGGAACAGCGCAGCTTCGACGCCGTGATCGACAGCGGCAGCAGCGAAGACAGCGGCCTTGTGGAAACGCCCGAAAGCGCGCCCAAGCCCAAGCGGCAGCGCCGCAAGCGCAAGGCCGAAGGCGAAGACGGTGGCGGCGAGGATCAGCCGCCGCAGGAGGCCGCCGAGTAAGACGAAGGGCCCCGCGGGGCCCTTTTTCATGTCACGGTTTCGCGATTTCCCGCGCCAGGGCGCAAAACCCTTCGATCGGCACCTGTTCGGCCCGATCCGTGGGCGTCAGGCCAGCGGCGTGCAGCCTGTCCTCGATATCCGGTGCCAGCCCCTTCAATGCCGCCCGGAGCATCTTGCGCCGCTGCGCGAAGGCCGCTTTCACCACCCGGCTCAGGGTCTCGGCATCCGCTTCGAAGCGCGGGGCGGGCAGCGCCTCGATATGCACAACGGCCGAACGGACCTTCGGCGGCGGCGTGAAGGCCTCTGGCGGCAGGCCCATCGCGATCTTCGCCGTCGCCCGCCACTGCGCCAGCACCGCGAGGCGTCCGTAGGCCTTGCCGCCGGGCTGCGCCACGATCCGCTCCGCCACCTCGCGCTGGAACATCAGCGTCAGGCTTTCCCATGGCGGCGGCCAGCTTGCCGGCGTCAGCCAGCGCACCAGAAGTTCCGTCCCGACATTGTAGGGCAGGTTCGCCACCACCTTGCGCGGCGGGCTGAGCCTGGCTTCCCAATCGACGTCCAGCGCGTCGGCGTTCAGCACCTCCAGCCGCCCGGGATAGGCGGCGGCGATCTCGGCCAGGGCGGGCAGGCAACGCGCGTCCTTTTCCACCGCAACCACTCGGCGTGCGCCTTCCGCCAAGAGGCCCCGCGTGAGCCCGCCGGGACCGGGGCCGACCTCCAGCACGTCGACTTTCGAGAGATCGCCCGCAACCCGCGCGATCTTCGCCGTCAGGTTGAGATCCAGCAGGAAGTTCTGCCCCAGCGCCTTGCGCGCCGAGAGACCATGGCTGGCGATGACCTCGCGCAAGGGGGGCAGACCGTCGATTGTGCTCATCCCGCGCATCCATCTTTGTTCCGGAAATATGCTCGGGGGGGCTGCGCAGCAGCGGGGGGCAGACAGCCCCCCTCCGACCCCTGAACCACGCGCATTCGGACGGGGGTGCACCCCGCCCGGGGCCTTGCCCCGGGCGCCCGGTCGCGTGCGGGGCGCAGGCCGAAGGCCGAGCACGCGGCGAAACGTCCGGTCACGATTGCGCCCGCGCGGCCGCCATCTCGCGTGCCATTTTCAGCGCCGCGATCAGGCTGGTGGGGTCTGCCCGCCCTTGTCCCGCGATGTCGAGCGCGGTTCCATGGTCGGGCGAGGTGCGGATGAACGGCAGGCCGAGGGTCACGTTCACCCCGCCGGAAAAGTCGATTGTCTTGATCGGGATCAGCGCCTGGTCGTGATACATCGCCACCGCCGCGTCATAGCCCGCCCGCGCCGTGGCATGGAACATCGTGTCGGCCGACAGGGGACCGACCAGGTCCATGCCGTCGGCACGCAAGGCGTCGAGCACGGGGATGATCAGCTCGATCTCTTCGCGCCCCATCGCGCCGCCTTCGCCGGCATGGGGATTCAGGCCGGCCACCGCGATCCGGGGGGCTGCAACGCCGAAATCGCGCCGCAGCGCGGCCTCGGTGATCAGCAAGGTCTGGCGCAGCAGGTCTTCGGTCAGTTCATCGGGGACGCGGCTCAGGGGGATATGGATCGTTGTCGGCACCACGCGCACCTCGGGGCAGGCGAGCATCATGACGACGCGCTTTACCCCGGCGAGATGTGCCAGAAATTCCGTATGGCCCGGAAAGCCGAACCCGGCGCCATCCATCAGGGCCTTCTTGTGGATGGGGCCGGTCGTCAGCGCCGAGGCCTCGCCTCGCTGCACGAGCTCCACGCCGCACTCGATCGCGTCGATCACACCCTGGGCATTGGCAGGGTCCGGCGTGCCGGGAGAGACCGCACCCGCGAAGGGCATCGTCAGGACGGGCAGGCCGGAGCGGGCTGCAGCCAGCGCGTCGGCCGGCTGGTCGATCTCTTCGATCGGCGCGTCGAAGCCCGACAGGTGGCGGGGATCCCCGATCACGAAGAAGGGCAGGTCAGGCCCGAGGGTCTGCCACGCGCGGGCGGCGAGTTCAGGCCCGACGCCTGCCGGTTCCCCCACGCTCAGGGCAATGGGCGGCGTGCTCAATTTTCGTAGATAATGCGCGCCTCGGCCCGCAACTCCTCGAGGTAACCTGTGGCATAGGCCTCCAGGCGCTGTCCGATGAGTTGCTGGCGCACGGCATCGATGCCCTGTTCGGGTTCCGCGCGTTCACGGTCGCACAACATCAGGGCGAGCAGCACCGTGCCGCCGTTGCGCGTGACCGAGGTGGACATCTCGCGATCGTCCAGCGCCCGCAGCGCGAGGGCCACGTCCTCGGGAAGAGCGCTTGGCGCCACCGACTGGCGCTGGAAGCCTCCGGGGATCACGCCGTTGAAATCGTTGCAGGTGTCGACGGCGTTGCGCAGGCGTTCAGCCTCCGCCAGGGCCGTCGGGCTGCGGCCACCGGGGATCGCGATGGACACGTAGTCGATCGCGGTCACAGGCAATTCGGGGGCCTCGACCTCGCGCTGGCCACGGAACTGGAACAGGGCATAGGCCTGCCCGCCGCCAAGCGGCACGGGCTCGGTGACTTGTCCGACACCCATGGTCGTGAACATGTCACGCAGCCCTTCGGGCAATTCGTTCAAGGCTCGCCAGCCGGTCAATCCGCCGTTTTCACGGGTCGGAGCGGCTGAGAAACGGCGCGCGGCTTCCGAGAAAGTCTCCGTGCTGCCGGCGATCTGGCTGCGCAGGCGCAGGAGTTCCGACACCAGGTTGGCCTGGTTCTCGGGCGTGACGGGGATGATGATCTCGGCGAGCGAGACCTCGATGCCACCGCCAAGGATGGTTCCAAGCTCCATCGCGCGGTCGACCTCTTCCGGGGTGACCTGCGCGCGGTCGCCGAAGCGCGCGCGCACCACGTTGCGCCATGTGATGCCGTTGGCCACGAAGTCGCGGACGGTTTCCGGTGCAATCCCCTGCGAGGCCATCTGGCGCAGGAACTGCTCGGGTCCAAGGTTTGCGCGGGCGGCGAATTCGGTCAGGCCCTCCTCGATTTCCTCGGGCGAGGCCTCTGCGCCGACGGCAAGCGCGGCCCCTTCCTGCAGGCGTTCGTTGACGAGTGCCTCCATCGCCTGTTGCCGCAAATCGCCTTGCGCGTTCAGCACCTCGAGGAAGCGTGCGCGCTGGTCGATTTCGAAATTCGTGACGATTGCGTCATCGACACGGACCGCAACGGAGAAAGGGTTCTGCGCCTGCGCGGGACCTGCCAGGGTTGCAAGAACGCTTGCGGCGAAAGTCGTCACCAGCGCGCGGTGCGATGTGCCAAGCACCCGTTTCAATGTCCGGATCATGCCTGTCTCCCGTCGAAAATCTTCATGTCTTTTCGGCCCTCAATGCTGATGCCGTTTGCTCGAATTTTGCGGCCACGTCCACCGGGTTGTCTCATCCACGGCAGCTTCGCGATATGGACCGTCCCTCGCGCCCCGCGCCGAACCCGGCCAGCGACACGGTGAACCCGATACGGCTTGAAGGGTCGACGCTGCTGCTTTCCGTATATCGGCGCGACACGAAGAATTCCATATCGATACACTCGTTCGCGTAGCCAAGCGACAGGCGCGCGCTGCTGGGGGCACCTTCCATGAAATCGTAACGCCAATCGACGCCCGCTTCCCAGCCGCTGGTCAGGCCGTATTCCGCCTCGAACGCCCATTCCGCGATATCTTCGGGACGCTGTTCCCCGAGGTCGGCTTCAAGGAACGTGTAGCTCGAGACAAGCTCGTGCCGTTCGCCCCTCCAGAACACCGAAAGTTCGGAGGACGTGAAGTCGAAATCCGTGTCGAAGAGCGACCGGTTGACGATGCTCAGGTGGTCGTTGAACCGGACATGGGCGGCGACGAGGAAGTCGGACTGGGTGCCGTCCAGACCTGATCCCTCGGTCAGCTGGCCCTGTTCGTCGGTGCGCAGCACCACACCGCCGGCCAGCGAATAGCTCAGCCCGGTGGGCGCGCTGCGCGTGTAGGTCAGACCCAGGTTGGCCCGCGGACCGACCTCGCGTTCGTCGGAGCCGGGGAATCGATCGAGGGAGAACAGGTTGGCCTCGTCGAATTCGACAAGGAAACTGTCCTCGTTCGGCACGTCGTTGCCGTAGGTCTCCGACCACACGAATTGTGCCACCGGCTCGATGATATGGCTTACGCCAGACGCCGAAACCGCCTGCATGGGATAGCGCAGTTCCACGGCCCCGTAGGGCGTCAGGCGCGTTTCGGTGCCGTTCAGAACACCGCCTTGCTGGGTCGAATAGATGCCCCCGTGCAACGCACCCTCGAATGTCGCGGCGAGGCCGCCGAAAATTTCGGTGCGCCGCCAATCCAGCTCGCCGGTCACGCGGAAGACGTCGCGCCCGTTCGGGTCATTTCCGACACTTTCCGCGGTCGAGAAGCGATAGAATCCGGTGCCTTCGAGTTCAGCGGTCAGCGTTCCACCGATTATGCCCGGGGTATACCGGCGGATGATTTCCGCATGGGCGACACGCGTCGGGAGAACGTCATTGTCCACACCGTCCCGCAGGGATTGGTAGAGCGTTCCGTAGGCTTCGATATATTCGTCGCGCCGCACCCGGTTGATCCGCGCGAAACTTTCGAGGATGTCGGGATCGGGGAAGCCGTAGGTCGCAAGGTAGCCCCGGTCACTGACGGATTGTGCCTGCAAGTCGAGGATGAAGCCACCGCCCATCGCGAATTGCGCATCCGCAAACAGGTAAGCGCGGGTGGCGTCGTCGCTCAGATCATCCCATGAAACCGCGCCATCGGCCTGGAGGCTGCCATTGCGGAAGGCCTGCCGGTAGCGCAGCTCGACGGTCTGGGTGCCGGTGCCGATCCATGGTGTGACTGTAACGTCGGCATGATCGCCGAGCATGATGAAGTAGGGCACGCGCAGCTGCGTCCCGGTTCGGTCGTCGGCTCGGACGCTGGGGGCCAGGAAGCCCGTAGCACGCTCAAGCGTCGGGTCGGGCAGGCGCATGCGCGGCAAATAGAACACCGGAATGCCCATGACGCGGAAGGTCGCGTTGTCGAAGTAGAGCTGCTGCTCGACCTGGTCATGGATGATCCTGCGCGCCCGGATCTCCCAGATCGGGGTGGGGTTCTCGAAACACACTTCGCACGTGGATGCGACGGCCTGGTAAAGCTGCGTGTACCGGCCGTCGGTGCGGTCGATCTGCGTCGCGGCGATCTGGAGTTGCCGGTCCAGAACCAGGCGCGCCGACTGCAGGACCCCGTTCTGCAGGTCGCCCGAAAGTTCGGCGAAATCCGCGAAGACCTGCACATTGCCCGATGCATCGACGAGGGTCAGCGGGCCCTCGACGCGCAATTCCTCGTTCCTGCCGTCAAAGGTGATCGACTGCGCCCGCAACCGCGTACCGCTGTAGAACACCTCGACCGAGCCATTGGCTGCCACCGAAGAGGTTCCGTCGAACTGGATATTGTCCGCGATCAACGTGGCTGGCGGCAGGGAAGGGGCGCCCTGCGCTGCAAGAGGCGAACTCGAGCAGAGGAACACGGCCATCAGGGCCGCAAACATATGGCGCATGCGGCGCGTCACCCATCCTCCGTATGCAATAAGAAGCCCGTCGCCAAGAGAATTGCGGCAATCGGCGGTGTCCAGGCCACAAGTGTTGCCGAAAGCTGACCCGTTTCACCCAGAACTTCGGCGAAGCGGCGGATGAAAACAACTCCGAAACCCAGCAGGATTGCGCTGAGGACCATCACGCCGGTTTTGCCGAAGCGCGTGTGGCGCATCGTGAAGCCGGCGCCGATCAGCACCATCGCCGCCAGCAGGAGCGGCGAGGACAATTGCATCTGGAACCACGTCCGGTGTTGCAGGGCCGCGAATCCCGCGTCGTTCAACTGGCGGATGAAGCCCGGCAACTCGAAGATCGGCACCGTTTCGGGCTTGCCGAAACTGTCGCGGATCTGTTCGGCGGTCAGCGTCGAAGGAAGGGTCAGCATGTCGTGGCTGGTCGCGTCGGCTTCCGGATTATCGGACCCTGCCAGAGGCCAGCGGCGCACGTCCGTCAGGGTCCAGGCGCCGTCTTCGAGCATCGCCTCGCCGACGTTCATGCGCTCGATAAGTGCCCCCTCGGCATCGAAAGAAAAGAAGGTTGCATCGAATAGATGAGTTCCGTCACCGTTGGTCACGGACGCCCGGATAACCGTTTGCTCACTGCCCACGCCTTGCCGCAACCACAGCCCCTGACCGGTGACCGAGACCGTGCGACTTTCCTGACCGAGCAGGCGCGCGAGCGTCAAATCGTATTGCCGCGCCGTGGCTGCAACCAATGGGTTGAGAACCAGAAGCGACAGCACGCCGATCAGAAGGGCCGTCAGCACCGGAGCCGCTGCGGACCGAAGGGCCGAGCGGCCCGCTGCACGTACCACCACCAACTCCGAGGTGCGCGCCATCCCGAGAAACAGGACAAGCGTCGCCAGCATCACGAACAATGGCATCAACCCGTTGAGGCTGCGCGGCAGGTTGAGCATCGCCAGGTTGAAGACGGCCCCGAATCCCTGCTCGCCGCCGATCCGACGCAACTGGTCAGCCATGTCGATGGGCAGAAGGATCGCGACGAACACTGCCATCACGATGCCGAAGGCCCGAAGAAAGCGACCGGCGATGTAAAGATGCAGGATCATGCGGGAATGGCCCTCCATCCCTGCCGTCGCCGCATGGCGAGCGCGACCATCACCGCCGCGATCACGGCCGCTGCGGCCGGTTGTGAGTAGGCCAGCGGCCAAGCCTCGGCATCGGATCGCACGGCGGTCTCACCGGCGTTGCGCACGATCTGCAGAGGTAGAACCAGAAGCACCGCGATGAAGATCTGCCGCCAGACGCCGAAGCGGCTGAACGATCCAAGCATCAGCGAAGCCGCACCGATGAGCGGCACGAAGATCACGAAAAGCGATTGCGCGATCCGGTCGTGGCCTTCGAAAACCATGTGGGCGAGCGGTATGTTGTAGGTTTCCGCAACGGCCTCGTCCGCGCGCAGCAACAGCGGCGTGGGAAGCTCCCGCACGTCGATCTGGCGCCCGTCGTCTCCGTCGATCAGTGCCCCGACATCATAGGTGAAATCGCTGAACGACACTGTTGCCAATCGTCCCGTTTCGAGGTCGAGCGTCTGGGCCAGGCCATCGAACATCACCAGGCGCGGGCCCGTCTCTGACCGCACGAGAATGGCGTTGGTGGCGGAATAGGTGACCTCGACCCCGCGGTTGGATGTGTCCTGGAGGAAAATGTCGCGGAATTCGCCAAGCTCGCTGATCTCGCGGATATAGACCGTCAATCCGCGCGTTGGGTGAATGAATTCACCTGCCCGCAGGAACCGGCCCGTCAGGTCATCGCGCACTTCGTCCTGACGTTCGACGAATTGCGCCCGCGCGACCGGCGCGAGGATGTTGCCCAGAATGCCGACAAGAAGTGCCATCAGAAGACCGAAGACCAGCACAGGCCGCAGCAGCCGACGCGCCGAAAGGCCCGCGGTCTGCAAGACCACGAGCTCGCTTTCACCGATCATCCGGTTGAAGATGTAGAGCGTGGCCACGAAGGCCGAAACCGGCAGGATCAGCTGAACGATCCAGGGTAGCGTCAGGGCGGAGAACTCGAGAAAGATGCCGACGTTCTGCCCATCGGCGATCAGGCTGTCGAACAGACGTGCGGCCTGGTTGACCCAATAGACCGACACCAGCACGAGGCTGAAGAACCCAAACAACATCACAAGCTGCCGAAGGACATATCGGTCGTACTGACCCAAGGTGAACGAACCCCCAATATGCGGTGTATGGCTGGCAGACCGACCGCGTCATCTATGTTCTAAAACAGTTTTTCCGCGATGCGTAGGGGTGATCTGGTCAACCCCGGAACACCGGCCTAAGGTCGCGGCTGGAATGTCACGCTTTTCATGCGCAGGAGCCGCCAGATGACCACGCCGATCTCTATTGATTTCACCGAAACCGACCTCGACGCCCTGGCGGGGGCCGAGGGCAAGCTGGCGATCCTCGTCACGCCGGACGGCAAGCTGGATCCTGCCGGCCGGCGGGTGAGCCGCTTGACCAAGCAGGCGGTCGCGCGGTTGGTCGAGAGTGACCGCTGGGAGAAAGTGAAGGCCGGTGAGGGCTTTACGATGGGTTTTCCGGTCGGGCTGGCGGCCAAGGCGTTGCTGGTGGTGAAGTTGGACCGCCGTCCAACCGTGGAGGATGCCCGCAAAGCCGGGGCATCGCTGGCGAAATTCAAGGGTGACGATGCGCTGACCGTTTGCGCTGGCGGGTTGAACCGGATCGGTGATCTGGCACTGGGCCTTGCGTTGCGAGGCTACGATTTCACGGATCACAAGACCGGCGAGAAAACCGTTGCCGAAGGCGCGACCGTCATGTGCTCCAAGCCTGATGAAGCCGCGGAGGCGGGCAAGACCGCCATGGCCGTGGCCGAGGGCGTGTTCTTCACGCGCGATCTTGTAAACGAACCGGCCAACGTGCTGACGACGACGGAATTCGCCAACCGGCTGGAGGCGATGAAGGACATCGGCCTGAAGGTCGAAGTGCTGGAGGAGGCCGACCTCGAAAAGCTTGGCATGCGCTCGCTTCTGGGCGTTGGCGTCGGTTCGGAAAGCCCGTCGAAGGTCGTGGTGATGGAATGGAACGGCGGCGGCGATGAAAAGCCGCTGGCGCTGGTCGGCAAGGGTGTCGTTTTCGATACCGGTGGCATCAGCCTCAAGCCCGCCGCCGGTATGGAAGACATGACCATGGATATGGGCGGCGCGGGCGTCGTCTCGGGTGTGATGAAGACCCTCGCCCTGCGCGGCGCGAAGGCGAATGTAGTGGGCCTTGTCGGGCTGGTCGAGAACATGCCGGACGGGCGGGCGCAGCGCCCCGGCGACGTCGTGAAATCCATGAAGGGCGACACGATCGAGGTCATCAATACCGACGCCGAGGGGCGGCTCGTCCTGTGTGACGTCATGTGGTACGCGCAGGAGCGGTTCGAGCCGACGGGCATGATCGACCTCGCCACCCTGACCGGCGCGATCATCATCGGTCTCGGGCACGAGAACGCGGGTGTGTTCTCCAACAACGATGCGATCTGCAACGCCTTCCTCAAGGCGGCGGAAGCCGAGGGCGAGGGCGCGTGGCGGATGCCGTTGGGCAAGGCCTATGACGACCTGCTGAAAAGCCGGATCGCGGACATGAAGAACGTTGGCGGCCGGGCCGCAGGGTCGATCACGGCGGCGCAGTTCCTGCAACGCTTCGTCAAGGACGAGACGCCGTGGATTCACCTCGACATCGCGGGGACGGCCTCGGTCAAGACCGATACGATGCTGGCCCCGAAGGGTGCGACCGGCTGGGGGGTCATGGCGCTCGACCGGCTGGTGCGGGATGGCTACGAAAACTGAGCTGAAGGCGATCCGATGGGCGAGGCCTATTTCTACCACCTGACACGCCAACCGCTTGAGGTGACACTTGCCACACTGCTGGGAAAGTCGCTTCAGGCGGGTTGGCGCGTGGCGGTGCGGGGGCGGACGGAGGCCGTGCTTGACCGGCTGGACGAGCAATTGTGGCTGCGCCCGGAGGATGGGTTTCTGCCGCACGGACGCTCGGGCGGGGTGCATGACGCCGCGCAGCCGGTTCTTCTGACCACCGGCGCGGCATCAAACGATCCGACCTGCGTGGTGTCCATCGAAGGGGCAGGGGTGTCGGCGGAGGAGGTCGGCGCCCTGTCGCGGGTCATGATCCTGTTCGACGGCCATGACGATGCTGCCGTCCAGACCGCGCGCGAACAGTGGAAGGCGCTGACATCGGCCGGCGCGGCAGCGAAATACTGGTCCGAGGAATCGGGGCGTTGGGAGATGAAAGCCGAAGCGGGCGGAGGCTGAGAGGCCTCAACGTTCGAGGAGCAATTGCCCGTCCGCGATCTCGATCCGCGAAAAGCGGTTGAGGTAGGACATGCCGAGAAGGCTTTCCTCCATCTGGCCGTTGTTGACCACCGCGCGGACGCCGGTGTCGAGTGTCTCGCCCAGTGCGAGCGTCTCGATGCGCACGGGCGCGGTCTCGACGGTTCCGTTCGCGGTGCTCGCGCGGCCCGAATAGATCAGGTTGTCGGTCTCGATCCCCGCGGCCTCGGCATCGGCGCGGGTCAGCACGATGGCGGTAGCCCCGGTATCGACCACGAACCGCGTGGGCGTGCCGTTGACGTCCAGCGTCAGGTAGAAATGCCCGTCGCTGGCACGCGGCACGGAAACCGCATCGGCATTCAGCACCACCTGCTGCGGCTGGATCTGCCCCCGCAGGTCGTTCCAGAGCAGGACACCCACGAGGATCGTGACGAAGATCACGCCCCACAAGGCCAGCGCCTTGCCCATCTGCCCGATGTTCTGGCGGCGGTTGATGAAGGTGAACGTGACCAGCCCCACCAGAAGAAGGACGAGATAGGCTAGGTTGCCGGTAACCATCGGGTCCATCGTGAAGCTCCTCTGACCGCTTACTGTTCCATATAGAAGCTGGCGGGGCGGCTTTGCAGGGGGCCGGCGCTGCGCCCCGCTAGATCACCTGCAGATCGCGCATCCCGTCGATGACGAATTGCACCGACAGCGCGGCCAGAAGCATCCCCAGCAGACGCGTCACCACGTTGATGCCGGTATCGCCAAGCAGACGTTCCAAAGGTGCAGCCAGCAGGAACAGCGCCAGCACGATCAGCAGAACCAGCATCATCACGCCATGGACGGCGGCGATGTGGCCGATGCCGGTGTCCTGCCCGGTCAGAAGGATCATCGAGGCAATGGCCCCCGGGCCGCCGATCAGCGGGATGGCGAGCGGGAAGACCGAGGGATCCTGGTGCGCTTCCTCCGATTGCGCGCTGTCGGCCTGTCCTTGACGGCGCTGTTTGCGACGCTCGAACAGCATGTCGAGCGCGGTGAGGAACAGGAGGATGCCGCCTGCCATGCGGAAGGCGGGCATGGAGATGCCGAGGAAATTCAGGACCGCCTCACCGGCGAGCCCGAACAGCAGCAGGATGCCGAAAGCGACGACGACGGAGCGGACCGCGATCAGGCGGCGCTGCCGGTCGCCGATGCCTTGCGTCAGGGCGACGAACAGCGGCGTCAGGCCGATCGGGTCGATCACAACGAAGAGCGTGACGAACGCGGGGATGTAGGCTGCCAGTTCCATGCGTTTGTCCCTATCAGCCCGCTTCGGCTTTTTCGAGCCGCTCCTCGGCCTTCATCCAAAGCGCCTCCGCGCGCTCCAGCCCCTCCATCACCTCGGCATATTTCGCCTGCCAGACCTGAAGGCTGTCGGCATTGTCTTCGTCGTAGAGCTTCGGGTCCGCCAGCCTGGTGGCCAGCTTGTCGCGCATCTCCTCGATCTTCTGGACACGCGCCTCGGCGCGTTTGACCTCGGACCTGAGGTCCTTGATCTCGGACTGGCTGACCTTCTTCTTGGGCTTCGGGGCCTTCTCCTTCGGCGGCGCGGTGTCGAGCAGGGAGGCGCGATAGGTCTCCAGGTCGTGCTCGTAGGGTTTGACGGTCCCGTCCTTCACCAGCCACAGGCGATCCGCCACGAGGCTGAGCAGGTGCATGTCGTGCGACACCAGCACGACGGCGCCGGAGTAGGCAGTCAGGGCTTCGACCAGCGCCTCGCGGCTTTCGATGTCGAGGTGGTTGGTCGGCTCGTCGAGGATCAGCAGATGCGGCGCGTCGAGCGTGGCGAGTAGCAGCGACAAGCGCGCCTTCTGGCCTCCGGACAGCTTGGCCACCAGCGTTTCCGCCTGATCCGCGCCGAGGCCGAAGGACGCGAGGCGCGCGCGCAGGCGGGGAGGTGCCTCTTCCGGGCGTTCGCGGCGGATGTGATCGAGAGGTGTCTCGTCAAGGTGCAGCTCGTCGACCTGGTGCTGCGCGAAATAGCCGATCCGCAGCTTGGAGGACGACGTGACCCGCCCGTCCATCGCTTTAAGTTTGCCCGCCAACAGCTTGGAAAGCGTGGATTTCCCCTCACCGTTCCGGCCGAGGAGCGCGATCCGGTCATCTTGGTCGAGCCGCAGGTTCAGCCGCTTCAGAACGGGTATCTCCGTGTAGCCGACGGCGGCGTCGTCCATGTTGAAGATGGGCGGGCTGAGTTCCTCCGGCTCGGGGAAGGTAAAGACCGTGCGCGCCGCATCCTCCGGCGCGCGGATCGTTTCCATCCGTTCCAGCATCTTGACGCGCGATTGCGCCTGTTTTGCCTTCGAGGCCTTGGCCTTGAACCGGTCCACGAAGCTCTGCAGGTGGGCGCGCTGCGCCTCCTGCTTCTTGGCGGCGGCGGCCTGAACGGCGCGGCGTTCGGCGCGGGTCTTGGCGAAGGTGTCGTAGCCACCGGTGTAAAGCGTCAGCTGCTTGTCCGTGAGGTGCAGGATGTGACCGACAGCGCGGTTCAGGAGGCCCCGGTCGTGCGAGATCACGAGAACCGTGTGCGGATACTTCGCCAGATACGCCTCAAGCCACAAAGCGCCTTCAAGATCGAGGTAGTTGGTCGGTTCGTCGAGGAGCAGCAGGTCGGGCTGCGCGAACAGCACCCCCGCCAGAGCGACGCGCATCCGCCAGCCACCCGAAAAGGCGGAGCAGGGCATCTGCTGTTCCTCATGGGTGAACCCCAGGCCCTTGAGGATCGTTGCGGCCCGCGCCTCGGCGCCCCAGGCGTCGATAGCGGTCAGCCGTTCCTGGACCTCGGCGATGCGGGCGGGATCGGTCGACTCGTCCGCCAGAAGGGCGGCCCGTTCGGTATCGGCCTCCAGCACCGTGTCGATCAGCGACGTGTCCGACGACGGCACTTCCTGCGCGACACCGCCGATCTTCGCGCCGGAGGGTAGGGTGATCGAACCGGTATCAAGCGTCAGCTCGCCCCGGATCAGGCGGAACAGGGTCGTCTTGCCGGTGCCGTTGCGCCCGACGATGCCGACCTTGTGGCCGGTGGGAATCGTGGCCGAAGCGCCCTCGAGAAGGGGGCGGCCGGCGACCGAATAGCTGATGTCGTCAATTCGAAGCATGGGCGGGACATGGCTGAGGCCGTGCGCGGCGTCAATCGAATGATATCTGGCGGCCCGCGATTGGGGCTGATACGTCAGCGGCATGGACCGATCTCCACCGCGCCTGATCACGCTTGTGGTCCTGACGGCGCTTACCGTTCTGACATTGAACATGTTCCTGCCTGCACTCCCGGCGATGCAGGCGGCCTTTGGCGTGTCCGAAGCGGTGATCGGGCGGGCGATCTCGGTCTACATGGGGGTCGCGGCGATCCTTCAGCTGATCCTCGGGCCGGTGTCGGACCGGATCGGACGGCGCCCGGTCATCCTTGGAATGCTGGCGATCTACGTTTTCGCCTCGATCCTGTGCCTGTTGGCAGAGGATATCACGCTGTTCCTCGCGGCACGGACCGCGCAGGCAGTAGCGGTGGGCGGCGGCATCCTTGCCTCTGCCGTGGTGCGCGACATGTACGACGGGCGCAGCGCGGCGGCGAAACTGTCGCTGATCGCCTCGGCCATGGCCGTGGCCCCGATGCTGGCCCCGATGGTGGGCGGCGTGCTTGAGCACGCTTTCGGCTGGCGGTCGATTTTCGTGGCCTACACGGGGCTCGGCGCAGGGCTTCTGGCGTGGTGCTGGTACGACCTTGGCGAAACCAAGGCCAGGACGACCATGGCGGCGCAGGGCGTCAGAAGCCTGCTGACCTCGAAGCTCTACTGGGCCTATGTCGGCGTGCAGGCCATGGGCGTGGGCGTGTTCTACGTGTTCCTGACCGGCGCGCCATTCGTCATGGCCGAGGCCTTTGGGTTGGGTACCGCGCAGACCGGCCTCGTGCTGGGGACGACGACGGCGGGTTTCCTTGTCGGGGCCGGGGTCGGTACCCGGCTCGTTCAGCATGTCGACGGATTGCGGCTGATCCTGTTCGGGCGGCTGGTTCCCGTGATCGGGGTCGGTTTGGCATGCCTCTTTTTCGCGAGCGGTGGCACGGCGTTGTGGCCGCTGATCGGCGCGACCCTGTCCGTTGGGCTTGGCAACGGTCTTTCGATTCCCAGTGCCGCGGCAGGCGCTCTTTCGGTCCGGCCTGACCTTGCGGGAAGCGCGTCCGGGTTCGGCGGCTCGGTGATGCTGGCCCTCGGTGCGGTGCTGACTTCTGTCGCGACTCTGATCATCGAAGTATACGCAACGCCTTTGGCGCTGCTGGCACTCATGGCCGCTATTGCGTCAGGGGCCTTGGTGGCGGCCGTGGCAGCGCGCGCCTGGGCGGGAACGGAGGTTGCGGCCGGAGGTGCCGTTAACTGAACATGGCGGCATTGGTGCCCCCATGGCATCGAGGCCTTTTCAAGGCCCGACCGTCATGCTAGCCCGCGCGCGACTTAAACACGCCCGAACGGAGCAAGCAAAATGGCCATCCAGCGCACCTTCTCGATCATCAAACCCGACGCGACCAAGCGGAACCTCACCGGCGCGATCAACGCCAAGTTCGAGGAAGCTGGCCTGCGCATCGTGGCGCAGAAGCGCATCCACCTGACCAAGGCACAGGCCGGCGTCTTCTACGAAGTGCACAAGGAACGCCCGTTCTACGACGAACTGTGCGAGTTCATGGCGTCCGAGCCGATCGTGGTGCAGGTCCTCGAAGGCGAAGACGCCATCGCGAAGAACCGCGAAGTCATGGGCGCCACCAACCCGGCCGAAGCGGCCGAAGGCACGATCCGCAAGGAATTCGCCCTGTCGATCGGCGAGAACTCGGTCCACGGCTCCGATGCGCCGGAAACCGCTGCGGTCGAAATCGCGTATTTCTTCTCGGGCCTCGAAATCGTCGGCTGAAGCCAACGACCGTCGATTGCTGAAGGGCCGCGCAGATTGTGCGGCCCTTTTTCGTTGCAGAAGCGAAAAGGGCGCCCGCTTGGGGCGCCCGATCCGGGGAGAGACTTGGAGAGTACTCGGCTCAGTCGTCCGCGGCTTCCAGACGCTCGAAGATCTCGGCGCCGTAGGCGGGCTCGTTGTCATAGACCGTAGCACCGGTCAGACCGCGCAGGTCTGCGGGCGTATCCGCTGAGCGGTTGAGGATCTCGAACGCGGTGCCCAAGGCGCCGCTGTCAGCCGAAACGCGCTCGCCGGTGCTTTCGGGAATGGTCACGATGTCCGAAGCGCTCTCCGCCGAGAGATTGAAGTGCTGGATTGCGGCGACGGTGGCCGCGGATTGGGCGAAGGCCGGTGCGGCAACGGTGGCAGCGACGGCGGCGATCAGGGCGAACTTTTTCATTTTCTCTATCCTTTGTAGTGGGTTGGGTCGAACCGCAGTTGGTCGCCCGTGGTTTGGTTGGTTTCGGTGCGAGCCTTTCTGGCCCGGCGATGAAATGAATATGCGGGGTGTCCTTCTGAGTTTCCATACACGGAAACGAGAGAATTGACGATAATCCGTGCGCGTGCGCACATAATCTAGATTAAACCGCACAAAGACCACGGTCGCGTGAACACGGATGCCATCCGCGTGATACTGGACGGGAAAACATGAAACATTCCGCTGTCCTGACTCGCGGACGCAAAACCGGAAACCACTGCGAAACCGATGCGAACCGCCGCATGCCGCCGATACTTCTGCCCGTTTGTTGGGCACAACGGAAATGCGCGCTACTTTTCGGGCAATCGGCCTTTCGCAGGTGCAGAAAGAGCGTTTAGCTGAGGTCAGCCGATCGGTACCGGACCATCTCCTCCCTTCCTTGGCCCGGAACATCGGCACACTCTTGTGCTGGCGGTTCACGTCCTCGTCTCTCTTCCATCTTCGTGAACCGTCAGCACGTATTTTCCTCCTCCTATCAACAAGTTGCGGAACTTGCCCCAATTTCGCCATATTTTTGCACCGTGAGTTGCCGCATTTCCGCCGAAGGGTCTCCTCCATAAAAAAAGGAGCAGACCAATGCCAACGCACAAACCCGCGCCGACACCGGCGAAGGGACAGGCCCCATCAAAGGAACGTCCGACCCCGGTCCGGTTTTCGGATTGGGCTAGTATCTGACTGGAATCTGGCCATCGACGGCCATGGATCATCAGGGTGCTTGCGGATGACGATCTGACACCTGCGCGAAGCACTATCGCCGCTCCGGCTGCATTGCCTGAGTGCCAGCGGCGCGGCAACCACCTGCCGCGGCGCACCGTTTCGACTGCAATCGCAGATAATGTCCACGGTCGCATGTGACCCCTCGCATTAAGACCGCGCATTGCGGGAAGGAACGTGCAAGACTGCCTCCATGAACGTGCTGAAGAATACGCCCGCCTTCAGGGACACGATCCACGCTGTCCTGGCCGATATCCCCTTTCCAAGCGACAATGCGAACCGGCCCGCCGCCATGCTCATGCGGTGCCCCGCAGCGGGCGAGACGCCCTTGAGCGCCTCGGTGGATCTTGCGGATGAATTGGGCCTCGCCGCCGTCTACCTGAAAGATGAACGCGATCGGATGGGTCTTGGCAGCTTCAAGGCACTCGGCGCGGCCTATGTCATCGCCTGTGATGCCGAGCAAGGTCGCGCGAAGGGCACGTCTTACTTTTGCGCCAGCGCCGGCAACCATGGCCTGTCGGTGGCCGCAGGGGCGCAGGCTTTCGGCGCGCACGCCGTCATCTACCTTTCGAAGACTGTGCCCGAGGCGTTCGCCGTCCGGCTGGAATCTTTCGGGGCCGAGGTGCGTCGGCGGGGCGAGACCTACGAGCAGAGCATGCAGGCCGCGGCTCAGGATGCCGATGCCGAGGGCGCTGTTCTGTTGTCCGATTCATCGTGGCCCGGATACCTCGACCGGCCGCACCGGCTGATGGAAGGCTACCTCGTTCTCATGCAGGAGGCCGTCGCGCAGATGACCGAGGTGCCAACGCACATTTTTCTTCAGGCCGGCGTCGGCGGTCTCGCCTGTGCCGCCGCAACCTATGCGCGAAAGGCGTGGGGCACCGGACCGGAGATCATCGTGGTGGAGCCGGAGGCCGCGCCCGCACTGAAGGCGTCGATGGAGGCCGGGCAGCCGCTGATCACCGCCGGCCCGGTGTCGGCAATGGGACGGCTCGATTGCAAGGAGCCATCGCTGATCGCCCTGAAGGGGCTCGCGAGAGACGCGGATATGTTCATGACCATCACCGAGGAAGAGGGGCAGGCCGCGGCGAATTTGGCGGCGCGCGTCGGCCTGCCATCGACGAATTCCGGAGCGGCCGGGTTGGCAGGGCTCGTTGCCATGGCGCCGCATCTCGATGCCGATGCCCGCGTTCTCCTAGTTCTGAGCGAAGGCCCGGAATGAGCGCGGCACGGGGATTCCCGGCGATGGAATTCGCCCGACGGTGGCAAGCGGCTCAGGCCGCGATGGCGCGAGAGGGGTTGGACGCGCTCCTTCTGACCACTGAGGTCGAAATCCGCTATTACACCGGTTTCCTGACCCGGTTCTGGGAAAGCCCGACCCGGCCGTGGTTCCTGGTCCTGCCTTCATCGGGCGCGCCCATCGCCGTGATCCCGTCCATCGGCGCGCACCTGATGCGTCAGACGCCGATATCAGACATCCGGACCTGGGCCGCGCCAGATTATGCCGATGACGGGATCGGATTGCTGTCCGAGACCTTGCGCGAGGTTGCGCCCAAGGCCGGCCGTATCGGCTTGGCCAGCCATATCGAAAGCCACGTCCGGATGCCGCGCGCAGGGCTGGCCGCGCTGGACGCGGCGCTCGCAGACCGGACGCTGGTGCCCGACGCGGAAATCACGTGGCGTTTGCGCATGATCAAGTCCGATCTGGAGATCGAGAAGATTTCGGATGCCGTCGCCAGCGCGGACCGGGCCTTTGACAGGGTGAGTGAGATCGCTGGCGCAGGGGTGGCACTGTCCGACGTCTTCCGCCGCTTCCAGATCCTGTGCCTCGAGGAAGGCGCGGATTGGGTGCCGTATCTCGCCGGGGCGGCAGGGCAGGGTGGCTACCGGGACGTCATCTCTCCGGCGACCGACGACAAGCTCAGGCGCGGCGATGTGCTGATGCTTGACACCGGCGTGATCCGGGACGGGTATTTCAGCGACTTCGACCGCAATTATTCTGTCGGGCCGCCGACCGATGCGGTGGCTTCGGGCCATGCGCGCCTCGTCGATGCGATCGACGCGGGGCTTGAGGCGGCGCAGCCGGGCGCGACCTTCGCGGATCTTTTCTATGCGATGGCGCAGATCGTGATGCCGGGCGGCGATCCCTCCGACGCGGGCCGCCTCGGCCATGGCCTCGGCATGCAACTCACCGAAGGTCCGTCCATCATCCCGTCGGATCACACGCGGCTGGAGCCGGGAATGGTCCTGACGCTGGAGCCGGGCGTGGATATGGGCGGTGGCCGGATCATGGTGCACGAGGAAGACATCGTGATCCGCGACGATGGGCCTGTTTGTCTGAGCCGCCGGCAGGAACGGGAGATCCGTGTGATATGAACGCGCTGCCGTACGAGGTGAACGCCGAGATGCCGCCCCAGCTTGGCGTTGTCGTGCTGCAATCGGATGAGACCATCGAGCGGGATCTGCGGCACTTGCTGCCAGCCGGAGCCGAATTGCTGGTCACACGTATCCCGTCCGGCGACACGGTGACGCCCGAGACACTGGCCGCGATGGCGGGGGACCTGTCAGGGGCTGTCTCGCTTTTTCCGGGCGCGGCGCGTTTCGCGGTTGTCGGATACGGCTGCACCTCCGGCACGGCAGAGATCGGGATAGAACAGGTCGATGCGCTGGTGCGGAGTGCCTGCCATACGCAGGCTGTCACGCAGCCGGTTTCGGCGCTCGTATCGGCCTGTGCGGCGCTTTCGGTCGGAAAGCTGGGGCTGGTCAGCCCGTACATCGCGCCCGTGTCCGAGCGGCTGCGCGGTGTCCTGGCCTCCTCGGGTCTGCGGATCGCCGCTTTCGCCAGTTTCGAGGAAGAGGACGAGGCGCGCGTTGTGCGCATATCGCAGGCATCGGTCCGCGTCGCGGCCGTTGCGGTGGCGGATCAGGGGCCGTGCGAGGCACTGTTCCTGTCCTGCACCAACCTGCGCACGCTGGACGTGGTCGACGAGATCGAAGACGCGACGGGCTTGCCTTGTCTGTCGAGCAACCTCGTTCTCGCCTGGGACATGATGCGACGCGCCGGTCTCCGCCCGCCGGCATCCGCGCCGGGCGCGCTGATGCGGATCCTGCGCTGAACCCCTCTGGTGGACGCACCCGGCCTGCTGATAGAGGCTGAACCGAAAACCAGAAGGGGGAGGGCCGCATGCGCGCCGCAGTAATCCGCGAATTCAGGGAAGACCTGTCGATCGAGACGGTCGATGATCCGGCGTGCCCGGACAATGGCGTGGTGCTGGAGGTCGCGGCTTGCGGCGTGTGCCGCTCAGACTATCATGGGTGGGTGGGGGAGCATCCGAAGGTGAGCCTCGGGGCGATCCTCGGCCACGAATATTGCGGCACAGTTGTCGAAGCGGGCCCCCAGGCCAAACACAAGGTCGGGGAGCGGTTGATCGCGCCTTTCATCCTTGCCTGCGGCGCCTGTCCGGCCTGCGCAACCGGGGTGTCCAACACCTGCGCGAACCAGGTCGTGCCGGGGTTCGGCACGCCGGGGGCCTACGCGCAATTCATCGCCGTGCCTTTCGACCATAATCTCGTGACGCTGCCCGACAGCATCTCCCCCGCATTGGCCGCGGGGCTCGGCTGCCGCGTGACGACTGCGTGGCATGCGCTGACCGACCGGGCGCAGTTGCGGCCCGGCGAATGGATCGCTGTGCATGGCACGGGCGGCGTCGGGTTGGCCACGTTGCTATTGGCCCGTTCGTTGGGTGCGCGCGTGGTGGCCGTCGACGTGGTGGAGGAGAAACTGGATCACGCATTGGCCCATGGGGCAGAGGCGGTCGTGAACGCCGCCAAGGTCGATGCAGCCGAGGCAATCCGCGATATCACAGGCGGCGGTGCCCATGTCTCCATCGAGGCGCTCGGGATCGGGCCCACGACCAATGCCTCGCTTGATTGCCTGCGGGTTCTGGGCCGTCACGTGCAGATCGGCATGCCGGCTGGCCACGCGATGATGGAAGTCAACATGGGTGCGATCTATTCCAAGCAACTGTCGGTCTTCGGAACACGGGGCATGCCGGCGTGGAAATATCCCGGCCTGCTCGACATGATCGAACGGGGAGCGGTGGATATCTCGCCGATGCTGGCCCGCGAAGTGGCGCTGTCCGGGGCCAGCGCCGAGCTGCGGGCGATGCACGGGCCGACCGCGCCGGGCACCGCCGTCATCACCGATTTCACTCGGTAAATCGCCAGTCAACGGAAAAGCCCGCGATGGTGAGATCGCGGGCTTTGTTGTCTCAACGCTTGGAACGACGCGTCAAATGGCGAGGTATTCTTCGCGCAGTTCCTTGTTGTCGAGCACTTCCTTGGCAGAACCGTCGAAGACGACACTGCCGGTATCGAGGATCACGGCCCTGTCGGCGAGGTTCAGCGCCGCGACCGCATTCTGTTCCACGATGATGGTCGTGATGCCCTGTTCGCGGATCACGTCGAGCGTCTTGGCGATTTCCTGAACGATCACGGGGGCAAGCCCCTCGTAGGGTTCGTCCAGGAGCAAGACCTTCACATCCCGGGCCAGCGCGCGGGCGATGGCGAGCATCTGCTGCTCACCACCCGAGAGCGTCACACCCTCCTGTTTGCGGCGTTCGCCGAGGCGGGGGAACAGCTCGTAAAGCCGATCGAAGGACCAGCCGATAGGCGGGGCGATCTGCGCCAGCTTGAGGTTTTCCTCGACCGTCAGGCCGGGGATGATCCGTCGATCCTCGGGCACCAGGGCCAGACCATTCGCAGCCGCCTCGTGGCTTTTCATCTTGTGCAGCGGTTTGTGATCCAGCCAGATTTCCCCGTGCCGGAGTTCAGGGCTGTCGACCCGCGCGAGGGTGCGCAGCGTCGAGGTCTTGCCCGCCCCGTTGCGCCCGAGAAGGGCAAGGATCTCCCCCTCGTGCACGTTGAACGACACGTTCTGCACGATGTAGCTTTCGTCGTAATAGGCATTCACCTCCCAGACCGACAGGAACGCCGGGGCATGGGACGAGAAGTTGGTCGAGCGGTCGAATTCGGGCTTTTGGTTCATGGTTTTTCCCTTCCTCAGACCTGCGCTTCGCCGAGATAGGCTTCACGCACCTTGGGATGTCCCTTGATGTTTTCCGGAGTGTCTTCCACGAGCGGCGTGCCCTGCGCCAGCACCGTGATCCGGTCGGCCAGCGAGAACACCACGTGCATGTCATGCTCGATGATCGCCATGGTGATGTTGCGCTTTTCCTTGATCTCCTTGAGGAGGTCGATGGTGTTGTTGGTGTCGGCGCGCGCCATGCCGGCCGTCGGCTCATCAAGCAGAAGAAGGCGGGGCTGCTGAACGAGGCACATCGCCATTTCCAATCGCCGCTTGTCGCCGCGTGACAGGGAACTGGCCTGCATGTTGCGTTTTTCGAGCATGTTGACCTCGGCCAGCATCTGCTCGGCCTCTTCGTTGAGAGACTTTTCGTTGCGCAGCTGGCTGATGGCGTGCAGGGCAAACGACCCGTCGCGCCGTGCGAGGATCGGGATCACCATGTTCTCCATCACCGTCAGATCGCCGAAGATCTCGGGCGTCTGGAACACGCGGCTGATGCCCATCTGGTTGATCTCGTGCGGCTTGCGGCCGAGGACCGGCTTGTTTTCGAACATCACCGTTCCCGTATCGGGGATCAGCTTGCCGACGAGCACGTTCAGCAGGGTCGACTTGCCCGCCCCGTTCGGGCCGATGATCGCGTGGCAGGAGCCTTCCTGCACGTCGAGGTTCACATCCCCCAGCGCCTGCAATCCGCCGAACCGCTTGTTGATGTTCTTGACTTCGAGAATTCCCATTGTCGTGCTTCCTTACTCGCCGGGGCCGGGTTGAGCGGCGGAGTCCGCTTTCACGGAGTCGGACGACTTGTTCTTCCGGGTGAACAGCCCACCGATCCTCTTGCCGCCTTCCACGATGCCGCCGGGCAGGAAGCAGACGACGATCACGAACACCAGACCCAGGGTCAGGTGCCAGCCGGAGCCGACGAAGGGGTAGATGATGTTGACGAGGAAGTTCTCCAGCCCGTCGGGCAGGGCCTCGAACCAGTTGTGCAGAACCGTCGAGTTGATGGTCGACACGATGGCCTCGAGATAGGTGATGACACCGGCGCCGAGGATCGGGCCGATCAGGGTACCGACCCCGCCGAGGATGGTCATCAGAACGACCTCGCCCGACGCGGTCCAGAGCATCCGTTCCGCACCTGCCAGTGGGTCCATCGAGACCAGCAGACCACCGGCCAGACCTGCGAACATGCCGGAAATCACGAAGGCGGCCAGCGTGTAGGGCCGCGCGTTCAGGCCGGTATAGCTCATCCGGCTCTGGTTCGATTTCACGGCGCGCAGCATCAGGCCGAAGGGCGACCGGAACAGGCGGATGGTGAAATAGAACGCACAGGCGAAGACGAAAGCCGCGAAGTAGTAGCCGACCGAGAAGGTGAAGGACCACGCGCCGACGTCGAGGGTTGTTGCCGCGTTCATCGGCAGACCGAAGAGGTTCGGCACGGGGATGTTGCCCTGCGCCGTCTGCTGCACGCCGAGGATCCGCGGATCGTCCAGCGACAATTGCAGACCGGTCTCGCCGCCGGTGATCGGCGTCAGAACCGAATAGGCGAGGCTGTAGCACATCTGCGCGAAGGCGAGCGTCAGGATCGAGAAGTAGATGCCCGACCGCCGCAAGGAGATATAGCCGATCAGCAGCGAGAACAGGCCCGCGACAAGTGTCGAGATGATCAGCGCCGGGATGACGTTCATCGTCAGCAGCTTGAACATCCACACGCCCGCGTAGGAGCCGACCCCGAGGAAGGCCGCGTGGCCGAACGAGAGGTAGCCGGTCAGACCGAACAGGATGTTGAAGCCCACCGCGAACAGTCCGAAGATCACCAGACGCTGCATCATGTCGGGATAGCCCGCGTTGAATTGCGCCAGGCCGGAGCCTTCCGGGAACGGGTTGAGGAGGAACGGGGCGAACAGCAGCAGCGCCAGTACGATGATGTAGAGGCGTGCGTCTTTGGCGTTGAGACCGAACATGGTCTTATTCCTCCATCACGCCCTTGCGGCCCATCAGGCCACGCGGACGGGTCAGCAGAATGACGATTGCGACGAGGTAGATGACCACCTGGTTGATGCCGGGGATCAACTCGATGATCCAGGTCATCGACGCGAAGCTCTGCAGGATACCCAGTAGGAACCCTGCGGCGACGGCCCCGGGGAGCGAGCCCATGCCGCCGACCACGACCACCACGAAACTCAGCACAAGGAAGTCCATCCCCATGTGATAGTTGGGCGACAGGATCGGCGTGTACATCACGCCCGCAAGGCCCGCGACGATCGCGGCGATGGCGAACATGGTCACGAAGCGCTTGTCGATGTCGATGCCCAGAAGGCCCACCGTCTCGCGATCGGCCATGCCGGCGCGAACGACCATCCCGAAGGTGGTGAATTGCAGGAAGGCAAAGACGAGGCCGATGATGACGGCGGCGAAGAAGAAGTAAACCAGGCGCCAGTAGGGGTACATGATCGCAAAGGCGTCGAACCCGAGGATCCGGCCCACGTCGAACGAGCCGACGAAGGCATCCGGGGCGGGGGTGGGGATCGGGTTCGCACCGTAGAACGCCTTGATGATCTCCTGCAGGACGATGGCGAGGCCGAAGGTGACAAGGATCTGGTCGGCGTGGGGACGCTTGTAGAAGAAGCGGATCAGGCCCCGCTCCATCGCCACACCGATCAGCGCCATGACGGGGATGGCGACCACGACCGAGATCGGGACAGACCAGTCGATCAGGAAGTTGCCGAAGCTTTCTCCGAACCAATGCACCACGTAGGGCGTATCGACCATCATGACGTTGCCGAGGAAGTCGGTGCGCGTCGGATCCTCGACCTCGAACGAGATGCCGAGCAGCATGTTCAACGTGACGGCGATGAAGGCGCCCATCATGAACAGCGCGCCATGGGCGAAGTTCACGACGCCAAGCGTGCCGAAGATGAGCGTCAGGCCAAGCGCGATCAGCGCATAGGCCGAGCCCTTGTCCAATCCGTTCAGCAACTGAAGGATAATCGATTCCATTGTCCCTGGATCCCCAAATTGGATGTCAGGCGCGCAGCGCCCGCATCATCAATGGTGAGCCGGGCGCACGAGGCGCCCGGATCGAAGCTGTTGCAAGGGGCAGGCTTACGCGCCCGGGTTGCAGGTGCCGAGTGCGCCGCCCTGGAAGTCGGGGTGATCGACCGGATAGGTGACCGTCTCGCGCGGGGTGATTTCCACGATTTCGAGAAGGTCGTACTCGCTTTCCGGGTTCTCCTTGCCCCGCACGACCAGCACGTCCTTGAAGCACTGGTGATCGTCGGCACGGTAAAGCGTCGGGCCGTTGCCCAGGCCGTCGAACTCGAAGCCTTCGAGGGCCTCGACCACGCCGCAGGGGTTGAACGTGCCCGCGCGGGTGACGGCGTCGGCATAAAGCAGCGTCTGCACGTAGCAGGTGTGCGCTGCCTGGGACGGCGGGAAGCCGTATTCCTGGCCGAAGGACCGCACGAAGGCCTGGCTGCCTTCGTCCTGCAGCGACCAGTGCCAGTTGGTCGACCCGAAGATGCCCTTGATCGCGTCGCCTGCACCACGCGCCATCAGGCGCGAGAACAGCGGAACGATGATCTCGAACTGCTTGCCGTTGACCTGAAGGTCACGCAGGCCGAACTGAACGGCCTGGGTCAGCGAGTTGACCATGTCTCCGCCGTAGTGGTTCAGGATCAGCACGTCCGCGCCCGAGTTCGCGACCGGCGTCAGGTAGGACGAGAAGTCGCCCGCACCCACCGGGGTCAGCACCGTGTTCACGGTCTCCCAGCCGAGCGCCTCGGTATAGGTGCGCATGGAGCCTTCCTGCGACCAGCCCCAGGTGTAGTCGGCGGTCAGGTGGTAGGCCTTGCGGTCCGAGCCGTAGTTCGCCTCGAGGATCGGGGCGAGGGCACGACCCGACATCTCGGTGTTGAAGAAGTGGCGGAAGCCATTGGCCCGGCGGTCCTTGCCGGTGGTGTCGTTGGAGTGGGTCAGACCGGCCATGAAGATCACGCCGGCATCCTGGCAAAGGCCCTGAACGGCGATGGCGACGCCCGAGGACGATCCGCCGGTGATCATGATCGCACCGTCACGCTCGATCATCGAGCGGGCCGAGGCCCGTGCGGCGTCGGAGTTGGTCTGCGTATCACCGGTCACGAACTCGACGCGGCGGCCAAGAATGCCGGTGCCGTCTAGGTTGCGCTCGGAGAACGTGTTCATCATGCCGCCGTCGCCTTCACCGTTGAGGTGCTTGACCGCCAGCTGGTAGGCGCGCAGCTCGTCCGCGCCCTCGTCGGCATAAGCGCCGGTCTGCGGAACGTTGAAGCCGAGCGTGACCGTGCTGTCGCCGGGGGCGTTGGTGAAGCCGGTGTGGGCATCGGCCCAGACCGCACCCGTGAACAGTGTCGGTGTCGCTAGTGCGGCACCAGTCGCCACGCCAGCCTTCATGACCCCGCGACGCGAGAAAGTCTTGAAACTCATGTATTCCTCCCATGGTTCAAGTGACCGCGCATCCTCCCGCGTGGTCACTCACCAAAACCATGGCTGACGAAACAATCATAATCCATTGCGCACACTGAGTGAAATATCGTTTTGTAATATTTTTTACTGAAGTGCCGACGATCAAGTAAATTCAGCGGTCTTTCAGTATTTTAGGTCGTGTCCTATGCGTCCGTCCCCGGAAGTATCACCTACCCGTCGCGCGATGTCATGGTGGCCCCACTTGGTCGCGTTCGTCGCGCAGCAGATCGGTTGATGGCCTGCCAGAGCCTGCGCTCCAAGACTCCCACCCCGTCAGCGCGCGCGCCGGTGCAGTCAATTCTTGGGGCGATCGGGGACATAGCGCTGTAATGCGTTCCAGCGTGCCGTTCTTCAAGTCTCGAGGGGATTTTGGCTCCGGCGGTAGGGATCGAACCTACGACCAATTGATTAACAGTCAACTGCTCTACCGCTGAGCTACGCCGGAACTGGAGGCGCATATAGCAAGGCGATTCCGGGGCGTCCAGTAGGACAAACCGGAAAAATTTCATGCGAGCGCAAAAGCGGTGTGTTCGGTGATCGGGCCGTCGCCACGGATGTGGCCACGCTCGGACAGATCAATGAGATGGGCAAGTACGTTGCGGGCCGCGGCGGGAAGAAGCGCAGGGGCCACGTCGGTGTAGATCTGGCGCGCAAGCTGATCGGCCGTGGCCGGAGCGCGATCCCGAAGTGCCTTCAGGATCTGGGCCTCGCGGCCCTTCCGATGGCTGATCAACTCGGCACAGCGGTGTGCGGGGTCGTGCAAAGGGTCACCATGACCAGGGTAGAACACGTATTTGTCTTCCAGCGATCCAAGCCGTGCAACCGACGCCATGAAGGCCGTCATGTCACCATCGGGTGGAGAGACCAGCGAGGTAGACCAGCCCATGACGAGGTCACCCGAGAACAGCGCATCGTCCCAGGCGAAACTCAGGTGGTTCGCCATATGCCCCGGTGTCTCCAGCACCTCGATCCGGCCCCATGGTCCAACGAGAGTGTCGCCATCGGCAACGGCTTCGTGCGGCGAGAAAGCCGCGTCGACCCCTTCGCCACCGCCGATCAGGCCAGACGCCGCCAGGTCTTGCATCACCGGCCGGCGTCCCCAATCGGAGGGGCCAGCGGCATGAACGATCGCGCCCGTCGCGTCGGACAAGCGTGCGGCAAGCGGCGAGTGGTCCAGGTGCGAATGTGTCACGAGGATCCTCGTGATCCGCTCGCCGGGCGCGAGAGCATCGAGAATAGCCGAAAGATGTGCAGCTTGAGCGGGGCCGGGGTCGATCACGACGACCTCGCCGTCACCCAACAGATAAGTCTGCGTTCCGGTGAAGGTCATCGGCGACGGGTTCGGGGCGGTTATCCGGCGCAGACCCGGTCGCAAGAGATCTAACCTCATTCCATGCCTCCGGACGATTCGGTGCGCCGGGACGGGGGCGGCGACCGCCAGCGCGTTTCGTCAAACCTGTCTCATCCCCAACGAACCGTCTATAGCGGTTCCATGAGCGTGGAACACTGGATCAAGCGATTCCTGCCCCGCGGCCTGTACGGGCGTGCGGCGCTGATCCTGATCGTGCCGGTCGTGACGATACAGCTTGTCGTCAGTTCCGTGTTCCTGCAGCGCCATTTCGAAGATGTCGCCGAACAATTGTCGACCGCGCTGAGCCTCGATCTCAACCTCATCTTGCGGACCTGGGATACAGAAGGCGAGGCGGCCGCGCGGGAAATGGCGGACGCCCTGTCGATCAGGATCGGCGCGCCGCGGTTCGACGGCGGGGTCAGCCGTTATTTCTATGATATCTCGGGCATCACGGTTGTCGATGTGCTCGAGTCCTCGATACCCGGGCTGGTTGGGATAGACCTGCGCAGCAACCAGAGCCAGGTACAGCTGCTCGTCGACCGGGGGCAGGGCGCGCCGGTCGCCTTCACGACGGCCCGCCGCCGCGCCTCATCCCCCGCGCCGCACCAGCTCCTCGTGATCATGGTGGCGACCGGCATCCTGATGACGATGGTGGCCTACCTCTTCCTGCGAAACCAATTGCGGCCGATCCGGCGGCTCGCAGGCGCGGCGGAGGCTTTCGGCAAGGGCCGTTCCGTCGATTACCATCCGTCCGGAGCGACCGAAGTCCGATCTGCCGGCCATGCCTTTCTGGACATGCGCGCCCGCATCGAGGGCCATATGGAGCAGCGCACACTGATGCTGTCGGGTGTCAGTCACGATCTGCGGACCCCCCTGACGCGGATGCGCCTGGCTCTTGGGATGATGGACGACGGACCGGAGCGTGACGAGTTGACCGGCGACGTCGAAGAGATGGAGGCGCTCCTCAACACGTTTCTCGATTTCGTGCGGGGCGAGGCGCTGGACGACCCCGAACTTTGCGACATCGTCCGTCTGGCCACCCAAGTGGTCGAGAAGTCACGACGCGGCGGACGCACAGTGACGTTCGATCCGCCCAAAATGTCCGAGCCGGTTCTGGTGCGACCCATGGCGATCAAGAGGGCCCTGGTCAACCTGGCCTCGAACGCGCTTCGATACGGCAATACGGCCAGGGTGAGCGTAGTTTTCGAGGATCGGTCCCTTCGACTTTCGGTGGAAGATGACGGGCCGGGAATTCCCGCCGCACGCCGGGCGGAGGCCCTGCGCCCTTTCATCCGGTTGGACGAGGCCCGCAACCAGAACAAGGGCTCCGGTGTCGGGCTTGGGCTTGCCATCGCGGACGACATCGCACGCCGTCATGGTGGGACCCTGACGTTGGGCGACAGTGCCGCCTTGGGGGGGCTCAAAGCCGAAATCAGCCTTCCGCGGTAAGCGGCGACGGCCCGGAACGTTTGCTGTCGTCAGACTGGCGCTGCAACAAGGCGCGGGTCGCGGCATTGGCCAGCTTCTCGTGGGCATCGGCCCGTGCCCGCCGTAGATCGCCGCCGAAACATTCCGCCCCGGCGCGGTCGATGGCGCCTGCGGAGGCCTGGTCGATCATGAAAAGCAAAAGTCTTAATCGGTTCATCTTGCACCCTCCTCATTTGGAGGGTCGCACGACTCCCACCTATCCGGTGAAGAATCGGCGTCCAGCCCGGTCCTTGTTGCAGACAGCGAGCCATTTCGGAGGCGGCTGGTCTTTTGCGCGACGGGATGCGCGCGAACCGTGCAGTGTTCCGGCGACCCGTTCGCTGCCACCAGATTAAAAATTATGTAATGATTACAATGGGCCGCTTTTTAGTCGGCGGAACGCTTTGACACTGTGACGGGGTATTTTTTGCCACCAGATTTTTCAATGCAGGCATGAAAAAACCGCCACAGAGGCGGTTTTTCTCGAGCATTAAGGGTCTGGAGGATCAGGTCGCGGGGATGCCGGAGAAACAGGCGCGGCGGTAGAAGATGCTGCCAGCGCCCCTATCATCGATCACGGGCACTATCTGCGCCGCGGTAAGCCGCGCCTTCGCCAGCTTCGGACGGCAGTTCATCTCACCAGCGATCTCCATCAATGCTACGTGCGCATCGAGAAACCGTTCGATCTCGCCGCGTGACAGGAGGCGAACCGGACTGCCCTGCGCGTTCTTGATCGTGTGCATGTTCAAGAACGGGTTGCCGTTCTGGTCGCGGTGCCGGAGGAATTTTCGGACACCCCCCACGGCGCTATTGGTGAGGTGACGTGATTACGCTCGAGACGCCCCAATCCTTCGTCACCCGCCAGGAATGCGACAAGGTTGCATTCCAGAACGGTTTTCGCCGGTCGCATGGGGAAACCGGTGGCTGGCGGCGATACAGCTCCACAACGGCACAGGGCTCGATCTGGCTGGCGCATGACGCGGCTGGTGGATGGCTGCTTGCCCTCGACCATGGCGGGGTGATCGGGGAACTCGCCCACCATGCCGATCCGATCGAAGGGCCGGGGCTGGCGCGCTACGCTTTTTCGGCTCTCGGTGATCTCTACGCGCTGATGCCGCGTGTCTATCAGCTCGCGGCCAGCCTGCCCGATGCTCCGCTTGTGCAATTCCAAGCAATGGTGAAAGACCTACCTACGAGCACCGAGGCCGAAAGGTTGGTCATTCAGCGGATTGGGCAGGGCGTCTTTCGCTCCGGACTGCTCGAGTATTGGCAGGGCCGCTGTCCTCTGACGGGGATCTCGGACGCGCGTCTTCTTCGTGCGTGGCACATCATCCCGTGGAAAGACTGCACGAGCGACGCCGAACGCCTTGACGTGCATAATGTGTTGCTACTCTCGGCACTCTGGGACGCCGCGTTCGACCGTGGGTTGATCAGCTTCGATGGAACTGGACGTCCACTTTTCTCGTCTAGCTTAGGCGAAGAGGCTCGTGTTGAGCTTCGCTGGAAAGTACCAATCGCCTTCACTTCCAGACACCGAGAATTTCTAGAATATTATCGAGAGCGTGTCTTTCATGGCGCATAGGCTGCAAAGGGCAAAGAGCGGACATTCGCTGCGGGTGCGACATTGGCGCATCCGGTGCTGGGAAACTCAGGTCACAGACCACAGGATTTCGCTAAACTTTATCTGCTTGGCGCGCTCGCTTCGCCTCCATCGCAAGGGAGAGCAATCGATAGAAGCCGTGGGCCATCTTTGAATAGGGCGTAAGCAGGAAGAACGCGAGAACCGCTCCGAGGTGAAGCGGGAAGAGAACAGGGACCGCGCCTGTTCCCGTGACTGCATACAGGGCCAAGCCTGTAGCGCTCACTAGGAACAGCAAGCACACGAAGGCCATTTCCCCCCCCCACGCCGACGGAGCGCCAAGGTTGGGATCGGCTTTGGTTTTCAGCCAGCCGAGACCGGCCGTGCCGAGGCAAAGAAGGAGGCCGCCGGGAACGCCCAGAAGCTTGGGCAGGCTGAACAGGCCATATGGAGCCTCGATTCCGAAGCCGTAGTGCAGGATCGTGCCGGCGGATGTCGCGGCAAAGCACAGCAGGAACCCGTAGAGGGTTGCCTGATGGAAATGCCTGCGGGCATGGGTGAACCGGTCTTCGTCTTCGAAATTGCAGCCGTCGCCGTGGCCGCCTTCCAAGTTCTTCATCCGTCCGGCGGAGCGGATCGCCGACCAGAAGTCTGCCAATGTCAGCATGCCGCCACCGACGCTCTGCCAATAGCGGCGCAGGGAGACAGCCAATGCCGCGAGCGGCAGGAGGAAGGCCGGGGCAAAGATAGCGACCATCAGGCCGTGGGACATGTAGGCATAGAAGCCCTCGCCGCTTTCGGGGCGCAACGTCTGGGCGAGCGCGAAGATCAGCGCAAAGCCAAGGACAAGCGCCGCCGCGATGGCCACGCCGGAGCGGTCGAACAGCGTTCCGAAACCGTTGGGCCATGCGTGGGCCTTCCAGCTATCCTGGCGCACCTCGGCCAGTGCTTTCGGCAGGTTCAGATCGAATTCGTGGGGGGCCGTGTATTGGCACGCGTAGTAGCAGCCCCGGCAATTGTGGCAGAGGTTGGCGAGATGCGTGATGTCGCCGTCCGAGAATGCGCGTTCGCGGTGCAGGGACGGAAAGACCGAGCAATAGCCCTCGCAATAGCGGCAGGCATTGCAGATTTCGGCCTGGCGGCGCGCCTCGTGGATGAGATCAATTTGCATGTTTTGCGGCCTCCCGCCCGGCAATGCGGCCAAAGACGGTTCCGATGGTCATGCCGAAGCCTGCCAGATAGCCCTGGCCGAGGATCGAGCCCGCCATGGTTTCACCGGCAGCCCAGAGGTTTTGCACCGCCCGGTTGCCGACCGTGCATTGCGCGTTCTCGTCGACCTTCAGGCCCAGATAGGTGAAGGTCACGCCGGTGCGCAGCGTGTAGCCGTAGAACGGCGGCTCGGTGATCGGTCTGGCCCAGTTGGTCTTGGGCGGCTCAAGCCCGGACGTGGCCACGCCGTCGAGTTCGGTCGGGTGGAAACCGCTCGTGTCGCCGCAGGCCACGTTGAACGCCTCGACCGTGGCGCCGAGTTGCTTTGGAGGCAGGTCGAGCTTCTGCGCAAGCTCCCCCAGCGTGTCCGCCTTGATCGGCGGGAAGACGGACGGCATGAAAAGCTCCAGCGATTTCGCGTCGATGATGACGAAGCCCACCTGGTCGGGCTGGTTGGCGACCAGACGGCCCCAGATCGCGTAGCGCTTTGGCCAGACATCCTCGCCCTCGTCATAGAAGCGCTGCGCGTGCTTGTTGACGACGATCGAGAAGGGCACGCAATCAAGCCTCGTGACGATGCCGCCGTCGAATTTCGGGGCGCGCCCGTCGATTGCAACGGCATGGCACTGGGTCGGGTCACCGACCTGTTCAACGCCTTGGTCGAGCAGGTCTTTCAGTACCACGCCCCGATTGTAGGGCGTGCCGCGGATCAGGAAGTTTTTCGCGGCGGGCCCCCAGGCACGGGCGAGCCAATCGGTGTCGGCCTGGAACCCGCCAGAGGCCACGATCACGGATTTGGGGGAGACGCGGTGTTCTGTTCCCTGGTGGGAATAGACCACCTCCGTCACGTGCGTGTCTTCGACTTGCAGATGGGTGACGGGTGCCTCGTAGCAGACCTCCACCCCGAGGGCCTCGGCGGTGCGGTAATAGGCGTTCACGAGGCTTTTCCCGCCACCCAGAAAGAACGCATTGGTACGCGACAGGGACAACGTGCCCGAGAGCGACGGCTGAAACCGCACGCCGTGTTCCTGCATCCACGGCAGGCATTCCTCGGAGCTGCGGATGGCCATGCGCGCAAGGTGCTCGTCGGTCTTGCCGCCGGTGACCTTCATCAGGTCGGCGAGGTATTCCTCTTCGCTGTAGCTGTCGGTGAGGGGCCCGAGGGGGCCTTCGTGCATGCAGCGGAAATTGCGGGTGTGCCGCGAATTGCCGCCGCGATACGGCTTTGGCGCGGCTTCGAGGATTCTGACCCGCGCCCCGGCCTCCGCCGCCGTGGTCGCGGCGCAAAGGGCCGCGTTGCCACCGCCGATAACGACGATGTCCGGATCGGTTTTCTGTGTGGTCACGACGTCCAGACCTGCGGGTTGATCATGTGGATGGGCTCACCGCCGGCATAGGCGTTCACTTCATCGAAAATGTCGCTGAACTGAAGGTCGAACTCGTCCTCGGTGACATAGCCGAGATGCGGGGTCGGAAGCACGTTCGGATGGGTGAGAAGCGGGTGCGTCGTGTCGGTCAGCGGCTCGGTGTCGAAAACATCGACGGCGGCGAAGATCCGGCCGTTGGCGATCTCGTCCTCCAGCGCGCCCTGGGCGATCAGGCCGGACCGGGAGGTGTTCACCAACAGGCTGCGCGGCGACATGAGGGAAAGGTCGTCCGCCGTGATGATGCCACGGGTCGCGGGTTTGAGGCGGACGTGCAGGCTGACAATATCGGAGGTCGCGAAGAAGGCCTTGCGGCTGTCCGCGACGCGCGCGCCGTCAGCTTCGGCCCGGGTGCGTCCGGCCTCGGACGCCCACCATTGCACCTGCATCCCGATCGCCTCGGCATAGCCGGCCACCGCCTTGGCGATCCGGCCATAACCATAAAGGCCAAGGGTCCGCCCGCGCAGCGTGCGCCCGACGCCTGCCTGCCATTGACCGCCGCGGATCGAGGCAACCTGTTCGGGAATCTGCCGGTAGCTCGCGAGCATCAGGGCCAGCGTCATTTCCGCCGCCGCGTAAGACGGTGTGTCGCTGTGCATGTTCGACGAGACGAGCACGCCGTGATCGGTGCAGGCCTCGATATCAATGTGCGGATAGACGCTGCGCTGTGCGATCAGCTTGAGGTTCGGCAAACGCTCCAGCAAATCCCGGCCGATCCGGGTGCGTTCGCGGAACAGGACCAGCGCTTCGGCTTCGGCCAGACGCTTGGCCAGTTTTGCCGCGTCAGGCTCATGATCTGTCCAGACAGTGACGTCATGACCGGCCAGTTTTTCGAAGCAGGGCAGACCGCGGAGCGTATCGAACCAGTCATCGAGAATGTGCACCTTCACGGTTGGTCTCCCGCTGCATTCCTGTCCTTCCTGGGTTGCATTTGAGCACGTCCGGACAGGATCACTTCACCACTGTATACCATGGTATACATTTTAGATCGAGACAACGTCAAGCGCCGCTCCAGATTGCTTTCGGGATGTAGAGGTCGCCCTTTGCCAAGAGTCGCGCAGTGCGGATCAGGCCGGCAGAACGAAGCTCAATGCCATCGCCGTAATGCGCATAGTCGACGAGCACTTCGATCTCACCACTTGCGTGTTCGAGGACGATCCGTGCGGGTGTTTCGTTGGGCAAGCGCGCCAGACCGTCGGCCACTGTGCCCGGTGTCAGCGCGCAGGACGCAAGGCATTGCGCACCGGTCACGGCCATTGTGGGGTGCGTTTTCCACGGCATGAAGTAGCGGGTCGCGATGGTGCCGCTATCGCGGGCCGGGGCCACAAGCCCGAACTTGGGCGTGACGGAGGTGGCCACATCGGCAATTCCCATGGCGTTCCCGGCGGCGATGCGCACGGCTTCCATGTGATCGAAGAACCCGCGATTGGCATCAAGCTCCGCCGCGCTTTCATAGCCGGTCAGGCCAAAGGCATCGGCGCGGGCGATGACCATCGGCATGGCGACATCCATGCAGGTGACCTCCACGCCTTCGAACGTGTCGCGAAGGTTTCCCGTTGGCAGGAACGCGCCCGTGGCGCTGCCGACAGTCTCCATGAATTGCAACGCGACCGGCGCGGCGGTTCCCGGCACGCCGTCGATAGCGGTGGCGCCCGCATACTCGACCGCCCCGCCCGGCGTCTGCACCGTCGCACGCACCTTTGCGCCGGTATTGACCGCATGGATGTTGACGTTGGTCTCGTCGCCGCCGACAGGCAGCAACCCCATCTCCAGCGCCGCCGGTCCGACGCCGGAAAGGATATTCCCGCAGGTCGGTTTGAAATCGACAAGGCGGTCCTCGACGCTCACCTGTGCGAAGAAATAGTCGATATCGGCCCAGTCATCTTCGGAGGCCGACAACATCGCGACCTTTGTCGTCACGGCCGCGCCGCCTCCGACCCCGTCGATGTTAAGCGGATGGCCGGACCCGACCGCGGCAATCAGCACGTCGGCCAGCGTCTCGAGATCTTGTGGAAGATCTTCGCGCCGCAAATAAGGCCCCCGCGACGTGCCGCCGCGCATGAACCAGAACGGGATCGCTGACTGGCTCATGACAGCGGCCACGGGAGGTCGAGGTAGGATTGCAGCAAGCCGGGCGGGAAATCACGGTTGAGCAATGCTGCCATGGTGCAGATGAAGGCGATCCCGGCGGCCGTGTAGAGGATTGCGAAGGCCCAGGACTTGCCCGCCCGGAAGCGGATGAACATCAGCAGGAAAATGGCCAGCGCCAGGATGAACCCGAAGAGCGCCGTCAGCGCCAGGAGTCCCGCGAACCAGCCCAGGGTCTGCCAGAGGCCATAGGCGTTGTCGCGTTGGTCCATCACCTCGCGGTCCGCGAAAAGCGGGTCGGTTTCCGGCTTCAGACGGGTCTGAATGAACAGAACCGCGCATCCAATCAGCCCTACGGTGGCTACGAAGACCGGGAAAACACGGTCCGTGCGCGCATAGTCGGGGATGGTTGCGGCGTCGTAATATGCAATCGCGATATAGGCGGTGACCGCGACAAGGAACAGAAACGGCGCGCGTTTCCCGCCCGAGTTCACCGCACCTTCGGCCTGGATGTTCTTCGCCTGCCGCAAGCCTGCGATCACGGAGATCACCGTGACGATGATGAGGACGATGACAATCGGGCTGAGCAGGTAATCGAACCCTTCCTCCATGCTGCGCCGGAACCGGGATGCCGCAATCTGGTAGGCTTGGTTGGTGTAGCGCTCGGCTGGGGCCGCCAGCACGAAGCCGATCAGGAAAGCGGGCCGGGACCAGTCGAAGCGGCGCATCAGGATTCCAAGGAGGCCGATGCCGAGCAGCGCGACCAGATCCCAGATCTCCTGCCGCGACTGGAAGGCGGCAAAGGCAATGATCATGAACAGGAACGGGGCGAGAAGCGCGAAACGGATATTTGTCAGCCGCGCGATCCCGCCCGCCGCCGCGATGCAGATCAGCGTGCCCACGACGTTGGCGAGCGCCAGAAGCCAGACGATCGCATAGGTGAAATTCAGGTTGTTGTTGATCATCGAGGGACCAACCTCGATCTGGCCGGTGCCGAGAAGCGCAATGCCCGAGATGAAGATGGCCATGGAGCCGGAACCGGGGATCCCGAACAGAAGCGTCGGGACCAGCCCGCCGCCTTCCTTGGCATTGTTCGAGCTTTCCGGCCCGATCACGCCGCGGATATCGCCGTGACCATATTGCGATTTGTCCTTCGAGGTCTGGACCGCGTGGCCATAGGCGATCCAGTCCACGACCGACCCTCCTAGACCGGGGATGACACCGACGGCGACACCGATCAGGGAGCAGCGGATCGAAAGCCAGATATTGGCCCACCAATCCCTGACGCCTGTCAGCCAGCCGCCGCCGAGCACCTGCCGATCCGAAATCGCCTTGTCCTGCCGCAGAAGCGCAATGATTTCCGGCACGGCGAAGATCGCAAGGCCGACGATCACCAGTGCGAAGCCATCCACGAGATAGGGCATGTCGTAGCTGGACATGCGCAGTTCACCCGACGCGGCACCTTCGCCGATCGTGCCGACCAGAAGGCCGAGGCAGGCCGCGACCAGCCCCTTCACCGCCACGCGGCCGGCGAGGATACCGACCATCGACAAGCCGAAGATGGTGACCATCAGCAGTTCTGGCGTCTGGAACGCGAGAACGATTGGCCGTGCCGCGAGAATGAAGAACGTCAGGAAGGCCGCGCCGAGCAAGCCACCGAACAGCGACGATGAGAATGCTGCCGAAAGTGCCCGGGCCGCCTGGCCCTTCTTGGCCAGAGGAAAGCCATCGAGAACGGTCGCCTGGCTTGCGCTTGACCCCGGTATCCCCATCAGGACCGAGGCGAAGGTGTCGGACGTCGGGACGACCGCCACCATCCCCACCATCAGCGCGAGGCCGTAGAGTGGCTCCATCCCGAACATGAAGGGCAGCAGAAGCGACAGGCCCGCGATGCCCCCGAGGCCGGGAAACACGCCGATGCAGAGCCCCATGACGACGCCCAGGACGAGATATCCCAAAACGGCGGGCTGAAGGATCATGCCGAAGGCCTCGCCAAGCGCGGGCATGGCGGTTGCGAAGAGGTCCATCACGGACTCCTGTCACTTTTCAGAATGGAAATGCGCCCCGGGCCAAGGACCCGGGGCGCGCGCGGGAGGGGCGGATTACTCGAGGACGACGCCGTAGCGCTCGGCCAGCCAGTCGATCACGTATGCCTGTGCCTCCTCAGGCACCGACGTCGCGCGTTCTAGTGCGGCCTCGGCCGCGGCACCTGTCATCTGCGGGTAGGCACCCAGGGTGTTCTCGGAGATCTCGGCGAAATCTGCACGCTCAGTGATCGCCTGGAAGGCGGCCGTGTAGGTGTCGATTGCCACCTGTGGTGCGCCCGCCGGCAGGAAGACCATCTTCTGTGCCGGGAAGCCGGCGGAGAAGAAGGCGAACCATGCATCCCAAGCCGGACCCGAGGTTTCGCAGGCCGGCGCGGCTTCGCAGACTTCCGCGAAAGTCGGCATGTCGGGGAAGGTCGGGTCGCGGACGATGTTGCCATCTGCGTCCAGTGCGCCGAAGTTGAACCACGGAACTGCCGTGCCCGCTTCGACCAGAGGCGTGACGCCCGACAGGTACGAAGACGAGGTCTGGTAGTCGATGTTGGCTTCGCCGCGTTCGAACATCAGGCGGCCATCGCCCCGGCCTTCGATGCCGAACACCGGCTCGACGTTGAGGCCAAGCATTTCCCATGCCAGCAGCGGAACAAGGTCAAGACGGGTCGCGCCCTGGCTGCCGTAGATGAAGTTCTCACCTGCGATCGCATCGATGCCACCTTCTTCGAGGGCACCGGCAAGGTCAGCCGGCAGATAGACGACACCGCCGGTTCCGGAGGCCAGAACAACGTTCCAATCGCCGTATTCGTAGCGCACGCGCGGATCGTTCAGCAGGTACGGGAACTGGGTCGAACCGGACGAGCCGAAGATCACGGTGCCGTCTTCGTATTCCAGTTCCTGGAAATGGTTGGCGCCGCGGGTCGAGCCTGCGCCGGGCATGAAGTTCACCACAACGGTGGGGTTGCCGGGCAGCGCCTCGGACAGCAGCGGTGCATAGAAGTTGGCCCAACGGGCCGAACCGCCGGTTTCCGAGAACGGAATGATCCATTCGACGGTCTGCCCGGACAGATCCAGGGCGTGGCCATCGGCGAAAGCCGGAGCGGCAAGGCCCGCTGCCGACACGGTCATAAGGAGCGCCGCAGAGCGCTTGAAGATATTGGTCATGGTTTCCTCCCAAATCGCGAGGCCACTCCCAGCCACGCGCAACTCACCTCGCCGACACTCCATTGCCGACTTGATGGCCCATGATTCCGATGCCAATCTTTCGCGAACCTTTCATCGGCACTAAAATCGCATGCGCATCGTCATCGTCGAAGATAATATTTCTGTAGCCAAGGGAATTGCCTACCGCCTTCAGGACGAGGGGCATGCGGTCGATATCCTCCATGACGGGGCCGAAGCCGATGACTTCCTGCGGACAGAAGGGGCCGATCTGATCATTCTCGACATCAACTTGCCGGGTATGGGAGGCGTTGATCTTCTGAAGGCACTGCGCGTGCGGGGCGACACGCGGCCAGTGCTGATGTTGACCGCCCAGGCCGAATTGACCGACAAGGTCGCGGGTCTTGATGCAGGCGCCGATGACTACCTCGCCAAGCCTTTCGAGATGGATGAACTCAGCGCCCGCGTTCGGGCCCTCAGCCGACGCAAGCCTTCGGTCGACCCTGGCATTCACGCCATCGGGACGCTTACCTTCGACCCGTCTGCGCGCGCGGTTCTTGGCCCCGACGGCGATCTGACCGTCCCGCGCCGCGAAGTCGCGCTGTTCGAAAGCCTGCTGAATGCAAAGGGTCGTTTCGTGTCCAAGCAATCCTTGCTGGACAACATGTACGGCACCGGAAGCGACGTGGACGAGGCGGTAGTCGAAGTCTACGTCTCGCGGCTGCGCAAGCGTCTCAAGGGGTTTGGCGTTGAGATCGCGATGCGGCGGGGGATTGGCTATGCGATGGCCGAGTCCGGGTCATGACGCGCACCCTGTCGCTGCGCCTTCGCCTTACCCTTATCATCCTTGTTCCACTTCTGTTGATCTCTGCCGCCGTGGCGGTTTGGGCGACGCGTGATGCGCAGGCCCGGGCCGCCGACAGATTCGACCGTTCCCTGCTTGTGACCGCCCTGGGCATTTCGCGCGATACCGCGATCAGTGGTGGGGATGCCCTCAGCCAGGAAACGCGGGACCTTCTCCGGAATACGTCGGGTGGACCCGTCTTCTACCACGTCTATGCACCCGACGGGGTGTTTGTGACGGGTTATGCAACCCCGCCCGTCCCCCCTCGTATCGAGCCTGCCGAAGGGGCCGTATTCTTCGACTCGGTCCATTTGGGGCGTCCCGTGCGGGCCGTCCGCCTGACCGACTCGATGCTGATCGACGGGCTCTCAGGGGATTTCACCTTCACGGTCTGGCAAGACCTCGCGCTGCGGGACGGATTTGTCAGAAGCCTGTCCCAGCGCACCTACGTGGTCATGACCACGCTCATCGCTGCCGTGGGGCTGATCGTGTGGTTCGGTGTCCGGTTCGGCCTGCGCCCGCTTCTCGACCTCGAACAGGCGATTGAACAGCGTTCCTCTACCGACCTCACGCCGATCAGCCGGCCTATCCCGGACGAGGTGCAGGGCATCGTCGGCAGACTTAACGCGTTGTTGTCGGAACTGGCTGCGACGATGCAGGCAAAGGACCGCTTCATTTCGGACGCGGCACATCAATTGCGCAATCCGATCGCCGGTGTGCTTGCCCTTTCGGAGGCCGTTATGGCCTCGAAGACAGAAGACGATTTCAGGACCCGCAGCGCCGATCTGACCGAAGCCGCGGCGCACGCTGCCCGTTTGACCGAAGACCTTCTGGCGTTCGAGCGCGCGCGGTCCGCACCCTCGACCGAGAGTTTGCCGGAGGATGACGTGCACGACATCCTTGTTGATGTGGTCACCCGGCTGCAGCGTGACGCGTCCGCCGCAAACGTCATCCTCACGCTCACAGGTGAAACCGGCCCGATTTTCACGAGAGCAGATCGCACGCTTCTGGGGCAGGCAATCGAGAACCTGATCCGCAACGCGCTTGCCCATGGAGGCAATGGACTCAAAAAGGTCACGGTGACGTTGGAGGCGTCGGACGAAGAGCTGGTGATCTGCATTGCCGATGATGGAAAGGGACTGAGCCCGGACGAATACGCGACGGCTTTGTCCCGGTTTGGCCAAGTGACAGCCAGCGAAGGCAGCGGACTTGGATTGCCTATTGCCGAAGCGGTTGCCGAAGCGCATGGCGGTGAACTCCGGCTTTCCGACGGAAACCCGGGGTTACGCGTTTGCATGGTTCTGCCGGGCTCCGGAAAATGAATTGATAAGACCGTTTCGACCTCCGGTGCATCATGTGCCTCCTACGGGCAACCGCATAGTCGTTTTCGAACTCGGAACGCTGAATCCTTTGGAGTACCGATGATCAACGAGCCCTGATTGATTTCCGCACATAAAGATGCTGCGGCGCGGAAAATGTCTTTCAACTTAATGGCGGCTTTGGGCCGAACTTGGCCGTCCAGATATAGAATCTGCCGTCCGACATGCCGTGTTTGCGGCAATGGCCCGCACCCTTCGTGCCGGCCTCGCGCTTTGTCAGATTGTGCTCCACTCGGCCGCTGTGCCAATCGGCACCGAATATTGACCCCTTATCGGCGCCCAAAAGTGATCCCCTTGGCGGGACGGAAGCTGGCCCGATGCGGTGTAGCCTCCACACAGCGCAACCGCGTCGGGCCAGCGTGGTCTAAGCTACTCGCGGGTTTTGAAGCTCCAGCTCTCGTTGCCGGTTTCAACGAGTTCGCAGTGATGGGTCAGGCGGTCGGGCAGCGCAGCCGGAACCCGTCACTGCCCGAACCGATGTCGATCGAGACCTCGGGAATCTTGCACAACCGCGCGAGGCTCCGCGCCAGATGTGTTTTGCCGACCGAGGCCGGCCCGTCGAGCAGGATTGGCCGGAACCAGAGCCCATGACCCCGCGCCGCCGCCCGGCGCATGTCGCGCCAGATGTGCTCGATGGCCTGCCGCATCCATGGCATTTCTTCTAGGAGTTCCGCCGCGATCTCGTCGGCACGATGCTCGGTCGCGGGACCCTGCAGGCTAATCCCCTCGAACACGGCACTCAGTTGTTCCCAGTCCTCTTTCCTGATGTTGGGGTTCCTCTGCGCCTTCCGCTGCGCCTCGTGCAGCCTGCGGGCGCGGCGGCCGATGCGGTCCCAGTCCGGGCGGGGGACAGGGTCGAGCATCGTTTCCGCATCCGCATCCTCATCGGCGGCCTTGCGGCGCCGGAGGTCGGCGAGGAATCGACCGAGGCGCTTTTCGATCTCGTTTGTCGGAGTAGGTGGCCGGCGCAGGCCAGGGGCGAAGTCGAAGGGTTTGGGCATGGGGATATCCTTCGCGCTGCCGGTCTCACGGCTGGCGCGTTCCTCGAAATGTGCATGTCGGGTGGGGCTGGTCCGCGGGCTCAACGCGGGTAGGGGCAACCTATCGACAGGTGGCGTGCGAGGACGCTTGGCGCTTTGGCCGACGCCGCGAGCACACGCGGGACACTTCTTGTCAGGAGGACAGGGGACATCATGGAGGGCAGTCTCGGGCAGCAGGTAGCCATGACCCGAACCTTGGTCCGAGTCGCGATCGTCAGAGAGAGGTGCCTATGAGCTGATTGCGTTTCATGCGGCGAGGAAGCATGGCGCTGGCAGTCCTGTCAATCAAGTCCTGCTCGGGTGGGAGGGACTTGTGGCCATGCTCGCCAAGCCCACGGCCCTTCTGTTGACCAACAGGCGTTGCACATAAAATCAAGCGCTTGTGTGATAGTGGCAGAAAATACCCCGGTAAAGACTCGCGAAAACGCCCCGTTTGGCAGAGTTGCATCCGCCGGAACAGGAACAAGTTCGGGGAGAGTGGTAGGCCCGGCAGGACTTGAACCCGCAACCAAAGCGTTATGAGCGCTCTGCTCTAACCAATTGAGCTACAGGCCCCCTTGCGTCCGGCAAGAGGTAGCAGAGGCGCCCGCCGGTGGGAAGCGGGTGCGTCGCGTTGCAGCGCCGGGCGCGACGCAGTAGGGGATGACAACCCCGCCCGGTCATCCCGAGGATTGCCATGCCCGCCCTTGCCCCGATTGCCCTTAGATATCTTGCCTGGCTCGTCGGGCTGCGCATTCTCTACATCGGCCTGACCGCAATCACCGGTCTGCCGAACACACAGGCAACGATCGTGATCCTGGCGTCGGCCCCGGCGGTCGAGATTGCGATCTACGCGCTGCGAAAGGCGACGGCCCCGATTCCGTTCAAGGGATGGGCGACGATATGGGCGCTGCTGATGGCGATCTACCTCGTGATACACGTGATGATCCCGGCATTCATCCTGCCGCCGTTCCGTGCGCTGCTTGCCGATGCCAGCGTGCTAGGCAGCCTGTTGATCGTGACGGCCAGCACCGGCGCGATGCTGGCGCTGTTCCTCTGGCTCGGCACCCGCGCCGGCGGGAACCGACGGACGGGCTGAGGCCGCGCGAACGGGCAAAAAATGCGATGAGATAGACCTGATGCGTCGGGTGATGCATGGACGCTTCGTCTGCGTGCTGGTAACGGACGGGCGAAACGCGGCCTCGGGGGACCTTTGGCGATGACGGACGACACGAAATCGGCGCTCACCTATGCGCAGGCAGGGGTGGATATCGACGCAGGCAACGCGTTGGTCGACCGGATCAAGCCGGCGGCAGCGGCGACGACGCGACCCGGTGTCATGGCGGGCCTCGGTGGGTTCGGCGCTCTGTTTGATCTGCAAGCGGCAGGATACGACGATCCGGTGCTGGTCGCGGCGACCGATGGCGTCGGAACCAAGCTGAAGATCGCCATCGACACTGGCCATTTCGACACGATCGGCGTGGATCTTGTCGCCATGTGTGTGAACGACCTCGTCTGCCAGGGGGCCGAGCCGCTGTTCTTCTTGGATTATTTCGCCACCGGCAAGCTGGAGGTGGAGGCCGCTGCCACTATCGTGGAAGGCATCGCCAAGGGATGCGCCGACAGCGGTTGCGCCCTGATCGGCGGCGAGACGGCGGAGATGCCCGGCATGTACGCGCCCGGCGATTTCGACCTTGCGGGGTTCGCGGTGGGCGCGATGGACCGCGGCGCGGCCCTGCCGGCGAACGTGGCCGAGGGTGACGTTCTTCTCGGCCTCGGCTCCGACGGGGTACACTCGAACGGCTATTCCCTGGTGCGCCGCGTGGTGGAGCGGGCGGGCCTAGACTGGAACGCACGGGCACCATTTGCCGACGGTTCCCTCGGTGCGGCGCTTCTGGCCCCGACGCGGCTCTACGTGAAGCCGGCCCTCGACGCGATCCGTGCGGGTGGCGTCCATGCGCTCGCCCATATCACCGGCGGCGGGTTGACCGAGAACCTTCCGCGTGTCCTGCCCGACGGGCTCGGCGCCGAGATCGACCTCACCTCGTGGCCGCTGCCGCCGGTCTTCGGCTGGCTGGCGCAGGAGGGCGCTCTGGAGCAGGCCGAGCTGCTGAAGACCTTCAACGCGGGCATCGGGATGGTCTTGGTCGTGGCTGCCGATCAGGTGGAGACGTTGACCACACTCCTGACCGACGCGGGCGAAACCGTGCATCGCATCGGCCAGGTCGCGGCGGGCGAGGGGGTGCGCTATTCGGGGCAGCTTGCGTGACCAAACGGGTTGCGATGCTGATTTCCGGCAGCGGCTCCAACATGGTCGCGCTGGCGCAGTCGATGACCGGTGATCATCCGGCACGGCCGTGCGTGGTCATCGCGAACAATCCCGATGCCAAGGGGCTTGAGCGTGCTGCCGCCATGGGTATTCCCACGGCCTGCGTCGATCACCGGCCCTTCGCGGGGGACCGCGCCGCCTTCGAGGCGGCGCTGCAGCAAACACTTGCCGATCATTCGCCCGACATCCTGTGCCTCGCAGGCTTCATGCGCATCCTGACCGAAGGCTTCGTGACCCCGTGGGCCGGGCGAATGTTGAACATCCACCCGTCGCTGCTGCCGAAGTACAAGGGCCTGAACACCCATGCCCGCGCCATCGAGGCCGGCGATCCAGAGGCCGGGTGCACCGTGCACGAGGTCACGGCTGCGCTCGACGATGGGCCGATCCTTGGGCAGGCCCGCGTTGCGATCGAACCCGGTGATACTCCGGACACACTGGCCGCGCGCATCCTGCCGATGGAGCATCAGCTCTACCCGACCGTGCTGCGCCGCTACGCTGCCGGCAACCGCTCGCCAGTCATGCTCAACGGCTGACCTCGGCCAAGATCATGGGCGCATGGCCACAGTGCCGATGCGTTCGGTCCGCCTCTCTTCCCTTCGCCGCAATCCTCCTCTATCACGCGCGAACGGCCCTCCTTTCCAACAAAAACAAAGCAACCGTGCCCACAACCCTGACAACCACCGAAGAACTCGCCGCCTTCTGCGACCGCGCGGCGCACGTGCCCTATGTCACCGTCGATACGGAATTTCTGCGCGAGCGGACGTACTTCGCACAGCTCTGCCTCGTGCAGGTCGCGCTCCCCGGCGATGACGAGAGCGACGCCGTCCTGATCGACCCGCTGGCGGAAGGCATGTCTCTGGAACCGCTATACGAATTGTTCAGAAACACCAACGTTGTCAAAGTCTTCCATGCCGCGCGCCAGGATCTTGAGATCTTCCATGTCGAAGGAAACGTGGTTCCCACGCCGCTTTTCGACACGCAGGTTGCCGCGATGGTCTGCGGCTTCGGTGACCAGGTGGGCTACGAGACGCTGGTGCGCCGCATCGCCAAGGCGTCGCTCGACAAGTCCAGCCGCTTCACCGACTGGTCGCGCCGCCCGCTCAGCGATGCGCAGAAGACCTATGCCATCGCGGACGTCACGCATCTGCGCCAGATCTACGAGCATCTCGCCGCCGAGTTGCAGCGCAGCGGGCGCACGCACTGGCTGGAAGAGGAACTGGCGCAACTCACCGATGCGTCGAATTACGTGGTCAAACCGGAAGAGGCGTGGCGGCGGCTCAAGCTGCGATCGAATTCGGGCCGGATGATCGCCATCGCGCGCGAACTGGCCGCTTTCCGCGAATCCTATGCGCAGGAACGCAACATACCGCGCAACCGGGTGGTCAAGGACGACGCACTTCTGGAACTTGCGGGCACCAAGCCGAAATCGCTCAAGGACCTCGCGAAATCGCGGCTGCTCCTGCGCGATGCGCGCAAGGGGCCGATCGCGGAAGGCCTCATCGCCGCGGTGGAGAGGGGGTTGGCTTTGCCCAATTCCGAGGTGCCGAAACCCGTTGAGGGCAAGGACCGGTCCAACCTGAACCCGGCGCTGGCGGACCTTCTGCGCGTGCTGCTCAAGGCCAAGGCCGAGCAGGCGGGCGTGGCGCCGAAGCTGATCGCCTCGTCCAGCGATCTCGATGATATCGCGTCTGGACACACGAAGGGACCGTGGTCCTCAGGTTGGCGGCACGAAGTCTTCGGCGCGGATGCCGAGCGGCTGCTGAAGGGTGAGATCGCGCTGTCGGCCAAGGGCCAGAAGGTCAAGGCCGTTCAGCTTTGATTTCTTGATCTGCAACGACTTGTGTCGCGATCTTCCGGTCAGCGGCGTGACACGGTGCGCCGGTTCTGCGCTGCGATAACGGTGATGGAGCTGACACCGGCAAGCTCGCCATTCGTCAGCGTCACGCCGGCCACGATGGTCTGAAGGCCGGGCGTCGTGACGCGCGTGGGGGCGGCGGCGCGGAACTCGAACACGACCGCGCCGTTGTTGATCTCCGCCAGCACCAGCTCCGCATCGTAATAGCCCTGCGCAGGGGTCACGCCGGTCGCCCGCAAAATTGCACCCGAAGTCGTCTGCTCGACGGACAATTGCGTGACTTCCGTGACAAGCACGCGTGGATCGGCAGGGGTTCCCGCAGCGCGATCCGGATCCACTCGAACTCGCTGCTCACGCTCCCCACCAAACCAGTTCAGCGGGTTCAGGCGGCTGTCGCAGGCCGCGACGGACAGGGTCAAAGACAGAACGAGAATGGCGCGCAACAGCATCAAGGGACCCTTTAGGCAGTCGGATTTTCTCCTGCCTAGCGGATCGGGCACGGCTTGGGAAGCGATGCCGGGCCGCCGCTGGCCTTTACCTTCGCCGATGCAGCGCCTAGGTCACGGGGAACGGACGCCCGCAGGAGCATCGCCATGGCCGCTGAAGCCTTTGAAGACATCGCGGAAACCTTTGAATTCCTTGATGATTGGGAGGAACGGTATCGCCACGTGATCGAGCTTGGCAAAGCCATGGAGCCGCTGGACGACGCGGTGAAAGTGCCCGCAACCAAGGTCGACGGCTGCGCCAGCCAGGTCTGGATTCTGCCCCGGATCGAAGGCGACCGGTTCGATTTCCAGGGAGACAGCGACGCCATCATCGTGCGGGGCCTGATCGCGGTGCTGCACGCCCTTTACGGCGGGTTGACCCACGAAGAGGTTCTGGCGGTGGACGCCCCGGCCGAACTGGGGCGGTTGGGGCTGGACGAACACCTGTCCTCGCAGCGGTCCAACGGCGTGCGCGCGATGGTGGAGCGGATCCGGCTCTTGGCGTCGGAAGCTGCCTGAGCTGCCTATCGCCAAAGCAAAACGGCCGCCCGGATGGGGCGGCCGTTCGCGTTTGATCAGGCGGGATCAGCGATCTTCGATCGGAACGTAATCGCGCAGCGTCTCGCCCATGTAGAGCTGGCGCGGGCGACCGATCTTGAGCGCCGGATCGTTCAGCTGCTCCTTCCACTGCGAGATCCAGCCGACGGTCCGCGACAGCGCGAAGATCGGCGTGAACATCGAGGTGGGGAAGCCCATCGCTTCAAGGATGATGCCCGAGTAGAAATCGACGTTCGGGAACAGTTTCTTGTCGGCGAAATACGGGTCGTTCAGCGCGGCTTTCTCAAGCTCCTTGGCGACCTGCAGCTTCGGGTTGTCCTCGACACCCAGCAGGTCCAGAACCTCGTCGGCGGATTTCTTCATCACCGTCGCCCGGGGATCGAAGTTCTTGTAGACGCGGTGGCCAAAGCCCATCAGGCGGTAGTCGTCGTTCTTGTCCTTTGCACGGGCGATGAACTCGGGGATACGATCGACCGAGCCGATCTCTTCCAGCATTTCAAGGCAGGCCTGGTTCGCACCGCCGTGGGCCGGGCCCCAGAGGCACGCTATACCGGCGGCGATACAGGCGAACGGGTTCGCGCCCGAGGACGAGGCAAGCCGCACGGTCGAGGTCGAGGCGTTCTGCTCGTGGTCGGCATGCAGCGTGAAGATCCGGTCCATGGCTGTCTCGAGGATCGGGTCGACGACATATTCCTCGGCCGGAACCGCGAAGCACATCCGCAGGAAGTTCGCGGCATAGCTGAGGTCGTTGCGCGGATAGACGAAGGGCTGACCGATCGAGTATTTGTAGGCCCAGGCCGCGATCGTCGGCATCTTGGCGATCAGGCGATGCGAGGCGATCTCGCGCTGGCGCGGATCGTTGATGTCCGTCGAGTCGTGGTAGAAGGCCGACATCGCACCGACAACACCCACCATCGTGGCCATGGGATGCGCATCGCGCCGGAACCCGCGGAAGAAGTTCTGCATCTGCTCGTGCAGCATCGTGTGGCGGGTGATCGTGGTCTCGAATTCGTCCAGCTCGTCCTTGCGGGGCAGGTAGCCGTAAAGCAGCAGGAAGCAGACCTCGAGATAGTGCGAGTGCTCGGCAAGCTGGTCGATCGGGTAGCCGCGGTGGAGCAGTTCACCCTTGTTGCCATCGATGAACGTGATCGCGCTTTCGCACGCCGAGGTCGAGGTGAAGCCGGGGTCGTGGGTGAACACGCCCGCCGTGCTGTAAAGCTTGCCGATGTCGATCACATCGGGGCCGGCAGTGGGGGAATGCATCGGCAATTCGTAGGAATTACCGTCGATCGTCAAGGTGGCGGTTCTGGTCTGGTCGTCGGCCATGTTCGTCCCTTCAGGCAACTGCGCACCGGCGGGATGCCGGTGGGGCAGGGGACGGGTCGTCCCCGAAAAGCCCCCCCATTTCAGGTGTTCGGGGAGGCTGCATCTGTCAGTCGGGCGAGGGTTTCGTCACGCCCCAAGACAAGCATCATGTCGAACACCGAAGGGCTGACCATCCGTCCCGACAGGGCCGCGCGCAGCGGACCGGCAAGCTTGCCGAACTTCAACCCGTGGGAGTCTGCGGTGGCGTTCAGAACGCCCTCCAGCGTGTCTCTGGACCAGCTAGCATTCTGCAACTGCGCAGTCAATTCCAACAGTATACCACGGGATACCGCGTCAAGGCTCGCTTCCGCCTTCTCGTCCCGCTCCAGGGGCCGTTTTTCCAATACAAACCGGGCCTTATCCAGAATGTCGGGCAGGTTCTTCGCCCGATCCTTGAGGCAATACATCGCGGCGAGAAGCCCATCTTTCTGCGCCTGCGAAAGGGGCGGCTGGTTTGTCAGGGCAAGGTAGAAGCCAATCTGTTCGACAAGCTCTCCGTCGTCGCTTTGCGCGATATGCCAGCCGGTGACATTGGCCAATTTCTTCATATCGAGCCGCGCCGGAGATTTGCCGATGCCCTTGAGGTCGAACCACTCCCTTGCCTGCTCGTCAGTGAACAACTCGTCATCCCCGTGCGACCAGCCAAGCCGCGCGAGGTAATTGCGCATCGCCGCCGCTGGAATGCCCATCTCGGCATATTCCATGACGCCGGTCGCGCCGTGCCGCTTGCTCAGTTTCTTGCCATCCTCGCCATGGATCAGGGGAATGTGCGCCCAGACCGGCTCGTCCCAATCGTTCGCGCGATAAACCTGGATCTGGCGCGCCGCGTTGTTGAGGTGATCGTCGCCCCGGATCACGTGGGTCACGCCCATGTCGTGATCGTCGACTACGACCGCATGCATGTAGGTGGGCGTGCCATCCGAGCGCAGCAGGATCATGTCGTCGAGCGTCGCGTTCTGGATCGTCACGTCCCCCTGCACCTTGTCCGCGATCACCGTGGTGCCTTCACGTGGGGCCTTCAGGCGAATGACGTAGGGCGCATCGGGATGCTCAGCCTCCGGCACATCCCGCCAGGGGCTCAGGAACAGCGTGCTTTCGCCCTTTTCGCGGGCGGCCTCGCGGAAGGCGGCGATCTCCTCCTGCGTCGAGAAACACTTGTAGGCCGAGCCGTTCGCCAACATCTGCTCGGCCACGTCCCGGTGGCGCGGCGCGCGCTCGAACTGGCTGACCGCCTCGCCATCGTAATCCAGCCCCAGCCAGGCCATGCCGTCGAGGATCGCTTGCGTCGCCTCGGGCGTGGAGCGTTCGCGGTCCGTATCCTCGATCCGCAAAAGGAACCTGCCTCCGTTCGCCCGCGCGAAAAGCCAGTTGAACAGCCCCGTCCGCGCCGTTCCGATATGCATCATGCCGGTCGGCGAAGGGGCGATGCGGGTGACGATCTGGGTCTCATTGGACATCAGGGGCCTTTCCAGCGGGTCACCGATCCGGGCCCGCGTTAACCATTCCTAAACCACGTCGTGGCAGCTTCGGGCGGGTAGCTAGAGCGCCGCCCGGGCCGTGTGAAGCGGTTTTCGGATCATTCTGCGCGTTCTGCATAACCTCGCTTCGGGAAGGGCGACAAGGGTGAAGGCGGTTGCGATCCTGAGGGCGGCGAACGCGGTCCAGCAGGGCCAGCGCGGGGCGCTGATGCCGTGGTCGGCAGTGTGCCTCGGCATTGGCGTCGCGATCTATTTTGCCTTGCCGGTCGAGCCGGAATTGATCGGATACGGCGGCGCGGCGGTGATTTTCTGCCTCGGCGTGGTGCTGTTCGCATGGCGTCGCGAGGGTCTGGGACCCTTGGGCATTGCCCTCGCGCTCGTTGCGCTCGGGCTGGGGGCGGCGGGCTTCCGCGCCCACCAGGTCGCCGGCCCGGTCATGGATTTCCGCTATTACGGCCCGATCGAGGGGCGCATCGTCGATATCGACCGCTCCGCAAGCGATGCGATCCGCCTGACACTCGACCGCGTGCGCCTCGACGATGTGCGCAACGTGCCGCTTCGGGTGCGCGTCTCGCTCCACGGCGACCAGGGCTACATTGACCCGGTGCCCGGCGCCGTAGTGATGATGACGGGCCATCTCTCTCCTCCGGGTGGCGCGGCGGAACCCGGGGGGTTCGATTTCCAGCGCCACGCGTGGTTTCAATCCATCGGCGGCGTCGGCTACACCCGAATTCCCGCCCTGCTGCTCGAACCGCCCGAACCCGGCGACCAACGCCTGTTCTCGCTGAGGATGCAGCTTTCGGCCGCGGTTCAGGCGGCGATCCCGGGACAGCCGGGCGCCTTCGCGGCGGCGGTGCTGACCGGCGACCGCTCGGGTCTGCAACAGGGCCCGATCGAGGATATGCGCGACAGCAACATCGCGCATCTCCTGGCGATTTCGGGCCTGCACATGGGGCTTCTGACCGGCTTCGTCTATGCGGCCCTGCGCCTCTGCCTCGCGCTGGTCCCGCCTTTGGCCCTGCGCTACCCGATCCGCAAATGGGCCGCCGTGGGCGCGCTGGTCTCTGGCGCGTTTTACCTCGCGCTGTCAGGCGGCAATGTCGCGACCGAACGGGCCTTCATCCAGATCGCGGTCATGTTCACCGCCGTTTTGCTGGACAGGCGTGCGATCACCCTGCGCTCCGTCGCCATCGCCGCCATCATCGTGCTTCTCAGGCGGCCCGAGACGCTGATGTCCCCAGGCTTCCAGATGTCGTTTGCCGCCACCACTGCGCTGGTCGCTGCCTTCAACGCGCTGCAGGGGGCAGTATGGATGAAGACCTGGCCCCGTTGGGTGAAAGGCCTCTGGGCGCTTTTGGTGTCCTCCGCCGTCGCGGGCGCGGCCACGGCCCCCTTCGCGGCGGCCCATTTCAACCGGCTGGCGGTCTACGGGCTTCTGGCAAACCTGCTGACCGTCCCCGTGATGGGCTCCGTCGTGATCCCCTTCGCGGTCGTGGCGCTGCTCCTTGCCCCTTTCGGCCTGTCGTGGCTGGCCTTCTGGGTGATGGACAAGGCCCTGACATGGATCCTCGCCGTCGCCGAACGTGTCGCCGACCTGCCCGGCGCGGTGGAGATGGTGCAAAGTCCGCCCGGCGCCGTGCTGGCCCTGATCGCGCTTGGCGGTCTCGGCCTGTGCCTCTGGCAGGGGTGGGGGCGCTGGGTGCTTTCGCTGCCATTGGGTCTCGCGATGCTGCTCTGGGCCGGGGCGGAGCGTCCCGCGCTTCTGATCTCCGAAAGCGGCGCATTGGTGGGGCACATGACGGAGCAGGGCCGCGCCCTCAGCCGCCCGCGTGGCGATGGCTTCGTCGCCGGCATCTGGCTCGAGAACGATGGCGATCCGGCAGACCAGGAGGCCGCCGCCGCGCGGCCTGCGTGGGAGGCGGCGGGGGCCGGGCAAATAACCCGCTTAGGAGACCGGAGCCTCTGGCACGGCACCGGCCGCGCCGCCGCGCAGGACGCCGCCGACGCGTGCGCCACCCATGACGTTGTCGTTGTCAACGAATGGCCGGAAGACCCGCCCGCGTCGCTGACGGACGCCGAGGCCGAGACCCTCGCTCGGCTCTCCGCGCCCACCCAACGCGCCGGCGCCGCCAATGCCCAACCTGCGGCCGGGTGCCTCCTGCTCAGCCCCATGGTCCTGTCCCGCACCGGTGCCATTGCCCTCTCCGTCGGACCCTCTGGCCTCCGCCTCGACACTGCCCGCGCCCATCAGGGCCAGCGCCTCTGGTCGCCTTAATCGCGCAACCTGCCCATCTTTGTTCCATGAAAATGCAAAGTCCGCCCTCTGGTCCGGACGCAGACCTCCGCTATCTCTCGCCCCATGGCCAAGATGCGCAAGAAATCCGATCTGCCGCAGAAAACCTGCGCAACCTGCGGGCGTCCGTTCTCGTGGCGCCGCAAATGGGCAGCCGTCTGGGACGAAGTCCGCTATTGCTCGGACCGGTGCCGTGCAGCGAGACCGAAAGCCTGAGCGCGCTTGTCCATGTCCGGCGCCTGTCCTAGACCGTTACCGGATTGCTAAACCGGAGGGACAAAATGGCGGATCGCGTGAACAGGGACGGCCTGCAGGTCGCGGCGGAACTGGCCGATTTCATCGAAACGCAGGCCATGCCCGATACCGGCGTCGACCCTGCCGACTTCTGGAGCGCGTTTTCAGGCCTATTGCACGATCTTGCCCCGAAAAACGCGGCCCTCCTCGAAAAACGCGAAAGCCTGCAAAGCCAGATCGACCAGTGGCACATCGCCCACCGCGATGCCCCCCATGATCCCGACGCCTACAAGGCCATGCTGGAAGAGATTGGCTACCTCATCCCCGAGGGCGACGATTTCCACATCGACACGTCGAAGATCGACCCCGAGATTGCCACCGTCGCCGGGCCGCAGCTTGTCGTTCCGATCACGAACGCCCGCTTCGCGCTCAACGCTGCCAATGCCCGTTGGGGCAGCCTTTACGACGCCTTCTACGGCACCGACGCGATGGGCAGCCTGCCTGCTCCCGGCGGATACGACCGGGGCCGGGGGGCACGCGTGGTGGCGCGGGTCCGCGTGTTCCTCGATGACACCTTCCCGATCGAAGGCACATCCCACGCCGACGTGCGCCGTTACCACGTCGAAAAGGGGGCGCTGCTTGTCGACGACAAGCCGCTCTCTGACCCGGGCCAATTCGCAGGCTACCGCGGCCACCCGAAAGCCCCTGATGCGGTGCTGCTGGTCAACAACGGCCTGCACGTCGAACTCGTCTTCGACCGTGCCCACAACATCGGCGCCCGCGACCAGGCGGGCCTCGCCGATGTGCGGGTCGAGGCGGCGGTCAGCGCGATCATGGATTGCGAGGATTCCGTTGCCTGCGTCGACGCCGAGGACAAGGTTCTGGCCTATTCCAACTGGCTCGGCCTGATGAAGGGCGATCTGGAGGAGACGTTCGAGAAGGGCGGCAAGCAGATGACCCGCCGCCTGGCCGAGGACAAGGTCTTCACCGGCCCGGACGGGGCGGAGGTGTCGGTCAAGGGCCGCGCGCTCATGCTGATCCGCAACGTCGGCCACCTCATGACGAACCCCGCGATCCTTCTGAAAGACGGGTCCGAGGCTTACGAAGGCCTGATGGACGCGATGATCACGATGCTCATCGCCAAGCATGACCTCGCACGCGACGGCGGCAATTCCGTCGCCGGCAGCGTCTACGTGGTCAAGCCCAAGATGCACGGCCCCGAGGAAGTGGCCTTTTCCGACGAGATCTTCACCCGCGTCGAAGCGGCGTTGGGGATGGAGCAATACACCGTCAAACTCGGCATCATGGATGAGGAACGGCGGACGTCGGTCAACCTCAAGGAATGTATCCGCGCCGCCAAGCATCGTGTTGCCTTCATCAACACGGGCTTTCTCGACCGCACCGGCGACGAGATTCACACCTCGATGGAGGCGGGCCCGTTCTCCCGCAAGGATTTCATCAAGCGCAAGTCGTGGATCACGGCCTACGAGAACCAGAACGTCGATATCGGCCTCGAATGCGGGCTGCGGGGCCGCGCGCAGATCGGCAAGGGCATGTGGGCCAAGCCAGACGCCATGGCCGAGATGCTCGAGACCAAGATCGAACACCCCCGTGCGGGGGCGAATTGCGCCTGGGTTCCATCGCCTACGGCCGCGACGCTCCACGCGCTCCATTACCACAAGGTGAACGTGGCCGAGGTTCAGAAGAAGCTCGAGAAAGGCGGTCGCCGCGCCTATGTCACGGCGCTTCTGGACATCCCGCTCGCCTCCTATCGCCGCTGGACGCCCGAGCAGGTCATCCGCGAGGTCGAGAACAATGCGCAGGGCATCCTCGGCTACGTTGTGCGTTGGGTCGATCAGGGCGTCGGCTGCTCCAAGGTGCCGGACATCAACGGTGTCGAACTGATGGAAGACCGCGCCACCTGCCGGATCAGCGCGCAGCACATCGCCAACTGGCTGCACCATGGTGTCGTCAGCGAGATCGAAGTGGGCGAGGTCTTCCGCCGCATGGCCGAGGTCGTGGACGCGCAGAACGCGGACGATCCGAACTACCGCCCGATGGCTCCGGGTTTCAACGGCATCGCCTACGCCGCCGCGCTCGACCTGGTGCTGAAAGGGCGGGAGCAACCTTCGGGCTATACCGAGCCGGTGCTGCACGCCCGCAGGCTGGAGTGGAAGGCGGCCTGAGGGGGCAGCGGCTTCAGCGGTCCCGCGGTGTGAACATCCGGCTCATGGTGCTGTCCCCTGCCATGGCGGAATGCAGGATCGCAGCCAAGGCGTGACCGAGCGCCACGAGCAGGAAGCCGTTGGCCGCCAGCTCATGCAGGTCGCCCATATCCTCGATCCCCGCACCCCATGTCAGCATTCCGCTGAGCGGCACGGCGAACATCAGAAGGTACAGCAGGCGGTGGCCCCAATGGGCGGCCAATTGCACGGGCGGGCTTCCAGTCGGCTCCGGTGCGCCGGAGCGCAGGCGAACCACCAGTCGGATGACCGCCAGCAGCAGGACGGATATGCCGAGCCAGACGTGCAGCGGGGCACCGGCAAGCGGGGCGAGATCGGCGTCGAGCCGCGCCTCCAGCACATCGTCCATATCTTCGCTGGCCAGCCATGCGGCGACGACCAGCGTGGCGATGGTCCAGTGCAGGGCAATCTGCAGGCGGGTGTATCCGGTGGTTGGCGTCACGGGAGGGCTCCTCGACTCAAGGTTCGCCCTCCGATCCTATCCGCCATGCGCTCGTCCGTGCGCGCGACGAAGCGCCACTGCGATGTCGGTCCTAGCGGTTCTGGTAGGTGGTCAAACTCGGCGTGTCGCCGTCGTATGCCTTGGGAATGATCCGGTAGGCCGCATTCACGAAGCAGAAGAGCGCGAAGCCCAGAAGCCCGAGGCACAGGACCGTCACCAGGACCTGCCCATAGGGTTGGTCGCGCAGCCATTCGAAGACCGCATCGAGACCGCCTGCCTCCTCGGGGTTGTTGCGCAGCGCAGCATACAAAATCAGGCCGCCGATAACGCCGACCACGACGCCTTGGGCGGCCACGCCGATTTGCAGGACAAGGTTCAGGTGCCGCGTCACACGATTTGCGGCAAGCGAATCGAGATAGTCCTGCTTGACGGCCTTGCGGATGTAATATCCGCCGGCCGCCAGCGTCAGAAGTCCGGCGATGCCAACGATCCAGACGCCGCCGGGCATTTGCAGGATGGCGGAGATGTAGGAACTGCTCCCGCCGCCTTCGCCGCCGCCGCTGTTGGCCTGCATCCACCCCAACGCGCCCAACGCGAGGACGCCGATACCCGCATGGGCGAGGCCGGTGACGATCATCCCGGCGCGGGCGACGAGGCCTTTCGCCTCGGTTCCGTAGGCCTCCAGATCCCAGATCGCGTCGACCAGTCGCCAGATGGCGTAGGCGAACATGCCGACGGCGATGGCGATCAGGATGACGGTCCCCCAGGTGCCAGACAGGCTCTGCATCGCCGATTGCGTGCCCTGCGCCTCTCCGCCGCGCCAGATCGACCAGAGCGACAGGCCCGCGACCACCGTGTAGACGAGGCCCCGTCCGGAGTAGCCCGTGCGCATGATCGGCAGGGCCCATCGAAAATCATCCGGGTTCACGTCGTTCAGGATCTTGGCGCGCGTGGAGCCGGGGTCGATGGACAGGGCTTGGGTGACGGACATGAGTTTCCCTTGCTGGATCAGCGGTGAGTGACGGGTGTCAGGCTGTGCTCACTCAACAGGCCAACTGGCTGGATTGTTCCTCACACTGCCATTTTCAGTCGTCCGCCCGCGTGCTGAAGGGTGGCTTTCCGCACGGGACCTGCGCATGATTTCCCGGCATCATCGGGGAGGGCGAGATGGCTCTGACGAATTCCGCCGCGGGCTATGGCACGCTCACCAAGATCTTCCATTGGACGATCGTGATCCTCTTCGCGCTGCAATATGCGGGCGGCAACATCATGGTGGCGATCGGCTTCAATTCCAGTTTCGCGGGGATCGACACCAATACCTATTACAACTGGCACAAGTCGCTGGGGCTGGTGGCGCTGGTCGTGGCCATCCTCCGGATCATCAACCGCCGGACCGGACAGCTGCCGCCCTGGGCGAAGACGCTCAGCAAGCGGGAGCGGGCGTTCATCCACCGGGTGGAGCAGGTGTTCTACACGGCGATGCTGGTGATGCCGATCACGGGCTTCCTCTATGTCAGCTTCGGGAACTTCGGGGTGAACCTGTTCGGCGTGTGGGAGACGCCGCGACCGATCCCGCGTGACGACACGCTGCGCGACATCTTCAAATGGGCCCATATCATCGCGGGCTGGATCCTGCTGGCCGCGATGGCAGGCCATATCGGGCTGGTCCTGTGGCATACGCTCGTCAAGCGGGACGGGCTGATCAAGCGGATGCTCTGAGGCCTGTGCAAGGTTGCACATGGGCGACAAGTTACTGAAACAATTGCATTATCCATAATATGTTAGGATTCCGTTAACCAGCTTTCCGAATTGCAATTCCCCTCGCGCGAAGGCCCTGTCGGCGCAGCTGAAGACCGACTGGTTTGAGGAAACGTCGCTTCGCCCTAGATTGGCTTGGACCCAGATTGAACATCCAGGCACGACATGAACATCAAGACGCAATTCGCCACGATCACCGATGCCGACCCTGACGAGGTCGACCGGGACGAGGCGCAAAACGGTATCGTGCATGTCACGGCCCTTCTGCTTACGAAAACCGCTGACGCGCTGATCGACCCGAAGCTGGTCCTTTCCTGGCTCCTGACCGCCCTGGGCGCGCCCGGCGCGATGATCGGGATGCTGGTGCCCATCCGCGAGGCCGGCGCGCTGTTGCCGCAACTGGCCCTGTCGCGGTGGGTGGAGGCGAGCCCGCAGCGCAAACGCTTCTGGTCCGCCGGGGCCGCGGGGCAGGGGTTGGCCGCGCTTGGCATCGCGGCGGCAGCGTTCCTCTTGTCCGGAGCTGTGGCGGGCGCGGTGGTTCTTGGCCTTCTGGCGATCTTCTCCGTCGCGCGCGCGGCGTCCTCGGTCAGCTACAAGGACGCGTTGGCCCGCACCATCGAGAAGACCCGGCGCGGGTCGATCACCGGCCTCGCGGGCTCGGTCGCCTCGGCCAGCGTTTTCGGGGTCGGTCTGCTGATGGCGACCGGCATCTTCGAAGTCTCGGTCACGCCGCTGGCGATCATCATCGCGGTGGCCGGGCTTGGCTTCCTGCTCGGCGGCGCGGTGTTCCTGCGCCTGAAGGAGCCGAGCGATACGCCAGAGGCGGAAGACGACGACACCCTGAAGGCGCTCGTTCAGCCGATCTTCAACGACGCGCAACTGCGCATTTTCGTGGCCTCGCGTGCCGCGCTCGCGGTCACGGCGCTGGCTCCGCCCTTCATCGTGATGCTGTCCTCGGGGTCGGACCGCACGGCGCTGGATCAGCTCGGGCCGCTGGTCATGGCCTCGACCGCTGCATCGGTCCTGTCGTCCTACGTCTGGGGCCGCTTGTCGGACCATTCAAGCCGCCAGACGCTGATGGCCTCGGGCGCGTTGGGTGCCGTCGTCTTCCTTGTCGTCGGCGGGTTCGGCGTGGCGCTTGGCGGGTTCGCCAACATGATCTGGGCGGCGCTGGCGGTGTTCGCGGCGCAGATCGCCTACGAAGGCGTCAGGGCGGGGCGCAAGCTGCACCTGACCGACATGGCGGAGGACGATTTTCGCGCGCGCTACACGGCGCTGTCGAACACGCTGATCGGGATCGCCCTGCTTGCGGGCGGGCTGTTCGGGCTGACCGCCGACCTGTTCGGGCCCGGTTGGGTCCTGATCGCCTTCGCCGTCCTTTCGGCCCTGGGCGCGGTGGTGGCCACTCGTCTGGACGAGGTGCAGGAAGACTGAAACGCCCATGAAAAAGGCCCCGTCGCGGATCGCGCGGGGCCTTGAGGGGCATGTCGGATCAGCTGCCCGGGCGCGGCGGCGGCGGGGGCGGCGGCGGTGGCATGACGGTGAAGAGCTGTGCCAGCTCGGTCACCTCGCCAGCGGTTTTCCAGCCGTCCTGACCGGCGGTCCAGACCATCGTTTCGCGCGTCAGCGACCCGTCGGAGACTTTGCGGCCCAAGTCGGCCTTGGAGAACGGGCCGGTGGTCTGGCCATTCTCGGCCACGTGCCAGACATGTTCGACCGGCGGCGGCGGCGGGGCTGCGTGGGCGGCCTGGTGCGGCTGCTGTTGCGCAGCGTTCATGTTGTTGGCCATCTGGTTGGCCATCGCCATGCCCATGCCCATGCCGAGCCCTTCGCCCATGCCCGAGCCCGGGGTGGAGGCGGCGGCGGCCATGGCCTCGGCGGTCTGGAACTGCTGGTACTTGTTCAGATCGCCCACGACACCCATCGAGGTGCGCTTGTCGAGCGCCTCTTCCACCGCGGGGGGCAGCGAGATGTTCTCGATGTAAAGCTCGGGCAGGGTGAGGCCGTAGGAGGCGATGGTTTCCGAGATCTTCTCGGCCACGAGGTCGCCGAGCTGGCCGGTGTTGGCGGCCATGTCGAGCACGGGGATGCCGGAGCCCGCCATCGCCTGGCTGAACTGCTGCACGATGATGTTGCGGATCTGGTGGGTGACCTCGTCGGTGGTGAATTCACCGTCGGTGCCCACGATCTCGGTCATGAAGAGGCCCGCATCCTTGACCTTGACCGTGTAGGTGCCGAACGCGCGCACGCGGGTCGGGCCGAAATCGGCGTCGCGGATCATGATCGGGTTCTTCGTGCCCCACTTCAGATCGGTGAAGCGGTTGGTGTTGACGAAGTAGATTTCCGATTTGAACGGCGAGTTGAAGCCGTGGTCCCAGTGCTGGAGGGACGTCATGATCGGCATGTTGTTGGTCTCGAGCATGTAGAGACCGGGGGTGAACACGTCGGCGAGCTGGCCTTCGTGGATGAAGACCGCGACCTGTCCTTCGCGGACGGTCAGCTTGGCGCCGTACTTGATCTCGTGGCCGTAGCGTTCGAAGCGGTAGACCATCGTGTCACGGGTGTCATCGGTCCATTCGATGACGTCGATGAATTGGCCTTTGAGAAAATCCATAATGGGCATGTGACGGTATTCCCCTGAGAAATGCGTTGCTCGGCGTCCAAAAGGATATAGGAACGCGCCGGGTCGGGCTACAATGAATTGGACGCGGGGAATTCGGACGCGGTTTTCACCCGAAAGCCCGCGTCCGTTTTGGCGGCAGGTTCAGAACAGCGTCAGCTCGGCCTCGCAGGTCTCGGCACCGAAGGTTCCGACCCAGATATCGAGGCGACCGGGCGCCACGTCGACCAGCAGTTGCGGTTGCAGATCGCCCGCGGTGTCGTCGTCGAAGTACCATTCGCCGTCGGGTGCGTTGACCAGCAGGACGGTATCGCATCCGGGGCTGGTGACGGAGACCAGCAGGTCGCCGTCGATGTCGAGGATCTGGAACGAGTAGTCCGGCCGTTCGATCACGAAGCCGCCGGGGTAGCCGCATTGCGAGAGGTCGATATCGCCGCCCGCGACGACGGGGTAGCCGAGGGGTTCATCGCCGATCAGGTCGCCTTCGGCGAGTTCGACGGTGCGGACACCTTCGGCGATGACGGGGCAGGCGGTGGCGATAGTGGGCAGGACGAAGAGGAGACCCGCGATCAGTATGAAGTTGCGCATCCGGAATGGTCCTTGGAAAAAAGGGTTTGGCCGGGCTTCGGCCCGGCGGGAAGTAAACGCCCGCGCGGGCCGCCGGGCAAGCGATTCCGCGCGTCGGGGGTGTGTGGAAAAGGGTTCAGGAGATCGGATCGGTGCAGGGAGGCGGAAGCAGCCACTCCTCGCCCTCCGCGCCCATGAACTGGGTGTAGAGGGCCACCATGTTGCCGTCGGCGTCGATGAGGCTGGCGACCGGGTAGCCGCCGTCGCCCCAGCCGGACCCCGAGACCGGGAAGGCGATGCCACCGGGAAGGTCGGTCAGGAACGGCCCGGGATAAAGGGTGTCGATCTGATCGGCGTAGACGCCGTCGTATAGGTCACGGTGCTGCTCGGCGTAGGCATCGAGGGCGCGGACATCTGCAGGTGTCATGAACCCGGCAAGGCCGGTATCGACGCCAATGGTGGCAAGGTCCTCGCCGCAGAGGACGTCGGCGTCGGACCAGATGAGTGCCAGCACCGCCCCGCGCGGGTCGACGGTATCGCCATAGGGTTCGTCCCGGCGCAGGCCGACAACGCGCGCAGGGGTATCGGGCACGGTGATCGTCTCCGCCTCCGGGCCGGTCTGCCACAAGGTGAGAGGGTCGGTTGCGTGAATCGCACCGCCGACCGGGTGCCATATCCCGGCCTCCACGCGCACCGTCTCAAGGCCTATGCCGGTTTCGAGCCATGTCAGAGCGTCCTGCGCGGCGAGGGGCGTCGCGCAGAGGGCGAGCGCGGCCGCAAAACGGATCAAGACGGCCCGCCGAGAAGCTCGCCCGCGATCTGTCTGACGGTGGCGCGGGCCGCTTCGGGTGTCATGCCGGGCGTCAGGCGCGGGTCGTAGAGCATCTGCAACATCAGCTCATCCTGGCGGGTGAGGAGTGCAAATTCCTCGTCGTCGTTAAAGATCGAGGGGCGCGCGGCCGGGCTGTCGTTGGGCAGGCCGAGACCTTGCGCCACCTCTTCGTTGACGCAGGCGCGGCGCATGAGCGAGGGGTGCTCGGCGCGGATCACGGCGATGGCGGAGACATAATCGGACGAGCCGGGCTGGTTGAAGGCGTAGACCGAGCAATAGGTGAAACGGCCGAGGTTCTCGATCTCGCGCACCGTGTCGTCCGAGATGCCGGGGACAAGCTGGCGCAGCAATGGGCCGGACGTCGAGAGGGTGGTGGTGTCCATGTAGAGGACGTGGAAATTGCCGTTCGAGGTGACCGTGCGGATCGGATGACCGGTGGCACGGGCGAGGCGGCTGGCATAGGTGCCAAGGACCGAACGATCCTCGGCACGCTGCGCCTCGGTCACGGTGGGGCCGAAATGGGCCTGAAGGCGCACCGGGCCGGACCAGCGACGGAGCCGCCCGGGGGTCTGGCGCTGCACGAAGCGGCCACCTTCCAGAGTGTATTCGTCGTAAAGCGCGATGCGTTCGAAATTGCGGGCGAGGTCTGCGGCGGTGAAGGGCGTATCCGACCCGCCGCCATCGGTGCGTAGGAGGCCGCTGGCGACGCGACGGGCCTGCGTGGCCTCATAATACCGCGCGAAGGCCTGGCTTTCGGCGGAGGGTTCGGACACGATCGGAGAGGCCTCCTCCCGGGCTTCGGGCCTGGGGGAGGTGTCAGGCGCCGTCGTGACGCAGGCCGCAAGGGCCAGCGCCAGGATCGGGGACGCGAGACGGAGGGGGTTTCGCACCAAGGCTCCTCCGGTTCGTCAGGCTTGCGGGGCAGGTGGCGGCGTATCGCCCCCTGCCGGGGCGGCGTCCGCGGAGGGACGGCGCGCGGAGGCGGAGGCCAGCGTGTCGCGCAGTTCGGCTTCCATCTTCGCCATCTCCACCTCGGCGGCCGCGCGGCGGCGCTTGCCTTCGTCGGCGATTTCGAGGCTTTCGTTGATCGTGGCGATCAGTTCGGCGTTGGCCTCCTTGACCTTCTCGATGTCGAAGACACCGCGTTCCATCTCTTCGCGCACCATCTTGTTGCTTTCGCGCAGGTTGCGGGCGTTCTGGGTCAGAAGCTCGTTGGTCAGATCGGTGGCTTCCTTCACGGCCTTGGCCGCCTCGGTCGAGCGCTGGATCGTGACGGCCTGGGCCAGCTGGGTTTCCCACAGCGGCACGGTGTTCACGAGGGTCGAGTTGATCTTCGTCACCAGCGACTTGTCGTTCTCCTGCACCAGACGGATCGAGGGCAGGGACTGCATCGTCACCTGGCGCGTCAGTTTCAGATCGTGCACCCGGCGTTCGAGGTCGTCGCGGGCGGCGCGCAGGTCGCGCAGTTCCTGCGCCTTGATGACCTGGTCATCCTCGGGCGCGGCGTTGACCTCGGCTTCCTTGGATGGGATCACCTGCTCGTCGAGTTCCTTGATCTTCTCTTCGCCCGCCGCGATGTAGAGCGCCAGTTCGTCATAGAAATCGAGGGTCTTCTCGTAGAGCTTGTCGAGCGACTTGATGTCCTTCATCAGCGTGTGCTCGTGGGCCAGCAGGTTGTCGGTGATCTTGTCGATCTGCTCCTGCACGTCCTCGTACTTGGCAAGGAAATCATGCACCGGCTTGGCCTTGCCGAAGAGGCGTTCCCACCAGGACCGCTTGCGGTTCGGGTCGAGCTCATCGACCGAGAAGCCGCGGATCGTGCCGACGATTTCGCGCAAGCTGTCACCGGCGGGGCCGACATCCTTGTTCTTCACGCCGGCGAGCATGGCCTGCGAAATCTGCTGCAACTCGGCCTGCGCGGCGGAGCCGAAGGAGACGATGGAATTGGTATCCGTCATGTCGATCTCGGCCATGCGGGCGCGGATCTGTTCGGCGGTCGGCGCATCGGCGGCGGGCAACGGCACGAGGTCGGCGGAGGGTTCGGGCAGAACCACGGCGTTCAACTCGTCCACGAGGGTTTCGACCTGCTTGGCCTGCTGGTGGGTTTCAGATTCCATGGCACTTATCCCTGTCTTTCAAGATATTGCGTTTCACGGCGCAGACGGTCTTGCAAGACCTCGATCTCCACGTCGAAATTGGTGCGATCGTCGATCAGCATCGTCTCCTTGCGGGAGGCGAAGTTCTGTTCGAGATCGTCGAGAAAGGCGATGTAGTCGGTCCGCAATTGCGGGTCGCGCTTGTCCTTGTAGAGCGTCGCGAACTGCACCGTCGCGTCGCGCGCGCCCTGCAGGTAGACGCCGAGATAGCGGCGCGCTGCGTTGAGGTCGCGGGGGTCTTCCTCGACCTGCCGGAACAATTGCCGCGCGGTGGCCTGGAACTGGTCGACCCGGGCCTCCAGCTGACGGTCGCGGGCAATTAGAATGGCGTCTTTCTGCTGCTTCAGAAGTGCCTCGGCCTCTTCGATCTTGCGGGCCACGCGGTCGTTGGTGAAGGTGTCGACCCCTTCCATCCCCTTGTTGGTCAGCGGGTCGAGCCCGAAGGAGAACAGGTGCAGGCCGGCGGCGAGGAAGCCCATGATGTTGGCGGCCACGATCTCGGACACACCGAAGCCCGACCCGCCGAGGATCAGCGTCGCCACGCCCATGCCGGTGCCGATGGCACCGAAGATCTTGCGCGGGATCGCCGGTTTGCGGGCGACCTTGCGCTCGTTATAGGCATCTTCCGCCCGGACCCCGTCGCGCGTCAGCCAGGCGCCGAGCAGCAGCAGCGCGCCGCCGGCGAGGTCGAGCACCATCTGCGTGACGCCGCCACCGCCGAAGAAGGCGGGGAAAATGGTCAGCAAAGGCAGCAGGAACAGGATGTTGAGCTTGGCCCCGTGGCGCTGCGGTTTGCGGCCCTTGAAGGGCGCAACCTCCATCCGCTGATGGGTCACCGTTTCGCGGGGGCTGTCGCCGTCGCGTTGCTGGCCGGTGGGGCTGAATTCTCCGCCATAGCGTTTCGACATGCCTTAAAGGACCCCGAACCCGCCGAACGTTGCGCCGATGATCACAAGGCTCAGCACGAAGAAGCTGAGGCCCTGGAGAAAGCTGGATGACATATGTCTCTGCGACCCCCGTGTCGTTTGTCCGGCCCGTCGTTGCTGCGGGCGATTGTCCAGTGCAACGATAGGCACGTTTTCCTGCAAAAACCAGCCATTGCCGCGTGTCCGGGGCGGGCCGGTGTGTTGATGCTCAACATTGGGGCAGGGGGCAGGGTTCACAAGGGGGAAAGCAGATCGGGACGTCCCCCGACGGTTGGCGCCAAGGCCGGTGCGTCGAGATGCGAGCGCAGGCGTTGCAGGAAGGCCGGATCCGACAGGACGCGGCGGTAGACCGGAAAGAGGCCGGGGCGCAGGTAGCCGGACCAGTGGCAGAACCGGGTGCGCGGGGTGCCGATGCGGTGGCCAATTGCTTCGAGGGTCGCGCGCGTGCGCGGGCAGTCGATGCGCAGGTCGGTCCAGTTGGCGAGGTTGGCCAGACCCGCGTTGAGGGGCAGGTCGGCGGTGCGTGCGGGCGACACGCTGAGGCGGAAGGCCAGGTCAAAGGGCAGATTTTCCAGCGTGCGGACGTTGAGGACATGCGCCCTGCGCCCTGCGGGGCTTTGCAGGGCGGCGCGGGCGGTGTCGCGGTATTCGGCGCCCGACAGCAGGATGATGCGGTCGATGCTGGTGGCATGGGTCGTGGCGAGGGCGCTCAGGGCCACCCGTGCACCGAGAGAATGGGCGAAGAGCGACAGGCGCAGGTCGGGGCGGCGGGTTGCGATCTCGGTAAGGAGGGTTGCGAGGCTCTGGCCTGCCTGTGTGGCGCGGGCCGCGATCGGCCTCAGGTTGCCCACGGCGGGCCAGCCGAAGGCGATGCCGAGGTGGCCCGCGTCCCGGTCCATGTGCAGGTGGCGCGGCCAGGAGATCGCCTTCCAGCACCGCGCCCGCTGGGTCAGACCGAGGATGTGGCTGTGTGGGCAGCGATCGGGACGGTCTGGGTCGAAGCGGTAGCCGTGAATCAGGAGCGTCACGCGCCCGCCGTGGGGAAGCGCGCGCAGGGCGGGCCAGAGGCGGTCGGTCGAAAGGCCGCGGTCGGGATGCCAGTTCACGTTTGTCAGGGCCATGGGGCGGGTCCCACGCAACACAGGATGTTGCGGATCGCATAGGCTGTCACCGCAACGGCTGGGTGACGGGCGTGTGACGTGCCCATGACGTTGCGGGGAAGTCGCAGTGTCTTGCGGCTTGACGCTGAAACGCGGCGGGCGTAATCGACGGGCGTGGCGATTTGTGAACCGGATTGCGGGCCACGTTAAACATTCCGCTAAAGAGGTCGAGGACGCCGGGAATGGCGCAGCCCCCGACCATCAACCATGGGTTTCGCGACCCGCAGATTGGAGTGAGGGGCATGAAGGATACCGCCCGAAAACAGCAATGGTCCAAGCGCACGCGCGCGGTGCATTCCGGCACGCGGCGCAGCCAGTACGGTGAATTGTCCGAGGCGATGTTCCTGACGCAGGGCTTCGTCTATCGCAGCGCCGAGGATGCCGAGCAGCGGTTCATCGAGAGCGGCCCCGACGAATTCATCTATGCCCGTTATGGCAACCCCACGGTGGCGATGTTCGAAGACCGCATCGCCGCGCTGGAAGGGGCCGAGGCGGCCTTTGCCACGGCCTCGGGCATGGCGGCGGTGAACGGCGCGCTGGTGTCGATGCTGAAGGCGGGTGACCACGTCGTCTCGTCCCGCGCGCTGTTCGGGTCGTGCCATTACATCCTCGACGAGGTGCTCACGCGCTACGGCGTGGAGGTGACGTTTGTCGACGGCACCAACCTCGACGAATGGCGCGCGGCGGTGCGCGAGGGCACCAAGGCGGTGTTCTTCGAAAGCCTGTCGAACCCGACGCTGGAGCTGATCGACATCCCCGCCGTGGCCGAGATCGCCCATGGGGTCGGCGCGACGGTGATCTGCGACAATGTTTTCGCGACGCCGGTCTTTTCGGACGCCATCGCGCAGGGGGTGGACGTGGTCGTCTATTCCGCGACGAAACACATCGACGGGCAGGGGCGCTGTCTGGGCGGCGTGATCCTCGGGACCGAGCACTTCATTCGCAAGACGGTGGAGCCCTACCTGAAGCATACCGGCGGCGCGATGAGCCCGTTCAACGCCTGGGTGCTGCTGAAATCGCTTGAGACGCTGGATATCCGCGTGCGTGCGCAGGCGGAGACGGCGGTGAAGGTGGCCGCGGCGCTCGATGCCGCGCCGGGCGTGGCGCGGGTAATTTTCCCGGGCCTTGCGTCCCATCCGCAGCATGATCTGGCGACGCGGCTGATGGAAAAGCCCGGCACGATGATCTCGTTTGAGGTCGCGGGCGGCAAGGAAGGGGCGTTCCGGTTCCTCAACGGGCTGGAGATTGTGAAGATCTCCAACAACCTCGGCGATGCGAAATCCATCGCGACCCATCCCGCCACGACGACGCACCAGCGCCTGACCGACGAGCAGCGCGCGGTGGCCGGCATCACGCCGGGCATGGTGCGCCTGTCGATCGGGCTTGAAGATGCCGACGACCTGATCGCGGACCTGACGGGAGCTTTGGCGGCGTCATGAACGGGCTTGTCATCCGGCCCTACCGGCCTTCGGACGCCATCGGGCTTGCCACGCTGTTCCACCGCGCGGTGCAGGAGGGGACGGCGAAGCACTACTCGGCCGAGCAGCGCGAGGCGTGGTGTGACCGTCCGCCGACCTCCGCCGGGTGGCGCGCGCGGGTCGAGGAGGCCGAGACCATTGTGGCCGAGCGCGACGGCGCGCATCTGGGCTTCATGACGATGGATATGGATACGGGCTACCTCGATTTTGCCTACGTCGCGCCCGAAGCGATGGGCAAGGGCGTGGCCGACGCGCTTTACGCGGTGATCGAGGGGCGGGCGAAGGTTCAGGGACTGACGCGGCTGGAGACGGAGGCGAGCCTTCTGGCGCAGCCCTTCTTCAAGCGCCACGGGTGGCGTCTGCTCAAACCGCAGGAAGTGGAGCGGGGCGGCGTGAAGATCCCCAACGCGGTCATGGAAAAGCGCCTCGTGCGGCGGTTCGCGGCGGCATGAAGCCGTTCCTGATCCTCCAGCTGCGCCCCGAGACCGAGGCGGCGGACGAGGAATTCGGCGCGTTTCTGGATCGTGGCGGGCTGGAAGCGGACCGGGTCGAACGGGTCCGGCTGGACGTCGCACCGCTGCGGGCGGTCGCGCTGGAGGATTACGCCGGCATCATCGTCGGCGGCGGTCCGGGCTGCGTCAGCGACGACCCGGCGGACAAGGACCCGCTGGAGGCACGCATCGAGGCCGACATCATGGGCCTGATGCCCGAGGTGCTGGCCCGCGACGTGCCGTTCCTCGGCTGCTGCTACGGCATGGGCATCCTTGGCCAGTCGCTCGGCGCGCCGGTGGGCAAGGGCCGCTACGGCGAACCGATCGGCGGTGTCGATTGCGCGGTGACGGAAGAGGGCGCGCGTGATCCTTTGCTGGACGGACTGCCGGAAATCTTCCGGGCGCTGGTGGGCCACAAGGAAGCGGTCGAGGCGCTGCCCGAGGGGGCCGTGCACCTGGTCGCCTCCGCCCCCTGTCCGTTCCAGATGATCCGCACGGGCCGTAACGTCTATGCCACCCAGTTTCACCCCGAGGCGCGCGGCGAGAATTTTGCGCAGCGGATCGAGATCTACAAGGACCGCGGATACTTCGCCCCCGAAGATGCCGAGGCCCTGACCGAGGCGGTGATGACCGAGACCATCTCGGTTCCGGAACGCATTCTGCGCAGATTTGTGCAACGTTACGGTGCGTGAGCGCACATCTCGCCGCAACCCCCCGAAAACACGACGCGAATTGATCCGAATGTCGCGGGCTAGCGTAGAACTGTCTGAAAACAAGCCTTTCGATTGTGTCCGGGTGCCCCATATTGAGGCTCGGGCCTGCGACGGGCCAGACACTTACAAGGGAAGGAGCGGCACATGAACGTGCATGTTAAGACCGCCGAACAATCACCCACCGATGCCGAGGCGCAAGACGCGCTGGCGCTGCTTGCGCAATGGGCGGAAGCGGCCGGGCAAGACCGGATGGAGGCGCTCGACCCAGCGGTTGTGCAGCTGCTGCGGGCTCGGAACGCGCCTTCCGTCAGCCGGGATTACCCGGAAGATTTCGAGGTGGATGCCGCCTACAAGGCAGGCCTCCCGGACCTTCAGAACGGTCCTTCCAGTCTGATCCGTGGCGCGCATCGGCGCATCCAGCACGTCGGCATCTCGAATTTCCGCCTGCCGATCCGCTACGCGGTCCGCGGTGGCGGCGAGACCCTGCTTGAGACCTCGGTCACCGGCACGGTCAGCCTTGAGGCCGACAAGAAGGGCATCAACATGAGCCGCATCATGCGGTCCTTCTACAAGCACGCCGACGAGGTGTTCGGCTTCGACGTGATCGAAGCGGCGCTGGACGATTACAAGGCGGACCTCGAGTCGTTCGACGCGCGCATCCAGATGCGCCTGAGCTACCCGATGAAGGTCGAAAGCCTGCGCTCGGGCCTGTCGGGCTGGCAATATTACGATATCGCGCTGGAACTGGTCGAACGCGATGGCGTGCGGCAGCGCATCGTGCATCTGGATTACGTCTATTCCTCGACCTGCCCCTGTTCGCTGGAACTGGCCGAACACGCGCGCGCGACGCGCGGTCAGTTGGCGACGCCGCATTCGCAGCGGTCGGTCGCGCGGCTGTCGGTGGAGCTGAAAGGCGAGGGTGTCTGGTTCGAGGACCTGATCGAGATGGCGCGCAAGGGTGTGCCGACCGAGACGCAGGTGATGGTCAAGCGCGAGGATGAACAGGCTTTCGCCGAGTTGAACGCGGCCAACCCGATCTTCGTGGAAGACGCGGCGCGGCTGTTCGCGGAGCAGTTGCAGGACAATCCCGGTGTCGGCGATTTCCGCGTGATGGCCAGCCACCAGGAAAGCCTGCACAGCCACGACGCGGTGAGCCTGCTGACCGAAGGCGAGACCTTCGCCGAAGTCAGCCTTGACCCGAAGCTGTTCCCGTCGCTCATCCACGTGGGATGAACTACGGCGCACAAGGCGCTGTCTGGAAAAGAAAAACCCCCGCTTCGGCGGGGGTTTTCGCGTGTCTGGCGAAGGCTCAGTAGCCGGGGCCGCGGCCCTGGCCGCCCGGATCGACGATCGGGCCGTTATCGGCATCGGTGTAGCCGGTGTAGCTGTAGGTGCGCCCGCCACGGCCGAAGCCGGCCGGATCGACGATCGGACCATTGTCGGAATCGGTGATCCCGGTGCCGTACCCTACTGGGACGGCGACGCAGCCGGACACGCCCGCTGCGCCTGCGGCAAGGCCCGCGATGCCAGCGGATCGCAGCATGGTGCGACGGTCCATTCGTGTGCTGGTGATATCGTCAGCGTCGAGGGACTTGGTTTTCTTGTCTGTCATCAAAATGGCCTTTCCGGTGTGATGCGTGGTGTGAGGAAGCGCCGGGGGGGCGCGGTGAAATCGGTCAGTCCTTGTCGGTTCCGGCATGCGCATCGGCATCGCTGTGGGCGGCCGGTGCCTGGTCGTGATCGGTGGCCGCGGCGTCGCTGTCGGTATGGGCATCGGCATCGGTGCCCGCGCTGCCGCCCGATGGGCCGCCACGCCGCGTATAGGTGGAAATATCCTCGTCCCCGAGGGTCTTGGTGGTCTTGGAACCGGTGTCTTTATCGCTCAATTCTGCGGTGTCCCCTTGGTCCGGCCGTTGCAAAATAGCGCGCCTGACAGGGCGCGGCCGGTCTGTGTTGACGGAAGCGTAGCCACGAATATCCCCCAAATCAATAATTTAGTGGATCGCGGCGCGACGGACCCTGCGCCGGTCTTCTTGACAGCGCCGGGAAGGCGGGCCAACGCTCCGCCCCATGTTCGATCTGCGCCCTGTGGGCTATGTTCTGGGCCTTCTGGTCCTGACCCTCGGGGTCACGATGCTGGTGCCGCTGGCCGCCGATGTCATGGCCGGCAGCGACCACTGGGGCGCTTTCGCCGAGGCCAGCGCAATCACGGTGATGACCGGCCTCTTCGTCACGCTGGCCTGCGCGAATGGCGTGAGCCGTGGTCTGACCATCCAGCAGACCTTCCTTCTGACCACCGGCGTCTGGCTGGTGCTGCCGTTCTTCGGGGCCTTGCCGTTCATCCTGGGCGAGCCGAACGCGCGCCTCGTCGACGCGATGTTCGAGGCGATGTCGGGCATGACGACCACCGGGTCGACCGTGTTCACCGGCCTCGACGACCTGCCTGTCGGGGTCAACCTGTGGCGGGGGTTGATGCAGTGGTTCGGCGGCATCGGGATCATCGTGGTGGCCATGGTCTTCCTGCCCGAACTGAGGGTCGGGGGGATGCAGATCTTCCGCTCGGAAGCGTTCGACACGATGGGAAAGATCCTGCCGCGCGCCGGTGAGATCGCCAGCCGCATCACGGTGATCTACCTGGCGCTGACGGTGCTGTGCGCGCTGACCTACGCGGCGCTGGGAATGGCGCCGTTCGATGCGCTGATGCATGCGCTGACGACCGTCTCGACCGGGGGATTCTCGAATTACGACGCTAGTTTCGGGACGTTCCAGGGGCCGATGGAATATGCCGCTTCGGTGTTCATGATCCTCGCGAGCCTGCCATTCGTGCGCTACATCCAGATGGTTGCAGGCACCGCGCGGCCGCTGCTGCGCGACAGCCAGATACACGCCTACCTGATCACCATCGCGATCCTGACCGTGGCTTTCACGATTTACCGGATCGTCCTGAACGGCGACAATTTCGAGCACGGGCTGCGCGAGGGGGTGTTCAACGTCACCTCGATCATCTCGGGCACTGGCTACGCCTCGGTCGATTACCAGCTTTGGGGACCGGCAGCGGTAACGGCGTTCTTCTTCATCGGCCTGATCGGCGGCTGCGCCGGATCGACCTCATGCTCCATCAAGGTGTTCCGCTACCAGCTTCTGTTTGCCGCGATCTCGACCCAGGTGCGGCGACTCTACGCCCCCCACGGCGTATTCGAGCCACGGTTCGAAGGCCGCCCCGTCGCGGAGGAGGTGCTGTCGTCGGTGATGGCCTTCTTTGTCCTGTTCTTCGTGACGCTCGGTATCGTCGCCGTTCTGCTGGGGCTGACCGGGCTGGACGTGGTCACCTCCGTCTCGGGCGCGGCGACCGCACTTGGCAATATCGGGCCCGGCCTGGGCGACACCATCGGGCCGTCGGGCAACTTCGAAAGCCTAAACGACACGGCGAAGTGGATCTTGTCGGCGGCAATGCTCATCGGACGGCTGGAGCTGATGGCGGTGATGGTCCTGTTCACCTCGACCTTCTGGCGGGTGTGATCATAAGTACGGCGGGCGCCGCGCTGTCTTTGCCGCGCTGTCATGCGATGGGCTGCGGTTTGGGGGCGCTGCCCCCCGTCGCGTGCCGCGACTCCCCCCGGCATATTTTCGGAACAAAGATGATGGGGGAACCGGCTAGTGCCCGGAAATCGCCCGTCCGGCGGCGACGGCCGAGGACCAGGCCCATTGGAAATTGTAGCCGCCGAGCCAGCCGGTCACGTCCACCGCCTCGCCGATCGCGTAGAGGCCGGGCTGATGGGCGCTTTCCATCGTTTTCGACGAGAGGCTTTCGGTGGCGATGCCGCCGAGGGTGACTTCGGCGGTGCGGTAGCCTTCCGACGAGGTGGGTGTGACGCGCCAATCGCCGAGTTGATCGGCGAGCGCGCGCAGGGCGGTGTCGGACTGGTCGGCGAGATTGCCGGGGCCGGGAAGGTCCGCCGCAAGATGCTGGACAAGCGCCTTCGGCAGCAGTTCGGACAGCGTCGTGGTGAGCGCCTTCGCCCCGCTGGTGGCGCGGCGGTCGCGCAGCGCCGTGTAGAGGTCGATATCGGGGCGCAGGTGCAGCGACAGGCTGTCGCCCTCGCGCCAGTACGACGAGATCTGCAGGATCGACGGGCCGGAGAGGCCGCGATGGGTGAAGAGCATCCCTTCCTCGAAACTGGTGCCGTTGCAGGAGACCCGCGCCGGGACGGAGGTGCCGGACAGCGCCGCGAATTGCGCCTTGGCGGCCCCGTCGAAGGTCAGCGGCACGAGGGCAGGGCGGGTTTCCGTGATCCGGTGGCCGAATTGCGCCGCGATCCGGTAGGCAAGGCCGGTCGCCCCCATCTTGGGAATGGATTTGCCACCCGTTGCCAGCACGAGATTGCGTGCGGTCACATATGTGCTGCGCCCCTCGCGCGTCAGGGCGACGTGGAACAGGCTGCCGTCGTGGCGGATCTCGCCCACCTCGGTCTGGAGCCAGAGGTCGGCGGGGCGCATTTCGTCCAGCAGCATGGCGATGATCAGCTTGGCGCTGTCGTCGCAGAAGAGCTGCCCAAGGGTCTTTTCGTGCCACGCGATGCCATGGCGGTCGACGAGGTCGATGAAATCCCACTGGGTGTAGCGGCTGAGGGCGGACTTGGCGAAATGCGGGTTTTCGCTGAGGAAATTCTCGGGCCCTGCGTGGAGGTTGGTGAAATTGCATCGCCCGCCGCCGGAGATGCGGATCTTCTCACCCGGCGCTTTCGCGTGATCCACCACCAGCGTGTCCGGCCCGGCATGGGCGGCACACATCAGCCCGGCCGCGCCGGCGCCGAGGATCAGCGTGGTGACGTGACGGGCCAACGCGGTGCGGTCAGTCGGCGAAGTTGCGGGAAGCTTTCAGCTGATCCCAGGCCCAGACGACCTCCTGCAGGCGGTCCTCGTCGGAGCGGTCGCCGCCGTTCATGTCGGGGTGCAGCACCTTGATGAGGGCCTTGTAGGCCTTGCGGATCTCGACCTTGGTGGCGTTGTCGTTGACCTCGAGGATCTCGACGGCGCGGCGTTCGGTGGGCGGCAGGCGGCGGCCCTTGGTGCCGCCGTTCGCGCGGCCCGGATTCTGCGTCGCGTTCTGCCCGAGCACCTGGTGCGGATCCTCGATCCCAAGGCGCGCCCAGGCGCGTTCCTCGGCCGATTGCTTGAACGGCTTCGTGGGCCGGTCCCAGACGCGGTCGCGGTCCATCTGGGCGTTCATCTCGGCCTCGGTCGTGCCTTCGAAGAAGTTCCATTTGAGGTTGTATTCCCGCACGTGTTCACGGCAGAACCAACGAAATTCCTCAAGGTTGTCAGGACCTTTGGGGGCCCGATACTGACCCTGCTCCTCGCAGCCGGGATGTTCGCACACCCGCTGCGAGGTCTCGAATGCGCCGGACATGCCGCGCCGACCGGTGCGACGCTTCTTCTTGTCGGTGGAGACGCGAAGATCGAAATTGAACGGGTCTTTGTCGGTCATGTGCAGCCCTTCTCGACTCAGGGATGGGCAGTTTAGAGTTTTGGTGGGCGAGCGAAAGGTGCGAGGTGCAAAAAATGGCCGGACGGGCGGAGAAAATCGAAGCGAAACTGAAAGGCGCGTTTGCGCCGCGGGTTCTGGAGGTCGTGGACGAAAGCGAGGCGCATCGCGGCCATGCGGGGTTCCAGGAAGGCGGCGAGAGCCATTTCCGCGTGACCGTGGAAAGCGAGGCGTTTCAGGGGCTTAGCCGGATCGCGAAGCACCGGGCGGTGCATGAGGCGCTGGGGAAAGAGCTGATGGGCGAGATCCACGCCCTAGCGCTTACGGTTCGGGAATAGCGCGGGTTCGTCGCCGGTTTTCCCTGTCTTTTCAGGATCTTGCCAGAGGTTGGTGATGTCTTCGTCGTCGTCCTCGTCGTCCGCTTCCTCCGGCGCCGGCTCGGGAGCGGAAACCGGCTGGTCCTCGATCTCGTCGTCGGCGATTTCCCGCTGGAAAACCAAGAGGTTACGGTAGGTCGTGGTCTTGGAAGTGAGGCCCGACCGCTCCTCCTGTGGCAGCACGTCAGCGCGGACGTATTGCCAGCCGTCGGCCCCAAGCTCGTTCATCACCTCTTCCAGCGCGTAAGCGAATAGGCTCGCGCCCTTCAAGCCTTTGACCTTGCGGGCTTTTTCCGGGGCGGGGATGACTTTGTACTCGTAGGCGGGCATGGGCGGGTCCGTGCTGTTTCGCCGGTGGTTATGGCGAGACGGACGGCGGGCGGCAAGGGGGCTTTGGACGGCGCTGAGCAGGTGTAGTGAACCTGTAGTGATCCTGTAGTTATTCCGTAGTTACAAATTTGCGCACGGAAACGGGCGGGGTGTGTGGGTTTGGTGCGGTGGGGTGCACGCATGCTATGAGGGCCGGGCATCGAGCGCGTCGCGGGTTGCGTCGCGGATGTGGATGGCTTGATCGTGGTATGCGGCTGCGGTGTCGGGGGTGTAGATTTCGAGGGCGTTTTCGATGGAGGTGAGGGCCTCGGTGAGAGTGGTTTTGGCGTCGAGGTCCGGCAGGTGTTCGGCGAGACCCAGTGACGTAATTGCGAAGTTCATGTGGGTCATGGCCCATTGCATCTCGCTGGCCTCTCGCGTGCGGACCTCGAGCGCGGCGCGGTAGGCGGCGATGGCCTGTCGCAGGGTGTCGCGGTCGCCGGTGAGGGTGCCGAGGTCGCCGAGGGCGTTGCCGAGGTTGTTCTGGGTGCAGGCCCAGTCCATCTCGCTGGCCTCTCGCGTGTGGACCTCCAGTGCGGCGCGGAAGGCGGTGATGGCCTCCCGGAGGGTGACGGGGTTGCCAGTGCGATCGCCGAGGGTCTGGAGGGCGGCGCCGAGGTTGTTCTGGGTCGTGGCCCATTGCATCTCGCTGGCCTCTCGCGTGTGGACCTCCAGCGCGGCGCGGTAGGCGGTGATGGCGTCTTGCAGGGTGTCGGGGTTGCCAGTGCGGGTGCCGAGCTCGGTGAGGGCGGCGCCGAGGTTGTTTTGGGTCATGGCCCATTGCATCTCGCTGGCCTCTCGCGTGCGGACCTCCAGCGCGGCGCGGTAGGCTTCGATGGCCTCGCGCAGTGTCTCAGGGTCGCCGGTGCGGGTGCCGAGGTTGCGGAGGGCGATGCCGAGATTGTTCTGGGTCATGGCCCAGTCCAACTCGCTGGCCTCCCGCGTCCTGACCTCCAGCGCGGCGCGGTAGGCGTCGATGGCCTGGCGCAGGGTGTCGGGATCGCCGGTGCGGGTGCCTAGATTGCGGAGGACATTGCCCCGTGAATTGTCGGCCCAGCCTTGAAGTTCACGTGTTGGTGCAATCTCACGGCATTTCACGAAAGCAGCCAAGGCAGCCCGCAACGGAAATTGCGATGCTGTGCGCTCGCCCTTTTGCGCGAGTTCAACCGCTCTGGAGTGCAGGCCATGAAATTGATCTTCGGTCGAGGGCGCGTCGAGCCGGATCAGTTGGAGTTGGCGCGCGGCAAAGGCGTCGGCGTTTCCGCTCAACACGGACTGCGCGATGGCCGTATCCAGCAAGCGATGATCCTCGGCCAGTTGGCGTTCGCGTTCTTCCATGCGGCGGTCCAGTTCGGCTTGGATGGCGGCGTCGGCAGCGTCGATGTCGCCGGCGTCGTTCAGGGCGTTCACCTCGGCGATGATGCGGTCGACGGCTTCGCCGAGGTTGGACGGTAGCGCGCCGCGGTCGCGTTCGCGGGCGGCCGTGTCGAAGGCGGCTTCGAGACCGGCGAGTGCGCCCTTGAGGTCGGTCGGGTTGCCTTCGGCGTATTTGTAGGCGAGCGCGACGGCGAGGGCTTCGGAGAGTTTCAGTTCGGTGCGCAGGGTTTCGAGTTCCGAGAGGAGCGCGGGGACGGCGATGTCTTCGGCCTCGGTCTCGTCGGACTGGGGTAGGGTGCGGCCCAGAAGCGGATCGGTGACGTTGGCGGGCAGGTCGAGAGCGCGGGCGAAATTGCGGATCGTGCCTTCGGAGAGTTTGCGGGAGCCGCGTTCAACTTGGGACACGTAGCCTTTGCGGTCGGGGTTGCCGAGGGCGTCGAGCGCTAGGGCCGACAGGGACCAACCACGCGTCGTGCGGGCGTCCTTGATGGCTTTGCCGAAGGCCGCGAGGGCCGGGGAGATGGGGTCATGCATCGTCATGCCTTCTGTCTAGCCGCCGGGGCGCGCGCGAGGGGTTACATCGGCGTTACACCTTTCGGGGTATGCGTGGTGCCCCGTTACATGGGCCGGATGTAGCCGGTGGATTGGCGCGATCATGCGATCAGGGTCCGGCGCAATCAATCGGTTGCGTGAATGAAACCCTCGGGACTGGCCAGCTCTCGAACATCAACGAGGACGTTGAGATGTTTGAGTTTGTTTCGAAGATGATCCGTGCCCTCTGGAGCCACCGGGCCGTTTTTGTCGGCCTTGCCTGCGCCTATGGGGCGCTGTGCCTTGGGGCGGACAAGGACGTGGTGAACCAGTGTGTGACGGCGTTCTACGCGGCGCTGGCAATGCAGAAAGGCCATTGAGCGAAGGGCAGTCCCCGGCCGCGGGTGGGGGTGAAGCCCCCGCCGTTTTGCCAACGGCAAACTTTTCAGTTTGACGGGGCGGTCGGGGGCTGCCCGGCGTGCCGCCGGGCGAGCCTGTCCGGTGGGGCGGGGTGCGTGGTGGGCGGGTCCCGGGCCGAGGCCCGGTCTACGGGGCGCGGTGCACAATGAATGTGCACCCTACGGGGCGGGACAAGTCCCGCCCTACGGGTCGCGCGGAGCGTTATGAATTCGCCAGCTTCTGCGCCACCAGCTCGTTCACGGCCTTTGGGTTGGCCTTGCCGCCCGTGGCTTTCATCACCTGGCCGACGAACCAGCCGGCGAGCTTGGGGTTCTGCTTGGCCTTTTCGACCTGCTCGGGGTTGGCGGCGATGATCTCGTCGACGGCGGCTTCGATTTCGCCGGTGTCGGTGACCTGTTTCAGGCCCTCGGTTTCGACGATCTCCTCGGGCGAGCGGCCCGTGGTGTAGCTGATCTCGAACACGTCCTTGGCGATCTTGCCGGAGATGGTGTCGGCTTCGATCAGCGCGATGAGCGAGGCAAGCTGGTCGGGGCTGACGGGGCTGTCGGCGATGCTGCGCTCGTCCTTTTTCAGGCGGCCGAAGAGTTCGTTGATGACCCAGTTGGCGGCCAGCTTGCCATTTGTCTTGGCGGCCACGGCCTCGAAATAGGCGGCGGCGGCGAGGTCGGCGGTCAGCACGCTCGCGTCGTAATCGGCCAGGCCGAAGTCACCCATGAAGCGGGCCTTCTTGGCGTCGGGGAGTTCCGGCAGGTTGGCGGCGATGTGGTCGACCCAGGCCTGTTCGATCTCGAGCGGCAGGAGGTCGGGGTCGGGGAAATAGCGGTAATCATGCGCCTCTTCCTTGGAGCGCATGGAGCGGGTTTCGCCCTTTTCGACGTCGTAGAGGCGGGTTTCCTGCACGATCTCGCCACCGGCTTCGAGAATGGCGATCTGGCGGCGGGCTTCCACTTCGATGGCCTGCTGGATGAAGCGGGTCGAGTTCATGTTCTTGATCTCGCAGCGGGTGCCGAGATGGGAGAAATCCTGTGTCTCCTGGTAGCGTTCGTAGGCGCCGGGCAGGCAGACGGAGACGTTCACGTCGGCGCGCAGGTTGCCGTTCTGCATGTTGCCGTCGCAGGTGCCGAGGTAGAGCATGATCTGGCGGAGTTTCAGCAGGTAGGCGGCGGCCTCTTCCGGGCCACGGATGTCGGGGCGGGAGACGATCTCCATCAGGGCGACGCCGGTGCGGTTGAGGTCCACGAAGGAGAGCGCCGGGTCCATGTCGTGGATGGATTTGCCGGCATCCTGTTCGAGGTGGATGCGTTCGATGCGGACCGTGCGGGCCGTGCCGTCGCCCATTTCGACCAGCACTTCGCCTTCGCCCACGATGGGGTGGTAGAGCTGGGAAATCTGGTAGCCCTGCGGCAGGTCGGGGTAGAAGTAGTTCTTGCGGTCGAAGGCGGAGGTCAGGTGGATCTGCGCCTTGAGGCCGAGGCCGGTGCGCACGGCCTGCGCGACGCAGGCCTCGTTGATGACCGGAAGCATGCCGGGCATGCCCGCGTCCACGAAGGCGACGTTGGAATTCGGCTCGGCCCCGAACTGGGTGGAGGCGCCGGAGAACAGCTTGGCGCGGGTGGCGACCTGGGCGTGGACCTCCATCCCGATCACAAGCTCCCAATCGTGCTTGGCGCCGGCGATGGTCTTGGCTTTCGGGGTCTCGTAGGTCAGGTCGAGCATGTTGGCCTCCGTTGCAACGGCCCGGGTTTAGGGCAGGGGGCGAAGGCGGGCAAGAGGGCGCGCCTCTTGAACGCCTCCACGGTATCACGGCACCGTGATCGGCCGGATGGAGGAAACCCGCATGCGCGGGGTTCTGCCGATGGTGCGGCGTGATGGTCGGCGCGCGCGGGGAACTTGGAACGAATGGGCGGGACGTGCGTTCTGTGAGTGAAGGTCGGATCGCCGACCGCAAACACACCTGAGGAGAGCTGAAATGCCCAATATCGACTCTGCAAAGATCCTGATCATCTCGACCAACGGGTTCGAGCAGTCCGAGCTGGAATTTCCCCGTGACCAATTGCGTGCCAAGGGGGCGACCGTGCATGTCGCCACGCCCGACGGCAATGCGATCAAGGGTTGGGAAGGCAGCGACTGGGGCCGCGAGGCCGAGGCGGACCTGAGCTTCGACGAGGTGAAGACCGCCGATTACGACGCGCTGGTGCTGCCCGGTGGTCAGATCAACCCCGACCTGCTGCGCGTGGACGAGCGCGCCATCGAGATCATCCAGACCTTCGCCGAGGACGGCAAGGTCGTGGCCGCGATCTGCCACGCGCCATGGCTGCTGGTGGAAGCCGGCATCGTCTCGGGCCGCGAGATGACCTCGTATCACTCGATCAAGACCGACGTGATGAATGCGGGTGCGAACTGGGTGGACCAGTCGGTTGCCGTTTCGAACGGCATCGTGACAAGCCGCAACCCCGATGATTTGAAGGACTTCGTCTCGAAGATCGTCGAGGAGATCGAGGAAGGCCGCCACGAACGCCGCGCGGCGTGACCCGGCGTTGACGGACCGAATTCGGAAAGGGGGGCTTCGGCCCCCTTTTTCTTGCCCGGATGCGGGCGTTCGGCGCCGGTTGCTTGCACCCTGTCTGGGCGCACTCTAGCTATGGCGCACACCCAAGGAGCAGAATGACATGAAAGATGCAGCCCCCGTCGCACCGGCCCCGATCCGGTTGGAGGATTACCAGCCGTTCGGCTACGAGATCGACAGCGTCGCCCTGCATTTCACCCTGCACCCGACGGCCACGCGGGTCCGCGCAAAGATCGCCTTCCGCCCCAATCCCGAGACGGAGGACCGGACGTTCTTCCTGCATGGCGAAGGGCTGCGGCTGATCGGGGCCAAGGTGGACAATGTGGAGGTTCAGCCGATCGTGAGCGAGACCGGGCTGACCTGCTCCGTGCCCGATGCGCCGTTCCTCTGGGAGGCGGAGGTCGAGATCGACCCGCAGGCCAACACGGCGCTGGAGGGGCTTTACATGTCGAACGGCATGTATTGCACCCAGTGCGAGGCCGAGGGGTTCCGCAAGATCACCTTTTACCCGGACCGCCCCGACGTGATGGCGCCTTTCGAGGTGACGATAGACAGTGACCTGCCGGTGCTCCTGTCGAACGGTAATCCGGTGGGTCACGGAAAGTGGCAGGACCCGCACCGCAAGCCCGCCTACCTGTTCGCGCTGGTCGCGGGCGACCTGGTGGCACATTCCGACAGCTTCACCACGGCCAGTGGCGCGGAGGTCGATCTGAACATCTGGGTGCGGCCCGGCGACGAGGACAAATGCGCCTACGCGATGGATGCGCTGAAACGCTCCATGCGCTGGGACGAGGAGGTCTACGGGCGCGAATACGACCTGGAGGTGTTCAACATCGTGGCCGTGGACGATTTCAACATGGGCGCGATGGAGAACAAGGGGCTGAACATCTTCAACTCCAAATACGTGCTGGCCTCCCCGGAAACCGCGACCGACCGCGATTACGACCTGATCGAGGGGATCATCGCGCATGAGTATTTCCACAACTGGACCGGCAACCGGATCACCTGCCGCGACTGGTTCCAGCTGTGCCTGAAGGAGGGGCTGACCGTCTTCCGCGATCAGCAGTTCAGCGCCGACATGCGCTCGGCCCCCGTCAAGCGGATCGAGGACGTGCTGCAATTGCGCGCGCGGCAGTTCCGCGAGGATGCGGGGCCGCTGGCCCATAACGTGCGGCCCGACAGTTATATCGAGATCAACAATTTCTACACCGCCACGGTCTACGAGAAGGGGGCGGAGGTGATCCGCATGCTGCGCATCCTTCTGGGGCCGGCGCTCTACGAGGCGGGCTGCACGCTCTACTTCGACCGCCATGACGGGCAGGCCTGCACGATCGAGGATTGGCTGTCCTGTTTCGAGGAGGTGGCCGTTGCCGATTTGAGCCAGTTCAAGCGCTGGTACACGCAGGCGGGCACGCCGAAGGTGACCGCGCGCTGGGGCGTGGAGGGGGAGGATTTCGTGCTCGACCTCAGCCAGGAGGTGCCGCTGACGCCGGGCCAGCCCCTGAAGGAGCCTGCGGTGATCCCGGTGGTTCTGGCGCTTTATCGCGATGGCGAGGAAGTGCTGCCGGAGACGCTGAGCGTGCTGGACGGGCCGTCGATGCGCCTGTCCTGGCCCTTGGCGGAGCTGGGTGGCGAGGGCGAGATCGTGCCGTCGTTGCTGCGCGGGTTCTCGGCCCCCGTCATTCTCGACGCACCGATGGGTGTCGATGACCGGCTGACGCTGATGCGCGTCGACAGCGACCCGTTCAACCGCTGGGAAGCGGGGCGCAGCGCGTTGCGCGACGAGTTGCTGGAGATGATCAAGGGGCAGGAGGCCGTGACGCCCGCGCTGCTGGAAGCGATGGAGGCGGTGCTGCGGGACGAGAGCGTCGATCCGGCCTTCCGCGCGCTGATGTTCGCGCTGCCGTCCGAGGATGACCTCGCGCAGGCCTGCGTGTCCGCGAACCTCGTGCCCGACCCGACACTCATCTTCGAAAAGCGCAAGGAGATGCAGCGCCAGATCGCGCAAGCGATGGCGGCGGAATTCGAGCGGCAATACGCGGAGAACACGCCCGAGGGCGCGTACAGCCCCGATGCGGAACAGGCGGCGCAACGCGCGCTGCGCAACACCTGCCTTGCCTACCTGACGCGGGTGGAGGGCCCGGCGCGCGCGCAGGCGCAATACGATGCGGCCACCAACATGACCGACCAGATGGCGGCGCTGACCTGTCTGCTGGAAGCGGGCGAGACCGGGGCCGCCGAGGCCTTCGAGGCGCAGTGGAGCGGCGACCGGCTGGTCATGGACAAGTGGTTCATGGTGCAGGTGGCCCATGCCGCGCCGGCCGAGGCTGTGAACGTCGCCGAGTGGCTGGCGCTGCATCCGCTGTTCGACTGGAAGAACCCCAACCGCTTCCGTTCGCTCGTCGCGGGGCTCACGGCGGGCAACCCGGCGGGGTTTCACGATCCCAGCGGGGCGGGCTACCGGTTCCTTGCCGATTGGCTCCTGAAGCTCGACGGGCTGAACCCGCAGACCGCGGCGCGGATGTCGACGGCCTTCGAGACCTGGGCGCGCTACGACGCGGACCGCCAGGCGCTGATCCAGGAAGAGCTTGCGCGGATCGCAGATACGCCGTGGCTGAGCCGGGATCTTGGCGAGATGGTCGCGCGGATGCGCGCGGATTGAACGGGCGCGGATGCAAATATTCGTACGAATATTTGCAGGCGCCGCTCAGAGGGTCAGTTGCGTGTAGCTCCAGACCAGCCCGATGAGAATGGGCTGGTGGAGGAGGTAGATGATCAGGCTGTGCTTGCCGGGCCAGCTGAGCCATTTCGCGACACGGGAGGGTTCCGGGTTCGACAGGCGGGCCCAGAGGCCGGACCGATCCGCCAGTTTCGACAGCGCCAGGCCGACGAGGAAGGGCGCGAACCACGGAAACACCGGCTCGTAATCCACGGTTCTGAGCGGCACGGTCTGAAGCCCCGTCCACCAGAAGACCGGCGCGTTGAAGATGTCGGAGCGCGCGAAATCCGGCGCGTAGAAGACCGCCACCGCAAGCGCCAGCGTGACCGGGGCGGCCAGGCGCAGGGCTGCGAGGCCCAGAAGCGAGCAGAGCGCGATGGAATGCAGGATGCCGAAGAACACGAAGGCGTCGGGAAAGGCCACGTAGGTGCCCGCCGTCACCAGTGCCGCCGCGCCGGCGACCTTGGCGAAGCGGCCCCAGAAGGCGCGCCATCGGATTGCGCGACCGTGGGCCAGCCACAGGGAAACACCGGCGAGGAACAGGAACGAGCCCGCCGTGACAACGGCCAGCGCCCGCCACGGGCCGGGCATCGTCGTGGTGCCGGGTCTGAGATAGCCGAAGAGTTCGAGATCGAAGGTGAAGTGGAACACGACCATCGCCACCAGTGCGAGGCTGCGCGCGATGTCGAGGGCCGGGATGCGGGCCGGGACGGGTTGGGCAATCGTGGTCATGGGCGGTGGTGCGGGTCTCTCTGCTCGGGTTCGGTGCAGGCTAGATCACTTCGCCGCCAAGCTGAATCGCAAAAAGAGCGGTGGCGCGACCGCGCTCCATCCCTGGTCCGTGCCCCTGTTGCGCGCATGCCGCGCCGGGGATCTGGATGGTCGGGTCGCAAAATCATCCTGCCCGTGCCCCGCGCCGGACGCGGGCCTTCCCCATTCTCGTCACTTTTCACGAGTCTTGTCGGGATGACGCGACAAACGGTGAGTCCCATGACAGAGACATTCGAATATTCGGTCCGCCCCGGCAGTGCATGGCTGAGCGTTCTGAGCTTCATCGGCCTTGGCGTGCTGGCCTACTTCCTGTGGCAGGTCGCCCCCGGTTTCGTGCTTCTGATGGCGATCCCGGCGCTGGCCGCCTGTGTCTGGCAGGTGTTGAACCTGCCGAAGTACGGGATCCGCATGACGCCCTCGACCTGGCAATTGCTGGGGATCGAGGATGATTTCATCATTCCTTCGAACCAGATCTCCTACCTGCGGATTCAGAAGAACGAGGGAGAGCCGATTGTCGGGCTGATGCTGGACGACGGTACCGAGATCCGTTTGCCCAACGATTTCCTGCCCGATCTGAAATCCCTCGTGCGCGAGGCTGCGGCCCGGAACGTGGCGGTGCGCGGCATGGCGTGAAAGGTGGGCGCCGAAGGGCCGGTCAGGCCGCTTCGGGACGCTGAACCGGGCGCGTTGTCAGCCCGATGGATGGCCCCGAGACCGGGGCCATTTGCGCGTTCGGAGTGTCGCCGGGCGCCTGTGTGAGGTTCGCCGGGCGCATCACCGGGCGCATCTGCGGCGGCGGCGGACGGCAATAGTCCTGACCGCGCACCCATTGGCGCATCTCTTCGCGCTTGCGCTCGGAATGGAAGGGGCCCCAGTCGGCGGCCACGCCCCGCATGCCTTCGGCCACGACCTGATCGCGCGGCACAGTGATGCCCATGATCCGGATGCCACAGCGCAGATTGGCTGCGCCGTTCAGCAGCGCCTGGCCGGATTGTACGTCGCAATCGCGCCAGCGTGCAGTGCCCGGCGCGATCTGCACCAGCCCGAACCAGCGGCCACCGCCGCCAACGGCACCGGGGCGGTGGGTGCTTTCATGCCAGGCGAGCGTCGAGATCAGGCCGGTCCAGAAGGCGGCGCGTTGCGCGGGTGAGGCCTGCATGTAGCCGGGGCACCACGCGTGGATATCACGCGGCTCGACCTCCAGCAGCGGGGCGCCGGGGCCGCGCAGGGCCGCCAGGACCGCCGCCGTCCAGCGGGGCCCGTTCGGGTGAGCGTCCCACCGCGCGGCGGGAACCGCCCAGGTGTCACGTGGCATCGGGCGGAGGCTTGATGCGGGGGCGAGGGGGCTGATCTCCTCGGGGAGATCTTGTGCAAGAAGGGCGGCGGCTTCGGGCATATGCGCGCCCTCGGCCCGTTCCGGCCGGTCGAGTGCCACGCCATCGTCGATCACGCCCGAGGTGACCTCCACCTCGTCCGATGGTTCGGACTGGGCGAAACCCCTTTCCGGCAACAGGGCCAGAACGACGGACACGCCGCCGAGCAGACAGATGAGACGCAATGCGCCCATGAACTCGCAATCCCCCCGGATTACTTCTTACACCGAATGATCTTGCATCAGATCTGTTACAGAATTGATACGCAGACCGCGGCAGCAGACAGATCATTTAGACCCCGCGCGGGCCTCGGGGCAAGGGGAAGGTCCCCGGCCGGGCCCGCGCTGGGCGAAAGTCAGCCAGCGCAATAGGGCTGGGACGAAATCCATTGGCGCATTTCTTCGCGCTTCTCGGATTGCACGAAGGGGCCCCAATCGGCTGCGACACCGCCGCGCCCCGCCGCCACGACACCGTCGCGTGGAACTGTCTGTGCCCAGATCCGCAGCGCGCAGGAGATGTTGGCGCTGCCGTTTTGCAGGGCGGACCCGCTGGTGGCCTGGCAGCCATAATGGCGCGCCGTTGCCGGGCTGATCTGCACGAGGCCATGCCAGCGCCCGCCGCCGCCCACGGCCTGCGGGTTCCAGGTGCTTTCGTGGCGGGCGAGGGCCGACAGCAGGCCGGTCCAGAACATCTCGCGTTCCGCTTCGCTGGCCTCGGGGTAGCCGGGGCACCATTGTTCGATATCCGCAGGGACAAGCGCGGGCAGAACGGCGGCATGGGTGTCGAGCGCTGCAAAGGCGGTGCGGGTCCATTCGCCCGCCTCGGGACGATGATCCCAGCGCATGACGACCTCGGGTGCCTCGTCCCGGTTCATTCCCGGGAGGTTAAGGTCGGAGCAGGCGGGAAGGGCAAAAAGCGTGATGCAGACACCCAGCGCGGAGCAGGCGCGAACAAGAAAAGATGGCATTTCGGAACCATTTGATCGTTATCAGACGCGCTGCGGTACTGTGTCATAAGACAAACACGCAAGCGCGGTGCGTCCAACCTGCTGAAAACGGCTGATTCTTGCTGATCGAAGCGCTGAAAACCGCCGGTTGGGGCCGGTGTGGCGGGTTCGGCCATAGTCTCGCTGTTTCGAAAATACCTCGGGGGAGTGGGCAAATGCGGAAGGTGGTGCCCCCTCGATCCCGCTGGAAATTGCCCCGACAGCGGTGCATCGGAACAGCCGCGCCGGGCTTGCCCGGCGCCACCTCCGGCTGACGGAGGGGCGCGAAAGCGCGCCGAGGCAGAGACGGAACGCCCCCTCTGCCGCAGGGCGGGAGGCTCAGTAGGTGCGGATCAGGCCGACCAGCTTGCCCTGCACCTTGACCTGGTCGTCGCGGAACATGCGCGTCTCGTAGGCCGGGTTCGCGGCCTCCAGCGCGATCATGCCGGACTTGCGGCGGAGGCGCTTGAGGGTGGCTTCCTGATCCTCGACCAGCGCCACGACGATATCGCCGTTGTCGGCTGTATCGCCTTCCTCGATCACCACGATATCGCCGTCGTTGATGCCGGCGTCGATCATGGAATCGCCTTTGACTTCAAGGGCGTAATGGCTGCGCCCCTTGCCGAGCATCTGCTGGGGCACGGCAACGTGGGCGGCGACCTGGCTGATCGCCTCGATGGGCACACCGGCGGCGATCTTGCCCATGACGGGCAGTTCCATCGCGGGGGCGGCCTGCACCGGCATGGCCCCGGCGGGCGGGTCGGAGCGGTCGCCCTCGATCACGCGCGGGGTGAAGCCGCCGCCACCCTCGGCCATGGCATCGGGCATCTTCACGATCTCGATGGCGCGGGCGCGGTGGGCGAGGCGGCGGATGAAGCCGCGTTCTTCCAGGGCGGTGATGAGGCGGTGGATGCCGGACTTGGAGCGCAGGTCGAGCGCTTCCTTCATCTCGTCGAACGACGGCGGCACGCCATCCTTCTGCATCCGCTTGTGAATGAATTCCAGAAGGTCCCTCTGCTTGCGCGTCAGCATCCCCGTCTCCTCGATTGTTGCGCCTTTGCGGCGTGACTGCTCAATCACTTGGGTGAGATCACCCCCGATCCGGGCAAAATTCACACCCGTTCCGGGTATGTTCTACCCCTGTTCCGAACAATTTGTCAACGAATCAGGAAAACATCGCGGCAAGGGGGACGTATTCGACCATGTCGCCCGCCCGCCGGCGCGGATCGTCGACCGGGCGCACCAGCAGGGCGGAGGCGTCCGACAGCACGGTCAGCAGCGAACTGTCCTGCCGACCGTAGGGCGTAAGCGTGGGCAGGCCATCGCCGAGGTCCAGCCGCGCGCGCATGTAATGCTCGCGCGGGCCGTTGGCGTCGAGGTCGGTGCCGAGGCGTGCCTTCAGGCGGGGCCGGGGGCCGGAGGGCAGGCCCATCATCGCTTCCAGCATCGGGATCAGGAACAACTCGGCGCAGACCATGGCCGAGACCGGGTTGCCGGGCAGGCCGAGAAGCGCCGCGTCGCCAAGGCGCCCGGCCATCAGCGGTTTTCCGGGCCGCATGGCGATCTTGTAGAAGGCGCGCTCCAGCCCGAGCCCCTGGGCCACCTCGCCGACAAGGTCATGATCCCCCACAGAGGCGCCGCCGATCGTCACGATCACATCCGCACCCTTGGCGAGGTCGAAGACCTGTTCGAGACTCTCGCGCTTGTCCCGCGCGATGGGCAGAAGCCGCGCCTGCCCGCCCACGGCGTCGATCCGTGCCTTCAGCCCGTAGGTGTTCGACGCGATGATCTGGTCGGGTGCCGGGTCTTCGCCGGGGCTGACGAGTTCATCCCCCGTGGCGATCAGGGCCACCTGCGGCTTGCGCGACACGGTCAGCACGGGCGCGTTCATCGCGGCGGCCAGCGCCACGTCGGCGGGGCTGAGGCGGCGGGGCGCATCGAGCGTCGCCCCCGCCTGGAAATCCGCGCCGGAGGGCCGCACGTTCCATCCGCTGTCGAGGTTGCGGCCAAGGGTGATGCGGTCACCGTCGCGGGTCACATCCTCCTGGATCACGACGCGGTCGGTGCCTTCGGGCAGGGGCGCGCCGGTGAAGATGCGCACCGCCTCGCCGGGGCCGATGGTGCCGGGCCAGTGGCGGCCTGCAGGCGCTTCGCCCACGACCTTGAGGCGGCGGCCCGGAATGGCTTCCACGTCGCGCACGGCGTAGCCATCCATGGCGGAGGCGGAGAAGGGGGGCTGATCGCGGTAGGCGGTGACGGGTGCGGCCAGCACGCGGCCCCCGGCCTCGGTCAGCGGCACGGTTTCGGTGCCGACCGGCGTGGCCAGCGCGAGGCATTTGTCCAATGCCTCCGCGACCGAGATCATGCGCCGGCCTCGTAGCGCCCGGATTTGCCGCCGTCCTTCAGAATGACCCGCAAACCGCCGATTTCCATGGACTTTTCCACGGCCTTCAGCATGTCGTAGACGGTCAGCGCGGCGGTGGAAGCGGCGGTCAGCGCCTCCATCTCCACGCCGGTCTGGCCGGTGGTCTTGACGGTCGCGGTGATCCGCACGCCGGGCAGGTTGTTGTCCGGCTCCAGCTCCACCGAGACCTTGGTGATCGGCAACGGATGGCAAAGCGGGATCAGGTCGGCGCATTTCTTTGCGCCCATGATCCCGGCCAGCCGCGCAACGCCCAGAACGTCGCCCTTCTTGGCTGTGCCTTCGACGACCTTTTCGAGGGTTTCGGGGCGCATCTTCACATGGGCCTCGGCCACGGCGACACGGTCGGTCACCGCCTTGTCGGAGACATCGACCATGTGGGCCGCGCCCGTGCCGTCGAAATGGGTCAGCTCGGCCATCAGGCGGGCACCGGCTCGGCCAGCAGCGCGCGGGTCGCGGCCTCCACGTCGTCCTGCCGCATCAGGCTTTCGCCGATCAGGAAGCTCCGCGCGCCGTGGCGGGCCATGTCGGCGAGGTCTTCGGGCGCGAACAGCCCAGATTCCGAGATCACCATGCGGTCGCCCGGCACCCGCGCGGCGAGGTCGCGGGTGGTCTGCAGCGTCGTCTCGAAGGTGTTGAGGTTGCGGTTGTTGATCCCCAGGAGCGGCGATTTCAGCGCCAGCGCCCGGTCCAGTTCGGCGCCGTCATGCACCTCGATCAGCGCGTCCATGCCCCAGGCGACGGCGGCGTCTTCCAGTTCCGCCGCCTGCGCGTCGCTGACCGAGGCCATGATGATGAGGATGCAATCCGCGCCCCAGGCCCGCGCCTCGGCCACCTGGTAGGTGTCGTAAAGGAAATCCTTGCGCAGGCAGGGCAGGGCGACGGCGGCCCGCGCAGCCTTCAGGAACTCCGGCGCGCCCTGGAACGAGGGCGTGTCGGTCAGGACCGAGAGACAGGTGGCGCCCCCGGCCTCGTAGGCGCGCGCCAGCGCGGGCGGGTCGAAATCGGCGCGGATCAGACCCTTTGACGGGCTGGCCTTCTTGATCTCGGCGATCAGGCCATAGCCCTCGGCCTGCGCCTGTTTCAATGCGGCGCCGAACGGACGCACGGGGGAGGCCGCCTTTGCCTCGGCCTCCACCTCCGCCAGCGGACGCGCGGCCTTGGCGCTCGCGACCTCCTCCAGCTTGTAGGCCTTGATCTTGTCGAGAATGGTGCTCATGCGATCCCTGTTATGCCAATCCGGGCCGACCGTCGAGACGCAGCGCCCCGGTGGGACGGGCCGCGCGGGATCGGCCCGCCGAAGACTTATCCCGCCGACGTCACCCGCGCCACGGCCTCCACGGCACGCTTCGCCTTGCCGCTGTCGATGCTCTCGCGCGCCACTTCGACCCCGTCGCGCAATTCCGTCACGCGGCCCGCCACGATCAGTGCCGCGGCGGCGTTCATCAGGACCGCGTCACGATAAGCGCCCTCGGCCCCGTCAAGAAGCGCGCGAAAGGCGTCGCCATTCTCTTCCGGCGTGCCGCCGAGGATGTCGCGGAACGGATGCACCGGCAGGCCCGCATCCTCGGGATGCACCTCGCGCGAGCGCAGCTTGCCGTCCTTCAACTCGACCACGGAGGTCGGACCGGAAATCGAGATCTCGTCGGTGCCGTCCGCACCGTGGACGAGCCACGCGGCCTCGGACCCGAGTTCCTTCAGCGTCTCGGCCATCGGGTAGATCAGGTCGATCGCGAAGGCCCCGGTCAACTGCCGCTTGACGCCCGCCGGGTTGGTCAACGGCCCGAGAATGTTGAAGATCGTCTTGCAGCCCAGTTCCTGCCGGATCGGCATGACGTGTTTCACCGCCGGGTGGTGCATGGGCGCCATCATGAAGCCGATGCCCGCCTCGCGGATCGAGGCCTCCACCACGCTGGCGTCGACCATCACGTCGATGCCCATCTGGGTCAGCACGTCCGCCGCGCCGGATTTCGACGACAGGTTGCGGTTGCCGTGCTTGGCCACCGGCACGCCTGCGCCCGCCACGACGAAGGCCGTCGCGGTCGAGATGTTGAGCGTTCCCATCCCGTCGCCGCCGGTTCCGACGATGTCGATCGCCCCCTCGGGCGCGGAGACGGGCAGGCAGCGTTCCCGCATGACCTGCGCGGCGGCGGCGTATTCGGCGACGGATTCGCCGCGTGCGCGCATCGCCATGATCAGCCCGCCCATCTGTGCCGGGCTGGCCGCTCCGTCGAAGAGGTAGCCGAAAGCCTCCTCCGCCTGCGCACGGCTGAGCGGGCCTTCGGAGGCCGAGAAGATGATCGGTTTCATCGCGTTGTTGGGTTCGTTGGTCATGCGGGTTCGCTTGCCCTCGTCGTGTCGAGAAAGGTTTTCAGCATCGCGTGGCCGTGCTGCGACCGGATGCTTTCGGGGTGGAATTGCACGCCCTCGATGGGCAACTCGCGGTGGCGCAGGCCCATGATGGTGCCGTCATCGAGTTCGGCGGTGATTTCCAGCTCGGCCGGCAGCGTGGCGCGGTCGACGACCAGCGAATGGTAGCGCGTCGCCTCCAGCGGGGAGGGCAGGCCGGCGAAGACGCCTTTGCCCTCGTGCCGGATCACGCCCATCTTGCCATGCACGATATCGCTATGGCGCTGGACCACGCCGCCGAAGGCCTCGCCGATCGTCTGGTGCCCGAGGCAGACGCCGAAGAGCGGCATGCCCGCCCCGGCGGCGGCCTTGGTCAGGCTGAGGCAGATCCCCGCCTGTTGCGGCGTGCCCGGCCCGGGGCTGAGCACGATCCCGCTGGCCCCGCTCGCCATGGCGTCCTGCACGCTGATGCGGTCGTTGCGCACAACGCGCACCTCGGCCCCCAGCTCGCCCAGGTAATGCACGAGGTTGTAGGTGAAACTGTCGTAATTATCGATCAGGAGCAGCATTGTCCGGCGACCTCACGCGAAAAGGGGTGAAGGCGCCGCGCGCCCGCGCTATACATGTTTCAAAGCCGCGCGCGGGGGTCAAGGTGGGCCGAGCCGCGCAGGCAAGGTGCGCCCGGGCCCCGTTCGTCGGATGAACCCGGGCCCGAGCAGACGGGAGCATGGACCATGGGCGGTCTGATTGTCGGTATCCTTTGGGGGCTTGTCGTTTCGGTCGTCGTGCTTGCGGCGGCTTCGCTGAGCACCCCCCTGCCGCCGCGACCCGGGGCGCAACTCGAGGTGACGGTGGGCGCCGAGGGCGCGGCTCCCGAGGCGGCGACGCCCGAGGCGGAGCCCGCGCCTGAAGCACCTGCGCCCGCTGAGATGCCGGAGCCGCAGGACGAAACGCCCGTGTCCGGACCCGAGGTAGCACCGGCCCCGGAGGAGCAGGCGCCCGCGCCCGCCGAGGAGGATGCCACCCCGGTGGAGGAGGCGGAAGAGGAGGCCACGGCCATCGAGGGCGTCTTGCCCGATGCGGAGGAGGCCGCCGCCACTCCGGATCTACCGGCGGAAGACGCGGCGGCCAGCGCCTCGGTGCCCGCGACCGGCGTTCCCCTGCCCTCGGGCAGCGAGTTCAACCGGCCCCCACCGGAGCAGGTGGCGGCGCTTCCGGCCTCCGACACCGCCCCCAATGCCAGCGTGCCCGCCGCACCCGCCTCCG
>WVSM01000011.1 GCA_015689645.1 Rhodobacterales bacterium HKCCE4037
TTCGACATCCGACTCGAAGAACACGCCTTCTTCCAGCGGGATCTTCAGCTCGCCGTCTCGCCCGAGGTTCCCGTCGCCTCGGACGTGCGGGCCATGATCGCCGACATGGACCTCGCGGCGGCCAATGCCCCCGCCGGCACCAACACGCTGGTCGTCTCGGGCGGGGACACCGTCGCCGTGTCCGGCACCAACACCGCCGTGTTCTCCAGCGACGGGCCCGCGCCGCGCCGCACCCTGTGGCAACGCATCTTCGGCAACTGATCCAGACCCGGCCCGGGCCCCGCATGTCCGGGGCCCGGGAAATTTGATCGTCCAGAAAAAAGTTTTTGGTGAACGCCAAAAGGGCGGCTAACCTCCGCCCCGCATAGCGAAGGTCAGGGTTTCCGCAGTATGGCGGAGGAATTCCATCCCATAACCTGGCCCGACCACGTCTATTTCCGGCGCGCCGACATCCCTTCGCCGGCCGCCTTTTATGAGGAAGGATATCCCCAACATGCGACTTATGAGTGCAAGTGCGATCGCCCTGATCGCCATGGGCGGGGCCGCGATGGCTTGCCCGAATTACCAGCTCGCCCAGTCGAGCTATACCTACGACAGCTCTCAGATCGTCAATGGGTTGAATTTCAACGTCCAGGCCGGGGGGAATTTCACCCTCGATCAATGTGGCCTTGGCAACCTTGGCTATGGCCAGTTCCGCTCTGCCCCCGATATCACGCTGAACCTCACCGGCATGGTGGGCCGCGAACTCGACCTCTACGTGAACTCCGGCTGTGACCCGGCGATGCTCGTCAACGATTCCTCCGGCCAGTGGTATTTCAACGACGACAGCAATGGCCTTCAGCCCGGCATGCGCCTGCCGTCGGCGGCCGCCAATGGACGGGTCGACATCTGGGTCGGCACCTTCTCGGGCGGAGGTTGCCCCGCCACGCTGACCGTTCAGGCCACCGGCGGCGCGCCCGTGCCGCAGCCTGTGCCCCAGCCTGTCCCGCAGCCGGTTCCGCAGCCGGCCAATGCCTGCCCGACATGGGAAGTGCCCGGCCCGGCCCTGCAATTCAGCGCCAGCCAGATCCTTCAGCCGCTCAGCTACATCGCGCAGGCCACCGGTGGCACGCGCGTCGGCTCGTGCCCCGGCATCGACGGCGGCGGCACCGCCAGCCAGGTTCCGCAATTCTCGATCACCCTGTCCGAGATGCAGGGCCACAACCTGACCTTGCGCGCCAATGCCGAATGCGACTCGACGCTGCTGGTGAACGGGGCGGACACGACGTGGTATTACAACGATGACGGGCAGGGGAACCTGCAGCCCGAACTGACGATCACGGATGCCGCCGCCCTGAATGGACGGATCGACGTCTGGGTCGGCACCTTTGGCGGCGACAGCTGCCCGGGCACGTTCACGCTTCAGGCCGTGCCGGTGGTGACCGCACCCGCACCTGCGCCGGCACCGGTTCCCGCACCGGCACCCACGCCCGCACCGGCACCGACGCCCGCTCCGGCACCAACGCCCGCACCGGCACCGGCTCCTGCTCCGGCACCTGCGCCTGCTCCTGCACCGGCCCCCGCACCTGCCCCGGCCCCGGCGCCGACGCAGACCGGCGGCTGCCCGACCACGAGCCTCGAAGGCATCGCGGTCACGGCGGACGGTCAGGAACTCTACAGCCCCGACACCTACACGGTGACGGCCGGTGGCGTGACCGCGCTGACCAGCTGCTCGGGTCTGCCCGGCGCCGGCGTGATCAACGCGCAGCCGCACTACAGCTTCCAGCTGTCGGGCATGGAGACCTATGGCCGTCTCGAAATCGAAGTCACCAGTGATTGCGACACGACGCTTCTGGTCAACGATGCGCAGGGCAACTGGCACTTCGACGACGATTCCGGCGGCAGCCTGCAGCCGGAACTGAACCTGACCGACACCGCTGCCCTCAATGGCCGCGTGGACATCTGGGTCGGCACCTTCGGCGCAGACATTTCCTGCCAGGCCGAAATCGAGATGGAGACCTGGAACTTCTGATCCCGGTCCCGAACCGGAGGGGGTAAGGGTTTCCGGACTTTCGCCCCCTCCCACTAAAATGGATAGTGTCCCTACCCTTCACCGGGGGCACCATTCGCCCTCAAGTCACTCAACCCAAAACACTTTTCCCCCTTCACTGAAGATAAAAAGAACACCCGGAGTAACACGATGAAAAAGCTTCTTGCAGCAACCGCCATTCTCCTCGGCACCGCCGGTCTCGCAGCCGCATGCCCCGCATGGCAGAACCAGGGCGTCCAGTCCGGCTACGTCACCGGCCAGGACCTGTGGACCCCGAACAGCTACTCGGTCGTCGCCGGCGGCTCTCAGTCCCTGCGCGCCTGTGGCTGGAACCACACCGGCTACGTGATCTCGCGCCCCGACTTCGAATTCCAGATCGACGGTCTGCACGCCTACAACCGCCTCGAGATCCGTGCGGTCGGCCAGTGCGACACCATCCTGCTCGTCAACGACGCAAACGGGAACTGGTACTTCGACGACGACAGCTACGGCAACCTGAACCCGGCCATCAACCTCTACAGCCCCGCCTCCGGAACCTATGACATCTGGGTCGGCACCTACAGCGGCGGCACCTGCGGCGCGACGCTGCAGATGGAAACCTGGTAAGTTTTACGCAGGCCTATTCGGCCTGATGAAACGGCCCGCCAATCGGCGGGCCGTTTTGCGTTCGGGCTGTGGTTTTGACAGCTTCCGCGCATAGGTTTTGCCAGGGTGTCCGCTTTGCGGGACAAACCTGTCGTCCGCACTCGCTCGCCGAAGGTCCGCTTGCATTTGGCGTCCAGCGTGCTAGGGACCGCTACTCACCCCATCCGGTCACTTCATTTCCGCCATAGATCATCTGCCGAATCATCGGAGAGGCGAGCGACGACGTGAAGCCATCTGTTGGCTTACTGACCTCGTTCAATCGACCCATCTGATCATGGCTCAATTCAAGGTTTGCGGCCTCGATATTGCCTTTTAGCTGCGTGGCTGTGCGCGCACCGACGATGGTGGACGCAACGCCCGGACGCGCCATGGCCCAGGCCAGTGCGACTTGGGCAGGCTCGCAACCCAGCTCGGTGGCAACGTCCCGCAGCGTGTCCAGGATAACCCAATTGCGATCCGCGAACTTGGTGTCCCCGAACGGGTTTGCGCCACTCAGCCGTCCGGTTTCGCCCGTGTCCTCGCGATTGTATTTGCCCGTCAGGAACCCGCCGGCCAGTGGACTCCAAGGCATCACGCCCATGCCTGCCTCACGCGCAGCGGGGAAGTGTTCGGCTTCCACATCGCGGGCGACCAGGGAATATTCCACCTGCATCGCGATCGGACCGGGCACACGCCTTTCTGATGCGATCGTCGCCGCCTTCATGGCCACCCATGCCGGCATGTCGGAGAATGCGTAGTGGCGGATTTTTCCGGCTCGAACCAGATCGCTCAAGGTCTGCACGATCTCTTCAACGGGCGTGACGCCGTCCCAAATGTGCATCCAGTAGAGGTCGATGTAGTCGGTGCCGAGCCGATTGAGCGAGGCGTCCAGCGCTCTGTGGATGTTCTTGGCCCCCGCACCGCCAGCATGAGGGTTGCCCGGTGCACCGGACGAACCGGACAGAGGACTGGACGATCCGTTGAAGCCGAACTTCGTCGCCAAAACGATTTCGTCGCGGGATTTGGTTTCCTCGATAAACTTGCCGACAAACTCCTCGCTGACGCCGCCGGAATAGATGTCCGCCGTATCCACGAAGTTGCCGCCCGAGTTGCGGTAGACATTGAAAATCTCACGCGAGGCGTCCTCATCCGCACCCCAGTCGCCGGGACCAAAGGTCATCGTGCCGAGACACAGGGGACTGACGACAAGACCGGAGCGGCCGAGCGCGCGGAAATTAGAGAGGGACATTGGGGGCAACTCCTAGTTTCGTAAAACTCATTACGAAACTCTATGCGCATCTTGATCGACGGCGTCAATGACTTTAATAGCTATCGTTATGAAAGCTCCTGTTGCGCAGCCTCGAAAGACCGGTCGTCCCTTGTCCTTTGACAGGGACGAAGCGCTTGAAAAGGCGATGCTGGCATTCTGGGAAAGCGGGTATGAGACGACGTCGATCAGTGACCTGACCGCCGCGATGGGTGTGACCGCCCCCAGCATCTACACGGCTTTCGGCGACAAGAAGAGGCTGTTCCTCGAGGCGATGCGGCGCTATGCAGGCGACCCTGACGACCTGAAAAAAACCCTGGCTCTTGCACCGACCGCGCGGGATGCCGTTGCACGGATGATGGAAGACGCCGCGCGGCTCTACACCGGCGATTCAACACCCAAAGGATGCCTTCTCGCCAGTGCTGCGGCAACGGGATCAAGGGATGCCGCCGACGTGCGAGACGCAACAGCGCAAGAGCGGCGCGTGATCCGGGCCATCATCATCGAACGTATTGAAAAGGACGTCGAGTTGGGCCTTTTGTCGCCGGACACCAAGGCGTCCGTTCTGGCCGATACGGCCCTTGCGGTGACACAAGGCATGTCAGTCCTCGCCCGCGACGGTGCGGATCGAAATTCCCTCCTCGCCGTCGCGCAAGCGTCCTTGAATGGTTGGCCAGATTATTTGAAATAAAACGGACCTATGGCTGGCACCAGAGAGTAAGTCGCCATTCGTTCGCGGCGCCGCATCCTTCACTTTTACGCTCTCTCCGTACATTCTTCGCACCGCAGGATGCACCAGAACTCAACCGTATCTGTCACCGGCGGAAACGACGGATTCCGCCCCGCCAAAAGTCCTAAAATTTGGTTAAGATCACAAGCCGAAACGTTTAAAATCAGCGAGTTGCATGGGTGTGCAAGCTTGCACAGAAGCCTATTCAGTCTCATCCGCCCGCGTCAGCCGGATCAGCGCGCCCGGATCGGCGTCGATCAGGATCAGGATCGCCCCGTCGTCGTCCACGGCCACGTCCCGCACGCGCTCGCCCTGCCGCAGCCGCTCCTCACCCACGACGGTCTCGCCGTCCATCTCCAGCCGGACCAGTGCGCTGCCCGCCAGCGCCCCCATCAGGATATCGCCCTGCCAGTCCGCGAACATCTCGCCCTCGTAGAACACCAGGTCCGACGGCGCGATCGAAGGGTCCCAGAAATAACGCGGCTCTTGGAAGTCCGGCGCATGCGCCTGCTGACCATCGCCCACGTCCGAGCCATTGTAATTGACCCCGTAGCTCACGACCGGCCAGCCGTAATTCGCGCCCGGCGTCAGGATGTTCAACTCATCCCCTCCCGCAGGCCCATGCTCCAGCGTCCAGAGCGCGCCCGTCTCCGGATGCTGCGCCGCGCCCTGGATATTACGATGCCCGTAGGTGAAGATCTCCGGCCGCGCGCCCTCCGTGACCGGCGTGTCCAGCAGCGGATTTCCCTCCGCATCGATCAGGATCGTCACCCCATAAGCCGCCGCGACCGGGTCCTGCGCCAGCTCCCGGTTCTCGGGCGTGAAGCGATCGCCCGTGGTGACCAGCAACGCCCCGTCCTCGGTCACAATCACCCGGCTGCCGAAATGGGCCGGCACCAGCGACGATGGCGTCTGCTGCCAGATCTCCACCACGTCCGTCAGCGCGGTGTGATCCTCCGACAGCACCGCACGCGCCACTGCCGTCGCCGAGGAGGCAAGGCCGTCGCGGGCAGAATAGGTGAGAAACAGAACGCGGCTGTCTGCGAAATCGGGCGCAAGCACCACGTCGAGCAACCCGCCCTGCTGCATCGCCCGCACGTCGGGCACTCCGCTGATCTCCGGCCCCATCGTACCGTCCCGCGTGACATGCCGCAGCGTGCCGCCCCGTTCGGTCACGATGTAGCCCGCACCGTCTGGCAGAACGGCCACCGCCCAGGGATGGGCAAGCGTGCCGACGATGACCTCTTCCTGCAGCGAAACGCCCGAGGTCACCTCGGGCGCATCGGTCTGCTCGGCAAAGGCCGGAACCGTGTCGGGGAGGTTCGGCGTGCCGTCATCGACGGGCGCCTGCGCAAGGGCAGGGCCCGTCAGAAGAAAAGGAAGAAGGCAAAGGGTGCGCATGGGTCTCTCCCGATCAAGGTATCGATCCAGAGATAACCCGCGCCCCTCCGCCAACAACCCCGTGTCGGATCACTCGGCGAGCGACAGGCGGATCAGTGCGCCATCCTCGAAGTCCGTGATGAACAGGATCGACCCGTCGTGATCGACCGCAACGTCGCGCACACGCCCGACGCCGTCAGCGAGGTATTCCTCGCCCATGACGGTGTCACCCTCCAGGTCCAGCCGGACAAGCGACGCAGCGACCAAGCCGCCGACCAGAACATCGCCCTGCCAGTCCACGAACATCTCGCCGTCGTAGAACTCCATGCCGCCGGGCGCGATGACCGGGTCCCAGTAATAGCGCGGCTCGACGAATTCGGGCAGGTGGGCGGAGCGCCCTTCGGTCACTTCGGAGCCATCGTAATTGACGCCGTAGCTCGCGATCGGCCAGCCGTAGTTGCCGCCGGGTTGGATGAGGTTCAGCTCGTCTCCGCCAGCGGGACCGTGTTCAATCGCCCAGAGCTGCCCCTCCGCATCCATGGCGGCGGACTGCACGTTCCGGTGACCATAGGAGTAGACGACGTCGAGACCTTCTTCGCTGTCGACGAACGGGTTGCCTTCAACCGGCTCCCCATCGGCCGTCACGCGAACGATCACGCCAAAGCTGTTCGTCGGGTCCTGTGCGTTCTGGCGCGCTTCTTCGGTGAAATGCTCACCTGTCGTGATGAAGACGGTGCCGTCCGCCGTCGGCACGACGCGGCTGCCGTAGTGCATCGGGTTGGGCGAGGCCGGGGTCTGGACGAAGATGTCCGACACCTCCGTCAACGACATCATGTCCTCCGACAGGACCGCACGGGCCGCTGCGGTGGCGGACATGCCGTCGCCGTCCATCGGCTTGGCATAGGTCAGGTAGATCACGCGGCTGTCCTCGAAGTCGGGCGCGAGGGCGATATCCAGCAGTCCGCCCTGTTCCACGGCATGAACCTCGGGCACACCGGCGATCGGGTCGGAGACTTCGCCGTCAACGGAAATGTGGCGCAGACTACCGGGGCGCTCCGTCACGAGGTAACCCGCATCGCCCGGAAGCACGGTGATGCCCCAGGGATGCACGAGGCCCTCGGCGACGGTGTTCTGAACGATCTCGGCTTCGGTGATCTGCTCGGGCGCATTGGTCTGTTCGGCGAAGGCCGGCTCCACGTCGGGCCGGTTCTCACCGCCGCTGATGACCGGATCCTGCGCAAGGGCAGGGGTCATGAGAAGGGCGGTGACGGACGTGGTCGCGATCAGGGTAGGAATGGTAAGACGCATTGGCAATAACCTCGGGTCGGTGTTGGGTTCTGCACGGCGCCGAAGGGCCGCGCGTTCCCATGCCAACTCGTGACCGCCGGGGATGTTCCGGAAAACCGGGGAGGCCGCAGTATGCCGCGCGGCCTTGGTCCGGTCATTCCGGGTGCTTGAGGGCCTGCAAACGGTCCCGGGCCGCTGCTGTTCGTGCGGTCCAATCCGGGGCGTCGATCAGGTGCCAGTCGGCATCAAATTGGTCCAGCCATGCCGCAAGCCGGTCCGTGAACTGCGCACGACGCTCCGTTTCCGCGAAATGGCGTGTGCCGTCGTCATGCCACGGAGTCGAATGGCCGAGCAGAAGATAGGTTTTGCCCGGCACCGCGGCCCGCGCCTTGGCGACGAGCGCCTCGGTCGCATGGCCGAGCAGCATCTCCGCCCAGACGAGGGTCTGCACCGGATCGGTATCCTCGATCAGGATCGGCCCGCCGCGATGGGCCAGAGCATCGGCGAAGGCCATGTGGCCCGGCATGATGGTTTCGAAATCCGCGGGAACCCAGTCCTGCCCATGGCGGAAGAGGGCGTCGTAGTCGCGGCCGTATTCCGGGATCGGCTGGCTGTCCAAGCGTGCGGCCAGGGCCTCGGCCAAGGTGGTCTTGCCGGTGCTTTCCGCGCCGACGAGCACGAGCCTGCGCTGGTAATGCGGGCGCACCGGGCCGGGCACGTGATCCCAGTTCGCCCATGCATCCGCCCGGATGGCGCTGGCCGACACCGGGGCGATCCTGCGATCCGGATCGACCGCAAAGGGACGCGCGCCGACCTCCCGCGCGAGGCGGTGGATATATCCTTCCGACCCAAGCACCCAGTCAATCGGCTCCGGGTGATGTTCGGCGATCGCGGCGCGCCAGATCGGCCAGAACTCCGGATGCTCCTCAGGCGTCTGCGGAATATCGCGGTGCATGTGGATCACGCGATATCCTTTGGCCGTCAGGCACTTGCGCATCCACTCCGCCCGCAGGTGGCCGTCGATCGGCTCGGCATCGTGGCTGCAGACGAAGACGGTCATCACGTCGCACAGCCTGCGCCCGACCTCCGCACAGAGCAGATGGCCACTGTGGGGCGGCATGAATTTCCCGAGCAGAAAGCCGTGGGTGGTCATGCCGTCACGGGCTGCGACGCGGCGCGGCGCCACTGGATCAGGCCCATGATGGCGAGGCCGAGGAACACGACGTAGAGGGCTGCGGTCGGGTGCAGCCCCCTTGTGTAGAACAGACCGATGGCCAGCACGTCGACCGCGATCCAGAGATACCAGCTTTGCAAGTTCCTGCGCGACAGAAGGAACTGTGCCGTGACGCTGAGGGCCGCGACAGCGGCGTCCCAGTACGGGGCGGCCGCGTCGGTGTAGGCCGCCATGAGGTTCGCCACGGTCAGCCATACGGCGGCGGTCAGGCCCAAGTAGCCCGTGAAACTCAGGGTGCTCAAGGGGACCACGATCACGCGGCCATCCGGGGCGCGCCCGATGAGCCAGACGTAAAGGCCGTAAATCTGAACCACGAAGAAATAGACCTGGAGAAGCGCGTCGCTGTAGAGGCGGTATTCCCAGAAGATGAAGAAATAGAGCGTCACGACGAGGAAACCGAACGGGTAGTTCCAGATCGAACGGCGGATGATCAGGCCGACATTCAGGATGCCGCAGGCGACCGCGATCCATTCGATCGGGCGGCTGCCGACCATGCCCCAGAAGAAATCCAACATGTTCGGTATGATCCTTTGCAAAATGCCGTTCGGGCGCGTCGGAATGAATGAGGCGACCCGGTAGATGCCTGTAGGCTCATGGATATCCCGAACGCCAATCGTATCGCCAGCACGAAGATGAAGCCTTGAACAGGCATCCGAACGGCCGGTGTCAGGGTCGGCTTGCCGGACAACGAAAAAGGCCGCCCCGGATGGAGCGGCCTTGTTCCTGTCGATGACGCGAGGATCAGTCGTCGTCATCCTCCCCGGCGGGGGCCTCTTCCTCGGCTTCCTGGGCAGGGGCGTCGTCGCCTTCCAGATCGTCGAGTTGCGCCGCGCCGATGTCGTCGAACAGCTCGGAGATCTCGAATTCGGCTTGCGCCTCTTCCTCGGCGGCCAGTTCCTGGATCGACTTGCCCGAGGCCTGAAGCTCGGCCTCTTCGGGCGAGCGGGCCACGTTCAACTGGATCGTGACTTCGACCTCGGGGTGAAGGTTCACGATCACGTCGTGCAGACCCAGTTCCTTGATCGGCGCGGTCAGGGCAACCTGCTTGCGGTCGATCGAGAAGCCTTCGGCGGTGGCGGCATCGGCGGCGTCACGGGTGGTGACCGAGCCGTAGAGCGAGCCCGCGTCCGAGGCCGAGCGGATCACGATGAACTGCTGTCCATCGAGCTTGGCGCCAAGCGCGTCGGCTTCTTTCTTGGTTTCCAGGTTGCGGGCTTCAAGCTGCGCCTTCTGGGTTTCGAAGGTGGCGAGGTTCGCCTCGTTGGCGCGGAGCGCCTTCTTCTGCGGCAAGAGGTAGTTGCGCGCGTAGCCTTCCTTCACGGAGACCACTTCGCCCATCTGACCGAGCTTTGCCACGCGTTCCAGCAGGATAACGTCCATGGGTTCGTCTCCTTACTTGACGGCGTAGGGCAGGAGGGCGAGGAACCGGGCCCGCTTGATCGCCTTAGCGAGCTTGCGCTGGTTCTTTGCACCGACTGCGGTGATGCGGGAGGGGACGATCTTGCCACGCTCGGAGATGTAACGCTGGAGCAGGCGCGTGTCCTTGTAGTCGATCGCCGGAGCGCCTTCACCCTCGAACGGGTCGGTCTTGCGGCGGCGGAAAAACGGTTTTGCGGCCATTGGTCTATCCTTTCAAGAGAATCAGCGGCGTTCGCGACGGCTGTCGCGTTCGTCACGCTTCTGCATCTGGACCGAGGGGCCCTCTTCGTGGGCGTCGACCTTGACGGTCAGGACGCGCATCACGTCGTCATGCAGGCGCATCAGGCGCTCCATTTCCTGCACGGCTTCCGACGGCGCGTCGGTGCGGATGTAGGAATAGTGGCCCTTGCGGTTCTTGTTGATCTTGTAGGCCATGGTTTTCACACCCCAATATTCGGTGTCGACCACGGTGCCGCCATTGTCCTTGAGGACGGTGCCGAAGTGCTCGTTGAGAGCTTCGGCCTGCGCGTTGGACAGGTCCTGACGCGCAATCATCACATGCTCGTAGAGAGGCATGGGAACTCCAGTTCAGTTTTCAGGGCGCGTTTCAAAGGCCGGGCGTTCGTCGCTTCGCCCCCCGGCCACGAGGGATCACGCCGTTCAATATGCACAGCGAAGCGATGCGCGCGTATAGGCGGGTCGGGCGGCGGTGTCTACCCCATAGGCCCAAGGCCGGCCTGAACCGCCAATTGTCATCGATTCGAAAACAGATTGCCGCGGGAATTCACGCAATCTGCCGCTTTTTGAACACGATCTTGGGCAAGAACGGGGTCGGAGTAATCCGTCCGCAGGGGCGGAGGTATGTATTTTTCGGCCGCAGGACGCGGCCTGCTTGAGCAGGATTGGAGGCCAGAGGTGTTCCACCCGTTTTGGACCAAAGACGAGGGCGTTGTTACCGTCGATTATGTCGTCGTGATGGCTGCCCTTGTGGGGGTCGGTGTATGGCTGGCCGATGCCACCAACGCGGACCTGTCCGAGCATTCGGCGGTGATCCGTGGTGAAATGCAGGGTGGCATGTTCGAGACCGCGTGGGACAGCGAATTGGCGGTTCTGCCCGATACCGAGGCAGGCGAGGAATGTGATGGCCCCGACAGCTGCGGCACAGGCGGCGGAGGCGGCACCACAGGTGGCGGTGGCACCACGGGTGGCGGCGGCACCACGGGTGGCGGCGGCACGACCGACCCGACGCCCGACCCGGATCCGACGCCCGATCCTGACCCGACACCTGACCCGGACCCGACGCCCGACCCCGATCCGACGCCCGATCCGGATCCGACACCTGACCCGGACCCGACACCCGATCCCGATCCGGGCCCCGGCGCCGGTAACGATCCCTTCCCACCCCCGGCCAGCGCCGGTGTGGCTGGTTGCCCGAACGTCGCCTACAACGGGGAACCGCTGGTGTCAGACGGGTCCGACTTCGGCAGCCGGTATGATCACACGATCGCCCATGATGGCTATACCGACCTGCGGAACTGTGGGGGCGGCACGCCCTATGCGCGTGGCTTCTTCGACGCAAATCCGACCTTCACGCTGTACCTGAGCGATATGGACGATTTCGGGCGCGTGGATTTCACGATCGAGGCGTCGACCTGTGACACGGCGCTGCTGATCCGGGATGCGTCCGGGACCTACCACTTCAACGACGATTACGACTATCCCCGCCACACGCTGTCGCGTCTGCGGCTGTCGGACACCGCGGATCTGAATGGCCGGGTCGATATCTGGATCGGCGGGTATTACCCCAGCTCCTGCACGTCGCGGTTGAACATCCGCGGGCGGAACTGACAGGCGCGCAGTCCTAAGCATGACATAGACGGCGTCCCGGGTCCGGGGCGCCGTCTTTCGTTGCGCAGTCCGCGCCCGTGATGTAGCCCACGTTGAAACACGTGAGGATCAGAGGGAGCGCCAGGATGACCCGCGCATTCGTTTTTCCCGGACAGGGGGCACAAACCATCGGCATGGGGCGAGACCTCGCCGAGGCCTACCCGGAAGCACGCGCCGTCTTCGACGAGGTGGATGCGGCGCTTGGCGAGAAGCTGTCGACCCTGATCTGGGAAGGCGAGATCGAGACGCTCACCCTGACGCGCAACGCGCAGCCCGCGCTGATGGCCACGTCACTGGCCGCGATGGCCGCGTTGAAGGCGGAAGGCGTGGACGTGACCGCTGCCGATTTCGTGGCCGGGCATTCCCTTGGCGAATATTCCGCCCTCTGCGCGGCGGGCGGACTGACTCTGGCCGATACCGCGCGGCTGTTGCGGTTGCGTGGCGAGGCGATGCAGCAGGCCGTTCCGGCGGGCGAAGGGGCGATGGCGGCGATCCTCGGCCTCGATTTCGACGCCGTGACCGAGGTCGCCGCCGAAGCCGCACAGGGCGAAGTCTGCGAAGCGGCCAACGACAACGATCCGGCACAGGTTGTCATCTCCGGCCACAAAGGCGCTGTCGAACGGGCGGCCGAGATTGCCAAGGCGAAAGGCGCGAAGCGCGCGCTTCTGCTGCCGGTCTCTGCCCCGTTCCATTGCGCGCTGATGGGGCCCGCAGCCGACGCGATGGCCGAGGCGCTGGACGACGTGGACATCTCCGCCCCGGTCGTGCCGCTGGTGGGCAACGTGATCGCGCGGGCCGAAAGCTCGGCCATGCTGATCCGCAAACACCTTGTCGATCAGGTGACGGGACGTGTCCGCTGGCGCGAAAGCGTGGTGTGGATGGTGTCGGAAGGCGTGACGGAATTCTACGAGATCGGTGCCGGGAAAGCCCTTTCGGGCATGATCAAACGGATCGAGCGGAGTGCCGCGACGGCCCCGGTCGGGACTCCTGACGAAGTGCGCGCCGCTGCGGCTGCGATCAATGGTTAAGACAACAGGAATAGAGGGACTGATGACGGATCTGACGGGAAAGGCGGCGCTGGTCACCGGCGCTTCGGGCGGCATCGGGGCTGCGATTGCGCGGGCTCTCCATGGCGCTGGCGCGACGGTGGGGCTGTCGGGCACGCGGGTGGAGCCGCTGGAGGCGCTGGCCGCCGAACTGGGCGAGCGCGCCCATGTGCTGCCCTGCAACCTGAGCGATGCGGAGGCCGTGGAGGCCCTGCCCAAGGCCGCCATCGCGGCGATGGGCTCGCTCGATATCCTCGTCAACAACGCGGGCATCACGCGCGACAACCTGTTCATGCGGATGTCGGACGAGGAATGGCAGAGCGTTCTCGACGTGAACTTGACCTCGACCATGCGGCTGTGCCGGGGCGCCCTGCGCGGCATGATGAAGGCGCGCTGGGGGCGGATCGTGAATATCTCTTCGGTCGTCGGCGCCACCGGCAACCCGGGGCAGGGCAACTACGCCGCCTCGAAGGCCGGGATGGTGGGCATGTCGAAAAGCCTCGCCTATGAAGTGGCGAGCCGGGGCATCACCGTCAATTGCGTGGCGCCCGGCTTCATCGAGACGGCGATGACCGACAAGCTGACCGATGACCAGAAGTCGAAGATCCTCGTGCAGATCCCCGCAGGCCGGATGGGCACGCCCGAGGAAATCGCTGCAGCTGCACTGTTCCTTGCCAGCCCCGAGGCCGGTTACCTGACCGGAACGACGCTGCATGTGAACGGTGGCATGGCGATGCTGTAACGCCTTTTACGCAGCGTCAGAAAGCCATGCACAGGGCATGGACAAGCGCGCAACTTGTGCTATAGGCGGCGCGAGAATTACCGGGGGGCTTGTTCCGCCGGTCGAGCCTGACCACATCGTCCAGACCTGTGGAGACGTGGTTTCGGCTGAGTGAGCGGCCGGAACGGCAGTACTGAAACAAGGGCGCCTGACACGGGCGAGACCCTGAAAGACCATGAGGACCTTAAAATGAGCGACATCGCAGAGCGCGTGAAAAAGATCGTTGTTGAGCACCTGAGCGTCGACGAGGACAAGGTGACCGAATCCGCGTCGTTCATCGACGACCTGGGCGCAGACTCGCTGGACACGGTCGAGCTGGTCATGGCCTTCGAAGAAGAATTCGGCATCGAGATCCCGGATGACGCCGCCGAGACGATCCAGACCTTCGGTGACGCGGTGAAGTTCATCAAAGAAGCCCAGTAAGGGCGTCTTCGGACAGAATTGGCGGCGGTGCGGAGCGATCCGGCCGCCGCTTTTTCGTTTCAGGACGGGGGAGACGCTCGCGCTCAGGCGCGCATCGCCCCTCCCGCCGTCCCGCATGGCGGGGCTTTGCCGGTGGCGGGCACGGGGATTGCGTCGGGACGGCGCTTTCCGGTAATTGAAATGCAATGAAAATCGCGGGGGCCGTATCATGCGTCGAGTGGTGGTGACAGGGCTGGGGCTGGTGACGCCCCTGGCATGTGGTGTCGAAAAGACCTGGGAGCGGCTCCTGGCCGGACAATCCGGCGCGGGCCCGATCACGCGGTTCGATGCCGAGGGTTTCGGAACCACCTATGCCTGCGAAATTCCGCGTGGTGACGGCACGGACGGGACCTTCAACCCCGACGACTGGATGGAACCGAAGGAGCAACGCAAGGTCGATGACTTCATCCTTTACGGCATGGCGGCGGCGGACCAGGCGATTGCCGATGCAGGCTGGACCCCCGAGGATCGCGAAAGCCTCGAACGCACCGGTTGCCTGATCGGGGCGGGGATCGGGGGGCTGTCCTCGATTGCCGATACGTCGATCACCCTGAAGGAGCGCGGGCCACGGCGGGTGTCGCCGTTCTTCGTGCCCGGCGCGCTGATCAACCTGATCTCGGGGCAGGTGTCGATCCGGTATGGCTACAAGGGGCCGAACCATTCGGTGGTCACCGCCTGCTCGACCGGCGCACATGCGATCGGCGATGCAGCGCGGCTGATCGCGCTCGACGATGCGGACGTGATGATCGCGGGCGGGGCGGAAAGCCCGATCTGCGCCATCGGGATCGCCGGGTTCAACGCCTGCAAGGCGCTGTCGACCAAGCGCGCCGACGAGCCCCAGAAGGCGTCGCGCCCCTGGGACAGCGACAGCGACGGCTTCGTCATGGGCGAAGGCGCGGGCATGGTGGTGCTAGAGGAATACGAGCACGCAAAGGCACGCGGCGCGAAGATCTATGCGGAAATCCTCGGCTACGGCCTGTCTGGTGACGCCTACCACATCACCGCCCCGCCGCCGGACCATGAAGGTGCGGAGCGCGCCATGCGCGCGGCGCTGAAGCGGGCCGGTCTGCAACCGTCGGACGTGGATTACGTGAACGCGCACGGCACCTCGACCATGGCCGACACGATCGAACTGGGCGCGGTGGAGCGGCTGATGGGCGATCACGCATCGAGCCTGCGCATGTCGTCGACCAAGTCTATGACCGGCCATTTGCTCGGCGCTGCGGGGGCGATCGAGGCGATCTTCTCGATCCTCGCGATCCGGGACAACGTGGCGCCGCCGACCATCAACCTGGACAACCCGGCGGCGGAGACGGCGATCAACCTTTGTGCCAACGCCAAGCAGGAAGGCGAGATCCGCATCGCGCAATCCAATTCCTTCGGCTTCGGGGGCACCAATGCCTGCCTGATCATGGGCCAGGTGGAGTAACCGTTCCATGTGGAAACACATCGCCGCAAACGGCATGTCCTTCCTGATCGTCGCGCTGATCGCGGCGGCGGCGGCGCTTGGCTGGGGCCGGGCGCAATGGGATGCGGAGGGCCCGCTGGAGACGGCGGCGTTCTTCGAGGTCGAACAGGGCGATACGCTTGGCGAGGTTTCGGAGCGGTTGCAGGAGGCCGGGGTGATCCGGTCGGCGGCGATTTTCCGGGTCGGCACGCGGTCGCTGGACCGGTCCGGTGACCTGCGGTTCGGGAATTACGAGATCCCGGCAGGCGCCACGATGGAAGAGGTGCTGGATATCGTTACGGCGGGTGGCCCGTCGTCGTTCCGCTACCGCGCGACCTACGTGCTGCGGAACTCCGGCTCGGGCGAGTTGCGCCTCAGCGAACGGGTGCCGGGCACGGGCGAGATCGAGGAAATCGTGCGCTTCGCCTACGAGGACGGCATCCCGGAAGAATACGCCGCGCTCTTGGAGCAGAACGTGCCGATGATCTACCGCCTCGTGATCCCCGAGGGGCTGACCTCGTGGCAGGTGGTGCAAGGCATGCTGGCGGCGGATTTCCTGGAGGGCGAGATCCCGGATATTCCGGCGGAAGGGACACTTGCGCCGGCTACCATCGAAGTGAACCGCGGCGAGGACCGGATGGAGTTGATCGCCGAGATGCAGGCGGCGCAGGAACGTATTCTTGCGGAGGCCTGGGAGAACCGGTCGCCCGACCTGCCGATCTCGACCCCGGAAGAGGCGCTGATCCTGGCCTCGATCATCGAGAAGGAAACCAGCGTTCCGGAAGAGCGCGGGCGGGTGGCGAGCGTCTTCGTCAACCGGTTGAACCAGGGCATCCGGCTGCAGACCGACCCGACGGTGATCTACGGCGTGACCAACGGGCGCGGCGTGCTCGGCCGCGGTTTGCGGCAATCCGAGCTGCGCGGAGAGACACCGTGGAACACCTACGTGATCGACGGCCTGCCGCCGACCCCGATCGCCAACCCGGGCGCCGATGCGATTTACGCGGCGCTGAACCCCGATGACACGGATTTCATCTTCTTCGTGGCCGACGGCACGGGCGGCCATGCCTTCGCCGTGACGCTGGAAGAGCACAACCAGAACGTCGCGCGCTGGCGTCAGATTGAGGCCGAGCAGGGCAGCGGGAACTGAGCGGGCCGGGGGGTGACGCTGGCCTTGCGGCCTCGCCCCACCCGCCGTCCCGCGGAGTGCCTAACTGCAGACGGAGCCGCCTTTGGCCGATGGCGGGTTTGCATTTTCATGGAACAAAGAGGGGCGGATCGCGCCCTGACCGAAGGGCTTGCGCCTTGATCGGATTGGGGAATCCGGGGTTCGGTTAATGTTTCGTTAGCGCGCGGTTGGGCGGTTAACCATCTGAAAATACAAAACTTCTTGACCCACCGAACGCTCCATGGCACCTCTTTAGGCACGCTGGAAGATGTGGGTCAACGGCCCGGGGGTAACTGCCCTCGACGGCCGTTTTTTTGTGCCGTGTGAGCCGGTGTCGCAAGACGCTGTCGGTTACAGGAAATCCATCCGCATTCTGCTCGTGCCCGGGAGAGGTTCCAGGACACGGGGTAAAAGACCATGGAAAAGACGATTGAGACAGGTGCCGGTTCGAAGACGGATCGGGACGACATGCTGGCGGGCGAAGCGCAGGATGCGTTCGACCGGGCCGTGCGTGTTCTTCGCGGAAGCTGCAACCAACTTGAGGCCGGCGGCGAGGTCAGTCCCGCCGATATCCTCAAGGACGTACGCGCGATGAACTCCGCGCTTCAACACACATTGGAAATGCGGGAGAAGGCGCGTGAAGCAGGAAGCAAACGGTTTGGGACACGGGGCACGGGGCAACTCGACCTCGGGGCCGCACGAACTGAGATCGGGCTCCGCCTTGCTTGCCTCCGCGACGCCGGAGCAGGAGCAGGCCTTCCTGGAGAGCCTGGATGACAACGCCCTGGCGGCTCTGCCCTGGATCTTCGAATTCTGGGCCTTGCCGCATCAACTGCCGCCCGCAGGCGACTGGCGCACCTGGGTTGTGCTCGGGGGCCGGGGCGCTGGCAAGACGCGGGCCGGGGCGGAATGGGTCCGGTCGATGGTCGAGGGGGACACGCCCGAGGCCCTTGGTCGGGCCCGCCGCGTGGCGCTGGTGGGCGAGACATACGACCAGGCGCTGGCGGTGATGGTGAAGGGGGAGAGCGGGCTGATCGCCTGCTCTCCGCCCGACCGGGTGCCACGCTGGGTGGCGGGGGAACGGATGCTGATCTGGCCCAACGGGGCGGAGGCGCGGCTTTACTCGGCCCATGATCCGGAGGCGCTTCGGGGGCCGCAGTTCGACCTTGCCTGGTGCGACGAGCTGGCGAAATGGCCGAATGCTCAGGAGACGTGGGACATGCTGCAATTCGGTCTGCGATTGGGCAAGCACCCGCAGCAGATCGTGACCACGACGCCGCGCAACGTGCAGGTTCTGAAGGAGCTGCTGGCGCGGGCCGACGTGGCCCATACCCACGCCCCGACAGAGGCGAACCGGGCCTACCTCGCGGACTCGTTCCTGACCGAGGTGCGGGCGCGTTACGGCGGTCAGAGGCTTGGGCGGCAGGAACTGGACGGTGTGCTGCTCGACGATGTCGAGAATGCGCTGTGGACGCGGGCGGGAATCGACGCCTTGCGCGTGACGGATGTGCCGGAGGGCGCGCGCGTGATCGTGGCGGTCGACCCGCCGGTGACGGGTCACAAGGGCTCGGACGCCTGCGGGATCGTCGCGGTCGCTGTGGTCGAGCGTGGCGACCCGAACCGCTGGGAGGCGGTGGTGATCGAGGATTGCACGGTTCAGGGTGTCACGCCTCAGCAATGGGCGGAGGTGGCCGTGGCCGCCTACCACCGTCATGGAGCAAGCCGGATGGTGGGGGAGGTCAACCAGGGCGGTGACCTGGTGGGCGAGACGGTTCGGCTGGTCGATCCGATGATCAATTTCCGCGAAGTGCGGGCAAGCCGGGGCAAGGTGGCCCGGGCGGAGCCGGTCGCGGCGCTTTATGAACAGGGTCGCGTGCGGCACCTTGGCGTGCTGGCCGAACTGGAAGACGAGATGTGCAAGATGGCGCTGAGCGGTTTCGAGGGCTCCGGTTCGCCGGACCGGGTCGATGCGCTGGTCTGGGCGCTTCACGAGGGGATGATCGCGCCCGCCAAGGGGCGGTTGAACCCCAATATTCGCAACCTTTGAAGAATGGCGTTTCGGCGCCCGGGGTCCGGTCCGCCGGATCTGAAGTCGTGACTTGAGGAGAGGCTTTATGGTTCTGGATTTCTTGAAGAAATCAACGGTCGACGTGCCTGAGGCCAAGGCCTCCGCCAGTGCGAAGGTCGCGGTGTGGGGCGCGGCCTCGGGGCGCGTGGTGTGGAGCCCGCGGGACGTCACATCGTTGACGAAGAACGGCTTCCTGGGAAACCCGGTCGGCTATCGTGCGGTGAAGGTGATCGCGGAGGCCGCCGCGGCGCTGCCGGTGATCTGCCGCGATGCCGAGCGGCGGTACGACGCGCATCCGGCGCTGATGCTCCTGTCGCGGCCCAACCTGGGACAGACACGGGCCGATCTGCTTGAAGCGGCTTTCGCGCAGCTGATGCTGTCGGGCAATGCCTATCTGGAAGCCGTTCCGGCGGAGGAAAGCTATCCGGCGGAATTGCACGTGCTGCGGTCGGACCGGATGAGCCTTGTGCCCGGCGCGGATGGCTGGCCGTCGGCCTACGATTACACGGTGGGGGGGCGGAAGCATCGGTTCCCGTCCGAGTTGATCTGCCACATTCGCAACTTCCATCCGCAGGATGATCACCACGGGCTGGCGCCGATCCAGGCGGCCGCGACGGCGATCGACGTCCACAATTCGGCGGCACGGTGGTCGAAGGGGCTTCTCGACAACGCGGCCCGTCCGTCTGGGGCCATCGTTTACAGCGGGATGGACGGCGCGGGCACGATGAGCCAGGACCAGTTCGACCGGCTTCAGATGGAGCTTGAGAGCCACCACCAGGGCGCACGCAATGCCGGGCGTCCGATGCTGCTCGAAGGCGGGCTGGATTGGAAGCCGATGGGGTTCAGCCCGTCGGACATGGAGTTCCAGAAAACGAAGGAGGCCGCCGCGCGCGATATCGCGCTGGCCTTCGGCGTGCCGCCGATGCTGCTGGGGATCCCGGGGGATGCGACCTATGCCAACTACGCGGAGGCGAACCGGGCGTTCTATCGCCTGACCGTTCTGCCGCTGGCATCGCGCGTCTGGGCGGCTCTGTCGCATTGGATATCGGGCCTGTCGGGAGAGGTGATCGAGATCGCGCCGGACCTCGACGGGGTGCCCGCGCTTTCGGCGGAACGGGAGGCGCAATGGCGGCGCGTGTCGGAGGCGAGTTTCCTGACCGATGGCGAGAAGCGCCGGATGCTGGGGCTGCCCGAGACGCCGGAATGAGCGAGCACAAGCAAATCGGCGGCTCTCGCTACCTCTACGCGCCTTTCGATGCGGCCAATGCCCGGATCGAAGCCAACGAGCGCGTGATGGAGGAGCGGTGGGCGGCGCTGACCTTTCGTTTGCAGGGGATCGAGACCTCGCTGATGCGGCTTGAGAAACGGCTCTGGATCGCGGTCTTCGGGGTCGTCTCGGTCATCCTCGCACAAGGTGTGAACCATCTCTTGAACCTCAACATTTCCGGATAGGAGCCTGATATGCAGGGATTTTCCGAGAGCGGGCTGGAGATGAAATTCCACCGCTTCAACGACGAGTTGACGCTTGGCGACGACAGGGTGATCGAAGGCTATGCATCGGTTTTCGGAGCGGTCGACCAGGGCGGCGACGTGGTGCAGCCGGGGGCTTACAAGGCCTCTCTCGATGGAGGGAGGCGGGTCAAGATGCTGTGGCAGCACGACCCGCGTGAGCCGATCGGCATCTGGGACGTGGTGCGCGAAGATGCGAAAGGCCTTTACGTGAAAGGCCGCCTTCTGGACGAGGTCGCCCGTGCCCGCGAGGCGGCTGCCTTGATGAAGGCGGGGGCCATCGACGGGTTGTCGATCGGGTACCGCACCCTGAAGGCGAGCAAGGATGACAGGGGCCGGCGGCTTCTGAACGAAGTGGAGCTTTGGGAGGTCTCGCTTGTGACGTTCCCGATGCTGCCCGAGGCGCGTGTCGGATCCCGCGAGGGCAAATCCGAGACGCTCCATGACCTGGCGCAGGTGTTCGAGGACGCCCGCCGCACGCTGGCGGCGCGCAAGGCCCGCTGATCGACGGGGCTTTCCGGCCCCGCGCGACGGGGCTGGTTCAGCCCCCGTTTCAACCAGAAGGGAACTCTCATGACCGAGACCCATGACGGGGGTGCGGACCGCTCCCCCTTGGCTGAAGTCAAGACCGCGATCGGCGGGTTCTTGAGTGAATTCAACCAATTCCAAGACGATATGAATGCAAGGCTTCAAAAGCAGGAAGAGCGTATCACCATGCTGAATACCAAGACGAACACCTTCAAGCGACCGGCGCTGTCGACCGAGATCGACACCGTCGCCCCTCACAAGCTGGCCCTGAAGACCTACCTTCAGTGCGGTGATGACGATGCCTTGCGTGGCCTTGAACTGGAAGGCAAGGCGATGAACACCGCCGTGAATGCCGAGGGCGGCTACCTCGTCGACCCGCAGACCGCGGAGATGATCCAGTCGGTGCTGCGCTCGTCCTCTTCGCTGCGGTCGGTGGCAAACGTCGTGCAGGTGGAGGCGTCTTCGTTCGATGTTCTGATCGACTCGACCGACACAGGGGCTGGTTGGGCGGATGAGGTTGCCTCGACGGCCGAGACCGACACGCCCCAGATCGAACGGATCTCCATCGCGCTGCACGAGCTGTCGGCCCTGCCCAAGGCCTCGCAACGCCTGCTCGACGACAGTGCCTTCGATATCGAGGGCTGGCTAGCCGGTCGGATCGCCGACAAGTTCGCCCGCGCCGAGGCCGACAGCTTCATCAACGGCAACGGGTCGGGCAAGCCGAAGGGTGTGCTGACCCATCCGACGGTGGACAACGCGTCCTGGACCTGGGGCAACGTGGGTTACGTGGCAACCGGCACCGATGGTGATTTCGACGGGACCAACCCGGCGGATGCGATCGTGGACCTCGTCTATTCGCTTGGCGCGCAGTATCGCGCCCACGCGACCTTCGTGATGAACTCCAAGACCGCCGGTGCCGTCCGCAAGATGAAGGATGCCGATGGCCGTTTCCTGTGGTCCGACGGCCTTGCCGCCGGCGAACCCGCGCGCCTGATGGGCTATCCCGTCCTGATCGCCGAAGATATGCCGGACATCGCCACGGATTCGATGGCGATTGCCTTCGGTGACTTTGGCGCGGGTTACACGATTGCCGAGCGTCCCGACCTACGCGTGTTGCGCGATCCGTTCTCGGCCAAGCCGCACGTTCTATTCTACGCCACCAAGCGCGTCGGCGGCGACGTGACGGATTTCGCGGCGATCAAGCTGATGAAATTCGGCACCTCCTGATCGGATCGAGCCTGATCCGGCCCGGCTTCTGTACCGGGCCGGATGGGGCGTGGATTGCGGGCCTTCGCGGGTCCAGCTGCGCGTCTCTCCGCATGAGCAGCGCGGAGGTCGGCGCCACGCCCCGACTTCCACCACTTCCAGATTTCCCGGAGAATTCAACATGATGATGGTCGAATTGACCTCCGTGCCGACGGCGGCGCTGCCTCTTGCGGCCCTGTCGGATCACCTGCGCCTGTCCTCCGGGTTCGCCGATGACGGCAGCCAGGATGCGCAATTGGAAAGCTGCCTGCGCTCGGCGCTTGCAGCGATCGAGGCGCGTATCAACAAGGCGTTGTTCGAGCGACAGTTCGTGCTGACGCTGATGGACTGGGCCAGTGACGACAGCCATCCATTGCCCGTCGCCCCGGTCTCGCAGATCGACGCGGTCACGCTGGTGTCCCGGTCCGGCGATACGCAAGTGGCCGATCCCGGGAGTTACGCGTTGCAGCGCGACTCCCAATATCCGCGCGTCGTGGCCACGTCGGGCCGGTTGCCCACTCCTGGCATCGGAGGGTCGATCGAAGTGACCTTCACGGCGGGATATGGATCCGATTGGACCGGCATTCCCTCGGATCTGAAACACGGGCTCCTGGCGCTGGCGGCCGAGTTCTACAACCAGCCTTCCGTGGGGAGCCTGCAGATGTCGCGGCACGTGATGGGGCTGATCGAGCCCTACCGGCGGTTCCGCCTGGGTGGTGCGGCATGAAACAGCCCCAGTTCAACCGAAGACTGACCCTGGAAGCGCCGGGGCGCGCCAGCGACGGCGCCGGTGGCTTCACCGAGACCTGGGCGCAGCTTGGCGTCATCTGGGGCGAGGTCCTGCCGCGGGGGGCGGGCCGCGAGGTCGAGGCGTCGGAGCTTAAGCTGAAGATCACCGTCCGCGCCGCGCCGCAGGGCGCCCCGAGCCGTCCGACCGCCGCGATGCGGTTTCGCGACGGAGAGAGGATCTATCGCATCGAAGCGGTGACGGAGGCCGACGCCGAGGGCCGGTTTCTCGTCTGCTTCGTGAAGGAGGAGGTGGGCGCATGAGCTATGCAGCGACGGCCGCCTTGCAGAGTGCCGTTTACACCGCGCTGGTCGGCGATACGCAGGTCAGCACGCTGACCGGGGGCGCGATCTTCGACGCTTTGCCGCCGGGGCCGGTGCCGGCCATCTACGTGCGACTGGGCGCCGAGCGCGCCCGCGACGCATCCGACAAGACGGGCGCGGGCGCGGTGCATGACTTCCCGGTGACGGTGGTCACCGACAGCGCCGGCTATCACGTCGCCAAGGAGATCGCCGCGGCGATTTCCGACGCCCTGGTCGATGCGGACCTGACCTTGGCGCGAGGCGCATTGATCGCCCTTCACTTCCTGCGCGCTCGGGCCCGGCGGGTCGCTGACACGCGCGAGATCGAGGTCTGGTTCCGCGCGCGGATCGATACGACAGGCGCATGAGCGACCGGCCGTACCCCATTGACAAGACTGGAGAAGCCAAATGACGGCACAAAGCGGTAAGGACCTTCTGGTGAAGGTCGACATGGACGGCAACGGCGTGTTCGAGACGATGGCGGGCCTGCGCGCCAGCCGGTTGTCGTTCAACTCGGAAAGCGTGGACGTGACCAGCCTCGAAAGCACCGGCGGCTGGCGCGAATTGCTCCGCGGCGGCGGTGTGAAATCGGCGGCGATCAGCGGATCGGGTATTTTCCGCGACAGCTCGACCGACGAGCGGGCGCGCGACATCTTCTTCCAGGGCGAGATGCCGGATTTCCAGGTCGTGATCCCCGATTTCGGCGTGGTGGAAGGGGCGTTCCAGATCACCTCGATCGAGTATGCGGGCACGCATGACGGCGAGGCGAGCTACGAGATCGCGATGGCGTCTGCCGGTGCGCTCACCTTCACCGCGATCTGATCCGATGGCGAACCCTTGGGCCGGAGAAGTGGCGCTGGTCGTGGATGGCAAGCGGCACGTTGCGAAGTTGACTCTTGGTGCGCTGGCCGAGCTCGAGGACCGTCTCGGCGCGGGGTCGCTGACCGAGATGGTCACCCGGTTCGAGGGCGAGGCACTGAAATCGGCCGATGTTCTTGCCCTGATCTGCGCGGGCCTGCGTGGGGGCGGCTGGCAGGGGGATCTCGATGATCTTCTGCATGCCGAGATCGAGGGCGGAGTGTTGGAGGCCGCGCGGGTTGCAGCGCGGCTTCTGATGCTCGCGTTTCGGCCGCCGCAATGAGCGGGACGAAGGGCTTCGACTGGCCCGCCCTCATGCGGGTCGCATTTCAGTGTCTTGGTCTGAAACCGTCCGAACTCTGGTCGCTGACGCCATCTGAATTCCTGACATTGCTTGGCCCCGAAACCGGGGCGGCACCGCTGAGGCGTGATGCTTTCGAGGCGCTTCTGGCGCGTTTCCCTGACATGAAAGACGAGGATCCAGATGACCGAGATGGATGACACGCTTGGCCGGTTCGATGCCGAAATAGCCGAATTGGAACAAAGCCTTGCGGGGGCGACGTCGATGGCGGCGGCGTTTCAGGGGGAATTGCGCGAAATGCAGGGGGCGATGCTCTACACGGGGCGCGAGGTCAACTCGATGAGCCGTGCGATCGGTGGCGGGCTGCGGCGCGCATTCGATGGCGTGATCTTCGACGGGATGCGCCTGTCGGATGCCCTGCGCACGGTGGCCACGAGCATGGTGGACGCCGCCTACAACACCGCGATGCGGCCGGTTCAGAACGCGCTCGGCTCGGCCATTTCCAACGGCATGAACGGCCTTCTGAGCGGCATTCTGCCCTTCGAGAAGGGCGGCGCGATCAGCCAGGGTCGTGTGATGCCCTTCGCACGGGGCGGCGTGGTGAGCGGACCCATGACATTTCCGATGCGTGGCGGCATGGGCCTGATGGGCGAGGCGGGGCCGGAGGCGATCATGCCGCTTCGCCGGGGGCCGGATGGCCGGCTGGGGGTTGCGGCTGCGGGCGGCGGCGGGTCGGTCAGCGTGACAATGAACATCACCACGCCGGACGTGCAGGGGTTCCGCCGGTCTTCCAGCCAGGTCGCCGCCGAGATGCAGCGCGCGCTCGCCCGTGGCCAGCGTAACCGGTAACGGAGATAGATCATGGGATTTCATGAGGTTCGCTTTCCCGCCAACCTGAGCTTCGGCTCGGTCGGCGGGCCGGAACGGCGCACGGATGTCGTGGCGCTGACCAACGGGTTCGAGGAACGCAACACGCCCTGGGCGCATTCGCGGCGGCGCTACGATGCGGGGGTGGCGATGCGGTCGCTCGACGATATTTCCGTGCTGATCGACTTCTTCGAGGCGCGGCGCGGGCAGCTCTATGGGTTCCGCTGGAAAGACTGGTCGGATTTCAAGACGACGCAGCCTTCCGGCACGCCCGGCTTTCGCGACCAGGTGATCGGGACGGGGGATGGCGAGACGCGGACGTTTCAGCTGCGCAAGATCTACCAATCCGGCATCAATTCCTATGCGCGCCCGATCTCGAAACCGGTACAGGGAACGGTTCTTGCCGGTGTGTCGGTCGATGAGCAAATCGCGGGCGTGCATTTCGATGTGAATTACACCACCGGCGAGATCACCTTCGTCGATGCGCCCGGCGAGGGGGACGAAGTGACGGCAGGTTTCGAGTTCGACGTGCCGGTGCGTTTCGACACCGATGTGATCCAGACCTCCGTCAGTTCGTTCCAAGCCGGCGAAGTGCCCAACGTGCCGATCGTGGAGATCCGGGTATGAGCGTACAAGCCCTTGATGAACATCTGAAATCCGGCACGACCGGCGTATCGCGTTGCTGGCGGGTGACGCGGAAGGACGGCAAAACCTACGGGTTCACCGATCACGATTGCGACCTTGCATTCGAGGGCACGACCTTCCGCGCCGGAACCGGTCTGAGCGCCGCCGCGCTGAGCCAGACGACGGGTCTTTCGGTCGACAACACGGAGGCGGTTGGTGCGCTGAGCGATGCGTCCGTCACTGAGGAGGATATATTTGCGGGCCGGTTCGACGGCGCCGAGGTCGAAGCCTGGCTCGTGCAATGGGGGGCGCCCGAGAACCGGGTGCTGCAGTTCCGTGGCTCGTTCGGTGAGATCACGCGGGCAAACGGCGCGTTCTCCGCCGAGTTGCGGGGGCTCGCCGAGAAGCTGAACGTGCCGACCGGGCGGGTCTTTCAACGCACCTGTCCGGCGGTTCTGGGGGACGCGGAGTGTGGCTTCGATCTCGACCAGCCTGGCTATGCGACGGAAGTTGAGGTGACCACGACGGACGGGCGGGTGTTAACTTTTGACGGGCTGACCAGCTTCGAGCCGCGTTGGTTCGAGCGGGGGCAGATGCGCGTGCTGACTGGCGAGGCGGCGGGTTTGACCGGAGCCATAAAACTCGACCGTGTCGCCGATGGCATTCGGAAGGTCGAGCTGTGGGACACGATCCGCGCAGAGGTCAGTGCCGGAGACACGGTCCGCATGACAGCCGGGTGCGACAAGCGGATGGAGACATGCCGCCTGAAATTCTCCAACCTCCTGAATTATCGCGGCTTCCCGGATATCCCGGACGAGGATTGGCAGATGGCCCATCCGACACGCATGTCGGCCCGCGGCGGAGGGTCCCGCCGGTGAGCGATGTAGTTTCGATTGCACGGACCTGGCTTGGAACGCCCTATATCCACCAGACATCCTGCAAGGGGGCTGGGTGCGATTGCCTGGGACTTATTCTGGGGGTCTGGCGCGAAATTCACGGAACGCTTCCCGCGCCGGTCCCCGCTTATACCAACGACTGGTCGGAGGTTTCCGGCGAAGAGCGGTTGCTGAAGGCCGCGCGCGCGCACCTCGTGGAGAAGCCCGTTGCCGACGCGGCGCCGGGAGATGTTCTCATCTTTCGGATGCGGGCAAGCGCCGTCGCGAAACATGTCGCAATTCAAAGCGCCGTGGAACCGATACCCCGTTTCATCCACGCCTATTCCGGGTGTGGCGTTACCGAGAGCGCGTTGACCGCCCCGTGGTCACGCCGCGTGGTGGCTCGGTTCGTCTTCGGACCGAAACCGGCGACGTCCTTGGCGACCCCGGCCCCATAAAGGACCATATTCATGGCAACCATTCTTCTTTCAGCCGCAGGAGCGGCGGTTGGCGGCCTTGTGCAGGCTCCGATCCTCGGCATGACGGGGGCCGTTCTGGGCCGGGCCGTGGGTGCAACTATCGGCCGGGTCATCGACCAGCGGCTGCTGGGCACCGGGTCTGAGCCGATCCAGACCGGGCGCACCGACCGTCTGCGTATCACCGGAGCGGGTGAGGGCGCACCGATTGCGCAGCTTTACGGGCGCATGCGCCTGGGCGGGCACGTGATCTGGTCGACGCAATTCCTCGAGACCACACGGACCACTGGCGGTGGCAAAGGCGCGCCATCCAAGCCGAAGACGACCACCTATTCCTATTCGATCAGCCTTGCCGTTGCGCTCTGCGAAGGGGAAATCGCACGGGTCGGGCGGATCTGGGCCGACGGGGTGGAAATCGACCGTGAAAGCGTGACGTGGCGGCTTTACAAAGGCACCGACGATCAGCTTCCCGACCCGCTGATGGAGGCGATCGAGGGCGTTGGCGAGGTGCCGGCTTACCGTGGAACGGCCTATATCGTCTTCGAGGATCTGGACCTGACGCCCTATGGCAACCGGGTTCCGCAATTCGCTTTCGAAGTCGTGCGCGCGGCCAAACCTGCCGCCCCACATGTCCCCTCTGCCGCGGAGTCCGTGCAAGCCTTGGCGCTGATGCCCGGAACCGGCGAATACGCTTTGGCCACGACTCCTGTCTCGATGCGCTACGGGCTGACGCGCGGCGAGGCCGTCAATGTCAGCGCCGAGGGCGGGACGACCGACTTCGTGCAGTCGCTGGAGCAGGCGCGCGAAACGCTTCCGAACCTGAAGTCCGTTTCGGTCATTTATTCGTGGTTTGGGAATGACCTGCGGGCGGGCCATTGCTTCGTGAAACCAAAGGTCGAGCAGAAGGATTTCGACGGTAAAGAAATGAAATGGCGCGCGGGCGGGATCAATCGCAGCGCGGCGGAGGCCATTGCGCGGATCGACGACCGACCTGTCTACGGCGGAACGCCCGCGGATGCCTCGGTGATCGAGGCAATCCAGGCGATTTCCGATGGCGGGCAGCAGGTGACATTCTATCCATTCCTGTTGATGGAAATTCTGGATGGGAACGGTTTGCCGGACCCATGGGGCGCGGACCAACAGCCTGCCTTGCCATGGCGGGGGCGGATCACCGGCGATCTTGCGCCGGGTCAGGAGGGCTCGCCGGATGGAACGGCGGCCAATCGCGCCGCGGTGGAAGCATTCTTCGGCACCGCTACATCGTCGGATTTCGGCGTGTCGCCCAGTATCGTTACCTATTCCGGCCCGAACGAGTGGAGCTATTCGCGTTTCATCCTGCACGCCGCCGCCCTTTGCGCGGCCGCTGGCGGAGTCGAAGCGTTCTGCATCGGCTCGGAAATGCGCGGTTTGACACAGATGCGCGACGACTCCGGTTTTCCGGCCGTGGAGAGCTTGATTGCCTTGGCCGCCGAAGTGCGCGCGCTGCTGCCGGATGCGAAAATCACCTATGCGGCGGATTGGTCGGAGTATTTCGGCTATCATCCGCAGGACGGTTCAGGGGATGTCTATTTCCACCTCGATCCATTGTGGGCCGACGACAACATCGATCTCGTCGCAATCGACAATTACATGCCTCTGAGCGATTGGCGCGACGGAGGCGAGCATCTGGATCGGGACAAAGGACCGATCCACGCGCTTGAGCACCTGCAAGCGAATATCGAGGGCGGTGAGGGGTTCGATTGGTACTACACCGGCCCTGAAGCAAGAAATGCGCAGCGCCGCGAGCCGATCACCGACGCCGCCGGCGCGCCTTGGGTTTTTCGCTACAAGGATCTGCGCGGCTGGTGGGAAAACCAGCACCACGAGCGCCGGGATGGCACGCTACTGGGGGATTTGCAGGTTTCGGGCCCTGCATTCGATGGCACTCATGCCACGGGCGGATACTGGCTGCAGGGCTATTTTTACGGGCAAGATGACCTGGCCGGAGCGCCACCAGTTCAGAATTACCCCGAAGTCGAACGCATCAACGTTCCGGGTGAAGGTTGGGTTCTGCAATGCAATGGAGCCTATCGCACGATGTCCGAGCGTGGCATTCGCCCCTTTGTGCGTGACCAGTTGCTCCGCGTGACACTCCGGACCCGCCTTTTGGCGGAGCCTGGCGACGGAAACCCGCACCGTCACTTCGTGTGGCTCGCAGGCGTTGAAACGGACGGTTCATACGACGGCATTCGCGGACTTTATAGCTGGACAGGTTTGACCATTGCGGATGGCTGGGTCGAACGCTCGTTCGAATTCCGTCCAACGGACAGCCTGGGCGAAGGGGCAATCTCGCCTGACGCGATCGGGTGGCGGCTCATGCTGGGATTGAATGGCTATACAGCATTCAACCCGGCCGGGGCGATTCAACAATTGTCCGAAGTCAGGGTTGAAGTCGTGAATGGCACGAGCCCCTGGGTGCCGAAATCCAAGCCGATCTGGTTCACCGAATTCGGATGTGCGGCGATCGACAAGGGCACGAACCAGCCCAACACGTTCCTCGATCCCAAGAGTGCCGAAAGCAGGCTTCCGTACTATTCCAACGGACGGCGCGATGACCTGATCCAGGCGCAGTACTTGCGCGCTGTCATGGATTATTGGTCGGAAGAGGGGCGAAACCCGCGATCGGATCAATACGACGGCCCGATGCTCGATCTCGGGCGTGCGCATGCCTGGGCGTGGGATGCACGCCCCTGGCCCGCGTTCCCGAATGATCTGGACCGCTGGAGCGATGGCGGCAACTGGGCCCGAGGGCATTGGCTGACCGGGCGGCTCGATGCGCAACCGCTTGAGCATGTGGTGGCAGAAATCTGCGAACGAGCCGGACTGAAGCACTACGACGTCTCGGCGCTGCATGGGTTGGTACGTGGCCATGTCTCGGCCCAGACGGAAACGGCGCGCGCGCGCCTGCAATCGCTGATGATGGCCTACGGGTTTCAGGCGGTGGAGCGGGACGGCAAGCTCGTGTTCCTGCCATCGCCGGATGTGCCCGCTAAGGTCATCGCGGCGCCTGAAACGGCGCGGGACGATGACGGGGAGGGTGGGTTCACCCGCACCCGTGCGCCGGAGGCTGAAACCGTTGGTCGCCTGCGCATCGGGTTCGTTGATGCCGAGGGCAGCTACGGAGACAAGGTCGCCGAAGCGGTGTTCCCCGGTGACGGGGCCGATCAGGTCAACGACGTTGATCTGCCATTGGCCCTGACCCGCGCCGAGGGGCAGGGGATGGCTGAACGCTGGCTTGCCGAGGGGCGCGTGGCGCAGGACACTCTGCGCTTCGCCTTGCCGCCGTCGTACCGCGCCTTGGGGGCAGGGGCACTGGTGGCAACGGAGGACGGCCACACCTGGCGGGTGGACCGGGTCGAAGACCGTGGTTATCGACAGATCGAGGCCTCCCGGGTCGAACCGTCGACGTCCATCCCCTCGGACGAGGTGGAGGAGGTGGTGCGGGTGGAGCCGTTCGTGCCGCCGTTGCCGGTCACGCCGGTATTCCTCGACCTGCCGCTTCTGACGGGCGACGAACTGGAACACGCCCCGCACCTGGCGGTTGCGGCGAGCCCGTGGCCGGGAAGTGCTGCGGTGTACTCCGCGCCCGGATCGGACGGGTTCACGCTCAACAAGATCATCGAACAGCCCGCCATCCTAGGCACGTTGCAGACACCGCTTTTCAGGCAGACCTCGGGTCTTTGGGACCGCTCGGGCGATTTGCGGGTGGAGTTGGAAACCGGGGCGCTGTCCTCGGCGGAGATGTCGGCCGTCCTGGCCGGGGCCAATGCCGCCGCGATCGGATCGGGAGACGATGATCTTTGGGAAGTGATCCAGTTCGCGGACGCCACGCTGGTCGGGCCGGGAACCTGGGACATCGGCCTGCGTCTGCGCGGCCAGCTTGGCACCGATGGCGTGATGCCGGACGTGTGGCCCGAAGGCTCGGTCTTCGTGCTGCTGGACGCGGCGGTGACGCAAGTCGATCTGCCAAGCTCGGCCCGCGGCCTGGTGCGGACATGGCGTGTCGGGCCGTCGCGGCGCGCGGTCGATGATGCGAGCTACACCGAGGAAACCGTCGCCTTCCAAGGGATTGGCCTGCGTCCCTACAGCCCCGTTCACCTGCATGCGCCGCGCGTCGGTAACGCACGGGAAGTGAGCTGGATCAGGCGCTCGCGCATTGACGCGGACAGCTGGGATGGCCCGGACGTGCCGCTTGGCGAGGCGTCGGAGCACTACATCCTTCGGGTTGTCGACAGCATCGCCACACGGCGCGAGGTTATCCTGTCTGCACCGGCTTTCACCTACACCGACGCGATGCGGGCCGCCGACGGCACGCTCAGCGACTACTTCATCGACGTTGCCCAGGTTTCCGAACGTTTCGGGGCGGGGCCATTTGCAAGGACCGAAATCAATGACTGAGACCGCGAACCTGGCCCTTCCGCTGTTGGCCCCCGCGCAGGCGCAGAAGCACGTGACGGTGAACGAGGCGCTGATGCGTCTGGATGGCGTCACGCAACTGCGTCTGAACTCGGTAACGGTTGCCACGCCGCCCGCCGCGATCGACGGGCTGGCCTATGGCGTGCCGACGGGTGCGGTGAATGCGTGGGCAGGGCAGGCGGGCAACGTCGCTATAGCCTCGGGTGGAGGCTGGGTATTCGTGCCGCCTTCGCGGGGCTGGCGGGCGTTGGTCCTCGACGTTGGCGCGTTGGCCATTTTCGATGGATCCGAATGGCGGATCGGGGCGATGACGCTGACGCCGAACGGTGCGGCCATGACCACCAGATCGGTGGAGGTCGACGTAACCCTGACCGCCGGTCCAAGTGTCACGACGCCGGTCGTTTTCCCTGCGCGCTCAATTGCTTACGGTATCACGGGGCGCGTGATTTCAACGATCACCGGAGCGGTGACGAGCTGGGATGTTGGCGTGACAGGCGATCTGCAGCGATATGGCTCCGGCCTTGGCCTGCCGGAGAATTCGTGGGTCAACGGCCCCGGCGCGCCGCAGGTCTACTGGTCGCCGACCGCGCTCGAACTCACGGCGCAGGGCGGCGATTTCGCGGGTGGCGCGATCCGTCTGGCGGCCCATTTTGCGGAGCTGTCGCTTCCCGACCTTGTCTGACGTGTAAGATCATCTGACAACACTCACATCATCGTTGCATGGACCTTTGCCTGCCGCTGCCCTATCTTCGGACTGACGTCAGGCAAAGGAGGCCGCCCATGGCCCGCACGCAATCCCATGTCAGCGAGCTTGATCCGGTCTGGCGCCGGATCACGGACGAAGCATCGACCGCCATCGCCGACGAGCCCTTGCTCGGCGGGCTGGTTCATGCCTGCGTGCTCCACCATCCCACACTCGAAAATGCGCTGGCCTACCGGGTTGCGCAGAAGCTCGCCTCCTCCGAGATGTCCGAGCAGCTTCTGCGCGAGATCGCGGATGAGGCCTTTGCCTCGGACACCAGCATCGGTGCGAAGGCGCGTGCCGATATCGTCGCGGTATACGACCGTGACCCGGCCTGCCATCGCTTTCTGCAACCCTTGATGTATTTCAAGGGGTTTCAGGCGATCACATCGTATCGCGTCGGCCATTGGCTGTGGAAGACCGGGCGTCGCGACCTGGCGTATTTCATCCAAATGCGCGTCTCGGAAGTGTTCGGGGTCGACATTCACCCCGGCGCGCGCGTGGGGCAGGGCATCATGATCGACCACGCCCATTCCATCGTAATCGGTGAAACGGCCGTGGTGGGCGACAACGTGTCGATGCTGCATTCGGTGACGCTTGGCGGGACTGGCAAGGAAGAGGAAGACCGTCACCCGAAGATCGGCAACGGTGTTCTGATCGGGGCTGGTGCGAAAGTCCTCGGCAATATCGAGATCGGCCATTGCTCGCGCATCGCCGCTGGTTCCGTGGTGCTGGAGGCCGTGCCGCCGATGAAGACCGTTGCCGGTGTGCCCGCGAAGATCGTGGGCGAGGCGGGCTGCGCACAGCCTTCCCTCACCATGGATCACCTTTTCGGCGGTCCCATCACCGAGCTTTAGGTATCAGGAATTGCGCGAGACCCATCCGCTGGCCGGTTCGGGCAGCGGCAGTCCGGGCTCGGCGGTAACGAAGCCCGCGCGGATGTCTTCGGACGACAGGTCCGTCACCACGTAGCCTTCCTTGACGAAATTCCTCAAGGCATTGAACGGCAACGCGAAAACCTCTCCATCCATGGAGACCTGCATGTGGCGGATGCTGCGTGCCTGGGTGTCCAGTTCCGCGCCCGTGATCTTGGCGATCGGGCCGTCGCGGCCATAGACCTCGCGGTCGATCCATTCGGAGAGGCGCGCGGTGCCATCGGGCAGGGCGGCATGCGTCTCGCGGGTCAGGTCCGCAAGTTGCGCGCCCAACAACGGCGGCGCGTAGGTGTAGCCAAAGGGGCCCGTCAGGATCGGGGGCAGTCCACGCAGGTCTACCTCGGCCGGGTCACCTTCCTCTGCATTCTCTTGGGCTTCCAGGTCGGTCTCATAGAGCCGCGCGTGCCAGATCGCATCTTCAAGCGACAGGGCCTCGAGCCGTTCGAACGGCACGAGAATCTCGGAGGTTCGGAACCAACCGCCGTTGTCGACGATCACGTAGCGAAGATCGCCGTTTTTCGTGTCGAAGCCTGCATCGGTGATCTTGAAATCCCCTGCGGGGCTGTGAAGCGTCAGGTCGGTGAGTTGCGTGTTGGATATGAACATGGTGTTACCTCCGCCGATGAAACGCATCAGCGGAGGCAGGGTTCCATGGCCTCTTAGCTGGCGCGGGCCTGTCGTTTGCGCTCGTGCGGAACGAGGTAACGCTTGCGCAGGCGCACCGCGTTCGGGGTCACCTCCACCAGCTCGTCATCGTCGATATAGGCGATGGCCTGTTCCAGCGACATGATCGTCGGCGGCGTCAGGCGTACGGCGTCGTCGGTGCCCGAAGCGCGCACGTTGGTCAGCTTCTTGCCCTTCAGCGGGTTCACTTCCAGGTCGTTGTCGCGGCTGTGTTCGCCGATGATCATGCCAGTGTAGACCGGCTCCTGCGCGCCGATGAACATCTTGCCACGTTCTTCCAGGTTCCACAGCGCGTAGGCGACCGAGGTGCCGTTCTCCATCGAGATCAGCACGCCCGCGCGACGGCCCGGGATCTCACCTTTATGTGGCGCCCATTCGTGGAACACGCGGTTCAGCACGCCGGTGCCGCGCGTGTCGGTCAGGAACTCGCCGTGGTAGCCGATCAGCCCGCGCGACGGGACATGGGCGATGATCCGGGTCTTGCCCGAGCCTGCCGGTTTCATCTCGACCAATTCGCCCTTGCGGGCGCCGGTCAGCTTCTCGATCACCGCGCCAGAGTAATCGTCATCCACGTCGATGGTGACTTCCTCGACCGGCTCGTGACGCGTGCCGTCGATCTCGCGAAACAGGACCTGCGGGCGCGAGATGGACAATTCGAACCCTTCGCGGCGCATGTTCTCGATCAGGACGCCCATCTGAAGCTCGCCCCGGCCGGCGACCTCGAAGGCCTCGCCGCCCGGCGTGTCCGTCACCTTGATGGCGACGTTCGATTCCGCCTCTTTCATCAGGCGCTCGCGGATCACGCGGGACTGGACTTTCTTGCCGTCGCGGCCTGCGAGCGGGCTGTCGTTGATGCCGAAGGTCACGGTGATGGTCGGCGGGTCGATGGGCTGCGCTTCCAGCGGTTCGTCCACGGCTAGCGCACAGATCGTGTCGGCGACGGTGGATTTCGTCATGCCAGCGAGGGACACGATATCACCGGCCAGCGCCTCTTCGATGTCCTGCTGCGCGAGACCGCGGAACGCCTGAATGCGCGTGACGCGGAACTGCTCGATCTTCTCGCCGAGGCGGGAGAGCGTCTGCACGGTCTGGCCCACCTTGAGACGACCCGATTCCACGCGGCCCGTCAGAAGGCGGCCCACGAAGGGGTCGGCGCCGAGGGTCGTGGCGAGCATGCGGAAGTCGTCATCCTGCTTGGCGATCTGCTTCGGGCGGGGGACGTGGTTCACGATCAGGTTGAACAGCGCGTGCAGGTCCTTGCGGGGCCCGTCCAGCTCATGATCCGCCCAACCGGACCGGCCCGAGGCATACATATGTGGGAAGTCGAGCTGGTCCTCGTTGGCGTCGAGGTTCGCGAAAAGGTCGAACACCTCGTCCAGCGCTCGGTCGGGTTCTGCGTCCGGCTTATCGACCTTGTTGAGCACCACGATAGGGCGAAGGCCGAGGGCCAGCGCCTTGGAGGTCACGAACTTGGTTTGCGGCATCGGGCCTTCGGCGGCATCGACCAACAGGACAACGCCGTCGACCATGGACAGGATCCGCTCCACCTCGCCGCCGAAATCGGCGTGGCCGGGCGTGTCGACGATATTGATCCGCGTGCCTTTCCATTCGACGGAGGTGGGCTTGGCGAAAATCGTGATCCCGCGTTCGCGTTCCAGATCGTTGGAATCCATCGCCCGTTCGGCGACGGCCTGGTTTTCGCGGAACGCGCCGGATTGCTTGAGAAGCTCGTCCACCAGCGTGGTCTTGCCGTGGTCGACGTGCGCGATGATCGCGATATTGCGGAGGTCCATGGGAGGATGGCCTTTGAGTAGAGAGAGAAGTTAGCGCGGCGCTTAGGCGGTTTTGCCGCCGTTGGCCAGTGCCAAAGACCGGATATGACAGACACGCACTCGAAGGAGCGGGGCAGCCGCAATCCAGGTGTCTGCCGTTGAAATGTCCGTCAGCCTTTCTTGCGCAGCCGGATCACGACGTCGACCTTGGCGATCTCGTAGCCTTCGGGGACCGAGGGCAGGGCCTTGATCTCCAGTTCCGCCGCCGGGGCGTCGGTCAGGTGGCTGTCGTCTTCGAGGTAGAAATGCGGGTGGTCATCCATCCGCGTGTCGAAATAGCTGCGTGATCCATCTACGGTGACTTCCTGCATCAGGCCCGCATCGCAGAAGGCGCGCAGAGTGTTGTAGACCGTCGCCAGCGAAACCTTGTCACCCGTCCCCAGCACCGCCTCGTGCAGGCCTTCCGCCGTCACGTGCCGGTCCTGCCCGTCGCCCACCAGAAGCGAGGCGAGCGCCAGGCGCTGCCGTGTCGGGCGCAGGTCGGACTGGCCGAGCCAGCGTTTGGAGCGTTCGAGGGCTTCGGGGGTCATTGTCCCGGGGCTTTCTATACTGTTCCGCCTACCTATATGGCCTTTTGCGACTGCATTGCAAATATCACCGTATGTCATGCGATATGTTGCACGGTATCGTGTCGGGCCACGCACTTGCGCCTGAAATGACACGGGTGCTACAGGAAAGAAACGCCTGCAAAGGCTGGGACAAACGACCGGGGGGCATATGGCCGACTATCCGACGAGCTTTGATCGGGACGATTTGCTGCGCTGCGCGCGGGGGGAACTGTTCGGACCCGGCAATGCCCAATTGCCCGAACCGCCGATGCTGATGATGGACCGGATCACCGATATTTCCGGTGACGGCGGCGCCCATGGCAAGGGCCATGTGCTCGCCGAATTCGACATCACCCCCGACCTGTGGTTCTTCGAATGCCACTTTCCCGGCAACCCGATCATGCCCGGCTGCCTCGGGCTCGACGGGCTCTGGCAGCTGACCGGCTTCAACCTCGGCTGGCGCGGCTGGACGGGGCGCGGATACGCGCTCGGCGTGGGCGAGGTGAAGCTCAAGGGCATGGTGCGTCCCGACCGCAAGATGCTGACCTACAAGATCGATTTCACCAAGGCCGTACAGACCCGCCGCCTGACCATGGGCGTCGCCGATGGCATCGTCGAGGCGGACGGCGAAGTGATCTACGAGGTCAAGGACATGAAGGTGGCGCTGAGCGAGAGCTGAGCGCGCCGTATCCCGCCTGTTCGGGAACCCGTTCGGTGAGGGCACGTTGGCGGAGTCCGCACTTATCAGAAGGACAAACCAGATGACCGACGTACCCACGCTCACCTTCCACGACGGACACTCCATGCCGCAACTGGGCTTCGGCCTCTGGCAGGTCGACCCGGACGGCGCCGCCGAAGTCGTGCAAAGCGCGCTGGAAGTCGGCTACCGCATGATCGACGGCGCCTATGCCTACCGCAACGAGGCGGGGCTTGGCGAAGGATTGCGCCGCTCGGGCGTGCCGCGGGACGAGGTGTTCATCACCACGAAAGTCTGGAACGGCGACCATGGCCGCGACAAGGCCCGCGCTTCGGTCGAACGCAGTCTCGAGGCGATTGGCGTCGATCAACTGGATCTGATCCTGATCCATTGGCCGGTGCCGAGCCGGGACCTCTACGTCGAGACGTGGGAAGCGCTGCTGGAGGCGCGGAACGACGGGCTGGTACGCTCGGTCGGCGTGTCGAATTTCAACGCCGACCATCTCGACCGCATCATCGCGGCCACCGGCGAGGCACCCGTTCTGAACCAGATCGAGGTAAATCCGGAACTCCAGCAACCCGAGATGCGCGCCGCGAATGCCGAGCGTGGCATCATCACGCAAAGTTGGACGCCGCTTGGCAATGGCCGCTCCTTCGAGGACGAGGCGCTGACAAAACCCGCCGAACGGACCGGCAAGAGCCCGGCGCAGGTGATCCTGCGGTGGCATATCCAGATCGGCAACGCGGTGATTCCGCGCTCCACCAACACGGGCCGGCAGCGTGAAAATCTCGACGTGTTCGATTTCGAACTGACGGACGCCGAGATGGAGGCCATCGACAAGCTCGACGTCGGCCTGCGCACCGGACCTGATCCGTCGGTCTTCAAGATCCTCTGATTGGCTGGCCGCCCCGGAGTTTCCGCCCCATGACCTACCTCCGTGGCCACTGGCAGCTTCTGGCGATTACCGCCGTCGTCTTCGCCCTGTGGTCCACGCCCGTGGTCCTGCCGCTGAAATTCCTCGTGGTTTTCTTCCACGAGCTGTCCCACGCGCTCATGGCCATGCTAACAGGCGGGCGGGTGGAAAGCCTTTCTGTGAATTTCCAGCAGGGCGGTGAGGTCTGGACGCGCGGCGGCTCGCGCTTCCTGACGCTGACGGCGGGCTACCTGGGCTCGCTCCTGATCGGTGTCGGCCTTCTGCTGATCGCCTTGCGCAGCCGGATGGACAAGGCGGTGCTGGCGGGGATCGGCGTGGTAATGCTCGTGGTCCTCGTGCTCTACGTGCGCGACATTCCGGCCATCATCATCTGCGGTCTCACCGGCGCGGCGCTGATCGCGGCGTCGCGCTTCTTCTCGGAACAGATCTGCGACCTGATCCTCCGGGTGATCGGTCTCAGCTCCCTGATCTTCGTGCCCTATGACATCTGGGACGACACGATCCGGCGCTCCTACCTGCGGTCCGACGCACGAATGCTGGCCGAGGAAATCGGCGGCACCACGATGATCTGGGGCGGGCTGTGGTTCCTCGTCAGTCTCGCCGTGATCTACTGGTGCCTGCGCCACGGCCTCGGTCGCGACAGCAACCTGCACTTCGGCACGCGCCGGTAAGCGGTCGCGCCAACGGCGCGCGGGCTTACTGGTTGCGCCAAGGGGGCGCGAGGCCCTAGATACGGACGAAAGGCTCAAGGGAGTGCGCTTATGCGTCGTGTCGTCGTTACAGGTTTGGGAATCGTTTCACCCATCGGGAACAATGCCGAAGAGGTGGAGGCCAGCCTCAGGGCCGGGCGCTCGGGCATCGAGGCCAGCGCGGAGATGGCGGAACACGGGTTCCGCAGCCAGATCGCGGGCACGCTCAAGATCGACGTGGCCGACCATGTCGATAAACGCGCGCTGCGTTTCATGGGGCCGGGTGCCGCCTATGCCCATATCGCGATGGCGCAGGCGATTGCCGATGCGGGGCTGAGCGACGATGACGTGGTCAACGTGCGCACGGGCCTCGTGGCAGGCTCCGGTGGGCCGTCGACCTCGGCCATGTTCGCGGCCCACCAGACGGTTCTCAAAAGCGGGGCGACCAAGCGGATCGGGCCCTTCGCGGTTCCGAAATGCATGTCCTCCACGGTCTCGGCCAACCTTGCGACGGCCTACAAGATCAAGGGCATCAACTACTCGATCACCTCGGCCTGCTCGACCTCGCTGCATTGCATCGGCAACGCGGCCGAGCAGATCATGATGGGCAAGCAGGACGTGATGTTCGCCGGCGGTGCGGAAGAGCTCGACTGGACGCTGTCGTGCCTGTTCGACGCGATGGGTGCGATGTCCTCCAAGTTCAACGACACGCCCGAGAAGGCCTCGCGCGCGTTCGACGCGGACCGCGACGGCTTCGTGATCGGCGGCGGCGGAGCGATCCTCGTGCTGGAAGAGATGGAGCGCGCGGTGGCCCGTGGCGCGAAGATCTACGCGGAAGTGACCGGGTTCGCGGCGACCTCCGATGGCCACGACATGGTGGCGCCGTCGGGTGAGGGCGGCGAGCGCGCGATGCGGCTTGCGCTGCAAACGCTGCCTGAGGGGCGGTCGGTCAGCTACATCAACGCGCACGGCACCTCCACGCCGGTGGGCGATGTCGGCGAAGTGCAGGCGGTCCGCCGTGTCTTCGGCGAGGGTTCCACCCCGCCGATCTCCTCGACCAAGTCGATGACCGGGCACGCGCAGGGTGCGGCGGGTGCGCTGGAGGCGGCCTTCTGCCTGCTGATGCTGGACGGTGATTTCATCACGCCCTCGATCAATGTCGACACGCTGGACCCGGAATTGAAGCCGGAAGAGATCGCGACCGCCTACGTGGAAAACGCGGGCCTCGACAGCGTGATGACCAATTCCTTCGGGTTCGGAGGCACCAACGGCTCGATGATCCTGAGCCGATTTGAGAAGTGAGTTTTCGATATGGCTGATTTGATGAAGGGCAAACGGGGCCTGATCATGGGCGTCGCCAATGACCGTTCCATCGCGTGGGGCATCGCCAAGGCGCTGCATGCGGAAGGCGCGGAACTGGCGTTTTCGTACCAGGGCGAGGCCTTCGGTAAGCGGGTGGAGCCTTTGGCCGCTCAGCTCGGCAGCGATTTCATGGTCGATGTGGACGTCAACAACGACGACAGCATGGACGCCTGTTTCGCCGCTTTGAAGGAGCGGTGGGGGAGCCTCGATTTCGTCGTCCACGCCATCGCCTATTCCGACAAGACCGAGCTGACGGGCCGCTTCACCAACACGACGCGGGCAAACTTCAGGAACTCGCTGACGATCTCGTGCTATTCCTTCATCGACGTGGCGCGCCGCGCGTCGGAACTGATGCCGGAGGGCGGCACGCTTCTGACGCTGACCTATCAAGGCTCCAACCGGGTGACGCCCTATTACAACGTGATGGGCGTGGCCAAGGCAGCGCTGGAGGCCTCGGTGCGCTATCTCGCCAACGACCTCGGGCCGCAGGGCATCCGGGTGAACGCAATCTCGCCCGGGCCGATGAAGACGCTGGCCGGGGCCGCGATCGGCGGGGCGCGCAAGACCTTCAAGCATACCGATGCGAACGCCCCGCTACGCTCCAACGCGACGCTGGAGGCCATCGGCGGGACGGCGGTGTATCTCGCGTCAGACTACGGCGCCTGCACCACCGGTGAGATCGTGATCGTAGACGGCGGTTTCCACGTCCTGAGCATGCCGCAGCCGGAAAACCTCTAGTGTTTTCCGAGGTCTGTTGAACGGAGCGCCTTGCGGCGCGTTGTCTTCTCCTCACCCGCCCGCCGTTGGCGGTCGGTCTCAGGTGGGGGGACGCTGTCCCCCGTCGCCTGAAGGCGACTCCCCCGGAGGTTTTTCTTGCAAGATGAAAGGGTGGGCGCGCTTGCGGGTGCTCTTTGCCCGTGACAGGGTTCGGGAAACTGGGGGAAGCGCGATGTCCGGCATCAAGATCTGTGTGTTCGACGCCTATGGCACGCTGTTCGACGTGGCAGCGGCGGCACGGGCCTTGGCCGGTCAGCCGGAGCGGGAGGATTTCGCCGCGGTCTGGCAGCAGGTGGCGGCCGATTGGCGGCAGAAGCAGCTGAGTTATTCTTGGCTGCGTGCCGTGGCGCGGGACCATTGCGATTTCTGGCAGGTGACCCAGGACGGGCTCGATTGGGCCTTGGAGCGTGCGGGTCTTCAGGATGCGGAGCTGCGCGAGGCGCTTCTGGGGCTCTACTGGGAATTGGAGGCCTATCCGGAAGTCCCCGCGATGTTGGCGGCGCTCAAGGCGGGTGGGTTGCAGACGGCAATCTTGTCGAACGGGTCGCCCGAGATGCTCGACGGAGCCGTGCGCTCCGCCGGGATCGGGGGCGATCTGGACGCGGTTCTGAGTGTCGAAGACGTGGGCATCTTCAAGCCAGACGCGCGGGTCTACGACCTTGTCGGTGCGCGGTTTGATTGCGCACCGTCCGAGGTGCTCTTCGTGTCGTCGAACGGCTGGGACGCGGCCTTCGGTTCGGCCTACGGGTTCGATACGCTCTGGGTGAACCGGGCGGGCGAGCCGGTGGATCGGCTCGTGTCGCAACCGGGCCGCGTGGCGCGGGATCTGACCGGGGTTCCGGAAATTGCAGGGGTAAGCTGATGGATTTCGTGACAGCGGCAGATGGCACGCGGCTGGCCTATGACGACCAGGGGCAGGGGGTGCCGCTTCTGTGCCTGCCGGGCCTGACCCGCAACATGGATGATTTCGAGCCGGTGCTGGCACATTACCGGGACCGCGCGCGGGTGATCCGGATGGATTTCCGGGGGCGTGGTGCGTCGGATTTCGCCGATCACAAGACCTACACGCCGCCACAGGAGGCGCAGGACGTTGTGGCGCTGCTCGATCACCTGGGGATCGAAAAGGTCTGCATTCTCGGCACCTCCCGCGGCGGCCTCGTGGCGCTGGTGATGGCGGCGATGGCGCGCGACCGGCTGTCGGGCGTGATCTTCAACGACATCGGCCCGGACGTGATGCCCGAGGGGCTTTCGGCGATCATGGATTACATCGGCAAGCCGCCCTCTTTCCCGTCACTGGAGGCGGCGGCGCTTGCGTTGCCCGGCGCCTACGACGGCATTTTCCGCAACGTGCCAGCGCCCACGTGGGCCGATTTCGCGCGGCGCATCTGGCGCGAAGAAGATGGCGCGCTGCACCTGCGCTATGACCCGAAGCTGCGTGATGCCGTCGCCCCGGCCTTCGCGCCGGATTACGAGGCGCCGGACCTCTGGCCGCTCTTCGACGCTCTGGCGGGCCTGCCGCTCGGGCTGATCCGGGGGGCGCAATCCAACATCCTGTCGGCGGAAACGGCGGCGGAGATGCGACGACGACGGCCCGACATGGCCTTCGTCGAACTCGCTGACCGGGGCCATGTGCCGTTCCTCGATGAACCGGGGGCGCAGGCGGTGATCGACGACGTGCTGGAGAAGCTGGAATGACGAATATCGCGGATATCGAAGCGGCGGCCGAGCGGGCGCGCGGCGTTGTGCGGCGGACGCCGCTTCTGTCCTCGCCTTTCCTGGACGAGATCGCCGGGCGGCCCGTCTACCTGAAGGCCGAAGTGCTCCAGCACACCGGATCGTTCAAGTTCCGTGGCGGCTGGTCGGCCGTGTCGGCGCTGGACCAAGTGACGCGGGCCAAGGGTGTGCTGGCATTCTCATCGGGTAACCACGCGCAGGGTGTGGCGCGGGCGGCGCAGCTTCACGGCGTCCCGGCGGTAATCCTGATGCCTGCCGATGCGCCGAAACTGAAGATCGAGAACACCCGGGCCATGGACGCGGAGGTGGTTCTTTACCACCGCGCCGCTGGCGAGAACCGGGAAGAGATCGGGGACCGCCTGCGCGACGAACGTGGGCTGACGCTGATCAAGCCCTTCGACGATGCGATGGTTATTGCGGGGCAGGGGACTTGCGGGCTGGAGATCGCCGAACAGGCCGCCGAGGCGGGCGTGAATGAGGCCACGGTGCTGACCTGCTGCGGCGGCGGCGGGCTGACCTCCGGCATCGCTTTGGCGCTGGCCGATCGCGCGCCGGGCCTGACGGTCCGCCCGGTCGAGCCGGAGGGCTTCGACGATGTTACGCGCTCGCTGGCTTCCGGTGGGATCAAGCCGAATAACGGCCCGGAGGTGGGGCTGTGCGACGCGGTGCTGACCCGCGCGCCGGCGGAGCGGACCTTCGCGATCATGTCTGCCCATTGCGGGCCTGGCCTCGTGGTCAGCGATGCTGAGGTGAAAGCCGCCATGCGCCACGCCGCGACGCGCCTGAAACTGGTGGTGGAGCCGGGTGGGGCAGTCGCGCTGGCCGCGGCGCTGTTCCATGGCGACGAATTGGCCGAAGGGCCGGTGATCGCGACCCTGTCGGGCGGGAACGTGGACCCGGCGATGTTCGCGCAGATCCTCGCGGAGGGTTAAGCGCGCGCACGCACGGCGGCGGCGAAGGCTCGGGCCTCGGCCGGGGCCTGCCCCAAGTCGCGCAGGTCGGGCAGGGCGGTGTCCGGATGCGCTTTCGCCACGAGTTCTGGCAATGGCCTTCCGCTCTCCATCGCCTCCTTCACCAGCCGCTTGAGCTCCGCCTGCGCGGCGGGGCGTCCCATCTCGCGGGCCAAGGCAAAGCTGAGCGCCTCGGCGTGGAGCGTGCCGTTGGCCTGGTCGAGCCGCGCTTCCATGCGGGCGCGGTCCGGGGACAGCGCGGCGATGGTGTCGGAGAGCAGTGCGGCAGAGCGGGCGGCGGCCATGGTCAGTTGCGGCAGGGTCAGCCATTCGGTGAACCACGCCGCACCGTCGCGGGCCTCGGCATGGGGTTGCGACAGCAGCGCGGCCTGCGCGGGGGCGAAACGGGCCAATGCGATCAGCACCGACGGCGCCACCGGGTTCTGTTTCTGCGGCATGGTCGAGGAGCCGCCGGCCCCCGACAGCCGCAATTCACCCACATCCGACCGCGCGCCGAGGATGACATCTGTTCCGACTTTGCCGGCACATGAACAAACGCCCGTAAGCCATTGGGACAGATCGACGATCCGGCTTCGGTCCGCGTGCCAACTCATCCCCGGATCGGCAAGGCCAAGGCCCTCGGCGAGGCCCTCGCGGATCGCCGCCGGATCCTCGCCCAACTGGCTCGCCGTGCCCGCCGCCCCGCTGAGCGACACCGTCAGCGCATAGCCCCGAACCTCGTCCAGCCGCTCCAGCAGGCGCAGCAACGGCCAGCCCCAGAGCGCCACCTGCGCCCCGAAACTCGACGGCACCGCCGCCTGCCCGTAGGTGCGCGCGACCATTGCGGTTTCGGCCTCCGCCTCCGCCATGTCCGCCATGTGGCCCAGGGCCGACGCCAAACGCCCTTCGATCAGCGTCAGCGCCTGCCGCATCCGCAGCATCAGCCCGGTGTCCTGGATATCCTGGCTGGTCGCGCCCCAATGCAGGTATTGCGCGTGCTCCGGCGCGTCGAGCGCCTTGCGGAAGGCCGCCACCAGCGCCGGGATCACGACTCCGTTCGGCCCGCCGAGACCATCGGGGTCGATCTGCACCTCCATCGCGGCGCGATGCAGGAAGGCGCCGGAAATCTCAGGGATAACTCCCGCCTCACCCTGCACCTTCGCCAACGTGCCGAGCACCAGCATCATCGCCCGCACCTCGGCGCTGTCGGAGAACAGCCGCCCGACCTCGGCATCGCCGAAGAGCGTGCGGTGCATCGGGCTGTCGAAGGGCGATGCGCTCATGGCATATGCCCGATATCCTTGAGGAATCCGCTCAGCAGGGCGGCGTATTCACCGGGCTTCTCGACGCAGGGCAGATGGCCGACCCCATGGATCAGCTCGAACCGCGCGCCGGGGATAAGCTCGGCCAATTCGCGCACCAGGTCCGGCGGGGTGGCGCCGTCTCGATCCCCCGCGATCACCAGGGCGGGCAGGCGCAAGGCCGCCGTCGTTGTGTAGAAATCCGAACCGGCGATTGCCGCGCAGCAGCCCGCGTAGCCTTCCTCGGGGCAGGTTTCCACCATGCGCTTCCAGGGCGTGACCGCGTCCGAAGTCCGGAACTGCGGCGCGAACCAGCGTTCCATGATCGCGTCCGACATGGAGGCCAGGCCGCCCGCGCGGATCATCGCGATGCGCTCGTCCCACATTTCGCGCGTGCCGATCTTGGCCCCGGTGTTCGACAGGACCACGGCCCGCACGAGGTCGAGCCGCTTGGCCGCAAGCCCCTGCGCGATCATGCCCCCGATCGAGAGACCCACGATGACCGCGTCGCGCACCTCCAGCGCGTCCATCACCCGCTCGGCATCGCGCACCAGCGCCCCCATGCCGTAAGGCGCATCGGGGCAGGTCGACAGCCCATGCCCGCGCTTGTCATAGCGGATCAGCCGCAGGCCTTCGGGCAGCGCGTGCACCACGTCGTCCCAGAGCCGCAGGTCCGTCCCCAGCGAATTCGCGAAGACCACCGGTGGCCCATCCTCGGGGCCGTCCACCTGCACATGCAGGGCCACATCGTCAAAGGTCAGCATATCCATGCGCCCATCTCCGCCATTCCGGCCACGATGCGCAAGCCCCCGGATGCACCAAAACTGCTTCGGCTCTGGCCAGTCCGGCCCCGATATGATCCTCTCAGGTTGAGATGAAACCACCGCGGGTCCGCCCCTCTTTGTTCCCCGAAAATGCCGGGGGTCGACATTTGTGCGCCATTGGTTCAAGCACAATGGCGACGGGGGCTGGCCCCCCATTGGCCCGACACCAGATGAAACTCGACACCCTCGAAATCTTTCCGGTCGCCCCGCCGCCACCCGGCTGGGGCGGGCGCTACTGGCTGATCGTGCGGATTACCACCGCTTGCGGCATCACCGGCCTGGGCGAGGTCTACGCGGCCGCTGTCGGCCCGCAGGCGATGGAGGCGGTCATATCCGACGTCTTCACGCGCCACATGGCAGGCGAGAACCCCGAGAATATCGAACTCATGTCCCGCCGCGCGCAATCCTCGGGGTTCACCCAGCGCCCCGATCCGACGGTGTTCGGCGCCTTCTCGGGACTGGAGATGGCTTGTTGGGACATCCTCGGCAAGGCGCGGGAACGGCCGGTCTGGGCGCTTCTGGGCGGCAGGATGAACGACCGTCTGCGCGCCTATACCTACCTCTATCCCGAACCGCACCACGACGCGGACAGCTTCTGGGTCGACCCCGATGCCGCCGCGGAGGCCGCGCTTGCGCGAGTCGACGAAGGCTGGACCGCGGTGAAATTCGATCCCGCCGGCCCTTACACGATCCGCGGCGGGCACATGCCCGCGATGTTCGACATGGACCTGTCCGCTCGCTTCTGTGCCGCGATCCGGGGCGCGGTGGGTGCACGCGCCGACCTTCTTTTCGGCACCCACGGGCAGTTCATCCCCGGCGGCGCGATCCGTCTGGCGAAGGCGATCGAGCCGCATGATCCGCTCTGGTTCGAGGAGCCGATCCCGCCGGACAACCTGCCCGGGCTGGCCGAGGTCGCGGCCCATACCTCCATCCCCGTCGCCACCGGCGAGCGGCTTTCCGGCAAGGCCGAGTTCGCGCTCGCCCTGCGCTACGGCGCGCGCATCCTGCAACCGGCGCTGGGGCGCGCGGGCGGCATCTGGGAGGGCAAGAAGATCGCCACCCTGGCCGAAGCCGCGGGCGCGCAGCTTGCCCCGCATCTCTACGCGGGACCGGTGGAATGGGCCGCGAACGTGCATCTGGGCGTAAGTTGCCCGAACCTCCTGATGGTCGAGGCGATCGAGACGCCGTTTCACGAGGCGCTGGTCACCGGCCGCCCGCGCGTCGAAAACGGTTTCGTGGCCGCGCCCGAGGCCCCCGGTCTTGGGATCGAGCTGAACGACGACGTCGCGCGGGCCAATCGCTACACCGGCAATCGCCTGCATCTGGAGATGCAGGAAGCGCCCTGCGATTGGCAGAACGGCAACAATTTCGCCGGGGGCAGCGCGGATTAGGGCAACTGAGCGTTACCGTTCGCGCTCCTGCGCGTAGCGCAACTGTGCGATTTCCTCGTTGCGCTCGAAGGCCTTCAGGGAGGACAGCTCTTCGGTGACATATTCGAGATGCGCGACCACCGCCGCCTTCGCGCGCACCGGATCGCGGGCCTGGATGGCCTCATTGATCGCGCGGTGCTGATCCAGCAACATGTCGCGGGTGGTGCGGTTCTTGAACATCTGTTGGCGGTTGTAGAAGACGCCCTGCCGCAGAAGGTCGAAACTCGCCCGCATCATGTGCAGCAGGATCACGTTGTGGCTGGCCTCGATGATGGCGAGGTGGAACTCCGCGTCCAGTTCCGCCTCGTCCGAGGGATTCCGCTTGCGATGCGCGGCCTCCATCTTGCGAAAGATCGTGTCGATCACCTTCAGATCGGTGTCCGAGCCCTGCGTCGCCGCGCGCTCCGCCGCGATCCCTTCGAGGTCCTGACGGAACGCGATGTAATCGAAAATCGCCTCTTCATGGGCACTCAGGAGGGCGACGAGCGCTGGAGAAAAGGCGGAGCCCAACACATCCGCGACGTAGATCCCCGCGCCCGCACGGGTGGCCAGAAGGCCCTTGCTCTGCAATTCGGCGACCGCTTCGCGCAGGCTGGGGCGCGACACGCCGAGGCGTTCGCTCAATTCCCGTTCCGAGGGCAGCCGGTCGCCGGGCCGCAATACGCCGCGCAGGACAAGCTGTTCGATCTGCTTGACCACGGATTGCGACAGCTTTTCGGCCTCGATGCGCTGGAACGGCATGATCCCTCCCCGGATTGGTCAAATGATATGACCAGTGGGCCTTGAAAGTCCATCGCGCTTGCGGCACGCCGTTTGCTTTTCGCGGCATTGTAGAGGGCAAAAGAAAGGCCCGCGCATCGGGTGATGGAGGGCCGTTCAATGGAGTATGCCGCGATTACCGGGGGCGGATGATAACCTCGACCCGGCGGTTCTGCTGGCGGCCTTCGGAGGTCAGGTTGGTGGCGACCGGATCATCCTCACCGCGTCCGATGGAGCGCACGCGGGCCGGGGCGACGCCGGCCTCGAGCAGGACACCCGCGACGGCCTGTGCCCGGCGGGTCGAGAGGTCCTGGTTGTAGGCGGCCGAGCCGGTGTTGTCGGTGTGGCCTTCGACGATCACGTCGGTGGCGGGATACTGGTTCAGGTTGCGAGCCATGGCGCGCAGGTCGCCTTGGAGGCTGGCGCGGATCGCGGCACTGTCGAAATCGAACAGGATGCCTTCCGGCATCGTCACGACCAGTTCGGAACCGGTATTCTGCACCTGGATCTGGCTGTTGTTGAGCGATCCGCGCAGGTCGCGGGCCTGGGCGTCGAGCGCGTTGCCAATGGCGGCACCCGAGGCGGCACCGACGGCCGCGCCGAGAACGGCACCGCGCGCCGGGTTCGCATCGTCGCCGGTCGCGCCGAGGAAGCCGCCGAGGATACCGCCGATCACCGCGCCGTCACGGGTGCGGTTGGGGGCGTTCGGGTCGGCGCCGTAGGGGGTGTTGGTGACGCAGCCCGACAGCGCCAATGCGCCCGCGCCGGCCAGGAGAAGGGGTTTGATCAGAGAAGTCATGGATGTGCCTTTGCTCGCTTCGTCCCCGTTTCCCAAGGGAACTTTGCGGCGCAGTATATCAGCGCAACGGGGGCGGGACAGGGGAAAAGCGCGCGGCGGCGCGGCACCGGCGAGGCGGCGCTTATCGTGCAGCGTCCTCGGTCGTGGCGGCCTCCCACGCCAGCATGGCGCGTTTGACGGGCAGGCCCCAGTGGTAACCGCCGAGCCCGCCGGATTTGCGCAGCGCGCGGTGGCAGGGGATCAGCCAAGAGATCGGGTTGCGCCCAACGGCGGTGCCGACGGCGCGTACGGCGCGCGGTTTGCCGATGGCGCCGGCGATCTCGGAATAGGTGGTGACGTGGCCGGTGGGGATGTTCAAAAGCGCCTCCCACACCTTGATCTGGAACGGCGCGCCGATGAGCGCGAGGCGCACGTCGCCGCCCGCGCCGAAGGCCGCGTCGGCCATTGGGCGGATGGCTTGCGGGTCTTCGACGTAGGTTGCGTTAGGCCAGCGGCTGCGCAGGTCGGCCATGGCGGGTTCGGGCCCGGTTTCGGAGGCGAAGCCGATGCCGCAGATGCCCTTGTCGGTCGCCATGACCAAGGCGGGGCCGAAAGGGCTTTCGAACCAGCCCCAGCGGATCGTGAGGCCTGCGCCGCCAGAGGCGTAGGTGCCGGGGCTCATGGCTTCCCAGCGGATGAAGAGGTCGTGCAGCCGTCCGCCGGAGGTCAGGCCGGTTTCGCCCACGGTGTCGAGGACGGTGAAGCGTTCGGCCAGAAGCCGCCGCGCGTGATCGAGGGTCAGGTATTGCTGGTAGCGCTTAGGGCTGACGCCGACCCAGCCGGAGAAGGTGCGCTGGAAATGGGCGGGGCTCATGTTCAGCCGCCCCGCTAGGTCGTCGAGCGACTGGTGCGGGTCGGTGTCGATCAGGTCGAGCGCGCGGCGCATGACCTCGAAATGATAGCTGCCGGAGCGGTCGAATTGGGCGTGGTCGTTCATTGGCTCACATCTCCTGTGTCCTCAATCTAGGCGGAGAGGCGAAGCCGCGCGACCCGGAAGCTGCGGGTTGGGTTATCTAGGTTGATCAGGTGGGTTAAGGCTTTGTATTAAAACCATAATGAAGTTTCCGTAAACTGGATATTAACTCGCTGGTCGCCCATTCCGGAGACGTCGGCCGGACCAGAGGGCCTGATGTCGTCCGCGACGAACCGTGGCAGCGGATCAGCGGGACAGTGGCTCAGGCGACGGCCCGCGCCGGCGCGTCGGCCACCTGATCTGATGCCGTCCCGGGGTTCAGGAGCGTGTCGGGGAAGGCACCGGGGGGCAAAGCGTGGGCCTCGTGCCCCGTCACGCAGAGGCGTGCCGTCCGGTCGTGGCCGAAGCGCAGGATACGCACCAGTTTCCACGCCGGAACCGGGTCTTCCATGCAGATGGTGTCGCCGAGAAACAGGCTGTCGAGGCCGGTGCCGTCCGTCATCAGCACTTCGTGCCGGTCGAAGAGGAACAGGTGATAGGCGTAATCCGGGTCGCGGATGACGCGGGACACACCGGGCCAGTGCAAGAGGTCACGGGCGCGGACGAGGACCTCCACCGTACCGAAACAGAGCTCGCAAGGGGCACCGGAGAGGCGCAGGCGCTGGTCGGGTGCGACGAGCAGCGGCTCGGCCGGGTTGCCGGGGCCGAGGGCATCGGGCCGGATCTGGATCGGGTGATCGAAATCGGGCCCGGCCCCGAACTGCCGCAAGCCGCGCCAGCGGACCGGCTGCCAGCCGTTGTCCTGTGTCCAAAGCTCATCCCCGAGGGTGATCCAGTCGACCGGCATCATGCCGTCACGGGTCAGCAGCATGGTGCCGGAGGCGAGGCCGCGGGCGCGGGGCAGGTCGGGGGAGGCTGTCGGCGTCTGATCCATGGGCTGATCCTCTTGCGACAAGCTGAACGTCCGCTTAACCGCGCCGAAGGGAATGGAGACAATTTGACTGGACCGGCGCCTGCGGCTTTCCCTTGCCGAGCGGCGTGCGACCCGCCACAAAGCCCCCATGGCCAAGATCGCGAAACCCCTCGATTACCGGACGATCCACGAGATCTTCACCCGCTTCCGCGACGCGGAGGAACACCCGAAGGGCGAGTTGAACCACGTCAACGCCTATACGCTGGTGGTCGCCGTGGCCCTGAGCGCGCAGGCAACGGATGCCGGCGTGAACAAGGCGACGGAGGCGTTGTTCAAGGTCGCCGATACGCCGCAGAAGATGCTCGACCTCGGCGAGGAGGGGCTGACCGACTATATCAAGACGATCGGCCTGTTCCGCCAGAAGGCCAAGAACGTGATGAAGCTGAGCCAGATCCTCGTGGACGAGTATGGCGGCGAGGTGCCTTCGAGCCGGGCGGCCCTGCAATCGCTGCCGGGGGTGGGGCGCAAGACCGCGAACGTGGTGCTGAACATGTGGTGGCGGCATCCGGCGCAGGCGGTGGACACGCATATCTTCCGGGTCGGCAACCGCACGCGGATCGCGCCGGGCAAGGACGTGGACGCGGTGGAGCGCCAGATCGAGGACAATGTCCCGGCGGAGTTCCAGCTTCATGCCCATCACTGGCTGATCCTGCACGGCCGCTACATCTGCGTGGCGCGGAAGCCGAAATGCGGGGCCTGCCTGATCCGCGACCTGTGCCCCTACGAGGACAAGACCGTGGCGTGAGGGGCCTCTCCCCCGGAAAACCACGTTTTCCGGGTGGATTTCCGCGAAATCCGGGGTGCGCGGGACGCGGGTGTGTGTGCCTTGGAAAACGCGGTTTTCCTCACGGATTTCGCGGAAATCCGCTTTGCAGACTGATGGCTTGAGGGTGCAGGCGCGAGCCTCTACACACGCGTAAAGCCTTCCTAGAGGACCCTCCCATGAACCAGACCTACGACCTCGTCGGCATCGGCAATGCGATCGTCGATGTCATCAGCCACGGCGATGACAGCTTTCTCGACAACATGGGGATCGAGAAGGGCATCATGCAGCTGGTCGAGCGGGAGCGGGCCGAGATCCTGTATGGCGCGATGAAGGACCGGGTGCAGACGCCGGGCGGCTCGGTCGCCAATACGGTGGCGGGCGCGGGCACGCTGGGGCTGAAGACGGCGTTCCTGGGCAAGGTGAAGGACGATGCGCTGGGCCGGTTCTATGCCAAGGAAATGATCGACGACGGCATTGCCTTCCCTAACCCGCCGACGAAGGGCGAGGTGCCGCCGACCTCGCGTTCGATGATCTTCGTCTCGCCCGATGGCGAGCGGTCGATGAACACCTACCTCGGCGCGGGCGCGGATTTCGACGAGGGAGACGTGGACGCCAGCGTCGCGGGGGACACGCGATTCCTGTTCCTCGAGGGTTACCTCTATGACAAGGATGAGGGCAAACGCGCCTTCACCGCCGCCGCGCGGGCCTGCCATGCGGGTGGTGGCCGGGCGGGGATCACCCTGTCCGATCCGTTATGCGTGGACCGGCACCGCGACGATTTCCGCCGCCTGATCGCCGAGGAGATGGAGATCACGCTGGGCAATCGCGAGGAATGGCTGTCGCTCTACCGGACGGAGGACCTGGAGGAGGCGCTGGCGCAGGCGTCCGAGGTTTGCGAGACGGTGGTCTGCACCCGGTCGGGCGACCCAGTGATCGCGATCCACAGGGGCGCGCGCGTCGAGGTGCCGGTCACGCGAGTGACGCCGGTCGATGCGACCGGGGCGGGCGACCAGTTCGCGGCCGGGTTCCTGTACGGCCTGGCGACGGGGCAGACGTTGGAGGTCTCGGCCCGGATGGGCGTGGCGGCGGCGGCCGAGGTGATCGCCCATGTCGGGCCGCGTCCGAAGCGGTCGCTGCGCAAAGTTTTCGCCGAAAACAGGCTGATTTGAAAGGCTTGGCAGCGCTGCGCGCGCCGCATAGGCTGCGGGCAAGCTGGGGGGCCGCGAGGGACACGTGCCGGATCTGACGGAAAGCCTGACGATGAGCGGCGGCTCGCTCGTGATCCTGTTGTTCGGGCTCGTCTTCAAGTTCTCGGGCTTCGCGGTGCGCGACGAGTTGCTGCTGCGGGTGCTGGTCGTGATGGGGTTCATCTGCGACGCGGCCTATTACTTCTTCCGGCCCGAGCCGATCCTGCCGTCCGTCCTGTCGAATATCGCGCTTCTGTCGGTCAACATCGTGCTGATTGCGGCGATCCTGCTGGAGCGCACGACCTGGAGGATGAGTTCCGCGGACCGCGAGGTCTTCGTGCTGTTCCCGACGTTGACGCCCGGCCAGTTCCGGCGGCTGCGCAAGATGATGACCACCGAGCAGGCCGAGCCGGGGCGGGTGCTGACCGAGGAGGGCAAGGGGGTGGACGAGCTGATGCTGGCCTTCACTTCGGAGATCACGGTTGAGAAGGCGGGGGAGAAGTTTCCGATTGCGGGGCCGGCCTTCGTGGGCGAGATCGCCTTCCTGACCGGCGAGACGTCGAGCGCGACGGTCACGCTGCCCCATGGCGGCACGGTCCTGCGGGTGGAAAGCGTGGCGCTGAAACGGCGGATGGTGCGCAACCCCGGCTTCAACAACGCGATGGTGGCGCTGTTCGGGCGTGAACTGGCGCGGAAGGTAGCCTATTCGGTGCCGATGGAGCGCGCGGCGGCACCCTGAGCGGCGGTGGCGCGGTTGGCGCCGTCGATCTTGCGCTGCGCCTCGATCTGGAGCGCGTTGGAAATCGCCAAGGCGAAATCGTGGTCGGCCTCCAGCTCGCGGATCAGGGCGGCGCGGGCCAGCGTGAAGATGCGGGCCTTTTCGGTGATCTCGACATCCGCCGTGGCATCGGCGCCGTGCATGATCGTCATCTCGCCGATCAGCGCGCCGGGGCCAAGGGTGGCGACCTCCGCGCCGTGGGCGGTGACCCGCGCCGCGCCTTCGGCGACATAGACCAGCTCGTGCACACTCTGGCCCTGGCGGGTCAGGATCGTGCCGGGGCTGACACTTTGCCAGCGCCCGAGCCGCAGGAACTTGCGCGCGAGATGCGGGGGCAGGCTGGCGAAGTGTTTGGAGAGGAACTTGCGTTCTTCCTCGGAGAACCGTGCGGCGCTGCGCTCCCACGCCATGCGGGCGAGGCCGATGATCGAGAGCACGATCCAGAACATCTGGATCAGCGCGGAGGACATGTTGAGGGTGTCGGTGAGGCTGACGAGGACGAAGGCTGCGGCGGCGAGGTTCAGAAGGGTGTAGAGCGGTGAGCGGCCGCGCAGGAAGCCAAGCTGAAGCGCGCCGTAGGCGGCAAGGTAAAGCGCGACGCCCAGAAGGCCCGCCGCGGACCAGATGCTGAAATCCATTGCCTCGACTTTCGACGGTGCCGGGGAAGGGGTCCGGCCAGCCCGCAGCGTGACGCCTGCACACCCCTTCTGTCAAATGCGCAAATGCGGGCGAAGGGTTTGCGAGCACAGGAAAATTCCGCCAAGGTCCGCTGGACCGGGCAGCGCCCGAAGGGAGACCTCGACGTGACACGCATCCCAAGCCGCATTGATGAGGCCGCGCCATGCCGCGGCTGACCCTTGCGCTCGGGCTGATCGTGACGCTCGCCATGGTGCTGCTGACGGCCTTTCCGCCGCCGATCCTCGACCGGGCGCGGGATGCGGTCTTCGACGGCTACCAACGCTCGGCCCCGCGCGCCTACGATCCGGAGGCGCCGGTCCACATCATCGACATCGACGAGGCGGCGCTGGACGAATACGGCCAATGGCCCTGGCCGCGCAGCTACCTGGCGGAACTGACCGACCGGCTGTTCGAGCATGGCGCAGCGGCTGTGGGCTTCGACGTCCTGTTTCCGGAGCCGGACCGCACCTCGCCCGACCTGATCGTCGACAGCTGGGTGCGCTTCTCGGACCAGGTGCCGCCGGCCCTGCCGGACCTCGGGCTTGAGCCGCATGATGCCCGCTTTGCCAACGCGATCCAGGGCCGCGCCGTGGTGCTGGCCATCGCGGGCGGCCTTGAGGGTGACGCGCCCGAACCACTGGCAGGTTTCGCAGTGACGGGCGATGTGCCCACGACGCTGACCCGCTACCCGGCGGGCATCGGCAACCTACCGGAGCTGACCGCCGCAGCCATGGGGCTTGGCACCATCAGCCTTGGCCGCAACGAGGACGGGATCACGCGCACCGTTCCCATGGTCTCGGATTTCGGGGGCGTGCTGGTGCCGTCGCTTTCGGCCGAATTGCTGCGCGTGGCGCAGGGGGCGGGGGGGCACGTGCTGAAAACCTCGCAGGCTTCCGGCGAGATTTCGGGTGGCACGGTGGCGGCCACCGCCATGCAAAGTGGCGCGCTGAGTTTCCCGCTGGAGGGCGACGGACGCTTCCGGATCTACTTCGCCGGCTACCAGCGCGAACGTATCACGCCGGTGGCCGATGTGCTGGAAACCGATGGCATCGACCCCGACCTGCAACAGCGCCTTGCCGGGCGGATCGTGCTGGTCGGGTCCTCCGCGCAGGGCCTGTTCGACATCCGCACCACGCCGCTCGACGGGCAGATCGCGGGCGTCACGCTGCATGCCGAGATCATCGAACAGATCATCGCGCAAGATTTCCTGACACGGCCGGACTGGATGCGCGGGCTGGAGATCCTGATTGTGGCGCTGACAGGTATTCTTCTGACGATCTTCAACCGGCTGGAACGTCCGCTTCTGGGTCTCGCGGTCGCCGTCGGCTTCGGCGGCGGTTCGGTCGCGGGCGGGCTTCTGGGCTTCATGCAATGGGGCCTGCTCTACAGCCCGGTGATGGCAGTGCTGACGAGCGTGCTGGTCTATATCCCCGGCACCACACTGGGGTATCTGGCCAAGGAACGCGCACGCCGGTCGATCCGTGAACGGTTTTCCCGCTTCCTGCCGCCGCCGCTGATCGCCGAGATCGAGAAGAACCCGGCCGCCGCCCTCACGCCGGAAGGCGCCGAGCGCGACCTGACCGTCATCTTCGTGGACATGCGCGGCTTTTCCACGGCGACCGAGGGCATGCTGCCGGACCGCGTGGTGACGCTGGTCAACACCTTTCTGTCGGCGGTGGCCGAAACGCTGGTCGATCACGGCGCGACAATCGACAAGTTCATGGGGGACGCGGTGATGGCGTTCTGGAACGCGCCGATCATGCGCGACGACCACGCACGGGCGGCCCTTGGCGCCCTGAGCGCGATCAACGAGGCAGCGGAGCAGGCGAATTTCAACCTGACCTCGCAAGGGTTGCCGCGCATCAACCTCGGGATCGGGGTGAACACCGGCCCGGCCTCGGTCGGGCTGATGGGGTCCCGCGACCGGCTGTCCTATACCTGTATCGGGGACAGCGTGAACCTGGCCGCGCGGCTGGAGGGGCTGACCCGCATCTACGGCACGCGGAATTGCGTGGGTCCGATGACGGCGGCGGCCTGTCCGGAGCACCTGATTGCCGTGGGCCTCGACCTCGTCGCGGTAAAGGGGTTCATGAACGCTGTGGAGGTTTCGACCGTGCTGCCGCGCATGGCGGACGGGTCGGAGGCCTTCGCGGCGGCTATGGATGCGGCGCGGGCGGCCTACGTGGCGCGGGATTGGGCGGCGGCAGAGGCAGGCTTCAAGAGGGTGGCCAAGCTGAACGCGCCGTTCTGCAACACGGCTTTGTTGGCACAGCTCTATCTCGACCGGATTGCCACCTATCGCGAAACGCCCCCGCCAGAGGACTGGACGGGGGCGTTCGTGGCGACGTCGAAGCGATAAAGGTATTTGCGGGCAGCGACTGCCGCCGGGTCCTTATCCTTCATTGTAGAAGAAATCGTCTTCCGTCAGCCATTCGATCAGGTCGTCGAAAGTGAAATCGTCGTCGAAGAGGTCGGGGTCGAACTCCTCACCGGTGGTGGAGACGGGGCCACGGTCAGACGGGTTCGGGTTGCCGACGCCCGAGCCGAGGCCGGTGCCACCGCCGCCGCGCGGGATGCCGTCGATCAGTTCGAGAACGCGGGCGAGGAAGGTGGGGTTGATGCGACCGATGTAGCCGTCTTCGGTCAGCACGCCGCCCTGGCGGCTGGTGCAGAACCGACGGCCTGCGCTGTTGGTCAGGCAGAGCTGTTCGCCGGCGAGGAAGATCGTGATCGTCTCACCGCTTGCATGGATGACGAGCGCCGACGAGCCTCGGATGCCGATGGTCGCCGTGGGCGTCGCCACGGTGGCGGGCTGTTCGCGGCTGAGCGTGCCGCCGATGAAGCGCAGCGCGCCTTCGGTCATCTGTAGGCCGATCTGGCCGGAGCCGTTCGGGTTGAATACGAATTGGTCGAGCACGATGGTCGTGTTCGGCGCGAGGCTGAGCGTGGTCTGATCGACGAAAAGGATCTGCCCGCGGCCGGAGGCCGACGAGGCGATGCGTTCATCCTGCACCACGCCGGTGCCGAGGCCGAGCGCGCGAGTGGCGCCGCCGGGCGGGGTGCCGCGCAGCGTTGGCTCCTGGCTTGCCACGGTGCCGATGTTCTGGGCGGCGGCGGGCAGGGTGAGGGCGAAGGTGATAAAGACGGTAATGAGAAATGATTTCAATGGCATGGTCTAAAACTCCCAGCCGAGTTGAATGGAGAAAACCTGTTCGTCGGTCGATGGCGGGAAGCCATTTTCGATCTCCCGCGTAAGGTGTGCATAGGCGGTTTCAACGTAGATGTCTTCGTAGACGAAGGCCCGCAGGAAGGCGCCGAAGCTCTGCTCTTCGATTGCGACCGACGTGAACTCGCTTTCACGGTCGATGCGCTCCAGCTCGGCGAAGCCGCCGACGACCCAGCGGTTCGGCAGCACGTTGAAATCGGGGTTGAACGCGTGTTGCGCGCTCAGCCGCACGCCGGCGATGCCGGTGGTGAAGGGTGAGAAGAAGGCCGGGAGATCGACCTCGCGCTGCTCCTCGACCCAGGCCGACAGGCGGAAACGCGTGTCGCGAGAGGGGCGGTAGGACAGGCCGACCGAGGCCTCGTGGAACTCGAAATCCGCGCCGAATTCGTCGATCGCATTGGCGCGACCGAATTGCAGGTCGGCGTAGGCTGTAAAGCGTTCGTTGATCGGGTTCTGGTAGGCTGCACCGAGGGCGACGGAGGTGTAACTGATGTTCAACACCGGATCGCGGTCGAGCCATTCAAGCTCGATATAGGGCTGCAGGCGGGGGCCGTAAGCATCGCCCGAGATGCGGAATTCTGGGCCGGTGCGGACGCGCAGGTTCTGGCGCGCGTTGAGGCTGCCGTCGTCGGGCTGGTAGTTGGTGTAGGCGAATTCGCTGACCCACATCGTCACGTTCGCGTCGCCAAGGTCGAAGCGGTAATCGAGGTTGGCGTTGAAGAATGCGCCGTTCTCGCCGCTTTCCTGCGGGAAGGCGAGGCCGGCCTCGATGCGGCCGTCAAGCTCGGTTCCGTCGCCGCGTTCGGTGCTCTCTTCCTGGTAGCGGGCGACGCGGGCGGCCTGGTCTGGGCTGAGCGTACCCGAGGCCTGCGCGGCAGCGAGATGATAGTCGGCCACGGCGTAGGAGCCGAGGGCGAAATAGGCGATGGCCAGTTCGACGCGGGCGGCGGTGTTGGTGGGCTCGAGATCGACGAGCCGTTCGAGCGTCGCCGCGGCCCCCTCGAAATCGCGCATCTGCACGGAGAGCTGCGCGTAGCGTTGCATCAGGCTGCGGTTGGCGGGATCGGCCAGCATCTGCTGGAACACGGCGGCGCGTTCGGCCTCAAGCGCGGTGCTTTGAGCGGCCAGCGGAGTGGCGAAAAGGGCAAGAGCCGCCACGGAGGCGAGAAGGGGGGCGCGAAACATGGGGGTCAGCCTCGGCAATAAAATCAAATCTGAACGCGATAACGCTAAACCGCGCGACGCCCTCGTTCAATCAGCGCGCCCAGGACAGGCGCGGGTCACGTCGATCAATGCGTCTTTGCGGCAACGGTTCGAGAGCAGGTGCGCGGATCGTCACTCGCCCAGTTTGGCATGCACCTCGTCGAGGTCGATCTCGCCGATGGGCCTCTTGTTCGCCGGGTTCTCGAAATCGTATTTGAACAGCTCGAAATCGCGTTTGTAGATCTCGTAGACGAGATGCATCGACAGGTCGTCGAAATAAGCTTCGACCGGATGCGCGCGCTTGGGGCCGTGGCCTTCGCTTTCGTTGAAGCGCGGCACGTCCTTCAGCTTGATCGGGTGGGCATTTTCCGTAGCGTCCAGAACGTCTTGCATCCCGTCGTTGAAGCTCTCGGTCCAGAAGATCTTGTCATACCGTCCGCCGTTCACGACGAAAGTCGAAACATGGCCGGACATGGCAGACCAGTGAATGTCGGGGTCCATGGGACGGCGCCAGCGGATGGTGTCGCGGGCGAACAGGAGAAAGCGGCGGAAGCTGGCGATCTGGTCGAAGTCGCCCTTGCCGTCATCGCCGCCCACCTCGATCCCGTATTTCTGGATCAGCAGCGGAACGAGGTTGCCGCGATAGCGTTTGCCGTTGCGCTGGATGCCGCAGATCTTGTCGAAAAACGACGACAGGATACGGGTGTAGGGATTGCGCACACAGGTGAATGCGTAGCTTTTGTTGGCTTTCACGTTCTTGGAAATGACCGGCTGGCTTTCATCGAAGGCCCATTTGTGCATCCCGGCCTTGGCGTCGTGGATGTCGCCATCGAAAAATTCACCGTTGTCGGTGTAATACATGATCTGGCCGATGGTAGAGCAGGCGCATTTGGGCACCACGCGGTACACCATGCTTTCGCTCGTCGTCATCCAGGTACCCGGAAAACCCATCTGCCCGCCACTCTCGTTTTCGCCCGGTTCGTGCACCGGGTCTTGATGCAGCCAATTTACAAAGAAATGGTGTCGCATCAACGCACATAATTTATTAAGAGTAGGATAATAAGCCTCAACAAGCGGCAAACGTTTCGAGCATGGCAAAAATCGCCTTCATTCTCCTGTGCCACAAGGATGCCCCCAGCATCATCCAGCAGGCCGAGCGTCTTACGGCGACGGGCGACTATGTCTCGATCCATTTCGATGCCCGCGCCAAGCCCGCCGATTTCGCCGCGATTACCGAAGCATTGCAGGACAATGCCGGCGTTACCTTCGCCACCAAGCGCATCAAGTGCGGCTGGGGGGAATGGAGCCTCGTGCAGGCCACCCTGCACGCGGTGGAGGCCGCCGTTGCGGCCTTCCCGAAGGCCACCCATTTCTACATGCTGTCGGGCGATTGCGCCGCGGTCAAATCGGCGACCTATGCGCATCGGTTTCTCGACGCGCGGGACGTCGATTACGTTGAAAGCTTCGATTTCTTCAATTCGAACTGGATCAAGACCGGTTTCAAGGGCGAGCGGCTGTATTACCGCCACTGGTTCAACGAACGGCAACGCAAGTGGCTGTTCTACACTTCGTTCAACCTGCAACGGAAACTGCGGCTGGAGCGCAAGATCCCCGAAGACATCCAGGTGATGATCGGCTCGCAATGGTGGTGCCTGCGCCGCCGCACCATCGAGGCGATCCTCGATTTCTGCCGCGAACGGCCCGATGTCCTGAGGTTCTTCCGCACCACGTGGATCCCGGACGAGACGTTCTTCCAGACGCTGGTGCGCCACCTGGTTCCGAGCCGCGAGATCGAAAGCCGCACGCTGACCTTCAAGATGTTCAGCGACTACGGCATGCCAGTGACCTTCTACAACGACCAGTACGACCTGCTGATCAGCCAGGATTTCCTGTTCGCGCGCAAGATCTCGCCCGAGGCCTACTTGTTGAAACAACGGTTGGGTGCGCTGTGGAATTCCGACCGGAAGGACTTTGCCACCTCCCAGGAGGGGCCAAAGCTGCATGCCTTCCTCACCGGGCGCGGCCGGGTCGGCAAACGCTTCGGCACAAGGTTCTGGGAGCGGGAAAGCACGCTGGGGGCGGACCGCGACCTCTACATGCTGGTGTGCAAGAAATGGCATGTTGCCAAGCGGTTGCTGAAGGCGTCCTCCGACAAGCTCGGGGTGAAGGGCATCGAGTACCTGTTCGACGAGGCCAGCTGCCGCGTGCCACATCTCGGCGGGATCGAACGGACGCTGGAAAAGCGCAACCGCCACCGTCGGGCGCTGATGCGGATGCTGTTCGACTATTACGGGACCGAACGGCTGATGATCTGCCTCGACCCCGCGAACCTGGACCTGATGCGCGATTTCATGTCGGACCGGGCCAATGCCCGCATTCTCGAATTGCAGTGCAATTTCGACGATCAATACCTTGTGGGCCATGCCCACCGCGTCGGGCTGGCGACCGAGGATACGCCGGGCGAGGTGATCCAACGGATGCTTCCGACGCTTCGCCACGAGTTCCTCGATGAGCAGGGCGCGATCCGGGAGGCGGAGTTTGCGGACCATTGGCGCCTGAAGGAGGGTCGGTCGGCCGACGAAAACGGCGCGGTGCTTGCGGAATTCTTCGGGATCGACCACGGCGTCGGCAAGGAACTGGCACAGACCCCGCATTTGTTTGCCGATTGAGCATGGCGCACAAACGTGGGACCCGGTTATGCGCTTCGGCCATGCGGCCCGAAGACGTGCAAGGCGCATGGACGGGGGAACCGGTTTGTGTGTTCCGTCCGTGCGACGGAGAAAGCGACGAGGAGAGCCGCGATGGCATATGCTTATGACGACCAGAACATCTTCGCGAAGATCCTGCGTGGAGAGATCCCGAACGATACGGTTGCGGAGACCGAGCATACCCTGGCCTTCAACGACATCTACCCGCAAGCGCCGGTGCATGTGCTGGTGATCCCGAAGGGGCCTTACGTGTGTTTCGACCATTTCGCGGCCGAAGCCTCGGACGCGGAGATTGCCGATTTCCACCGCGTCGCGGCGAAGATCTGCGCCGATCTGGGCGTCGCGCCCGGTGACGGCGGGAAGGGCTATCGCACGATTTCCAACGCGGGCGAGCATCCAGTGCAAGAGGTGCCGCATTACCACATGCATATCCTCGGCGGACGGCCGCTCGGGCGGATGCTGCAGAAGACGGACTGAAAACGGAACTCCCTGACTGGCTGTCGGTTGAGTCTTCAACCCCACGGAGGCCGACCCATGTCCAACAAGACGCGCCGCGACACCAACATCGTCAAGTCGACCGATGAGGATGAGGCGCACAAGCTCGATACGCCGTCGGAAAAGGTGACAACCGGGTTGCCGTCGACCGGCGAGGGCGCGTCCGCCCGTCAGTATCTGTCCGATACCGCTCCGAAACAGGGCGAGACCCCGCGCAAGCACGACAAGGCCCCTCACAAGGACGAGGATGACGCCTAGGGCGGTCTTGCCCGTGCAATCACAAGGTGCGATAGAAAAGCTGGATTTGCCGCAAGGATGACCGACGGATGAGCATCGACGCACCGGAAACCGAGATCGTGGAACAGTGGCGCGTGGCCTGTGACGGTGGCGAAGGGGCGCTGGGGCATCCGCGCGTCTGGCTGTCGTTGAGCCGCACGACCGGCGAGGTCGAATGCGGCTATTGCGACAAGAAGTTCTTGCACCGGGATTTCGCTGAACAGGCGAAGTGATGCGTCGTGTGTGGCGTTGGATGGGCCGCCTCTTCGGGGCGGCTTTCGCGCTTCTGGCCATGTACTTTCTGGCGGCCGCGATTGGCGGGTTGCTGCCGGGGCGCATGGCGGAGATTGCACCCGGTGACGACATGGAGATCGGGTTGCTGTTCGGGCCGATCCACGTGGATTTCCTGTTGCCGGCCGATGCGCGGACGCGTGCGGCGATGGGCTTCGCTTCGGCGGCGGGGGTGCCGGTGGATGAGCCAAGGGTGGAGCATTTCATCGTCGGCTGGGGCGCGCGGGACTTCTACACGACGGCAGGCACCTATGCCGATATCACCCTTGGGGCGACGGCGCGGGCGGTGACGGGGGATGCCTCGGTCCTGCGAGTGGACGTGGCCGGTGCGATCCCGGCCTCGTTCAATTATCCGCGCCTGCGGCTGAGCGCGGCGCAATACGAGGCGCTGCTGGATCAGATCGTGGCCACCGTCGATGGTCCGCCGCTGTTGGGTGTGGGTTTCACGGGGACGGACGGGTTCGTCGAGGCGGAGGGGCGGTTCCACATCTTCCGCACCTGCAACACCTGGGTGGGCCGCGTCTTGCGCGGCGCGGGCATCGACGCGGGGACCTGGACGCCAACGCCCTACAGCCTCCGGTTGGCGTTGTGGCGGATGGGGTGAAATCCCGGTCGCGGCCCATGGCGTGACAGGCTAGAACAGGCGCAGAACCAGTGGACGCGAGGGGTCAGGCATCATGGCATTCGGCAAAGGGCATCATCTTCACCTCGTTGACGGGTCGGCCTTCATCTTCCGCGCCTACCATGCGCTGCCGCCGCTGACCCGGAAGTCGGACGGGCTGCCGATCGGGGCCGTGGCGGGGTTCTGCAACCTTCTGTGGAAGATGATCAACGAGACGCGCGATGCCCCGACCCATGTGGCGGTGGTGTTCGACAAGGGCTCTCACACCTTCCGCAACGACCTTTACGATCAATACAAGGCCAACCGCGACGAGATGCCCGAGGACCTGCGCCCGCAGATCCCGCTGACGCGCGACGCGACGCGGGCCTTCAACCTCGCCTGCGTGGAGCTGGAAGGGTTCGAGGCCGACGACATCATCGCCACCTTCGCACGCCAGGCGCGGGAGGCGGGCGGTCGCTGCACCATCATCTCGTCGGACAAGGACCTGATGCAGCTGGTCGGCAACGGCGTCGACATGATGGACCCGATGAAGAATACGGTGATCGACGTTGAGGGCGTGGAGGCCAAGTTCGGCGTCGGCCCGGACCGCGTGGTGGACGTTCAGGCGCTGGCGGGTGACTCGGTCGACAACATTCCCGGCGCACCGGGCATCGGGATCAAGACCGCCGCGTTGCTGATCAACGAATACGGCGATCTGGACACGCTGTTGGAGCGCGCGGAGGAGATCAAGCAACCCAAGCGTCGCCAGACGCTGATCGAGCATGCCGACCAGATCCGCCTCAGCCGCCAGCTGGTGAAGCTGGATGATGACGTGAAGCTGGACGAGACGCTCGACGATCTGGACGTGCGCGCGCCCGTGGCCGACAAGCTACTGGCATTCCTCGCGGAAATGGAGTTCCGGACGCTGACCAAGCGCATCGCCGAAAGCCTCGGGACCGAGGCGCCGGTGATCGAGGAGCCTGAGCCGGAGGATGAACCCGACGCACCCGAGATGCCTCCGCTCGACAAGGCGCAATACGACATCGTGCGCGACCTCGACACGCTGAAGGACTGGGTCGCGCAGGCCATGGCGCGGGGCGAAGTGGCCTTCGACACGGAAACGACCTCGCTCAACGAGATGACGGCGGAGTTGGTTGGCGTCTCGCTCTGCATCGAGCCGGGTCACGCCTGTTACGTGCCGCTGCAGCACCGGGGCGGGGGGGATGACCTGTTCGCGGATTCGTCGCTCGCCGAGGGGCAGATCGGGCTGGAAGACGCGCTTTCGGTGCTGAAGCCGATGCTCGAAGACCCGTCGGTCATGAAGATCGCCCAGAACGCGAAATACGACGTGAAGGTTCTGGCCACTTACGGCGTGGAAGTCGCGCCCATCGACGACACGATGCTGCTCAGCTACGCGTTACATGGAGGGTTGCACGGGCACGGGATGGATACGCTTTCCGAACGCTACCTCGGTCATAATCCCATTCCGATCAAGGAGTTGATCGGGTCCGGAAAGTCGCAGATCACCTTCGACCAGGTCGATATCGAGAAGGCCGCGCCCTATGCCGCCGAGGATGCGGACGTGACCTTGCGTTTCCACAAGCTGTTCAAGCCGCGCCTGCATCGGGAAGGCGTCACGAAGGTCTACGAGCGGCTCGAACGTCCGATGGTGCCGGTCCTCGCGCGGATGGAGCGGGCGGGCATCAAGGTGGATCGCGATGTACTGTCCCGCATGTCCAACGCGTTTGCGCAGAAGATGGCGGGGCTGGAGGCGGAAATCCACGAACTGGCGGGGGAAAGCTTCAACGTCGGCTCCCCGGCGCAACTCGGCGAGATCCTGTTCGACAAGATGGGGCTGGAAGGCGGCAAGAAGGGCAAGACCGGCAAGTATTCCACCGGCGCGGATGTGCTGGAGGATCTGGCGACCGAGCATGAATTGCCCGCCCGCGTGCTGGACTGGCGGCAATTGTCCAAGCTGAAATCGACCTACACCGACGCGCTTCAGGAACATATCAACCCCGACACGGGCCGCGTGCACACGAGCTACGCGATTGCAGGGGCGAACACAGGGCGGCTCGCCTCGACCGATCCGAACCTGCAGAACATTCCCGTCCGGACGGAGGAGGGGCGGCGCATCCGCGAGGCTTTCGTGGCGGAGCCGGGCAAGGTATTGGTCTCGCTCGACTATTCGCAGATCGAATTGCGCATCCTCGCCCACATCGCGGGCATCGACGCGCTGAAGGAGGCGTTTCGCGACGGCCAGGACATTCATGCCGCCACCGCGTCGGAGATGTTTAACGTGCCGCTCGACGAGATGACGCCGGACGTGCGACGGCAGGCCAAGGCGATCAACTTCGGGGTGATCTACGGGATTTCCGGCTTCGGCCTCGCCCGCAACCTGCGCATCCCGCGGGCCGAGGCGCAGGGCTTCATCGACCGCTATTTCGAACGCTTCCCCGGCATCCGCACCTACATGGACGACACCAAGGCCTTCGCGAAGGAGCATCTGTATGTCCAGACGCTCTTCGGGCGGAAGATCCATACGCCCGAGATCAACGCCAAGGGGCCGGGGGCAGGCTTCGCCGGCCGCGCCGCGATCAATGCGCCGATACAGGGCACCGCGGCCGACATCATCCGCCGCGCGATGATCCGGATGGACGAGGCGATCGAGGACCTGCCCGCGAAGATGCTGCTGCAGGTCCACGACGAATTGATCTTCGAGGTGGAGGAAGGCGCGACCGACAAGCTGATCGAGCGCGCCCGCGACGTGATGCAGGGCGCCTGCGATCCGGCGGTGAAGCTGGACGTGCCGCTGGTGGTGGACGCAGGGCAGGGGGCGAACTGGGCGGAGGCGCATTGATTATGTGTCGGGTGCACTGCCCTTCGCCTGACTGGCACCCTGAGATGGGTCGAGGCCACTCGTCTAATTTGCGATTGTTTGCAAACAGAGCCGTCAGCGATGATTTCTCCTTTTGATTGGCCGAGAACAACGCGGACGGACGTGAGTGTTCCACCAGTACCGGGGCTCTACGCACTGTTCTTGAGACGGCCGGAAATTCTCGGCGGGTTACCGCCGCTGCGTGAGGGGTTGATCTATATCGGGAAGGCGGCAGGCAGGCGCGGGCTTCTAGGTCGTTGCCACTTCAATGGAAGAACGACCAACCATTCTCCGAGGAAGAGCCTTGCGTATTTACTCAAGGAAAACCTTCAACTGACGCCAATCTACATTCCAAAATCGAAATCGTCAGCCACATGGGGCCTTGATGCTGAATCGGATGAACGGCTTTCATGTTGGATGCACAGCAACCTGCTAATTGCCATTCGACCATGTGCGGCTCCAGAAGTTGCCGAGAAGAAGTTGATCGCCGAATTTCGCCCGCCGTTGAACCTGAATGCATATACATTGACCGCCGAAAGTGAGGCAATAAAGGTTGGCCGCAAACGCATGTTTAAACACGTGAAGAATGCTGCTGGCGCTGGTGCTCCATGATAGATACCTGGCCCGACCTCCGCACCTTCGCCCTCTCCCTCGACCTGCCGAAGGTCGAAGAGGCCGTCTCCTGGGGCAATCCGAACCTCAAGGCCCACGGCAAAATGTGGTGCTGGTGGTCGCCGATGATCGACGCGGCGTGTTTCAAGGGCTCCATCGAGGAGCGGGAGATGCTGCGCGAGATCGATCCGGAAACCTTCGTCTACCACGACCACTACCGCAACAGCGGCATCCTTCTGGTTGCGGCTGGCAGGATCGACCGCGACTGGGCGGAGGCGCGGCTCAGGAGCACGTGGCGCGACATGGCGCCGAAACGCTGGCTCAAGAGTTACGACGCGGGCGCGGCATGACCCTGATCGCCTTCAACAAGCCGATGAACGTGCTGTCGCAGTTCACCTCCGAAGGTGGCTGGCCGGCGCTCGACGGGTTCGGGATGCCGAAGGGCGTCTACGCGGCGGGGCGACTGGACCGCGACAGCGAGGGGCTACTCCTGTTGACCGACGAGGGCGGTTTGCAGGCGCGGATCGCCTCGCCGAAGTTCAGGAAGCCCAAGGTGTATTACGCGCTGGTCGAGGGCGTGCCGGATGAAAAGGCGCTGGAATCGCTTCGAAACGGCGTGAAGCTGAAGGACGGCCTGAGCGCGCCCTGCGGGGCGGAGGCCGTGCCGACGCCCGAGTGGATCTGGGAGCGCGACCCGCCGGTGCGTGTCCGCAAGTCCATCACCGATACCTGGCTGAAACTGACGCTCACAGAGGGGCGCAACCGGCAGGTCCGGCGCATGTGTGCCGCCGTGGGCTTCCCGGTGGTGCGGCTGGTGCGCTGGTCCATCGGGCCGCATGACCTGACGGGGCTGCGGCCGGGGGAGTGGCGGCAGGTGGTCGGTGTCTGAGGACGGCATCCTGGCGGTCCGCAGCCGCGCCGAGTTGCGCGACTGGCTCGCCACGCATCACGAGAGCTGGGACGGCCCGCTCTGGCTCGCCACTTTCAAGAAGCACCACCCGGATTACCTGCCCTGGGGCGAGGCGGTGGAGGAATTGCTCTGCTGGGGCTGGGTCGACGCGCAGGTTGCCGCGCTGGATGACGACCGGATGAAGCACCGGATCGCGCCGCGCAACGAACGCTCCGCCTGGTCCGCCGTCAACAAGGAGATCGTGGCGCGGATGCGAGCGGAGGGTCGTATGACCCCGGCGGGCGAGGCCAAGATCGCGGCGGCGGAGGCCAACGGGATGTGGGGCTTCCTCGACGATGTGGAACGGCTCGAAGTACCCGACGATCTCGCGCGCGCGCTCGGGCCGCATCGCGCCATGTGGGACGCCTATCCCCGCTCGGTCAAACGCGGCACGCTGGAGTGGATTAAGACCGCAAAGACCGAACCGACCCGTGCCCGGCGGATCGAGGACGTGGCGCAATCCGCCGCCGCGGGCCTGCGGCCATCGCCCTTCCGGCGCTGACGCCGCTGACAACTCAGCCGCGACCCCGCGCCCCCCAAAGAATACTCCGGTCTCAGGCCAGCATGACCATCGGGTTTTCGAGGTTTTCCTTGATCGCGGCCAAAAGCTGCGCGCCAAGCGCCCCGTCGATGACGCGGTGATCGACCGAAAGCGTCGTGGACATCACGGTCGCCACCTTCAGCTCGCCATCCTCCCCCACCACGGGCTTCTTCACGCCTGCGCCAACGGCAAGAATCGCGCCGTGGGGCGGGTTGATGACGGCATCGAAATTCTCGATCCCGAACATGCCGAGGTTGGAGATCGCGAAAGAGCCGCCGACATATTCATGCGGCTTCAGCTTGCCGTCGCGGGCACGACCGGCGAGGTCCTTCATCTCCGCCGAGAGCGCCGAGAGCGACTTCTTCTCGGCATCGAGAAGCACCGGCGTGAACAGACCGCCATCGACGGCCACGGCCACGGCCACGTCCGAAGGCTTCAGCTTGACCATCCGGTCACCGGCCCAGACGGCATTGGCATCCGGCACCGCCTGAAGCGCCAATGCGCAGGCCTTGATGACGAAATCGTTGACCGACAGCTTCACGCCGCGCCCTTCGAGCTGCTTGTTGAGCTGCGAGCGGAATTTCATCAGCGCGTCCAGCTCGATATCGCGGCGCAGGTAGAAATGCGGGATGGTCTGCTTGGCCTCGGTCAGGCGGGCGGCGACGGTCTTGCGCATGCCGTTGAGCTTGACCTCTTCGTAGTCGCGGCCCTCGTACATCTTGAGGACCTGCTCGGCGCTTGGACCCGTGGGCATCGCGCCACCACCGGCGGACGCTGCGGCCTTCGGGGCCTCGGTGGCTGCGGCAGGGGCGTCGGCCTTCGCGGCACCAGGCTTGGCGCTTTCTACGTCGGCCTTCACGATCCGCCCGTGCGGCCCGGAGCCCTTGATCTGCGACAGGTCCAGACCCTTGTCCTTGGCGATCCTGCGCGCGAGGGGAGAGGCGAAAATGCGGTTGCCGTCGCCGCCCTTGGGGGCGGCAGGGGCGGGGGTCGCATCGGAAGACGGCGTCGCATCGGTCGCGCCACGGCCATAGCCCTGCGCGGGTTCCGTGGCGTCGGACGCCTCCGCAGGCGCGGCCTGCGAGGAGGCCTCGGCCTTTGCCTCACCGCCGCCGCTGCCGGCGGCGCCTGAGAAATCCTCTCCCTCTTCGCCGATCAGGGCGATGGGGGTGTTCACCTTCACGCCCTCGGTGCCTTCGGCCACGAGGATCTTGCCGATCACGCCTTCGTCGACGGCTTCGAATTCCATCGTCGCCTTGTCGGTCTCGATCTCGGCCAGAAGGTCGCCGGAACTCACGGTGTCGCCTTCTTTCACAAGCCATTTCGCAAGCGTGCCTTCCTCCATCGTGGGCGAGAGGGCGGGCATCAGGATTTCGGTGGGCATGGTCTTCGGTCTCCCGGTGTGGGGCGTGGCGCGCAGGGGCCACGTCTGAACGTGTTTATTCGAGCGTGATGTGGTGGAACGGCGGGCGCGGTTTCGCGCCCTTCTGCAGGGCAATGATGGCGTCGGTCAGGTCATGCTGTTGCGCGGCGATCCATTCATAGGCCTGTTCATGGGTCACCGTGTCGGACATGGCATATTGCTCGGACAGAAGCGCGTCCGACACGTGGGCCACGACCTCCTCCTGGCCAAGCTCGACGGCGACGCGGTAGGCCTCTCCGTTCGGGGTCTTTCCAAGAATACGCATCAGGGAAGCTCCTCCACCAGCACCCGTGACCACGGTTCCGTCACCGTGCCGCCGGTCAGACGCGCGGTGGCGGCACCGAGGATCTGGGCAAGGTTGTTCTTGATCCACACCTCGCGTTCATTCCGTGTCGCGCTCTCCCCGACTTCGTCGTCGAGGAAGTCGCGGCTGACGACCACGCGGTAGCTGGCCTCGTAGCCCTCGAGCGGGAAGATGTAGCTTTCCCGCGCCTCGTCGAAATGGATGCCGTGCGCTTCACTCATCGGTAGGTCACCTGCTTGACGGCCTCGATCACCTCGGCCGTGGTGATCAGCGCGTGGCGTTCGAGGTTGGCGGCATAGGGCATCGGAACGTCCTTGCCGGTGCAGTTGATGACCGGCGCATCGAGGTAATCGAAGGCGTTCTGCATCAGGTAGGCCGACAGATGGTTGCCGATGGAGCAGACCGGGAAGCCTTCCTCAATGGTGACGCAGCGGTTGGTCTTCATGACCGAGGCCAGCAGCGTGTCATAATCGAGCGGGCGCAGGGTGCGCAGGTCGATGACCTCGGCAGAGACGCCATCCTCGGCCAGCTTGTCGGCGGCCTCCAGCGCGTATTGCATGCCGATGCCGAAGGACACGAGGGTCACGTCGGTGCCTTCGCGCCAGATCTTCGCCTTGCCGAAGGGGACGGTGAAATCGTCCATGTCCGGCACTTCGAACGACCGGCCATAGAGGATCTCGTTTTCCAGGAAGACCACCGGGTTCGGGTCACGGATGGCGGATTTCAGAAGACCCTTCGCGTCGGCGGCGGAATAGGGCATCGCGACCTTCAGGCCGGGGATCTGCGAATACCATGCCGCGTAATCCTGGCTGTGCTGCGCGCCCACGCGGGCGGCGGCGCCGTTGGGGCCGCGAAACACCATCGGCGCGCCCATCTGGCCACCCGACATGTAGAGCGTCTTGGCGGCGGAGTTGATGATCTGGTCGATCGCCTGCATGGCGAAGTTGAAGGTCATGAACTCGACGACGGGCTTGAGGCCGCCGAAGGCCGCGCCGACGCCGATGCCGGCGAAGCCATGCTCGGTGATCGGCGTGTCGATCACCCGCTTGGCGCCGAACTCGTCCAGCAACCCCTGCGTCACCTTGTAGGCCCCCTGGTACTCGGCCACTTCCTCGCCCATGACGAAGACGCCTTCGTCGGCGCGCATTTCCTCGGCCATCGCGTCGCGGAGCGCCTCGCGCACCGTCTGGGTCTTCATCGCGGTGCCTTCGGGCCAATCCGGTGTCTGGTCGGGCTTGGGCGCTTTCGGCGTGGCGGGCGTCGACGCGGTCGCGGGTGCGGGATCGGCCTTGCCCTCCGAGCCGTTCAGCGCGGTCGGAGCCGGTGCGGCGCTTTCGGAGGCCTCGGACATATCCTCACCTTCCTCGCCGATGATCGCGATGGGCGTGTTGACTTTCACACCCTCGGTTCCCTCGGCCACGAGGATCTTCCCGATCACGCCCTCGTCGACGGCTTCGAATTCCATCGTCGCCTTGTCGGTCTCGATCTCGGCGAGAATGTCACCCGAGCTTACGGTGTCGCCTTCTTTCACCAGCCACTTGGCCAATGTGCCTTCCTCCATCGTGGGGGAGAGGGCGGGCATGAGTATCTCGGTTGCCATGACTTCGGTCCTGTTTGCGTTCGTTCTGGTTGAAGCCGGTGGCGCCGGAGCGCCGCCGTCCTGTATTTACTGGGCCGCGCAGGCTGCCGCGAATGCGCTGAGCGCGGTCGAGAAAGACCGGGCGCGGTCCATCGCCGCGTCGGCATCCGCCTCGTAGATCGCCACCGGCATGCGCGGCGCGGCTTGCACGGCCGAGCACGGGCCCGCGGCGGAACAATCGGCGCCGAGCCCGCCTTCGAAGGCGGTGCGTGCTGCTGCATCGTCCGTCTCGATGGTCATCGTCAGGTTGATCGGACCCTGGTCCTCCCGCGGGATCCAGATCGTCAGCCGTCCCTCGCTCGGGTCCGGCGCGAAGGCGGCCGGGAGCAGATCGCGGGCGTCTGCGGTGGAGGTGGCGACGATCGGCACGCCCAGTTGCGGGGATATGCTGTTGACGGTCGAGGTCAGCATGCAGCCTTCGGCCGTGATGGCGACGGCTGGATATTCACCCGAACCGATGGTGCCAGTGTCGACAAGCGCCTGCATATCTGCAAGCGCGGTCGCCGCATCCTGCGCGGCAAGCGGCGTGGCCAGAGCGGCGAAGGAAAGAAAGACAGGAACAATGGCTTTCATCTGTGTGGTCCTCGGAGGGATGGATGGTTGATACACTGGTGGATCGTCGGTCCGACAAAAACGTCGGCACTTACGGACGTAGCACGGGGCAGTTCGATCAGCCCGGGCGGCGTTGCAGGACAGGCGGTTCGCGACATGGCCGTTTACCCCTGGATGGCCGCGTCGTCACGGCAGACCTGCGCGTAGACGAAGAGTGCGGAGTTCAAGAAATCGCGTGACGGACCGTCTTCGGTTTCGGGCGGAAGGAACAGGTCGATCCCGTTCCGTTCGACATCGCCTTCACAGCGGTCGCTCTCACAGACCTGGCCGGTTCCAGCCGTGAATTCCCTGGCAAGGTTCCGATCCGCGTCGTGCAGAACAAGGGTTGTGGTGACATTGTAATCCGGAATGATGGGGCGCACGGTGACGCGTTCGATGCCGCCGGGAAAGGCGGTCACGCGTACGGTGCCAAGTTCCAGAAGTCCAAAGTGCACGGTTGCACGCGTCTCGAGCCGGGAGGCCTCAAGAGCCCTCTCCTGAACATATGTCGCGACGCAAGGCGCACTCGGATCCCAGGAAAAGCTCATGGCGAAGTCCGTGACACCCGGGGTGCCATAGGTGAGCAGCCGCTCAAGATCGGCTGCCACCGTGGCGGGCTCGGGCAGGGATTGCGCCACGGACCAGGCCGGCGCGCCGAACAGGCAAAGGATGATGGCGGCCGCCACGCGCATGTCAGACCGCCTCTCCCTGCGGGATCTCCTTGGCATAGATGTCGGTCCAGAGCTCTTCCAGCGCCGGTTCCGGGCTTTCCTTGGAGAATTCGGCGGCCTCGTTGACGATCTCCTTGATCTCCTTGTCGATGGCCTTGAGATCCTCCTCGGAGGCATGACCGCCGGTCAGAAGCATCTGGCGGATGTGTTCGATGGCATCGCGCTTCTCGCGCATTTCCTGCACTTCCTCGCGGGTCCGGTATTTCGCCGGGTCCGACATGGAGTGGCCGCGATAGCGGTAGGTCTTCACTTCGAGGATATATGGCCCCTTGCCCTCACGGCAGTGGGCGACGGCCTTTTCGCCGGCTTCCTTCACGGCCAGCACGTCCATCCCGTCGACGATCTCGCCGGGGATGCCGAAGGCTTCGCCGCGCACGTAGATGTCAGGCGAGGAGGTCGAGCGCTGCTGCGACGTGCCCATGGCGTACTGGTTGTTCTCGATCACGAAGATGACCGGCAGCTTCCACAGCGCGGCCATGTTGAAGGTCTCGTAGACCTGGCCCTGGTTCGCGGCACCGTCGCCGAAATAGGTGAAGGTCACGCGCTTGTTGTCGAGATACTTGTCGGCGAAGGCGAGGCCAGCCCCCAGCGGCACCTGCGCGGCAACAATGCCGTGGCCGCCGTAGAAATGTTTCTCTTTCGAGAACATGTGCATCGAGCCGCCCTTGCCCTTGGAATAACCGCCCTCGCGGCCCGTGAGCTCGGCCATCACGCCCTTGGGATCCATCCCGCAGGCCAGCATGTGCCCGTGGTCACGGTAGGAGGTAATCCGCTTGTCGCCTTCCTCGGCGGCGGCCTCGAGGCCCACCACGACGGCTTCTTGCCCGATATAGAGGTGACAGAAGCCGCCGATCAGGCCCATGCCGTAAAGCTGGCCGGCCTTTTCCTCGAACCGGCGGATCAGAAGCATTTCGCGGTAATAGTCTTTCAGCTCATCGGCTGACACGTTTGGCTTGGAGTCCGCCTGGGCGGTGGCTTTTTTCGCGGCCATTCTTCGTTTCTCCTCCCCCGAAACGGGAATAGTTTAACGTTGAACTATTCCATAACAGCTTTGTTCCGGGGAGTCTCCCGTCTATCTGACGCAGGGGCACAAATCTGCCATGCCGTCATGGAAAGGCTCGGAATAACAAGGGAGCGCTGCGGATGTCGCCGGTGCGTGGCGCGTCAGGGAAGGACCAGCTCGTCCGGCCGGACATAGCCAAGGACGCTGCGCACCCGCTCATCCAGCAGGTCGAGGTCGAGATAATCGTCCGATAGGCGGCGCGTCAGAATCTCCATCCGCGCCACCTGATCTTCAAGGCGCGCAAGCTCGTCCTGCAGCCGGTCACGCTCGGCCTCGACCTGCATGCGCTGGAACAGCCCGTAATCCCCCTGCACGGCGGCAAAGGTGAAATAGGCTCCGATCAGGAACAGCAGGCCCGGCACGATAGCCCGGGTCAGCGATAGGGTGCGCAACATGGCTCTGCCTCGAATGGCCCGGTCGGGCCGACGTGTCCGAACGCCTCTGACGGGCGCCTACTCGGCAGAATCGCATATTCGGAACGCTTTGTGAATCCCCCGTGGCGGATTGCGATTCGCGCCCTTACCCTGTTGCCATGGAACCGCGCTCCGATTTGCCGACCCATGAGGTGACGAACCAGCCGCCCGCCCGTGGCGACCGCGACCTGTGGTCGAACGATCCCGTGCTGCGCACCCATGCCGCGGACGCCGATGCCGCGGCGCTCCGGCGGCAGGCGCAGGCGCTCGGGCGGGCGCAGATGGCAGAGGCCGCGCGCGACGCGAACCGACACGGCCCCGAACTGGTGCTGTTCGATGCAGGCGGACGGCGGCTCGACGAAGTGCGGTTTCACCCCGCCTACCACGCATTCCTGCACCTCGGCCTCACGGGCGGCTATGCCTCTGGCCCGTGGCAGGGCGGCCGCCACTTGACCCATGCGGCGATGGTCTACCTGCACAGCCAGGTGGAGCCCGGCACCTGCTGCCCGATGACCATGACCTACGCCGCCGTCCCGGCCCTGCGCGGCACTGGAGGCCTCGGCGACACCTGGGCGCCGAAGCTGACCGCGGGCCACTACGACGCTGCCCTCAAACCGGTGACGCAGAAGGCCGGTGTGACCCTCGGCATGGCGATGACCGAGAAGCAGGGCGGCTCGGACGTGCGCGCCAACACCACCCGCGCCGAGAAGCTCGCCGACGGCTGGCGCCTGACCGGGCACAAGTGGTTCTGCTCGGCGCCCATGTCCGACGGGTTTCTGACGCTGGCGCAGGCGCCGGGCGGGCTGACCTGTTTCCTCGTCCCGCGCTGGCTGGAAAATGGACAGCGCAATGCGATCCACATCCTGCGGCTGAAGGACAAGCTCGGCAATCGCGCCAATGCCTCGGCCGAGATCGAATATCACGGCGCGCTGGCCGAACAGGTGGGAGAGGAGGGGGACGGCATCCGCACCATCCTCACCATGGTCCACCACACCCGCCTCGACACCGCCACCGCGCCCGCGGGGCTGATGCGCGCGGCGCTCGATCACGCGCATCACTGGACGGCCCATCGCAGCGCCTTCCAGCGTCGCCTGATCGATCAGCCGCTGATGCAAGCCGTCCTCGCCGACCTGGCGCTGGATTGGGAGGGTGCTGCCGCGCTCGCCTTCCGCGTCGCCCGCGCCTTCGACGATCCCGGGCAGGCGGCCTTCTCGCGCATCTCCGTCGCGCTGGCGAAATTCCTCAACAACAAGCTGGCGGGCCGGGTGATCGGCGAGGCGATGGAGGTGATGGGCGGCATGGGCTACGTCGAGGATTCGCCCCTGCCGCTGCTCTACCGCGAAGCACCGCTGAACGGCATCTGGGAAGGCTCGGGCAACGTCATCTGCCTCGACATCCTGCGCAGCCTCGCCCGCGACCCGGCCTGCGCCGACGCGCTCGATGCCGCGCTGGAGGCCCCGAGCGGGCAGTTGCCCGGCTACGACGCCGCCCTCACCAGCTACCGCAACACGTGGAAAACCCCGCCGACCGAGGCGCAGGCCCGCGCTTTCGCGACGCAAACCGCCACGCTCCTGACCGCCGCCACCCTGATCGACGCCGCCCCGGCACCCGTGGCGGAGGCCTTCGTCGCAACCCGCCTCACCAATGGCCCGGGCCTCATCGCCGGTGCAAACCCGACGGCCAATCCGGCAGCCATGCTCGCCCGGCTCGGCCCGGCCACCGACTGACGCGCGGACCCCGGGCTTTCATCTTGCCAGAAAACCTCCGGGGGAGTCGCCCCTGGGCGACGGGGGCAGCGCCCCCCAAATTTTCGTACGAAAATTTGCACCCGGCGACCGCGCAAGCGGGCGCAATCCCCTGCAGGCTCAGGTGATCGACGCGCCGTAGATCTCGTCGATGGTCCGCGCGATCGCCGCGTTGAACGCCGCGTCGTCCTGCTTGGCCGACAGCCCTTCGGTCAGGGCGCGGCTGAAGCTGGCGATCACGCCGTGGTTCCGGGCCAGGCGGGCATTCGCCTCCTCCCGCGAATACCCGCCCGACAGCGCCACGACGCGCATCACCTTCGGGTGGGCGACCAGCGGCGCGTAATGATCCGCCGTCTCAGGCAGGGTCAGTTTCAGCATGATCTGGCGATCGCCCGGCACCTTGTCGAGCTCCGACAGGATCGCGTCGAGCAGCATCACCTCGGCCGCGGCCTTGTCGGGCGCATTGATCGAGACTTCCGGCTCGATGATCGGCACCATGCCGTGATCGAGCACCTGCGCGCCCACCGCGAATTGTTGCGCCACGTTGGCCGCGATCCCGCCGACATTGGCCTCTGCGATGACCGAGCGCGCCTTGGTGCCGAAAATCCCCTTCTCCGCCGCGCGGTCCAGCAGCGCGTCGAGGTCATGCATGGGCTTGAGCATCTGCACGCCGTCGGCGGCATCCTCCAGCCCCTTGTCGATCTTGAGGAACGGCACCACCTGCCGTTCCGCCCAGAGATATTCGGCAGAGGGGCGGCCTTCGATCTCGCGGTCCATGGTCTTTTCGAACAGGATCGCGCCGATCACCTTCCGGCCTGTGAAGGCGGGGGCCGTGGCGATCCGTGCGCGCATGGCGTGGATCAGGTCGAACATCTCGTCGTCCGAGGACCAGGCATCTTCCGGCACATCGTAGAGCCGCAGCGCCTTCGGGGTGGAGCCGCCCGACTGGTCCAGCGCGGCAATGAAGCCCGCCCCCTGCTGCATCTGCTTGATCTGCTCTGCGCTTGCCATCGTGGCCTCCCCGAGTGTCCGTTGCGCCCTGAGTAAGGGCTGCGGCGGAGGCTCACAATGATGGTTGCGCTATCAGCGCCTGTGGTCAGCCGCCGAGCGCCGCGACACCGGGCAGGGTCTTGCCTTCCATCCATTCGAGGAACGCACCCCCGGCGGTGGAGACATAGGTGAAATCATCGGCCACGCCCGCATGGTTCAGCGCCGCGACCGTATCGCCGCCGCCCGCGACCGAAACCAGGTTGCCCGCTTTCGTGGCCTTGGCCGCCGCCTGCGCTGCCGCGACGGTCGCCGCGTCGAATGGCTCGATCTCGAAGGCGCCGAGCGGCCCGTTCCAGACCAGCGTCTTCACCCGCTCCAGCACCTGCACGATATGCGCCACGCTGTCGGGCCCGGCATCGAGGATCATCGCGTCCCCCGGTACATCTTCGGCCTTCACCACTTCTGAGGCCGCGCCCGCCTTGAACTCCCGCGCGATCACCACGTCGCGGGGCAGCAGGATCTCGCAGCCCTGCGCGGCGGCTTTCTTCGCGATCTCCCGGGCGGTTTCGGCAAGGTCATGCTCGCAAAGCGATTTGCCCACGTCCACGCCCTGCGCGGCAAGGAAGGTATTCGCCATGCCGCCGCCGATCACCAGCACGTCCACCTTCTCGACGAGGTTGCGCAGCAGGTCGAGCTTGGTCGAGACCTTCGCCCCGCCCACCAGCGCCATGACCGGCCGTTCCGGTGCGCCGAGCGCCTTTTCCAGCGCGCCGAGCTCTTCCGCCATCAGCCGCCCCGCGCAATTCGGCAGCAGCTTCGCCACGCCCTCGGTCGAGGCATGGGCGCGGTGGGCGGCCGAGAAGGCGTCGTTGCAATAGATGTCACCCAGCGAGGCGAGGAATTGCGCCATCTTGGGATCGTTGGCCTCCTCCATCGGCGAAAAGCGGGTGTTCTCGACCAGCACCGGGCCTTCGGCGGCTTCAAGCGCCGCGCGGTCGGGACGTTCAATGAAGGTGACGGATTGGCCAAGCGCCGCTTCCAGCGCGGGCAGGGTCACGCGCAGGCTCATCTCCGGCACCACCTTGCCCTTGGGCCGTCCGAAATGGGCCAGCATCACCGGCGTGCCACCGGCGGCGAGGATGTCGCGGATCGTCGGCACGATCCGTTCGATCCGGGTCGCGTCGGTGACCTTGCCGTCCTCCACGGGCACGTTGATGTCCACGCGGGTCAGCACGATCTTTCCCGCAAGATCCATGTCGTCGAGGGTTTTCCAGGTCATGTCGCGCGCTCCGGTTCGTGAGGGTCTGCTCAGGTTTGACCGTCCGCCAGAAGAGATTCAATGCCTCCGGCGGAGGTTTTTCCTGCAAGATGAAAGAGGCGGTGCGAGCGGTGCCGAATGTTCGGCGGGGCGGGCGCGCGCGCAATTTTAGACAAATGCGCGCGGCCCCTCGTCGATCAGATCAGCTTGCCCATGGCGACGGCGGTGTCGCTCATCCGGTTCGAGAAGCCCCATTCGTTGTCGTACCAGCTCAGGATGCGGACCATGTTGCCGTCGAGCACCTTGGTCTGGTCGAGGTGGAAGACCGAGGAATGCGGATCGTGGTTGAAGTCGCTGCTGACCAGCGGCTCATCGGTATAGCCGAGGATGCCCTTCAGCGGCCCTTCGGCGGCGGCGATGATGGCTGCGTTGACCTCGTCCACCGTCGTGGCCTTGGACGCTTCGAAGGTCAGGTCCACGACCGAGACGTTCGGGGTCGGCACCCGGATCGCCACGCCGTCAAGCTTGCCGTTGAGTTCCGGCAGGACGAGGCCCACGGCTTTCGCAGCACCGGTGGAGGTGGGGATCATCGACAGCGCCGCCGCGCGGGCGCGGTAGAGGTCCTTGTGCATCGTATCCAGCGTCGGCTGGTCGCCGGTGTAGCTGTGGATCGTCGTCATGAAGCCCTTGGTGATACCGATCGCGTCGTTCAGCACCTTGGCCACCGGCGAGAGGCAATTGGTGGTGCAGGACGCGTTCGAGACGACGATATCCTCCGAGGTCAGACTGTCATGGTTCACGCCGTATACGATTGTCTTGTCGGCATCCTTGCCGGGCGCCGAGATCAGCACGCGGGACGAGCCGTTTTCCAGATGGGCCTGGCAGGCCTCTTTCGAGGTGAAGATACCGGTGCATTCCAGCACCACGTCCACGTCGCTCCACGGCAGGTCGGCGGGATTGCGGATCGCGGTGACTTCCATCGGGCCACGGCCCACGTCGATGGTGGTCTCGGTCGTGGTGACCTTGGCGGGAAAGCGGCCATGCACGCTGTCGTAGCGCAGGAGATGGGCATTGGTTTCCACCGGGCCGAGGTCGTTGATCGCGACCACCTCGATATCCGTCCGGCCGGATTCGATGATCGCGCGCAGTACGTTGCGGCCGATGCGGCCAAATCCGTTGATGGCGACTTTGACAGCCATGGGTGTCTCTCCTCCGGTTCGGTGTCGGGCAGGGCGGCACCTGCCGATTTGTTAGCGGTAACAGATGTTGCATACCCCGCGGCGCGGGACTTGGAAAGGGCTCAGTCCCACGGCGCCGGGGAACAGGCGGTCGGCGGGGCATCGGGGTGACCGGCCTCCGCGATCCGGTCGAGGTCGATGCCGGAACCCGCGTCACGCTGCGCCCGCAGACGGGCCAGCACCGGGTCGTCCTCCGCAAGGGCGGTGCCGCAGACGTGCCCGATGCGCTCGTAATCGTCCAGCGTCGCGGCGCGCCCCAGCCCGGCCGCGCGCAGGGCCGGGCCGGGCCGATAGACCGACATTTCCCCGTCTGCCGCGAAGCGGACGGTCAGCACCGCGCCCATCTCCTCGGGGTGATCCACGATCAACCGCGCCTGGAAGGCCTGCCCGGTGGCCCACTCGATCCAGTCGGCGGCGATTTCGACCACGTCCGCCCCCTCGCGGTGGCGCGGGATGCCACCGGCCGTGATGCCGCTCGCGCCGTAGCCGACCGTTCCGGTCCAGGCAATCACCTCGAACTCTTCCGGCACAAGGTCGGCCTCGTTGAAGCGCAACGCGTAGATCACCGGCCAGTTGCGCGGGGCGCCGGTGTCGTACAGCAGCGACCGGGTGCTGTCGAACAGCCGGAGCCCGACCAACGAGACCCCGACCCACAGCACGCCCCCAGCCAGAAGCGCGGCCGCCAGCCTCAGCGCCAAAATGCCATCCAGCGCAACAGTTCGGCGAACTTGCGCGCCAGGAACAGCGAATTGGTCCAGTCGAACATGACCGCGTCAACCGCCAGGCAGGCGGCCAGCACGATCCCGATCCAGATGGCAAGTGCGTTGGTCATTGCGAAGGGTTCTGGCACGACGCGGGGGCGCGAGAAAGGTCATTTCTTCGCGCCGGCCTGCACCTCCTTGATATCGGCATGGTCGACCAGGGCCCAGGGCTGGCCCGCGTTGCGGTAGAGGCGCTTGCCCTGCCGGGGGTAATCTCCGACGTCATGGGCAAGGCGCTGCCCCATCACGAGGATGCGCAAGGTGTCGGACCCGCTGTTCATGATCGTATGGGCCAGACCGCCCGCGCGGTAGCCGATGAAATCGCCGGGGCCGATCGGGTGGTCGTCGTCGCCGATGGTGGCGGTGCCGGTGCCCGACAGGATGTAGACGGCCTCGTCCTCGTAGTGATGCACGTGGTATTCGGTGGTCTCGTGGCCCGGGGCGACCTCGATCAGGTGAATGCCGAGCCCCGTTAGCCCCGTCGCATCGCCGAGCGACTTGTTGATCCGTTGCGCATTGGGGTTGCGGAAATGGACCTTGGCGAGGCCCTCCATCGCGTCGATTTCGGCGGCTGTGATCAGGTAGGTGTCAGGCATTGCGTCCTCCGGGATTTGGTTGGGCGCAGGATGCGCGCCGCCGACCAGCAGGTAAAGCGCCGCTCGTCCGGTCCGCCCCTTCCGTTCGACGCGGGATCGGGCAAGGATGGCACGACGCACAATGAAGGGCACGAATGCCTGGATGACTTGCATACCGACCCCGCGGCCGGGGCAGCGAAAGGGAAAAGCCATGCTGATAGGACGCTGCGATTGCGGACAGGTCCGCTTCACCGTTGAAGACACCCGACCCGAGGTGACGATGTGCCACTGCGGTCAGTGCCGCCGGACCAGCGGGCATCACTGGGCTTCGACCCACGCGCCCTTCGACAAGCTCACCTTCCAGTCCGACGCAGGCCTCAAATGGTACGAATCCTCGGACTGGGCGAAGCGCGGCTTCTGCGGCAATTGCGGCTCAAGCCTGTTCTACCGGATGAACGACGAAGACGGCATCGGCATCGCGGCGGGCTGCCTCGACGGGCCCACCGGCATGACGGTGAGCAAGCACATCTTCGTGGCCCACAAGGGCGATTACTACGAGATCGGCGACGGCAAACCCCAGATCGAGACCTACTGACGCCTCAGTGCAGCAACCGACCCATGGCGCCGGCCACGTCGGCCATACGAACCGAGAAGCCCCATTCGTTGTCGTACCACGCCAACACCCGCACCGTGCGCCCGCCCACGACCTTGGTCTGGTCCGGGGCGAAGATGCTGGAATGGGTGGTGTGGTTGAAATCGATGGAGACCTTGGGCTCCGGGTCATAGGCCAGAACCGCGCCCATGTGACCGGCGGCAGCGGCGGCGACCACCTCGTTCACATCGGCCACGGTCACGTCGCGCGCGGCCTCGAAGGTCAGGTCCACGGCCGAGACGTTCGGCGTCGGCACGCGCAGGGCGGTGCCGTCGAGCTTGCCTTCCATCTCCGGCATCACCTCCGACAGCGCCTTGGCGGCACCGGTCGACGTAGGGATCATCGCCATCGCGGCGGCGCGCGCGCGGTAGAGGTCCTTGTGGCGGCGGTCCAGCGTCGGCTGGTCGCCGGTGTAGCTGTGGATGGTCGTCATGATCCCGCGCTCAATGCCAATCGCCTCGTTCAGCACCTTGGCGAGCGGCGCGAGGCAGTTCGTGGTGCAGGACCCGTTCGAGATCATCCGATCCTCAGGGCGCAGGCTGCGGTGGTTCACGCCGTAGACAATGGTGCGGTCCACGTTGGTCGCGGGCGCCGAGATCAGCACCTTCTTCGCCCCGCGCTCGAGGTGAACGGCGCTTTTAAGGCCGTCGTTGAACTTGCCGGTGCATTCCAGGACGACGTCGCAGCCCTCCCAATCGAGCTCCTCCGGCTCGTAGGTCGAGAAGACCTTCATCGGACCGCGGCCCAAATCCATCGTGTCGCCATCGACCCGCACCTCGCCAGGAAAGCGGCCATGCACGCTGTCGTAGCGCAGAAGGTGCGCATTGGTCTCGATCGGCCCGGTGGCGTTGATCTTGACGACCTGCACGTCGTTACGCGCGCTCTCCGCGATGTGGGCAAGGGTGGCGCGTCCGATCCGGCCGAAACCGTTGATCCCGAGGGTGATGGTCATGGTGTGGCCTCCTTCTCTGGCTTGGCTGCTGGATAGGGGGGCGGGGCGAGTCTGAAAAGGCGAAAGACCCGCATTTTCCGTATGTTAGCGTAAACGGTTGCGCAAACAGGCACTGGTGGCGCTAACGGTGCCGGGAACAAGCAATGGGTGGCGCGGTTGGTCTGGATTATATATCCCGGACAAAAGCGCGGAATTGGAGACAAGCGGCATGAGCGGACTTCTGGCCCTGTTGGATGATGTGGCAGCGATTGCCAAGGTGGCGGCGGCTTCCGTCGATGACGTGATCGGGCAGGCCACCAAGGCCGGGGCCAAGGCCGCGGGCGCGGTGATCGACGATGCGGCCGTGACGCCGAAATACGTCCACGGCTTCGAAGCCCGCCGCGAAATCCCCATCGTCTGGAAAATCGCGCGGGCGTCGATCTTCAACAAGCTGATCATCCTGCTGCCCGCCGCGCTTCTGCTGTCCGAATTCGCGCCCTGGCTGATCCCGCCGCTCCTGATGCTCGGTGGGGCCTATCTCTGTTTCGAAGGGGCCGAGAAGGTCTGGCACTGGCTCTCCCCCTCCCACCACGATGTGGAGGAGGCTGTCGCCAAGAAGATGTCGGCCGAGGACAGCGCGCATCTGGAAGAGCAGAAGGTGAAAGGCGCGATCAAGACCGACTTCATCCTCTCGGCCGAGATCATGACGATCGCGCTCGCCGCGCTGGAAACTGACAACGTCTGGTTCCGGGGCGCGGCATTGGCGGTGGTCGCCGTGGCGATCACGGCGCTGGTCTACGGCGCGGTGGCGGCGATCGTGAAAGCCGATGACCTCGGCCTGCACATGGCCTCCAACGGACGGCTCGGGTTCACCCGCAAGCTGGGGGAACTGATCGTGCGCGGCATGCCGGGCTTCCTGAAGATCCTGACCACCGTCGGCACCGCGGCCATGCTCTGGGTCGGCGGCTCGATCATCGTGCACGGGCTGGCCGAGATGGGCTTCGCCGGACCGGAACACTGGATCGAGGATATCGCCCATTCCGTTGCCGGCGAAAACGGCTTCGGCACATGGGCGGTGAAGGCCGTGATCGACGGCATCGGCGGGCTGATCCTCGGCTTCCTCCTGATCCCCATCGTGACGAAGATCATCAGCCCGATCCTGCGCGCCGTGGGCCTCGGCGGCGAGGCGGAAGGGGCGCACTGAGCGCCCCGCTCGCGCGTGAGCAGAACACTCCGCAGGGCCACGCTGCCCCTTTCATCTTGCCAAAAAAACCTTCGCCCATTGCCCGAAAGGTGGCTTCGCCACCGGAAGGGGAGGCTGCACTCCGGTCGCCTCGATACCTACGTCTGATGGCCACCGAACCCTCGCCACGCGCGCCGCGGCGACGCGGGCTTCAGCCCGCCCGCCGCGCCACGCCCAACGGGAGGCGGCCCGCGCC
>WVSM01000012.1 GCA_015689645.1 Rhodobacterales bacterium HKCCE4037
TCGCGATGGAAGAAGGCCTGCGCTTCGCCATCCGCGAAGGCGGCCGGACCGTCGGCTCGGGTGTGGTCAGCAAAATCGTGGAATGATTTTGCTGAACCGTGGGCGCCCTGTGGCAGGGTTATTTGGCACCGCCAAATGATCCCGAGAACAGAGGTCAGCACCCGGTAGCCACTTAGAAAGGCCCCGCCCCACCGGCGGGGCCTTTTGCTTGGGAGTGCCCCGGTTTGTGCAAGCTTGCACAAAGGGGTCAAGACCCTGTTCCGAAACGGAAATCCGAATCCCGTTAACCTTCCATTAACCCACAATTGGCGGTGGAGTGGTGCACAATGAATGTGCACCCTACGGCGGGGTGTGGGGCGGGCGAAGGCCGTTCGAACGGCCTTGCCGCGCGCGGCCCGCGCGGGGCAACCGTTTTCGAAAACGGGGGGCTGTGGGCGCTCCGGTCTGTGGCATGCACATTTGGCATTCGACCGCAGGCGCTCCGATCCCTAAGATGTCGGCAGGAGAAAGCGCGAAGCACGGGGCCTCATGTTCAAGCGATCCCCTTGGTGGATCTTTATCGTTGGGGCCGTGATCTGCGCGGTGATGTCGGTTGTCACCGCCATCGAATACGCGAACGAGCGTGCCGTTGTGAGGGCCAGCTTGTCCAACCCGCCCGAGCCGGTCTCGTTGAGCGCGCTCCCGGAGGCTTCACAGGCCTCGATCTTCGGAGAAATCGCCGTTCGGGATATCGCGGGGTCCCGGACAGGGACCATCAGTACGGGTGGCGAAGGGCAGGTGTTTCTCTTGCTCAGCTCCGCCTCCACGCCGCCGGTTTATCTTGCGCTTGTCGATGTCGCCGATGAACGCGAGGTCTTCGAACAGGAGAACGACCTTATTCGCGCCGAAGGGGCGGACCGGGTCGTTCGCGCGATCCTGATCGAAGATCCGGATACAAGGGCCGATCTGATCGACCTGGTCGCAGAGGACATTCCGAGCGTGCGGGACCACCCGTTCCTGCTGGCGGAATATCTGTACGGGGATCGGGAAGCGGCCCTTTCCGAACGGGTTCAGGACGCCCTGTTCGACTTTCTCTTGATGGTCGCCTCGTTCCTGGCCCTGGCTGGTATGTCACTTTACAAATATTTGGAGTGGCGCCGATCGGACGGGTCCGCGGACAAAGCGGCCTGACACGCGAAAAAGCCGGTCGCCGGGTCTTGCCCCACCCCGCGATTCCCCCTATACGCCCCCCATCCAACGGGGTGCGCCGACGCGCGCCCCCATTTCGTTGGACCATCTAAGACGCGACGAGGGTGCAGGATGAGCCTGTATCGTCCAATCCGTTGGAACCCCTGAGATTGAAGGGGACAAGCATGGCGATTGCCAGCCAGAATATCCGTATCCGCCTGAAGGCGTTTGATTACCGGGTTCTCGACGCTTCCACGCAGGAAATCGTGAATACCGCCAAGCGCACCGGCGCGACGGTTCGCGGGCCCATCCCGCTGCCGAACAAGATCGAGAAGTTCACCGTTCTCCGTGGTCCGCACGTCGACAAGAAGTCGCGCGACCAGTGGGAAATCCGGACGCACAAGCGTCTTCTCGACATCGTTGATCCGACCCCGCAGACCGTGGACGCGCTGATGAAGCTCGACCTCGCGGCCGGCGTCGACGTTCAGATCTCGGTCTAAGGAGGGTTACGTTCATGTTGCGCTCTGGTGTGATCGCGAAAAAGGTCGGGATGACCCGCCTTTTCATGGAAGACGGCAAGCAGATCCCTGTGACCGTTCTTCAACTGGATAAACTGCAGGTGGTGGCCAAGAAGACCACCGACAGCGACGGCTACTCGGCCGTTCAGCTTGGCGCCGGTACGGCGAAAGCCAAGCGGACCTCCGCGCCGATGCGCGGCCACTTCGCCAAGGCGAACGTGGAGCCCAAGCGCAAGCTGGTCGAATTCCGCGTCGATGCGGAGAACCTGCTGGACGTTGGCGAGGAAATCATCGCCGACCATTACTTCGAAGGTCAGTACGTCGACGTGACGGGCACCTCGATCGGTAAGGGCTTTGCCGGTGCCATGAAGCGGCACAACTTCGGCGGTCTTCGCGCCTCGCACGGTGTGTCGATCTCGCACCGCTCGCACGGTTCGACCGGTCAGTGTCAGGACCCCGGCCGCGTCTTCAAAGGCAAGAAGATGGCCGGTCACATGGGTGCTGCCCGTGTCACCACGCAGAACCTGCAGGTCGTGCGCACCGACAGCGACCGTGGCCTGATCATGATCAAGGGCGCGGTTCCGGGCTCGAAAGGTGGCTGGGTCACCGTGAAGGATGCGGTCAAGAAGCCGTTCCCCGACAACGCGATCCTGCCCGCAGCCCTGGCATCCGCCGCTGCCGAAGCCGCGAAAGCCGCGGAAGAAGCCGCTGCTGCCGCCGCTGCCGAAGCCGAAGCAGAAGCCAAGCGCCTGGCCGAAGAGCAAGCTGCCGCCGAGGCCGCTGCCGAGGCCGAAGCCGAAGCGTCCATCGAGGCCGACAAGGCCGAGGGTGGCGACGGCGAAGCAGAACAGAAGGACGGTGAATAATGAAAGTCGACGTCATCAAACTGGACGGCGGGAAAGCCGGTTCGGTCGACCTGGACGAGGCCCTGTTCGGCCTCGAGCCGCGCGCCGACATCCTGCATCGCGTCGTCCGCTGGCAGCGCAACAACGCGCAAGCCGGCACGCACAAGGTGAAGACCCGCTCGGAAACGAGCTACTCCACCAAGAAGATCTATCGCCAGAAGGGCACCGGCGGCGCACGCCACGGTGACCGCAACGCGCCGATCTTCCGCAAGGGTGGTATCTACAAGGGTCCGACCCCGCGTTCGCACGGCCACGACCTGCCGAAGAAGTTCCGCAAGCTCGGCCTGCGTCACGCCCTGTCCGCGAAGGCCGCCGAAGGCAGCCTCGTGGTGATCGACAGCGTGGCGCTGGACGCGCCGAAGACCTCGGCCCTGGCCAAACAGATCAAGGAGCTTGGCTGGAAGCGTGCGCTGATCATCGACGGCGCGGAAGTGGACGCCAACTTCGCCCAGGCGGCGCGCAACATCGAAGGGATCGATGTGCTGCCGACCATCGGCGCAAACGTCTATGACATCCTCAAGCGTGACACGCTGGTGATCACGAAAGCGGGTGTCGAAGCATTGGAGGCTCGCCTGAAATGAGTGCAGACGCCAAGCATTACGATGTGATCCGCAAGCCGCTGATCACCGAGAAAACCACGATGGCCTCGGAAAACGGTGCCGTTGTGTTCGAGGTGGCGATGGATGCCAACAAGCCGCAGATCAAGGAGGCCGTCGAGGCCGTCTTCGGTGTGAAGGTGAAGGCCGTGAACACGACCATCACCAAGGGCAAGGTCAAGCGGTTCCGGGGCCAGACCGGCACCCGGAGGGACGTGAAGAAAGCCTACGTGACCCTCGAAGAGGGCAACACGATCGACGTGACCACCGGGTTGTGATCCGTCGCGGATGAAACAGGAAGGCCCCGGTCGTGTTGGCGACCGGGGCCTTTGCTTTTCTGGGGTGGGGCCTGTCAGAGGCTCTCGGCGTGGGCCTTGAAGTTGTTCAGGATCGCCTGCCAGCCAGCGCGCTGCATCTCGACGGGGTTCTGGGTTTCGGCGTCGAAGACGGTGGTGACGTGGGTCTTGCCGTTTTGGTCCTCGAAAGTGGTGGTGACCTTGCGGCCGTCCTCCATCGTGTAGGTGAAGCTTTCGCCGTCGGTGATCGTGTCGTAGATGGCGGCGAACTCGAACCCGAAGGAGCCGTCCTTGGCCTCCATCCGGGCCTCGTATTTGCCGCCCACACGCATGTCGTTCTTTGCCCAGGGGCAGCACCAGTCGTCGCTGGCGAAGTTCCATTGGGTGATGTGCTCAGGGCTCGTGTAGGCCTGCCAGCAGGTGGCGGGCGGGGCGCCGACAATGGCGTCGATGGTGATCTGTTCGGTCATGGTGGTCTCCTTTCAGGAGGCAAGTGAGGCAAGCGTCTCGTCGAGTTTCTCGAAGGTCGAGGCCATGCCCTCCTCCATGCCCATGTCGATGACCGTCTGGAGGTCCTCGGGCGAGGCGTAGGTGATGCGGGAATGGACCAGGGTGGCGTCGGCGCCGTCTTCGGTGAAGCGCACGACCCATGAGGATGCTGGCAGGTCCTCGTTCGGGGTGCCGGAGGGATCGGAGAAGAAATCGGTCGTGGTGTAGCCGTCGATCGGGTCGATCGTGTCGTAACGGACGATGCCCCAGTACTCGGTGCCGTCCTCCGCGATCATGGCGTGATGCCAATGGCCGCCTTCGCGGAACTCCATGCTCGCCGTCCTGGTAGTCATCGGCTTGGGCGCGAACCAGCGGTCGAGCAGCTCGGACTTGGTGTGGCAATCCCAGACCAGTTGGCGCGGCGCGGCGAAGCGGCGGCGCACGTCGAGGATTGCGGTGGTCGTGTCCGCCATGAAGCGGAACTTAGGGTCATGTTTCATCGTCTGTGTCCTTGAGGGTCTCGATAAGGTCGTCGAGTTGGTCGTAGCGGGTCGCCCAGAGATCCCGTTGCTCCTGAAACCAGTCTTCGGCAGCGGCGAGACGATCTTCGCGCAGGGTGCAGGTGCGCACGCGGCCCACCTTCCGTGTGCCGATGAGGCCGGCGTCTTCCAGCACGGTGATGTGCTTGAGAAAGGCGGGCAGGCCCATCGAAAACGGCTCGGCCAATTCGCTGACCGTGGCGGGGCCCTGACCCAGCCGTCCGATCACCGCGCGGCGGGTGGGATCGGCGAGGGCCTGGAAGACCGGATCGAGGCGGGGGCTATTGTTCTCCATGTGGTGAAGTATTGGGCCGAGTCGATACTTCTGTCAATGGTGAAGTGTTTGCGCGGATCTCGGACGATCTTGGGCAAGGCAAAGCGGCACGGCTGCCACGGTCCGCTTCATTCCTTGGCCGGGCGCTGTGCGTGATGGGCACATGCCTGTAAACAAACGGAAGCCAACACCTGAAGAAGATCAACACCATGCGGTTCGCGGTCCTTGCCCTCAGCCTGATGATGGCTTTCGTGCCCTTGTCCGACATCCGCGCGCAGGAGGGGGAAGCGCTGAGCTTCCTCACCGTCGAACGCCGCCCGTTCGCATTCGACCAAGGCGGAGAGGCGTCGGGGTTCAGTATCGAATTGATGCGCCTGATCTCGGAGCAGATCGGACAGGACGTCCGCTTCGAATTCGTCGACGAATTCCCGCAGATGCTGGAGGGGGTGCTGAATGGCGAGGCCGACGGGGCGGTCGCCAATATCTCGATCACCTCGGAACGCGAGGCGGTGCTGGATTTCAGCCTTCCGATCTACGACGGCGGTTTGCAGATCCTCGTTTCGGGCGCGGCCACGGGCGTGAGCATCTGGAGCGTGATCTTCCGATGGGAGGTTCTGACGCTGGTTCTGGTGGGCTTTGGTGCGCTGTTCATCCTCGGCCTGCTGATGTGGGTCTTCGAGCGGCGGCACGAGGGATATTTCAAGATGGACGGTCGGGAGGCGATGTTCCCGTCCTTCTGGTGGGCGCTGAACCTGGTGCTGAACGGCGGGTTCGAGGTGAACATGCCCCGTTCGATCCTCGGGCGACTCCTGGGCGTGTTCATGGTGGTGTCGAGCCTGTTCGTCGTGTCGATCTTCGTGGCGAACATCACCGCCGCGCTGACGGTGGAGGCGATTGCCGGATCGATCCAGTCGCTCGACGATCTTCCGGGACGGCGCGTGGGCACCACGCAAGGTTCCACCGCCAGCCTGTTCCTGGAGGAACGCGAGGTGGAGCACGAAACCTTCGCCTCGTTCAGCGCGCTCATGGACGCCTTCGAGGCGCATGAGCTGGATGCGGTGATCTTCGATGGCCCGATCCTTGCCTTCTACATGGCGGACTCGGCGCCCGGTGACGCGCAGTTGCTGGACAGGGTCTTCCGCTCCGAGGATTACGGCATCGCCCTGCCGCAGGGGAGCGATCTGCGGGAGCCGATCAACCGGGCGTTGCTGCGCCTGTCGGAAAACGGACAATACCGGGCGCTGCGCCGGGAGTGGTTCGGCGAAGTGGAATAGAACCGCGCCGCCGCAACCTGCGCCGGTTCAGGCACGCCTTCGCGTTTCGGCCTTGGACGGAGAGGGCGACCCATGATGGGCCAGCGCGGCGATTTCCTGCGTCGCATCCCCTGCCTTCGTGGCCATTTCGCGAATCTCCGACGCGATGACGGCGAAGCCCTTGCCCGCGTCACCGGCGCGGGCCGCCTCGACCGCCGCGTTGACGGCCAGAAGGTTGGTCTGCCGTGCAACCCCGTTGATGAAGCTCGCCACATCGCGGATGCGGTCCGAGTTCCGTGTCAGCATTTCGTCCCGCACACGGGTATTGTCGGCCTCGGTAATGGCGAAATAGCTGCTCATCGTGACGGAGGTGTCGCATTGCAGGGCGAGGTGGAGGGCGCCGAACATATCCTCCTCGATCACGCAGTCCTGTGCCATGTGGCGGGTTAGGCAGATCGCACATTCGCGGTGATAGATCACGTAGCACAGCAGGTAGGTGACGAAATCGACGCCACGGTCGATCAGAAGCTGCGCCGTGGTGGTCTGGGTCTGGACATATTCGTCGGAGAACTTGCCGATCAGGATATTCTCGAATTTCACGAGGCCGCGCCTGACCTGATCGCCGGTCACCTCGTGCCGGGGAATGTCGAGCAGGAACATGTAGACGTCCTGAATGATCCGCTCCAACTCGGGTTCGAGGATCCTGAAGGCTTTCGATCCTGCCGTGCGCAGTTCGGCGGTCCAAAGAGGCTGTAGGCGGGTGACGTCCATGAATACCACTCACTCAGGGGGTTTCCTGCGATGTAGCGGACCGGGGTTAAGAACTGGCAAATCGGGGTGCGGGCCTTGTCATGAAGGGGAAGTTTGCGGAAAAGCTGCCGAATCCGGCTTGACCCCTCCCGGGCTTTCCCGTAGCAGGCCGCATCTGCGTATGGCCCGTTTCGGCGGGCCTTCGTTTTTTTGGCACCTACGGGGGCCTACAACATCAGGTGAGTGTGGGGCGAAAGCCGCGCGTGAACCGCACAGAAAACGGAAGACAGTTAACATGGCACTCAAGTCGTATAAGCCGACGACGCCGGGCCAGCGTGGGCTGGTACTGATCGACCGTTCGGAGCTGTGGAAAGGACGTCCCGTCAAGGCCCTCACCGAGGGTTTGACCAAGAAGGGCGGCCGGAACAACACCGGACGGATCACGGCACGTCGTCGTGGTGGTGGGGCAAAGCGCCTCTACCGCATCGTGGATTTCAAGCGCACCAAGTTCGACGTCGAAGCGACCGTCGTTCGGATCGAATACGACCCGAACCGGACCGCCTTCATCGCGCTGGTGCAATACACCGATGGTGAGCAGGCCTACATCCTTGCCCCGCAGCGTCTTGGCGTTGGCGACAAGGTGGTCTCCAGCCAGAAGGCCGACATCAAGCCGGGCAACGCGATGCCCTTCTCGGGTCTGCCGATCGGTACCATCGTTCACAACATCGAGCTGAAGCCCGGCAAGGGTGGCCAGATCGCACGCGCCGCGGGCACCTACGCCCAGTTCGTCGGCCGTGACGGTGGCTATGCCCAGATCCGCCTGTCCTCGGGTGAGCTTCGCCTCGTCCGCCAGGAATGCATGGCAACGGTTGGCGCGGTGTCGAACCCCGACAACTCGAACCAGAACCTCGGTAAAGCAGGCCGCGTCCGTCACATGGGCAAGCGTCCGAGCGTCCGTGGTGTCGCGATGAACCCGATCGATCACCCGCATGGTGGTGGTGAGGGCCGGACCTCGGGTGGCCGCACGCCGGTTACGCCTTGGGGCAAGGACACCAAGGGCCGTCGCACCCGTGACAAGAACAAGGCGTCGCAGAAGCTGATCATCCGCTCGCGTCACGCCAAGAAGAAAGGGCGCTAAGTCATGAGCCGCTCCGTCTGGAAAGGGCCTTTTGTCGACTCCTACGTCCTCAAGAAGGCCGAAGCCGCGCGCGAAAGCGGGCGCAACGACGTGATCAAGATCTGGTCGCGCCGCTCCACCATCCTGCCCCAGTTCGTCGGTCTGACGTTCGGTGTCTACAACGGCCAGAAGCATGTGCCCGTGAACGTCACCGAGGACATGATCGGTCAGAAGTTCGGGGAATATTCGCCGACGCGCACCTATTACGGGCACGCCGCCGACAAAAAAGCCAAGAGGAAGTAAGCCATGGGCAAGGATAAGAATCCCCGCCGCGTGGCGGATAACGAGGCACGCGCCAAGCTGCGGATGCTGAAGACCAGCCCGCAGAAGCTGAACCTCGTTGCCGGCCTCATTCGTGGCAAGAAGGTTGAAAAGGCCCTCACGGACCTGACCTTCTCGAAGAAGCGTATCGCCGTCGACGTGAAGAAATGCCTTCAGTCGGCCATCGCCAACGCGGAAAACAACCACGGCCTGGACGTCGACGAACTGGTCGTCGCCGAGGCTTACGTGGGCAAGAACCTTGTGATGAAGCGCGGTCGTCCGCGTGCCCGTGGCCGGTTCGGCCGCATTCACAAGCCGTTCGCAGAGCTGACCATCACGGTCCGCCAGGTTGAGGAGACCGCCTAATGGGACATAAGGTAAACCCGATCGGCATGCGTCTTCAGGTCAACCGGACCTGGGACAGCCGCTGGTACGCAGACACCAAGGAATACGGTGACCTGCTGCTGGAAGACATCAAGATCCGCGAGTTCATCAAGAAGGGCTGGTGGGACCTGATCGCGAAGCGTGACAAGCGCAACCCCGGCGACGCCGGTATCGCGCGCGTCATCATCGAGCGTCCGCACAAGAAGTGCCGCGTCACGATCCACTCGGCCCGTCCGGGTGTCATCATCGGCAAGAAAGGCTCGGACATCGAAGCCCTCCGCAAGGAGCTGGCCAAGATCACCGACTCGGAACTGCACCTCAACATCGTCGAGATCCGCAAGCCCGAGCTGGACGCGCAACTGGTTGCCGAGAGCATCGCTCAGCAGCTGGAACGCCGCGTGTCCTTCCGCCGTGCGATGAAACGTGCCGTTCAGAACGCCATGCGCATGGGTGCCCTCGGCATCCGGGTCAACGTCGCGGGCCGCCTTGGCGGCGCCGAGATCGCCCGGACCGAATGGTATCGTGAGGGCCGCGTGCCGCTTCACACCCTGCGTGCGGATATCGACTATGCACATGCCGAGGCGTCGACGCCCTACGGCATCATCGGCATCAAGACCTGGATCTTCAAAGGCGAAATCATGGAGCACGACCCGTCGGCCCGTGATCGTCGTCAGTCGGAGCTTCAGGAAGGCGGGGCCCCGCGCCCGCGCCGTGACCGCTGAGGAGGTCCTGAGAGATGTTGCAACCGAAACGGACAAAGTTCCGCAAGATGCACAAAGGCCGGATCAGAGGCGAAGCGAAGGGCGGGTCTGACCTGAACTTCGGCACCTTTGGCCTGAAAGCCGTGCAGCCCGAGCGCGTCACCGCGCGCCAGATCGAAGCCGCCCGCCGGGCCATGACGCGTCACATGAAGCGTCAGGGTCGCGTCTGGATCCGGATTTTCCCGGATACGCCGGTTACCTCGAAGCCCGTCGAAGTGCGTATGGGTAAGGGTAAGGGCTCGGTCGATTACTGGGCCTGCAAGGTCAAGCCCGGCCGGATCATGTTCGAGATCGACGGTGTGTCGGAAGACGTCGCACGTGAGGCCCTGCGCCTTGCCGCGATGAAGCTGCCGGTCAAGACCCGCACCGTGGTCCGCGAAGACTGGTAAGGACGGAGCCTGCCGCAAGCAGGACCGAACGCCGGTTTGAAAATTCAGATGGCCCCTGCCGAACGATCGGCGGGGGCCATCTTGTTTCCTTAATCGTCCGTTAGCCCGGTCCCATGATCGGGCACAGGCGTATTCTTTTCGGTATCGGACGCGTTGGCGCCATTGGTCTGATGGCGTTCGTGTCGATCTTCCTCGTGCGGGAAATTTTCCTGCGGAACATGCAGCCTGAACCCATCGACGGCCCGGCCCATCCGGCAAGCGATTTCGTGCTTTGCGTGAACAGGCAGGTTCGCGTTGCAAACCGGGTCGATCCCTCGGACTTCGGAACCCTGCACACGGCACGTGTCATCGATTCTTCCAGCGCGTTCGGTGTCCTGATCGGTGGCCGTGACGTAAGAGGTCGGTGGATCATCGTCGCGGATTTCCGCCATGACCCGCCGCAGGTCTACGACATCCGTGCTGTTGCCGACCCCTCTTCAGTGGCTCTCCAGCATGGCATTGCGAATTTCAGCACCACAGCCGCGTTTCGAAGCTGTGGTGCCGAGTACATGGGACCTGTTCCGGTTCCGCCAGAAGAATGGACCACGTGGTTTGGCGATCCATTTTTCGATGCGTACCCGGGGTGGAGCCAATTGCGGTGATCGGTTGGCTGGCGAGGGCCCGTTGCGCGCGGCTCAGGCGGCCTTGGCCTTGTGCCTTGCGTCGGCCTCCGCCACCTGTTTCAGCGCCGGGCGGTCCATACAGCGGGCGAACCAGTCGCGGACGTTCGGATCATCGGGCAGCGCATCGGCGAACCATGCGAAGGGTGAGACCAGCAGCAGGTCAGCCGCGGTGTAGCGCTCGCCCATCAGGTAGGGCGCGTCGGCCAGAGCCTCGGCCAGGCGGGCGGAGATGTCCGGCATGCCGCGGAAGGTCAGGTCCAGCAGCGGGTGCGACAGCCCGGCCGCGCCGGTCACGATCACCGGCTCGACCACGTTGCCGTACCAGGCGAGCCAGCTGAGAAAGCGCCCCCGGTCGCGGTCGCCCACCTGCGGGCCGAGGCCGGCCTCGGGGAAAAGGTCGCAGAGGTAGAGGATGATCGCGTTCGATTCCCGGATCTCGACACCGTCATGGACGAGGAAGGGCACCTTGCCCTCGGGATGCGGGCTGCGCGCGGAGGCCGGGGCGTTTTCGTCGACGGAAACGATCCTGATGTCGACGCGGTCCGCGACGCCGAGTTCGTGGACGAGTTGCACAAGACGCGAGGAGCGGCTGACAGGGGCATGGTAAAGAGTGAGCATGGGTATTTGCCTTTCGGGTTTGCTGTAGCGATGCCCGTCGATTAACACTGGCATCCTGTCAGTTTCCGTCAGGACCCGATGGCCCGTTCCGACCGACTTTTCCGATTGCTGCAAGCGTTGCGTACCTTGCCGCAGCCCGTCACGGCGGCGCGGCTGGCGCAAGAGACGGAGGTGTCGGAGCGCACGCTTTACCGAGATATCGAGACGTTGCGGTCGGGCGGCGCACTCATCGACGGGGCACCGGGCTATGGCTACACGCTGACCGAAGATCCGTCGCTTCCGCCGCAGACCTTCGACCGGATGGAGATCGAGGCGCTGGTGACCGGGCTGGCGGATGCAGGGCAGCGGGGCGATGCGGAACTGGCGGCGGCGGCGCGCTCGGCGCTCGCGAAGATCGCGGCGACCCTGCCCGAGCGGTTGCAGCGCGATATCCTGCACGCCACGCATCGGGTGTACCGCTTCAGCGCGCCTGCGGCCGAGGTCCGGGATATCGGCCTGTTCCGGCGGGCCTGCTGGGACGAGGTGGCGCTGGACATCGCTTACGTCGATCGCGCGGAGGCCGAGACGCGGCGGCGGGTGCTGCCCCTGTCCATCGTCTACGTGGATCATGACGTGGCGCTTCTGGCATGGTGCAAGCTGCGCAAGGATTTCAGGAAATTCCTGCTGTCGCGTGTCTCGGCGGTCGAAGTGACGGACGAGAGTTTCCGCCCCGAGCGCTCGCGGCTTCTACGGGAATACCTGGCGGTGCTGTACGGGGAATGACGACGGTCAGGCCGGCAGGCGGTCTTTCACAAGTTGCACGAGCCACGCTGCCCCATGGGCCAGCGCGTCGTCGTTGAAGTCGTATTCCGGGCTGTGAAGGGGCGCGCTGTCGCCGTTGCCGATCAGGACGAAGGCGCCGGGGGCGAGGGACAGGGCCTGTGCGAAATCCTCGGACGCACCGAGACGGTCTGCCTGGCCGTTCACGTTGGCTTGACCGAAGGTTTGCGTGGCGGCGTGGAGGGCGTGGTCGGTGGCTTCCGGGTCGTTGACGAGGGGCACGAAGACGCGGTCGTAGGTTATCTCAGCAGTGCAGTCATGGGCGGCGGCGATGCCCTTGGCGATGCGGTGCATGGCCTCTTCGATGCGGGCGCTGACGGCATCGTCGAAATGGCGGCAGTCGCCTTCGATCCGGGCCGTGCTGGCGATGGCGTTGCGGATGTTGTCGCCCTCGATCCCGGTGACGGAGACGACGGCGAGTTGCACAGGGTCGATGTTGCGAGAGACGATGCTCTGCAGGGCAGAGACGATCTCGCAGGCGCAGAGGATCGCATCGCGGCAATCGTGGGGACGGGAGGCGTGGCCGCCGCTGCCGTGGACGGTGATGGCGAAATTGTCCTCCGCCCCCATGAAGGGGCCGGGGCGGGTGACGAAGTGACCGACGGGCAGGCCGGGCATGTTGTGCAGGCCGTAGATCTCGTCGAAAGGCAGGCGGGAACCGAGGCCGTCGCGGATCATCGCCTTCATGCCCTGGCCCCATTCCTCGGCGGGCTGGAAGACGAAGCGGATCGTGCCGGAGAAGTCTGGGTGGTGTGCCAGGTGGGCCGCCGCGCCGAGAAGAGTCGCGGTGTGCCCGTCATGGCCGCAGGCGTGCATCAGGCCGGGTGTGCGCGAGGCGTGGGGCAGGTTCGTCGTCTCGTGGATGCGCAGGCAATCCATATCGGCCCGGAGCGCTATCGTGCGATTGCCGTCGCCATTGCGGAGCGTGGCGACGACGCCGGTGCCGCCGATGCCGGTTTCGATTTCATCAATGCCGAAGGACCGAAGGTGCTTGACCACGAAGGCGGCGGTCTGCACCTCCTCGAACCCGAATTCGGGATGCTGGTGCAGGTGGCGGCGCCATGCGCGCATCTGCTGGATCAGGTCGTCGGAGATCATGTCGGCCTCGCTCGGGTTGCGCTCCGAATTTAGGGCACAGCCAAGCGGCATCCGAAAGTCCCGATTGTGCGTGGATTATCCGCGTGGCCAGATCGCCTCGATCCCCGCGTCGAAGCGCGCCCATGTCATCGTCGCGCGGTTGCCCGCGTGGCCGTGGTAATAGGAGAGTCCGTTCGGCAGCGGCAGGCCGGCCCAGATGCGGGCGAGGTTCTGCATGAATTCGCGCCGTCCCAACGTGCCGCCCTCGAAGGCCATCAACCCGGCTTCTTCCAGCAGGATCAGGGCGAGGTCGTCCTGCACCTCCGCCGTGAAGGGTACCTCCGGCCCGTGGCCGCGCAGGCGGGCGACGCGGCGGAGCGTGTCGGGGATGAACTGGTAGCGTCCGATGGCATGGGGCTGGCCGGGGGTGGCCGCGATCCAGGCGTAGATCTCGCCAAGCGACATCTGCGAAGGCGCGCGGGGCGGGGGAATGCGGGCGCCGTGGTTGTAGGCGTCGTAACCGGCGACCCCGGCCTCCGCCTCCGCGATCAGGGCGAAGAGGGCGGCGACCTGCCCCTGAGCGCCGCCGTTGGATGGGCGGATGCGGTCGGGGAAGGGGGCGAAGAGGCTGCCCTCCGCCCGACCGGCGAAGAGGGAGCCGGTGCCGGATGTGGAGGCCCCCGGAAGCCCTTCGAACAGGGGCGATGCGGCGCGCGTGACCAGCGGCGCCACGTCTGCCCGGACGAAGCCGGACAGGAGGAACAGGAGCGTGAGGGGCAGGAACAGAACCCCGTAGATGCGGTTCGCCATTCTGGTCGAGCCTCCGTCTAACGTGACGCAGCGATAGCGGATGGGTGTTTCGAAAGGGTTGACGTTGCGGCGGCGCGCGGCGCGCCATAGGGTCCGGCCATGGCCCAGATCAAATCCCTCTTCGCGACCCGCCTCTACCACGCTAAGCTCGCCGAATTCGGCCCGGAGGTGGATGGTGACGAACTCATGTCCTCCTGCTTTTCCATCGCCGATGACGACGAGGCGGGGCAGGAATGGTGCGAGGAGAACGGCTATCCGGGGTATACCAGCTACGCCTCGCTGACCGACCTGCCGTGGCGCTTCCCGATCTTCGCGCAGGTGGTTGAGGCGCTGGACAAACACGTTGCCGCCTTCGCCGAGGACCTGGAGTTCGACCTGGACGGCCGCGCACTGAAGCTGGAGGATATCTGGATCAACATCCTGCCGGAGGGGGGAATCCACACCTCCCACATCCACCCGCATTCGGTGATCTCCGGCACGACCTACGTGGCGGTGCCGCCGGGCGCGAAGTCGATCAAGCTGGAAGACCCGCGCCACGCGATGATGATGGCCGCCCCGACCCGGAAGAAGGACGCGCGCGAGGAGTTGCGGGCGTTCATCTACCCCAACCCGCAGGCGGGTGACGTGCTGCTGTGGGAGTCGTGGCTGCGGCACGAAGTGCCGATGAACATGGACGAGGACGACCGGATCAGCGTGAGTTTTAACTACGGCTGGGAGTGAACGGATTCCTTGATAGGCACTCCGACCCGTGGTCTTGTTCGCAAAACAAGACATGGCGGAGCAGGCACATGGCGGGCGGAAACCCAATCAGTTATCTTACTGAAGCGTCGAAGCAGGAGAGTTTCGAGCACTTCAAGGCGCACATGGAACAATCCATGCTGTTCCGGAACCGCGACAAGAACCGGGAATATGCGATCGGCCGGGCGATCAAGGCGGGGATCGCGGACGGGCTTTACGTGGAGTTCGGCGTTGCGGGCGGTGATGGCTCACGCCTGTTCGGCGAGGCGCTAGAGCCACACGGGCTTTCCCTGACAGGGTTCGACAGTTTCGAGGGGCTGGAAGAGGATTGGACCGGCATGCAGTCGGGCCGCGAGGCGGGCGCGTTCACCCAGGGCGGAACGCTGCCGAAAGTGCCCGGTAATGTCACGCTGGTCAAAGGCTGGGTTCAGGACACGCTGCCGGGCTACCTGAAAGAGACCGGAACGCGCCCTTTCGCCTTCGTGCACATGGATATGGATACCTACACGCCGACGCTTTTTGCGCTGAAGGCGATCAAGAAGCGGCTGGCGAAGGGCACGGTGATCCTGTTCGACGAGCTTTACGGCTATCCGGGCTGGCGACACCACGAATACAAGGCGCTGACCGAAGTGCTGAAAGACGACGATTACCGGTATATCAGCTTCTCGACCGAGAGCGTGGCGATCGAGATGGTGCGCAAGCCGAAGTGAGCGGGCTTTAACGGCGATTTAATGTAGTTACATTAAGCGCAGATCGAGTATGATCCGGAGAAGCGGGCGAAGACGCTAGAACTGCGTGGGCTCGACATGGCTCGGGCGGGAGAGGTGTTCGAGGGGCCGCATCTGACGTTCCGTGATCGGAGGCAAGATTATGGAGAGGAACGCTGGGTCACGTTCGGTCATCTCGATGGTCGCTTGGTCACGTTTGCCTGGACTCCGCGGGGCGATGCGCTTCGGGTCATCAGTTTGAGGAAAGCCAATGGGCGGGAAGAAAAAAGATACGGAACCCGGCTTCGCTGAGGAGCAGGACCTGTTCGACCCGGCCAGCGCGCCGGATGACGACCTGCCGGACATGTCGACGCCCTACTGGCAGGAGATCATCGACAAGACACCCGTCCAGCGCGGGCGGCCTAAGGCGCTGAACCCGAAGGTTCAGGTGACGATCCGGCTGGATGCGGATGTGGTGGAGGCGTTCAAGAAGGACGGCCCGGGCTGGCAGAGCCGGATGAACGCGGCGTTGCGGAAAGCGGCGGGGGTTTGAGGGGGAAGGCGGTGCTAGGTTTGAACCAGTTCTATGAAGCTAATCATGTCTGTCGACGGAATCTTGCACTTACAATGGAAAATTTCCTTGTCGTGATCGAGGATGGATACACTGTCACAGTCCGAAAGTAGTGCGAGTGTGGTGGCTGTTTTGCTACCTGGATTTGGCACTCCTAACCCTACACCAATGTATTTGCCGATGAAGCTTGCGGTATTGATTAACGAAAGACTGAATGGGCCATCTTCAAAACCATTGAAGAGTATATCAATCCGAGAAGGTGTACGTCGAAAAATGCTTCCCCATCTCCACCCGTCGCGAAAAAAGACCAACCAAAAAACTCTTCGATCAGGATCGAAATGCACGAAGATCTGCTGTTCGCTTCCCTCGTCCCAGCGGTTCATCAATGTCGGGACAATATGGTCTTCCGACCCCATGAACGGACGTAGGGCAAACGACCACCTGTTTTTGGGTTCATCGCTCATCCATTAAAATCCCTCGGCACTTCTTTCCCCAAGACATCGCATTTACAGGGCCCCTTGAGTAGAGAGCTTACCGGAACAAATCTTGTTGCCAACTGCCCCCAACCCCCCTATACGGCCCCCTCATTCACCGAACTCCACGGGAATCAGTCGTGACCCTGGCGACAGGGGCGCTCCCGTGATGTTGAAAGGAAAAAGGCGATGAACGCCCAGGAATTGCGTGACAAGACGCCGGACCAGCTTCGTGATGAGCTGACGGCGCTCAAGAAGGAGGCCTTCAACCTCCGCTTCCAGCAGGCCACCGGCCAGCTCGAAAACACCGCCCGCATGCGTCAGGTTCGCCGCGACGCCGCGCGCGTGAAGACCATTCTGAACGAAAAAGCGGCCGCTGCCGCAGCGGAGGCCTGATCTATGCCCAAGCGTATTTTGACCGGCACCGTGACCAGCGACGCCAACGAACAGACCGTGACCGTTTCCGTGGAGCGCCGCTTCAAGCACCCGGTCATGCAGAAGACCATCCGGAAGTCCAAGAAGTATCGGGCGCACGATCCGGAAAACACCTTCAAGGTGGGTGACACCGTCCGTATCCAGGAATGTGCACCTGTCTCGAAAACCAAGCGCTGGGAGGTGATCGTCGCCTGACGACCACATTCCGGTTTGATCGAAACCCCCGGGCCAATGTGCTGAACACGCCGGTCCGGGACGTCGGGAGAAACCAATATGATCCAGATGCAGACCAATCTGGATGTTGCTGACAACAGCGGCGCTCGCCGCGTTCAGTGCATCAAGGTCCTGGGTGGTTCCAAACGCAAGTACGCCTCCGTTGGCGACATCATCGTGGTGTCGGTCAAGGAGGCTATTCCGCGTGGCCGCGTGAAGAAGGGGGACGTCCGCAAGGCAGTCGTCGTTCGCACCGCCAAGGAAGTGCGTCGTGACGATGGCACCGCCATCCGCTTCGACCGCAACGCCGCCGTCATCCTCAACAACAACAACGAGCCGGTCGGCACCCGTATCTTCGGGCCGGTGGTTCGTGAGCTGCGCGCGAAGAACTTCATGAAGATCATCTCGCTCGCGCCGGAGGTGCTGTAAGATGGCCGCTAAACTGAAAACGGGCGACAAGGTCGTCGTGCTCGCCGGCAAGGACAAGGGCAAGGAAGGTGAAATCACCTCCGTGAACCCGAAGGCCGGCAAGGCAATCGTCGATGGCATCAACATCGCCATCCGTCACACCAAGCAAAGCCAGTCCTCGCAGGGCGGTCGCATCCCCCAGGCGATGCCGATCGACATCTCGAACCTGGCCCTGCTGGACGCAAACGGCAAAGCGACCCGCGTCGGCTTCCGCGAGGAAGACGGCAAGAAGGTCCGCTATGCCAAGACCACGGGGGACGTGATCTGATGCTGGACCAAGCAAACTACACCCCGCGTCTGAAGGCCGCTTTCCGCGACAGCATCAAGGCTGCGATGAAAGAGGAATTCGGCTACACCAACGACATGCAGATCCCGCGGCTTGAGAAGATCGTTCTCAACATCGGCTGCGGCGCGGAAGCGGTGAAGGATTCCAAGAAGGCCAAATCGGCCCAGGAAGACCTGACCGCCATCGCCGGTCAGCACGCCGTCGTCACCAAGGCGAAGAAGTCGATCGCAGGCTTCCGTGTCCGCGAGGACATGCCGCTGGGTGCGAAGGTCACGCTGCGCGGCGACCGCATGTATGACTTCCTCGATCGCATGATCACCATCGCGATGCCCCGTATCCGGGACTTCCGTGGTGTGAAGCCGTCCTTCGACGGTCGTGGCAACTTCGCCATGGGCATCAAGGAGCACATCGTGTTCCCCGAGATCAACTTCGACAAGGTCGACGAAGTCTGGGGCATCGACGTGATCATCGTCACCACGGCGAAGACGGACGCAGAGGCGAAAGCCCTGCTGAAGCACTTCAACATGCCGTTCAACGCCTGACGCGAGAGGAATAGACACATGGCAAAAGTTTCCATGGTTCAACGTGAACTCAAGCGTCAGCGCCTGGTGGAGAAATACGCCGCCAAGCGTGCCGCGCTGAAAGAGATCGCAAATGACGAAGACAAGCCGATGGAAGAGCGCTTCAAGGCGCGTCTGAAACTGGCGAAACTGCCGCGCAACAGCTCGGCCACCCGTCTTCACAACCGTTGCCAGCTGACCGGTCGCCCGAAGGCGTATTACCGCAAGCTGAAAATGTCGCGGATCAAGCTGCGTGACCTGGCCTCGAACGGCCAGATCCCCGGCATGGTCAAGTCGAGCTGGTAAGGAGATCTGACAGATGAACGATCCTATCGGCGATATGCTGACCCGCATCCGCAACAGCCAGATGCGCGGTAAATCCACGGTCGAGACCCCGGCCTCCAAGCAGCGCGCCCGCGTTCTGGATGTGCTGGCGGACGAAGGCTACATCCGCGGTTACGAAGCGGTTACCGGCAAGAACGGCCACCCGGCCTTCGAAATCAGCCTGAAATACTACGAAGGCACCCCGGTGATCCGCGAACTCAAGCGCGTGTCGAAACCCGGCCGCCGCGTCTACATGAGCGTGGGCGACATCCCGCAGGTCCGTCAGGGCCTGGGCGTGTCGATCGTCTCCACCTCGAAAGGCGTGATGTCCGATGCAAACGCTCGCAGCCAGAATGTTGGCGGCGAAGTGCTTTGCACGATCTTCTAAGGAGGCCCTGCAATGTCTCGTATTGGTAAACGACCTGTCGAGCTGCCCGGAGGTGTCCAAGCCTCCGTGTCGGGTCAGACCATCGAAGTGAAAGGCCCCAAGGGCGCCCGGACCTTCACCGCAACCGACGACGTCACCCTGTCCGTGGCCGACAATGCCGTTTCTGTTGAGCCGCGTGGCAAGTCCAAGCGCGCGCGTCAGCAGTGGGGCATGAGCCGCACCATGGTGCAGAACCTCGTCACCGGCGTCACCGACGGTTTCAAGAAAGAGCTTGAGATCACCGGCGTGGGTTACCGCGCACAGATGCAGGGCAACACCCTGAAGCTGTCGCTCGGCTATTCGCACGACGTCGATTTCGAAGTTCCGCAAGGCGTCACCGTGACCACGCCGAAGAACACCGAAGTGGTGATCGAAGGCAACGACCAGCAACTGGTCGGCCAGGTGGCTGCGAACATTCGCGAGTGGCGTGCTCCCGAGCCCTATAAAGGCAAAGGCATCCGCTACAAGGGTGAGTACATCTTCCGTAAGGAAGGCAAGAAGAAGTAAGGGCTGGCACCATGGCAATGACCAAACGCGATCTGTTCCAGAAGCGCCGCCTGCGCAACCGGAACAAAATGAAGGCGATGGCGGCGGGACGTGCGCGTCTGTCCGTTCATCGTTCGAACAAGAACATCAGCGTCCAGCTGATCGACGATGCAGAAGGCAAGACGCTCGCGTCCGCCTCCTCTCTGGAATCGTCGCTCGGCGTGGTCGGCAAGAACAACGTGGAGGCCGCCGCGAAGGTGGGCGCCGCGATTGCCGAGCGGGCGAAGAAGGCCGGCGTCGAAGAATGCTACTTCGACCGTGGCGGCTTCCTCTTCCACGGACGTGTGAAGGCGCTTGCCGACGCAGCCCGTGAAGGTGGCCTGAAGTTCTAAGACCCTGAGTGGACCGGGCCCCGTGCCCGGTTCGCCGATGACTGGGCAGTGCCTGTCTTCGCACCGGCCTGACCGCAGTTGAAACAACTCCGGCGTGCTGAAGCGCGTCCCATTTGAAGGAATTGCCATATGGCAGAACGTGAAAACAGAGGGCGCGGCCGCGGTCGCAACCGTGAAGAGGAAACGCCGGAATTTGCGGACCGTCTGGTCGCGATCAACCGCGTCTCCAAGACCGTGAAGGGTGGTAAGCGTTTCGGCTTCGCCGCTCTCGTCGTGGTCGGTGACCAGCGCGGCCGCGTCGGCTTCGGCAAGGGTAAGGCCAAAGAGGTGCCCGAGGCGATCCGCAAGGCGACCGAGCAGGCGAAGCGCAACCTGATCCGCGTGCCGCTGAAGGAAGGCCGCACGCTGCACCACGACATGCTTGGCCGTCACGGCGCAGGCAAGGTGGTGATGCGCACCGCGCCGGAAGGGACCGGGATCATCGCCGGTGGTCCGATGCGTGCCGTGTTCGAGATGCTGGGTGTGAAGGACGTCGTGTCGAAATCGACCGGCTCGCAGAACCCCTACAACATGATCCGCGCCACGCTCGACGGCCTGCGCAAGGAATCGAGCCCCCGCCAGGTCGCATCGCGTCGTGGCAAGAAGGTCGCCGACATCCTGCCCAAGCGGGACGAAGCGCCCAACGAATCCAGCCAAGTCGCTGAGGAGGCCTGAGACCCATGGCAAAAACCATCGTCGTCAAGCAGGTGGGCTCGCCCATCCGCCGCCCGCAGGAACAGCGTGCCACGCTGATCGGCCTGGGCCTGAACAAGATGCACAAGACCCGCGAGCTTGAGGATACCCCCTCGATCCGCGGCATGATCAACAAGATCCCGCATCTGGTGGAAATCATCGAGGAGCGCGGCTGAGCCTGCGCCGACCCCGAGTCGAATGGAATGACAAAGCCCCGGTTTCGACCGGGGCTTTTCTTTTACACGAATTGCGCGAGATCAACGAACCCCCGTCCCGATGGTTACATCTGCATTAGTTACAAAACTGTGCTATAGAGTCGTTGACGGGGTGAACCATTGCCAATCGAATATTGTACATCGCTGGAGCTTGACCTGCTCTACGCACGCTGGTTCGGGCGTGTGGACTTCGAGCAATTCGAGCTGAACTTCGCGCGGTATCTGAACGACGCCCATTACCGCGCAGGTCGGCCCGAGTTGATCGACCATTCAGGCATCGTCCATTTCGATATCAATTTCAGCCTTGTGCAATCCATCCTGCGGCAGGTGAACGCGCAGGTTCCCGAAATCCTCGTGGAGACGCATACGGTGCTCTACTCACCGAACGAAACCATCTTCGGGATCGGGCGCATGTACCAGAGCCTCGCCGAGATCGCGGGCGGCATCCGGGTCGAGATCTTCCAGACCGAGCGGGAGGCGCTGGACGCGCTGCAACTTCCGCACGAGAGCATCGCGCATCTGCTGGAGGCCGAGACGTTCCATCCGCCGACACCGGCCGGACCGGACGCCTGACCGCGCGCGCATTGAGCCCTTGCCTGACGCGCGCCAAGCCCATATACGCCCACGGTGGCCGGAATCGGCTGCTTAAACACATCAAGAAATGCCGTGGCTGTCCCATTTCGCTTCCGGGGGCATGTCCGGCTCAAGGAGAAGCGACATGAAACTGCATGAATTGCGGGACAATCCCGGTGCAACCAAACGGCGCAAGCGCGTGGGCCGCGGCCCGGGCTCGGGCATGGGTAAAACTGCCGGCCGTGGTATCAAGGGTCAGAAGTCCCGTTCGGGTGTGGCCATCAACGCCTACGAAGGCGGCCAGATGCCCCTCTACCAGCGTCTTCCGAAGCGCGGCTTCAACAAGCCGAACCGGAAGAAGTTCGCCGTTGTGAACCTGGGCCTGATCCAGAAGTTCGTCGACGCCGGCAAGATCGACGCGAAATCCGAGATCAACGAAGACGCGCTGGTCGCCTCCGGCCTTGTGCGCCGCAAGCTCGACGGCGTGCGCGTTCTGGCGAAGGGCGAAGTGTCGTCCAAGCTGAACATCGCGGTCACCGGCGCGTCCAAGGCGGCCGTCGAAGCCGTTGAAAAGGCCGGCGGATCGCTGGCAACGGCAGCCCCGGCTGCGGCGGAGTAACCCGTTCGGGGCCTTAATGGTCCCGTAACGGTTGTGGGCGGAGGCCACTCCGCCTACATCCTTCCCCAAGGATTTCCTGCGCCGCAGGGGCCCATATCCGGGCCCGGCGGCTTTAGCGCATAAGAGAGACGGCATGGCATCAGCAGCGGAGCAAATGGCCTCCAACATGAGCTGGAGCGCTTTCGGCAAAGCCACCGAGCTGCGCCAGCGGATCTGGTTCACCCTGGGCCTTCTGATCATCTACCGGATCGGCACCTATATCCCGGTGCCCGGAATCGACGCGGTGGAGTTGCAGAATTTCTTCGATCAGGCGGCAGCGGGCCTTGGCGGCGTGCTGAACATGTTCACCGGCGGCGCGCTGAGCCGCATGGGTGTCTTCGCGCTGGGGATCATGCCCTACATCTCGGCCTCGATCATCGTGCAGCTCATGTCGGCCATGGTGCCGGCGATGGAGCAGTTGAAGAAAGAGGGCGAGCAGGGGCGCAAGAAGCTCAACCAATGGACGCGCTACGGCACGGTGGTGCTGGCCACGGCTCAGGCTTACGGGCTTGCCGTGTCGATGGAATCCGGCGGTCTCGTGACCGATCCGGGCTGGTTCTTCCGCGCGGGCTGCGTCATCACCCTCGTGGGCGGCACCATGTTCCTGATGTGGCTGGGTGAACAGATCACCAACCGCGGCATCGGCAACGGCATCTCGCTGATCATCTTCGTCGGCATCATCGCGGAAGTTCCCGCGGCGCTGGCACAATTCTTCGAATCCGGTCGTCAGGGTGCGCTGTCCACGCCCGCCATTCTCGGCGTGATCGTCATGCTGATCGGCACGCTGTTCTTCGTGGTGTTCATGGAGCGCAGTCTTCGAAAGATCCACATCCAATATCCGCGCCGGCAAGTCGGCATGAAGGTCTACGACGGCGGGTCGAGCCACCTGCCCGTGAAGGTGAACCCGGCGGGCGTGATCCCGGCGATCTTCGCCTCGTCCCTGCTGCTGCTGCCGACCACGCTGACCACCTTCGGCGGAGCCGAGGGCAACGGTCCGGTCATGGGCTGGATCCTTGCGAACTTCGGTCCGGGCCAGCCGCTCTACCTGCTGTTCTTCGCGTCGATGATCATCTTCTTCACGTATTTCTACACGCTGAACGTATCCTTCAAGACCGAGGACGTGGCCGACAACCTGAAGAACCAGAACGGCTTCATTCCGGGCATTCGTCCCGGTGCACGGACGGCAGATTACCTCGAATACGTGGTGCGCCGTATCCTCGTGCTCGGCTCGGCCTACCTTGCGCTAGTTTGTCTCATGCCTGAGATTGTGCGGACAAACCTTGCCATTACTGCCTATTTTGGCGGCACTTCGATCCTGATCATCGTTTCGGTGGGCATGGATACCGTGCAGCAGATCCAGTCGCACCTGCTTGCACATCAATACGAAGGCCTGCTCGAAAAGTCCCAGCTCCGCGGGCGCAAGAGTGGCGCCAAGAAACCGCGGAAGGGACCGGCGCGTCGATGAACATCATTCTTTTGGGCCCGCCTGGAGCGGGTAAAGGCACCCAGGCTGCACGCCTGGTCGAGAGACGTGGCATGGTCCAGCTGTCCACCGGCGACATGCTGCGCGAGGCCAAGACCAGCGGCACCGAAATGGGCAAACGCGTGGCCGAGGTGATGGACCGGGGTGAACTTGTCACCGACGAGATCGTCATCGGCCTGATCCGCGAAAAGCTGGAAGCGGGCGGCACCGGCTTCATCTTCGACGGCTTCCCCCGTACGCTGGCGCAGGCCGACGCGCTGGAGGCCCTGATGGACGAGATGGGCCAGTCGATCCATTGCGCGATCGAGATGAAGGTCAACGACGACGTCCTGGTGGGCCGCATCCTGAACCGCGCCGCCGAAGCCGCCGCCGCCGGCCAGCCCGTGCGCGCCGACGACAACGAGGACAGCCTGAAGGTCCGCCTGATGGCCTATTACAAGCAGACCTCGCCGCTGATCGGCTATTACCACGCCAAGGGCCTGCTTCGCGCTGTCGACGGGCTTGGCACGATGGACGCTGTGACGGCGGAAATCGCCACGCTTCTGGATAGCTGACCCAGCCCTATTGACCTTTTGGTCACCAGGTCATACCTACCGCCATCCCCGCGGGAATCAGTCCGTAGGGTGGCATTGCAAGCCCGGGACCAACCGCCCGGGCTTACGTTGTGAAAAAAGGGCCTGGGGCTACGGGCTCGCAACCAAAGGATATAGCCTACATGGCACGTATTGCAGGGGTAAACATCCCCACCGCAAAGCGCGTTCCGATCGCGCTGACCTACATCACCGGAATTGGTCACACCTCCGCCGCAGCCATCTGCGAGGCGGTTGGCATCGACCCGACCCGCCGCGTCAACGAGCTGACCGATGCAGAGGTTCTGCAGATCCGCGAGCACATCGACGCGAACTACAGCGTTGAAGGTGACCTGCGCCGCGAGACGCAGATGAACATCAAGCGTCTGATGGACCTTGGCTGCTACCGTGGCCTGCGCCACCGCCGCAACCTGCCGGTTCGCGGTCAGCGCACCCATACCAACGCACGCACCCGCAAAGGCCCCGCAAAGGCCATTGCCGGCAAGAAGAAATAAGGGAGGGTTCGAACAATGGCTCGTGATCGCCGTCCCGCAAAGAAGAAGGTCTCCAAGAACATCGCCACCGGCGTTGCTCATGTGAACTCGTCCTTCAACAACACCAAGATCCTGATCTCCGACGTGCAGGGCAACGCCATTTCGTGGTCGTCTGCCGGTACGATGGGCTTCAAGGGCAGCCGCAAGTCCACGCCGTTTGCCGCCCAGATGGCTGCGGAAGACGCGGGCAAGAAAGCACAGGACCACGGCGTGAAAACGCTCGAGGTCGAAGTGCAGGGCCCCGGTTCCGGCCGGGAAAGCGCGCTGCGCGCCCTGGCTGCGCTCGGCTTCCAGATCACGTCGATCCGTGACGTGACCCCGATGGCCCACAACGGCTGCCGTCCGCCCAAGCGCCGCCGCGTCTGAGGCAGGCTGATTTCCCGTCCGGGCTGCGGTTTTCCGCGGCCCGGGTTCGTCATTTTTACCTCGAGTGTGTCCGGGAAGGATCCCCCGGATGCGAGCATGGAGGCGACGCATGATCCACAAGAATTGGCAAGAGCTGATCAAACCCACCCAGCTGGTCGTCCAGCCGGGCAATGACCCCGCGCGCAAGGCAACCGTCGTTGCCGAGCCGCTGGAACGTGGGTTCGGCCTGACCCTCGGCAACGCGCTGCGCCGCGTGCTGATGTCCTCGCTGCAGGGTGCAGCAATCACTTCCGTCCAGATCGACGGCGTGCTGCACGAGTTCTCGTCGGTCGCCGGTGTGCGTGAAGACGTGACCGACATCGTTCTGAACCTCAAGGGCGTGGCGATCCGCATGGAAGCCGAAGGGCCCAAGCGCGTGTCGATCTCGGCCAAGGGCCCGCGGGTCGTGACCGCCGGCGACATCTCGGAATCCGCAGGCATCGACATCCTGAACAAGGATCACGTGATCTGCCACCTCGACGATGGTGCCGATCTCTACATCGAGCTGACGGTCAACACCGGCAAGGGCTACGTCTCGGCCGACAAGAACCGCCCCGAGGATGCGCCCATCGGCCTGATGCCGATCGACGCGATCTACTCGCCGGTGAAGAAGGTCTCCTACGAAGTGCAGCCTACCCGTGAGGGCCAGGTGCTGGATTACGACAAGCTGACCCTGAAGCTGGAAACCGACGGTTCCGTCACTCCGGACGATGCCGTGGCCTATGCCGCGCGGATCATCCAGGACCAGCTGTCGATCTTCGTGAACTTCGACGAGCCGGAAAGCGCGTCGCGTCAGGAAGACGAGGACGATCTGGAGTTCAACCCGCTTCTGCTGAAGAAGGTGGACGAGCTGGAACTGTCGGTGCGTTCGGCAAACTGCCTGAAGAACGACAACATCGTCTACATCGGCGACCTGATCCAGAAGACCGAAGCCGAGATGCTCCGCACCCCGAACTTCGGCCGCAAATCGCTGAACGAGATCAAGGAAGTGCTCTCGGGCATGGGCCTGCACCTCGGGATGGATATCGTGGACTGGCCGCCCGACAATATCGAGGAACTGGCGAAGAAGTACGAAGACAACTTCTGAGCCGGAAGGCGAGTTTTCTAGAAAACTCGCCTTCATGCGAAAATTCTAGAATTTTCGCGGCCGGGCGAAAGCCCCAAGGAGAGGGCCCCAGAGCGCAACGGGGCCCCGGACAAAGCAAAACCGCCCGTAGAGGGCATCTGAATTGGAGATAGACAATGCGTCACGCCCGCGGATACCGCCGCCTGAACCGGACCCACGAACACCGCAAGGCGATGTTCTCGAACATGGCCGGCTCGCTCATCGAACACGAACAGATCAAGACGACCCTGCCCAAAGCAAAGGAACTGCGTCCGATCGTCGAGAAGCTGATCACCCTCGCCAAGCGCGGTGACCTGCACGCTCGTCGTCAGGCCGCATCGCAGCTGAAGCAGGACCAGTTCGTCACCAAGCTCTTCGACGTGCTCGGACCCCGCTACGCCGAGCGTCAGGGCGGATACGTCCGGATCATGAAAGCCGGCTTCCGCTATGGTGACATGGCGCCGATGGCGATCATCGAATTCGTCGACCGCGACGTCGATGCAAAGGGTGCGGCTGACCGCGCCCGCGTCGAGGCGGAAGAAGACGCCGACGCCTGAGTCGCTCGGATCATCGTCTCGAACAAGGCCCTCCGACCGTGTCGGGGGGCTTTCTCGTTCATCGGCCTTGCGTTCAGGAGCTTCTGCTGTCCGGCGCGATCTGCGGCGTGCCGGCCTCGCCGCTGCACAACAGGACGCCCAGATCCACCGGAGCTTGTCCGAAGAATTCGAGTAAATCACGGCGCGTTTCTGACGACATCTTCATCAGGCGCGCGAAAAGGACTGGGTCGATCCCACTTTTCATTTTGTCTCGCCTTGTGAAGACCTTAAGCATCCTGCTTGACCGCCCTTCGAGCAACCTATCTAAATGGACATGTCCATTTGGTGGGTGAGATGACGAAAGCGCCGGTCCTTGATCTTTTGCTCCACGAGCTATCGCTGGCGGCCCCTGCCGGGTTCGCCGTGGGCCTGCATATTCGCTACGTTTCTCCGCTGATCATGGTGAATACCTATCCGGATTCCTGGCAGGAGGTGTACACGTCCAAGCTCTACGGGTTGCGCGACCCGACGCTCGCCTGGGGGCTGAGCCATACGGGGACGCGCCGCTGGAGCCAGATCGGCCTGCCGGATCCGTTCGGCATCCTGCAGGAATCCGCGCAATACGGCTTGAAATATGGTATGATCGCGTCGATCGGACCGATGTCCTCTCGCACCATCGCCGGGGCGAGCCGGGCGGATCGGGAGTTCACCGAAGACGAAATGGAACTTGTTTATCGGATCGTGCACCGCATGCACGATCTGTCTGAACCGCCGGCCCGCCTGTCGAAGGCGCAGGCCGACGCACTGAAGTGCATCGCGGAGGGGGACCGCCATGCAGCTGCTGCCGCCAAGCTCGGCATATCCGAAAGCGCCTTCAAGGCGCGGTTGACCTCTGCAAGACAAAAACTGATGGCCCGAACCACGGCAGAAGCCGTTCAGAGGGCCAAGGAATATGGATTGATCTGAGCTACAGGGGGAGCAGCCCCGCATGAGAGCCAACTGCGTGGTGCATCGAAACACTCGATTCACCTGACTGGAGACTCACATGCAAATGACAACCTTATCGTTCGAGAACTTTCACCGGCACGGGCCGCTGTTCACGAACATGCTGAAAGCCAGACACCGGACCTTCATTGAGGAGATGGGCTGGGAAATCCCTTCGGAAGACGGGATGGAATTCGATCAGTACGACACCGCGCAAAGCCGGTGGGTCTGTGTCCATGACGGCCTGCGCGTGCTGGCCGGTGTGCGGCTGACGCCGACGACGGCCTCGTGCGGGGTCTACAGCTACATGGTTCGGGATGCGCAGCGGGGCTTGCTCGACTCGATCCCGGCGAACCTGCTGGACGAGCCGGCGCCGATCGCGCCGCATATCTGGGACGCGAACCGGCTGTTCGTCGCCGAGGGCGTGGAGACCGATATCCGCCGCGACGTGCAGATGTCGCTGATGGGGCACATGGTGCGCTCGGCCCGCGAACTGGGTGCGACCACGCTGCTGGGCCTGCTGCCCATCGGCATTCCGCGGCTGGGCCGCCGCCTGGGCATCGACATGGAGCCGGGCGGGCCGGTGATGAAGATCGGGGGCGTCGCCCACCGCTGCTACTTCGTCTCGATGGCCTCGAAGATGCACTGAGGATGGATCGGGGGCCTGTGTGCAAGCTTGCACACAGGCCTTAAGAACCTGATAAAAAACAAGAAACGTAATCTTGTTTACCCTTTCTTAACCCTTGCCGCCGTGGGGACCGGGGCGTAGCCTCATCCATCATGGCTGATCTCTTCGACACTTCTGCGGCAGCGCAAGACGCCCCGAAAGGGCCGCGTCCCTTGGCGGACCGGCTCAGGCCCGCGTCGCTCGACGAGGTGATCGGGCAGGGGCATCTGCTGGGGCCGGAGGGCAGCCTGCGGGTCATGCTCGACAGCGGGGCGCTGTCGTCCCTCATTTTCTGGGGGCCGCCGGGCGTCGGCAAGACCACCATCGCCCGTCTGCTGGCCGATGAGACCGACCTGCATTTCGTGCAGATCAGCGCGATTTTCACGGGCGTGCCGGAACTGCGGAAGGTTTTCGAGGCCGCCAAGCTGCGGCACCGGAACGGCAAGGGCACGCTGCTCTTCGTTGACGAAATCCACCGGTTCAACAAGGCGCAGCAGGATTCATTCCTGCCGCATATGGAGGATGGCACAATCCTTCTGGTGGGGGCGACCACCGAGAATCCGTCCTTCGAGTTGAACGCGGCTGTCATGTCGCGATCCCAGGTCATGGTGCTGGAGCGGCTCAGCGACGACGATCTGGAGGCGCTTCTGCAACGCGCCGAGGGGGAGCTGGACCGCAAGCTGCCGCTCCTGCCCGATGCGCGCACATCGCTGCGCGAGATGGCCGATGGCGACGGGCGCGCGCTGCTGAACCTTGTCGAGCAGGTTTCGGCCTGGAAGGTGGAGCCGCTGGACACAAGGGCGCTGGGCGCGCGCTTGCAGCGGCGGGCGGCGCAATACGACAAGTCGGGCGACGCGCATTACAACCTGATCTCGGCGCTGCACAAATCGGTGCGCGGGTCGGACCCGGATGCGAGCCTTTACTGGTTCGCGCGGATGCTGGAGGGCGGCGAGGACCCGCGTTACCTCGCGCGCCGTATCACGCGGATGGCGGTGGAGGATATCGGGCTGGCCGATCCGCAGGCGCAGCGCGTGTGCCTCGATGCGTGGGAGACCTACGAGAGGCTGGGGTCGCCGGAAGGCGAATTGGCGCTGTCACAGGCGTTGATCTACCTGGCGCTGGCTCCGAAATCGAACGCGAATTACGTGGCCTACAAGGCGGCGCGGGCCTCCGCCAAATCCACCGGGTCCGCGCCGCCGCCCAAGCATATCCTGAATGCGCCCACCGCGATGATGAAGGAGCAGGGATACGGGAAGGGCTATGAATATGACCATGACCACGAGGACGGATTCTCGGGGGCGAATTACTTTCCCGATACGATGAGCCGCGCGCATTTCTACGAGCCGAAGGAGCGCGGCTTCGAGCGCGAGCTGAAGAAGCGGGTGGAGTGGTTCGACGGGCTGCGGAAGAAGCGCGGGAAGTGAGGGGCGGTGCGGGCCGCGCTTTTGCGGGGGCGGGGGATGGTGCACGATGAATGTGCTCCCTACGTGGGGGCGCGGGCGGCGCGCCGTTGGTATCGCAGGAGGGCGGGAAGGCCGTTCGAACGGCCTTGGACACGCGTTTTCGAAAACGTGTGGGACCCGTTTTTGAAAACGGGTCGCCCGGACGCGGTGTGTTGGCGTTGACATCGTTGGCGCCGCGCCGCATCCCCCCAAGCATGACAGCGATCCTGCAAGTGGCCCTCGGCGGCGCGATTGGCGCGGTGCTTCGATACCTGACGGGTGTCGGCATGGTGCGTGCGTTCGGACACATGGCGTTTCCCCTGCCGATCCTGACGGTGAACATCGTCGGGTCGTTCCTGATGGGGGTTTTCGTCGTGGTGGCCGCGCAGCGCGGGCTGACGCATCTGTCGCCGCTGGTAATGACCGGGTTCCTCGGCGGGTTCACGACCTTCTCGGCCTTCTCGCTGGAGGCGGTGACGCTTTACGAGCGGGGTGACGTCGGGCAGGCGGCGGCCTATGTCGCGGCCTCGGTGGTGTTGTCAATCGGGGGGCTGATGCTCGGCCTCTGGCTGGCGCGGAGCCTTTACGCATGAGTGGTGTTCAGACAGTGGAGATCGGCCCGGACGAGGGCGATCAGCGGCTTGACCGGTGGTTCCGCAAGCGGTTCCCGCATGTGCCGCAGGGCCGGATCGAGAAGATGTGCCGGAAGGGCGAGATCCGGGTCGATGGCGGGCGGGTCAAGACCTCCACCCGCGTCGAAGTGGGCCAGCAGGTGCGGGTGCCGCCGTTGCCCGATACCGCCGCGCCCGTGGTGCACAAGCAGCCGAAGATCAGCGATGCCGATGCGGAGATGATGCGGAAGGCCGTGATCTACCGCGACGACCACATGATCGCGCTGAACAAGCCGCCGGGGCTGCCGACGCAGGGTGGTTCGGGCCAGAGCAGGCATGTCGACGGGTTGTCGGAGGTGCTGCGCTTCGGCCTCGACGAGAAGCCGCGGCTGGTGCACCGGCTGGACAAGGATACCTCGGGCGTTCTGCTGATGGCGCGGACGCGGGCGAGCGCCAAGGCGCTGACCGATGCGTTCCGGGCGCGGGAGACGCGCAAGATCTACTGGGCCGCCGTGGCGGGGACGCCGGTGCCGAAGATGGGCACGATCAAGTTCGGCCTCGTGAAGGCGGGCGGTCACGGCAAGGGCGGCGAGGGCGAGAAGATGCGCGCCGTGATGCCCGACGAGGTGCGCGAGATCGAGGGCGCGAAGCGCGCCGAGACGGATTACGCGGTTCTGTCGAACCTGGGCGGGCGGCTTTGCTGGTGTGCCCTGGTGCCGATCACCGGGCGGACGCACCAGTTGCGCGCGCATATGGCCGAGATCGGGCATCCGATCATCGGGGACGGGAAATACGGCGGCTCGGGGCAGGAGAACCTCGGCGATGGCTGGGGCGCGCAGCTGGGCGGCGAGATGAGCCGCAAGCTGCATCTGCATGCGCGGTCGCTGGTGCTGGCGCATCCGTTCACCGGGGCGAACGTGTCGCTGGTGGCCCCGCTGCCCGAGCACATGGCGCGCACCTGGGAGACGCTGGGCTGGCAGGCGTCGGACGTTCCCGCCGACCCGTTCGAGGACGAGGAATGGAGCTGACGCGGTCATGAGCCAGTGGAAGGCGAAACGGTTCTGGGACGATGTGAACGTGGAAGAGACCGAGGGTGGCTTCCGGGTGCTGCTGGATGCGCGGGTGCTGAACACACCGGGCAAGCTGCCGCTGGTGATGCCGACCCGCGAGATGGCCGACGCGGTTGCGGGAGAATGGCGGGCGCAGGAGGGGTATATACAGCCGCTGACGATGCCGCACACACGCTCGGCCAATTCGGCGGTGGAGCGGGTCACGCCGCAGCACGCCGAGGTCTGCGCGATGCTTGCCGCCTACGGCGAGACGGATCTTCTGTGCTATCGCGCCGAGTCGCCGGACGCGTTGACGCAACGTCAGGCGGAGGCGTGGGATCCGCTGCTCGATTGGGCGGCAGAGCGCTACGGCGCGCGGCTGAAGGTGGTGGCGGGCGTGCTGCCGGTGGAGCAGGACGCCGGGGCGATGGCGGCGCTGGCGCGGGTGCTGCAAGACAGTGGTCCGTTCCAGCTGACCGCGCTGCACGATCTGATCACGCTGACCGGGTCATTGGTGCTTGGGCTGGCGATCTCGGAGGGGCGTCTTTCAGCCAACGAAGGCTGGGATTTGAGCCGAATCGATGAGGATTGGCAGATCGAGCAATGGGGCGAGGATGAAGAGGCGCAGCGGATGGCGGAGGCGAAGCGGGCCCAATTGCTGCATGCCCATGACTTCTGGACGCTCTGCTTTTCAAGGTGACGCCACAGGGGGCACGGGCCAGTGCCCATTGCATAATTTCGCGGCAGGTGCCTGAAAAGCGGCTGTGAACGATGTGTTTTCGGCTGGATTTCCCTGTGCCTTACCCTTGACCTTATGCACAGGATTTGTCCAACTTTGGCTCGGCGAGGGGCAGTAGGCCTCTCCCGGCATATGCCAAGGCCCGTCGGGCGAACAAGAAACGATCTCGATGGGCGATCCCACAGGAAGAGGTAAACAATGAAAAAATCCGTATTTCTCGGCACGATCGCGGCCACCGCGCTGGTCGCCGGTGCGGCTTCGGCACAGACGCTTGCCGAGGTGCAGGAACGTGGTGTGCTGAACTGCGGCGTGACCACCGGCCTGACCGGTTTCGCGGCGCCGAACGCTGAAGGTGAATGGGAAGGCTTCGACGTCGCGGTCTGCCGTGCCGTTGCAGCGGCCGTTCTAGGCGACGCAAGCGCCGTCGAATTCGTTCCGACCACTGGCCAGACCCGCTTCACCGCGCTGGCATCGGGCGAAATCGACCTGCTGGCCCGTAACACCACCTGGACCTTCTCGCGCGACGTCGACCTCGCGTTCGAATTCGTCGGCATCAACTACTACGACGGCCAGGGCTTCATGGTTCCGCGCGAACTGGGTGTCTCCTCGGCGCTGGAACTGGACGGCGCGACCGTCTGCATCCAGACCGGCACCACGACCGAGCTGAACCTTGCTGACTTCTTCGCCTCGAACAACATGAGCTACGAGCCCGTGCCGATCGAGACCAACGCGGAAGCACAGCAGCAGTACCTCGCCGGTGCCTGCGACGTCTACACCACCGACGCATCGGGCCTGGCCGCAACGCGCGCCACGTTCGAAGATCCGTCGGCGCACGTCGTTCTTCCCGAAATCGTCTCGAAAGAGCCGCTCGGCCCGCTCGTCCGCCACGGCGACAACGAATGGGGCGACATCGCGCGCTGGACGCTCAACGCGCTGATCGCAGCTGAAGAGCTGGGCGTGACCTCGGCCAACGTCGGCGAAATCGGCGCCAGCACCGAGAACCCGGAAATCCGCCGCCTGCTCGGCACCGAGGGTGACCTCGGCGCGATGCTCGGCCTCGACGCCGACTGGGCGGCCCGCGCGATCGCGGCCGTTGGCAACTACGGCGAGATCTTCGAAGGCAACATCGGCGAATCCACCCCGATCGGTCTGGCCCGTGGCCTGAACGCCCAGTGGACCGATGGCGGCCTGCTTTACGCACCGCCGTTCCGGTAAGACCTGAAATTGAGGGGCGCGAGCGAAAGTTCGCGCCCTTCTCATATAAAGACGCGAAAAGATCGCAGGGACACCAAGGGCCGCACAAGACGGCCCGGTTTGCGAAACAGCGAAACCAGTGACAGGGGGCCACACGATGGCAACGATGACCGACCCACCGGCCGAGGGGTTCCGGCTTAGCCAGCTTCTTTATGACACGCGTTACCGATCCGCGACGATCCAGGTGGTCGCGTTCTTCCTCGTCATGGCCGGGCTTGTCTGGTTGGTGAACAACGTCGTCATCAACCTGTCCGCCGCCGGCAAGGATTTCGATTTCGCGTTCCTCAACTCGCGCGCCGGCTACGATATCAACCAGCGCCTGATCGAGTATTCGAACGACTCGACGCACCGTCGCGCCGCCTACGTCGGTATCCTGAACACGCTTCTCGTGGCCTTCCTGGGCTGCATCACGGCGACGATCCTCGGCGTCATCGCGGGCGTTCTGCGCCTGAGCAAGAACTGGATCGTCGGCCGACTGATGACGGTCTATGTCGAAGGCTTCCGCAACATTCCCCTGCTGCTCTGGATCATCGTCATCTTCGCAATCATGACGGAATCCATGCCGCAACCGCGTGACTTCCGGGGCGAGGACGCCGAAGCGTCGATGATCCTGGGCGAAAGCGTCGCCGTCACCAATCGCGGCATCTACATTCCGAACCTTGTCTTCACGCGCTCGCTGGGCGGCAACGAGGTCGACGCCGAAACCGGGGCCGCCATCGCCTCGGCCAGTTTCGCGGACCTGGCGCTGCTTGTTGCGGTGATCGTGGCGGGCTTTTTCGCATCCGGTTACATCGGCCGCCGGGCCACCGCCACGCAGGAGCGAACCGGGGTCCGACCACCGGGGGTATTCTGGATGCGGGCGGGTGCCATCATCCTGCCCGCGGTGATCGTGCTGGTCGCATTGGGAGCGACACTGGACTACCCGCAATTGCAGGGCTTCAACTTCTCGGGCGGGATCCATCTGCGCAACTCGCTGATCGCCCTGTGGTTCGCCCTGTCGCTCTATACCGGGGCGTTCATCGCCGAGATCGTGCGCGCGGGCATCCTGTCCGTCAGCAAGGGGCAGACCGAGGCGTCATCGGCGCTGGGCATGCGGCCCTCGTGGACGATGAACCTTGTCATCCTGCCGCAGGCGATGCGTGTGATCATCCCGCCGCTGATCTCGCAATTCCTGAACCTGACCAAGAACTCGTCCCTCGCGCTGGCGGTGGGATACATGGACGTCAGGTCCACCCTTGGCGGGATCACCATCAACCAGACGGGACGCGAGCTGGAAGGGATGCTGCTTCTGGGCGGCTTCTACCTGCTGACCTCGCTGATCATCTCGCTGTTCATGAACATCTACAACAATTCCGTCGCATTGAAGGAGCGGTGACATGAGCGAAGTGCACTCAGAAACCGCCCTGAATTCGGCGTACGTCCGGACCGAGATGCTGCCGGAGCAGGCCCCGCCTGTCACGGCGGCGGGTCCGATCAAATGGATCCGGGAGAACCTGTTCTCCTCCATCGCCAATACCGCGATGACCCTTATCAGCCTCTACGTGATCTACGTCATCCTGGCGGCGGTCCTGCCCTGGATGGTGTACGGCATCTGGGACGCCGGGTCGCTGAACGAATGCCGCGAGATCCGTGACGAGCTGTATGGCCCGATGGATGGACACGGTGGCGGCGTCGCCTGCTGGGCGGTGTTGGTCGATCGGTGGGACCAGTTGATCTTCGGCTTCTACCCCAGCGATCTGTACTGGCGCCCGATCCTTGCGGTCGTCATCTTCCTGACCGGCATCGCCCCGGTGCTATACGATTCGCTGCCGCGCAAGATGCTGATCCTGACGGCGGCGATGCCGTTCCTGTGCTTCTGGCTTCTGTGGGGCGGGTCGATCTGGGGCCCGATCATGGTGGCCCTGGGCTTTGCGGCCGCGTTCCTCGTGGTGCGCCAGATGAGCGCGGTGACCGGCGGGCTTTGGGCGATCCTGTTGGGGATCCTTGCGCTGTTGTTCCTGTTCTTCGATCCGATCCAGTTGATCGCGAACATCCTGGACTGGGTCATCGGGCTTGTCGGGGGGCCGGACGCCGCACTGAGCGGTGCCTGGAGGAGTGTCGAGGGGCTTGTGGGCGGAACGATCTTCCCGCTGGTGCCGGCGTTGTCGGGGCTTCTGTATTCGATCCTTCCGATTGAAATCCCGGCGGTGCAATCGCGTGAATTCGGCGGCTTCCTGCTGGCGGTCGTGATCGGGGCATCGGGGATCATCCTGTCGATGCCGCTAGGCGTGATCCTGGCGCTCGGGCGCCAGTCGGACCTCCTGATCATCAAGGGCTTCTCGATCATCTTCATCGAGGTGATCCGGGGCGTGCCGCTGATCGTCTGGCTGTTCACCGCGCAGCTTCTGCTGGGCTACTTCCTGCCGCCGGGGTCGAACTTCGACCTGATGGTGAGGGTGATCATCATGGTGACGCTGTTCTCGTCGGCCTACATCGCCGAGGTGATCCGCGGCGGCCTCGCCGCGCTGCCGCGGGGCCAGTACGAGGGGGCCGACAGCCTTGGCCTCAACTACTGGCAGAGCATGCAGCTGATCATCCTGCCGCAGGCGCTGAAGATCTCGATCCCCGGGATCGTGTCGACCTTCATCGGCCTGTTCAAGGATACCGTGCTGGTGGTGTTCATCGGCCTTTTCGACCCCATCGGGTTCTCGAACGCGATCCGGGCCGATACGGACTGGAACGGGATCTACTGGGAACTCTTCATCTTCATCGGGCTGTGCTTCTTCATCTGTTGCTTCGGCATGTCCCGCTACTCGCAATGGCTCGAGCGCAAGCTCACGACCGATCATCGTTAAGGAGGCCTGACCCATGGCTGATACGAACATGGCACAAGAGCGCGCAATCGACCGCTCGCAAATGAAGGTCTCCGACGAGGTGGCCATCGAGATCAAGGGGATGAACAAGTGGTACGGGACCTTCCACGTGCTGCGCGACATCAACCTGACCGTGCAGCGGGGCGAGCGCATCGTGATCTGCGGCCCCTCGGGGTCTGGCAAGTCGACGCTGATCCGCTGCATCAACGCGCTGGAGGAGCATCAGCAGGGCTCCATCACCGTGGACGGGACGCTCCTGTCGAATGACCTGAAGAACATCGACAAGATCCGGTCCGAGGTCGGCATGTGCTTCCAGCACTTCAACCTGTTCCCGCACCTCACGATCCTCGAGAACTGCACGCTGGCGCCGATCTGGGTGCGCAAGACGCCGAAGCGGGAAGCCGAGGAAACGGCGATGTATTTCCTCGAGAAGGTGAAGATCCCGGACCAGGCCAACAAGTATCCCGGCCAGTTGTCGGGCGGTCAGCAGCAGCGGGTCGCCATCGCGCGTTCGCTCTGCATGCGGCCGCGGATCATGCTGTTCGACGAGCCGACCTCGGCCCTCGATCCGGAGATGATCAAGGAGGTGCTCGACACCATGATCCAGCTCGCCGAAGAAGGCATGACGATGCTCTGCGTGACCCACGAGATGGGCTTCGCGCGGCAGGTCGCCAACCGTGTGATCTTCATGGATGCGGGGCAGATCGTGGAGCAGAACGAGCCGGAAGAGTTCTTCACCAACCCGCAGAGCGACCGGACCAAGCTGTTCCTGAGCCAGATCCTCGGGCATTGATGCCGTCCGGGCCTGGGCCCGGTCTGCGTGACAACGAACGCCTGTCCCGGTTGGGGCGGGCGTTTTTCTTTTGCATTTTCATGGAACAAAGATGGGGCGGGCTCGCGCGCAATCGTCGTCGTCGCGTCCGGTGGTGGAGTGCTATGCGCGTGTCAGTCCGGGTCCGGGAGATCGCGCGGCGTGGTGAAGTGGAGCAGGGTGCCGGTGGAGAGGTCCTTCCACGGCGTGTCGATGCGCAGCACCGTGGTGGCGCCGGTCGGGTAGAGGCCGAAGCGGTCATCGTCCGGGCGCGGGTCCGCGAGCGCGTTGGCGAGCGCGCCGATGCCGGGGTTGTGGCCGATCAGGGCGACGGTCTGGCCGGTGGCGGCGCGCAGGGCCTGGAGCAGCGTGCCGGGCTCGGCGTGGTAGAGGCTGCGGCTGAGGGTGGGTACGGCGGCGCCGGGCAGTTCGGAGGCGATGCCCGCCCATGTCTCCTGCGTGCGCTGCGCGTCGGAGCAGAGCACCTCGTCAGGCACGAAGCCTTCGCGCGCGAGGAACGCGCCAAGCTGCGGCGCGGCGCGGGCACCGCGTGCGTTCAGGGGGCGGGCGTGGTCGGGCTGGTTGGCGGACCAGTCGGACTTGCAATGGCGGATCAGGACGAGGGTGCGGGGCATCTGTGCGGGCCTATAGCGTTTCGGGATAAACTTGAATCGAAAATACCCTGCCACGCTGCGCGCTCTCGGGACATTTTCGATATTCGATACATCAGGTTAATCCCGAAACGCTTTATTTGTGGAAATGGCGCATGTGATAGGCGGATTGGGCCGGGTCGCGGGCGTAGCCCTGGCTGACGGGGCAGGCACGGCGGACCTTGCAGCCGTTTTCCATGCAATCCGCGCCGGCGGGCGTATCGAGGAAGGCGTGGCAGGCGTCCGTATCGTAGCCGTCCTCGGTGAGCGCATCGACGGGGCAGGCGGTCTCGCAGGGGGCGGCGCAGAGCAGGCAAGGGGTCAGGCGCGGCGGGGTCAGGTCGATCCGCTCGGCAAGGGCCAGCGCGCCCCGGAAGGAGATCATCAGCCCCTGGTCGTTGTGGACCAGGAGCGAGACCGGGCTGGAATGGATCGAGCCGGATTTCCGGGCCCACGCGATGAACGGGTGCCACGGCGGGCCGCCGAACGGGTAGAGGGAGGCGGCGTCGAGTTGATCGGCGATCTCGTCGATCACGCGGGTCGACCAGCGGTCCATGCTGTCGGGCTGGCCATCGCGCGCCTCGGGCTGGGATTGGAAATGGGCCCAGAAACCGGGCTCCGCCGGGGCGAGGAGCAGGATCGTGCCGGTGCCTTCGGGCGCCTTGTCTTCCGGGTCGGGATGGAAAGCCCCGACGATGGTCAGATGGTGGGCCGTTGCGGCGCTGGCGACGGTCTCATAATCCATGTCACGGCCGGATCATCGAGCCGGAGCCATGTTCGGTGAAGAGTTCCAGCAGCACGGCATTCGGAACGCGCCCGTCGACGATGGTGCAGGCGCGCACGCCGGAGCGGACCGCCTTGAGCGCGGTTTCGGTCTTGGGGATCATGCCGCCCGCGATGGTACCGTCCGCGGTCATCGCCTCGACCTCCGCCGCACTGAGTTCGGTGACGACATCGCCTTCGGCGTTCTTGACGCCTGAGACATTGGTCAGGAGCAGCAGGCGGTCGGCCTTGAGGGCGGCGGCGATGGCGCCCGCCGCCGTGTCGCCGTTGATGTTGAAGGTCTCGCCATTCCGGCCCATGCCGAGGGGGGCGACGACCGGGATCATGTCATCCTCGAACAGGTTGTTCAGAACGGCCGGGTCCACATGGCTTGGCTCGCCCACGAAACCCAGGTCGGCGTTGGCGGGCTCGCAGAGGATCAGGTTCGCGTCCTTGCCGGAGAGGCCGACGGCCTTGCCGCCTTCGGCATTGATGGCCTGAACGATGCGTTTGTTGACGAGGCCCGAGAGGACCATTTCGACCACCTCGACCGTGGCCGCATCGGTGACGCGCTTGCCGTCCTTGAAGGTGCTTTCGATGCCGAGCTTGGCCAGCATGTCGTTGATCATCGGGCCGCCGCCATGGACCACGACCGGGTTCACGCCGACCTGGCGCAGCAGGACGATGTCGCGGGCGAAACTGGCCATTTCGGCATCGTCGCCCATGGCGTTACCGCCGAATTTCACCACGATCACGGCATCGTTGAACCGCTGGAGGTAGGGCAGCGCCTCGCTGAGGGTGCGGGCGGTTGCTAGGTTGTCGCGGGTCATTTGTTTTCTCATGGACGGGGGCCGGATTCGATTGTGTTCGGAGCGGAGGGTATTGTGGAGAGGCCTTGGGGGCCAGCCCCCAAACCCCCGGAGGTTTTTCGGCAAGATGAAAGGGCGCGCGCGCGTTAACCTTAACAGGGAGTTACAGCGTCGCGATTGTGGCGCGGAGGGTGGCGATGCCGTCGCCCTTTTCCGAGGAGGTGAGGATCAACTCGGGGAAGGCGGCGGGGTGTTTGGCCAGAGCCGCGCGGGTGCGGTCGAGCGAGGTGTCGCGGTCGCGGCCCTTCACCTTGTCGGCTTTTGTCAGCACCGCCTGGAAGGGCACGGCGGCGGTGTCGAGGAGCGACATGATCTCTTCGTCAACGGGTTTGGCGCCGTGGCGCGCGTCGATCAGGACGAAGGCGCGACGCAGCGTGGCGCGACCTTGCAGGTAGGCCTTCAGGAGTGCCTGCCACTGCTTAACGACCGGGAGCGGCGCCTCGGCGTAGCCGTAGCCGGGCAGGTCGACGAGGTAATGGCTGTCGGCCAGCGTGAAATAGTTGATCTCCTGCGTGCGGCCGGGCGTGTTGGAGGCGCGGGCGAGGCCCTTGCGGCCGGTGAGCGCGTTGATCAGTGTCGATTTGCCGACGTTGGAGCGGCCGGCGAAGCAGACTTCGGTGCGGTCGGCGGGGGGCAGGCCGTCCATCGCAACGACGCCCTTGAGGAACTCCGCGCCCGTCGCGAAGAGCTTGCGGCCGCGTTCGGATGTGGCGTCGTCGGGTTCCTCGGCGAGGGGAAAGGGAAGGGCGGTCATTGGACGGTCACCGTGTCGGTTGTGGTGATGGTGCCGGCAATGCGGACCATGGCGTAGACGCCGAATTGCTGGTGGCCCCAGCCGTCGTTGAGCGCGGCGAGCGTGTTGGCGTCGCGCTGGCCGGTGGCGGGGTTGGCCTCGGTCGCGCGGCAGCGGGTGATGGGTTCGATGATTTCGAGACGGGCGTCACCGATGGCGAGCGTTTTGCCCACGAGGTCGAATTCCTCCCACGGGGCGAGGCCGTCGACGAGGAGGTTGCCGCGGAAGCGGAGGGGGTCGAGGTCCTGCCCCAGTTTCTGGCCGAGGGCGCGGAGCGAGGCGGCGTTCAGGATGGAGACGGAGGCGAAGGGCACGTCGGACATGCCTTCGGGCGGGGATTTGGCGATGGCTGCGGGGGCGCGACGCTCGGCCGGGTAGATCGGGGCGAGCCAGTCGAAGAGGGCCGCGGCGTCGCGCGCCGGGTCGATGGCGATGTCGGGGCGATCGGGGTGGGAGAGTTGGATCTTCCCGGCCTCGGTCCGGGCGGTCACGGCCATCAGCGACGGGCCCTTGGCGCCGCGCAGGAAGTTGCGGCAGGAGCGCCAGCCCTCGGTGGCGTCGCCGCCTTCCTCCAGCACGGCCCAGGCGCGGTCACCGGGGAGCGGCAGCCCCGCAGTGAGCGTCACCCGGTCCAGCGCCTCGGCCCCGATGCCCTTGATCGGGTAGCGCCAGATCCGGGTGAGGTGCCAGGTCATCCCTCGTCCTTCGGTTTCTTCGCGAAGCCCTTGCGGATGTTGCCGAAGACGTCGGGCTTGTACCCCTGGCTGCGCATGATGAGGTATTGCTGCGTGAAGGTCAGGGTGTTGTTCGAGATCCAGTAGACCAGCAGGCCGGAGGCGAAGCCGCCGAGCATGAACATGAACACCCAAGGCAGCCACGCGAAGATCATCGCCTGCGTCGGGTCCGTCGGGGCCGGGTTGAGCTTCTGCTGCAGCCACATGGTGATGCCCAGAAGGATCGGCAGCACGCCGATGAAGATCAGCGCCATGATGCTTTCCGGATCGGGCGCCGGGTTGGGCAGCAAACCGAAGAGGTTGATGATCGACGAGCTGTCCGGGGCGGAGAGGTCGTTCAGCCAGCCGAAGAACGGCGCGTGGCGCAGTTCGATGGTGACGAAGATCACCTTGTAGAGCGAGAAGAAGATCGGGATCTGCAGCAGGATCGGCAGACAGCCGCCCGCCGGGTTCACCTTGTTCTTCCGGTAGAGCTCCATCATGCCGCGCTGGAGCTTCTCGCGGTCGTCACCGGCGGCTTCCTTGAGCTTCTCCATCTCGGGCTGAAGCTCTTTCATCTTGGCCATCGACACGTAGGAGCGGTAGGCCAGCGGGAAGAGGATCGCCTTGATGATCAGCGTCAGGGCGATGATCGAGATGCCCATGTTGCCGATGATGCCGTTGAGCCAGTGCAGCAGCCAGAAGATCGGCTTGGTCAGGAAGTAGAACCAACCCCAGTCGATCGAATCGATGAAGCGGGAGACCTGAGGGCGGTTGGGGTCGTATTCGGCCCCGAAGAGCGAGGCGAAGAAGCCCGGTTCGGCATTCTCGTACTCGCGGAGCGTTTCGGCTTCCTTGGCACCGGCAAAGAGTTGCGTGGTGACGCCGGCCGTTTCCCCGGCGGCGATGGTCATGAAGGGCAGCCGCGCCTCGGCCTGGTAGATGTCGGCGGAGGGGACATACTTGATGACCGTGGTGAACGGCTGGCCGTCTTCGGGGATGAGCGTGGTCATCCAGTACTTGTCGGTGAACCCGATCCAGCCGTTGCCCTCCACCTCGACCAATTCGGCGGGTGCGCCTTCGCGGGCGATGGTGTCGAGGTCGGGCATGTCGTCGTAGGAAATCTCGTCAAGCTGCCCGTCGACCTTCCGCACGATGCCTTCGTGCAGGATGAAGAAGTTCTGCAGGTCGGAGGGCAGGCCGTGGCGGGCCACGATGCCATAGGGGGCAAGCGTCACGTCTTCGCCGGTCGTGTTCTCGACCGACTGGGTGACCTGGAACATGTAGTTTTCGTCGATCTCGATGGTGCGGCGGAATATCAGGCCGGCGCCATTGTCCCAGGACAGCGTGATCGGGCTGTCGGGGGTGAGGGTTTCACCGCTTTCCAGGTCCCACGGCGTGTTGGAGGTCGGCACGTCTTCGTAGGTCAACCCCGAGCCGGAGGAGGGACGCCAGCCGTAGAGCGCATAATAGGGGTCTTCGCTGCCGACGGGCGCGAGCAGGCGGACGATCTCGTCGCCATCGACCTCGGTGAAGTAGTTGCGCAGCGACAGGTCGTCGATCCGGCCGCCCAGAAGCGAGATGGAGCCTTCGACGGACGGGGTTTCGATCGGAATGCGGACTTCTTCGGTCAGGCCCTCTTCGATCGGCGTGCCTTCGACGGCGGCAGCGGGATCGGCGGCACCGGCCTGTTCGACCGGCGGGGTCAGGGCGATGTCGGTATCGACAGCGGTTCCGCCGGTGCCGGTTTCGACGGCTTGCGGCTGGGCGTTGGGGTCTTCGATGGGTTCAGGCGGCGGGAACAGCAGGGTCCACACAAGAATGACCACAAGGCTCAGCCCCATGGCGAGGATCAGGTTTCTGTTCTGATCGTCCATTTCGGCGATTCCCCTTCGCACGTTTGCCCTTGGTTCAAAGGCATTTGAACCGCCCGGAACGGGGCGGTTTGGTTTCACGCGGTTCAACAGAAGGGGGGGCGGAAGGTCAAGGGGCGAAATCGGCGCGGACAGGGGCGTGGGCGCTTGTGACGCTGCGCTTTTCGTGCACCGACCGCGCGCAGGGGAGCGTCAACCGGCGCGCTTCTCGCCCAGCAGGATGGGATAGCCGGACGCGCGGTGCCGCCGCACCCAATCGACAACCTGGTCTCGCCGCATGGGGCGGGCCACGCCGTAACCCTGCAAGCGGGCGCATCCGAGGCGGGCGAGGGCGGTCATCTCGTCCCGCGTTTCCACGCCGGTGGCGATCGTATCCATACCCATCGCCTTTGCCATGGCAACGATGGCGCTGACGGCCTGCACGCGCTGTGGGTCGGTGTCGATTCCGAGCACGAGGGCGCGGTCAATCCTGATCGCGTCGACGGAGAAGCGTTGCAACGCCGGAAACGGCACGGCGGTCGGCCCGGCGCGGTCGAGCACGAGACTATGGCCATCTTCCTGAAGCGCGGCGAGGTTGCGCACCATGGAGCCACTATCCTGCCGGGCGACGATATCGCCGGAGAATTCCAGCGCGATGCGATCGGCGGTCAGGTCGTAACGAAGCAGTTCGAAGCGGATACGCTCGGGCAGGTCGGGGTGCTGAAGCTCGACCTCCGACAGGTTGACCGAAATGGCGGGGACATGCGCATCGGTGGTATCGAATTCGGCCAGAGCCTCGGCCGCGCGGTGCATCATGGTTTCGCCGAAAAGCGCGCGTTGGCCGGAGGCGTCGATGGCGGGCAGGATCTCGGACTCGCCGAGAAGGCCATGGACCGGGTGCTGCCAGCGGGCGAGCGCCTCAAGCCCTGCAAGGGCACCGGTTTCGGCGCAGATCTGCGGCTGGAACCACGTGTCGATCTCGGCGGAATGGATCGCTTCCTCGACCTCGGCGGAGAGGGCTGAGACGACGCTGCGCGCGCGGCCCATCCCGTCGGCATAGGCGCGAATCTCTCCCTTGCCGTTGGCGGAGGCTTCGGCCAGCGCGGCCTCGGCGGATTTGAACGTGGCCTCGGCCTGGTTCGCGGCGCGGCGCCTGAGCGCGGAATGACCGATCGAAACGGAAAGCCGCAGGACCGAGCCGTTGAGCGGAAGCGGTTCCTGCGCGACGGTCGCCAGCCGCAGGGCCAGCGAATCTCGGATGCCGAGGCGTGCCGCGGACATCGGGCCGAGGACGATCCCGAACCGCGCATCGCCAAGCCGTGCGAGGCGGTCGCCGCCGCGCAGCGCGGTGCGCAAACGGTCCTGCAATCGGGCGGAGACCTCCTGCGCGGCATCGTGGCCCCATGTATCGACGACCTGCCCCCAGTCCATGACCTGAATCAGCAGGCAGACCGTATCCTTGCCGTCCTCCTCGGCGACGTGGTCCATCAACTCGAGGAGGGCGGCCTTTCCAGACTCGGGTGAGGCACCCGACTCGGAGGTGCCAGTCCGGTGCGACAAGAGCACCGCGAGGGAAAGCAGGGTGGACAGGCCGAGTGCCGTGACGAGGGCCAAATTGTCGAACCCTGCCCAATCGGCAATGAGGACCAGCGCCGGGAACAAAGCCAGCACCTCGATCCGGCCAATGGCAGCCCGTGCCATCAGGCCAAGCCGTCTTTCACCGCCAGAGCGCTGGTTACCCATCTCAAACCGTTCCCCTGAAACTATTGTGCTCGGGGATACGCTGTTGCGGGTTTACGGTCGGTTAAGCGCCGTCGTTTTCCTGCGGGAACAGGTTGGCGAAATCGAAGAGCGACGGATCGAGAAGGTGCGAGGGCCGCGCGTTCATCAGGGCGGAGAACATCTTGCCGCGCCGGCCGGGGCTGCGCGCCTCCCACTGATCGAGCATGCCCTTGATCTGCTGGCGTTGCAGGCCGTCCTGGCTGCCGCAGAGGTCACAGGGGATGATCGGGTAATTCATCGCCTGCGCGAATTTCTCGCAATCGGCCTCGGCCACGTGGGCGAGCGGGCGCAGGACCATCAAATCGCCCTCGTCGTTGACCAGCTTGGGCGGCATCGTCGCCAGCTTGCCGCCGTGGAAGAGGTTCAGGAAGAACGTCTCAAGGATGTCGTCGCGGTGGTGGCCGAGCACGACGGCGGAGCAGCCTTCCTCGCGCGCGATGCGGTAGAGGTTGCCGCGCCGGAGCCGCGAGCAGAGCGCGCAATAGGTGCGGCCCTGCGGAACCTTGTCCATGACGATGGAATAAGTGTCCTGGTACTCGATCCGGTGCGGCACGCCCATGCGTTCAAGGAACTCCGGCAGGACGGTCGCGGGAAAGCCCGGCTGGCCCTGGTCGAGGTTGCAGGCGAGGATGTCGACGGGCAGGAGGCCGCGCCATTGAAGCTCGGTCAGCGCGGCGAGAAGCGTATAGCTGTCCTTGCCGCCGGAGAGGCAGACGAGCCACTTGTCGCCCTTCCGCGCCATGCCGTAGCGGTCGATCGCCTCGCGCGTGTCCCGGATCAGCCGCTTGCGCAGCTTCTTGAACTCCGTCGTGGAGGGCGCGCCGTGAAACAGCGGGTGGATATCGTCATTCTCTTCATCGAGCATGGGCGCAGCTACGCGCCGGAGGGGGATTGCGTCAAGGTGGGTTGGCGTGGCTGGCGTTTGGTGAGACGGGCCAGTTGCGGTAGACTGAGGGCATTTCCGGGGGGCCGGCCATGCATTTCTTCTACACGCGCCGGCGTTACGATCCGGTCACGGGGCAATTCACCGACGAGGTTGCGCCGGAGACGAGTTATGTCGTCCTGCAACACGAGGGGCATAATACCGGGATCAGGGTGGATCAGGCGACATGGTTGAGCCTGCTGGAGCCGCAGATCGGGCCACATGGGGTGGCGATCTTCATCCACGGGTTCAACACGAGCGTTTCGCGGATGCTGTGGTCGCTGCGCAAGCTGAAGGCGGGGTTGAAGGACAACGGATTTCAGGGCGACGTGATCGCCTTCTCATGGCCCTGCGGCGGGGGCGGGCCGTTGAAGAAGTACGTGGAGGATCACGAAAAGGTCGATGCCACGGCGCGGTCGATTTACGATGACGGGGCCGGGCCGATCCGCGACCTTCCGGGCAACCAGCGGGTCCATGCGATCTGTCACTCGATGGGCACCCATGCGCTGAAGACGTGCATCAACGGGCTCGGCGGGCGGCCCTTCGACCGGATCTGTGTTCTGGCCGGTGATGTGCGCAGCCACCGCTTCGTGCCGGGGCAGGGCTATTCGGAGCTGTTCGGCGCGTGGTCGAGCCACTTGACCAACTATTACAACGCCGAGGACATGCCGCTGGGGCTTGCGGCGCATATCAAGCGGATCGGATCGCGGATCGGCAAGGTGGGGTTGCCGCACCCGACGGTGGACGGGTTCACGGATGTGGATTGCACCAGCCGGTATTGGGATTTCGTGGCGAGCGGCGGCAACCTGGAGAACGCGACGCATCGCTTCTATTTCGCGGACCAGTCGTTTCTGCGGGACCTGTCGCTGACGTTGCAGGGCCAGCCTTCGGACAAGCGGGGCGTGCCGCCGGGGTCGCCGGATTACGCGCTGGTCCCCTAGAGCGTTTCCGGATTGCGCTAAACCGCCAATACCCTGCCACGCCTTCGGCGTTCCCGGGACATTGGCGATACTTGTTTCAGTGAAAACCGGAAACGCTTTAGTCCGGCACGTTGTCGATGCCCGACCCGCCCCAGGGATGGCAGCGCGAGACGCGGCGGATCGTCAGCCACGTGCCCCTGATTGCACCATGTTTGCGCAGCGCCTCCATCGCGTAGGTGGAGCAGGTCGGCGTGTAGCGGCAGTTCGAGCCGATCATGGGTGAGATCACCAGACGATAGAACCGGATTGGCAGGGACACGATGAAAGCCAGCGGGTTCATTGGTGCACCTTGGCGAGCGCACGGGCGAAATCGTCCTGCAACTCGGTGAAGGGCCGCGTCGCGGTGGCCTCGCGCCGGCCGATCAGCACGTAGTCCCAGCCGGGAACGCCCTGCGATGGCAGCACGGCGCGCGCGATTTCGCGCAGGCGGCGCTTGGCGCGGTTGCGGGCAACGGCGTTGCCGACCTTCTTGGAACAGGTGTAGCCCACGCGAATCCCCTCGGCCTCTCCCTCGGCGCGCTTGCGGGCCTGCAGCAGGAAGGCGGGCATCGGCACGCGGCGGGCGGAAGCGGCGCGCAGGAAATCGGCGCGCTTGTTCAGGGTCTGAACAGACAAAGCCCCCGGCGAGGCGGCGCTCGGCGGAGGCTTCACATCCGACATGTCGGAGCGATCAGGCGCTGAGCGACTTCCGGCCGCGGGCGCGGCGGGCGTTCAGGATCTTGCGGCCTGCTTTGGTGGCCATGCGCGCACGGAACCCGTGGCGACGCTTGCGCACGAGGTTGGACGGCTGGAACGTGCGTTTGGACATGAGTCTCGCTCCGAATTTCTGGTTGGCCGGAGGGTGCCGGATGCATCCCTCGGACGGCGTGAAACTGTTGAAGCCCGGCCAATAGGCAAAGCGCGGGGCGGAGTCAACAAACCAGAGGGCCGATTATGCGGAATTTTCCGCCTCTTCGATGGCGCGGGCCAGATCACCCACCTGATGTTGCGCGAAGATGCGGATACCGGCGGCCCTGAGGCGCGCGGCCACGACGCCTTCGCCTTCATGCGTCTGACCGTCGAAGGCCCCGGCATGGACGCGCGTCGACCCGCAGGAGGGGCTGCCGTCGGTCAGAAGCGCGAAGCGGCAGCCGTTTTCCCGCGCCGCCTGCAGCGCCAGATCGGCCCCGTTGACGAAATCGGCGGTCATGTCGAGGCCGTCGCGGTCGTAGACGGCGCCACGGCCGCGCAAGACCTCGTCGGCCGTCTTGCCGGGCGCGATCTCGGCGGGCGCGCGTGGCGTGGGCAGGCCTGCGGCCATCTCGGGGCACAGGCTGACAAGCCGACCCTCGGCCCGCCAGGTCGCGAGAAGCTGGTTGTCCAGCGCCTTCGCGTTGCCGTCGTATCGCACCCGCGCGCCCATCAGGCAGGAACTGACCAGAATCTTTTCCACGTACCTCTCCGGAACTGAAACATCCGTTTGCCGGTTTGTTACGAGTTTTCAGGGTCGAGGTCACGAAAAGCTGCCCGCGCGTCACGGGCCATCACTGCCACGTGAGGGGGGATATGCCCCTTGCCCCGGGTGGCGCATGTAGGGTCCACTTCGAGGGACAGGGAATTCGGAAATGGCAGACAGCGTGACGGAACCACAGAAATCCGGACTTGGGCGATATCTGCCCCTGATCGCCGTGCTGATCGGGGCAGGCGTCGGGTACTACTTCTTTCAGGATTACCTGAGTTTCCAGGCGCTTGCCGACAACCGTGAGGCGCTGCTGGCGTTCCGGGATGAGAATTACGTGCTGACCGTGGCGGCGTTCATGCTGGCCTACACGCTGATCGTGGCGTTCTCGCTGCCCGGCGCGACCGTGGCGACGCTGACGGGCGGTTTCCTGTTCGCGACATTTCCGGGCGTGCTTTTTAACGTCACTGCCGCGACATTGGGCGCCACGGCGATTTTTCTGGCGGTTCAGACCAGCTTCGGCGACCGGATCGCGGCGCGGCTGGAAGGATCGGAGGGTCTGCAGAAGCGCTTCAAGGAGGCGATTGACGAGAATCAGTGGTCGGCGCTGTTCCTGCTGCGCCTTGTTCCGGCGGTGCCGTTTTTCGTGGCCAATGTGCTGCCTGCCTTGTTCAAGGTGCCGCTCAAGCGCTACGTGATCACCACCTTCTTCGGGATCATGCCCGGCGCATTGGTCTACACCTCGGTCGGAGCTGGTCTGGGCGAAGTGTTCGAGCGGGGTGACACCCCGGACCTCGGCATCATCTTCGAGCCGCAAATCCTGTTTCCGATCCTTGGGCTTTGCGCGTTGGCGCTCTTGCCCATTGTCTTGAAGGCCGTGCGTGGCCGAAAGGGAATCTGACATGGCGACGATCGAGACAGACATCTGCGTGATCGGCGCAGGCTCCGGCGGTTTGTCGGTGGCGGCCGGAGCCGTGCAGATGGGCGCGAAAGTGGTGCTGCTGGAAGGCCACAAGATGGGCGGCGATTGCCTGAACTTCGGTTGCGTCCCGTCTAAGGCGCTGCTGGCCGCCGGCCGCAAGGCCCATGAAACGGCGGAGGCGGCGTTCGGTGTGGACGGCCATGCGCCAGAGCCTGACTTTTCGGCGGCGAAAGATCATGTGCGGTCGGTGATCGAGACCATCGCGCCCGTCGACAGCCAGGAGCGGTTCGAGGGCCTCGGCGTTCACGTGATCCGCGAGTTCGGACGCTTCATCAGCGAGCACAGCGTTCAGGCGGGCGAGCATGTCATCACCGCGCGGCGGTTCGTCATCGCCACCGGCTCCCGCCCCTTCGTGCCGCCGATCCCTGGGCTGGAGGACGTGCCGCATCACACCAACGAGACGATCTTCGACCTGCGCGAGCGGCCCGAGCATCTGATCATCATTGGCGGCGGGCCTATCGGCATGGAGATGGCGCAGGCGCATCGGCGTCTGGGCTGCGCCGTGACGGTGCTGGAAGGCGAGAAGGCCATGGGTAAGGACGACCCGGAAGCCGCCGCGCTGGTGCTTGAGACGCTGCGGGCCGAGGGCATCGAGATCGTCGAAGGCGCGAAGGCCGGCCAGGTCAGCGGCAAAGAGGGGGCGGTCACGGTGGAGACCGAGGATGGGCGGAGCTTCGCCGGTTCGCATCTTCTGGTGGCCGTGGGGCGGCAGGTGAATGTCGACAAGCTCGACCTCGAAAAAGCGGGTGTGGATTACACGCGGGGCGGTGTGACGGTCGACAAGGGCCTGCGGTCCACCAACAAGCGGGTCTACGCGGTGGGCGATGCGGCGGGCGGCATGCAGTTCACCCATGTGGCGGGATACCATGCGGGGGTCATCATCCGCCCGATGCTGTTCGGCCTGCCGGCCAAGGCGAAGACCGATCACATCCCTTGGGCCACCTACACCGATCCGGAGCTGGCGCAGGTCGGCCTGACCGAGGCGCAGGCGAGAGAGCAACACGGCGACAAGGTTTTCGTCGCGCGCGCCGAGTTCGACCACAACGACCGGGGCATCGCGACGGGCCAGACGCGCGGTTTTGCCAAGGTGATGGTCGTGAAGGGCAAGCCGGTTGGCGCCACGATCGTCGGCCCGCAGGCGGGCGAATTGATCCACGTATGGGCGCTTGCCATCGCCAACGGGATGAAGATGAGCGCGGTGGCGAACATGGTCGCGCCCTACCCGACGCTGGGAGAGATTAACAAACGCGCCGCAAGCGCCTATTTCTCCCCCAAGCTTTTCGAAAGCGACATGGTCAAATCGGTCGTGCGCTTCGTGCAAAGGTTCGGCCGTCCCTGATCCGGGGGACGGTCAACGAAGACCGGGGCCGCAATGCCCCACTCCGGGGAGGCGGCATTTGGCCAACTCACTGTCAGGGCGGTTTCTGATCCTCACCATCATCTTCGTGATGCTGGCCGAGATCTTCATCTTCGTGCCGTCCATTGCGCGGTTCCGCGAGGATTACCTCTTGGCGCGGCTGGAGCGGGCGCAGATCGCCTCACTCTCGCTGCTGGCGACGGACGGGATGATCGACGACGAACTGGAGGCGGAACTGCTGGAGAACGCCGAGGTTCTGAACGTGGTCCTGCGGCGCGACGCGGTGCGGCAGCTTATCCTGTCGACCGACGGGATGGAGCCGATTTCGAACACCTACGACCTGCGTGATCCCCCTGCATGGGCCCTGATCCGGGACGCGACGCGGAGGTTGTTCGAGCCCGAGAACCAGGTCATCCGGGTGATCGGGGAACCGGTGCGCGAGGCGGGTCTGCTGATCGAGATCACGATGGAGACCGAGCCGTTGCGTATGGCCATGATCGAATATGGCCAGCGCATCCTGCTTCTTTCGGCCGCGATCTCGGCCTTCACGGCGCTTCTGCTGTTCTTCTCGGTCCGTGTCCTGATGGTGAACCCGATCAAGCGCGTCGTTGCCTCGATGATGAGCTACGCCGAAGCGCCGGAGGACGCCAACCGGATCATCCAGCCGCAGGGCTCGGTGCGCGAATTGCGCAATGCCGAAGAGGTGCTGAACGGGATGCAAACGCAGCTGACCTCGCTTCTGAAACAGCGCGAGCGGTTGGCGCAACTGGGCGAGGCGGTGGCCAAGATCAGCCATGATCTGCGCAACATGCTGTCGGTGGCGACGCTGGTGGCCGACCGGCTGGAAACCGTGCCCGACCCGACCGTTCAACGCATCGCGCCGAAGCTGATCAACTCGCTCAGCCGCGCGATCAACCTGACCGAGGCGACGCTGGCCTTCGGACGGGCGGAGGAACCCGCGCCGAAGCTTGACCGCGTGCCGCTGGAGCCGCTGATCGACGACGTGCTCGACAACGATAACCTCGCGCAGGGCGATGGTGACGTCAGTTATTCCTCCGATGTTCCGCGTGACATGGTGGTGCGCGCCGATGCCGAGCAGTTGCACCGTGTGCTGTCCAACCTGGTGCGCAACGCGCGGCAGGCGATTGCCGCCACGCACATGCCGGGCGAAGTGCGCGTTGCGGCGCAGGCCGTCGACGGCGGCTGGTGCATCGAGATCTGCGATACTGGCCCGGGCCTGCCCCCGAAAGCGCGCGAGAACCTGTTCAAGCCGTTCTCCTCGGCGCAGAAAAAGGGCGGCACCGGCCTTGGGCTGGCGATCTGTTCCGAGATCGTCCGCGGCCACGGCGGCAAGCTGGAACTTAAGAAAAGCGATGCCGAGGGAACGGTGTTCACCTTGTTCCTGCCGGCGGGCATGACTGCCTGATTGCCCCTTGCACTGGTCAGAGACCGGCGTTAAACGGACGCCTCGTGCGCTGGTAGCTCAGTTGGATAGAGTACTTGACTACGAATCAAGGGGTCGGGGGTTCGAATCCTCCCCAGCGCGCCATTTCACATTTTCCCAGCTGAAACGCCTCTAAAGCCTTGAAAGGATAGGCCTTTTTAGGGGTTCGAAGTCCTTTTTCTCGCGAGTATGCGACTCGCTCTGAAAACGCCAATCTGAGCACGATTCTCTTCATCGCGAAGTCCCCGGAAGTCCATATTTTCCAAGGGTTTGCGAGGAAGGTCATGGCGAGTTCGAACAAATCCTCTTAGGTATGTTTCGGTTTCCCCATTTTGGCGATCATTTCCTCCAGAACGAGCTTTTCGCGCTCCATCTTGGCGATGCGTGCTTCGTATGCCTTGGCCACTCGCTCATTTTCGCTGTCGACGATCCGGTCGACCAGGTCGTCGATCTTTTTGTCGATCTGCTTGATTTGGCTCTGAGCGCTACGGAGACGCGCTGAAGCCTGTTCGCGACGCTTTTCCCATACGTCCCTAAACATCGCCTTCACGAGCCCGTACAGACCCTCGGATGGCTGAATCTTGGCCAGTTCTGCCTCGAATTCTCCTTCGAGTTGATCCCGCTTGATGGATTTCCGATAGCTGGCGCAGCCCTTTGTCGGGCAGAGATAGTACGGGTGCTTCTTGCCGGTCTTGCTCGTCGACCAGCAGGCCGTCAGAGGCTTGTTGCAGTCATCACAGAGGACAAAGCCGCGCAGCGGGAAGTCTTCGTTGATGTCCTTGCGGGCGGAAGCCTTCGCGCCCTCCTTCAGCCGTTGTTGGATCTTCTCGAAAGACTGAAGCGAGATGAGGCCCTCATGGTGCCCCTTCCTCAAAGAGATTTCCCAGTTGGGAACTTCGATGTACCCAGTGTAGATGACGCGATTGAGCATCTCCAGAATCCGCGCATTGCGGATAGTGCCGTCTGGCAGGTCCTTCGGATAGTCGGGCTGGCTTTCGAGATAGCGTTTGACCTCGACTTGGCTTTGAAACCGCCCGGAGGCGAAGCCTTCGAGCGCTTCCTGAATGATCGACGCCTTAGGCTCATCCCTGACCAGCATGTTACCATGGCCGGGGACGCGTTGATACTTGTAGCCGATAGGCGGCTGAAACACCCAGTACCCGTTGAGGGTGCGGGCGCGCATCCGGTTGACGGTCTGCTCGGCATTCTTCTGGCGCTGATGCTGTGACACGCTCGCTAGAAGGTTCTCGACGAGTATCGAATCCGAATCTTCCCCGAATTCGATAGAAGGGCTTTCAAGCTTGCCGCCCGCGTTGCCCAACATGGTGCGCAGCTGAAGATGCTGCTCCAGCCCACGGGCCAGGCGGCTAATGTCGTCAATAATGACGATTGTGGGCTTCCGGCGCTGCTTCTTTAGGAAGGCCAGCATGTCTGACATGCCTTTCCGCGCTGACTTACTTCCGGTGATGTCGTCGGTGAAGACGCCGATAACCTCATAACCCTTATGCCGCGCATATTCGCGGCAGCGCGTTTCCTGCGATCCGAGACCGTCGCCGCGCCTGACCTGTTTCTTGCCCGACACCCGGCAATAGATCACCGCGCATAGGTCTTCCAAGAATTCAGTTTCGTGTATCACATGTTCCTCCTTGGCGGCTTTGGCCCTCGGGGTTTTGCGCCGCTCTTGTTCGTTGCGTCGTCCCAGTGATCGACGATTGATGGTACCACATCGGCGGCGACTTCCGGGTTTTCATCGGCATCTTGTCCACAGCCTGCATCCGGCGACCGCACTTCGAATCCCATGTCGATGAAAGAAACGACTATGGACCACAGCGTTTCGATGACTTCGCGCTTTTCGGCATCGGTCAGGTCGCTTTCGTCAAAAAAATTGGCATAGAGTTGCCAATCGACGGTCAGAGTAGGTCCGGCCTTCTTCGAGAATTCTATCTTAGCATCGTCTTTCATATCGTCCTCCAGACGTTCGGGCTTCACCGATGTGCCCCACATGGGCCGTCCGGGTCTGTGATGCTCCTGAAAAGCACCGCACCTCATTTACAGAATACCATTGAATTCAAAGGCTTCGCAAATTTAACTGTGCTGCGCTGCATCGCTGTCACGGCGGATTCGGAGCGACCAGAGACCCTGCTCTGGTACTACCAACGCGCATTGCCGTAGGTCTTTGGTAAAGGGCATGGAGAGATTGTCAAACCGCATCACCCATCCGGTCGAGTGGCTCAAGGCGACAGAGGCCGAACGGGCGCGGCTCTATCATGTTGCCAAGGCCGTCATGGACATCACCGGCAGCGCACCTGCGGACTTCTACCGCGCAAGCCTTGGCAAGGCGGTCGATCCCGTCACAACCAGCGGCAATTTCTCCCGTGGCAAGATCGCCCGGCGGCACGCCGCAATGATCTATGCCTGGATCGAGGAGCACCATCTGGACATCGGCTTAAGGATCGCGCCGGAACTGTTCTTCAAGCCCGCACGATCCTCTTGGCAAGAGCTCTTGAGCGACCGCGAGCAATACGGGGAACTGACGATCCGTCGTCTCTCAGCCCTCGGGCTTGTCCAGCCCGCCAGCCGGTTCCCGGTCGAGGAACGACCGCTAACCTTGGGCGAGCCGTTTGCGTTCTCGCTCCGGTGCGAACGCGACGGACAGGTCTTTGCGTTTCAGGAAACGCGCGGGTTCTGGCATCTCTTTCCGCTTGGAGAAGACCCACAGTCATTCCTGCGCCCCTGTCGCGAGGGGGAGCAGGTCTTGCCGTCGCATGACGACGGATCACCGCTTCCCATTATCGAGGCAGAAACTGACGGGCTACATTCATTTGTATTCATCCATTGTGAGATCGATACAGATGTCGCGCTTGACCAGTATGCTGGCCTTGCGTTGCGTCCAGAGCAGCTGGATGCCTTGGCCGTCTCACTTCTCTCCCAAGGCGGTACGGAGCTGGCCATCCATCGGGTCAATGTCCGGTTTGTGCGTTGATCTCACTAATCCGGCAATCCGATGGGCTTGATCACTGACAGCAACCGATCATTGAGCGGTTTCAGATCAGCCCATTGACGAGCGCCACGGGTCCCGAATGCGGTGGCGTCTCTGGCACCTTCACGCACAGCCCGGTCAATATCGGCCAGTAGAGATTGCAGGCTACCCATCTCGGTCCAGAGATCAGAAAGGCCCGCCGCATCCGCGAGGATTTGCCCTGATGCAAAGACGCGGGATACGACTTCGATATTGTAACCCTCCATCTCCTTGTCATCGGGGAGATATTCGGACGGAATACTCTCCAGCCCTTCCGATGCCGCGCGAAAATATGCGGGGATCATCGGAAGCTCGGCGAGATGACCTAGGAGCATGAACATCCGTGTTGCCGCCCATGGATGCGTCTCGCCCGAATTGCCAGCGTTTCGCTCTTCCCGTTCGATCAGAAGGATCACGGACAGAATGCAGGTCGCATAGTACCGAAACAGAACCCAGTTCTCGCTGGAATACGCCCCAAGCACGATCTCGGTTGCGTCATGGTCGGTTTGGAGCTCCAGGCACAGAGGCGCAAGTCGTCGCTCTTGCGGTGACAAGGCATGCAGCGGCGAGCCGCGAAGATCGAGGCGCGCCACAGCACCGAACACCGTCCGCGATCCGGCTTCGAGCAGGCCAGCGCCGTCGGTCAGGGAAAAGTGCCCAATGGCGTAGTGATTGAGCTCGTGTTGCATGAGCCAACGGAGCGCCATGTCGACCGGATGCTGCGGACCGCCGAGCAGGTCGATGCCGGTGCCCTCGGGAAGATCGGCCGATATGCCGAGCGCCGTATGCCAAGTCAGGGCGATTGCATCGACGACCCCTGTCGTCGCCTCAATCAGAATGCCGTCGCCCTCCGGAAAGACAGCAGCGTAGAAAGCAATATCCTCCAAGACCGCGAGGTTGACGGCTACGGGGAAAGCTGCACCGACGCGATCCTCATAGCGCTGCAGTGCAGCATCGAGCGCATTCTGAAGTCGTATTTCTTGCTGCGACATGCGGAGTTCCCGGAGATGGTAGTACCACCCGACCGCCGCTTAGCGCCGATCGCAAGATGTGTGTGGTAGTACCACACATCTTGGCAAGGGGACCCGCTGCGCGCCCCCATTGCATCCCCCCGGCCATTGGCTCTCTCTGGGCCTTGAACCCAAACCGAGCCAGCAGACCGTATCGTCGGTCAATCACTCGCGGGAGACTTCGCTCTCCCTGCACCCATCGACTTGGAGGGCGTTCCTGCCCCCAAGGCCCCTGACCATGTCATGGAGACGACTTCATCGAGACCAAGGAAGAGAGCACGTCATAGCTGCCCTTCCCATGGACCCATCCCATCGACCAAGAGGGTGTGTCACACCCCTTGGAACCCCGACCAACCCTCCGCGGATTGGATGCCGCCAGCGTGTCGACGCTGAACCCAATCAGAGGGCTGTCGTGCCCCCTGAACCCCACTCGCAGGGCAGCCTGTGGATACATCTACATTTTGGGCCTGTCGATGATGCGCAACACCATCGACAGTGCTATGTATAAAGAAAAAATGGAGTCGCCTAGCCTTGAACGCAGTCGAAATAGAAGAAGCCATCTCGAACCTTGCGGGTCAGCTTTTTGATCCGGAGGAGTTCCCGTATGCATTCCTTCAGGCGTTCGGGAACAAGGACACGACCATCAAGCGCTTGCGATCGGGCGCGTCGAACAAATCCGACCTTGGCGGCATCCTTCAGAGCAGCAATATCCACATCAAAGTGTGCCCTGAAGGCCAAGTGACCGCGACACTGGCGGCGCTGAAGGCGAGCCCCACGACATCGCGCGCCAAGGCTAAGTTCGTTCTGGCGACGGACGGCAAGGAGTTCCAGGCTGAAGACCTGACCAGCGGTGAAGTCGTCGTCTGCGACTACCCAGACTTCCCGGATCACTTCGGCTTCTTCCTGCCGCTCGCGGGCATCTCGACCGTCAAGCAGATCCGCGAGAGTTCCTTCGACATCAAGGCAACTGGTCGCCTCAACCGTCTTTACGTGCAGCTCCTCAAGGACAACCCCGAATGGGGCACAGCCGAGCGCCGCCATGACATGAACCACTTCATGGCGCGGCTGATTTTCTGCTTCTTCGCGGAAGATACGGATATTTTCGAGAAGGCCGACCTGTTCACCTCAACCATCGAGACGATGAGCGCGTCTGACAGCTCCAACACCCACGAGGTGATCAGCGAGCTGTTCCGCGCCATGAACACGAAGACGCAGGATCGCGGCGCTGCGGGCATTGCCCGATGGGCGAGTGTCTTCCCATACGTGAACGGCGGGCTGTTCTCGGGCACAACAGACGTGCCGCGCTTCTCCAAGATCGCGCGCTCCTACCTTCTACATATCGGCAATCTCGACTGGAAGAAGATCAACCCCGACATCTTTGGCTCGATGATCCAGGCCGTCGCGGATGACGAAGAACGTGGAGCGCTCGGGATGCACTACACCAGCGTGCCAAACATCCTGAAAGTGCTAAACCCACTCTTCCTCGACGATCTGCGTGAGAAGCTTGATGAGGCCGAAGACAATCCGCGCAAGCTTCTCAATCTGCGCAACCGTATGGCACGGATCAGGGTCTTCGACCCTGCCTGCGGCTCAGGGAACTTTCTTGTCATCGCCTACAAGGAGATGCGGGCAATCGAGGCCGAGATCAACAAGCGACGCAGCGAGGCCGACCGCCGCACTGAGATCCCGCTCACCAACTTCCGTGGCATTGAACTACGCGACTTCCCTGCCGAGATTGCGCGGCTGGCGCTAATCATCGCCGAGTATCAGTGCGATGTCCTTTATCGTGGCCAGCGCGAAGCCCTGCGGGACTTCCTGCCGCTTGACGCCATGAACTGGATTACCTGCGGAAACGCCCTGCGGATCGACTGGCTCAGCATCTGCCCGCCGACAGGAACGGGTGTTAAGATGCAGGGGGAAGACCTCTTTAGTACCCCCCTCGATCAGGCCGAAATCGACTTCGAGAACCAGGGCGGCGAGACCTACATTTGTGGGAACCCTCCATACAGAGGAAGCAAATGGCAATCCCCCGGGCAAAAATCAGATATGGAGGCGGCATGGTCAAGGCACCCGAAACTCGCCAAGACCACAGATTTCGTTGCTGGTTGGATTGCGCGATACTTCGATTACTGCCAAATCGTACCAAACGCCGTTGCCGCATTTGTGACAACAAACAGTATTTGCCAAGGGCAACAAGCGTCGGAGATATGGCCGATTGCCTTTGACAGAGGTATTGAGATTCGCTTCGCCCACGTCCCTTTCAAGTGGAGCAATTTGGCCAGTCAGAATGCTGGCGTAACTGTAATCATTCTTGGTCTTGCTCAAGCGTCTACGTCTCCGAAAATGCTCTACGGCGATGATTTGGTCCGCGAGTGCGCATCGATCGGACCTTACTTGGTGCCAAATCAATTAACGTCTGTCGCAAAGACGAATGAACCAATCGGCCCGAAGTCGAAGATGCTCTTTGGTAACATGCCACGTGATGGCGGACACCTATTTCTTAGCTCTGATGAAGCTCTTGAGCTTCGGAAGGATAGTCGCGTTGCGCACTTGGTTCGCCACTTCGTTGGCTCCGAGGAACTGATAAATGGAAAGCAAAGGTATTGCCTTTGGATTGAAGCTGATGATGTTGAAGCTGCGTGTGAGAATGACTTCATCGCAAACCGCCTCAGAAAAGTAGCTGCCAACCGGTTGGAGTCTCCAGCCCAGTCCACGCGGGACTTTGCCTCGCGTCCGCATCGTTTCGTTCAGATTGCTGGTTGGTCGGAGAGTAGAGCGATAGTAGTACCGAGAGTTTCATCGGAAAATCGAGAGTTTCTGCCGGTCGATTTGTTGTCTGAAGATTTCATTATCGGCGATAGAAACTTCGCCCTCTATGACGCTCCGATCTGGAACCTATCAATTATTGCATCACGCTTGCATTGGGTGTGGATTGGAACCGTTTGTGTGCGGATGCGAACCGACTTTAGCTATTCTAACACTCTTGGTTGGAACACTTTTCCTGTTCCTAGTTTGACTGACAAGAACAAGGGCGACCTAACGCGTTGCGCGGAAGACATCCTTCTAGCACGCGAAGCACATTTCCCAGCAACTATCGCCGACCTCTACGATCCTGCGAATATGCCAGATAATCTTCGCGTCGCACATGACCGCAACGATGAAGTACTTGAGCGCATCTATATCGGTCGTCGATTCCGTAACGATACAGAGCGTCTCGAAAAGTTGTTTTCTCTTTATGATAAGGCAAGGACACAATGAGGGCATTTCTTCAAGATAGTGCCGCGGGCAATTCAACGCTTTCCGAAATTCACAAGGTGAATGGCGCTGTTTCTTCTAATGCTTTTTTTGGGTGCTATGCGTACGCTACTCAGTCAGGGTTCCGAATATTTGAACTAAGTATGGGAGAAGAATTCTGGAAGCGCACGGCTTCACGATGGCTCTTTAGTATCGACTATGGCAGATCAGATCCACGGGCGCTGAGGGAAGTTGCAAGCCGACAAAATTCAGAAGTGCGTATTTATGATGGCAATTTTGTAGTGAAAAGCCCCAACTTAATGCCGCGTCAAGACTTTCACCCGAAGGTAGCAATAATGGAGAATACGTTGTCGGGGTCGCAAGGCATGGTGCTTGGCTCAGGCAACTTTTCCTATAATGGACTTCGGCGTAGCGTCGAGGCCGGGGTGACCTTTACTGCCCTAAAGAAGTCAGACGCTAAAAAGTACATTAGGCCGGTCAAGTCAGGCTTTGAGGCGCTTTGGAGGAAGTCTTGCCCCCTGGGTAATATCATTCTTGACTACGAGAATATCTTGGCAGGTCTTATCTCCGCGAGGGATGCCCAGCGAGCTCTTATATCGAAGGGGTCGGCAAATGGCTTTTGGATTGAGGCGGGATATGTTACAAAAAATCGTGGCGTTGATAAGCCCGGAAATCAAATATTTGCTCCAACTGGTTTTCGCAAGTATTTCGGTTTGAGCGGCACGAAGGGGGGTACGACGCTCATAGGTGAAATTTCTTTCGAGACTAAAGTTGGGCCGATTGTTAGAAAGAATTATAGAGAGAATGATAACGGTATGGAAAAATTGACACTACCGATGCCAGAAGATCATGGCTTCGGTGTTTATGATGGAAAGGTATTGGTATTTGAGCGGAAAGGTGGAAGATTTCATTTATCAGCCATTGAGCACGGCGAGTTTGAGCGAGTTTATGGTCACCGTCTTGTCAACATCGACAAGATGGGGGGCGGTAGGCGCTACGGTGAGTATATCTAGGCCATGACAAATGTACCCAGCGTCTCTGTCGTCTACGCCCGCAACGGCGGTTCGACCAAGTCGAACGAGCTTGGCATGCGTCCGATGCAGGAGCGCGCGTATGAGAAGAGGGGCGAGCAATATCTTCTGATTAAGTCCCCGCCTGCCTCGGGCAAGAGCCGCGCCCTGATGTTCATCGCGCTCGACAAGCTCCACAATCAGGGGCTTCGCAAGGCTATCATCACAGTGCCCGAGAAATCTATCGGGTCGAGCTTTGCCGACGAGCCGCTTAGGAAATTCGGGTTCTGGGCAGATTGGCACGTCGAGCCCAAAAGGAACCTGTGCAATGCGCCTGGCGCCGAGGGCAGCAAGGCTGACTCGGTCGGTGCATTCCTTAAGGGCGACGACCGTGTGCTGGTATGCCCGCATGCGACCTTCCGCAATGCAGTCGAGAAGTTCGGGGTCGAAGCCTTCGATGCTTGCCTCATCGCAGTGGACGAGTTCCACCACGTCTCGGCCAATCCCGAGAACAAGCTAGGCGCGCAGCTCGCCGAGCTGATTGCGCGCGACAAGGTGCATATCGTCGCAATGACGGGATCGTACTTCAGAGGCGATGCCGAGCCCGTCTTGATGCCCCATGACGAGGCCAAGTTCGACACCGTCACCTACACCTACTATGAGCAGCTCAACGGCTATAAATATCTGAAGTCGCTCGACATCGGCTACTACTTCTACACGGGCGCTTACTCGGATGACATCTTGAAGGTGCTCGACCTGACCGAAAAGACCATCATCCACATCCCGTCCGTCAATTCGCGCGAGAGCACGAAGGACAAGATTAGGGAAGTCGAGCACATCATCGAAGAGCTGGGAGACTGGCAGGGCACCGATCCCGCGACCGGCTTCCAGCTTGTGAAGACCGCAGACGGTCGGATTCTGCGCATCGCTGACCTAGTCGATGACGACGCCGCCAAGCGTGACAAGGTCTCGGCTGCGCTCAAAGATCCGATACAAAAGAACAACCGCGACCACGTCGATATAATCATTGCTCTCGGCATGGCCAAAGAAGGCTTCGACTGGATTTGGTGCGAGCACGCCCTGACGGTCGGTTATCGGTCGAGTCTGACCGAGATCGTGCAAATCATCGGACGCGCAACACGTGATGCGGAAGGGAAGACTCGCGCGCGCTTCACCAACCTGATCGCTGAACCCGATGCGGCTGAGGCCGCTGTTGTAGAGGCTGTCAACGACACCTTGAAGGCCATCGCCGCCAGCTTGCTAATGGAGCAGGTTCTTGCGCCGCGCTTTAACTTCACTCCGAAGACAACGACCAGCGGTCCCGTTGAAGGCTTCGACTACGGCGAGGGCGGCTACAAACCCGATCAGTGCAATGTCGGCTTCAACGAGGAAAGCGGGCAGTTCCAGATCGAGATCAAAGGTCTTGTCGAACCGAAGAGCAAGGAAGCCGCGCGCATCTGTCAGCAGGACTTGAACGAGGTGATCGCGACTTTCGTGCAGGACAAGACCACCATCGAGCGCGGCCTGTTCGACGAGGAGCTTGTGCCCGAAGAGCTGACCCAGGTTCGAATGGGCAAGATCATCAAGGAGAAGTATCCTGAACTTGACGAAGAGGATCAGGAAGCTGTACGGCAGCACGCCATAGCGGCACTTAACCTCACGCAGAAGGCCAAAGAGATTGCGCTTGGAACGACCACGGATGAGGTTGCTCCATCCAACACTGCGCTAATCGACGGTGTCCGCAAGTTCGCGATGGACGTCCGCGACCTCGACATCGATCTGATCGACCGGATCAACCCGTTCTCTGAAGCCTATGCGATCCTTGCCAAAACCATGAGCGAGGAAAGTCTCAAACAAGTGGCGGCCGTGATCTCTGGCAAAAAGGTGCAGCTCACACCCGAAGAGGCACGCGATCTCGCCAAGCGAGCGTTGAAGTTCAAGCAGGAGCGTGGTCGGTTGCCCTCAATTACCGCATCCGATGCCTGGGAGAAACGCATGGCCGAAGGCGTTGCTTTCCTTGCGCGCATGAAGGCGGAGGCAGCCAATGGCTAAGCACTTCACCGACGCAGATGATGAACTACTGGCCGAGCTTGGTGTAGAGGTTGAGACCAAGACGGCGTCCAGCCATACACCGCGTGAGGAGCGCATCATCGCGGGCTTCGAGGAGATCCAGCGCTTCGTCGAAGAGCATGGCCGCGTGCCCCAACACGGGGACGAACGCGACATCTTCGAGCGCCTTTATGCTGTTCGGCTTGATCGCATCCGCGAGCAAAGCGAATGCCGCAATCTCCTCGAATCCCTGGATCATCAGGGCCTTCTCGTCGGAAGTGCTGCCTTGCCAACTGCGGTAGAGGATAATCTGGACGACGATGCTCTCCTCGCACAGCTTGGCGTGGGCACCGAGACTTCGCCGATAACAGACTTGAAGCACGTCAGGCCGAGTGCCGAAAAGCGGGCAGCCGAAGAAATCGCCAACCGTCAGAAGTGCGAAGACTTCAATAAATTCAAGCCGCTGTTCGATACTGTTCAGAAAGAGATTTCATCCGGACTGCGGACAACGCGTCGGTTCGAACGAAAGGCTGAGATAGCGCCTGGAAACTTCTTCATCGTCAACGGCCAGAAGGCCTATGTTGCCGAGATGGGAGAGGACTTTCTGACCCCCCAGGGCATGACCGATGCGCGTCTGCGCGTGATCTTCGACAACGGCACCGAGAGCAACATGCTGATGCGGTCCCTTCAGCGCGCCCTCCACAAGGACGAGGCTGGACGGCGCATCACCGAGCCCAATGCGGGCCCACTCTTCGCTGACCAGACCATCGACGGCGATGAGCCAAGCGGAACGATCTATGTCCTGCGAAGCAAGTCGGACTTGCCGATTGTCGCGGAGAACCGTGATGTTGTGCACAAGATCGGAGTTACCAGCGGCAAGGTTGCACGGCGCTTAGCAAACGCGAAGCTCGATGCAACCTTTCTGTTGGCAGACGTAGAGATCGTAGCAACTTACGAGCTCTTCAACATCAACCGCTCAAAGCTTGAGAACCTGATCCACCGCATCTTCGAACCTGCGCGTCTCGATATTGAGATCAAGGATCGGTTTGGTAACCCCGTTGTGCCGCGTGAGTGGTTCTTGGTACCTTTTGCTGTTGTGGATGAAGCGGTCGAACGGATCAAAGATGGTAGTATCAAGCAATACAATTATGAACCAAGACAAGCCCGACTTGTGGAAAGGCAGTCCACATGAAGATAAAATCCTATATCAGCAACGGCGAATGGCTAGAGGAAGCACAGCCTCCAGCGCTTGAACGCGACGAACGCGGAGAGGAAAACGCTGAAGATCGGCCTGACCCTGCGCGCCAAGAGATTGACCGTGTTTTATCTGACGTAATTCGTTCGAAGAGCCTTATTGTCCTCACCGGTCTTGGCACATCGCTTTGTGTGAAAGACAATGCAGGCAACACGAAGGCACCTACTATGGGCGTTCTCTGGGAGGCCGTCCGAGACTATTTTTCAGCAGGGGGTGAAGATCGACCGACCTGGCAAGAAGTGATTCAAATTTCGCGTCAGCCAGAAGGCAACGAGAACATTGAAGAGCTGCTTTCTCGTGCAAAAATCGCAGAGTCGTTCGAAACAGGTAGTGCCCAAGACAAGATTGGTCGATTCATCGCCGGAGCGGAGAATATCATAAGAAGGAAGGTTGATTTCCTTGAGCCCAATGAGGAGTTGCCGATCCACCAGTCTTTCCTTCGACGCCTCGCAAGACGATCCGTAAAGCGTGAACGTCTCAAGCTCTTTACAACTAACTACGACCGTTGCTTTGAGCACGCGGCGCAACGAACTGGTTTCGTCGTCATGGATGGTTTCACGCTCTCGCAGCCTTCGATATTTGATCCAATGCATTTTGCTTACGACATTGTGCGAAAAGGCAGTGAGGCGGACGCGCCAGACTATATAGAGAATCTATTCCAGTTATTCAAGATTCACGGCTCCGTTGACTGGGAGATTGATGAGGCGAGCAAAAAAATAAGAAAGTCTCCAGGAACAGACAAGCCACTTCTAATCTATCCGCGCAGCACAAAATATGAGCTTGCATTTGCTCAGCCTTACTTGGAGATGTTGTCATCGTTTCAGTCTGCTATCCGCCAGCGCGATGCGGCGCTCCTAATAGTCGGTTTTGGCTTTAACGATAATCATATCGCAGAGCCAATACTTGCGGCTATCGAAGCAAATCTTTCATTGAAGGTAGTAGTCGTTTCTCCCAACGTACGAGAGCATTCTGGGACGAATACTCACTTGTCGCGGATTGCTAGTTTGATCGATCAGGGCGATGCTCGCCTGTCTATGGTTGGTGCGTCATTTGAAGAGATTGTGCCAATAGTCCCAGACCTAACGGCTATGACAGACCTAGAACGCCATATTGAGCGTGTTCGTGCCATGCGAGGGGGGTAGACAATGCCTCTTCCGACAGCACCGTTTGAAACGAAACGCTATTTGGGGTCTGTCACTCAAGTAGAGCCCACCTCAGTACGACTAAATCTTCCTCACAGCTATGCTTCTTCATCAACAAACTACTCGGGGCATCGGATAGGTCGCGGGGAGGTAGGCGAGTTTGTTCTGATTGAAGGTGAGAGATACGCCGTATTGGGACGACTTGCAAATGTCAGACTGCCAGAGGGCGAAAGACTAACAGTCGAACCTTCCAGAGAGGAAGGAAAGACGTTAGTGAACCCTGTTGGTACTGTTCAACTCTTGCTCTCTTTAGATCCTTCGTCTGGGAGGGTCATTAGGGGTGTGCCAGAACACCCCCGTATTGGGCAATTTGCATACGCAGCTCATCCTTCCCTGGTAAAACATGCCATCGAAGATCGACGTGGCAGACAGGATGCCCATGTCGATTTGGCGCACATACCCTCATCTAGTACAACTCTTGTGACCTTTGCGCCATCCGCACTGTTCGGTCGCCATTGCGCAGTACTTGGAACTACAGGCGGCGGCAAGAGTTGGACGCTTGCCCGCATGATGGGTGAGATTTCTCGTAATCAAGGCAAAGCTATTCTCTTCGACCCGAGCGGTGAGTTCCACACTTTAAATGAACGCGTTCGGCACGTCTACTTGGGTGGACAGCGAGATGGAGCTAATGATGAACGAGAGTATGTGAGCTTCCCGTATAGGCATTTGTCGGAGAGCGACCTGTTTGCAATGTTTCAACCGAGCGGAGCCTCACAGGCTCCTAAACTGCGGGAAGCTCTGAAGAGCCTAAAACTGCTTCGTTGTGAGCCCGCTCTAGGTACAAATGGCCTTCTGCGAAAAATTAATCGACGCAAGGCCGATGTTGATGCCGCTCTGAATCGCCACGCGGCAGCTATCCTTGCATCAGGAGCAGACTACGACATTACGAACCTGCCTCACCAGATAGACGAGGAGTGTGTGTACCAAACGGGAGGCTCGCGCACCGCGCCGGACGCCACGGTATGGGGAGGCTCGGACGAAGCAGGCAAAGGCTATTGCACGACTCTTGTTGCTAGAATTTCGCTTATAATTGGCTCGCCTGAGATGACCTGTATATTTGCCCAAACGGGCGCGCGGGATCTCACCGAAGTTCTGGATGAGTTTTTGACTAATGACCAGCAGAGCATACTTCGAATTTCTATGGAGAATTTGCCTTTTGAGCATAACACGCGCGAGCTGGTCGCAAACGCATTTGGCCGTTACTTGCTTACTAGGGCGCGAGCTGGGGCTTTTCGAGACAGACCCGTCTTGACTGTACTCGATGAGGCTCACCAGTTTCTTAACAAATCAGTTGGCGATGATTACAACCGCTTTCGACTGGAGTCGTTCGGCCTTATTGCAAAGGAGGGTCGTAAGTACGGCCTTCTCGCTGTACTTGCAACTCAGAGACCCCGTGACATCCCAGAGGACGTATTGAGTCAAATGGGCATGTTCATCGTTCATCGCCTCATCAACGATAGGGATAGACAAATTGTAGAACAGGCTTGCGGCAGTCTCGACGCTTCCGCTGTCGCGTTTCTCCCCATTCTTGGGCAGGGAGAAGCTCTATTGATCGGGCTTGACACCCCAATGACAATGCCCGTCCAAATACTGCTTCCGAACAACAAGCCAGACTCACAAGGTAATGATTTGTGGTAGTTTGAGGCGCACCCCTTCGGGGCGGGCTGTCGTGAACCGAGCCTGAAGTCTCGGCCATCCGGCGTCCATCCCTTGCGCGTGATCTGAGGCCAGCCCTGGCGGGCTGATGTTTCTTCTTTCTTTGATTGGGGGTCTGGCGACCCCACCAGCCGTCAAGACCAAGCCCTCCGTTTGGACTGCGGGCGCTTGCGGCGGTCTCCCCATCCTTCCTCTCTTCGTTGCTCTTCGGTCGTGCAGGATGGGTGATCCCCCTCCGCCGCCAGCGGTCTTGACGGACCTCCCCCCGCTCATTGGCGCGGGCCTAGTCCGGTTGCAT
>WVSM01000013.1 GCA_015689645.1 Rhodobacterales bacterium HKCCE4037
CGGGTGGTGTTTCGGCCTCAACGGCGCCGGGCGCGCTGACCCAGCCCGAGGCCAGCGCCGCGCCGCAGGTCGACACCGCCGCCATAGCGGTGCCGGACACTGCGGAGGCCGCGCCGGAACCGGACGAGATCGCGGGGCTCGACGCGAGTGACCCGGACACGCCGGACCTGCCCACGCCGCGATTCCCGACCATCGGGGACGGCGCCGCGGCGGATGCGGAGGAGGCCGGAACGCAGGGCAATGCCATCCTGCAATTTCCGCAGAACAGCCGCCTCCCGCAGGCCGGGGGCGGCGCTTCGGACGAGGAGGAAGACGAAATCGCCAGGGAGATCCCCGAGGAGGAGGAGGAGATCGCACCGGAGGATCTGCCGGCGATCCGCGCCTATGCCGCCGATTTCGATGCGACCGAGGCGCGCCCCCTGATGGCGATCGTCCTGATCGACGACCCGGACAGCCCGATCGAGCAGGCGACCCTGACGCGCTTCACCTTCCCGGTGGCCTTCGCCGTCGACCCGATGCAGCCCGACGCGGCGGCGCGCGCACGCGTCTACCGCGAGGCGGGATTCGAGGTGGTGATGTTGGGGACCATGCTGCCCGAGGGCGCCACGGCGATGGACACCGAAGTCGCGGTCATCGCCGCGCAGGCGGTTCTGCCCGAGACGGTGGCCCTTCTGGACACGCCGGAGGGGCGGATCCAGGGCGACCGGCCGGTGCTGGATGCGACGGTCGGCCTGCTGGCGGAGACCGGTCACGGGCTGCTGGCCTTTCCCCGTGGGCTGAACGCCGCAGAACAGACGGCGAGCCGGGCCGGCGTTCCGGCGGCGACGGCCTTCCGGCTGCTCGACGACGAGGATCAGCGCGCGACCGAGATCACCCGCTACCTGGCCCGCGCCGCCTTTGCGGCAGGGCAGGACGGGACGGTGATCGTCGCGGGCCGCACGCGGCCCGACACGGTCACGGCGCTGTTCTCCTGGGCGCTCGGGGACCGGTCGGAAGCGGTGGCCCTGGCGCCGCTTTCGGCGGTGCTGCTGCGCGCGGCGGGCGAGTGAGGACGCGGCCGCACACGCGTGAGCAGGCAGGTCAGGATATTGATTTTCCAGGATGAACGGGAAACCGTTAATCTTCTGTTCATGAATGGAGCGCCTTTGGCGCGTTGTTTTCGCCTCGCCCAACCGCCTTGCGGCGGACGGGCTCAGGAGGGGGGCGCTGCCCCCCGTCGCCTGAAGGCGACTCCCCCCGGAGGTTTTTCTGGCAAGATGAAAGGGGGGGCGACGAGGCTTCGGCGCGCTCAGCGGTTGCCGGAGCGGGAGAACAGGCTGGCGTCCTCGGCGGCCTTGCGGATCGCGCGGGACTTGTTGACGGTTTCCATGAACTCGGCCTCGGGGTCGCTGTCGTAGACCACGCCGCCGCCGGCCTGGATGTAGAGCTTGCCGTCCTTCAGCACGGCCGTGCGCAGCGCGATGCACATGTCCATGTCGCCGCCGGCGCTGAAATAGCCGAGGCCGCCGCCGTAGATGCCGCGTTTCTCGGGCTCCAGCTCGTCGATGATCTCCATCGCGCGGACCTTGGGCGCGCCTGATACGGTGCCTGCGGGCAGGCCGGCGAGCAGCGCCGAGAGCGCGTCGTGATCCGCGCTGAGTTCACCCACCACGTTCGAGACGATGTGCATCACGTGGCTGTAGCGTTCGACGATGAATTCCTCGGTCGGGCGCACGGTTCCGATCTTGGACACCCGGCCGGTGTCGTTGCGGCCCAGATCGAGCAGCATCAGGTGTTCGGCCAGTTCCTTCTGGTCCGCCAGCAGGTCGGCCTCCAGCGCCTTGTCCTCTTCCGGGGTCGCGCCGCGGGGCCGTGTGCCGGCGATCGGGCGGATCGTGACCTGCCTGTCGAAGACCCGCACGAGGATCTCGGGGGAGGCGCCGACGACCTGGAAGTCGCCGAAGTTGAAGAAGAACATGAAGGGCGACGGGTTCGTGCGGCGCAGCGCGCGGTAGAGCGCGAAGGGCGGCTCGGGGAAGTCCAGCGTCCAGCGTTGCGAGGGCACGACCTGGAAGATGTCGCCCGCGCGGATGTATTCCTTGGCGGCCTCCACGGCGGCGAGATAGCCCTCGTGGGTGAAGTTCGAGACCGGCTCGCCCAGGGGCTGCGCATCGCCCATCTCGCGGGCGGCGACGGAGGGCGCGCGTTCGAGGTCGCGCAGCGCGTCGGACACGCGCTCGGCGGCCTGCGCATAGGCGGCGCGCGCCGAGAGGCCGGAGGAGACCCAGGCCGGGCTGACCACGGTGACCTCGCCCTTCACACCGTCGAGCACCGCGATGACCGAGGGGCGCATCAGCACCGCGTCGGGCAGGCCGAGCGGGTCGGGGTTCACGTCCGGCAGGTGTTCGACCAGCCGGATCATGTCGTAGCCAAGATACCCGAAGAGGCCCGCGGCGGCGGCGGGCAGGTCGGGCGGCATGTCGATGGCCGATTCCGCCAGCAGCGCGCGGATCGCGTCGAGAGGCGGTTCGGCGCAGGGCTCGAAGCTGTCGCGGTCGTAGCGGGCGGCGCGGTTGATCTCGGACGTTTCGCCATGGCAGCGCCAGACCAGGTCGGGCTTCATGCCGATGATCGAATAGCGCCCGCGCACCTCGCCGCCGGTGACCGACTCGAGCATGAAGGCATCACGCCCCGCGTCGGTGAGCTTCAGCATCACCGAGACGGGCGTATCGAGATCAGCCGCGAGGCGGGCATGGACAAGCTGGTTCTCGCCGCGCTCCCAGCCCGCCTTGAAGGCGTCGAAATCGCTCAGCTCGGCCATCAGGGGAAGGCTGCGTGCACGGAGTTGATGACACCGGAATTCGTCGTGAACCCGGCTTCGGCCTGGGTCGCCTGTCCATAGGCCTCGAAAATGTCGGTGGCGATGCTCTGCGCGATGGTCTGGTCGAGGATCTGGATCAGGATCGAGGTGTCGGGTGCGTTGCGGTTGGCCGCGTTGATCGTATCGAGTCGGATCACGTGGGCCGCGTCGGCGCCGGGGATCATCACGATGTCGCCCTCGTTTTCCATCTGGAACACCTGCGCGGCGGTGGTGGGCGGCAGGTCGGGCAGCAGGTCCTGGCGGCGGATCAGCCGTTCCTGCGTGGTGTCGCCCAGGCTTTCCAGCGTGGCGCCGGTGGCGATCTGGCCCACCAGTTGCGAGGCGCGCTCGGCCACGGCGTCGCGCAGCGCGGTGGCGGCCCAGGCCTCGGCGACCTCCGCCTCGATCTCGTCGAGCGGGGGCAGGGCGGGCGGCACGATCTCGTCAAGGCGCAGCGCGAAGAGGCCGCCGTCGGACAATTCCAGCAGTTCCGGGAAATCGCCCTCCTCGACCGCTCCAGCCGCTTCGCGGAAGCTGTCATAGGCGGCGATGCCTTCCTCGGAGGCGGCGGTGTAGTCGATCATGCCGAGCGTCATGGCGGTGTCGTCGGCCAGTTCCTCCAGGGTCGCGCCGCCGGCGAGCAGGTCGTCGATCATCTCGCGCATGTCGTCGATCTGGCGACGGGCGGCGGCATCGGCCATTTCGGCGGCGAGATCGTCACGGGCGTCCTCGAAGGGGACCTCGGTGGCCTGCAGTACCGCGTTGACGCGGAACAGCGCCGGGCCGATGGCGGTCTCGACCGGCCCGATGATCTCGCTTTCATCGTCGGAGAACACGGCTTCGGCGGCCGCGGCGCCCAGATCGCTTGGGGAGACTTCGCCGATATCGACGTCTTCCAGCGTCAGGTCGCGCTCTTCGACGAGGGTGTCGAAATCGGTCTCACCGGCCTCGATCGCGTCATAGGCTTCCTGCGCGGCTTCCATGGTGCCGAAGCCGAGCCGTTCGAGAAGGCGGCGTTCGGGTTGCACGTATTCGTCGAGCCGGTCGTTGTAGAGCTCGCGCAGATCCTCCTCGGACAGGTCCACGTCATCGCGGATCTGGTCCGGCGAGACCCAGGCGTAGGTGATGCGCCGCGCCTCGGGCCGGGTGAACCGCTGCGGGTTCTCCTCGTAATAGGCGGCAAGCTCGTCGGAGGACGGTTCCGGCAGGCCGTCGGCAAGGTCCGCTTCGGTCACGGTGAGACGGGTGAAATCGCGGGTTTCGCCCTGGTAGGCGGTGATGGTTTCGGCAAAGAGGTCCGGCGGGGTGAGGCCACCCACGATGGCGGTCTGCAGCAGCGCGCGGGAAATGTCCTCGCGCGTGTCCTCTTCGAATTCGCGCGGCGTCGCCCCCTGTTGGGAGAGCACGAACAGGTAGGTGTCTCGGTCGAAATTGCCGCCGGTGCCCTGGAAGGCCTGGACCTGCTGGATCTGGCGCGCGACTTCCGCGTCGCCGACCGAAATGCCCATCTGCGCGGCCTCGTGGCTGAGCGCGGCGCGCGCGATCAGGCCGGCGAGCACCTGCTCATCCACGCCGCGGGCGCGGAGCTGCGCGAAGGTCACGACTTCGCCGGTGTCGGCGATCTGGGCGCGGATCTCGTTGTTGAGCGCGCGGAAGTAATCGTCGGCGGTGATCTCGACATCGCCCACGGTGCCGACCCGGCTGGCCCCACCCGAGAACGAGCCGATGCCGAAGCCCGCCAGCGCCACGAAGAGAAGGCCCATCAGGACCCAGACAAAGATGTTGCCGACTTTCTTCGACTTGGATTTGGCCATGGTCATCGCGCCCCTTGGGTTCGGGTCATTTTCGGTTGCAGATCGATAAGCAATCGGCGGGCGGGGGGCAAGCGGTTCAGGGCCGAAGCGCCGCGAGCCGGGCCACCATTTCATCGAGGCCCGCCGCATCGGCATTGGCGAACGCGATCCTGAGCGTCGCCTCGGCCTGGCCAGAGCCACCCTGTGCCTTCAGTGGCCCGAACATCGTGCCGGGCAGGACCAGCAGGTGCGCGTCGTCCACCAGCCGTTTCGCGACCACGTCAGAGGGGTCGTCGTAGGGGTGCCGGACATAGGCGAAATAGGCGCCGGAGCCGAGCAATTCCCACCCCGAAATGCGCTGGAAGCCCGCCCGGATCGCATCGCGCCGCGCAAGGATCTCCAGCCGTTCGCCCGCCAGCCAGTCGCCGAGGTTCCGCATCCCCCAGAGCGCACCGATCTGGCCCACCTGCGGCGGGCAGATGGCCACGGTGTCGAGGAATTTCTCCACCTCCGCCAGCCGCGCTTCGGAGGCCATGATCGCACCGACGCGGTGGCCGGTCAGGCGGTAGGCCTTGGAGAAGGAATAGAGGTGGATCAGCGTGCCGTCCCAATCGGGATCGGTGAACAGGTCGTGGGGCGCGCCATCGCCGGAATGGAAGTCGCGGTAGGTCTCGTCGACGATCAGGGCAAGGTCATGGGCCTTCGCGAGGTCGTAGAAGGCGCGCAGCAGGGGCGCGGGATATTCGACGCCGGCCGGGTTGTTGGGGGAAACCAGAACGATGGCGCGCGTGCGGTCGGTGATGAGGGACGCCGCCCGCTCCGGGTCGGGCATCAGGTTCGCGCTGGTGGGCAGGTAGACGCCGCGCACGCCGGCCATGTCGAGCCACATCTGGTGGTTGAAATAGAAGGGCAGGGGCAGGATCACCTCGTCACCCGCGCCGGCAAGCGTGGAGAGCACCGCCGTGAAGGCCTGGTTGCAGCCGGCCGTGATCGCCACCTGCGCGGGCCGGATCGTGCCGCCATACCCGGCGCTCCACTGGCTCGCCAGCTCCTCGCGCAGGTCGCCGCGCCCCAGCACCGGGCCATAGAGATGCGCCGACGGATCGCTCAGGATCGCGTCGGCCATCGCCTGCATCAGCGGCTCGGGCGGCGGATCGACCGGCGCCGCCTGGCTGAGGTTCAGAAGCGGGCGATCCTCGGGGAAGGTCTTCCCCTCGATCCAGCGGCGCGCTTCCATCACCGGGGGCGGAAAGGTTGCCGCGAAGGCGGGATTGATCGGTTGGCTCATGGCGGACGGTGCCTCATGGGGGCGCAACCGCCCCTTTCATCTTGCCGAAAAAACTCCCGCCGGAGGCATCCGGGGCCTGCCCCGGGCGCATCCGGTCAGATTGTCGAGCGCCTCAGAACGGGATCTCGTCGTCGAGATCGGAGCCGCCACCGTAGCCGCCGCCAGAGCCACCCGATGGGCCGCCGCGATCGTCGTCGCCATAGCCGCCCCGGTCGTCGTACCCGCCGCCGCCGCCACCGCTGTAGCCGCCTCCGCCACCGCCGCCGCCGTCACGACCGTCGAGCATGGTCAGCGTGCCGCCGTAGCCCTGCAACACCACTTCGGTCGAATAGCGGTCCTGACCGCTTTGGTCCTGCCATTTGCGGGTCTGAAGCTGGCCCTCGATATAGACCTTGGAGCCCTTGCGCAGGTATTGCTCCGCAATCCGGATCAACCCTTCCTGGAAGATCGCGACAGAGTGCCACTCGGTCCGCTCGCGCCGTTCGCCGGTGTTGCGGTCCTTCCAGGTCTCGGACGTGGCGATGCGCAGGTTGCACACCTTGCCGCCGTTCTGAAAATTCCGCACCTCGGGGTCCCGCCCCAGGTTGCCGATCAGGATCACCTTGTTGACCGATCCAGCCATTGCTCTTCCCCCATTGCCTTCACATTCCGCGGATCCGATTCCGCCGGGCCCGCGCGTTCACCCGGTTAGACCACCGCATCAAGGTTAATAAAAGCCGAATCCTGCCAAGATTGCACAGCAGGCTTTATCAGCGGCCCGGGTTTGGGTATGGTCGCGCGCGTCTGCAACAACGTCGTGCGCCCCGTGACCCGCCTTTCGCTTCCCATCGCCACAGCCCTCGTCATCTGCGGCGTCCCCGCCTTTGCCCAGAGCGGACTGGACCGGCTTGACCGGATGATGGGTGTGCTCGATGGCCGCGCGGCGACGCAATACGAATTCTCCAGCCGCCTGCGCCCGGAAAGCGACGTCGAACGCGGCCTGCCGGATTACGAAGGCGGCTACGAGGGGCCATTCCTCGAAGTCGCGCGCTCGGCGGCCCGGCGCCACGGTATTCCCGAGGACATTTTCCTGCGCCTCGTGCAGCAGGAAAGCGGTTGGAACCTCGAAGCGGTCAGCCATGCGGGCGCGATCGGCCTTGCGCAGCTGATGCCCGACACGGCGGTGCTTCTGGGTGTCGATCCCACCGACCCGGTGGCCAATCTCGATGGCGGCGCGCGCTACCTCGCCCAACAATTCCGCCGCTTCGGCAACTGGCGTCTGGCGCTGGCGGCCTACAATGCCGGGCCGGAGGCGGTGGAGGCCCATGACGGCGTGCCGCCCTATGCCGAGACCCAGCATTATGTCCGCGTGATCCTTGGCACGCGAAGCTGAACCCGACCCGGGCGAGACGGAGCTGGAAGACGGCGCGCCCTTCACGCTGACCCGCGCGCTGCGCTTTCTCGAAGGTCTCGTCTTCTGCTGTCTCGCCGCGGTCGTCGTGCTTTGGGCGGTGGATCGCAGCCGGGACGTTGGATTCGATCCCGTGACCGTCGAGCTCTGCGACGGCGAAGCCTGCGCCGACCCGGCCGACAGCGCGTATTCGCAATATGCGGACACGCTCGACCCGGCCGGCCTGACGGTCTTCTCCGCGGCCAATACCTGTGTGTTTGCAACGGACCTTCTGCGATCCCGTGTGCAGGACGAGGATATGGCGCGGACGCTCGACCTGATGCAGAGCCGGGGCACCATCGCGGTGACATTGCCGGGCGACGGCACGGCGATCATCGCGCCGGGACCGAACAATGACGGCCTTGGGGACGTCGCGCGCGATGCGATCCGCCCGATGGGACCGCGCGGCTGCCATCCGATGAACTACGCCCCGATCTTCTGGCCGCTCTGGACGGTGTGGATGCTGCTGATCGGCTGGCGGCTGTTCCGGTATCGTCAGTCGGTCTGGGCGGAGCGCTAGGGTCGGGTCGGCTTACGCCGCCGCCTCCGCCCCCAGCGCCACGAGTTGCGCCCGCAAATCCGGTGCACGGATGTCACCGGATTCCAGCGCGAAGACAAAGGCATGGGTCAGGTAGAAGGCCTGCGCCTCGGGCGCGCCCGCTGCTGCCTCGGCATAGAGCGTCACGAGCGACGATCGGTCCTTCGCCGCATGCGCCGCGAGCAACGCTTGATCCAGCGCCGCCCGGTCCGCCACGACCTGTTCGACGAGGCTCACCCCGCCGCCTCGATCCGGGACGCGACCCAGGCGTGGAACAGATGCGTCGGCCCGTCCATCGCCGGCGAGAACCGACCGCCATCGAAGCCCGAAGCCGCACGTCCGCGCTGCATCCCCTCGACCACGAAGATGTCTTCGATGAAGACCGATTTCCACTGCGTCGCGTTCTTGGCGCGCAGGGTCTCGTCGGTGTTCGGCGCGGCGTAATAGAGGTGCACATGCTCACGCGTGCGGTCGTGGGCAACCGGTTCGAGGATGATGGCGAAGGCGTGATCGCGGTGCACGCCCAGAAGCACGTTGGGGTAGAGCGCGACATATTCCGCGCCTTCGTTCCACATCTCCGAGAGGTTCGCGAAATCGGGGAAGGTCTCTTCCATGGTGCCGCGCAGCTGCCGGTAGACGTAGCTGCCCTGGCCTGAATAAGCGCCGGGCACCTCGATGTTGTAGTGATCCTCCAGCCGCGAATAGCTGTTCAGGCCCGGATGCACCCAGGGCAGGTGGTAGCTTTCGCAGTAATTCTCGACCGCGAGTTTCCAGTTGGTGGCGAGGTCGAGCGTGAAGGTGCTGTCCGGACCGCCGTGGTAGAGCGGCTGGTCGAACTCGGACCAGCGGGCGATGAGATCGGCGTGAAGCTCGGCAAACTCGGGGGCATCGCCCGAGAGGTTCACGAACACCACGTCGCGCCAGACATGGGCGCGTACCGGACCGAGGCCAAGGGTCTTGCGGTCGATGCCGGGATGGGCGTTCTGGCCCGGGCCGCCGACATGGGGGGTGGCGACAAGGCGGCCGTCCTTGGCGTAGCACCATGAATGATAGGGGCAGCGGATCGCGCCTTCGATCTTGCGCGGCTCTTCCACGAGGATCATGCCGCGGTGGCGGCAGATGTTGTAGAACACCCGCACGTCGCCCGCGTCGTCGCGCAGCAGAAGAAGCGGCTGGCCGAGAAAGGTGATCGGCTTCGCATCGCCGGGCGCGGGCACGTCGGAGGCGACGGCGATGGCCGCCCATGTCGTCTCGAGGCAGGCGCGGTTCTCTGCGGCGATGGTGGCGGGGTCGGTGTAATGGGCATTCGGCAGGCCGCGGGCGTGCTCGATGGGGGCCATCACGTCGGCGAGCGGGCGCATCTGGGTGTCGGGCATGGGCGAGGCTCCTCCGGCGGCGATGATGGCGTGATCGTGCAGGCGCAGGACGCCCACGGCTTTACCGTTGGCGACATTTCCCTTTCCGGCGGAGACATTTCGGAGCGTCCGCCCCTAGTCCGGCGGCCCCCCCAGAAGATCGGTCACCGGGGCGCCGGGCGGCAGGTCGAGCACCTGCCTCAGCGTGGCGCGGCCGCGGGCCAGCCGCGAGGTGACGGTGCCGAGCGGCAGGCCGGTCTTGCGCGCGATCTCGGCATAGCTGAGCCCATCCATCGCCCGCAGGCGCAACAACTCCTGCTGCTCCTGCGGCAGGTCGGCCAGCGCCTCGAGCGCCTCGGCGCAGGCAAGCCGGGTCTGCCCGTCCGAGCCGCGCGGCGCCGCGATGTGATCGCCCGCCTCCTCGGTCGGGCGGGCGATGGAATAGCGCGCGAAGGCGCGGTGACGCAGGGTGGCGAAAGCGTAGGCGCGCAAGTCCTCGATGGGCTCGGCATCCTCCTGGCCGTCGAGGATCATGGCCATCCGGGACCAGACCCGCAGCAGCGTATCCTGAACCAGGTCGTCGGCATCCTCGCCCGAGCGCGCCAGCCGCCGCGCGCTGCGCTGCAAGTCGGTCAGCAGCGCGGTGAAGATGCGGGTATGGGGCAGGGCGGTCGGGTCCGAGTCGTCGCCATAGGACATCGGCGATTGCGGCGGATTGTGGTGGCCGGAACTGTCAGGCATGGGCGGGCACCTTTCGAGGGAAAAGGCGGTTGAGTGATCCGTGAGCGTGAGCGGAGGCTCCATCGCGTGCGCGCCCGCCGCAAGCGGCTTGATCCGGAGCGCGCCTTTCGGCCCCTTTGCCGCCCATTGTCCTGCACCGCGGGCGATCCGCCGCCGATGGTTTCATCCTCGGCGGGACGTCGCCCATCCGGTCCGGCCCGTTTTGGCGGCGGCTTGCCGATCCGGAGACCCCCGCCCGCCGGTTCGGATCAAAACGCCGTCTGGGCTGTCTTCGCCCATGGATGCGCCGCCAATCCCGGTGTCGCATCCGAACGCAACCGTAATGGAGGGACCTTTCCCATGCGATCCGAATTCTCGACGCCTCGTCTTGCCGCAGTGACCATCGCCGGCGCCTTTGCGCTGCTCGTGGGCGGCGCGACCCTCGCGATGGGCCAGGCGGAGGCCGTCGATACCGATGGCGACGGCATGATCAGCTTCGCGGAGATCCTGGTGATCATGCCGGCGCTGACCGAAGAGGAGTTCATGGCGCTCGACGCCGATGCTGACGGGCTCCTGAGCGCCGATGAAGTTGCTGCTGCGGAGGAGGCCGGGCTTATTCCGGCCGGCTGACACGCAGCACAGCTCGACCGGTTCGCCCCTGAACCGGTCGGGGACAAGGCGCGGGGGCGGGGCAGACGGCCCTCGCGCCTTGATCCATCCCCCGCGCACGCCTTTTGCCAAAGGCGTGTCCCTCTCTTGCAAGAGAGGGGCCATGTTCTTGCAAGAACAGGACCACCGACCGGCTCAGTCGAAGGGCGAGGGGATCGGCGCGTAGCCCGGCAGGCGGCCGCGGTTAAAGCCGTAGAACTCGTCCGCAAAGGCGGATTGCGCCACGAACATGCTGTCGAGAACCGAGGCGTCCGCCGTCTCGGGGGAGGCTTCGGACGTGGGCTGGATCGTGAAGAAGGACACGACCGTATCGCTCCCCGCGATCTCGTAATTGTTGAACCAGACCGTGGTCGGCCCGGCCAGGAGAAACCGGTCACCGGGTTCGAAGACGAACCCTTCCGAGCCGAACCGCTCGTGCAGCTCGCCGCGCGTCGTCTCGCCGAACACCAGTCCGTCGATCGGCGTGGGATAGGTGCCGGAATTGTCGGTCCGCCAAAGCTCCAGGTAGACGACCTCGCCGGTCTCGGCATCGCGCGAGGCGGACAGGGACAGCCCGTCGTCAAACGTCCAGCGCGTGATGGAATAGGCCCCCTCGATGCCCGATCCCACGGGCTCCGGCATGTCTTCGGGGATCAACCCGCCAAGGGGAATGCCGCGGATCTCCTGCGCCGCCGCAGGGCTCGTCAGCGCCGCGGCCAGCGCAAGCGCGATCAGCCGCATCAAAGGCCCCGGGCGATCGCCGCCACGCCCGTCCGCGCCAGCCGCACCTCGCCCAGGGGGCGCATCAGGTCGGTGAAGGCGTCGATCTTCTCGGGCGGGCCGGTCAGCTCGAACACGAAGCTTTCCAGCGTCGAGTCGACCACGTTGCAGCGGAAGATCTCGGCGATGCGCAGCGCCTCGACCCGGTGCTCGCCCTTGGCGATCACCTTGATGAGCGCCAGTTCACGGCTGACGAAGGGGCCTTCGACGGTCATGTCGCTGACCTCGTGCACCGGCACCATGCGCTCCAGCTGCATGCGGATCTGGTGGATCACCTGCGGGGTGCCCGACGTCACGATGGTGATGCGCGAGCGGTGGCCGCCATGGTCCACCTCGGCCACGGTCAGGCTTTCGATGTTGTAGCCGCGCCCCGAGAACAGGCCGATCACGCGCGCGAGCACGCCGGGTTCGTTCTCCACCAGGATCGCAAGCGTGTGGGTCTCGACCACGTCCGACATGTGGCTGCGCAGGTCGTAGGCGGAATGGCTGGTCGCGCCTTGTTCGATATTCAGGGCCATGGGCGGGTCTCCTTTGTCGCGAGCGGGTTTGGCGCGCGCGGGCCGGAAAAGCAAGGGGTCAGGGGATCAGCGAGGGGAAGGCCTCGTCCAGCGGGATCGGGAAACCGGGCGGGACGGTGTCGTCGGGAAGCTCGGTCGCGTAGCGGTCGGGGTCGATCGCGTCCCGCAACATCAGCGAGACGGCCTCGAGCACCGCGTCGCCGTTGGTCTGCGCCGCATCGGCGAACCGCAGAACCACCAGCGTCTCCGGCTCCTCCGGCAGGCTGTAGACAAGCGACACGCCCGATCCGTCCCGATGCTCCAGCAGCAGGGGCGGCAGGTCCAGCACCGACACCTCGCGCCCGAGCCTTTGATGCACCTCGTCGAACGTCGTCGCGCCAACCTGCAAACCGCCGAGATCGGGGGCCTCCGGCGCCTCGGGACCGGCGAAGGTAAACAGCCTCACCAGCGTGCCATCCGCGTCATAGAGCACCTCGAGCCGCTGGCCGAACGGCAGCGGGTAGGTCGCCCGTGTCGATCCCCCCTCCCGCACGATCTCCATCGGCTCACCGATCGGCCCGAGGGCCGAGGCAGGCATCCCCGGCCTCAGCCCCCTGAAGTCCTGCGCCGTGGCGGGCAGGGTGGTCAGCAGCAAGGCCAGGGCCAGACGGATCATGAAATCGGCACACCACAGGCCGGTTCGGGGGGAAGCTGCGGGAAGTCGGCGTCGAAGCTTTCCAGCTCGACGAAGGGATGTTCGGGCAGGGGGTAGGGCGGCTCGCCGTCGGCAAGGCCATAGCGGTCGCCCGGGAATACGCCGCCCTGCACGACGGTCTCGAACAGCCGCTGTTCGGTCCAGCAATGGAACCCGCCCTGATCGAGCGGACCGAACGAGCCGGGGGGATATTCGTAGCAGACCTGCGCGCCGAAGGTGGGGCTGTCGAACACGTCCTCCGACGACAACCCGCCATCGCGGCCCTCGTCGCCCGAGCCGTCGTTGTTGCGCTCGGCCACTTCCTCGTCGGAATAGACGCCCCATGTGCCCACGATCGTCTCGTCCGAGGCCGGGTGCCACAGGTAGGCCGAGCCGTCGCCGGAGGTGTATTCGATCTGGTTCCCGCCGGTGTCGTAGAAATGCACCGTCCGCCCGCAGAGCAGGTCGAACAGCGCGTCGACCGCGCCCTGGGCCGAGGCGGGGCCGGCCGCGAGCAGGGGCAGGGCCCCGATCAGCGACGCGCGCGCGAGACGCTTCGCTGTTGCTGGAACGCAGGTCGGGCCTGTTCGGGGCGTCGCGATGGGCATGGCAATAGGTCCGGTCAATGAAAATGGCCCGCCCGGTGTATCCGGGCGGGCCACGATGGAAAAGGTCCGAGTTGGCCCCGGCCGGGGCGCGGGCGCTACTCCGCCGGAGCGGCGCCCTTGATCACCGCCCGTTCCGAGCGCAGGCCCATCACGATACAGACGCAGAGCAGTACCATGATGATGGCGAAGGGCAGGCCCGTCGAAATCACCATGGATTGCAGCGATTGCAGCCCGCCTGCCGACAGCAGCAGCACGATGGCAACGGCGCCCTCGAACGTGCACCAGAACACCCGCTGCGGCACCGGCGCGTCGATCTTGCCGCCTGCCGTGATCGTGTCGATCACCAGCGAGCCGGAATCCGACGAGGTCACGAAGAACACGATGACCAGCACGATGCCGACCAGCGAGGTGATCGCCGTCAGCGGAAGCTGCGACAGCATCTCGAACAGCTTCAGTTCCAGCGGCGCGTTCACGACGCCCTCGAACCCATCCTGGATGAACTGGTGGATCGCGGTGCCGCCGAAGACGGACATCCACAGCACGCAGACGAGCGACGGGATCAGCAGGACGCAGACCACGAATTCGCGCACCGTGCGGCCGCGCGAGACGCGGGCGATGAACATGCCGACGAACGGTGACCAGGAGATCCACCACGCCCAGTAGAACGAGGTCCAGCCCTGCACGAAGTTGGTGTCTTCACGTCCGATCGGGTTCGACAGCGCGAGGAAGTTCTCGCCATAGGCCAGAAGCGAGCTGAAGAAGGTCGCGATCAGCTCGCCGGTCGGGCCGACGAAGAACACGAAGAGCAGCAGGATCACGGCAAGGCCCATGTTCAGCTCCGACAGCACCTTCACGCCGCCGTCGAGACCGCGGACCACCGAGATCAGCGCGACGACGGTGATGGCCGTGATCAGCAGGACCAGAAGCGAGCCGCTGTCTTCGACGCCAGTCTCCTCGACGTTGCCGAAGGGCATGCCCAGGAACGCGCGGGTGCCTTCTTCGGCCACGCCGGAGCCGTAGAGGACGGTCAGGCCGTTGGCCGCCTGCGTCGCGCCAAAGCCGAGCGAGGTGGCCAGACCGAAGAGCGTGGCAAAGACGGCCAGCGTGTCGATGACGTGGCCGGTCCAGCCCCAGACCCGATCCCCGAAGATCGGGTAGAAGGCCGAGCGGATCGTCAGCGGCAGACCCTTGTTGTAGGAAAACAGCGCCAGCGCCAGCGCGACGACGGCATACATCGCCCAAGGGTGCAGGCCCCAGTGGTAGATGGTCGCGGCCATGCCAAGGCGCATCGCCGCCTCTTCGTTGCCTTCCGCGGCCCCCAGTGGCGCCCAGTCGGTCCGCAAGCCGTCCTCGCCCACCGATGTGCCGCCGAGCGACGAGGCAAAGTGGCTCATCGGTTCCGACACGCCATAGAACATCAGGCCGATGCCCATACCGGCGGCGAACAGCATCGCGAACCAGCCGACATAGCCGTAATCGGGCGTTGCATTGGCCCCGCCCAACCGGACCGAGCCGATCGGCAGGACGATCAGCAGAAGGCAGAACAGCACCACGAGATTGCCGACCGACAGGAACAGCCAGTCGAAGGTCTGGGTGACGAAGCTGAACATCGCCGAGAAGACCGAGCCCGCCTGTTCCGGCAGCGCGAGGGTGTAGAAAACGAAGGCGACAATCGAGAGGCCCGAGATCAGGAAGACCGGGTTGTGAATGTCGAAGCCGAAGGGCCCGACGGAGCCTTCGACATTATCCTGACCGATATCGTAGTCGGTCTCGATGGCGTCGTGGTGACCTTCGGGCGATGGTATGCCCTGGTCGTCGACGTTTGGATCATCTGACATGCGTGTTTCCTTGTTGTTGTTCCGGCAGACCGGCGGTGCCGCGTCAGGCGCGGACCAGCATCACCGAGGCGTCCGTATGGCTGGCAACCCGGCCGCCGTGGGAGCCGAGATCGAAGGTTTTCGGAATGTGCGAGCCCATCACCACGAGGTCGGCGTCAAGCTCGGACACCGCCCCTTCCAGCGCGCGATCGAGGTCGGCGGACGGATCGTGGGACGTGATGGCGTGCGACGAATGCTCCGACAACCCGTGCAGTTCCCCCTGCGCGGCGGTGAATTTCGCCAGCTTCTCGGCGTATTCCTCGGGATTGTGCGCAACCGCGCTCGGTTGTGCCGAGGTCACGCCGACATAGGTGACGCGCGCCTCGTAATGCCCGGCAAGATCGGCGGCCACCTTCAGCGCCGTTTCCAGACGGTCGCTGTGGCCCAGGTCCACCGGAACCATGATATGCTTGAACAAAAGCCCCTCCTCTTTTCCTGTACGTCTGTGCGTATGATTTTTTCATCGCATTGGGCGCGGAGAAACCGGCCCGGACTTGCTGCACGACGACCGGCGGATGCCCAAATGCGACATTCGATTGACGCTTTCAGGCTACCAGAGTCAGGCACCGGCACAACCGGCGCGCGCCGTTTTTTCGGGCGAAAGTCCGTTTTTTCGGCAAGTTCAGCGGGTTGACGCCCGGCGGACCGGGAAACGAAAAACGGCGGCCCGATTCGGGGCCGCCGCCAGGGATTTCCGGACGAGCAGAGGGCTCAGACCAGCACGCCGCCCGCGCCGTCGATGACGCCCTGCGTCTCGGCCTCGCCCAGGAGCATCTCGTTGTGGGCCTTGCCGGACGGGATCATCGGGAAACAATTCTCGTGCTTCTCGACGAGGCAATCGAAGATCACCGGGCCGTCGTAATTCAGCATCTCCATGATCGCGTCGTCCAGATCCTTGGGATCCGAGCAGAGGATGCCCTTCGCGCCAAACGCCTCGGCCAGCTTCACGAAATCGGGCAGGGCCTCGGACCAGCTTTCCGAGTAGCGCTCCCCGTGCAGCAGCTCCTGCCACTGGCGCACCATGCCCAGACGCTCGTTGTTGAGGATGAACTGCTTCACCGGCAGGCGGTACTGCACCGCCGTCCCCATCTCCTGCATGTTCATCAGCCACGAGGCCTCACCGGCCACGTTGATGACCAGCGCGTCGGGATGCGCGATCTGCACGCCGACCGAGGAGGGGAAGCCGTAGCCCATGGTGCCGAGGCCGCCGGAGGTCATCCAGTGGTTCGGCTCCTCGAAGCCCATGAACTGCGCGGCCCACATCTGGTGCTGGCCCACCTCGGTGCAGATGAAGCGGTCCTTGCGGTCCTTGGTCAGGGCCTCCAGCCGCTCCAGCGCGTATTGCGGCTTGATGGTCGGGCCGTCCTGCCTGTAGCTCAGGCAATTCACCGCCTTCCACGCCTCGATCTGCTGCCACCAGGTCTGCACCGCCGCGCCGTTGGTCTTGCGGCCACGCGCCTTCCAGACCTTCAGCATGTCCTCCAGCACGTGGGCCACGTCACCGATGATCGGGAAGTCGGCGTGGATCACCTTGTTGATGGACGAGGGGTCGATGTCGATATGCGCCTTGCGGCTGTTCGGGCTGAAATCGGCGATCCGTCCGGTGATCCGGTCGTCGAACCGGGCGCCGACGTTGATCATCAGGTCGCAGCCGTGCATGGCGAGGTTGGCCTCGTAGGTGCCGTGCATCCCCAGCATCCCCAGCCACTTGTCGCCCGAGGCCGGGTAAGCGCCAAGGCCCATCAGGGTCGAGGTGATCGGGAAACCGGTGGCCTCCACCAGTTCGCGCAGCAGCACGCTTGCCTTGTCGCCGGAGTTGATGACGCCGCCGCCGGTGTAGAAGACCGGACGCTCGGCCTTTTCCATCGCGTGCACGAGGTCGGTGATCGTCTCGATCTGGCCGCGCACCTTAGGCTGGTAATGGCTGACTTTGGCCTTCGGCTTGGTCGTGTAGGTGCCGGTGGCGAACTGCACGTCCTTCGGGATGTCGACCAGGACCGGGCCGGGGCGGCCCGCCGTGGCGATGTGAAACGCCTGGTGGATCGTGTCGGCCAGCGCGTCGGTCTCCTTCACCAGCCAGTTCATCTTGGTGCAGGGCCGTGTGATGCCGACGGTATCGGCCTCCTGGAACGCGTCCGAGCCGATCATGAAGGTCGGCACCTGTCCGGTCAGGCAGACGATCGGGATCGAGTCCATCAGAGCGTCGGTCAGCCCGGTCACCGCGTTGGTGGCACCGGGTCCGGACGTCACGAGGACAACGCCCGGCTTGCCGGTCGAGCGCGCGTACCCCTCGGCGGCATGCACCGCGCCCTGTTCGTGGCGCACGAGGATGTGCCGGATCGCGTTCTGCTGGAAGAGTTCGTCGTAAATCGGTAGGACCGCGCCGCCGGGATAGCCAAATACCGTGTCGACACCCTGTTCCTTCAGGGCTTCGACGATCATTTTCGCTCCGGTCATTTGCTCTGACATTGCGCTGTCCTCTTATTTCGCGCTTCGATCTGCGTGTGCGACACAAAAAAGCCCCCGGAGGTTTTCCGGGGGCGCATGGTTCCGATATGGATGCCGGTTTACCGACCCATGCGCCTTTCTCCTACAAGTACGACAATGTCGAACGTCATTTGACTTCCTCGTTTCGCGTGGCGGCGACGATAGGTTTGCCGCCATGGGCCGTCAACCTGCAAAAGGCGCGCCGCGTGAACAAAATGTCGCGCGCGCGGGTCTCCGCGCAATGAAGTGCCGCGAGACGCCCTGACGGAGCAATGGCCGCGACTCGGTTGCGCCACTCTATTTGCCAACGCGAAACTTTATGTTGCCTCGTGCGGCCCCTCGGTAACTTCGTTTCGCTCAATTATCCGGCCAAATCTGCTAAGAGCCTTGAAAATAGGCATAATTTCAGGACTCACGCCGAAACATCCAACGCCACGACGTTAGCGCAAACGTAAGGGAAGTCAGGCAGCTAACCGGGGCTATCAGCGATATTGGTAAGAAAATTTTACAAAAAACACCCGTTCGGACAAGAAAACCTGTTTTCGAGTGCAGACCCTTTCGCTAACGTGCCTCCACTTCTAACGACCTGACGCCCGATCGGGGCGACGGGCGAGTGATCCAAACGGGGAGGATAATACTCATGGATCGACGTTCATTCCTGCGCACATCCGCAATCGGTGGCGCAGCCGCGGCTACGACGACTCTGGCCGCTCCTGTCTACGCACAGGGCAACCGCGAACTGACGATGGTGACGTCGGTTCCGGACGGCTTCGCGGTTTTCGATGACGCGGCACAGCTGTTCATCGACTACGTGACCGAGATGACCGATGGCTCGATCAGCTTCAACAAGCAGCCCGCAGGCTCGCTCGTGGGCGCGTTCGAGGTGTTCGACGCCGTGTCCGCAGGTCAGGCAGACGTCTACCACTCGGCGGATTACTACTTCCTCAACCAGCACCCGGGCTTCGCCTTCTTCACCTCGGTGCCCTTCGGCATGACCGCCCAGGAAATGGCGAACTGGTACTATCGCCGCGGTGGCCAGGAACTGCATGACAACCTGTCCAGCCTGTTCAACATCAAGCCGCTGATGTGCGGCATGACCGCGATGCAGCCCGGCGGCTGGTTCAACACCGAGATCACCTCGGCGCAGGACCTCCAGGGCCTTCGCTTCCGCATGCCGGGCCAGGGTGGGCAGGTGCTCGGTCGCCTCGGCGCCTCGGTGCAGAACATCCCCGGCGGCGAAATCTACCAGGCGCTGTCGTCCGGTCAGATCGACGGTGCGGAATGGATCGGCCCCTACGCGGACGAGCGCATGGGCTTCCAGGAAGTCACCAACACCTACTACGCCGCAGGCTTCCACGAGCCCGGCTCGGCCCTGACCCTCGGCTTCAACCTCGAGATCTGGGAATCGTTCAGCGAGCAACAGAAGCGTCTTCTGCACGTCGCCGCCGAAGCCGCACATGCGCAGAACACCGCGCTGTCGCTGGCCGAGAACGGTGCAGCCCTCGCGCGTCTGCAGGACGGTGGCGTTCAGGTGCGTCAGTTCCCCGATGACGTTTGGGAGGCCTTCGGCACCGCGGCGGCGGAAGTCCGCGAAGAAAGCATGGGCGACCCGCTCTATGCCGAGATCGCCGAGAGCTACTTCGCATCGCAGTCCGAGTCGGCCGGCTGGTACGAGATCGCCGACGGCGAGTACATGCGCCAGCGGAACCGCGTCAACGCGATGATGGAACAGTAAATCCGTCTCGTCCCCGTCCGGGCCTTGCGTCCGGGCGGGGATTTTCCCTTGAAAGACCGCGCGCCCGCGCCGGGACGCCGTGGCTTCGCCGTCTAGCCTGGAAGAAATCTCATGGGTGAATTCCTCTACTGGGTGCTGGAGAGCTTCGTTCTCGCGCCGTACCACCTGCTTTATGCCATCACCCATCCGGGCGAGTGGCTGAACTGGAGCAACCCGGAATCGCTGGCGCGCTTCATCTACTACGGCGGCTCCAGCGAGTTCTTCTTCGTCGTCATCTTCCTCTTCGTCCTGATCACCGCGCTCGGCATGGCCTGGAAGCGCGAGATCCTGTGGTTCTGCGTCCGCGTGCTGGAAGGCTTCGCCAACTTCGTCGGAAGGGTCGCGGCATGGGCGGGCCTGATCATGGTGCTTCAGCAGGTGATGATCGTCTTCCTGCAACGCATCTTCCGCGTTGCCGAAATCGAATTGGGTCCCCTCGGCACGGCCTTCGTGCAGGACCTTAGCTGGTGGGGCGAGGGCCTCAAGTTCTACAACGCGCTGATCGTCTGCCTCTGCGTCAGCTACACCTTCGTTCAGGGCGGCCATGTCCGCGTCGACCTCGTCTACTCGGCGGTCAAGTTCCGCACCAAGCGGGCGATCGACATGTTCGGCTCGCTGTTCTTCATGATGCCGGTGATGGTCCTGACCTACATGTACGGCTGGTTCTTCATGTGGCGCCACCTCGTGCTGCCCGGCCCCTCGGCCACGGTCGATCTCGACCGGATGATCATGCAGGCCCGGGTGCTGCGCTGGAACGTGGAAACCATCGGCTTCAGCCCGAACGGCTTCAACGCCTACTTCCTGTTCAAGGTTCTGCTGGTTGCGTTCTGCGTGCTGGTCTTCCTGCAGGCGATGGCGTTCTTCTGGCGCTCGTATCTCGAATGGCTCGAAGGGCCCGAGAGCGAGGGCAAGTACATCGACAAGGACGTGATGGGCGACGAGGCCGAAGACCTCGAACATGCCATCCATTCGGGATCGACCTGATCTAACGGACAATTCCGCGACGGGACACGCGCGCGAGTAAAGGGGACAGCATAATGCTTTTCGGTTTGGATGGGGTCGAGATCGGTCTGATCATCGTCTTCCTGACACTCTTCGCCGGGATCATGACCGGCTTTCCGGTGGCCTTCGCCATCGGCGGGGCGGGGATCATCTCGTTCGCGATCATCGCCGCGCTCGACAGCGCGGGTCTGCTGATCCACCAGGCGATCGACACAAGTTCGGCGGAATACGCGGCCATCGTGGCCGAAGGGGTGGCGCGCGACGCCATATCCGTCTTCCGATACCCGGAATTGCCAAGGATCGAAGAGCACCTGTTCGACGGCGGCTGGCAACAGGCGATGGACCGCAACCTGTCGTTCATCGTCAACCGCATGAACGAACGCGTGATCGCGGGCCAGTCGATCGAGACGCTGCTCGCCGTGGCCATGTTCGTGATGATGGGCATCACGCTGGAACGCTCGAAGATCGCCGAGGACCTGCTGACCACCATGGCGCGCGTCTTCGGCCCGCTGCCGGGCGGCCTGGCCGTGTCCATCGTGATCGTGGGCGCGTTCCTCGCCGCCTCGACCGGCATCGTTGGTGCCACCGTGGTGACCATGGGCCTGCTGGCCCTGCCGACCATGCTGCGCAACAACTACTCGCCGGAACTGGCGACCGGTGTGATCGCCGCCTCGGGCACGCTGGGGCAGATCATCCCGCCCTCCATCGTGATCGTCCTTCTCGGCACGCTCGTCGGTGACCTCTACGCCACGGGGCAGGAGACGCGGGCGCAGCTTGCGGGCTGTTCCGACGCGCTGACCTACCTTGGTGAGCCTGCGGTCCTGTCGGTCGGCACTCTGTTCCAGGCAGCACTGCTGCCGGGCCTGTTCCTCGCCTTCCTCTACGGCGCCTATGCCTTCGGCTTCGCGCTGCTCCGGCCCGCCTCGGCCCCGCCGGTGCAGATGGACGAGGTGACGGGCGGCGAAGTCGTGACCCGGAACGAGGCGCTCCTGTGGTATCTCGCGGCCCCAATCGCGCTGATCGTCGTCATGGTCCTGGCCGGCATGTCCGGCGTGGTGGGCCAGCAGACCGTGTCGCTGACCGATACCTCCACCCGCGCCGCCGGCCCGAGCCTGCGCACCAATGTCTCCGAGCAATGCCAGGCCGCGATGATCGAGTTGCACGGGCAGGAGGCCTGGGACCAGGCCATCGCCGAGGGGGAGGCCATGGCCAATGCCCCCGCCGACGAAGGCCCCGACCTGTCGGAAATGACCGAGGAGGAGATCGCTGCCGCCGAGGAGGCCGCCACCGCCGCCGCCATCGACAGCCTGCCCCCTATCGGCACCGGCGTGGCCGTCGTGGTGACGCTTCTGGGCCTGATCCTGATCATCGCGCGCGGCGTCTCGCCGTCGTCGACCCCGGTGCCCCTGATTGCGGGCGGCCTCGGCCTTGTCGTGGCGCTGCTCGTGGACGTGATCCTCATCGCGCCCACGACCTCGCCCGGCGCGTCGATGCTGCTGCTCATCATCCCCATCGGCGTGGCGCTCTGGGGCTGCAAGGTGGCGATGGGACGGTTGTCGCAGAACGAGCTTCTGCGCGTGGTCTTCCCGCCGCTGGTACTGATCGTCGCCGTTCTGGGCTCGATCCTCGGCGGCATCACCAACCCCACGCCCGCCGCGGCGCTGGGGGCGGCCGGCGCCATCATGTTGGCGGCCTACCGCAAGCTGAAGGACGAGGACGGACTGTCGCAGATCATCATCTGGGCGAGCTTCGCCGTGGTCATCATGATCCTGATGGGCGTCAACTTCGATCTGCGGATCACCCGCGACAGCATCCCGTTCGAGGATTGGGCGGCCTATATCATCGCGCAGGCGGCCTACCATTTCGCCTTCTTCGGGCTGCTCTACGGCTGCTGGGTCCTGCTGCGTACCTCGGTGCTCGGCCCGGTGGTGCGCGAGACGGCGAAGGTCACCAGCATGGTCTTCACCATCCTGATCGGGTCGCAGCTGCTGAACCTCGTGCTGATCTCCTTCGGGGGCGAGCATTACATCCAGCAGTTCCTCCGCGCCTTCGACAATGAATGGGCCGTGTTCCTGCTGGTGATGCTGATCCTGTTCGTCCTGGGCTTCGTGCTCGACTTCCTCGAGATCATCTACATCGTGATCCCGATCGTGGGGCCGGTGATCTACGGCGGCACGCTCGACCCGAAATGGGTGACGATCATGATCGCGGTGAACCTGCAGACCTCGTTCCTGACGCCGCCCTTCGGCTTCGCGTTGTTCTACCTGCGCGGCGTCGCCCCGGCCTCGGTCACGACGGGTCACATCTACCGCGGCGTGCTGCCCTTCGTGGGCATCCAGGTGCTGGGTCTGGCGCTGCTGTGGCTGTTCCCGGGCATCGTGACCATCGTGCCGGACCTGCTGCCGAACTGATCGTCAGAGATTGCGCAATTCGGAAAAGGGCCCCTCGCGGGGCCCTTTCCTCATGCGCCGGGGGGGCCGCCTCCTCGCGCGGGCGTTGCCCGCCCTCGTCGGCGGCGGTGGCCCGGCGCAAGCGCCGGGCGGCGCGGGTGAGGAGCGCGCGTCCCTGTCCCGAACCTCGCCGCCCGTAGCGGGCGATGGATCGTGCATTTTCATGGAACAAAGAGGGGCGGGGCGGCGCGTCACTCCGCGGGTTCGAGCAGGTCCCAGAGGTTGCCCCAGGGGTCGCGCCACTGGGCGACGGTTCCGTAGGCTTCCCGGCGGGGGGCTTCGAGGAACCGGCCACCGGCGGCGTCGATCCGGGCGGCGTCGCGGGTGAAGTCATCGGTGTGCAGGAAAAAGCCAACCCGGTCGCCGAGCTGTGCGCCAAGTGCGGTGCGCTGGCCGTCGGAAGTGGGTTCCGCCAGCAGAAGCGCCGTCCCCGCCGTGCCGACGGGCGCCACCGTGACCCAGCGTTTGCGGCCCTGGTCCTCGTCGCCGAGAAGCTGCCAGCCGAGACCGCCTACGAAGAACGCGATGCCCTCGTCGTAGGAAGGCACCAGCAGGGTCACGAGTGCAAGGCTCACGCCTCTTCGCCGCGCAGATCCGGAAGGGTGATCTGGGCCACCTGCTGCGCGATCGGGTCGGTCGAGAGCGGATGGGTCTGGGTCGAGTATTCCTCGGGCTTGCCGAGCGGCTGCCACTGGCCGCCGATGTAGACCTCCAGCGCCGGGAAGCTGGCCTTGTATCCCATCTTGTCCGACCCGGGCACCCAGTAGCCGAGGTAGACGTAGGGAAGGCCCGCCTGGCGCGCGAGTTCGACATGGTCGAGGATCACGTAGGTGCCGAGCGAGTTCCGGTGCAACTCGGGCGCGAAGAAGGAATAGACGAGGCTGAGGCCGTCATCGAGAATGTCGGTCAGGCAGACGGCGGCCAGATCCTCCTCGGCGGTCTCGTCGCGGTACTCGATGACCCGCGTGCGCACCGGCGTCTCCTCGATCATCGCGGCGAATTCGAAGACATCCATGTCGGCCATGCCGCCATCGGCGTGGCGCGCGTCGAGGTAGCTGCGGAACAGGGCGTATTGCTCTTCCGTGGCCCAGGCGGAGCGCGGGTTGCGGACGAGGTGGGCGTTGCGTTTCGCGATCCGGCGCTGGCTGCGCTTGGGCTTGAAATCGGCCACCCGGATGCGCGCCGACAGACAGGCGGCGCAATCGGTGCAGGAGGGCCGGTAGAGCACGTTCTGCGAGCGGCGAAAGCCTTGTTTCGACAGGGTATTGTTGAGCTTTTCCGCCTGCTCGCCCTGAAGCGCGGTGAACAGTTTCCGTTCCCGCCGCCCGTCGAGGTAAGGGCAGGATTGGGGGGCCGTCACGTAGAATTGCGGCGCTACTGGGAGTGTGTGGCGCATGGGCTCGCGTAAGGCTGGTTGCCCACAAGGTGCAAGATAAGCCACGGCCTCGCAACTGCTTTCTGAAACAGGGTTACCGCGGCGCCGCGGCGGGCAGAACTGTCGCCCCGCTGCGCCGCCTGTCAGGCCTATCGGGCCGAGCAGTTCAGCATCACGGCGCCGGTCGCCTCGTCGGCGAGGCCGCGGTTCAGCGGTCGCGCGATCATCATGCCGATGGACAGGATCTGGATCAGGAAGAACGTGGCCCCGACAAGGAAGACGGCCGTGTGCAGCACCGCCTCGCCATTGGTCAGCGGCTGGCCCAAGCGGTTGCGCAGCTCGATCGACATGACGCGCATGCCAAGCGTGGCCGAACGGTTGCGGATCGTGATCCAGCGATAGAGGAAGGCCAGCATGGCGTGGATCGGGATCCAAAGCAGGAAGGCGATGCCCGCCGTCAGGATGCTCAGGAGGACCATCGTCGCGAAGATAAGCCCGGCGTCGATCACCCATGCGAAGAAGCGTTTGGGCAGGACGCCGTCGTAATAGGCCGGATCGTAGGCGGGATCGGGCAGGTGGTGCATCGGTTGGCTCATGGCGTGGGACATAAGGGTCCGGTCTCCGGTTGAAAAGAGTGGCGCGCCCCGCGCCTGGGGAATGGGACGGCGCGGGGCGCGCGGGGTGCCGGGGCTGCGGGGGGCGTCAAGCCTCGGCAGGGGACGTCAGGCGACGCTGCGCGCGGGCGCGGTCGTCCATGAACTGGTCGAATTCGTGCTTGTCCTTGGCCTCGCGCAGGCGGTCGAGGAAGCCGTCGAACTGCGTGCGCTCCTTCTCCAGCCGCTCCAGCAGCGTCTCGCGGTAGGCGTCGAAGCTGGCATTGCCGGAGGAGGGAAGGGGGTCGCCGCCCGGCACATCGGGGCGCAGCGCCGCGACACCGGATTCAAGCGTGAAGCGCCCGCTGACGGCGGGGATCCGGCCCCATTGCCAGGCGAAAAGCGCGGCCAGCGCGACACCGACCAGCCCGAACAGGGCCATGGCGGTGATCGAGACGGCGATGGCGAACCCGGCATAGAGCAGGATCGACAGGACCTGCACGGGGGTCGAGGGGCGGGGATCGTCGGTGAGGCGTGACATGGGGAGGGTCCTGTCCTTCGAGGGCACTTGAGGCACCGGTTATGAAAAGGCCGGGCCTGCCGTTTCGGGCGGGCTCGGCCAAGGGGTTACGCAGAGGCCTCACCGGCATCCGCGGATTTCTTGCGGTCTTCCATGAACTGGTCGAATTCCTGCTTGTCCTTGGCCTCGCGCAGGCGGTTCAGGAAGCTTTCGAACGCCTCCTGCTCGTCTTCGAGGCGGCGCAGCGTGTCGGCCTTGTAGGCGTCGAAAGCGCTGTTGCCGGAGGTGCGGAAGCTGTGCCCGTGGCGGGCGTGACGGCGGGACGAACAGGACCCGTTGAACATGCGTTTACTCCAGATCATATAGGCCAGAAGGGCCAAGCCAATCGGCCAGAAGAAGATGAAGCCCAACACCATGGCGGCGATCCATGCGCCTTTGCCACGGGCATCGAGCCAGTTTTCAGTTTTGCTGAACCAGCCCTGGGCCTCGGTGGCGAGGGCGGGAGCGGCGGAAGTGGTCATGTAGTCTCTCCTTCGGGTTTCGGTTGCTGCGTGAATGTAAATGTTAATCACATTAACTCATATGGGAGACCCGGCGGCCCGCGCAAGAGGGTAAGTGAATCTTTTTTACATCTGGGGAGAAAAGCCGCTTCCAGTTATATAAGGAATCGGTTATATGAATTAGGGCAAGGAGGCCCCATGTCCGCACTCGACCGCCGTTTCGCAGCCCTCTCCGACCCGACCCGCCGCGCCATTCTCGAACGGCTGGGGCAGGGGGAGGCCACGGTCGCCGACCTCTCCGGCATCGCCCCGATCAGCCAGCCCGCGCTCAGCCGTCACCTCAAGGTGCTGGAAGCCGCGGGCCTGATCGAAACCCGCATCGACGCGCAACGCCGCCCGCGCCGCCTGCGCCCGGAGGCGGTGGCCGAAACGACCCAATGGCTCGCGCAACTGCAACAGATGGCCGAGGCCAATTTCAAGCGGCTCGATGCGCTCCTCGACGACATTTCCCCCGAACCGAAGGACCAGACCTGATGCCAGCCCCCGCCACTGTCACCCTCGACGGCGACACCACCATTGTCGTGACCCGCGACTTCGACGCCACCCCCGCTCAGGTCTGGCGCGCCCATACCGAACCGGCGCTCCTGCAACGCTGGCTCCTTGGCCCCCCGGGATGGAAAATGCATGTCTGCGAGGTCGACTTCCGCCCCGGCGGCTCCTACCGCTGGCGCTGGCGCAACCTCGAAGAAGGACAGGAATTCGGCTTCGACGGCGAGATCCTCGAATACGACCCGCCGAAGCGCATGGTCGAACGCCAGACCTATATCCCCGGCACCGTTGGCGGCGAGATGGGGACCTGCGAGAACACCATCACCTTCACGGAAACCGACACCGGCACCCACATGGTCACGCGCATCACCTATGCCGACAAGGCCACGCTGGAGGCCGCGATGGCCACCGGCATGACGGACGGGATGGAGATGAGCTACGCCCTTCTGGATGGCGTGATCGCCGACGCCGCCTGACACACCCAAAAGAAAACCGCCCTGCGCGAGCCACAGGGCGGTTCTTGACACGGTTGCCCGGGGGCTCCGACAGCACTTACGAGGTGCACCTTCAATATGCTGGGTTCGAAACCGGGTCGACGGACATATCTTGGAGTGTCTACGACATATATGACACGAATCCGCGCGAGATTCCATTATTTTCTTGCGTGTTGGAATGCGAGCCTAAATCAGGACCTTAGCTTCAGGCGCTCATCCGGCGCAGGGTTGCGCCGCCGATTCGCGGGCCTCTCCGAAGGCCGACTCGGACGCGATCGCGCCGCTTTCCGAAGGGTCTGCCGCCCGTGACACGCGCTGCGGCCTTGCCTCCTCCGCGTGCCTCGGCTGAGATGAATGGGACGCGAAAGGAAGCCCATGATCGCCTATATCACCGTCGGCTCGAACGACCTCGCCCGCGCGCGTCGGTTCTACACGGCCTTCCTGCCCGCGCTTGGCTACGGGCTGACGGAGGGGCCGGAGGGCCTCAGCTTCGCCTTGCCCGTGCCGCCGGGCGAACGACCGGTCGCGCCGGATTTCTACGTCAAGCCCCCGTTCGACGGGCGGCCCGCCAGCACCGGGAATGGCACCATGACCGCCTTTGAGGTGCCGTCACAGGCCGAGGTGCGCGCCCTCCATGCCGCCGGTCTGTCGTCGGGCGGCACCGACGAGGGCGCACCCGGCTTCCGCGCCGATTACGGCCCGCATTTCTACGTCGGCTACCTGCGCGACCCCGACGGCAACAAGATCGCTCTGTTTTCCAGCAACCCGGACGAGCCGGGGCGCGACGACTGACCCTGACACAAGGACGACACCCATGATCGCCGTGATTTTCGAGGTCTACCCCAAGGCCGATCGCAAGGCCGAATATCTCGACATCGCCGCCCGGATGCGGCCCATGGTCGACGAGGTGGAGGGCTTCATCTCCGTCGAACGCTTCCAGAGCCTGACCGACCCCGACAAGCTCCTGTCGCTGTCCTTCTTCGAGGATGAGGATGCGATTGCGCGCTGGCGGCAGCTTGCTGCCCACCGCGAGGCGCAGGCGAAGGGCAGGGGCGGGATCTTCGACGATTACCGCCTGCGCATCGCCGGCGTGATCCGCGATTACGGCATGAACGAGCGGGAAGAGGCGCCGCGGGATAGCCGCGCATCCCATGGCTGATCGAGGTTAATCAAAGGTAAACAGAATTCGGTTTTGGTAGCGAAATCATTGCCTTAGTCCGTTTGTGCAAGCTTGCACATCGCGCCTAACTGCTCCGTCCACGCCCCTCGAACCGGGGCAGCATCGCCGAGAAATCCCGGCCCCTGCCGTCCTCCTCCTCCACGAAGCGGCGGTAGAGTTCCAGCGCCGCGCGGCCCATCGGCGTATCCGCATCCGCCGCCTCCGCAGCCGCTTGGCTCAAACCGAGATCCTTCAGCATAAGCTCCGCCGCAAAGCCCGGCTTGTAATCATTGTCCGCCGGGCTCTGCGGCCCCACGCCCGGCGCAGGGCAATAGGCGTTCATCGTCCAGCTGTAGCCCGACGAGGTCGAGACCACGTCGAACATGCTCTGCCGCGACAACCCCAGCTTGTCCGCCATCGCGAAGGCCTCACAGGTCGCAATCATCGTGACGCCAAGGATCATGTTGTTGCAGATCTTCGCCGCCTGCCCATTGCCCGCCGGCCCGCACAGAACCGCCTTCTGGCCCATGATGTCGAAGAGCGGCCGAACCGTCGCGAAAGCCTCTTCCGAACCGCCCACCATGAAGGTCAGCGTCCCGCCGGCAGCGCCCCCCACGCCGCCCGAGACCGGCGCGTCGAGCCACCCAAGCCCCGCCGCCTCCGCCTGCGCGGCCACCTCGCGGGCCGCATCGACCTCGACCGTCGAGCAATCCACGAAGACCGCGCCCTTGCGCATCGCCGGGATCACCTCCGCTGCGACGGCACGCAGGATCGCGCCGTTGGGCAGCATCGTGATGACAACGTCAGCGCCCTCCGCCGCTTCCGCCGCCGAGCCCGCCGTGCCCACACCCTCGGCCGTGTCGAAGCCGACGACCTCGTGGCCCGCGTCCGCGAGGTTGGCCGCCATCGGCCCGCCCATGTTTCCCAGCCCGATAAACCCGATCTTCATGGCCTTCTCCTCCCTCAGATTGTCCAGTCGTCCTTGCCCAACGGGCGCAGCATGTTGGCGACATCCACCGCCGGCACCGCCAGCGGCCCCTCGTGGCGCCACTTGGGCGAGCGGTCCTTGTCGATGATCGCCGCACGGATACCCTCGAGGAAATCGCCGTGCTCCATCGCCCGCGCCGTGTAGCGATATTCGTTGCGCAGGGCGGCCTCGATCGTGTCGCTTGACCGCGTGCGATGCACCAGTTCGACCGTGCAGGCCATGGCGAGAGGGGAGTTGCGGGCCATCATCTTTTCCGCCTGCCGCGCCTCCTCCGTCTCGGAATGGCGCAGGTCGGTCATCACGTCGCGCAGCGCCTCGCCGCTGAACAGTCGGTCATAGATTGCCTGGGATGCTTTCAGCGTGCTCTCCGGCGGCGCCTCCTCCGTGCGGTCCACCGCGTCCCAATCGCCGCTCTCGATCAGTTCGGCCTTCAGCGCTTCCCACCCGGCCTCGGGCACGAAATAATCGGCGAATTCCGCGTGGATCGCTTCGCCGGGACCCATCCGCGCCGCCGTCACGCCAAGGTATTCCCCCAGCCGCCCCGGCGCGCGCGCGAGCAGAAGCGTGCCACCGACATCCGGGATCAGCCCGATGCCGCATTCCGGCATGGCGATCTGGCTCGACTCGCCCACGATCCGGTGCGAGCCGTGGCATCCCACACCCACGCCGCCGCCCATGGTGAAGCCCTGCATGAATGCGACGACCGGCTTGGGAAAGCGGAACATCTTGGCGTTCATCCGGTATTCGTCGGACCAGAACTTGCGCCCGTAGTCGAAATCGCCCGCCGTGCCGGTCTCGTACATCTCCTGGATGTCGCCACCCGCGCAGAAGGCGCGCTCGCCCACCGCGTCGATCAGCACCAGCGCCACCGCGTCATCCCCGGCCCAGGCGTCCAGCGCCGCCTCGATCGCTAGGCACATGTCGTAGCTGAGCGCATTCAGCGCCTTGGGCCGGTTCAGCGTGATCCGCCCCGCGCGGCCCTCGATGCGGATGTGAATATCGTCGCTCATCTCTGCCTTCCCCGATTATTCGTACGAATAATCGCATCCGAGGATTTTCGTACGAAAATCCTGCCTCGTCATCCACGCTCCGCCAGCATCTGGCGCGACACGATCATCCGCATGATCTCGTTCGTGCCTTCAAGGATCTGGTGCACGCGCAGGTCCCGCACGATCTTCTCGATCCCGTAATCGGCGAGGTAGCCATAACCGCCGTGCAATTGCAGGCATTGGTCCGCGATGCGCGAGCCGGCCTCGGTGCAGAATTTCTTGGCCATGGCGCAGGCCTTGGTCGCATCATGCGCGCCGGTATCCAGCTTCCATGCCGCCTGCCGCAGGAAGACGCGTGCCGCTTCCAGCTCGATCTCCATGTCCGCCAGCCGAAACTGCAGGGCCTGGAACTGGTCGATGCTGCGCCCGAATGCCTTGCGTTCGCCCATGTAGGCCAGTGTCGCGCGCAGCCCGGCCGCCGCCGCACCGAGAGAGCAGGCCGCGATGTTCAGCCGCCCGCCATCGAGCCCCGCCATCGCGTAGCGGAAGCCGTGGCCTTCCTCGCCCAGAAGGTTCCCGGCCGGCACGGCGCACTCGTCCATCTGCACTTGCCGCGTCGGTTGCGAGCGCCAACCCATCTTGTCTTCCAGCCCGCCGAAGCTGAGCCCCTCGGCCCCGTCCTCGACCACCATGGCGGAGATCCCGCGCGGCCCGTCCTCGCCCGTGCGGCACATCACGATATAGGCGTCGGAATAGCCGCCGCCCGAGATGAAAGCCTTCGTTCCGGTCAGGCGGTAGCCGTCGTTCGTGCGCTCGGCTTTCGTCTTCAACGCCGCCGCGTCCGAGCCGCTGCCGGGTTCTGTCAGGCAATAGGAAAAGATCGTCTCCATACTCAGTGCAGCGGGCAGGTACCGCGCCTTCAGATCGTCCGAGCCAAAGCTCTCGATCATCTTGGCGCACATGTTGTGGATCGACAGGAACGCCGCCACGGAGGCGCAGCTTTCCGAAAGGGCCTCGAACACCAGGGTCGCTTCCAGCCGGGACAGGCCCGAGCCGCCATTCTCCTCGGAGACGTAAAGCCCCGCGAAACCGAGTTCGGCCAGCTTGGGCCAGAGCGCTTTTGGGATCGTGCCCTCGCGTTCCCACGTTCGCGCATGGGGGGCAATCTCGGCCTCACCGAAAGCCCGCGCCATGTCGTAGACGGCCTGCGCCTCTTCGCTCAGTGCAAAATCCATCAACCCCTCCCTCAAGAATTGAACGCTTGTTTAATTACCGAGTCTTTCGACAATGTTGCAAGCGGGCAGGGCGCGTGCGTCACAGATCGGCATGGAATTCCTCGACAAGGTGCGCCACGACCTTGCGCATGGCCTCGCGTCCGTCGTCGCCCGCCTTGCGCGCGTTGGTGTAGACAGCCCGCTGCCGGTCGGCGCTGGTGCCCTTGGCCATCAGGCGCAGATGCTCCAACTCAGCCGCGCAGCCAAGCGCCGCGGCATCCTCTTCGGTCAGTGCGATCAGCTCGTCCACCAGCACCGGCATCGGCACCACCGCGCCGCGCCCGAAGTCGATCAGCCCTTCGCCGACCCCGTAGCGTTGCGCGCGCCAGCGGTTCTCGTTCACCAGGAACCGGTCGTAGACCCGCCAGCGCTGGTTCAGGCCACGGAGGCGGCACAGCATCCGCACGAGGCATTGGATCAGCGCGGACAGCGCCAGCTGATCCTCCAGACGGGGGGAGACATCGCAGATCCGCGCCTCGACGGTCGGGAAATTGGCCGAGGGGCGCAGGTCCCACCAGATTTTCGACGTGTCCTCGATCAGCTCGAGGTCGATCAGCGTTTCCACCGTGCGGCGGTATTCCCCGAAGGAGGTGAAATAGGGCGGCAGGCCGGTGCGCGGCAGGTTGTCGAAAACGGTCAGCCGGTAGGAGGCGAGGCCCGTGTCGCGCCCCTGCCAGAACGGCGAGGAGGTCGAAAGCGCCAGAAGATGCGGCAGGAAATAGGTGAGCTGACGCATGACGTCGATGCGCAGATCCTCATCCGGCAGGCCGACATGGCAATGGGCGCCGCAGATCAGCATGCGCTCGACCACGCCGCCGAGATCGCGGGCCAGCTGGTTGTAACGGTCGCGGTCGGTGTGAGGCTGGTCCTTCCAGTCGGCGAAGGGATGGCAGGAGACGGCGATGGGCGCGAGGCCGAAGCGGCCCGCGCATTCGGCGACCGTCGCGCGCAGGCGTTTGAGATCGGTCCGCGCGTCGGCGATGGTCGGGCAGATGCCGGTGCCCACCTCGATCTGGCACTTGAGGAATTCGGGGCTGACCTGGCCTTCAAGCTCGGCGGTGCAGGCCTCCATCAGGTCCGCCGGGGCCTCGGCGAGATCGAAGCTCTCGCGATCGACGAGCAGGTATTCCTCCTCGATGCCGAGGGTGAAGTGATCGTCGTCGAACGTCTGGGCCATGGCGGTCCTCCCCTGCGGCAAGGGTGGTCTGGCACAGGGCGGATGGCAAGGCAAACGCGATTGCACGGAGGTGGCGGGTGTTTCCGTCGCTCCGGTTTTCCGCAATCGCGGGGTCGGGCTGTCTCGTTCATTGCTTGGCTGGTCCCCTGCTTGGGGAGAAATTGATTGAAGTCATTACCCAAGGAAACGATCCCATGAACCGCCGCGCCTTTCTGACCTCCTCGCTTCTGGCCGCACCGGCCCTTCTGACGCTCTCGGGCCTGCCTGCCGTTGCCGCCACGACCGGCTCCACGCTGCTGGAGGCGCCCGGTGTCACCGCCTCGGGCAGTTTCACGATCCCCGGGTTCGGGCCGGGCGGGAACGGGCGGCTGGCGATGACCTTCAGCAACGGACCGGGCGTGCAGGCGCAGTTCGGACCGAACGCGATCAGCCGGATCGTCGCCGCCACGCCGGGGAGCCGGATCGGCATCCACTATACCGGCCTGGGTGGAGCGGGCGATTACGTGACGCGCTGGACGCTGAATTCCGTCGCCGCGGGGGGTGCGAGCGCCGGGTTCGATGTCGATGGCGGCGTATCTGCCAATGTCTCGGCGTTGGTGGGCGGCGATCAACATGCGGGGTCGGGCCTTGCGGCGATGATCGTGGCGGCCGTCTCTGGCGGGGCGGTGCTGCGCAACGCGGGTGCCGCACAATTGCAGGCGCTCGTTACGCCGCGGGCCACGCCGCAGGGAGCGGATTTCGGGCTCGACGTCACCGTGAGCGCGGCCTGAGGTAAGGGAATCCGCCTTCCCGGATCCGCGAAGGTGGGGAATCCCGCAATCGCGGCGGGAACCGGAAAGGGCTAAGTTGAGTTCAAGTTGAAACGAAGGACCTGACCCATGCTGATCCGCTCGATCCTGACCATCGCCGTTCTTGGAAGCTTCGTCTTCGGTGCCGCCGCGCAAGCCGAGACGCAGCGCCCCGGCACGAGCCTGACGGCCCAGATCGACGGGCTGACCACCGCCCCGACCCCCACGCCGCGCGGCACATTTGCCAGCGAAGGCGGCCTCGGCGGCACCCGCTAATCTCCCGACGACCCTCCCTGTTGGACTTGGCCCCCGGTTTCGACCGGGGGTCTTTTTTGCCCCAGATCCCGCAAGAGGGCGACGGTGAGCAAGCTTGCACAACGGCACAAGTCATTGATATTGCTCGAATCCGTCTCCGGAATTAACCTGATATTAAGGATTTGAGCCGACCAGGCCGCGCCCTGCTATTCCCCGACGACCCGCCGCTTGAGATCCTCGATCCGACCTTCGGGGCAGCCGACAAGCGCCAGCGCCTCGGCTTCATCCTCGATGGCGGCGATGGGTGGCCCGTTCAGGCCGTCCCAAGTCCGGCGCATCATCTCGGCCATGCGCCGCCCCTCGGGCGTCGGGCAGTAATAGACCATCATGGACGGCTTCACGCGCGCGCCAAGTTCGGGGGCCGCGCGGGCCTGATGTTCCATGAAGCGGGGGAAATCGTCCTCGACGCCGGTCACGCGCGACAGGTCGAAAAGGTATTTCTGCCCCGGCGCCGCGTCGGGATCGTGGGCATAGCGGCCGAAGACCTCGCCGGACTCTTCCAGCCCCGCGATCCCCCAGTAGGTGATCAGCACGATGCCACGGGCGGGCAGGATTTCGTAAGTCAGTGGCATTCCAGCAGGTTAAGCATAATGAGGCCGGGCGGTATAGTCGGCTTGACCGGCGCGCGACCGATCAAAAGGTATCGGCCTCGTCATCGTCGATGATGACGCGGCGCCGCAGGCCTTCGATCTCGCGTTCCCGGCAGCCGACAAGCGACAGGGCCTCCGCCTCGTCGGCGATGACCGCGACGGCGGGGCCGGGGATGCCCTCCCACGACTTGGCGATCATGTTCGCCATCCGCTGCGAGACCGGCGTCGGCGCGAGATAGACCAGCATGGAGGGCAGGATCGGCAAGCCCAACTCGCCGGCTTTCCTGGCCTGGAGCGCCATCAGGCGCGGGAAATCGTTCTCGACCTCGGTCACGCCGGTCAGGTCGATCAGGTGCTTCTGACCCTGTGCCGCATCGGGGTGCTTCGCGAAGGCGGCGAAGGCCTCGGCGGTTTCGTCGAGCATGGCGCGCCCCGTGTAGGTGATGAGGACAAGGCCACGGCGCGGGAAGATTTGGAAAGATACTGGCATTGCAGAAGCTTAGAGCGGATCTTGGTCCGGGTGAAAGAGCCGCCGCGCATCTTCGTCGAGGATGGATCCCCGGTATGGCGCGGTGGACACAAGCGATCGGACGTGCCGGAACGACAAGACCCCCGGCAAGGATGCCGGGGGTCTTGCGAAAGGTGCGGATGGTGCGCCGCGTTATTCCATCACGGGAATGGTGAACTCGCCACCTTCCTTGATGCCCGAGGGCCAGCGGGAGGTGACGGTCTTGGTCCGCGTGTAGAAGCGGAAGGCGTCGGGCCCGTGCTGGTTGAGGTCACCGAAGACGGATTTCTTCCAGCCGCCGAACGTGTGGTAGGCCAGCGGCACCGGGATCGGCACGTTGATGCCCACCATGCCCACGTTCACGCGGGCGGCGAAGTCACGCGCGGCGTCGCCGTCGCGGGTGAAGATCGCGGTGCCGTTGCCGTATTCGTGGTCCATGGCGAGTTTGAGCGCCTCTTCGTAGGAGCCTGCGCGCACGCAGGACAGGACCGGGCCGAAGATCTCCTTCTGGTAGATCTCCATGTCCGGGGTGACGCGGTCGAACAGGTGCGGGCCGACGAAGAACCCGTCCTCGTAGCCTTGCAGGCTGAAATCGCGGCCATCGACGACCAGTTCAGCGCCCGCATCGACGCCCGACTGCACGAGGCGCTGGATATTCTCCTTCGCCATCGGGGTCACGACCGGGCCGTAATCGACGTCATCGCCCGAGGTGTAGGGGCCGACCTTCAGCGCCTCGATCTTCGGCACCAGCTTTTCGATCAGGCGGTCGGCGGTTTCCTCGCCCACCGGGACGGCCACGGAAATCGCCATGCAGCGTTCGCCCGCCGCACCGTAACCCGCACCGACCAGCGCGTCGGCGGCCTGGTCGAGGTCGGCGTCGGGCATGATGATCATGTGGTTCTTGGCGCCGCCGAAGCACTGCACGCGTTTGCCGTTGGCACATCCACGTTCGTAGATGTATTGCGCGATGGGGGTGGAGCCGACGAAGCCGATTGCCCCGATGTCCTCGTTGTCGAGGATCGCGTCGACGCTTTCCTTGTCGCCGTTAATGACCTGCAGAAGGCCATCCGGCAGGCCCGCTTCCTGCATCAGTTCCGCCAGCATCAGCGGCACCGAGGGATCACGCTCGGACGGCTTGAGGATGAAGGCGTTGCCGCAGGCGAGCGCGGGCGCCATCTTCCACATCGGGATCATGGCGGGGAAGTTGAAGGGCGTGATGCCGGCGGCCACGCCGATGGGCTGACGCATCGAATACATGTCGATGCCGGGGCCGGCGGCGTCGGTGAATTCGCCCTTCAGCATGTGCGGCGCGCCGATGCAGAATTCGACCACTTCTAGGCCGCGCTGAACGTCGCCCTTGGCGTCGGGGATGGTCTTGCCGTGTTCGCGGCTGAGCGCCTCGGCCAGCTTGTCCATGTCGCGCTGCAGGAGGCTGACGAATTTCATCATCACGCGCGCGCGGCGCTGCGGGTTCGTGGCGGCCCATTCGGGCTGTGCCTTGGCGGCGTCGGCAACGGCGGCGTCAAGCTCGGCCTTGGAGGCCAGAGCCACCTTGGCCTGCACCTCGCCGGTGGCCGGGTTCCAGACGTCGGCCGTGCGCCCGGAGCTGCCCGCGACGTGCTTGCCGTTAATCCAATGTCCGATCTCTTTCATCCGAGTCTCTCCCTATGTGCAGTCGCGCGGAGGATAGTCTTGCATTTTCGCCGCGAAAAGAGACATGTTCGCAGGGTCATTTTGCGGAAATACAAGAATGAACTGGGACGATCTGCGCATTTTCCTTGCCACGGCGCGGGCCGAGAGCCTGACCTCGGCCAAGGCGAGCCTGCGCATGGACCCGGCCACCATCGCGCGCCGGATCGCGCGGCTGGAGGATGCGGCGGGGACAGCGCTGTTCGTGAAATCGCCGCAGGGCTACCGGCTGACCGAGGCGGGGCAGAGGCTGCTGGGTCACGCAGAGGAGGCGGAGACGGCACTGGGGCGCGGGATGGGGGCGCTGACCGGGGCGGGCGAGACGCTGTCCGGCCCGATCCGCATCGGCGCGCCCGATGGCTGTGCGACGTATCTGCTGCCGCAGGTCTGCGCGCGGATCGCGGAGCGACACCCCGACCTCGATCTGCAGATCGTGTCCTTGCCGCGCGTGGTGAACCTGTCGCGGCGCGAGGCGGATTTCGCGATTACGGTATCCAAGCCCGATACGATGCGGTTGCAGGCCGACAAGCTCAGCGATTATCGCCTGTCGCTGGCCGCGTCCGAGGACTGGCTGGCGCGGAACGGTGTGCCGCGTGACGTCTCGGCGCTGAGGGGCGCGCGGATGATCGGCTACATCCCCGACATGATCTTCGATGCCGAACTGGATTACCTAGGCGGGCTGGGGGTGACGCGGGTGCCGCTCGCCTCCACCTCGATCTCGGTGCAGCTGCAGATGGCGCGGGCGGGCGGCGGGCTCGCGGTGGTGCATGACTTCGCCCTGCCGGAAGCCCCGGAATTGCGGCGGGTATTGCCCGATCAGGTGGCGCTCACGCGGACCTTCTGGCTGGTGCGGCACAGGGGGCAGGTGGATGCGCGGCTCGACCGGATCGCGGCGTTGCTGGCGGACGGCCTGCGCGGCGAGATCGCGCGGCTGGAAGGGTTGGCCCTGGCCGATAAATCCGCCTGAGGCCACGAAAACTTGACAGGTCGCGCCTTTCGGACCCACGCTCGGCCCAAGGGAAGGCCAGCAAGGAAGGGAGCGCCCGATGCTCGTTCAGCAGATCCTCAAGGAAAAGTCCGATGACGGCGTGGTTACCGTGACGCCCGGCTCAAGCGTGGGGGAGGCCGCGAAGACCCTGTCGTCGCGCAAGATCGGCGCGGTGGTCGTGTCGAAGGACGGCAAGCAGATGAGCGGTATCCTGTCGGAGCGCGATATCGTGGGCGCGATTGGGGCGCATGGTCCGGGCTGCCTTGCGGACCCGGTCGAGACGCTGATGACCGCGACGATCATCTCGGCCACGCGCGACGAATCCGTGGAAAGCGTGCTGGCCAAGATGACCGAGGGCCGGTTCCGCCACATGCCGGTGATGGAGGGCGACGAGATGATCGGCCTGATCTCCATCGGGGACGTGGTCAAGGCGCAACTGTCGGAACTGGCAATGGAAAAGGCCGCGCTGGAAGGCATGATCAAGGGCTTCTGAGCGCGACCCGGTTGCAAACCGGCGCGCAATCGTGTTCCCGTCCGCGCGCGAAATACGGGAGGGCGCGATGCGCACAGGGCTTTATCCGGGGACGTTCGACCCCATCACGCTGGGGCATATCGATATCATCCGGCGGGCGTGCAAGATCGTCGACAAGCTGGTGATCGGCGTTGCGATCAACCGCGACAAGGGCCCGTTGTTCTCGCTTGAAGAGCGCGTGGCGATGGTCGAGGCCGAATGCGCGCGCCTTGGCGAAGAGACCGGGACCGAGATCATCGCCCATCCGTTCGAGAACCTGCTGATAGACTGCGCCCGCGACGTCGGCGCGGAATTGATCATCCGCGGCCTGCGCGCGGTTGCGGATTTCGAATACGAATTCCAGATGGTCGGGATGAACCGGCGGCTCGACGACACGGTCGACACCGTCTTCCTGATGGCGGAGGCCGAACACCAGGCGATCGCCTCGAAACTGGTGAAGGAAATCGCGCGACTGGGCGGCGACATCTCGCCCTTCGTGACACAGGCGGTGCGTGAGGCGCTGGCCGAGAAGTACCCGCGCTGATAAGCGGCGGGCAGAACCCTATCTGACAAGACGAAGGACCACCAACATGGCCGATATCAAAGATCCCGAGAACACCATCCTGATGGAGCTGAAAGGCGGCACCGTCACCATCCAGCTTCTGCCCGACGTGGCCCCGAAGCACGTGGAGCGGATGAAGGAACTGGCCCGTGAAGGGGCTTATGACGGCGTGGTCTTTCACCGTGTGATCGACGGCTTCATGGCCCAGACCGGCGACGTGCAGCATGGCAAGGACGCCGCGAACCTGCGCATGGCGGGCACCGGCGGGTCGGACAAGCCGGACCTTCCGGCCGAATTCTCGCGCATCCCGCATGCCCGCGGCAGCCTCGGCGCGGCACGCTCGTCGAACCCGAACTCGGCCAACAGCCAGTTCTTCATCAACTTTAAGGACAACGATTTCCTGAACGGCCAGTACACGGTCTACGGGCAGGTCATCGACGGGATGGAGCATGTCGACGCGATCACGCGTGGCGAGCCGCCTGCGAACCCCGACAAGATGATCTCGGTGAAGGTTGCCGCCGATGCGTAAGGCCGCGCTTGCCTCGGCGCTGCTGGCCGCCGGTCTGTGCGGACAGGCCGGCGCCACGGGGCTGGAGATCGACGTGACCGGCGACGCGCAGGGGACGATCGTGATCGACCTGTTCGAAGAAACCGCGCCGCTGCACGTGGAGCGGATCACCACGCTGGCCACTGAGGGCGCCTACGACAACGTGGTCTTCCACCGCGTCATCGACCGCTTCATGGCGCAGACCGGCGACGTGGAATTCGGACGGCTGGGGCAGGACATGCGCTACGCCGGGCGCGGCGGGTCGCAATACCCTGATCTGCCTGCAGAATTCTCGAACATCCCGTTCGAGCGTGGGATGGTCGGGATGGCCCGGTCGAACGATCCGAATTCGGCCAACAGCCAGTTCTTCATCGTGTTCGAGCCTGCGCTGCACCTGAACGGTCAATACACGATCGTCGGACAGGTGGTCGACGGCATGGAGATCGTGGACCGTATCCGCCGGGGCCGGGGCCGCAATGGTGCCGTCGTGGGCGAGCCTGACCGCATGGTCGCGCTGCGCGTGCGCGAGGATGACCCGGTGCCGCCGCCGCCGGAAGAGGATGATGCGGCGCCGACCGAATAGGTCCCGCATCGTTGAGTGACGAAACGGGCGTGCCGGGTCTGGCGCGCCCGCTTTCGTTTCACGGCACTGGCCGGATCATCCGCGCACCCTGTCGGTGGCGCTTGATTGTCCGCCCGCCTTGGCGTAGCCCGCCGCCATGGCCAGACCTCCGCTATTGCAGCTTTCCGACATCGCCCTGACCTTCGGGGGTGATCCCGTATTCGCCGACCTCGACCTCGTGGTGCAGGAGGGCGACCGGCTGGCGCTTGTGGGGCGCAACGGGTCGGGCAAGTCGACGCTGATGAAGGTGATGGCCGGACTGGTGGAGCCGGATGCGGGTGCCCGCGTCCTGCCCGATGGCACATCCGTCGGCTACCTTGAACAAGACCCTGATTTTTCGGGTTTTTCGACGCTCGGCGATTTTGCCGTGGCGACGCTGGGGCCCTCCGAAGAATGGCGGGTGGAGGCGGCGGCCGAAGGGCTGAAGCTACGCCTTGATGCATCGGTTGAGGCCGCGTCTGGCGGGGAACGGCGGCGCGCGGCGCTGGCGCGGCTGCTGGCGGAAGCGCCAGAGCTGATGCTGCTCGACGAGCCGACCAACCACCTCGACATCGACGCGATCCGCTGGCTGGAGGGCGAGCTGTCGCAGACCCGCGCGGGTTTCATCCTCATCTCCCACGACCGGGCGTTCCTGAACGCGCTGGCGCGCGGTGTCCTGTGGCTCGACCGGGGCGTCGTGCGGCGCATGGACCGCGGCTTCGACCGGTTCGAGGACTGGCGCGACACGATCTGGGCGGAGGAGGACCTCGCCCGCCACAAGCTTGACCGCAAGATCAAGGCCGAGGCGCGGTGGGCCGTGGAAGGCATCAGCGCGCGGCGCAAGCGCAACATGGGCCGGGTGCGGGCGCTTGGCGATCTGCGCGAAGAGCGGGCGAACATGATCCGGCGGCAGGGCACGGCGGCCATGGCGTTGGAGGCCGGGCCGCAATCGGGCAAGAAGGTGATCGAAGCGCGCGGCATTTCAAAGGCTTACGACGGGAAAGAGATCCTGAAGCCGTTTGACCTGCGGGTGCTGCGGGGCGACCGCGTGGCCTTCGTGGGCCCGAACGGCGCGGGCAAGACGACGCTTCTGAAGATGCTCATTGGCGAGATCGAGCCGGATACCGGCGACGTGTCGCATGGCACGGGCCTCGAGATGGCGGTGTTCGATCAGACCCGCTCGGCCCTCGACCCGGACGCGACGCTGTGGGAAAGCCTTGCCAACGATCCGGAGGTCGGCGTGAAGGGCAATGCCGACCAGGTCCTGGTGCGCGGGCAACCACGTCATGTGGTGGGCTATCTCAAGGATTTCCTTTTCGACGAGGCGCAGGCGCGCGCGCCGGTGCGTTCGCTTTCGGGCGGAGAGAAGGCGCGGCTTCTGCTGGCGCGGATCATGGCGCGGGAATCGAACCTACTGGTCCTCGACGAGCCGACCAACGATCTGGACGTCGAAACCCTCGATCTTCTGCAAGATCTGCTTGGCGATTATCCCGGAACGGTGCTGCTGGTCAGCCACGACCGCGATTTCCTCGACCGGGTGGCGACGGCGACGGTCGCGCTGGAGGGCGACGGGCGCGCCGTGACCTATGCGGGCGGCTGGACGGACATGCTGGCGCAGCGCGGTGAGACGAAGGCCGAGAAGGCAGGAAAGCCGAAGGAAAAGCAGGTGAAGACCGCGCCGGAACCTGTTGAGAAGGCGAAGAAAAGCGGGCTGTCGTTCACCGAGAAACACCGGCTCGAGGCGCTGCCCGCCGAGATCGCGCGGCTGGAGGCCGAGATCGCGAAACTCTCCGATCTTCTATCAGATCCGCAGATCTACACCGCGCAGCCCGTGAAGGCGCAGAAGGCGACGGAGGCCCTGTCCGAGCGGCAGGCGAAGCTGGAGGCGGCCGAGATGGAATGGCTGGAGCTGGAAGAAAAGGCCGGTTAACGCGGCGCGAATTGTGTCAGTGCGACGCCCGCGCCCATCACCAGCAGCCCGACCATCCGCAACCCCGTGACCGGGCTGACCTGCGCGCCGAAGAGGCCGAAATGGTCGATGGCCGCGGCACTCACCAACTGGCCCAGAAGCACGAAGAACACCGCGTTCCCGATGCCGAAGGTGGGCGCGATATAGGTGATCGTCAGCACGTAGAACGCCACCAGAAGCCCCGCGAGGAACAGATGTTTCGGCTGGCCAGGCAGGGCGCGCACCGGCTCCAGCCCGGTGATCGACGCCGTCACACCCGCCGCGACGAAGGCCACGACGAACAGGATCGTGGCGGCAGCCGCCGGTGAGCCGATATTGGCCCCCAGCCGCGCGTTGAGCGCCGCGAGGAGCGGGATGCCGATGCCGGCGGCGAACATGATCAGGGCTTGGATGGGCATTTCGGGTCTCGCTCAGGAACAGATGCCCTCGATGGGCGCGTCGGCCCAGGGGATGCGGATATCAGTGTCATCCGCGCGCGATTGCAGGGGCGTGACCGGCATGACCTGCCCGATCAGCCGCTCCAGCCGCCCGGTGCGGGCGCCGGCCGGGTCGAGTGCGCGACAGCAGACGTATTCCTCGACGAGGCTCGCCTGCTGCTCGTATCCGTAATCGAGAAAGCGGCGGGGGTCGTCGGTCTCGAACAGGTAGGGGTCCTCGATCGCGGCATGTTCCCAGAAGGCGCGGAACGGGTGGTAATTCGTCAGCGACCGGTTCTGCCATTGCCAGACATGGGTCATCTCGTGGGCGAAGAATATCGCGGCGACGAGGCCTCGGGTGCCATCCTCGAACCGGGTGTAATCGGGCAGGACCACGTCCTCGCGCAGGTGCAGCGTGTTGAAGAGAACGATCCCCGCGGTCTGGCTGGAGATCGTGGGCGTGGCAGGCGGCGGGAAGATGCGCTCGCGGCAGGTCGTGGGCGGGCGCGTGGGATAGGTTTGCGTGAAGATGCCGACGAACGGGTTCTGAACGATGCGGACAGGGGCGGGGTTGAAGCTGGCGCCCTGGATCTCGGCCATGTAGGCGGCCTCCGCCTCGGTCAGCGGGCGGCCACAGGTGGCGAGAAGCAGGATGGCGAGGATCAGGAGGGGCGTCCGCATGGGCACAGTCTGGCCGAAGATTGGGCGGGAGAGAACCGGATTCTTGCCGATTGACCGGGATCAATTTGCCTGTCGCCAATCGTGTTAGGGTGGTCGGATCATGGAGGTGATCAAAATGAAACGGACGTTTCTTCTGGCCTGTCTGATGGGGGCCGCCGCGCCCGCCTTCGCGCAGGACGTGGAGCGGGGCGCGCGGCTCTACACCGATCATTGCGCGGTCTGTCACGGGGCGAGCCTTCTGGGCGACGGGCCGATGGCGGAGGTGCTGGTCGTGCCGCCCGCCAACCTGCGCCGGATCGCGCGTGACAACGGGGGTTACTTCCCCCGCGTAGGCATCGCGGGCCATATCGACGGGCGTGATCCGTTGCTGTCCCACGGCGGCGACATGCCGGTCTACGGCCGGTTGTTCTCGGCGATGAGCGAGGTCATGACGAGCCCGGGCGGCGACACGGTTCTGACGAGCCCCGAGGTCGTGGACATCGTGGATTTCCTCGAAACCCAGCAGGACTGAGCGCTCACGGCAGGGCGAGCGTGGCCGTGGCACTGGCGATGGGTTTGCCGCTGTCCTCCGCCGTCAACTCGGCGCGCGCGAAGGCGAGGCTCTTGCCCGCCCGCACGATCATCGCGCGGCACAGGATCGCGGAGCCGGTGCCGGGGCGCAGGAATTGCGTGTCGAGGGTGACGGTACCGGCGGGGACGAAATCGCCCACGTGGCCTGCGAGCGCGAGGACCATCGTCGTGTCCGCCTGCGCCGCGAGCGCCTGGCCCGAGACGATCCCGCCCACCCGCGCGAGGCGGGGAGTGAGGGGCATGCGGGTGATGGTTTCGGCCGCGCCGATCTCGGTCACTTCAAGGCCCAGGTCGAGCACCCAGGGCGCGAAATGCTCGGCCAGAAGGGCCTGTGCGTCGGCGGGCGTCATTCCACGAGCAGCAGGTGATACATGTCGCGGACCAGAAGGATCTGGCCGTCCACCAATTCCCACAGATGCATGTAGCGGGTCACGATGCGCTGTCCGCCGGCTTGCAGGACGGTCTCGCCGATCTCGACGGCAGTGGTCTCGGTCGAGCGGATGTCGAAGGTCTGGAACTGCACGTTGCTGGCGCCGTTCTGAATGGCCGTCGCGTAGTGCTGCATGATCGCCTCGCGGCCCTGGATGCCACGCTCGCCGGGGGCGAGGAGGAGGGCGTCGGGGGAATAGATCGCGCCGATCGCCTGAAGGTCGCCGGCGTTATAGGCGTCCACCAGCGCGGCCATGCGGGCGACGATCGGGTTCGAGGTGTCGGTGGTCTGGGCCGAGGCGGTGAGGGGCAGGAGGAGGGTGATGGAAATCAGGAGGGCGCGGAACATGGGGTCTCTTTCGAAATGGATTGATGGGGAGAGTGTGCGGCGCGGCGGGGCCGGTGGCAAGAGGGTGGCGTGCAAGGTTGCACAAGGGGGTTAAGGTGTTGGTTTTGTGTGGGAAAGGGGATTTCGTTTACGGTTTGTTAAGGGGTTGGGAGCGTGTTGGCTCATCAGGCCACAATCTCGCCACCGCTCCGTGGGAACACTGTCACGACCGGGATTCGAAGGAGACCTTTAGTGGAATATGCAGCCCTGATCGTGGCGGTTGTCGCCTTGACCGTCCTGTTCCTTGCGCTTGCGGTGAAGGGCAAGCGACGGCCGCAGCGCCGAGAACCGAAAGTGACGCGGAAGGGCGAAGCGACGGAGTTCCAGCAATCCGCCCAGTTGGACCATATCGCCAAGGTCGCATTTGAACGGAAGCCGATCCTGAACAAGGCGGAGCAACGGGTCTTCGCGGCATTGGAAGGGATCGTGGCAGAGATCGGCGGCGGACACCGGGTCATGGCGCAGACCTGCATGGGAGAAGTCCTGCAGCCGGTCAAAGACTCCGGAGAATGGCCGGACCGGAAGCGTGCCTTTTCGGCAATCAACTCCAAACGGTTCGACTTCGCGGTGTTTGACGGAGCCGGGATGCTGGTGATGGCCGTCGAATACCAAGGGGCGGGGCACCATCAGAAGAAGGCCTTCATCCGAGACGCGGTGAAGCGAGAGGTCTGCCGCCGCGCGGGCGTGCCCTTCGTCGAGGTCGAGCAGGGCACGACGCCCGCCGCGTTGAGGGAGCGGGTGCTGGCGACGCTTGGGGTTCGGGTGTTGGCGGCGGAGTGAGGGGCGCCTTGAGCGTTCATTTGCAGGGTGGTTAAGACCCTGCGAATGAACGGGCTAACCGGGTACCGAGTGTTGAACGGTGGTTTGTTTCACCCGAGCTACGCCTTCTATCCTGTGCGCAATGGAAATGAACTTCCCAGGGATCGCTTTAGGATGCCAACCAAATCGTCGACATTCTCCAGCGCTTTTCGGATTAGGATATTTAATTCATTCTGCTTCTCTGCATAAAAAATCTGCCCAGAGTCATCAGCCGAGCGACCATCTCTATCCATGTTGTGGTTCGGATATAGGCAATACTGAGTGTCCTCGGATTGGCTGCCCGGCCAATCCGGATAAACAAAAAAATTGTACGCTAAAAATTCCATCAAAGCTTCCAAGGATGACACCATTTCATCCGACTTCTCTGCAATTTTGGGATCCAGAAAGGATCCCTCCTGCGTACGAAGGTTACGTGCCCAAAAGTCCATGACTTCAAAGTCACTGCTGCGATAGGAGTCGGCTGTCGAAATGCGTGCAATAGTTTGGCGTAACTGGGCGAAAGTATGTTTATCGAGCAAACCCCGCAATACTTCACTGTCGTGTTGGCGTACGTCAGCGCTTCTAAAGCTAATTTGTCCCGAGGTGCTTGCGTGAATTAAATAATGGTAGATTGCTCCCACAACAATGGTGGCGAGACCCAACCAAGGATTGCTTGGCACATTAATTGTTAGGTCGAGATGCCTTTCAAGAAGAGCTTCTAAATACGGTTGCCAAAAAGGCTGCGTAGATAGCGCAATGCCAGCCAGCACTATCAGGGTTGCTATTCTGTTGTGCGTTTGGCCTCTTAGCTCGATTACCTTTGCGACTATCCAGTTTCCGGCGTGGTATAGGCGGTCACTCAGAGTTTTCCCTTTCTCTCTCACGGTCAGGTAACCCCCTCACGCCACCTGCAAATCAAACACTTCCCCGTCCGTCGTCTCGCACACGCCAATCGCGTTGATGTTCACGCCGGTGTAGCGGAACTCACAGCGCATGCTCCGCCCGCCGTCGCTCGTCAGGATCGCGGTGCCGAAGCCGGCCTCGGCCTCGGTCAGGAAATCCGCGGTGCCGCTCAGGACCGAGCCGCCGGCGTAGGAGCGGAGGAGTTCGAGGCTCTGGTTGGCGCCTTCGCGGACGGCGACCCAGCGGCCGGTGAAGGTCTCGAAATTGGTCTGGATCGTCATCTCGCCGGAATTGCGCAGGCGGCCGGCGGTGATTTCTCCGGTGCCGGTGAGGCCGGTGCGCCGCGACATGACGAGGGTTTCGGGGGCGGAGCCGCAAGCGGCGGTGGCGAGGATGATGATCGCCAGAAGGGATTTCTTAAACATCTAGCTCCTCCACGAAGCGGGCGTTTTCCTGGATATACTGGAAGCGCAATTCGGGCTTCTTGCCCATCAGGCGCTCCACAAGGTCGCCGGTCTCACCGGGGATTTCATCGTCGACGTTGACGCGGATGAGCTTGCGGGTGCCCGGGTCCATCGTGGTTTCCTTGAGGTCCTTGGCGTCCATCTCGCCCAGGCCCTTGAAGCGGGAGACGTCGATCTTGCCCTTGCCGCCGAGGCCCTTTTCGAGCAGCGCGTCGCGCTCGGCCTCGTCAAGGCAATAGACCCGGCGCGCGCCTTGGGTCAGGCGGAACAGCGGCGGGCAAGCGAGGTAGAGGTGGCCCTGGTCGATGAGCGGGCGCATCTGGGTGAAGAAGAAGGTCATCAGGAGCGAGGCGATATGGGCGCCGTCGACATCGGCGTCGGTCATGATGATGACCTTGTCGTAACGCAGGTCGTCGATGTTGAACTTGGTGCCCATGCCGACGCCAAGGGCCTGGCAGAGATCGGAGATCTCGGCGTTCTGGCCGAGTTTCGAGGAGGCCGCGCCGAGAACGTTGAGGATCTTGCCGCGCAGGGGCAGGAGGGCTTGGGTCTTGCGGTCGCGGGCCATCTTGGCCGACCCGCCGGCGCTGTCGCCCTCGACGATGAAAAGCTCGGTCCCGTCACGGGTGGCGGTGGAGCAATCCACGAGCTTGCCGGGCAGGCGCAGCTTCTTGGTGGCGGATTTGCGGGCGGTTTCCTTTTCCTGCCGGCGGCGCATCCGTTCCTCGGCGCGCAGGACGAGGAAATCGAGGATCGCGCCCGCTTCCTTGGTGTTCTGGCCGAGCCAGTTGTCGAGGTGGTCGCGCACCGCGCCTTCGACGAGGCGGGCGGCCTCGGTCGTGGCGAGGCGGTCCTTGGTCTGGCCGACGAATTCGGGCTCGGAAATGAAGCAGGAGACCAGCGCGCAGGCGCCGCCCGCGAGGTCGTCGCGGGTGATGTTGGCGGCCTTCTTGTTGCCGGCGAGGTCGCCGTAGGCGCGGATGCCTTTGAGGATCGCGGCGAAGAAGCCGCCGACATGGGTGCCGCCTTCGGGCGTGGGGACGGTGTTGCAGTAGGATTGCATGAAGCCGTCGCGCGCGGGCGTCCAGTTGATCGCCCATTCGACCTTGCCGGGGGTGCCGAACTTCTCCTGGAAATCGACGCTGCCGGCGAAGGGTTTCTCGGAATAGGTCGAGGCGCCGGAGAGCTGTTCGCCGAGGTAATCGGCCAGGCCGCCGGGGAAGTGGAAGGTGGCCTCCATCGGGGTGTCGCCGTCGGGGATCGCGGATTTCCAGCGGATCTCGACGCCCGAGAAGAGGTAGGCCTTGGATTTCACCATCATCATCAGGCGCGAGGGCTTGAAGCGGTGGTGGCCGAAGATCTGTTCGTCGGCGTGGAAGGTGGTGGTGGTGCCGCGCCGGTTGGGGGCGGCGCCGATCTCCTCGACGGGGCCGAGGGGGATGCCGCGGGAGAAGCGCTGTTCGACGAGTTTGCGGTCGCGGGCGACCTGTACGACCATTGAGTCGCTGAGCGCGTTGACGACGGAGGCACCCACGCCGTGCAGGCCGCCGGAGGTCTGGTAGGCCTTGCCGGAGAACTTGCCGCCGGCGTGCAGGGTGCAGAGGATGACTTCCAGCGCGGATTTGCCGGGGAACTTCGGGTGCGGGTCGAAGGGCATGCCGCGGCCGTTGTCGCGGACGGTGACGGAATGATCGTCGTGCAGCTCCACCTCGATGCGGTTGGCGTGGCCGGCGACGGCCTCGTCCATGGAATTGTCGAGGATCTCGGCCACGAGGTGATGCAGCGCGCGTTCGTCGGTGCCGCCGATATACATGCCGGGGCGCTTGCGGACGGGCTCCAGCCCCTCCAGCACCTCGATGGAGGAGGCGTCATAGCTTTGGGTGTCGGCTGCGCCGGAGAGAAGGTCGTCCGCCATTGTCTGCTCTATTTTGTATGCCGTTCGGGCAATAATGGCAGGTTTGGGAGAGGGGGGGAAGGGCGCTTGGCCGCAGGACAGGGCGCCAAGGCGGTTTCCGGGCGGGCGGGTCCTTGGGATGGTGACGGACGTGGCCGGTCAGTCGCCGGTGCTGGCGGAGGCCTGGGTCTGGGTCACGTAATAGGGTGTCGAGCCGTCGAAGCCGAAATAGTAATCCAGCATCGCTTCGTCCGCGAGGTCGCGGTGCCAGGCGATGGAGGCGACCGAGATCAGTTCGGACAATTCCTCGGCCGTCAGATTGCCCGCTTCCATGGCTTCGATGCCGCTGTGAAGCGCGCTGTTGATCTGGAAGTTCATCTGATCGAAGGACTGGTCATGGAGCGCCGAGGCCTCTTCGGTGGTCAGGTATCCGGCGGTGATGAGCGGGGCGAAATGGTCGTAGGTATAGGCGGGCCAGCCGTCGGAGATGTCGCCGTCGCGCAATTCGTTGTCCATGTTCCGGGCCACGAAGGCGGAATGATCGCGCAGGAGCGCCGAGGTCCCGAGGGACAGGCTGATCGCGGCAGTCGTGATCACCATCCAGTCGACGGTGATTGCGCCATGCTCATTCGCGAGGAAATCGCGCAGAGCCTGCGAAGCTCTTGCGATTGTCACGTTTCCAGTCATTGGCTTGCTCCCTTCCGGAAAGCGTTAGCCGGTCGTCGCCTGCATTCTGCCAGATAGGCGGCCTAGCCACGGTTTATCATTGCCCTCATTCCAGAGGTGCCCGAATTTCGCGCGGAAAGTCGGGCTAAGTTTGGCGAAATCATGGCGGAAGTGGGGAACGGCCGCCGGTCATCGCGCGAACGGAGACAGCCGTTCAAGCTGTCACGCCCAGACCAGACATACGAGGTTCGTGACCCCGTCGAATCGTGCGGAGGTCGACGGACGGATTAACCACCGTTTGTGATGCTTGCGTCCACGTTGGCGTTGTTCCCGTTGCCGTTTCCGTTGCCTCCAATATTCGCTCCGATGTTACCGTTGGCGTCGATGCCCACACCAACGCCGGCCCCGACACCGCCGACACCGGCGTCGACGTTGATGAGCAGCCCGCCCCCGTTGCCGTTCCCGTTGCCGTTTCCATTGCCGCCGCCGAAGATACAGCCCTGGCCAGCACCCTGGCCCTGGCCCTGGTTACACGGCATGTTCATGTAATAGGGGTCCGATCCATCGAAGCCGAAGTAATAGTCCAGCTCCGCATCGGGGACGAGGTTCCGATGGTAGGCGATGGAGGCCGTGGCGATCAGTTGCGGCAATTCCTGCGCGGTGATCGTGCCATTCTCGAGCGCCTCGATGCCGGCGCGCAGGTCGGTGAGGACCTGGTTGTTCATGTGCCCGAACGCGTCGTCATGGAGTGCTTCGGCCTGGGCCGTGGTCAGTGCGCCCGATTCGATCGCGGGGGCGAAGTGATCGTAGGTGTAGTTCGGCCACCCGTCCGAGAGGTCCTGGCTCTGCAATTCGGCGGACATGTTGTTCGACAGCATTCCGGTGACGTCCGACATGACACCCGCAGTGCCGAGCGCAAGGCTGATGGCAACACCGGACAGCACCGTCCAGTCGACCGTGATGGACGCGGTTTCGTCGGCGGCGAATTTTATGATCGGGGTGGTCGCGCGATGGGGCGCGCGTGAATGGATCGCCGTACTGGCGGTCTCCTGGTGCACTTCTTGCGGGGTCATCGTTACTGTACCTTGTCGTGTGGCCGTTCTGGCCTTTTTGTTTTACTAGCTGTTGTTACATCCTTGCCCCCCGCTGTTTTCGTATCCGTTCGAGCAGGAAGGTCCGTCATAGGGCTCTTCCGCCGAGGTCGGAGCGGCAGCGGTGGTCATGTAGTAGGGGTCACTGCCCTCGAAGCCGAAGTAGTAATCGAGCATCGCGGGGTCAGCGAGGTTCTGTTGATAGGCGACCGAGCCCACGGCGATCAGGGCCATGAGTTCGTCGGTGGTGATGGTTCCGTTTTCCAGGGCCGCGATGCCTTCCGCGAGGTGCTGGCGCAGGGCATACGAGGACATGCCTTCCGCCATCTGGTAGAGCACTTCGGCCTGGTCTTCGGAGATGTAGCCGGTGTTCAGTGAGGCCTGGAAATGGCTGGCATAATATTCGACCCACTCGTCCCCCAACTGGCGGTCGCGCAGATGGCCATCGACCTGGCCGGACAAGAGACCGAACACATCCGTCAGGGCCGCCGAAAGGGCCAGGGCCAGGCTCACCGAGGCTGCCGCCATGACGGTCCAGTCGACCGTGATCGCGCCACTCTCGCTGCGAGCGAAGCTGGATATGGGAGTCATGTCCAACACAATTCAAACCTTCTACGTTTTACGGCCCCCCTTATGCGGTGGGAACAAGGCGCGAATATGGCGAATTGGGCCCCGAGCGTAGACAATGCCCCGGTACTTGCTGAACAATGGGGATAACTTTTCGGCCCGGGCGAGTCCCTGCCGGTGGGACGCGGCCCCTCTTGCCCCCGGCGCGGCGCTGCCCGATACAAGCGTCATGCGTGTCCCGTTCCGCCCCTTTCTGATCGCCGCGGCACTGGCCCCTTGGCCCTCTGCCCTGACAGCCCATCCGCATGTCTTCATCGACGCGGGCCTACGCCTGATCGTGGAGGATGGGCGGGTTACCGCGGTGGAGGTCACGTGGCTCTACGATGGGCTTTATACGTTGCTTTTGCTGGAAGATTACGGGCTGGACGAGGATTACGACCTGGCCCTGACCGAGGCGGAGGTTGACGCAACGCTCGGCTTCGACCTCGACTGGGGAGAGACGTTCGACGGCGGGCTGGAATTGAGCCGTGGCGGTGTGCCGATGGAAATCGGTCCGCCCGAACCCGTCGGCATGGCGCTGGTGGGGGAGGAGGGGCAGATGCAGACCGTCCACCGCCGCCCCGTGACCGATCCCGGCGGCGACGGGCCGCTTGTGGCACAGGCCTACGATCCGGAATTCTACGCCGCCATGGAGATGACCGGCGAGATGGTCGTGGAGGGGCTGGAGTGTGAGGCCGAGCTGATCCGCCCCGACCTCGACGCGGCCTACGCGGTGCTGGACGACATGATGACGGAGATCGGCGGCTCGGTCGCGGCGGAAGACAATTTCCCCATGGTGGGCGAGCATTTCGCGGACCGGGTCGTGTTCACATGCGCTGGCTGATCGCGGGGATCGCGGCGGCACTGCTGCTGGCGGGGCTGGCGTACTGGCTGAGTGGCGGCGACCGCACGATCACGGCCTGGGCGCTGGAAGGACAGCGCGCGGCGCAGGAGGCGATGGCGGGCGCGCTTCGTCGGCTGCGCGGCGGCGATCCGGCGGCGGTGGCGGGGCTGCTGTCCGTTTGTTTCGGTTACGGGTTCTTTCACGCGGCGGGGCCGGGGCATGGCAAGCTGCTGATCGGCGGCTACGGGGCGGCGCGGGCGGTGGGGGCGTGGCGGCTGTCGGGCGTGGCGCTGGTCTCGAGCCTTGCGCAGGGGCTGACGGCGATCGTGCTGGTGGGCGCAGGCGTCTGGCTGATCGGGCTGGGGCGCGAGCAGATGACAGACGCCGCCGACCGGCTGTTCGCGCCGCTGAGTTTCGGGGCGATCGCGCTGGTGGGCCTGTGGCTCGCGTGGCGCGGGGCGCGCGGTTTGTGGCGATTGCGGGGCGGGGCGGGGCACCATGACCATCACCATCACCACGATCATGACCATACCGGCCACGGCGCGGTGTGTGACACCTGCGGCCACGCCCATGGACCGGACCCGGAGGCGCTGGCGCGGGCCACGAGCCTGCGCGAAGTCCTCGCCCTGATCGCCGCCGTTGCCATCCGCCCCTGCACCGGCGCGCTGTTCCTGCTGATCCTGACGGCGCAATTCGGCGTCTTCTGGGCCGGTATCGCGGGCACCTTCGCCATGGCGCTCGGCACCGCTGCCGTCACGATCACCGTGGCGGTGGCCGCCGTGGGTTTGCGGCGCGGACTGCTGGCGGGGCTGGCGGAAAGCACCACGCTGACGCGGGTGCAGCCGGTGATCGAGCTGGTCGTCGGGCTGGTGATCGCGGCGCTGGCAACCAACCTCGTCCTTGCCGCGCTCTGAACCCGCCTTGCCGGGGCGGCGCGGTGGGCGTAAGGCGCATCCATGACCTTCACCCAGCACATCCGCGCCACGCTGGCGCTTGGCCTGCCGCTGATCGGCGGGCAATTGGCGCAGACCTTCATCGGCGTGACAGACACGGTGATGGTGGGCTGGTACGGCGTGGACGAGCTGGCCGCCGTGGCGCTGGGGTCGAGCTATTTCCACATGATCCTGATCGTCGGAATGGGGTTCGCGCTGGCCGTCATGCCGATGGTCGCCGCCGCCGCCGCCCGGGACGACGCGCAACAGGTGCGCCGGGTGACGCGGATGGGGCTGTGGATCGGCCTGATCTTCGGCGCGGTCACCATGCCGCTGTGGTGGTTTTCCGAAGCCATCCTGCTGGCCGCGCAGCAGGACCCGCAGGTGGCCGCCGACGCGCAGGCCTACCTGCGCATCGCGGGCTTCGCGATTTGGCCCGGCGTGCTGCTGATCGTGTTGCGCTCGCACCTGAGCGCGCTGGAGCGGCCCGGGATCGTGCTTTGGGCCTGGCTCGGGGGGCTGGTGCTGAACGCCTTCATCAACTGGGTGCTGATCTTCGGCAACCTCGGCGCGCCGGAACTGGGGCTGAGGGGGGCGGCCATTGCGTCGCTCGGGACGCATCTGCTGATCTTCGCAATCCTTGCCGTCTATGCCGCGCGCGCGCAGGGGCTGCGGGACTACACGCTGTTCGCCCGCTTCTGGCGGCCCGATCCGCAGGCGATCGTGCAGGTGTTTCGCCTTGGCGCGCCGATCGCGATCACGCTGTTTTCCGAAGTCGGCCTGTTCATGATGACCATGCTCCTGATGGGCTGGATCGGCACGCTGGAGCTTGCCGCCCATGGCATCGCGCTGCAGATCATCTCGGTCACCTTCATGGTGCATGTCGGGCTGAGTTCGGCGGCCACGGTCCGGGTGGGCCGGGCCTGGAGCCTTGGGGATGCCACCGCGCTGAACCGCGCGGCCGGGGCGGCGCTTCTGCTGTCGGGCCTGATGGTGGCCGCCACCATCGCCCTGCTTCTGGCGGCCGCCGCGCCGCTGGTGGGCCTGTTCGTCGATCCGGCCGATCCGCTGCGGCCGCAGATCATCCAGATCGGCGTGAGCCTCCTTATCGTGGCCTGTGTCTTCCAGTTGGCCGACGCGGCGCAGGTGATCGCGCTCGGGCTGCTGCGCGGTCTTCAGGACACCACGGTGCCGATGATCTACGCCTTCGTGGCTTACTGGATCGTCGGCCTGCCGCTGGCCTATATCCTCGGCTTTCCGATGGGATACGGAGGGCAGGGGGTCTGGGCGGGACTTGCCATCGGGCTGGCCGGTGCGGGTCTTGCGCTGATCCTGCGCTACCGAACCCTATCAGCCCGGAGCCTCGGCGCCACGCCTGCATAGGCGACCGGATTTCCGCGAAATCCGTGGGGAAAACCGCGTTTTCCGGTTGCGCGAACCGGAGCGGACGGCGCGACCGGATTTCGCGGAAATCCGGCCGGAAAACGCGGTTTTCCGGTGCGCTCAGCCCTCGGCCAGTTTCCCCAGCACGCGCGCCCATGAGCGGATGCCGCGATGGAAGCTTTCCACGTCGTATTTCTCGTTCGGGGAATGGATGGCGTCGTCGTCCTTGCCGAAGCCGGCCAGCACCGAATCCATGCCGAGGATGGTCTTGAAGTAGCCCGCCACGGGGATCGAGCCGCCGCAGCCGATATAGGCGGCCTCGCCCGGCCATTCGTCGCTGAGCGCCTCGCGGGTTTTCTCAAAGACCGGGTGGCCGGTGTCCATCATACCGGCGGGGGCTGCACCGTGAGGCTTGAATTCGACCGAGCAATCGGGCGGCATCTGCGCCAAGACCCATTCGCGGAAATTCTCGCGCAGGCGATGCGGGTCCTGCCCGGCGACCAGTCGGAAGCTGACCTTGGCATGGGCCTTCGACGGCAGCACGGTCTTGAAGCCCGCACCGGTATAGCCGCCCCAGATGCCGTTCACCTCCGCCGTGGGGCGGGACCAGATCATCTCGAGCCCCGTGCGGCCGCGTTCGCCGGCCGGATGACTGAGACCGACGGGGCCGAGGAAGGTTTCGGGGTTGAAGCCGAGCCCGTCCCATTGCGCCTTCAACTCCGGCGAGATCTCGGGGATGCCATCGTAGAAGCCGGGCACCTGGATCACGCCATCCTCGTCGTGCAGATTGGACAGAACCTTGGTCAGCACCCGGATCGGGTTCATCGCCACGCCGCCGAACATGCCGGAATGCAGGTCGATGCGCGGGCCGGTGACGGTGAGTTCCTCTCCCAACAGGCCACGCAGTTGCGTCACGATCCCGGGCACGCCGTCGCCGTAAAGGCCGGTGTCGCAGATCAGCGCCACTTCGGCGGTCAGTTCCTTCGCGTTCTCCTCGAGGAAGGGCACCAGGGAGGGGGAGCCGCTTTCCTCTTCCCCTTCAAGGAAGATCGTGACCTTCGCAGGCAATTTGCCGGTCTCGGCCTTCCAGGCGCGGCAGGCCTCGATGAAGGTCATCAGCTGGCCCTTGTCGTCGGAGGCGCCGCGCGCGCGGATCACCTTGGCGCCGTTCTGTTCCTCGATCACCGGGTCGAACGGGTCGCGGTCCCAGAGGTCGAGCGGGTCGACGGGCTGCACGTCGTAATGGCCGTAGAACAGGACATGTGGGCCATCGTCCGACCCGTGCGCCACGACCATCGGATGCCCCGGCGTGGGGCGCAGGGTGGCGTCGAATCCCAGTTTGGACAGCTCCTTCGTCAGCCATTCGCCGGCCTTCTTCACGTCGCCGTCATAGGCCGGGTCGGTGGAGATCGACGGGATGCGCAGAAGGTCGAACAGGCGGTCGGTGGAGGCATCGAGATCATTGTCGATGCGGGAGAGGACGGCGTCGAGTGACATGGGGTGGCTCCGGGGATCTGAGTCTTTGCCTCAACGTGGCGCGTCGGCGGGGCGGGTGCAACCGGTGACACGCCGGCGGGCCCTTGACGCAGATCAAAGTGACGTGCGCGGCATTTTGTTACTTGGCCTTAACGGCCTGCGAGGCCTATGTCAGGCAAAACGGTGGCATGCCGAACGGTATGCGGCCCTTTAGCCATCGAACTGACGGGGATGCGAACACCCCGCTCAAGGAGACCGCCAGTGAATTACGACAATGCGCTCGACGCTGCCCTGGACAAGCTGCACGAGGAAGGCCGCTACCGCACGTTCATCGACATCGAGCGGTGCCGTGGCAACTTCCCCCACGCGGTCTGGAAAAAGCCCGATGGGTCCGAGCAGGAGATCACCGTGTGGTGCGGCAACGACTACCTCGGCATGGGCCAGCATCCGGTGGTGCTCGAAGCGATGCACGAGGCGCTGGAGGCAACGGGTGCAGGGTCCGGCGGGACGCGCAACATCTCGGGCACGACGGTCTATCACAAACGGCTCGAGGCCGAACTGGCCGATCTGCACCAGAAGGAGGCCGCGCTGGTCTTCACCTCGGCCTATATCGCCAACGACGCGACGCTGAGCACGCTGCCCAAGCTGTTCCCGGGCCTCATCATCTATTCCGACGCGCTCAACCATGCCTCGATGATCGAAGGGGTGCGCCGCAACGGCGGGGCGAAGCGGATCTTCCGCCACAACGACGTGGCCCACCTGCGCGAGTTGCTCGAAGCCGACGACCCGGAGGCGCCGAAGCTGATCGCCTTCGAATCGATCTACTCGATGGACGGCGATTTCGGCCCGATCCGGGAGCTGTGTGACCTTGCCGACGAATTCGGCGCGCTGACCTATCTCGACGAGGTGCACGCGGTGGGCATGTATGGCCCGCGCGGCGGCGGTGTGGCGGAGCGGGACGGGTTGCTCGACCGCGTCGACATCATCAACGGCACCCTCGGCAAGGCCTTCGGCGTGCACGGCGGCTACATCGCGGCTTCCGAGAAAATGTGCGACGCCGTAAGGTCTTACGCGCCGGGATTCATCTTCACGACCTCGCTTCCGCCGGTCGTGGCGGCCGGTGCCGCGGCCTCGGTCCGGCATCTGAAGGGCGACCAGGCCTTGCGCGATCTGCACCAGGAGCGCGCGAAGGTCCTGAAGATGCGGCTGAAGGCGATGGGCCTGCCGATCATCGACCACGGCAGCCATATCGTGCCGGTGATCGTGGGCAATCCTGTGCACACCAAGGCGATCTCGGACATGCTGCTGGCGGATTTCGGCATCTATGCGCAGCCGATCAACTTCCCCACCGTGCCGCGCGGCACCGAACGGCTGCGGTTCACGCCGTCGCCGGTCCACACGCCCGACATGCTGGACGGATTGGTGCGCGCGATGGACGGTCTGTGGTCGCATTGCGCGCTGAACCGGCAGGATCTGGCAGGCTGAAGCTGTTGTTTTCGCGCCACTTTGGCGCAAGTTCAGGCACCGTCTGAACTGTCCCCAGAAAAGATGGGCGCAAACGCGCCGAAACGCAGCGTTTTTCGATGCGCCGGGGTGCACGAGGCGCATGGCCCATGCTAGGGCTGACAAAAGTCGGCGGATGTCCTTTGGGAATCATTCGTTATGGGGTAACATCTAGGGACAAACGGGATGCTCACCACTAATCGTGGTGTGTGAACCCATAGAATCGGGGCAGGCCGCATGGGCCAACACGACGATCAGTATCGGGGCGACGGGCAGTGGGATGCGCAGGACGCATTCGACCCGGCCACCCGTGCCGATCCGGCCTCCGACACGACCCCTGCATTCGACGGATACGATCTGAACGACGTCCCGCTCGGCGACCTGCTGCGCGGCGAGCGCGCGACCCTCGGGAAATCGCTGCTGGACGTGGAGCGCGAACTGCGCATCCGCGCGACTTACATTGCTGCCATCGAGAATGGCGATGTCGGCGCGTTCCAGTCGCCGGGCTTCATTGCCGGCTACGTCCGCTCCTACGCGCGCTACCTCGGGATCGACCCGGAATGGACCTTCCGCCGCTTCTGCGAAGGCACCGGGTTCCGGGGCATTCATGGCGGCGCTGCGGGGCAGGCGCGCGAGGTCAAGCGCCACGTCGGCGACGCGCCCAAGAGGCTCGACCCGAACGAGGTCATGTCCTCGACCCGCATCTCCTACGCGCCGGTGCGCGACAGCCTGTTTTCGCGGGTGGAACCCGGTGCGCTCGGCTCGGTCGCGGTGCTGGTCGTCCTGGCCTGTGGCATCGGCTACGGCGCGTGGGCGATCCTGCATGACATCCAGCGCCTGAACATCGCCCCCATCGACGAAGCCCCCGCCGCGCCGCTGGCGCAACTCGACCCGCTGGCCGGGGCCGAGGAAGGCGCGTTCGACGTCGCGCAGGGCTTCGACATCGCCGTGCCCGGCCCGGACACCGCTGACCGGCTCTATCGGCCGCAGGCGCTTGAAGCGCCCGTCCTGACGCCGCGCGACGGGGCCATCGGAACGGTTGACCCCGACGAGGTCGGCACGCTGGCAAACGCCGCCCCGCGCAATGCGCCGCAACTGGGCGAAGCAGCGGACTCCGCGCCCGTGGTGCAGGTGACCCAGGCCAGCGACCAGGTGATGATCTTCGCGACGCGCCCGACCTGGGTGCGCGTATCCTCGCCCGATGGCGACACGATCTACGAGGCGACGCTGGACGCGGGCGACAGCTACGTGATCCCCGAAAGCGACAGCGTGCCCACCCTGCGCTCGGGCAATGCCGGTTCGCTCTATTTCGCGGTCAACGGCGTGGCGCTGGGGCCTGCCGGTGTCGGCGCTTCCATCGTGCGCGACGTGGAACTGACGGCGGATGCGCTGAGCGCGGCCTATTCCATCGCCGATACGGAGGCCGACCCGGACCTGACGGAAGTCGCCTCGCTGGTGCTCGATGCCGCCGCGATCCCGGCGGCCCCGGTGGAAGTGCCGCAGCAGCCGCAACAGCAATCGGTGGTCTACGACCCGACGGGCGCCGCAGCCGGACAGGTGGAAACGGCGCTGACGCTGTTCCCCGAGATCCCCGCCGACGTGGCCGCCGCGATCATTGCCTCGAACGCGCTGCCGGTGACGGTGCTGTCGCCCGGCACCGACACGCAGCGCCCGCTGCCGCGCCCCTGACGCCGCGCGCGCACCTTCTTCGCATTGTTTCCCGCGCCTGAGGCGATTACCTATGCAGCAAGACTGCAGGAGGCTGGCTGACCATGTCCCACAATCCGATCCGACCCTGGCGTGACATCGACCGGCGCAAGACCCGTCAGATCATGGTGGGCAACGTGCCCGTCGGCGGCGATGCCCCGATTTCCGTGCAGACCATGACCAACACGCTGACGACCGATGCGAAGTCGACCATCGCGCAGGTGCAGGCGGCGGCCGAGGCCGGGGCCGATATCGTGCGCGTCTCGGTGCCCGATCAGGACAGCGCGAAGGCGCTGAAGGAGATCGTGGCCGAAAGCCCGGTTCCCATCGTGGCCGACATCCATTTCCACTACAAACGCGGCATCGAAGCGGCCGAGGCGGGTGCGGCCTGCCTGCGCATCAACCCCGGCAACATCGGCGCGCCCGAGCGTGTGCGGGAGGTCATCAAGGCGGCCCGCGACAACAATTGCTCGATCCGGATCGGCGTGAACGCGGGCTCGCTGGAGCGGCACCTGCTGGAGAAATACGGCGAGCCGACGCCCGACGCGATGGTCGAAAGCGGCCTCGATCACATCAAGATCCTCGAAGACAACGATTTCCTGAACTTCAAGATCTCGCTCAAGGCCTCGGACATCTTCATGACCATGGCCGCCTACCAGCAGCTGGCCGAACAGACCGACGCGCCGTTTCACCTTGGCATCACCGAGGCCGGCGGTTTCGTGGGCGGCACAGTGAAATCCGCGATCGGCCTTGGCAACCTGCTGTGGATGGGGCTTGGCGACACGATGCGCGTGTCGTTGAGCGCGGACCCGGTGGAAGAGGTCAAGATCGGCTTCGAGATCCTGAAATCGCTGGGGCTGCGGCACAGGGGCGTGAACATCATCTCCTGCCCGTCCTGCGCGCGGCAGGGCTTCGACGTCATCAAGACGGTCGAGACGCTGGAAAAACGGCTGGAGCACATCAAGACTCCGATGAGCCTGTCGATCATCGGCTGCGTGGTGAACGGCCCGGGCGAGGCGCTGATGACCGACGTGGGCTTCACCGGCGGCGGCGCTGGGTCGGGCATGGTCTATCTTGCGGGCAAGCAGAGCCACAAGATGAGCAACGACCAGATGGTCGATCACATCGTCGAACAGGTCGAGAAGAAGGCCGAGGAGATCGAGGCCGCGGCTGCCGCCGCAGGGCAGGCGGCGGAATAATCCGAAATGGCACGAAACCCGATGCGCCCCGGCGCGTTAGGCCGGGAAGCCCTTGCAAATCAGCGGGGGCCTTTGAGATGCGGACCGTTCGGTCTTGCAACAGGAAGGACAGAGACATGGCAAAGACAGCACAAGATTACCTCGACGCCGCCAAGGCAACCGTTCCCACGCTTTCCACCGAAGAGGCCATTGCGCGCCACGGCAAGGAGGGCGCGCTGTTCATCGATGTGCGCGACAGCGCCGATATCGAGAAGAGCGGCACGATTGCCGGCGCGCACCGCGTGCCGCGCGGCATGATCGAATTCCGCGCCGACCCGGCGGTGGAGCAGCTCTACAACCCGATCTTCAAGAAGGACGCGGAGATCTACCTGATCTGCGGGGCAGGCGGGCAGGCCGCGCTGTCGGGCAAGACGCTGCAGGAGATGGGCTTCACGAACGTCACCAACATCGGTGGCTTCCCCGCGTGGAAAGAGGCGGGCGGCCCGACCGAGGCGTAAGCGCCGCGCCGATATGACGAGCAGACCCCGGATCACCGCCGGGGTCTTTTCGCAGGGCCAACATATCACCGCCAGCGCGCGCGCCCCTTCATCTTGCCGGACAAACCTCGGGGGAATCGCCGCAAAGCGATGGGGGCAGCGCCCCCCTGCAACTGGACACTCCAGCTTGAGCCTGCGCGGGGCGGCTGCTAGCTACACGGGGTCACGAGGGGAGACGCCGCCATGGGCCTGATCGCAGACTTGCCACGCAACGAGGATGGCATCGCCACGGCGCTGGCTGTGCTGACGCAACGCTTCGGGGCGCGGGTCGAAACCGGGCAGTCGCTTCGCGAACAGCATGGCCACACGACGACGTGGCTCGGCAACCAGCCGCCCGACGCGGTGATCTTCCCGCAATCGACGGAAGAGGTGCAGGAAATCGTGCGCATCTGCGCCACCCACCGCGTGCCGGTCATCCCCTTCGGCACCGGCACCTCGCTTGAGGGGCACGTGAATGCACCCGCAGGGGGCATCAGCCTCGATTTCAGCCAGATGAACCGGATTCTCGCGGTGCATGCCGAGGATATGGACGTCACGATCCAGCCCGGCGTCACCCGCAAGGCGCTGAACACCCATCTGCGCGATACGGGTCTGTTCTTCCCGATCGACCCGGGTGCCGATGCCTCGCTTGGCGGGATGGCCGCGACGAACGCGAGCGGCACCTGCGCGGTGCGTTATGGCACGATGAAGGACAACGTGCTGGCGCTGAAGGCTGTCTTGCCCTCGGGCGAGGTCGTGACCAGCGCGAAGCGGGCGCGGAAATCCTCGGCCGGATATGACCTGACGCGGCTGATCGTCGGCAGCGAGGGCACGCTGGGGCTGATCACCGAACTGACGCTGAAGTTGCAGGGCATCCCCGAGGCGACGAGTGCCGCGACCTGTTCCTTCCCGAGCGTCGAGGCCGCCTGCAACACGGTCATCGCCGCGTTCCAATACGGGCTGCCGGTGGCGCGGATCGAGCTTCTGAACGCGGTGCAGGTCAGGGCCTGCAACGCCTATTCCAAGCTCAACCTCCCCGAGACCCCGCTGTTGCTGCTGGAGTTCCATGGCACCGAGGCGGGTGTGACCGAACAGGCCGAGGTCTTCGGCGAGATCGCGGGCGAGTTCGGCGGGACGGAGTTCACCTTCACGACCCGCGAGGAAGAGCGCAACGCCCTCTGGCAGGCCCGCCACGATGCCTATTGGGCGGCATTGGCCTATCAGCCGGGCGCGCAGGCGCTGTCGACGGATGTTTGCGTGCCGCTGTCACGGCTGGCCGATTGCGTGACGGAGACCGAGCACAAGCTCGAGGAGCTGGGGATCACGGCCCCAGTCGTCGGCCATGTCGGAGACGGGAATTTCCACGCGCTCCTGCTGATCGACATGGACAAGCCTGAGGAAATCGCCAGGGCCGAAGGGTTCGTCGGCTGGCTCAACGACCTGGCGATCTCGATGGATGGCACCTGCACCGGCGAGCACGGGATCGGGCAGGGCAAGGCGAAATATCTCGAACGGGAACTGGGGGCCGGGGCGATGGACATGATGGCCGCGATCAAGCGCGGGATTGATCCCGACAACATCTTCAACCCGGGCAAGATGCGCCTGCCGAACGGGGCGGTCGACTGATGGTGCGCCCGGTCGCGTCCTCCGTCCCGTCGGCCCATACCGAGCCGCACCTGTCTGGAAGATCTGGCTGGCTGCGTGCCGCCGTGATGGGGGCCAATGACGGCATCCTGTCGACCGCGTCGCTGATCGCGGGGGTGGCTGCCGGGTCGGGGGACAAGCCGGTGATCCTTCTGGCCGGTCTGGCGGGGATGGTCGCGGGCGCGCTGAGCATGGCGGCGGGCGAATTCGTGTCGGTCTCCAGCCAGGCGGACGTGGAGAAGGCCGACGTGGCCCGCGAAAAGCGTGAGCTGGAGCGCAACCCCGACGGTGAGCTTGCGGAATTGCAGGCGATCTACGAGGAGCGCGGCCTGCGCCCCGATCTGGCTGCCGAGGTCGCTGACGAGCTGACCCGTCACGATGCCCTGACCGCCCACCTGCGCGACGAGATCGGGCTGACCGACCTGTCGCCGCCACGCCCGGTGCAGGCGGCGGTCGTCTCGGCGGCGACCTTTGCGGCGGGCGCCGCCGTGCCGCTGGGGGTTGCGGCACTTGCGCCGGTGTCCACGCTGATCCTGTGGGTCGCGGTCAGCACGCTGGCCGCCTCCGCCTCTTTTTCTTGCAGCCCCCGATCTGCCTTACCCCGACCCG
>WVSM01000014.1 GCA_015689645.1 Rhodobacterales bacterium HKCCE4037
GGCCGGTCGCGGCACCGTCCGCCAACCCCTCGGGCCGGGTCAGCCCGACGACGGCGGCGCATGTGGCCGAGGCCCTGGGCGGGCGGGTCGATGCGATCATCGACGGCGGGGCCTGTGTTGTCGGGCTGGAATCGACGATCGTGGCGCCGGGCGATGGCGGCATGCGCCTGCTGCGCGAGGGCGGCATCGCGCGGGAAGAGATCGAGCGGGTCGTCGGGCCGGTGACGAGCGACCTGACGCCCGGGCGGGTCGAGGCGCCGGGGCAGATGGAGCGGCATTACGCGACGCTGGTGCCGCTGGTGGTTGGCCGTGAGGCGGGCGCGGGTGACGTGACGATCGGGTTCGGTGCAAGCGGAGGGGACCTGAACCTGTCGGAACGCGGCGACCTTGTGGAAGCGGCGGCGCGCTTGTTCGCGACGATGCACGAGGCGGACCGTCTGGCGGCATCGCGGGGGGCGGGTCGGATCGTGGTGGCGGAAATCCCGGAGACCGGTCTGGGGCGCGCGATCAACGACAGGCTGCGACGCGCCGCGACGCGCTGATTACCCGATTATTCGTACGAATAATCGCATATGCGAATTTTCGTACGAAAATTCAGGCATGGCCTGCTTCACTCGACAGGGTCAGCGACGTGACGCCAAGGCTTTCCAGCGCCGCGTTCCATTTCCGGTCCATCGGCGTGTCGAAGACAAGCTCCATCGTGGCATCGGCTGTCAGCCAGTCGTTGCGCTGGATTTCCTCTTCCAGCTGGCCCTCGCCCCAGCCGGAATAGCCAAGCGCCATCAGCGCGCGGCGCGGACCGCGCCCGACCGCGATATCCTCGAGCACCTCCAGCGTGCCGGTCATCGCGAAGCGGTGGTCGACGCGCAGCGCCTCTTCGCCGCGGGGGCGATAATCCGACGAATGCAGCACGAACCCGCGCCGCAATTCCACCGGCCCGCCGTAGCAGACCGGAACATCGGGCGGCGGCCCCTCGCTCGGGATTTCCAGCTGCTCCATCATCTCGGCGAAGGTGATCTCCTCCATCTGCTTGTTGATGATGAGGCCCATCGACTGGCCCGGCGAATGCACGCACAGGAAGACAACCGAACCGGAAAAGCGCGGGTCTTCCATCCCCGGCATCGCGATCAGGAGTTTACCGGTGAGGTCATGGGAGAGGTCTGGCATGGTCATGTCCCGAGCATGGGCCTGTTGCGGGAATCAATCAATCGCCTAGCCTTTGCCGCGCGTCTCGCAAACGTGACTTTCATTTCGATACGCAAATTCCTAACTCCGATCCGATGAGTTTCCTTGCCCGCACATTCGGCGCACTTGCGCTTGGCGTGTTGACCGCCCTGCCCGCTTCGGCCCAGTTCTTTTCGGCTGACGAGGTGGTTCAGGTGCGCCTGATGCCCGGTTACCGCATCTCGGGCGACCGTCACATGGCCGCGATCCGCATCGACCTTGCGCCGGGGTGGAAAACCTACTGGCGCGCGCCGGGCGAAGGCGGTGTGCCCACCGTCCTGCGCCTGACCGATGTGGACGGCGTGACCGGCATGGCGATCCACTGGCCCAGCCCGCAGGTCTTTTTCAGCAATGGATTGCGGTCCGTCGGATACGCGGGCTCGGTCATCCTGCCGGTTGAATTCGCCCTCAGCACCAACGGCACCGCGCAGATCGAGGGCCGACTGGACCTTGGCGTGTGCCAGGATGTCTGCATGCCGATCTCGGTCGATCTGGGCGGGGTTCTGCCGCCGACCACGGAGCGGGACGGTGCCATTGCCGCCGCCCTGGCCGACCGCCCGCTCAACGCGGCGGAAGCGGGGGCGGGACGCGCGACCTGCTCCATCGAGCCGATCAGCGACGGGCTGCGTGTGACCGTGAGCGCGCAGGTACCCGATACCGGCAACGATGAAACCGTGGTGGTGGAACATCGAGACCCGATGATCTGGGTCTCGGAAAGCACGACCCGTCGACAGGGCGGCATGGTCACGGCGATTGCCGAGCTGGTGCCCGCCGACCAGGGGCCGTTCGCATTGAACCGCTCGGACCTGCGGATCACGGTCATCGGATCGCGCATGGCGATCGAACTGGATCGCTGCACCGGCTGAGGCTCAGGCCGCCCTGCGCGACCGGCCCATCCCGAGTGCCAGCGCGGCCAGCAACCCCAATCCGCACAGCACCAGGGTGCCGACCAGAAAGAGGCCGAGCGCCGCAGGTGCTCCCGTTCCGACCGCGGCGAACGGGCCCCAGAGGCTTCCGGACAGGATCAGAGAACCGAAGGTCGCCGCGAAGAGCGCCGCGACCCCGAGGCTCAAGAGCCCTGCGCCCAGCGCGAGGCCCTTGTTGTGGCTTGCCGATCCCAGTGCCCGGCGGAACCCGCGCACCTGTTGACCGAGGTCCTGACCGATGGCCAGCAGCGCGGGCACGACCAGCAGCACGATCGCCATGCCGAAGCCCAGGCCGTAGACGAGGGTGATGACCGTCGGCCTGAGGAACTGCGCGTCCTGGCTGGTCTCGTAGAGCAGCGGGGCAAGGCCCAGAACCGTCGTCAGCGTGGTCAGCAACACGGGCCTGAGCCGGTCGCAAGCACCGTCGATGATGGCCGGGAACAGGCCGCGCTTCTCGGCGTATTCGTCGATGGTTGTCACCAGCACGATGGAATCGTTGATGATGATCCCGGTCATGCCGACAAGGCCGACCACGGTGAACATGCTGAGGGGCACGTCCCACGCCATATGGCCGAAGATCGTGCCGACCAGGCCGAAGGGGATGATCGCCATCACCACCGTCGGACGCAGCCAGCTTGCGAAGATCCAGGCCAGAACGATGTAGATCCCCACAAGACACAACAGGAAGCCCACCAGTGCGTCGTTCAGGAATTGCTGTTCCTGTTCCGCCAGGCCTGACAGTCGCGTGGCGACGCCATACTCGGCCTCGATCCGGGGGATGATGACCTCGCGCAGTTCAGTCATGACCTGCTCGGCCCGGGCCGGATCGTCTTCCCCGAGGTCGCCCGATACCGTCAGGAGGCGCACGCCGTTTTCGCGCGCAATCGTCGAGAAGCCCTGCCGCGCGGTCACGGTGACGATATCGGCCAGCGGCACGTATTGCCCGCTTTCGGCACGCAGAAGCGTCCGATCGAGGAAATCGGCGGTCAGCTCGTCTGCGGGCAGTTCGACGCGGATCGTCGCGGTCCGGGGGCCGTCGGGATAGCTCGCGGCCTCGATGCCGCCGAGGCGATTGCGCAGCGTGCTGCCGAGCGTGCCGATATCGAAGCCCAAAGCCTCGCCCTGTGGCGTGAGCACCAGGCTGATTTCCTCCCGGTCATATGCCATGGAATCCTGCAGGCCGGTGATCTCGGGATAGACGACAAGGGCTGCCTGGAGCGCCTCGGACGCCGCTTTCAGGGTCTCGCTGTCAGCACCGAACAACTGCACGTCAATGGCGTCGCCCCCCGGCCCGCCGCGCCAGCCGCGGAAACTGACGATCTCGGTCAGGGGCAATTGGCGAACCTCGTCCTGAAGGGCGGAGGCGAAGGCGAAGCTGGAATAGGGGCGCAGATCGGCGCTGATGAGTTCGATGTCGAGCGAGCCCAGAAGATCGGCATCCTTGTTCTCGGCCCCCTCAAGACCACGTCCCGTGCCGCCGCCGGCCTGCGCCAGCACATAGGCAATGGGATTGACGCCGTGTTCGGCCTCGAACTGTGCGCCAACCGCCTCGGCGGCGCGCTGGAATTCGGCCAATTGCTCCATCGTGTCGGCGCGGGTCGCGCCGTCCACCATCGCGAAATTGCCGGTGACGCTGCCGGTTTCGGGGGAGTTGAAGAAACGGAACACGACGTCGCCGCGGATGAATGCCGCCGTTTGGGTGGAAAGGACCACCAGAACCAGCGCGATCACCGGGTAGCGGGCCCAGACAACGAAGCGCATCAGGGGCCGGAACAGGCGGTCACGCACCCAGTCGAAGCCCCGGTTCACGACCCGCGATGGCAGGTCATACCAATGGGTCTTGGCGGAATGGGCGAGGGCATGGGCCATGTGGTTGGGCAGGATCAGGAAACATTCGACCAGCGAGGCCAGCAGCACCACGATCACGGTGAAGGGTATATCGGCGATCAGGTCGCCGAACCGCCCGCCGATGGCCACCAGCGCCGCGAAGGCCAGAACCGTCGTCAGCGTGGCGCTGAACACAGGTGCTGCCATCCGTTGGGCGGCGTTCTCGGCCGCCACGATCGGCGGCTCGCCCAGGTGCCGCGCGCGGTAATCGGCGTGTTCGCCCACGACGATGGCGTCGTCCACGACGATGCCGAGGGTGATAATCAGGGCGAAGAGCGAGATCATGTTGATCGTCAGGCCCGCCGCCCACATCAGGGCGATTGCCGCAGTCATCGCCACGGGGATCCCCATCGCCACCCAGAATGCCGTGCGGGCGTTCAGGAACAGGAAGAGCAGCGCCACGACGAGGCCGAGGCCCATCAACGCGTTGTCGAGCAGGATATTGAGGCGACCCGAGATCGCCTCGGCCCGGGTGTTGATCAGGTCGATGGAGGACCCCGCCGGAAGGGTCGGCTCCAGCGTGTCGGCAACCTCTTCGACGGCCTGCTGGATGGCGATGGCGTCACCGTCCTCGGTGCGGTTGACGCGGATCACCATGGCGGGGTCCGGCCCCACGAAATAGGCGCTTTCGCGGTCGATCCCGTTCACCTCGATCAGGGCCACATCGCCGACGGTCAGTGCGGAGCCGTCGGCATTGTTGCGCAGGGTCAACGCGGCGATGGCCTCGGCGGTGCGCGCTTCCGCGCCGGTGCGGATACGGGCGTTGGCCGCGTCCACGTCACCGGCCGGGGCTGTGGCAGCAGCCTGGCCGATCACGTCGGCGATCTCGTCCATGGAGACATCGTAGCGGATCAGGTTCGCCGACGGCACCTCGATCACCGTCTCGGGCGCAGCGATCCCGCGGATGGAGGTGTTGGTGACGCCCACGTCGAACAGCCGCGCGACGAATTCGTCGGCGAACCGCCCGATCTGCTCGGGCGCGACCGGCCCGGTGATGACCACGTCGGTGACGCTGTCGAACCAATTGCCGCGCCGGATCTGCCCTTCCTCGGCATCGGCGGGCAAATCGGTGATGGTATCGAGCGCGGCCTGCACGTCATCGGCGGCACGGTCCATGTCCCAGCCGGGCTCGAATTCCAGCTCGATATAGGCGCGCCCCTCGTTCGATTGCGCTTCGGACGACACCACACCGGCAACGGCCAGAAGCGTCGGTTCGACCAGTGCAACGATCCCCTCGTCCACGTCTTCGGCCCCGGCCCCGTCCCACGTGAAGCGCAACTCGACCGTGTCGCTGACGACATCGGGAAAGAACTGTGCCCGCATCTGCGGAATTGCAGCGAGACCGCAGACCACCATGACCACGAGCAGAAGGTTGGCCGCCGTGCGGTGGCGGGTGAAGTAGCTCAGCAGGCCGCCGGCGCTTGGGGGCAGGGCGCGCATGTCAGCTTCCCATCCGCGATTCGATGCGGGCGACCATGCCGGCCGGGACCTCATCCTCGCTCAATTGGCGCAACATGCGGTCGCGCACGTCCTGCGGGATGAAGGTGTTGCCCTCGACGAAGGAGATGAGCCGCGCCCGGCGTTCGGGGTCTAGCGCGATGACGTCCGGTTCCTCGGGTACATCGGCCCCCTGAGGCCGGATCGGGTTCACGCGGATGCCGGCGCCTAGAACGGGTGTGCGGGCCAGCACCACTTCGCGCCCTTCCAGCCCCTCGCCACGGATCAGAACGTCATTGCCCTGACGACGCATCAACTCCACCGGGATGGCTTCGAGCGTTTCATCCTCGGTCAGGACAAGCACCTGCCCGTCCGAACCAAGGGCAGTCGCCGGAAGGCGGGCCACATTCTCGAGCGGTGGCTCATCGACCTCCACCCGGACGAAATCACCGACCCGCATCCCGCGCGGCGCGTCGAGCCGGGCGAACAGCAGCCGTCCGGTCTGGCCTTCCGCCACCGCGCCGCTTTCGCGGGTCAGCGTCGCATCGGCCCGCACGTCCAGTCCGAAGACATCCAGCAGGACCCGGACCGGGCGCTGGGTCAGGCTGCCGTCCTCTTCCAGCAGGCGGACATATTGTGCGGTCGAGACACGGAATGCGACTTCCAGCGCGTCGGCGTCAATCAGGCTTGCCAGACGTTCATTGCGGCTGACAAGGCGGCCCACCGCGGTGTCCACATCCGTCAGCACACCGTCGAAGGCTGCGTAAAGTTCGGTCTGGGCGAGCGTGCGTTCCGCCTCGGCCAGCGCGATCCGGCGACGGTCGAGCGCGGTTCCGGCGTTGTCCACCCGCGCTTCGGCGGTTGCCAGTGCGCGACGCAGCGACAGGATTGCCTGTTCTGCCGTTGCAACGGCCAGTTCCGCCGTTTCCACAGCCGCAGCCGATCCGACCCCGCGCTCGGCAAGATCCTGCGCCCGCGTCAATGCTGTTGCCCGGAGCGCGGCTTGCGAACGGGCCGCTTCCACCTCTTCACGTGCCAGTTCGAGCGCGCGCTCGGCCTCGGCCAACTCGTTCTCGGCATCGCGAAGGTCGGCGGCGGCAGTGTCGCGGGCCGATTGCGCTTCGAACGGGTCGACCCGCATCAGAAGCTGGCCTTCCTCGACCGATCCGCCCTCTTCGAAGCCTTCGAACAATTCGATCACTGTTCCTTCGGCGGGCGCGCGCAGTTCGAGGGTCCGGCGCGACAGGATTTCGCCGAACGCGGTGAGCACCGGCGTTTCTTCGGAAAAGCTCATCTCTGCGACTTCGACGGCGAACACCCGTTCGCGGCCCTGCGCGGGGCCACCTTCATCCGCCCAGCGCGCCTGGAGCGCGCTGTAGGTGGTGTATCCGGCAAAGGTCAGCAATCCGACAGTCAAAGCCGTCAGGAAAAGGCCAATCAGAGCACGACCTATAAAGCGCATGAGCGTGTTCCCGGGAAATAAGAAGCGTTCAGGACTATGTAGCGGGACTTCGCCCCACGTCCAAGAACACGCACGAGGCCGTTACTTCCGTCGCCGATGTTCGTCCAAACGGGGCAAAATTTCTACGAAGTTGCAGGGACGATGCCTGTAATCGAGCTGAAATGCGAGGATTTCGTCCCAGGCATCCTTGCAGGCGCCGGTCGATCCGGGCAGCGCGAAGAGGTAGGAGCCGTTGGCCACACCGCCCGTCGCGCGGGATTGCACGGCGGAGGTGCCAATCTTGGCCATCGAGACATGGGTGAAGACCGTGCCGAAGGCCTCGATCTCCTTTTCGTAGACGTCGCGGTGGGCCTCGACAGTCACGTCACGACCGGTGAGGCCGGTGCCGCCGGTGGAGATCACCACGTCCACGTCATCACGCTCCACCCATTCCGCCAGTTGCGCCCGGATCGCGTCACGTTCGTCCCGCACGATCATCCGGTCGGCGAGAATGTGCCCCGCCCCTTCCAGCCGGTCCACCAGCGTCTGGCCAGAGGTGTCATCGGCCATGTCGCGGGTATCGCTGACCGTGAGGATCGCGATGCGGACGGGGATGAAGTCTCGGGTGTCGTCGATATGTCTCATGTCAGTCGCGCCTTTATTTCCAGCAGATCGGCCCATGCCTCGCGCTTGGCCGCCGGGTTGCGGAGCAGGTAGGCGGGGTGAAACATCGGCATGGCGGGGCGGCCCAGCACGTCTTCCCAGTTGCCCCGCATCCGCGTGATCCCGCGCCGCCCGAGCAGCCCCGCACAGGCGTGGTTGCCCATCAGCACGACCACGTCAGGTTCGGCCAGTTCGATGTGGCGGCGAGTAAAGGGCTGCATCATCGCCAGTTCCTCCGGCTTCGGGTCACGGTTCTGCGGCGGACGCCATGGCAGCATGTTGGTGATGTAGAGGCCCCCTGCCCCTTCCCCCTGCCGGTCCAGCCCGATGGCCGCGAACATCTTGTCGAGTAACTGGCCCGCGCGGCCCACGAAGGGTTTGCCCTGCTGGTCTTCCTCCCGGCCCGGTGCTTCGCCCACGATCATGACGCGGGCCGAGGGGTGGCCGTCGGAGAACACGAAGTTCCGCGCCCCGCGCTTCAACTCGCAATGCTCGAACCCCTCCATCGCGGCGCGGAGCACGTCGAGCGACCCGGCACTTTCCGCCAGTTGCTTCGCGATGGCCACGGTATCGACGGCGGGGCTGGCGGGTTGCACCGGCGCGGCCTGCGTGACCGGAACGGCAGCGGGTTTCGGGACGGGCTGCGGCGCGGGCAGGTCGAAGCGGTCGACGGGCGTATCGAGGATCGCCTCGTCCGCGCCAAGCTCCACCTGCCAGTCCAACGCGGCCAGCGCGTCCCAATATTCCAGCGACTCGTCCATACCCGACAAGCTAGGGCCTATTGCGGGGGCCGGAAAGGCCTGCCATCAACGCGCCATGACCCGCATCCTGACCGTCACCGCCCATTATCCCCGCGACGCCGATACCGTCTTTGCCGAGGCCCTCAACATCGAGGAGATGGCCGAGGCGACACGGGGCATCGCCGTCTACAAGGATTTGCCGAAGGGCAATTTCCAGGAAGGCGAGACCTATACGCTGAACGTCACCGTCTGGGGGGTGATGCGGAACCCGAATTACCAGGTCCATGTCGAACGGCTCGATCCCGTCGCGCGGGTGGTGCAGAGCCGCGAGTTCGGCTGGATGATCCGCACCTGGGACCACACGCTGACCGTGGAGCCAGAAGGCGACGGATGCCGCTGGACCGACCGGATCGAGATCGATTGCTCGTGGGCCACCGGCTACATGGCATGGGTCGGCAAGCAGCTTTATCGAAAGCGACACATGAACCGGCAAGGGCAGGACATTACCGCCACCATCACCCGCGTCTGAGGCTGGACGTTGTGCCTTGCCGCCGCCTATACCGGCCTCAAGTAGTCCACAGGACGGTAGGCCCAAAATGACTGGTTTCGACAAGCCGCATCTCCTTGGCATCGAAGAGCTTTCGCCGGTGGAGATCACGACCCTCCTCGACCGCGCCGACGTCCATGCCGAGGCGGAGCGGGGCAGCCGGGACCATGGCCAGCCGCTCAAGGGCCTGACGCAGATCAACATGTTCTTCGAAAACTCGACCCGCACGCAGGCGAGTTTCGAGATCGCGGGCAAGCGCCTTGGCGCGGACGTGATGAACATGGCGATGCAGACCAGCAGCGTGAAGAAGGGCGAGACGCTGATCGACACCGCCCTGACGCTGAACGCTATGCACCCGGACCTTCTGGTCGTGCGGCACCCGCATTCGGGCGCGGTGAAGCTGCTGGCCGACAAGGTGAATTGCGCCGTGTTGAACGCGGGCGACGGGCGGCACGAGCACCCGACGCAGGCGCTTCTCGATGCCCTCACGATCCGCCGCGCGAAGGGGCGGTTGCACCGGCTCAACATCGCGATCTGCGGCGACATCGCCCATTCCCGCGTGGCGCGCTCGAACATCCTGCTCCTGGGCAAGATGGAAAGCCGCATCCGCCTGATCGGCCCGCCGACGCTGATGCCCGCGGGCGTTGCCGATTGGGGTGTCGAGGTCTTCGACGACATGGAGACGGGGCTGGAAGGCTGCGACGTGGTGATGATGCTGCGCCTCCAGAAGGAACGCATGGACGGCGCGTTCATCCCGTCAGAGCGCGAATATTATCACCGCTACGGTCTGGACGCGGAGAAGCTGCGCGTGGCCAAGGACGACGCCATCGTCATGCACCCCGGCCCGATGAACCGGGGCGTGGAAATCGACGGCGTTCTGGCCGACGACATCAACCGAAGTGTCATTCAGGAGCAGGTGGAGATGGGCGTGGCCGTGCGGATGGCGGCTATGGAGCTGCTGGCGGAGAATTTGCGCGTACGGAGAGCAGCGGCATGACAACCCTCCACATCTTCGCCCTGAACGAGCCGGTCGCGGTCTCGCATACCAACCTCACCCGGCAGCAGGGTGCGACGCCGGACCTGCCGCCATTGGCCGAGTGGCTTGGCCTCGACGCGCTCGACACCGACCGGATTGAGCTGTTCCCGATGGACGACCTCGGGGGTATGCCGCTGAGTGACTACGTTCAGCTTGCCTTCACGCCTGAAACCGGGATTCCCACCGACGACCAACGCCGCCTTGACGCGCTTCAGGGCGCGGTGTTGCTGGTGCCGGACGAGGCGATGACCGGCACGCCCGCCCCCGGCCCGCAGGCGACGCGGATCACCTCGGTCGCGTTGGCGGAGCCGGACAATTCCGCCACGTTGCCGAAGGCAGAACTGAGCCCGCGACCTGCCCCGGCACCCCATGTCGAGCCGCAACGCGAAGGGGGGCCACCAATCGCGCTCTACATGCTTCTGGTCATCGTGGCGTTCGCGCTTCTGGCGATCCTCGTCGGGTGGAGCTGATGGAGGGCACGGGCTGGGACGGCCTGCTCGAGAACGGCGAGACGATCCTGTGGCAGGGCCAGCCGGTGCCGGGGATCGTGTGGCGGGACGTGCTCTCTCCGATGGGGCTGTTCGGGGCTGTCTTCACCGCCTTCGCGCTGTTCTGGATGGTGATGGCCGCCGCGATCATCGGCGGTGATGCGGGGTTTCCGTTCACGCTGTTTCCGCTCTTCGGGCTGCCGTTTCTGGCGGTGGGCCTCTACATGATGCTTGGGCATGTGATCGTCGACGGCTACGTGCGGTCCGCCACCCATTACACCCTGACCGACCGGACGGCCTTCATCGCCACCGACGCCTTCGGAAAGCGCAGTCTGAAGAGCTACCCGATCCGGGAGATGCCGTTCCTCGAGCTTGAGGACGGAATGCCCGGCAGCGTGATGTTCTGGGAAGAGGAGCTGCGTCGTGCCCGCCGATCCCCGGCCCGGCCCGGAGCGCGGGTACGCCATGCGACCGCGACGCGGAACAGCGTCGGGTTTCGGCGCATCGACGCGGCGCGGGAAGTTTACCGGATGCTGCGCGAGGCGCGCGGTGCCTTGAATTTCGCGGACCGGCAGGCGAGAGACTGAAATCATGACTAACGCCTTGCTGCACAATGCGCGCCTGATTGATCCGGAAGCCGGGACGGAGACCCTCGGCTGGGTTCGGATCGAGGACGGCAAGATCGCCGAGATCGGCGAGGGAACGCGGGCGGGCGGAATTGATTGCAGGGGTTCCTGCCTCGGCCCCGGTCTCGTCGACGTGGGCGTCAAGGTCGGCGAGCCGGGCGAGCGCCACAAGGAAGGTTTCGGCACCGCCGGGCAAGCGGCGGCGGCAGGCGGCGTCACCACGATGGTCACGCGCCCCGATACGGCCACCGCGATTGATACGCCCGAGATTCTCGAATTCGTCGCGCGCCGGGCCAAGGAGCGCTCCGCCGTGCGCGTGGCCCCAATGGCGGCCCTGACGATGGGCCGCGAAGGGCGCGAGATGGTCGAAATCGCCTTTCTGCGCGATGCGGGCGCGGTTGCCTTCTCGGACGGCGATCACGTGGTCAGCAACCCCAAGGTCCTGAGCCGCTGCATGACCTATGCGCGGTCGCTTGGCGCGCTGATCGTGGGCCATCCGCAGGACCCGGTGCTGAGTGACGGCGCCGCCGTGACCTCGGGCAAGTTCGCCTCGCTCAAGGGTCTTCCCGCCGTCTCGCCGATGGCCGAGCGGATGGGGCTGGAACGGGATCTCGCCTTGGCCGAGATGACGGGCGTCGCCTACCACGCCGACCAGATTTCCACCGCCGCCGCCTTGCCCGCGCTGACCCGCGCGAAGGCCGCTGGTCTGAACGTGACGGCGGGCGTGTCGATCCACCACCTGACGCTGAACGAATTCGACGTGGGTGAGTATCGCACCTTCTTCAAGCTGAAGCCGCCGCTTCGGTCCGAGGAGGACCGCAAGGCGATGGTCGAGGCGGTGCGCGACGGGACCATCGACCTGATCTGTTCGATGCACACGCCGCAGGACGAGGAAAGCAAACGCCTGCCCTTCGAGGTCGCCGCCAGCGGCGCCGTGGGGCTGGAGACGTTGCTGCCCGCCGCGCTGCGCCTGTTCCATTCCGGCGACCTGTCCCTGCCGGACCTGTTCCGCGCCATGGCGCTGAACCCGGCGAAACGCTTCGGCCTGAACGGCGGGCGGCTCTCCGTAGGCGCGCCGGCTGACCTCGTGCTGTTCGACCCGGACGCCCCCTTCGTGCTCGACCGCGCGACCCTGCGATCCAAGTCGAAGAACACGCCCTTCGACCTTGCCCGGATGCAGGGCCGCGTCTTGCGGACGTGGGTCGGCGGGCAAAGCGTGTTCGAGGTGAAAGCATGATCCCTGCAGTCGAGAGCTCCGCATCGCTCCTCGGGCTGACGGCCCTGCTGGCCTATCTGCTGGGGTCGGTACCGTTCGGGATCGTCATGGCGCGGTTGTTCGGGCTTGGCGACCTGCGCAAGATCGGCTCGGGCAATATCGGGGCGACCAACGTGCTGCGCACCGGCAACAAGCTGGCGGCGTTCCTGACGCTGGTTCTGGATGCAGGGAAAGGCGCCATCGCGGTGCTGGTGGCCCGCGCGCTGCTGGCCGAGGACGCCGCGCAGATCGCCGGTGTCGCGGCCTTCCTGGGCCATTGTTACCCGGTGTTCCTGAAATTCCACGGCGGCAAGGGCGTGGCGACCTTTTTGGGCACGCTCCTGGCGCTGGCATGGCCGGTCGGGCTGGCCGCCTGCGCGGTCTGGGCCGCGACGGCGGGCGTCTTCCGCATCTCGTCGCTGGCCGCGCTGGTCGCGGCGGCGGCAAGCCCGCTCGCGGCACTGGTGCTCGGGCGACCGGAGACCGTGCTGTTCTGCATTGCCCTAGCGCTGCTGATCTACCTGAGACACCTGTCGAACATCGGACGCCTTCTGCGCGGCGAGGAAAGCCGGATCGGCGACAAATCCTGAGCGGCAAGCGGGCGTCGCTGCGCCCCGATGACATCAAGGAATTGCTCGGGAAACAGGCCATCCACCAAGTCGCAGGTCGGAATTCAGCCGCGCTGGCCACACGGAGCGGTGGGTTTCCTTACCCCAAGGTAAATTTCGTTGATTTCGACACGGCCTCACGCAAGTGTGTGCGCCAACGGGGGCCATGCGGACCTTCCTGGACCGCGAAACAGCGCCCTCGTCGCAAAAAAATGAGACCGGACCCTGAAAGGACACTTCTTATGGATTTCATGACTGCCGTGAAGCACGTCTTCAACAATTACGCCAATTTCCAGGGGCGCGCGCGGCGCTCGGAATATTGGTGGTTTTACCTCTTTACCATCATCTGCAACGTGGTCGCTTCGATCGTTGATGGCGCCATCGGCATGCCCATCGTCACCATCGTCGTCTTCCTTGGCCTGATCATTCCGTCGCTGGCGGTCACCATCCGCCGCATGCATGACACCGGCCGCTCGGGCTGGTGGATCTTCATCGTGCTGATCCCGCTCGTCGGCATCATCCTCTACATCTATTGGTTCGTGCAGCGTGGCACGGTCGGCCCGAACGATTGGGGCCCCGATCCGTACGACCAGCCTGCAATGGCCTGAGCGCTTAACTGCACGCGCTGACAGGAACGGCTCGCCCATTGGGCGGGCCGTTTTCCGTTACGGAACCTGAAATCCCGCAACAATGCCGTGGCTTTGCCGCAACCGTTTCACAATTCCAAATGAACGTGACGCAGAGGCCGACGGTGCGGCTCGAGCGAAATGGGGAAAAGTGATGGGTCCTTTCCGGGCAATTGGGCGGTGTTACATCCGCATGTTCGATTTTTTCGGGCGCGCGCGCCGGGCGGAATACTGGTGGTTCTTCCTCTGGCAGATCGTCGTCGTCCTTGGCGTTTTCGTCGTCATCGGTATCCAGGCGGCACGCCGCGCGGTCGCAGACCCGGCCTTTGCCGCGATGATGCAGGACCCGCTGCAGGCCGAGGCCTATTTCAACTCGCTCTTCATCGGATACGAAATCCCGATCGCCGTAGGCTACCTCCTGCTGTTCATCATCCCCAATCTCTCGGTCACGATCCGGCGCCTGCACGACACCGACCGCAGCGGCTGGAACATCTTCATGCCGACACTGGTGGGCATCGCCTCGGGCATCGGCGGCGGCGTGCTGTTGGGTCTTTCCGCAGCCGGCGGCAGCCAACTGGGCATCATGCTGGCCATGTTTGCCATCATCCTGCCGTCTCTGATCGCCTCGATCTGGTTCCTCGTCTGGCTGTGCCAGGCCGGCACCCATGGCGGCAACCGCTTCGGCCCCGACAGCGCCCCGGACCGCAAGAAACCGGCCCCGGCGCATCCGGCCTTCGCTCCGGCCGTGGATCGTGAAACGGCGGATCAACTGGCGAGTGCACGCCGGGCCGAGGCGCATGAATATTACAAGCGCCATGTCCTGGGCAGCATCCAGAAGCCGCAGGCCCAGTAAAATCAGTACGAGAATTCGGCGTAGATCCGGCTGAGGTCGCCGTTCCACTCCCCTTGGTAGCACTCCAGAAGTTCATCGGCGGGGACCTTCCCGGTCTCCACCGAATCCTTCAGGGCGTTCAGGAAATGGGTCTCGTCCGGCACCAGCCCGCCCGCGCCGGGCATGGCGCGCGCCTTCAGGCCCGCCTCGGCAATCGCCAGAACCTCGCGCGCCAGATCGTGCATCTTCACATCGCCGGCCTGGGCCTGCAGCCCGTGGACCGAGGCCTGAACGCGCAACTCTTCGCGGGTTTCGGCATCGAAGGTCTTCACGATATCCCACGCCGCATCGAGCGCACTCTGGTCATACATCAGCCCGACCCAGAACGCCGGCAGCGCGCAGAGCCGCCGCCACGGGCCGCCATCGGCCCCGCGCATCTCGATGAATTTCTTCACCCGCGCCTCGGGGAACAGCGTCGTCAGGTGATCGGCCCAATCGCTGAGCGTCGGCTTTTCGCCGGGCAGCGCGGGCAACTCGCCCTTCAGGAAATCGCGGAAGCTCTGCCCCAGCGCATCGACATACTGCCCGTCGCGGTAGACGAAATACATCGGCACATCGAGGGCGTAGTCCACCCAGCGCTCGAACCCGAAATCCGCGTCGAAGACGAAGGGCACCATGCCGGTGCGGTCGGCATCCAGATCGCGCCAGACCCGACTGCGCCAGCTTTTGTGGCCATTCGGCTCGCCATCGAGGAACGGCGAATTGGCGAACAGCGCCGTCGCCACCGGCTGCAAGCCGATCGCCACGCGCATCTTCTGCACCATGTCCGCCTCTGACCCGAAATCTAGGTTCACCTGAACCGTGCAGGTCCGCCGCATCATGGTCCGGCCCATGGTGCCGACCTTCTGCATGTAGGCATCCATCAGCTTGTAGCGGCCCTTGGGCATCAGCGGCATGTCCTCGTGCCGCCAGATCGGGGCCGCGCCGAGGCCAATGAAATCGACGCCGATGATGTCCGCGACCTCGCGCACCTGCCGCAGGTGTTCGTTCACCTCGTCACAAGTCTGGTGGATCGTCTCCAGCGGCGCGCCGGAAAGTTCCAACTGCCCGCCCGGTTCAAGGCTGATATTCGCCCCGTCCTTTTCCAGACCGATGATATTGCCGCCCTCGGCAATCGGCGCCCAGCCAAAGCGGTCGCGCAAGCCTTCCAGCACCGCCTTGACCGACCGCTCGCCCTCGTAGGGGATCGGCTTCAGGCTGTCGCGGCAGAAGCCGAACTTCTCGTGCTCGGTCCCGATGCGCCATTGGTCACGCGGCTTGCAGCCAGCGGCGAGATATTCGGCCAATTGCTCGTGCCGCTCGATGGGCCCGCCACCTTGCTGGGGAATGGACATGGGTGTTCGCCTCTGCCGTCGTTTCAGCGATAGCCGTGGCCCGAGGGGGTCAGGGTGTCAAGGCCACGGGGCGCTCGCGCGTCCACAATTGCTGCGAGCCTTTCGTGCGGGATTGCACAGCCCGGATCAGCCTTTCGACGTTCAGGCCCGGCAAGGCCGCGAAGGCGTCGAACAGCGCGTCGGCGCCCACGGCATCCACCGGGATCACGAGAAGTTGCGTCGTGTCGGCCAGGACCCAGGCCACCTGGTCGGCCCCGTCGCGCCGCACCGACAGCACGCGCAGATCGTCGAGCGCCATCGTCCCGCCCGTCACCGGCCCCATGTAAAGAATGCGCCGTTCGTCCACCTGCACCGCGCCCGGCCCTTCGTTTCCGGTGTTGAACCGCGCCCTGCGGATCGCAGGCACGAGAAAGGCCGCGCCAATTCCAATCAGGACGTAGCCGAATCCGGCCAAGATGACACCGCCCGGTCTGAGCGCGATCCAGAGGCCTATGGCGATCACCGCAAGGGCTCCGAGGACCTCTTTCCAGCGCGACAGGGCCGCCATGGCCTCGGGACGGAAGAAGCCGCTCATGCGCGGATGCCTTCGTAAGGCGCTGTGCAGTTCTCGAATTCCATGTCCGAGAAGTCATGGATCAGCGCGGGTTCTTCAAGCCCGTCCTTGCCGAGCGAGGCGAACCACAACGCACCCTCCTGTGCAAACTGGACACCCCGTTTCCATGGCTCGGCCCACTCCCAACCCGGCTCGGACGAGGCTTGCGTTTCCCTCTCGACCAGAGCGCAGCTTGTCGAAACCAGGCCCCGATCCCGCGCGCCCTGCTCAACGGTCTGTCGCAACAGCCACCGGTCGTTCAACGGCTTCTCCAGCACCATGTGATATCCCTCACCACCACGATCGACCCAGCCCCGTAGGGCCATTCGCGCCGCGTAAAGCCCGCCCATGTGAAAGCCGTCCGTCCCATGCGGAAACGCGGTCTGATCGGCGCGGCGCAGCCCATCCGGCAGATCGTCCGGACCGTGAAAGCCATTGAAGAAGACCGATCCATCGCGGGTGAAGGCCCCGCCGCCGTGCCATGTATGGCTCCGCTCGATGTAGGTCAGGGCCCGCAGGTAAGGCGCGCGGCTGATCGCGGTCCACCATTTCGTCCCGGTCCCGGCGAAGACGATCATGTGCCGTCCATCCGGAGAGAGGTCACTGCGATGTTCGTAGATCCTTCCCTTCAGCCATTGGCCCAACTGCACATCGCCGGTTTTCCGGTTCCACAGCAGGCTCGCCACTTGCCGCGAGGGACCTCGCCGCAGAACCAGCGCAAGATCCGACGCCATGGCGGTGATGACATGGAGCCGGGGGGCACTCACCCCCAATCCCCCGCCGCCGCCTGCCAAAGGGTCAGCGCCGCCACCGCCGCCGTATCGGCCCGCAGGATGCGCGGCCCCAGCGGCACTGGGATAACCTGCTCCATCCCGCGCAGACGAGTGCGCTCGACCTCCGAGAACCCGCCTTCCGGCCCGATCAGGATCGCGGCAGGCGGCGGGGCTTCTGCGAACACGTCAGAAAGGCTTGGCGACTGCCCGGCCGCGCCTTCATCCGCGAAGACCAGCTTGCGCGCATCCCAGCCGTCCAGAACCTTCGCGAGCGGCTGCAACTCTGTCACCTCCGGCACGGAGACCGCGCCGCATTGCTCCGCGGCCTCGACGGCATGAGCCTGCAACCGGTCCTGCCGGATGCGCTCGGAATTGGTGAACTCGGTCTGCACCGGCACGATCCGCGACACGCCCATCTCCACCGCCTTCTCCACGATGAAATCCGTCCGCGCCTTCTTGATCGGCGCGAAAAGGAGCCAGAGGTCCGGCGGGTTCGCCTGCGCGACCGTCGCCGCGACGCAAGCCAGCACGCCACCACGCTTTCCGGCCTCGGCCACCTCCGCCCGCCACTCGCCATCCGCGCCGTTGAACAGCGCCACTTCAGCCCCTTCGCGCAGGCGCATCACGTTGAACAGGTAGTTCGCCTGATCCCGCGACAGGGCGACACGCTCGCCCTCCTCCAGCGGGTGGTCTACAAAGAGGCGGATTTTCGGACGTTCAGACATGGAGCGAAATCTATGAGCCAGACCGGGCAGGGACAAGTCGCCGACGCCGTCACGGGCAATTGGGTGGACCGCCTCGCGCCCGCCGCCACGCGCCCCTACCTGCGGCTGAGCCGCGCCGACCGCCCGATCGGCACGTGGCTGCTGCTCCTGCCCTGCTGGTGGGGCCTGCTGCTGGCGATCTCGGCAACGGGCCGCGCACCGACGCTCTACGACGCATGGATCTTCATCGGCTGCGGCATCGGCGCCTTCCTGATGCGCGGCGCGGGCTGCACCTGGAACGACATCACCGACCGCGACTTCGACGGCTCGGTCGCACGCACGGCGTCGCGCCCCATTCCTTCAGGTCAGGTCAGCGCGAAACAGGCGCTGGCCTGGGCGGTGGTGCAATCCCTTGTCGCCTTCTGCATCCTGCTGACCTTCAACTGGGCCGCGATTGTTCTGGGGATCATCTCGCTCCTGCCCGTCGCCATATACCCCTTCGCCAAACGCTTCACGTGGTGGCCGCAGGTGTTCCTCGGCCTCGCCTTCAACTGGGGTGCGCTGCTGGCCTGGACCGCCCATACCGGCAGCCTGTCGCTGGCCCCGGTCCTGCTCTACCTCGGCGGCATCGCGTGGACGCTGTTCTACGACACGATCTACGCCCACCAGGACCGCGAGGATGACGAACTGATCGGCATCAAGTCCACGGCCCGCCTGTTCGGCGAAAACACGAAGGCCTGGCTGCGCGGCTTCCTCGCCGCGACGGTCGCGCTGATCGGGGCGGCGATCCTCGTGGCGCTTGTGCCGGGTGGCAATTTCCTCGCGCTGATCGTCGCACTTGCCGGGGCCTGGGCGATGGGATGGCACCTGTCGTGGCAGCTGGTCCGGCTCAACATCGACTATGCGGACCTGTGCCTGCGGCTGTTCCGGTCGAACCGCGACGCGGGCCTGATCCTTGTGCTGTTTTTCGCCGTCGCGCTTTTCGTCTGATTGAAAGCCCCTGCCGGACAGGCTAGGGCTTGAGCCCAACAATATCCCCGAGCAGGGAACCGGGTCATTTTGCCCATGTCGACATCCGAACGCATATCCGCACTGGTCGGACCGGTCTCCTTCGTGGCGGCGGGTGTGATCTCGGTCGGCGTTGCCATCGTGGCCGCACGTGTGATCGAACGGAGCACGACTGAGGACATCGAAACTGCCCTGCGCGCGGACGGGATCACCTGGGTCGAGGTTTCGGCCAATGGCCTGCGGGTTTATCTCGACGGCACCGCGCCTGACGAGGCCGCCCGGTTCCGGGCGCAGACCCAGGCCTCCGGCATCGTCGACGCCGACCGCGTGGTGAACCGGCTCGATGTCGAGGCGCTCGATTTCACCGCCCCGCCGCGGTTCTCACTCGACATGCTGCGCAACGGCGACGGCATCCAGCTGATCGGCCTGATCCCTGCCCCGCGCGGCGACGAGGCCTTTGCCGTGGCCGAGGCGATTGCCGACATCGCCGGGGACGCGGATGTCGTGAACATGATCGAAACCGCAGAGATGGGTGCGCCGGATACGTGGGAGGCCGCGCTGGCCTACGGCCTCCGGGCGTTGCAGACCCTTCCGCGCTCCAAGGTGACCGTACTGGCCGACCGGGTGGAAATCGAAGCGGTGGGCGAAACCCGCGAGGAACGCGCCGAGTTCATCGCCCTGCTGCAACAGAACCAGCCGTCCGGCGTCGAAGTCGTGCTCGACATCTCGGCACCCCGCCCGGTGATCACCCCCTTCGCCCTGCGATTCGTACGCGATGAGGCCGGCGCGCGCTTCGAGACCTGCACGGCGGATTCCGTAGAGGCCCGTGACCGCATCGTCGCCGCGGGCCGCGAGGCCGGGGCGACCGGCACCATTCCCTGCACCATCGGCCTTGGCGTGCCCTCCTCCTCCTGGGCCGGTGCCGTCGAAACCGCCATCGCCGCGTTGGTGGAACTGGGGCAGGGGTCGGTGACCTTCTCGGATGCCGACGTGACGCTGATCGCCGCCGAAGGCACCGAGCAGAACCATTTCGATACGGTGGTCGGGGAACTAGGCGCAGCCATGCCGGACCTCTTCTCGCTGCAGACGGTTCTGCCCGAACCGGAAACCCAGGCCAGCGCCGGACCTGCACGGTTTACCGCGACCTTCGATGCCGAAACCGGGGCGCGGCTGCGCGGACGCCTGCCCGACGGCGCCATCGGCGACTCGGTCCAGACCTTCGCAACGGCCCTGTTCGGCGCGAACAACACCGATGTTGCGACCCGCGCGGTCGCGGATCTACCGCAAGGCTGGTCGGTGCGCGTCATGGCCGGGCTCCGGGCCCTGTCCGAGCTGAACTCGGGCCAATTGACGGTGGAGCCCGAAACCCTGCGCCTGACCGGCGAAACCGGCGATGAGCAGATGATCTCGCAACTCACCCGGATGCTGTCGGAAGACCTGGGCCAAGGAGCGGATTTCCAACTCGACGTGCGCTATGTCGAGGCGCTCGACCCGGTCGCCTCCCTGCCGTCGGAAGAAGAATGCGTCGCCCGGATCCAGGCGATCCAGGACGAAACCAAGATCACTTTCGATCCCGGCTCGACCGAGATCAACGAAACCGCCGGCGCCGTTCTCGACCAGATCGCCGAAGTGCTGCCCGACTGCATGCACGCCCGTATGGAAATCGGCGGGCATACGGACGCGCAGGGCGGCGAGACGATGAACCTCAACCTCAGCCAGGCGCGGGCGAACTCGGTTCTGAACGGCCTGCTGGCCCGTGGCGTTCTCGTGTCGAACCTGACCGCACAGGGTTATGGCGAGAGCCAGCCGATCGCCGACAACGAGACCGAGGAAGGTCGCGAACAGAACCGCCGGATCGAATTCCGTCTTCTCGCGACGGCAGACGTTGCAGGCGCAGCCGCAACGGCCGATGATCAGCCGCGCACCAGTGGCGGCATCGTCACCGAGGGCGCTATCGCGGACTGGCCGTTCGAGGCCCGCCCCCTGCCCCGGCCCGAACCGCCAGACGCGGATTAAGACGAAAGCACAAGACCCATGAACCGCCTCGAATTCATCATCGCCATTGCCATTATCCTGTTCGTGGCTTTCGCCCTAGGCTGGCTGGCGCACTGGCTGGTGACGCGGTTCAACCAGGTCTCCTCGGCGGACCTGGGCGAGATGGAAAACCTCGCGCGCGCGCTGCACGATGCCGAGGAAACGCGGGACCAGGCGATCGCCTACCTGCAACAGCGGGAAGGCGAGTTGACCAACCAGCTGAGCCAGACCGAGGCCGAACTGCGCGCCGCCATGGAAGGCCTGCGCGAGGCGCGGACCGAGGCAGAAGAGCTGCGCAGCTACATCGAGAGCATGAACCAGGGTCGTTGACCCCCTTCGGGGTTGCGCCGGCTTCGCCGTCGCCGGGGGCAATTTTCCAAGGGAAAATTGCGGTGCGCTGTTGCGGCGGGGTCGCGTGCGTCACGCGGGTCTGGGGGCTCTGCCCCCGTCGCCAAGGGCGACTCCCCCGGAGGTTTTTCTGGCAAGATGAAAGACGCAGGCGGGATTACCAACGGTCGAGCGCGGCTTCGTCGTCATCCTTGGCGGCGACCCATTCGGCGCCGTCTGGGGTGATCTCGCGTTTCCAGAAGGGCGCGCGGGATTTCAGGTAATCCATGAGGAAATCGGCCGCGTCGAAGGCGTCGCGGCGGTGGGGCGCAGCCGTGGCGACCATCATGATCGTCTCACCGGGGCTGAGGCGGCCGTAGCGATGGATGACGAGGGCGTCGACGAGGTTGAAGCGGGTCATGGCCTCGTCCCGAATGGCGGTGAGGGCGCGTTCGGTCATGCCGGGGTAATGCTCGATCTCCATCGCCTGCAGGTCGCCGGTGGCAAGGTCGCGAGTGATGCCGGTGAAGCTGACGATGGCGCCGGCGCCCGTCGCGCGCGCGGTGAAGGCGTTCAGGGTGGCGCCGGGATCGAAGGCGCTGTCGCGGACCTCGACCTCCATGGCTCAGCCTCCGGTCATGGGCGGGAAGAAGGCGACTTCCTTCGCGCCGGTCACTGGAGCGTCGAAGGGGACGAGGTCCTGATCGACCGCGGCCCGGATGGCGGCGGTGTCGGAGAAGGCGAAGGCGTGGGCGTCGGAGCGGGTCTTGAGCTCCTCGATGAGGGCGACGACGGTTTTTGCGTCGGTCTCGACCTCTTCGGCTCCGGTCCCGATGCGTTCGCGCAGCCATGCGAAATAGCGGATCTGCATCAACTCGGTTCCTTCAGGTAAGGGAGCGCCTTGCGAAAATATTCCCATCCGGTGATCGCCGTCAGGAGCGCGGCGAGCCACAGCAGGACCACGCCGAGCAGTTCGCTCCACTGGTAGCCGAAGAGGATCCAGTTGAGGTTGAACTCGTCCTCGACCTCACCGGCGAGGATGCTTTCGACCATGGCGGCATCCATGCCGAGGGAGAGCGCCCAGAGGTAATGGGCGAAAAGGCCCCAGCAGAACAGCAGGCCGATGGCGAACATCTGGACCGTGGTCTTCCACTTGGCGAGCCTGGTGACCTTCAACTCCTTCGCCGAGGCGCCGAGGAATTCGCGCAGGCCGGAGACGAAGATCTCGCGGAACAGGATCACGAGGATCGGGACGAGGTAAAGCGGTTTCAGCGCGATGCTGCCGGCGGCGAAATCGACGCCGTAAAGTGCCAGCAGGACGGCCAGCGCGATCACCACCATGGCCTTGTCGGCGATGGGGTCGAGCATGGCGCCGAAGCGCGTCTCCTGCTCCCAGCGGCGCGCGAGCAGGCCGTCGAGATAATCGGTCAGCGAGGCCGACATGAACAGGATCAGGGCGATCCAGTCTGAGAACGGGCGCGGCAGAAGCACGTAGACAAGCGCCACCATGGGCGCCGCGACCAGGCGCACGAGGGTCAGGATATTGGGCAGGGTCCAGCGCATGGGCCCTTGTTATCCGGGTTGCGGGGCGGGGGCCAGAGGGGGTGGGTGTGTGCAAGGGCGTGCAAGGTTGCACAAGGGACTTAAGCCTCTGAAAGAGAATGGAATTATGAATTCTGTTTACCTTTTCTCAAGGCGTTTTGGAGGGTTTCCGCCTGCGGAAAAGCGCGCATTGGAGGCGGGGATCGCGCGCAGCTGGATAAGGCAGACAGGCAAGCCTTGCGCTGCCCCACGAGAAGCGGATTCGAAAAGCCCCGGCTATTCGGTTGCTGCATGGCCCGCTAGAGTCTGGTTTACAGGCCGGAGATCGAACTCTCGCGCGTCTCGCCACGGGGTAGACAGCATGACAACGCCCGGTCCGGAACACGCGAAACGCCTTGAGCGGCGGTCGCTTGGCGTGGCGATGTGGGGCAACCTGTTCATGGCGGCGGCGGGATTCGTCGCGGCCGCGCTCTCCAATTCCACCGCGATCATGCTGGACGGCCTGTTCTCGCTGATCGGATTCGGCTCTGCCCTTCTGGCGCGCCGGATCAGTCGCCGGATCGACGCAGGACCCGACAAGATACGGCCCTTCGGATACGCGGCGGACGAAGCCTTGTTCTCGACCTTCCGCGCCTTGTCGTTGCTTGGCCTCATCGCGTTCGCCATCGCAAATGCCGTCAGGAACATCGCCAACTACCTGCGTGGCATCGTTCCGGAGCCGCTCGTGTTCGAACCGATGATTATCTACTTCGCAGGCATCGGCACCACCTGCGCCGTGCTCTGGGCCTTTCACCATTTCACGTGGCGCAAGACCGGCAAGAGCAGCGCGATCCTGAGGATCGAGGCGAAGGCGGCCATGTTCGATGCGGTCATCACGGCGGCGGCCGGGGCGGGGCTTGCCGCGATCTACTTCTTCCGGGACGGGCCGCTGGCGTCCGTTGCACCGGTGGGCGATGCCATCATCGTCCTGATGCTCTGCCTTCTGGCGATCGGGGTTCATCTTCGGGAGTTTCGCGGCGGCCTGGGGGAATTGGCGGGGATCACCGCGCCGCCCGGTGACCTCGCCATCGTGCGGCGTGCCCTGCGACCCGCAATCTCGGAGACGGGGGGCACGGTTCGCGACCTGTCCCTGACGAAACTGGGGCGGTCGTTCGTGGTTACGGTCTATTACGATCCCGGACGGGCGATTTCGGCCGCCGAGATCGACACTCTGAATCTGCGTATGATCCGCGATGCCCGGGCCGCCCTGCCGGGATCGGACGTGCTTCTGATCGTGACCGAACATCCAAGAAAATGGCCCGATGACCTGAACCCGTTCTGAAGCGCTTGTGCCTTTCGGACGGGATGCGAGGGGGCGGGGAAGGCCGTTCGAACGGCCTTCCCGCGCGTTTCGGAGCGAGGCAGATCCGTTTGCGAAAACGGGTCTGCGCGGGGTGAACCCACCCCACCACTCGCCGTCGTTTTCCCGGGTCGTCAGTCGAGATCGGTCTGAATCCAGACAGGGGAGTGATGGATGTCGATCGTCTGCAGTCGGCCGGGACCAAGATTTTCGAACCGATGCGGCAGGGCTTTGGGGCCGAAGACGATGTCACCGGCCTGCGCGTCGATGACCTTGTCACCGACATGGAAGCGCGCGCGCCCCGCAACGACGATGAACGTCTCGTCATAGGGATGGACATGAAGCCGGGGGCCCTTCCCAATCTCGTCCGTTCCATAGGTCAGTACGGTTACGTTTCCCCCGAGCCGTTCCCCGGGGACATGCCCGCGCCAGGGCCCTTCGACGTCAGGGTCGAACAATTGAAGGCTATTCGCGGGGCTGCCATCGGGCAGCACAGTCGACGGGTCGAAATCCTTGCGGGTCATGTCACCTCATTTCCTGCGCTTCATCGTGTTCGGTTCGCAATTTTCAATTGTTGATCGGTCCCCCTTTGAGTCGCGGACGCTATGCTGGCGCGACCGGTGCGGGGAAGGGAAGGCCGTTCGAACGGCCTTCCCGCACGTTTGGACGCGCGGGTGACCCGTTTTCGAAAACGGGTCTGCGGGGCGTCCGCCGACGCTTGCCGGACTTTCAGATCCTCCGCGGCACGTCGAGCGTGATGATCGTGCCCACAGCGCCACGGGACACATTCAGCGTCGCACCCAGCCCGTCACACATGCCCTGGATGATCTGCCCGCCAAGACCGCCGTTGTCCGGCCAGTCGGTGTCTTCCGGAATGCCGATACCGTCATCCGTGATGATCGCACGCATGCCGCCATCGTCGGTCTGCGTCACGATGAGTTCAACGAGACCCGAGGCCTGCTCTTCGAAGGCATGCTGCATCGCGTTCGTCAGGATTTCCGAAACGATGAGGCCAACGCGAACGGCGCTGTCGGTCTCCATCACGAGCGGTTCGACTTTCACGTTCACCCGCACCCCGGCGCGGCCGTCCAGATGCGCAATCGCGTTGGCCACGCGGCCCAGGTACGAGCCGAGCTGGATCTTGTCTTCGTTGGTATGCTTCGCCGCGGCGGACATTTCCTCGTAGAGGAGTTGCAGGCTTTCGATGCGCCGGCTGATGTCCCTGAGGTCTTCACCTTCGCCCATCTCGCGCGACTTGAGGCGGATCAGGCTGAGGATCATGGCAAGGTGGTTCTTCACCCGATGCTGCACCTCGGCGATGGCATCTTCGAGGAGATTGAGCGTTTCACCCTGGTCGCCGTGGGACATTTCGCTTTGAAGGCCGACGAAATAATCGAGCTCCCCGGTTTGCTCGTTGAAGATCGGCGAGATCAACAGCGCGTTCCGGAATTCCTCCCCATTCGCGCGCTCGTTGGTCAGAACGATGCTGATATCCTCCTCGTTGTCCAATGCCTCGCGGATCGCCTTGATGTCAGCGGCCTTCGTGCCTTCGCCCTGTAGAAAGCGGCAATTGCGCCCCACGGCCATGGACGCGGTGTAGCCCGTCAGCTCTTCGAAGGCACGGTTCACGTAGACGATCGGATTGTCGTCGAGGTTCGGATTGGTCAGCACCATCGCGAGGCCGGACGACCCGAAGAGCGCGATCGCGTCGTCGTGGCTGACTTCGCCGGGAGTGAATGACGTTTTTCGGTCCATTTCGGGTACTCAAATCATGGATGTGCGCGAATTGCACGATATTGAGCGCGCGCGAATATCGGAGAGCTGTATGAGATAAGGTATAGGCGCCAGCAAGGCAATCAACGCCTGATTTGCGGTATCAAGGCGGTGACATTCAGGTGCGCGCGGACGTCACGCGCCCTCGTGGAAATAATCGTAGATCTTCTGGGCCATCGCCTCGCTCACCCCTTCGACCGCCTTCAGGTCCGCGAGGTTGGCGCGAGTCACCGCCTTGGCCGAGCCGAAATGCGCCAGAAGCGCCCGTTTCCGCGCGGCGCCGACGCCCGGCACGTCGTCGAGCGGGGTTGCCGAAACGGCCTTTGACCGTTTCGCGCGGTGCGCGCCAATGGCGAAGCGGTGGGCTTCGTCCCGCATGCGCTGGATGAAGTAGAGCACGGGATCGTTGCGTTTGAGCGCGAAGGCCTGCGCGCCGGGGCGATGGAATTCCTCCTTGCCCTGGTCGCGGTCGATGCCCTTGGCGACGCCGATGAAGGGCACGTCCTCGACGCCGAGGTCGTCCATGATCTCCTTCACCGCCGAGATCTGGCCTGCGCCGCCGTCGATCAGCAGCAGGTCGGGCCAGGCTTCCGTCTCGCGGTCCGGGTCCTCTTTCAGGAGACGCTTGAACCGGCGCTTCAGCACCTCCTTCATCATGCCGAAATCGTCGCCCGGCGTCAGGTCCTCGCCGCGGATGTTGAACTTGCGGTATTGGCTTTTCAGGAAACCCTCCGGCCCCGCCACGATCATCGCGCCGACGGCGTGGGCCCCTTGAATGTGCGAGTTGTCGTAGACCTCGATCCGCTTCGGCGTGCTGTCCAGATCGAAGGCTTCGGCGAGGCCGCGCAGGAGTTTGCCCTGCGCCTGGCTTTCGGCCATCTGGCGGCCGAGGCTTTCGCGGGCGTTGCGGCGCGCGCCTTCGATCAGTTCGACCTTCTCGCCGCGCTGGGGGACGAGGATCTCGACCTTCGTGCCGCGCTTGCCGGACAGCGCATCGGCCATCAGGTCCATGTTCTCGACCGGGTGCGAGAGGATGATCTGACGCGGCACGTCCTTGGTGTCGTAGAACTGGCCGAGGAAGGCCTCCAGTACCTCGGGTTCCTCGATATCGGGGCCGACGCGGGGGTAGTAATCCTTGTTGCCCCAGTTCTGGTTGGCGCGGATGAAGAAGACCTGAACGCAGGCCTGGCCGCCTTCCATGTGGAGCGCGATCACGTCCGCCTCGCGCACGCCGCGCGGGTTGATGCCTTGCGTGGATTGCACGTTGGTGAGTGCGCGGATGCGGTCGCGCAGGGCGGCGGCGCGTTCGAATTCCATGTCCCTGGACGCCTCGGCCATCTGTTCCGCGAGGTTCGCCTGCAACTCGGTCGAGTCGCCTTTCAGGAAGCGGACGGCATCGGCCACGGAAGCGGCGTAGTCGTCTTCGCTGATGTGGCCCACGCAGGGGCCGGAGCAGCGCTTGATCTGGTAGAGCAGGCAGGGGCGCGTCCGGGTCTCGAACGTGGCATCGGTGCAGTTGCGCAGAAGGAAGACCTTCTGAAGCTGGTTCAGCGTTCGGTTCACGGCGCCGGCGCTGGCGAAGGGACCGAAGTAATCGCCCTTCTCCTTCTTGGCACCGCGATGCTTCTTGATCTGCGGAAAGGCGTGGGTGCGGCTGACGAGGATGTTCGGGAAGCTCTTGTCGTCGCGCAGCAGAACGTTGAACTTGGGCTTCAGCTGCTTGATGAGGTTCTGTTCAAGCAGCAGCGCCTCGGTTTCCGTGCGCGTGGTCAGGAACATCATCGACGCGGTTTCGCGGATCATCCGTGCGATCCGGGGCGAGTGCCCGGACGGCTTGGCGTAGTTCGACACGCGGCGCTTCAGGGCGCGCGCCTTGCCGACGTAGAGCACCCGCGACTGCGCATCGAGCATCCGGTAGACGCCCGGGCTGTTGTCGAGCGTCCTGAGGTATCCGTGGATCACCTCGTGGCCGGTTTTCGGCGGAGTCTGGGGCGCGTCGGGCGTCATGTTTCAGGGATTTCTGATTCTGTTTCGGGCTGCAACGGATCGGGCGACCTATCAAGGGGTAAGGTTTCCACCGTTTCTGTGGATAACCTTTGGGAGAACTATTGGGCACACGGAAATTTTCGTTGTTTTCGGCACCTTTCTACGCTTTGCCTGTTTTTTAGACATTTTTTTAACTACTTGATTCAGAACGAAACTTTCCGCCTGTATACCGGCCGTCATGTTGCTGCAACGAAACATTTACAAGATCGTCATCTTATGAGCGGCGGTGGAGAATCAAGCGACGCAGCGTCACTCGACCCCCACGACGTCGGGCGTTTCCCAGCCCAGATGCTGTCCGCCATCGACGCAGATCAGCTGTCCCGTGACGGATTTCGCTGTGAGGAAATAGCGTAACGCCTCGCAGATACCCTGTGGATCGGCGCCGCGCTCAAGCACCGTTGCGGCGCGTTGCTTTGCGAAGTGTTCCTCCGACTGGCGCGCCCCTTTCATCGTCGGCCCCGGCCCGATGGCGTTGACGCGCGCGCGGGGCGCCAGCGCCTGCGCCGAGGTGCGGGTGAGCGCCCAGAGGCCCATCTTGGCGATGGTGTAGGTCATGAATTCCGGTGTCAGCTTGCGCACGCGCTGGTCGCACATGTTCACGATCAGGCCACGGGCGACCGGCTCGTCATTCTCGTCCATGTCCGGATCGGGCAGTTGCGCGGCAAGCGCCTGTGTCAGGACGAAGGGCGCGCGCAGGTTCGATTCCATGTGCCTGTCCCAGCTGTCGCGGGTGGCGCTTTCGATGTTGTCGTAATCGAAGATGGAGGCGTTGTTGATCAGCACCTCGATCGGCCCCAGCGCCTCGGCCGCGCGGGGCAGAAGCGCCTGAACCTCGTCCTCGACCGTGAGGTCCGCCTGCAGGGCCACGGCCTTCACACCATGGGCGCGGATCTCCTCGCAGGTCCGTTCGGCCTCGTCTTCGCTGCCGTGGTAATGCACGGCGATGTCATGTCCGTGGGCTGCAAGTTCGAGGGCCATGGCGCGGCCCAGCCGTTTCGCGGCGCCGGTAACAAGTGCTGTCATGTCTTCATCCTCAGATCAGGAGGATCACGATATAGCCCGCATAGAGCGCGGAAAAGGCCAGACCCACCAAGCGCCCCATGGGAAGCCTGCGGAACACGAAAGGCAGCAGCACCAGCGAGGCCGCGAGCATGACCCATAGGTCGAAATTCAGGATCTCCGGATCGACCGGGATCGGGCCGACAAGGCTGGCGATGCCAATGATCGCCAGGAGGTTGAAGATGTTGGAGCCGATGACATTGCCGATGGCCACGTCCGCCTGCCTGCGGAAGGCGGCCATCACGGTAGTGGCGAGTTCCGGCAGGGAGGTGCCGACGGCCACGAGCGTCAGGCCGATCACCGTGTCGGAGACACCGTAGGCGGTGGCGATCTCGGTGGCGCTGTCGATCAGGAGATTGGCCCCCAGCGGCAGGCCGACAAGGCCGAGGACGATGTAGACGCCGATCTTCCACCATTCCATGTCGGGATCGGCTTCTTCGAGGTCATCGGCGTCGTCCGCGTTGGCATCGCGGTGGGCCTTGGCCGAGCGCACGGCATCGGCCAGCACCAGGGCGATGCCCGCCAGCAGGATCAGCCCGTGCCACCAGACCAGCGGCCCGAGGAAGCAGAGCCCGATGAACAGCACGCTTGCCGCCAGCATGAACACGTATTCGCGCCGCGTGTCCGAGGTCGCGCCAAGCCCCGCCATCAGCGCGGGCAGGCCGAGGACCAGGAGCACGTTGGCGGTGTTGGAGCCGACGACATTGCCGAGCGCCAGGCCAGGCACGCCTTCGAGGATCGACTGGACGGAAATCAGCAGCTCCGGCGCGGAGGTGCCGAAGGCCACCACGGTCAGCGAGACGATCAGGGCGGGGATGCCCAGCCGCAGGGCGAGGTTCACCGCGCCTTTCACCAGCACGTCACCGGCCAGCAGCAGGATCACCAGCCCGAGGATCGCGAAACCGAAGACGTCAGCCATTCTCGTCCTCGTCGCGGCAGGCGCGGCATTTGCCGCCCCGCAGGTTCATGCGGCCGCAGCTCGGGCAGGTCGAAGGCCTCGGCAGGGCACCGGGCTTGTTGCGGTCGATGCCTTTCGCGCCGCCGGGCCAGCGCAGCCGACCGAACATCGCCAGCACCACCATGCCGATGAGGAACAGGGAAACGACCTTCAGCATCACGAGAGGCCGTATCGCGCGAAAAGCGCGCGCTCCTGCAGGCCAAGGTCGACGTCTTCCATCACCTGCGCGCCGAAGCGCGACAGAAGGCCCTTCTTGGGCCCGTGCACGGAGAAGCGCACCTTGTCGCCGTAGAGCTCTTTCATCTTCGGCACGAGGTGGCCGATGCCGTCGGCCAGCCCCAGTTCGACGCCCTTCGCGCCGGTCCAGAAAGCGCCGGTGAAGAGGTCCTTGTCCTCGGCCAGCCTGTCGCCGCGCCGCGCCTTCACGTGGTCGATGAAGGCCGCGTGAATGTCGCGCTGGATGTCCTTGAGGCGCTCGACATCCTCGGACCGTTCGGGGCGGAACGGATCGAGGATCGACTTGTCCTCCCCCGCGGTGTGCACGCGCCGTTCGACGCCGATCTTCTGCATCGCCTCGACGAAACCGAAGCTGGCGGAGATGACACCAATGGAGCCGACGATGGACGACGGATCGACGTGGATGTCATCGCCCGCACAGGCGAGCCAATAGCCACCCGAGGCGGCCACGTCCTCGACGAAGGCGTGAACCTTGACCTCCTTCTCCTCGGCCAGCCGGCGGATGCGCGCAGCGACAAGCGCCGATTGCACCGGGCTGCCGCCGGGCGAGTTGATCGACAGGGCGACGGCCTTGGGCTTGCCCTTGGAAAAGGCCTTTTCGATGACGCTGGAATAGGTTGCGTCGCTGATCCCGCCCCGGGCTCCGGCGGCAATCGCGCCATGCAGGCGGATGACCGACACCAGGGGCTCGGACTTCAGGAAAGGGATAAAGCGCTTCATCAGACGCGATGTAGGCCCCCGGCGCAGGGGCAACAAGGCGCGTGCGGCGTTTTATGGGGGCGGTGTTGCGGTTTTGGGCGGGGTTCTGGTTCCTCAACCGACGGATGGAACGTTGAGGGCTGCCCCCGGCCGCCGGGTGGGGGTGAAGCCCCCGCCCGGGGGGGGCGGTCGGGGGCTGCCCGGCCTTCAGCCGGGCACGGCTCGAAAAGGCAAACTCACGTCTCCTATCTCAAACCAGCTTGCGCAGTTCCGTCTTCAGCACCTTGCCGTAGTTGTTCTTCGGCAATTCGGGCACGGCAATATACGCCTTGGGCCGCTTGAACCGGGCGATCTGCGCCAGGCAATGGGCATCGAGCGCAGCTTCGTCGAGCGTGTCGCAGACCACGAAAGCCACCACCTCCTCGCCCCATTCCGCGCTGGGGCGGCCGACGACGGAAACCTCGTGGACGGAGGGGTGCGTCAGAAGCGCCTCCTCCACCTCGCGCGGGTAGATGTTGGTGCCGCCCGAGATGATGACGTCCTTCGAGCGGTCCTGAAGGGTCAGGTAGCCGTCGGCGTTGAGCGTGCCCACGTCACCGGTCATCAGCCAGCCGTCCTTCAGGGTCTTCGCGGTCGCCTCCGGGTTCTGCCAGTAGCCGGGCATGACGGGCGCGCCCTTGACCATGATCTCGCCGATCTCGCCCTCGGGCGCATCGACCTTCACCTCGACCAGCGACTGCGCGCGGCCGACCGATTGCAGGCGGTGCTGCCAGTTCGGATGAGTGCGGTCGGAGACGTCGGCGCGACTGAGCGCAGTGATCGCCATGGGGCATTCGCCCTGCCCGTAGATCTGCACGAATTTCGGGCCCATCCGGGCGACGGCCTCCTCGATATCGGCGCGATACATCGGGCCGCCGCCGTAGACGATGGTCTTGATCCCCTGCCCCGTTTCGCCGCGCGCCTTCGCCACGTCCAGCAGGCGGCGGACCATCGTGGGTGCCATGAACATGGAGGTGGGACCGTGGGCTTTCGACAGGTCGAGCACCTCGCCCGGATCGAAGCCGCCAGACGCAGGGGCAATGTGGCGCGCGCCCATGCGGACGTGGATCGCCGCGTAAAGGCCTGCGCCATGGCTCATCGGCGCGGCGTAGAGGGCGGCATCGTCGGGCGAGACCGGGTCCACGTCGATCGGATAACAGGCGGAGGTCGCGGCGATCATGCCATGGGTGATCTGCACACCCTTGGGCCGGCCGGTGGTGCCGGAGGTGTAGAAGAGCCACGCGAGGTCGGTGGCCTCGCGGGGCACCGGGGCGATGGGATCGGCGGTGACGGAGCCGAACGGGGTGGCGTTCGGGGCCTCCAGCCCTTCGGAGGTGAAGCAGAGAGTCGCGCCGGAGTTCGTCAGGATGAACTCGGCCTCCTTCGGGTGCAGCTTGGCGTTGACCGGGACGGCGACGGCCCCGGCCCACCAGATGCCGAACAGCGCGACGAGATAGTCCGGGCAGTTCTTCGCGAAGATGCCGACGCGGTCGCCGGGGGCGATGCCCCGCGCGGCCAGCCCACCGGCAAGGCGGGCGGCCTGGTCGGCGAAGCTGGCGTAGTCGGCGACGTGGGCATCGCCCCGCATCAGCGCTGGCGTCGCACCGCGGGTGGCCGCGATGCGCTGGAGCCAGAGCGCGATGTTCAAGAAGCGCGCACCGGCAGGCGCTGTTCGCCGAGGCCGTCGATGCCAAGCCGCATCACCTGCCCGTCCTTCAGGAACACCTGTGGCTTCTTGCCCATGCCGACGCCCGGAGGCGTGCCCGTGGTGATGAGGTCACCGGGCTCCAGCGTCATGAAGCGCGAGATGTATTCGACGAGGAAGGCAGGCTTGAAGATCATCGTGTCGGTCGTGCCGTCCTGCATCCGCTGGCCGTCGACGTCGAGCCAGATGGCGCGGCCCGTGGGGTCGCCGAGTTCGTCCGCCGTGACCATCCATGGCCCGATGGGCGCGAAGGTGTCGTAGCTTTTGCCCTTGGTCCACTGGCCGCCCATCTCCTGCTGGTAGGCGCGTTCGGAGATATCGTTGACCACGCAATAGCCCGCGATATGCGCGGCGCCGTCCGTGGCATGTTTGGCCGTCTTGCCGATGACGATGCCAAGCTCGACCTCCCAATCGGTCTTCTCGCTGCCCGGCGGCAGGATGACCGGATCGGTGGGGCCGGAAATGGCGGTGGTGGCCTTCATGAACAGCACCGGCTCGGTCGGCACGTCCCACCCGCCTTCCGCGGCGTGGTCGGCGTAGTTCAGGCCGACGCAGACCAGCTTGCCGGGGCGCGCGATGCAGGGGCCGAGGCGGGTGTCGCCCACTTGCGGCAGGGCATCCACGTCGATCTGCGGCATGTCCGCAAGCATCGCGCCGTCGATATCGCCGACCACGCCGCTGAGGTCGCGCACGCCGCCCTCCGCATCCAGAACGCCCGGCTTTTCCTGCCCCGCTTCACCCCATCTGACAAATCGCATGTCGTGCTCCCTTGCATGATTTGTCGGCATCATGCTTCGCTGATCCGGCAAGGGAAAGGGGGGCAGATGCCTGAAATCATCATCCTCGGCGTGTTCGTCGCCGATGCCGCGTATCGCACCGCGAAAATGCCTGTCACGGGCCAGACGCTGCTTGGCACCGGGTTCCAGCTCGGGCCCGGCGGCAAGGGATCGAACCAGTCGGTTGCGGCGGCGAAGGCGGGCGGCGACGTGGGCTTCCTCAGCCGGATCGGCGCCGATACCTTCGGGCAGATGGGCCGCGACGTCTGGGAGGCTGCGGGCGTGGTGCCGATGGTGATCGAGGATGCGGAGCGGCCCACGGGATCGGCGGGCATCTTCATCGAGGAGGCGACGGGGCGGAACGCCATCGTGATCGTGCCCGGTGCCGCCGGGGCGATCAGCGCGTCGGACGTGGAGGCGCGCGCCGCCGAGATCGCGGCGGCCAAGGTGGCGATGACGCAGCTGGAACAGCCGATGGACGCGGCGCTGCGCTTCCTGGAACTGGCGTCGGAGGCCGGTGTCACCACGATCCTTAACCCCGCACCGGCGGCGGACTTGCCCGACGGCCTGCTGGCGCTCTGCGATTACGTGACGCCGAACGAAACCGAGGCGGAGGAACTGACCGGCTGCAAGGTCACAGGGCCGGACGACGCGCTCGACGCCGCGAAGGCATTGCTAGCGCTGGGAGTGCGCAAGGGCGCGCTGATCACGCTGGGGGAGAACGGGTCGCTCTACTGGGACGGGGCAGAGGCGATCCACACGGCGCCGATGAATGCCGGGCGCGCGGTGGACACGACCGGCGCGGGCGATGCGTTCAACGGCGGGTTCGCCTGTGCGCTGGCGGAGGGGCTGGCCGTGCGCGAGGCGCTGCGCTTCGCCACGGCGACGGCGGCCCTGTCGGTCACGAAACACGGGACGGCGGCGTCGATGCCCGCGCGGGCGGAGATCGAGGCGCTGCTCTAGCCGTCCTCCTCCCCCAGCGCATCGAGGGAGGTCTCGACGTCCTGCACCCAAGCGACGATCCCGTCGCGGTGGGCGGCGGGCACGGTGTCCAGCAACATGTCGCGCAGGCCCGCCCATTGCGGGCTTTGGAACAGGAACCGCATCCGGTGGTAATGCAGGATCAGCGCATCCGGCGTCTGGCTGTAGTCGGCCCGGTGCGACAGCGAATAATTGTACAGCTCGTCCAGCACCCGCACCTTGTAGCCAAACCGCGCCATGGTCAGCGGCAGCGTGATCTGGTCGAGCCACGGGCGCTTGTTGGCGATCTTGCAATTGTGGTCGAAATCCAGCGCGGTATCGCGCCAGTGTTCGGCAAAGCGCATCCCGTCGGCGGCATGGCGCGCCTCGGGGAAAGCCACGAGCCCGGCGTTGAAATAAGGGACATATTCCATCTTGGCCCCGCGCAGCAGGCGCACACGCTCCTTCGGCACACTCAGGCCGAAATGTGCGTAGGCGCGGGTCCAGCGGGCGTTCTTGCCCCCCCAGGTCGGCCGCCCCTCGGGCGCCGCGCTGACCGTGTCGGCGGGCAGGTCCATGAACTCGGCCAGGCTGCGGGTGCAGGCCATGTCGGTGTCGAGAAAGACGGAATGGCTCGTCCCCCGATCATCGCAGGAGGCGACGATCTTGTTGCCGTGCGGATAGGGGCTTTTCCACTGCGGCGGCGCGGCGAGCGTGCGCAATTCCACCCCGCAGGCCTCGAACATGGCGTGGGTCATGTCGCGGATCTCAGGGCGGTAGGCCTCGGACACGTAGGCGAACAGGCGGATGCGGTTGTCGCCCGCGTGCGCCGCCTTCAGGCTGGCCGAAAGCAGCCAGGATTGTTTCTGCAACCGCTCCCCATCGGCGACGAAGAAAAGCCCCAGCGATGGGTCGGAGGATGTCGGATCGGCCATGGTCGTGTCTTGCGCTTTTCGTCTGCTCTGGCCCTACCCTGCCCCGGACCGGGTCAAATCGCCAGTCAGACCTCCAGGTCCGAGACGAAAATCCCGTCCGCCCCGCCCGCACAATTCGCGACGAGCATCGCCCCGGCGCGCTGATGCTCCGGGTCGTCGACATAGGCCTGCATCGCGGCCTCATCGTCGAACAGGCAGGTGAAGCCATAGGGATAGGCCTGGCTCTTGCCCTCGAAATCCCGGTTCGGGCCGTGGACGAAACCGGACAGGCCCGGCAGGCGGTCGGCAACCTCTTCGAGGATCATCATCGCCTCGGCGAAGGAGCCTTCGGCCGCATCAGGCGCGGGGCTGAGAAGAACGGTGTGAATCAGCATCGGCGGTGCCTCTAGTCGGTCGGCGCGACAAGGATCGCGCGGAAATCGTTCACGTTGGTCAGGGTCGGGCCGGGCACGACCTGGTCGTTGATGGCGGCGAAGAAGCTGTGGGCGTCGTTGCGGGTGAGCGCCTCGCCCGGGTCGATGCCGGCGGCCTTCGCCTTGGCCAGAGTATCGGGGCCGATGACCGCGCCTGCAACCTCTGCCGCGCCGTCGACGCCGTCGGTATCGCAGGCGAGCGCGTGGATATTCGCAGCGCCGTCCAGCGCAATGGCCAGCGCGAGGGCGTATTCCGCGTTCGGCCCGCCGATGCCGTTGCCGCGCCGGGTGACGGTCAACTCGCCGCCCGACAGGATCAGCGTGCCCGGGGCGGCCTTGCGGGCGATCTCGGCATGGGCGGCGGCGACGTCGCGCGCCTCGCCTTCGAGGGAATCACCGAGGAGTTCCACTTTGTAGCTCCGCGCCTCACCCAGCTCTGCGGCAGCGGCCAGGGATTGCGAGGGGGCCGCGTAAATCACGTTCTCGACGCGCGAGAGGCGCGGATCGTCCGGTGTGACCGGGTCGCCGCCCGCGTCTAGAAACGCCTTGATGGACGCGGGTGGCGTGACCTTCCACGTCTCCAGCGCCTTCAGCGCCCGCGCGGCGCTGCCGGTGTGGCCCACGGTCGGACCGCTGGCGATATCGCCGGGGTCGTCGCCGGGCACGTCCGAGATCATCAGCGCCAGCATCTTCGCCGGGTAGGCGGCGGCGGCAAGCCTGCCCCCCTTCACGGCAGAAAGTTCCTTGCGGATGCCGTTGATCTCGCCAATCGGAGCGCCCGAGGCGAGCAACGCCTGGGTCAGCGCCTGTTTCTCGGCCAGCGTGATGCCGGCCGCCGGGGCTGTCAGCAAAGCGGAGCCACCGCCGGAGATGAGGGCGAGAACGAAGTCGTCTTCTGTCAGGCCGTCCAGAAGCGCGAGCAGGCGCTTTGTCGCCGCCTCCCCCGCCGCGTCGGGCACGGGGTGGGCGGCCTCGACGATCTCGATGCCCTTGCAGGGGCGGGCATAGCCGTAGCGCGTGATGACGAGGCCGTCGCAAGGGCCCCATTCGGCCTCCACCGCTTCGGCCATGCGGGCGCTGGCCTTGCCCGCCCCGATCACAAGCACGCGACCGTCGGGCTTGGGCGGTAGGGCGGCGGCAAGGCTTTGCATCGGGTCGGCGACTTCCACCGCGCGGGCGAACAGGCTGCGGAGGAATTCGTCTGGCGTCATGGCGTCTGTCCCGTGCTTGAGGCGCGCACGACAAGGTCGACGGGCGCGCGATGCTCGGGCGGAGGTGTATCACCTTCCTGCATCCATGCCAGCAGCCGGTCTGCGGTGGCGCGCGCGAAGCCGTCGATATCGCAATCGACCGACGACAGTTGCGGCCAAACCAGCGCGCAATCCTCGATGTCGTCACAGCCGACGATGCGGATGTCCGTGCCGATAGCGCGGCCCGCGCGGGTGCACCCGGCGTGCAGACCAAGCGCCACAAGGTCATTGAAACAGACGGCGGCATCGGCCTGCGCGTCGATCAGCGCCTGGGTGATCTCCACCCCGAAGCTGCGCGAGGACCGGCCATGGAACACGATCGCGTCGGTGCCGGTGCGCGCCATCTCGGCGAGGTACCCGGATTTGCGCTCCTCGGTGATCTCGGCGCCTTCGATGCCGCCGACGAAGGCGATCCGCTTCGCGCCCTGCTCGATCAGGTGGCGGGTGGCCAGCGCCGACCCCGTGGCATAGTCGAAACTCGCGAAGGGAAACAGGCCGGTGCGCGCGTCGGTCTTGCGCAGCACCTGTATGGCGGGCACGCCCGCGCGTTCGATCTGGTCGAAGGTGGTCCCGCAGCCGCCATAGGTGGGCGAAACGACGAGGGCCGAAACCCCGTGTTCGATCATCGAGCCGACAAGGCGGGACTGAAGCTCCGGGTCTTCGTCGGAATTGGCGATGACAGTGGCGTAGCCTTTCGCCGCCAGCGTCATCTGCAGCACGGTGGCGAATTCGGTGAAGAACGGGTTGCGCAGATCGTTGATGACCAGCCCGACAAGCCCCGCCGATTGCGACCGCATCTGCGCGGCGGCGCGGTTGTAGACATAGCCGATCTCGGCCATCGCGGCGCGGACAGCTTCGCGTGTTTCCTCTTTCACCTGCTTCGAATTCTGCAGCACCAGCGAGACGGTGGATTTCGACACGCCCGCGCGTGCCGCCACGTCGAGGATGGTGGGGCGTTTGTTCAAGCGTCGATCCCGTTTAGCGCGAGGAGGTGGGTCATGCGGTGCGTGGCGAGGTCCGGATCGGTGAGAAGCCGCGCCTGGTCAGCGAGGCGGAAGACTTCCGCATAATGCGTGATCTCGCGCGAGGATTGGAAGCCCGCCGGCATGATGAAGTGCGACTGCGACCCGTTCAGCCACGCAAGGAAGGCGATGCCCGCCTTGTAATATTGCGTGGGCGCCTTGAAGATCTCGCGGCTGAGGGGAACGGTCGGCGAGAAAAGCGCGTGGTAGGTTTCCATGTCGCCTTGGGCGAGCGCCTCCAACGCCTGCGCGGCGGCGGGCGCGATGGCGGCGAAGATGCCCAGAAGCGCGTGGGAATAGTGCGTTCCGTCGCCTTCGATCAGGGCCGCGTAGTTGAAATCGTCGCCGGTATAGAGGCGGACATCTTCGGGCAGGCGGGCGCGGAAGGCCTCCTCATGCGCCTGGTCCAGAAGGGAAATCTTGATGCCATCGACCTTGGACGCGTTGCGGGTGATGAGGTCGAGGACGATCTCGTTGGCCTCGTCCACCGACGCGCCACCCCAATAGCCCTTGAGCGCCGGGTCGAACATGTCGCCCAGCCAATGCAGGATAACCGGCTCGGCGGCCTGCGTGATAAGGTCGTCGTAGACGCGGGCGTAGGTCTCCGGCCCCGCGCCGATGGCGGGCAACGCGCGGGTGGCCATGAGGATCAACTGCCCCCCGGCCGCTTCGATCGCCTCCATCTGTTCAGCATAGGCGGCGGTGATCGCGGCAGCGTCGGTCAGCTTGCTCAGGGCGACGTGATCCGTCCCCGCCCCGCAGGCGACGCGCGGCTTCATCGGATGCGCCTTGGCGGCCACCATCGTGCGTTCGATCAGCTCCTTCGCCGTCGCCCAATCCACGCCCATCCCGCGCTGCGCGGTGTCCATTGCCTCGGCCAGGCCAAGCCCCTGGTCCCACAGCCCTTCTCGGAAACGCAAGGTCGCGTCCCAGTCGACGGCGGGGCGGCCCTGCCACGGATCCCGTTCGGCCAGCGGGTCGCTGACCACATGGGCCGCAGCAAAGGCGGTGCGGGTGAGCGGCACGGAGGGCGCGCGCGGGGTAAGCGGATCACCCTGCAACGTGTAATCTTCGAGGGTTCCGGCGGCGGTGGGCAGTTTCATGGCTTCAGATCCCCCAATTCTAAAGGTTGTAATCTTCGCGGATCATGTCGGCGGCTTTCTCACCGATCATGATCGTGGGCGCGTTGGTGTTGGAGGAGACGACATTCGGCATGATCGACGCATCGGCGACCCGCAGCCCGTCGATCCCGTTGAAGCGCAGGCGCGGCGTGACCACGGCACTGTCATCCGGGCCCATGGCGCAGGTTGCGGCGCAATGGTGCGAGGTCTTGGAATGCTCGCAGATGAAGTTGAAATACTCCTCGTCGGTCTTCACCTCGGGTCCGGGCAGACGCTCCGCCTTGATGAAGGGCTTCATCGGTTCTTGTGCAAGAATTTCCTGCGTCAGCTTCAGGCCGCGGATCGACATCTCCCGGTCCTGCGGGTCGGCGCAGTAGTTCGGGTCGATCAGCGGGGCCTTCGACGGGTCGGCCGATTGCAACCGGACCGAGCCGCGCGACCGGGGCCGCAGGTAGCAGGAGTTCAGCGTCACCCCCCCGTCGGGCATCGCAGCGACACCCGCCTCGATCCCCGTGCCGAGGCCGAGGTGGAATTGCAGGTCGGGCGAGCGCGCGTCGGGGTCGGCATACCAGAAGCCCCCCGTCTCGAAGAGGCTCGAGGCCACGGGTCCCTTGCGCGTCGCTAGGTATTGCAGGCCGGCCAGCACGCTCAGATGCGGCTTGGCGAACCGGTCGTAGGTATGGGGGCCTGAGACCTCGGCGATGCAATAGAGGTCGAGGTGGTCTTGCAGGTTCGCGCCGACCTGCGGCTGGTCGAGCACCACGTCGATGCCGAGGGCACGCAAGTGATCAGCAGGACCGACACCGGAGAGTTGCAGAAGGCGGGGCGAACCGATGGCACCCGACGACAGGATCACCTCCGTCCCCGCATGGATCAATGAGCGGTCGATCATCTCGACGCCTACCGCCCTGCCCTTGTCGAACAGCATCCGCCGCACCTGCGCGCCGAGCTTCACGGTCAGGTTCGGGCGGCGCCTGTTCGGGTGCAGGAACGCCATCGCGGCGGAGGATCGGCGGGCATTGCGCTGGGTCAGCTGGTAGTAGGCAGCGCCTTCCTGAACCTCGCCCGTCACATCCTCGTTGAACGGGATGCCAAGGGCCTGCGCGGCCTCGAAATAGGCCTCGCAGATCGGCAGCGGAGCGGCAGGTTTCGATACGCCAAGCGGGCCGTCCTGCCCGTGATAGCGCCCGGAATAGGTGTCGTTCCCCTCGGACTTGCGGAAATACGGCAGCACGTCCTCGTAGCTCCACCCGACGCAGCCCTTCTGCCGCCATTCGTCGTAATCGAGGGGGTGGCCGCGCGTGTAGATCTGCGCGTTGATCGCCGATCCGCCGCCGATCACCTTGGCCTGCGTATAGGTGAAGATCTTGTTCTGCATGTGTTTTTGCGGCGTCGTCGTCCAGCCCCAGGACGCGATGCCCTTGGTCATCTTCGCAAAGCCCGCAGGCAGGTGGAAGAACGGATGACGGTCGGACCCGCCGGCTTCCAGCAGGCAGACGGAGACGTCCGGGTTCTCGGAGAGGCGCGAGGCGATGACGGACCCTGCGGAGCCGCCGCCGATGATGAGAAAATCGTAGGACTCGGACATGACAGGCCTTCAGAGTTGGTGGATCGACAGCCCGCCATCGACGGGAATCTGTGCGCCGGTGGCAAAGGCGAAATGCCCTTGAGCGAGCGGCACGATCACCTGGCCGATGTCGGACGGCTGGCCCCAGCGGGCGGCGGGCACGATCTGCGGGATACGGTCGTCGTAGCGACCGGCGACGGGGGCGGTCAGAGGCGTGCGGATGATGCCGGGGCGAATGTCGAAGACGCCGATGTTCTCGGGCGCCAGGCGCGCGGCGAAGGCCTGGGCCAGCATCGCGGCGGCCGCCTTGGAGGCGCAATATTCGGCGCGGTCGGGGCTGACCATCGAGGCGCTGACCGAGGTGATGAAGGTGATCGAGCGGTAGTCGTCGGAGGACGTGGCGAGCATCCGGCGCGCGACTTCTTGTGCAAGAAAGAACGCGCCACGCGTGTTGATGCCCATGCACCGGTCGAGGCTTTCGGGCGTCATGTCGAGCAGATCGCCGCGCTGCATCGCGCCGACACCGGCGTTGGAGACGAAGGTCTCCACCGGGCCGACGGCGTCGAGCAACGCCGGGATCGCGTCGAGGTCGCGGACGTCGTGCTGGTGGTAACTGGCGTCGAACGGCAGGTCGGCGGAGGGCGCGTCGGAAGCGATGGCGATCTCCCAGCCCGCGTCATGCAGCGCCTGCGCGATACCAAGGCCGATGCCCTGCTGGCCGCCTGTAATCAGCGCCTTCATTGAGCGGCCTCCTTGAGGTGATCGGCTTGGCGCAAAGCCAGCGCGGCGATGGTCAGCGACGGGTTCACTGCCGCCGATGTCGGCAGGAGCGAGGCGTCGCAGATGTAGAGATTGTCGAGGTCATGGGCCTTGCCGAAGGTATCGCAGACCGATGTCGCCGGATCCTCCCCCAACCGCGCGGTGCCGCATTGATGGGACGGCGTGCGGCGGTCGAAGGCCTTGGCGAGGACGATTGGGAAGCCCGCTTTCTTCAACGTTTCCTTCAGCTTGGCGACGAGGCCCAGATGCGCCTCCCAATTCGAACGCCGCCAGTCGAGCACGATGTCGTCGCCCTTTACGGTCACGCGGCTTTCCGGGTCGGGCAGATCCTCGGACATGGCGTAGAAGTCGATGGCGTGGCTGGCGATGAGGTTTGCCAGCGGCTTCGGCAGGCCGGTCTGCGAGGCGAGGATCGGGCCGGTCACGCGGCCCAGAAGCTGGATGTTGCCCAAGGGCGGCCGCTCGCCGTCGCGCAGGTACCAGTCGTTGAACTGAAGCGTCTTCTGGTAGACGCAGCGGTTGCGGCGCGGGCTGAGGGCCAGCACCGCGCTGGCGTTGTGGTTCATGAAATTGCGCCCGACCTGATCGGAGCTGTTGGCCAGCCCGTTCGGATGCGCCTCGGAGGCCGAGCGCAGCAACAGCGCCGCGGTATGGACGGCCCCGGCGGCCAGCACGATGCGTGGCGCGGTCAGGCGACCGGCGGAGGTCAGCAGGCCGGTGACACGGGTGCCATCGGTCTCGATCCGGCGGACCTGCACGCCGGTGCGAAGCGTGATGTTCGGGTCCGACAACGCGTGGACCAGTGCCGCGCTTTCGGCGTCGAGCTTGCCGCCGTTGGTGTCGGGGAAACCGTCCCACGGCGTATCCGCGCGGGATCGCCAGCGACCCAGGTCGATGGCGAGCGGCAGGGGCGCGGGGTGCAGTCCGACCTTGCGAAGCCGTGCGTCGAGGTCGGCGATGGCCGGCTCGTGTGGGACGGGCGGGTGCGGGTATTGGCCTGCATGGGGCGGTTCGGTCGGATCGACGGAGGCATCGCCCCGAACCTGGTAGAGCGCTTCGGCGCGCTCGTAGAACGGCGCAAGCGTTTCGTAGGGAAACGGCCAGCCCGGGGTCGTGCCGTTCAGATGTTCGATCGGGGCAAAATCCTCCGCCCGGTAGCGAAACAGCACGCCGCCGTAGAATTTCGAATTGCCGCCGACATAGGCGAAGTTGCCGGGGTTGAAACGGGTGCCGTCGGGGGCAAGCCACGTCTCGGCGGGTCGGAAGTGTCCGCGCGCGTAGATCGCCTCCGCATCGCGGGCCTCGGGGCAATCCTGCAGAAGCTGGCCGCGTTCGAGCACAAGCACCCGCAGCCCCGAGCCCTTCAGCCCGGCGGCCAGTGTCGCGCCCCCCATGCCGGAGCCGACGATGATGATATCCGCGTCGCTCATGTCATCCTGCGTATATCTGGAACGTTCCAATTCCAAGTCAAAAGTGATCGGCCCGCCCGCATCCTCCGTCGGAGTGTAGTTACGGAAAAACTACGGGATCACGACACCACTTTTCAGGCGATCCGGGCCTCGGTCTTGGGATCGAACAGCACAGCCTTGTCCATGTTCACCGCGAATTCGAACGGCTGGCCGGGATAGGCTTCCGCATCGGCGCGCATCCTTGCGACGCAATCCTTGCCGCCGAGCGACATGGTCACGAAGGTATCCGCCCCCGCCGGTTCGGTCACGCCGACCTCGTTCGTGAGCGTCTGGATATTGCGGGCGTTGCGGTCCGCGCCTTCGGGATCGGTGATCGCCTCGGGCCGGATGCCGAGCATGACATGCTTGCCGATATAGGAGCGATAGGCCTCGGGCGCGTTCTCGATCCGCAGCTGCTTGGGCCCGTCCGCGCCTTCGACCTGCGCGTGAATTGCGCCATTCATTTCAACGAGTTCCGCCGGAAGCACGTTCATCGCAGGGCTGCCCATGAAGGTGGCCACGAAGATGTTGGCGGGCGTGTCGTAGATTTCCTTGGGCGTGCCGAGTTGCTGCACGTAGCCGTCATACATCACCGCGATGCGGGTCGAGAGGGTCATCGCCTCGATCTGGTCGTGGGTCACGTAGACGATGGTGGTGCCGAGCTTCTGGTGCAGCTTCTTGATCTCGGTCCGCATGTCGACGCGCAGTTTCGCGTCGAGGTTCGAGAGCGGCTCGTCAAACAGGAACACGTCCGGGTCCCGCACCAGCGCGCGCCCCATGGCAACACGCTGCCGCTGCCCGCCCGAAAGCTGCCCCGGCTTGCGATCGAGAAGATTTTCAATCTGCAGAAGGCTCGCCACTTCCGCCATCGCCTTGTCCCGCTCGGCTTTCGGAGTCCCCTGCATTTCAAGGCCGAACGTGATGTTCTGGCCCACAGTCATATTGGGGTAGAGCGCGTAGGATTGGAACACCATCGCGATGTTGCGCTTGGCCGGCGCGATGTCGTTGACCACGCGATCCTTGATGGCGATCTCGCCCGAGGAAATCCCCTCGAGCCCCGCGATCATGTTCAGGAGCGTGGACTTGCCGCAGCCGGACGGGCCGACAAGGACGAGGAATTCGCCTTCGTCCACCTGGATGTCGACCCGGTGCAGAACCTCCACCGCGCCGTAGGATTTGGTGACGTTGTTGATGTCGAGGAAACCCATGGTTCAGCCTTTCACGGAGCCAGCCATCAGGCCACGGACGAAGTAGCGGCCCGCGACGATGTAGACGAGAAGAGTGGGCGCGGCGGCCATGATGGCGCCGGCGAAGTGGACGTTATAGGGGCGCTCGCCCGTCGAGGAGTTCACGAGGTTGTTGAGCGCCACCGTCATCGGTGCGGCATCACCCGAGGCGAAGGAGGCACCGAACAGGAAGTCGTTCCAGATGTTGGTGAACTGCCAGATGCAGCAGACCGCGATGATCGGTCCCGACGACGGCAGCATGATCCGCCAGAAGATCTGGAAGAACCCTGCCCCGTCGATCTGGGCGGCCCGCACAAGCTCGGTCGGGAAGGCCGCGTAGTAATTGCGGAAATAGAGCGTCGAGAAGCCGATGCCGTAGACCACGTGGACGAGGATCAGGCCGTAGGTCGTGCCCGCGATTTCCAGCAGGCCGAGGATCCGGGCCATCGGGATCAGCACGATCTGGAACGGGATGAAGCAAGAGAACAGCAGCAGCCCGAAGACCCATGTCGCACCCCGGAAGTGCCATTTCGTCAGCACGTAGCCGTTGAGCGCGCCTGCCACGGTCGAGATCGCGACGGCAGGCACCGCCATGGCGATGGAGTTGATGAAATAGGGCCGCAGGCCGGTGGGCTGCACGCCGATCTGGGCGGTGGACCAGGCCGAAAGCCACGGCTCGATCGTCCATTCGTTCGGCATGGCGATCATGCCGCCTGCGGTGATCTCGCTGAGCGGTTTGAGCGAGTTCACGAGCATGATGCCAAGCGGCATCAGGTAGAACAGCGCGAACAGCAGCAGGAAGAGGTAGATGAACGTGCGGGCGACCTTGTTGGAGCGGATCGCGTTGTCCGAGGATGCGATTGCCATCACTTCTGCTCCCGCAATTCGGCGTAGAGGTAGGGCACCATGATCGCGGCGATGGTCATCAGCATGATGACGGCGGACGAGGCACCGATCCCCATCTGGTTCCGCGTGAAGGTGTATTCATACATGAAGAGCGCAGGCAGCCAGGTCGACGTGCCGGGGCCGCCATCGGTCATCGCGACGACGAGGTCGTAGGACTTGATCGCGAGGTGCGACAGGATCACGAAGGCCGACAGGAAGGCGGGGCGCAGCTGCGGCAGGATGATCCGGCGATACATCTGGAAATTCGACGCGCCGTCCATCTGGGCAGCTTTCAGGATCTCGTTGTCGATGCCGCGCAGGCCGGCGAGGAACATCGCCATGACGAAGCCCGAGGATTGCCAGACGGCGGCGATGACGATGGTGTAGATCGCCATCTCGCTGTCCTTGATCCAGTCGAACTGGAAACTCTCCCACCCCCAGCGCTGCATGGTGACCTCAAGCCCAATGGCCGGGTCGAGGATCCATTTCCACGCCGTGCCGGTCACGATGAACGACAGCGCCATGGGATAGAGGAAGATCGGGCGCAGGAAGCCTTCGCCGCGGATCTTCTGGTCGAGGAAGATGGCGAGCAGCAGGCCGATGATCGTGGAGATCACGATATAGAGGCCCGCGAAAATTCCGAGGTTCACCAGCGCCGTGTCCCATTGGCGGACGCGGAAGAGGCGTTCGTAGTTCTGCCAGCCGACAAGGTCGTAGCTCGGCAGCATGCGGCTGTCGGTGAAGCTGAGGTAGATCGTGAAGGCGATGAAGCCGTAGACGAAGATGACCATCACCGCGAAGGACGGGGCAAGAACGATCTTCGGCAGCCAGTTCTGCAGACGCGTGCGGAAATCCGCACCGCTGTCCAACATGGGATCGGTGGCGGCCATGGGCCTCTCCTTCAGTCGCGGGTGGATTTGGAAGGGGTGGACCGGCCCGCGCGAAACGGGGCCGGTCCGGGTCAGTGATTACTGAGCAAGCTCAACAGCGGTGACCATTTCTTCGGCCGCCGTTGCGGAGTCGAACTCACCGTTGAAGTGCGCGGTGATCACGTCATACATCGCGTTCTGGATCGACGGCGGGTTGGCGTGGCCGTGGGCCATGGAGCCGAACAGGTTGCCGGATTCACCAGCTGCTGCGAGGTCGGCGATGGCGGCCTGGCCGCAGGCGTCGAACGAGGACGGGTCGATGTCGGTCCGCGCAGGTGCGGAGCCTTTGACCAGGTTGAAGGCGATCTGGAATTCCGGGCTCATCACGGCGGAGGCCATGGCGAGCTGCGATTCCTGATCGCTTTCGTCGTCCACGTTGAACATCGCGAACTGGTCGGAGTTGAAGGTCACGGTGCCTTCGGTGCCCGGCACGCGGAAACACTGGAATTCTTCACCGGCGGTCAGACCCGCGTTGACGAATTCACCCTTCGCCCAGTCACCCATGATCTGGAACAGCGCTTCGCCGTTGATGACCATGGCCGATGCGAGGTTCCAGTCGCGGCCCGAGAAGTTGTCGTCCACGAAGCCGCGCAGGGTCGCCATGCGGTCGAAGGCTTCGACCATCTGCTCGCTGCCGAGTGCCTCGGGGTCGAGATCGACCATCGCGGCCTGGTAGAATTCAGGTCCGCCGACGCCCATGACCATCGAGTCGAAGATCGTGGCGTCCTGCCAGGCCTGACCACCGTGGGCCAGCGCGGTGTAGCCCGCGTCCTGAGCGGTCTGCATGGCGGCAACGAATTCGTCCCACGTGGTGGGCTGCTCGATGCCGAGTTCTTCCATCAGCGCGGTGTTGGCCCAGACCCAGTTGGTCGAGTGCACGTTCACCGGCGCGGCGACCCAGTGGCCGTCATAGGTGGAGAACGCCTGCAGCGCTTCGGGAACGACTTCGTCCCAGCCCTGCTCGGCGGCAAGTTCATCAAGGTTGGCAAGCGCGCCTTCGGCGGCCCAGTCCTGGATTGCGAAGCCGAGCATCTGCACGGCGGTCGGCGGGTCGCCTGCGGTGACGCGAGCACGCAGCACGGTCATGGCGTCCGAGCCACCACCACCGGCAACCGGCATGTCGGTCCAGCCGATGCCGCCACCGGACAGGTCTTCGCGCAGAACGTTCAGAGCGGCTGCTTCGCCGCCCGAGGTCCACCAGTGCAGAACCTCGACTTCCTGTGCGATCGCACCCGTGGCCGAGACGGCCAGAGCCGCAACACCAAGGTGCAGTTTTTTCATCATGGTCATGTGATTTCCTCCCTGTTGACCATTCCCCTTATCGGGGCTGACAGAATTAAAACGTTATAAATCCGGGTGAAGTCAACCGGAAATTGCCCGCATCCGTTCACGAGTTCGCTGCAAAACAGCATGAAACCCGGGCATTTACGCTGCAGCGCGGAAAGTGTCGGGGCATCAACAGCACTATTGAAACGTTTGAAATCCCGCGCAATAAAAGCCGGGACACAACCGAAAGGCGATCTTTCGCCATGAACCGCGAAGCCACCGACCTGCCCATCGCGCCCGCTGGCGAGAAACCCACGCTGCGCAGCCTTGCGGAAGCGACGGGATTCTCGATCGCGACGGTCAGCCGGGCGCTGGCGGACGACCCGCGAATCGCCGCCAAGACCCGTGCCCTGGTCGCCGAAGCGGCGGCATTGGCGGGCTACGTGCCGGACCGCGCCGCGCGGCGGCTGCGCACCGGACGCACGCAGGTCGTGACGCTGCTGCTGAACACGCAGCACGAATTTCTCGGGTTCACCCACGAATTCCTGAGCGGCATGACCGAGGCCCTGCAGGGCACCGGATATTCCGTCAACGTGGTGCCCGACGACGTGGGCGACGACCGGCTTGCGCCTGTCCGCAACATCCTGCGCAACCACCTGGCCGATGGCGTCGTCTTCACCCGGACCGAGGCGTTCGACCCGCGTGTCAGGCTGCTGATGGAGAACGACTTTCCCTTCGTCAGCCACGGCCGCACCGAGTTCACCACCCCGCATCCCTTCGTCGATTTCGACAACGAGGCCTTCGCGCGACAGGCGGTTCAGCGGCTGGTGGGCAAAGGGCGCACGCGTCTGTCGCTGATCCTGCCGGAGGATCGGTTCACCTTCACGCAACACCTGCGCTACGGGTTCGTCAGCGAGGCGCGGGCGGCCGGTGTGGACCATGAGATCGTCGACGGCGTCACGCTGGACAGCCCCGCCGCGCGGATCGCCGAGACCCTGCGCGCCAGTCGCCTTGGGGACAATCCCCCGGACGGTTACGTCTGCGTGGGCGAGGTTACGGCGTTGGTCACGCTGTCGGCCTTGGCCGATTCCGATGCCGTTCTGGGGCGTGACGCGGACGTGTTCGCCAAGCGCGCCTCGCCGATCTTCGACAATATACGCCCGAGGATCGACACCGTTTTCGAAGACCTGCGCGAAACCGGGCGCAAGATGGCCGAAATGCTGTTGCGCCGCATGCAGGGCGAAGACCCCGCGACGTTGACGCATATGCTGATGCCGGATTTCGAGCGGTTGCATCATTCGCCGGATACCCATGCCTGACGCGTGTCGCCGATGCGCATCTGCACCGTTTTCACTTCCAGGAACTCCTCGAGGCCGTAGCGCCCAAGCTCCCGACCCTGCCCGCTTTCCTTGAAGCCGCCGAAGGGCATTTCGGGGAAGCCGTCCATCCAGGTGTTCGTCCAGACCGTGCCGGCCTGCACGCGTCGTGCGAAGGACAGGCAGGTTGACATGTCGCGCGACCAGACCCCGGCGGACAGGCCGTACGTCGCCTCGTTACAGAGCGCGAGAGCTTCGTCGAGCGTCTTGAAGGTCAGCACCGACAGGACCGGGCCAAACACCTCCTCTCGCGCGATTGGCATGTCGGGGCGGAGGTTGGACAAGACGGTGGGCTGGTAGAATTGCGGGCCGACGCCGTCGACGGACAGCGCCGCTCCGCCGATTTCGACCTTCGCACCATCCGCCACGGCGTCCTGCACATAGCCGTCGATCTTCGACATATGCTCGGGGCTGATGATCGCGCCGACCTGCGTTTTCGGGTCGAGCGGATCGCCGAACGGAACCTTGCGCGACAGGGCGACGATCTTCTCGGTCAGCGCCTCGGCCACGTCCTCGTGCACGATGATGCGCGAGCCGGAATTGCAGCACTCACCTGCGTTGAAATAGACGCCGAAGGTGATCGCATCGGCGGCCTGGTCGAGGTCGGCATCGGGGAAGATGACCTGCGGGTTCTTGCCGCCGAGTTCCAGGCTGATCTTCTTGAGCGTGCCGGAGGCCGCCGCCGAGATGCGCTTGCCGACACCGGTGGAGCCGGTGAAGGACACCATGTCGACACGCGGATCGGTGGAGAGGGTTTCGCCCACCGGATCGCCGTATCCCAGAACGATGTTGGCGACGCCCGCAGGCAGGCCCGCTTCGATCAGCAATTCGCCGAGGATACAGGTGGTCGATGGCGTCAGCTCGGACGGCTTGATGACGGCGGTGCAGCCCGCGGCAAGCGCGAAGGGCAGCTTCTGCGAGATGATGAGGAACGGGAAGTTCCATGGCGTGATGAGGGAGACGACGCCGATCGGTTCCTTCAGAACCACGCCGAGCATGTCGGCGCCGAGCGAGTTGTGGCTGTCGCCATGGATCATCCGCGCGAGGCTGGCGGCATAGCGCCAGAGGTCGGCGGCCCCGGCAATCTCGCCCTTGGCCTGACTGATCGGCTTGCCGGATTCCAGCGTTTCGATCAGGGCGATGCGGTCGAGGTCGCGCTCGATAAGGTCGGCGACTTTCAGCAGGATCGCGGCGCGGGAGGCTCCGCTGGAAAACGCCCAATCACCCTTGTCGAACGCGGCACGGGCGGCGGCGATGGCGGCCTCGGCCTCGGCCTTGCCACCCTTCGCGGAGGTGCTGACCAGCACACCATGGGCGGGCGAATGACGTTCGGACACGGCGCCATCGGCGCTGTCGACCCAGGCTCCGTCGATCAGGTGGCGGCCGGTGAAGGGGTCGGGGATCGTTGCCCCTGCAGACGGGATCACGCGCATTTCACTCATCGTTCAGGTCCCCGGAAAATCTGGTTTGCGTTTCTCTTTGAAGCTCGCGACGCCTTCGGCCCGGTCATTCGTGGCCCCGATCATCCCGCCGCCCAAAGCCTCGATCAGCGCCGCGCGGTCTTCGCCGACGGATGCGTGGATCTGGTATTTGGCGACCTCGTGGGCGCGGGTGCTGGCGGTGGTGGCCCGCTCGGCAATGGCCAGGGCGACGGCAAGCGGATTTTCGGCCACTTCTGCGACGAAGCCCAACGACCAAGCCTTGTCGGCGGTCACCTTGCGCCCGAAGAGGGCCATTTCCTTGACGATCGGCTCGGGCAGAAGCCGCAGCAGGCGCGTGTTCCCGCCCCAGCCGGGCACGATGCCGACCTGCGCCTCGGGCAGGGCCAACGTGGCCATGGGCGCCATGACACGGATGTCGGCGCAGGCGGCCAGTTCCAGCCCGCCGCCCATCGCGGGCGCCTGGATCGCGGCGATGGTGGGAATGGAGAGGCGCGCGAAGCGGTCGAAGATGCGGTGCCCTTCGCGGACCCAGTTGCGGGCGAATTCCGTGGGCGACAGCGCGCCCCAGGCCTTGATGTCGGCCCCGGCGCAGAACGCGCGGTCGCCCTCGCCGCTGAGAATCACGACGCCGACCTGCGGAGAGCGTTCGAGCGTCGAACAGGCGGCTTCCAGCTGCTCCAGCATCTCGATCGTCAGCGCGTTCAGCTTCGCCGGATTGTCGATGCGGATGCGCGCGATCTTTCCTTCGAGTTCAAGGTGAATAGCGCTCATAGGGTCAATCCCATCGGCGTGTCGCGCAGGAGGGACATGGGCATCGTCGTGGCGTTTTCGGCGACCGAGACGCGCCCTTCGGAGGCGGCGATGATATCGCGCTCAGGCTCGATGCCCGGCATGATCTCATGCGCGACGAGGCCCATGTCACCCAGCCGCATCACGCAGCGTTCGGTGATGTAGAGCACGTCCGCGCCACGCGCGCGGGCTCGGCGGCCGGCGAAGGTGACATGCTCGACGGCTTCGACCATCTTGGTGAACTTGCCGGGACTGGCGACGCGGAGGCCTTCATTGGTCAGCTCCAACTGCGCGCCCGCTTCGAAATAGCCGGAGAACACGATCTTCTTCGCGTGCGCCGTGATGTCGACGAAGCCGCCGCACCCTGCGGTCAGGTAAGGCTTCTTGCCAAGCTTGGAGACGTTGACGTTGCCGTCCACGTCGACCTCCATGAACGAGAGGTAGGACACGTCGAACCCGCCGCCCTGGAAATACGAGAACTGGTTCGGCGAAGGCACGAAGGCGTCGGCGTTGGAGGCGCAGCCGAAGGCGAAACCGGTGAGCGGCATGCCGCCCACGGCGCCCTGTTCGATGGCCCAGGTGACGGCCTGTTCGGCCCCTTCTTCCAGAAGAATGCGCGGCACGATGGCCGAAATTCCGAAACCGAGGTTCGCGGTCATCCCGCGCTTCAGCTCCATCGAGGCGCGGCGGGCGATAACCTTTTCGACGTTGTGTTCGGCCAGCGTGAACGACGACCACGGGCGCATGATCTCACCGGAAATCGCCGGGTCGTAAGGCGTCTCGGTGGTCTGCTTCTGGTCGGGGGCGAGCACGATCAGGTCAACCAGATGGCCGGGCACGTGGACATCATGGGGACGGAGCGATCCGGCGGCGGTCATGCGCTTGACCTGCGCGATGATGAGGCCACCGTGGTTGCGGGTGGCGATGGCTTGATCCAGCCCACCGAGATACGCGCCCTCATGCTCATAGGTAAGGTTGCCGTTCTCATCCGCCGTGGTGGCGCGGATGATGGCGACGTTCGGCACGATGTTCGGGAAATGCAGCCAGGTGTCGCCCGCGAATTCGGTGCGGTGGACGATCGGCGCAGCCTCGGCCTTCGCATTCATGGCACAGCCTTCGCGGATCGGGTCCACGAAGGTTTCAAGCCCCACCTGCGTCAGCACACCGGGGCGGCGCGCGGCCACATCGCGGTGCATATCGAAGAGGATGCCGGAGGGCACGTTGTAGGCGGCGACGCGATCCTCGACCACCATCTGCCAGATCGCCGGCATCGGCAGGGACGAGGGACCTGAGGGATAGGAGCCGCCGATGATCCGGGCGAGAAGCCCGTCCTTGGCGATGTGGTCCACGCCTTTGACGCCATACATGTCGCCCGCCGCAATCGGATGCAGCGTTGTCAGGTTGCGCGGATGCCCTTCGGCATCGAACCGTTCGCCCAGTGCCTGGAGAACCGCGTCCGGACAGCCGAGCGCGGAGGAGCTGGATACGGTGACGACGGCGTCATCGGCGATGCGGGAAACGGCCTCGGCCGCGGTGACAAGCTTGCCCATGTCAGATCCCACCGTAATCGACAGCCGTGCGGCGGCCGGTTTCCGCGGCCTCGGCCACGGCAGCGGCCACGGCGAGCGATTTCACACCGTCCACACCATCGGCGGCGGGGCGGCCTTCACCGACGCAGGCCTTGGCGAAAAGCCCCACCGCGCGCTCGTAAAGATTGTGGTCGGAATATTCGACCTCCTGCTCGCCGCCATCGAAGCGCAGGGTGACCGAGCCTGTGGGCTGCTGCGTCATCACGTTGCGTGCAAAGATGGAGCCCTTGGTTCCATGCACCTCGATCCCCGAACCGGCATGGGGATGGGTGAAGCTTTCATGAGACTGGACCATGACACCGGACGGCATCGTCCAGACCGACATGGCACTGTCTTCGACCCCCTGCCCCATCCCGCGCGAGGTTTTCATGGCGACCACGTCGAGCGGGTCTTCGCCCAGATGGAAGCGGACCGTATCGGCGTCATGAACGGTGATGTCGGGGATCACGCCGCCGCCCGCATCGGGGTTGTCGATGCGCCAGCCCTGGAGATGCGGGGGGAGGTGGACGGCGTGAAACACGCGGACGGAAAGCACCTCACCGATGCGGCCCGTCTCGATCAACTCGCGGACCGCCAGATGCGAGCCCGCGTTGCGGAGGTGGTGGTTGGTGCCGAAGGTCACGCCCGCGGCCTCGGCGGCTTTCACCATCGACACCGCATCGGCGACATTCATGGCGAGCGGCTTTTCACAGAGCACGTGCTTGCCGGCCTCGATCGCGGCCATGGCCTGCGGCAGATGTTTTTCGTTGGTGGTGGAAATGTAGACCGCATCGACACCGTCCAGAACGGCCGCGAGATCGGTGACGCCGTTGTCGATTCCATGCTTGGCGGCATAGCTGGCAGCCCGGTTGGAACTGGAGGACATGACGCTGGCGATATGTCCGCCCGAGGCGCGGATCGCACCGATCATGTGCTCCGCCGCAATGGTGCTGGCCCCGATCAATCCCCAACGCATGACTTTCCTCCCTTGCATCGGCCTAGTGTCCGCTTGAAATTGGAACGTTCCGATTTTTCGCCTTATTGGAACGTTCCATTGGGGGAGTCAAGCCATCAGTTTTCGGGGAATTAGCTTAGAGGGGAACGTCAGGCTGGAGGCTGCGCTCGCCAAGGCCAGAGAGCTTCAGCAATGCGGAACGCAGGTGCAGCACTTCATCGGGCGTCAGATGTTCGAGAAGATCAGTCTCGAACCGTTCGGCGGCTCCGGAGAGGTCCCGGAACACGGTCAACCCCTTGGGCGTAAGCGACAGAAGTTCGACCCGGCGATCATCCTCGGATTCAGCGCGGGTGAGGAATCGCTTGGTCTCGAGCGCGGCCACCGCGCGGCTCACCTTCGTCTTGTGCAGAGAGGCCAGGTCGCAAATCCGGGTGGCGGACATGTCGCCGTAACACGCCAGATGAAACAGGACCCGCCACTCGGTCCTCAGCATGCCGTAGCGGGCACGGTAATACCTCTGGAATTCGTGGCTCGCCGCCTCCGCCGCCTGATTCAGGAGGTACGGGAGAAAATGCGGGAGGTGAAAGTCGCCGGTACTCATGGATCCAGTGATAGCCAAAACTCGTTACAAATGAAACTGGTCGCAGGATGGCCCGGCGCCGGGCCATCCCCGGTCTGCCAATCAGCTTTTGCCCTTCCAGGGGACCAGCCAGTTCTCAGCCGCGCGCATGAGGATATCGATGCCGAACCCGATGATGCCGATCAGGATGATCCCGAGGATCACGATATCGGTCAGTTGGAAGCGGGAGGCCGCGATGATCATCATCCCCGCACCCTGCGTCGCGGCGACCAGTTCCGCGGCAACGACCGTGCCCCAGCAGACACCCATCGCAACCCGCGCGCCGGTGAAGATTTCCGGCAGGCTGTTGGGAACGATCACGTGGCGCAGAATCTGGGCCTTGGACGCCCCGAGCGAATAGGCGGCGTGGATCTTCGAGATGTTCACACCGGCCACACCGGCGCGCGCCGCGATGGTCATGATCCAGAGCGCGGCAAGGAACAGCAGCACGATCTTCCCGGTCTCGAAAATGCCGAACCAGATGATGACCAGCGGGATAAGGGCCAACGGCGGCACGGGCCGCATGAATTCGACGATCGGGTCGAACCAGCCGCGGAACCAGCCGCTGAGGCCCATTGCGTAACCCAGCGGGATGCCAACGAGCGAACCGAAGAAGAAGCCGCCGAGCACGCGGTAAAGCGAGGCCCAGAGGTGCTGAAGCAGCGTCGAATTCTGGTAGCCGTCGGTCCAGATTTCCTTGAGCCGGAACCAGATCGCCTCGGGGGCGGGCAACCAGATGGGCTGCATCTGCATCCCGGCATCCGGCGTGAAATTGAGCGATCCGCGTGCCGTCAGCGTCACCTCGCCATTGGCGACACGCATGGTTTCGCTGGCAGCAATCGGCTGGCCGTCGATGGCGACAATGGCATAGCCGTCATCGTCCTCTGCGCCCGGATCGTTGCGCGGCGCGCGGATCAGGGTAGAACCCCAGGCCGCGGCAGAAGCCGCATCGTTGAGCGCAAGTCCGCTGCCCTCGTCGATGTCGGGCGGGTCGCCCTCTTCCTCGTCACGGCCATAGACGCGGACGAATACGGTCGCGTCCGCCGTCTCACCGTCCGATGTCTGCGCCGTGTAGGTGAAGTGCGTGTCGCCGGAATACGGCCCCGGCACATGGAACGGCACGAGAACCGAATTGGTGAACGCCCCCCAGATGAAGAACAGGCAGATGACCGACAGGATCGACGCCGTCCGGTCCGCGACCACGGCGCTTTCGTCGCCGAACGTCACCGTTTTCAGCGAGGTGTAATCGCGCCGCGCGTTCATGCCGGAGCGAATGAGCTTCACCACGAAATAGCAGCCCACGAAGAGCGCGATGTAGAATGCGAGTACGATCATCGCTCAGCTTTCCTTCCGGCCCATGATTTCTTCTTCCATTTCCCAGATGAGAGAGAGGATCTTTTCCCGCGTCGGGTTGAACTCGGGGTGGAGCTTCACTTCGCGCAGGTCGCGTCCCACGCCGGCTTCGGCGAAAGGCAGATCGTAGATCGAATGGATGCGACCGGGGCGCGGCGCCATGACCACCAGCCGCTGGCCAAGAAGCAGAGCCTCCTCGACCGAGTGGGTGATCAGGATGATGGTCTTGCCGGTCTCTTTCCACAGCTTCAGGACAAGGCCCTGCATCTTCTCGCGCGTGAGCGCGTCGAGGGCACCAAGCGGTTCGTCCATCAGGATCACGTCGGGATCGTTGGCGAGGCAGCGGGCAAGCGCCACGCGCTGCTGCATCCCGCCGGACAATTCGTAGATCGCCTTTTCCTTGAAGTCCTGAAGGCCCACGGCCTCAAGCAGGTGATCGGTCGTTTCGCGGCGCTGCTTTTCGGGCATGCCCTTCATGCGGGGCCCGAAATCGACGTTCTTCCGGACGCTCATCCATTCGAAAAGCGCGCCTTTCTGGAACACCATGCCGCGTTCGGGCGCGGGGCCGATGACCTTGTGACCGTTGATCTCGATCGACCCTTCGGTGGGGGCGAGAAATCCGGCGACGATATTCAGCAAGGTCGTCTTTCCGCAGCCGGACGGCCCCAGCACCGACATCAGCTCGCCCTGTTTCAGGGTCATACTGACGTCCTGCAACGCTTGCACGGCACCGCCATCGGGCAGTTCGAAGCGCATGGAAATGTTGTTGATCAGAAGGTCCGACATATTCGGGGTCTTGCTCCGGCGCATGGGGGCCGCCCTACGGGGCCGACGGATATGAAGAGGCCCGCCGCGAGGGACGTTTCGCGGCGGGCCGGTGTCAGGCGATCGTCACCTTATTCCGCTACGGCCTGGAGCGGGCCGATGTTCACGAGTGCGCCATAATCGTCGAGCGTGCCGTCGATGGAACCCGCCTCGGCAAAGACTTCGGCGACACCGGTCATGAAGGCGCCCACGTTCCCACCAAGCCAGGCTTCGGAAAGCTGCTCTTCCACGGTCGGGAATACGAAGGTGTCGATGGTCTCGGCCGTCGCTTCGACGTCCATGCCGGCATCCTGCGCGATCACTTCGAGCATCGCTTCGCGGTTGTCACCGGCGGCCCACAGGGCGTTGGCTTCCGCGGTCACGGCGAGGAATTGTTCGACCAGTTCCGGGTTCTCGGCCACGAAGGAGGCCGGGGCGGAAGTCACGTCGAAGACGAGAATGCCAAGTTCGGTCTTCTCGTCGCCGGTCAGCAGGACGTTGCCATGCTCCAGCATCCGGCGGAGCGCGCCGCCCCAGCCGCAGACCATGTCGAGCTCGCCCTGGGCGAACGCCGCCGCGCCATCGGGCGGCGCCATGTCGACGACGTTCATGGTGGAGACATCCACGCCGAAGTGATTCATCTGTGCGAGGAAGCCGTAATGCGCCGCGGTGCCGAGCGGCACGCCAACGGTCAGGCCTTCCAGATCGGCGGCGTTCGATGCGTCGATCTCAAGTGCTTCGGCCACGACGCAGTTGTCGTTGTCGGCGTAGGACACGGCCACGTCGAGCAGCTCGAGATCCTGACCGGCCGAGGTCGCGACGATGAAAGGCGGCAGGCCCTGCGACACGGAGAGGTGCACGTCGCCCGACGCCATCGCAGCGGACATGGCCACGCCGGTGTCGAAAGCGACCCAGTTGATCGAGACGCCGAGCGCCTCTTCATACATGCCTTCGACCTTGGCGTATTGGAACGGCATCGGCCATTCGAGGAAATAGGCAACGGTGATTTCGTCGATGTGGCCATCGGCGAGGGCGGCCTGACCGCTCACCATCGTGGCGGTGCCAGCCAGCAGCGCGGCAATCGTCTTCTTCATGGGTCTCTCCTGTCGGGATGGTCTTGTCTTGTTTTCTGCACTTCGACGCTGAATGGATTGGTTTGCGTGGCCCTTCCCCTGATCGGCGCCGTGCTTATTCCTGAGACGTCCGCATTCGGGACGTGAAAAAAGGCTAGGCGTCGGGGTTTCGACCCGTCAAGCGGATTCTATAAGGCCAATTTGGGTGCGAGTTTGGTCCAACGAGGCAGTGCCCAAACAGGAAAAAGGCCTGACGGGCCTCTCGGGTTGGCTGCCATTTTTTATGGCCAACGCGGCCATGGGCAGGTGTGCTTATTGCTTGAGCACTTCTGCAAAAGGACCGAGTGGTTCGCACTACTTCGAGAGGCTCGGCAGGTTTGTTCCGCCCTGGCGGAACGGAGCGCCCACCGGCCGAAACGGACCGGAGGGCGCGTGTTCGTTTCACTCGGCGGGGACGGCGATTGGCACGTCCCGGGTCGAGAAGTGGCGTCGGTTCAGCACCAGGACGAGGAAGATCATCGCCACTTGGGCCGCGATGGCAAACGCGGTGAAAGACCAATAGGCGACACCGAATTTCGCAATCAGGCCCGCGCCGACAAGGCCCTTGTTGATCCAGAAATGCATCATCACCGAGATCGCGACACCCGGGCAGACCAGCGCATAAGCGCCCGCCGAGTTGTTGGGACCGCGCAGGAAGGCATCAGCGTACTTCTGGCGCCGCAGGACCAGCAGGCCAAGGGCAAGGAACACGCTCTGGATGGCAAGGATCGTGGTGGTCAGCAGCAGGTTGTCCGCCATGCCGCCGTGCGCTTCGAACGTGGTGTGCAATCCATGCTCCTGACGCATCATCATGATGCCGAGAACGGTCAGGATCGGTACCACGACCATCAGTGTCGGTGCGCTTTCCTTCGCGGTCCCGTGGTGCAGCATCGAGTTGAAGGCAACAATCGCGGCAACGAAGGCATAAAGCGCGGCAATGGTGCCAAGGATCATTGACGCGATCAGCGCGATGCCCACCGTTGTCGCATTGGTGCTCATCGCGGCGGGGGCAGCCATCCCGACAGCGGTCATGGCAAGTGCGAATGCCGGAAGGAGTTGCGCGAAGGAGTTATTCGCGGTGACGTCGAAGACGCCACCTTCGCTGAGGACGCGCCCGAGGAAGTCACCGATCCGGCGGAATGCGAGATAAGCGATGGCGGCAAAGGCGATCATTGCGAAGGGAAACAGGTATTCAACCATGCTCCACAGTCCCGGGACGAACACGAGGCCAAGGATGAAGGCGGCATTCACGCTCATCGCCAACGCCAGCGGCATGGCAAGAATCTGTGTCTCACCGTTGGAATTCATCAGTTTGGTATAGGCCTCGGTTCTCCGGAATTCCGCGTAACGCGCGAGGTTCCAGATCAGCAACTTGATGTTGAGGATCGCGAAGCCGGCAATGCCGACAGCGGCGACAATGATAGAAAGCTGAAGCGGCCAGTCACCGGCGGTAAAGGCGGCAAGGTTGTCTTCGAAGACCGGCACGGGCTGGCCGGGATGGGGCACCCAGAACATGAGATACATGAAAAAGGTCACCGCAAGCCCGCCCGCGCCGAGCGAGGCAAGGAAATAGAGGGGCGACCACGTGTCTGCGGGTCGATTGAGTGACGGTGTCATGGCGATTCTCCAATTTTGATGCCACCGTTTTGGCACCCGGCCCGAAGCTCGTCGGTGACTTCATCACAGGAGAGCGCAAAATTCGCAGGTTCGACGCCGCGATGCGCGTATCCGCACGAAAATAGGCATTGGACCAAGGCGAAAAACGCCCCAGAGGGCGCTCGAAACGATCAATAATCGGAAATTTGGTTGCGGGGGTTCGCAACCATCTGAACCTACCTGAAGGCCACGAGGCTTGGTATTCCAACGGTTTCTTCAGATTCGATCTGCTCTTCAACGCCTACGACATCACAGACGTGCTGAAGCGCACGGCTCGCGGCTAACCCTGCAAGCCGGTCCTTTCGTGCGTCTGGTCGTGGGCTGCGGAGCAGGCCATGACAGACGATCGGAGAAAGAAAAGAGGTGCGCCCTTCTCGCTTCGCCTAAGCTTCGAGGAGCGGGCGAAGCTTGAACGGCAGGCAGGTTCCCTGCCGCTGGCATCGTACATTAAATCGGTCATCCTCGACGAGGAGGCCCCGACCTACCGGCAGCGTCGGAAACCAGTAGAGGCTGACCAGAAGCTGCTGGCTGAGGTTTTGGCATGCCTGGGCTCAACACGTCTTGCCAATAACCTGAACCAGCTCGCCAAGGCCGCGAACTCTGGCGCGCTTTATTGTGATTCGGAAACCAAATCGGAACTGAACCGCGCCTGCGATGATGTGCGGGCGATGCGCCTCCTGCTGATGG
>WVSM01000015.1 GCA_015689645.1 Rhodobacterales bacterium HKCCE4037
CCGCATCCTCCAGCCGCCGGCGCAGGGCCTCGGCTGCCGCCGCCTCGGCCAGGCGCGCGGCTTCTTCCTCGGTCAGCGCCGCGTTCGCATCGGCCAGTTGCGCCTGCAAGGCCGCCGCTGCCGCCGCTTCCGCAAGCCGCGCGGCTTCCTCTTCGGAAAGCGCCTCCTGCACCTCGCCCAGACGGGCGCGCAAGGCCTCTGCCGCCGCCGCCTCGGCCAACCGCGCTGCCTCCTCGTCGGACAGTTCGGCCTCGACGGCCTGCAATTCCGCCATCAATTCCTCGGCCCGCTCATCGCCTGTGGCCAGCGCGGCCAAAGCATCGGCAAGCGAGCTGTCGCGTTCCAGCAGGGCGCCGGCCAGTTGCGCATTGCGGGTTTCGGCGGCGGCCAATGCCTGCAAGGACCGCGTCAGCGATCCGTCCCGCTCCTCTGCCTGTGCTTCCATGTCGGCGATCAGCGCCTCCAGGGCCTCCCGTCGGGCCGCGGCGAGCCGCGCCGCCTCCGCCGTTGCGTCGATCTCGGACCGGGCGGACGCCAGCGCGAGGTTCAGCGCCTCGGCCTCGGACATCGCCTCGGCCAGTTCCGCCTCGGTCGCATCCAGCCCGGCAGTCAACTCGCTGTTCTGCGCCAGAAGCCCCGCAACCTGCTCCTCGAAATCCACGATCCGCGCGGCCTGTTCGGCGCGTTCCGCCGTCAGCGACGCGATCAGCGCCTCCTGAGCCGCCACCTGGTCCTCTGCCGCCGATAGCGAACCTGACAGGGTCGCCACCCGGTCCTCCAGCGCGCCTGCGCGCCGTTCTTCCAGACCCAGTGCATCGGCCAACGCGTTCAATTGGGTGTTGAGGGAGTTCAGCTCGCTGTCCTGTGTGCTGATCTCCTCGGACAGGACGAATTGCATGACCATGAAGATCGACAGGACGAAGATCATCACCATCAGGAGGGCGGTGATCGCGTCGACGAAACCGGGCCAGATCGTGCCCGACATGCCGGAACGCGAGGCGCGGTGAAATGCCATGGCTACTCGCCCTGCGCCTGGCGGCGCGCACGGGCCTGTGCCGGCGCGCGGGCGGCTTGCGTCAGGGCCTGCAGCGCCTCGGTCAGTTGCGCCATATCATGGCGCAGCGCCGACACGTCCGAAGACCGCGTGGCCGACATTTCCTCGGCCAGCTTGAACAATTGCACGTCGATGGACCGCAGGCGATTGCGGCTTTCGTCGTCCAGCCCGTTCTCCGCCGCCAATCCGTCGAGAGCCGCCGCCAAGCGCTCCTGCGCGGTGGCCAGACGTTCGGTCACCGCGACCTGCCCGGGGCCGAGCCGTTCCGTCAGACCCTCCACCGATTGCGACAGGTTCAGCAGGCGCTGTTCCGTCGCCGCGCGGCGCGTCTCGGATTGCGCGAAGAGCGATTGCAGCGTGTCCATCTGGTCGACCATGTGGTCGAGCACCGTGGCAATCGCCGCCTTGTCGATGGCCCCGTCGCCGTCCCCCGACGAGAACGACACGCGGGTGATCGAGGCGAGCCATTCCTCCAACTCGCGATAGAACCGGTTCTGCCCGTGGCCCGCGTAAAGCTCCAGCAGTCCCACAACCAGCGAGCCTGCCAGACCCAACAGCGAGGATGCAAAAGCCGTGCCCATGCCGCCCAACTGGTCGTCCAGCCCATCCATGAGCCGCCCGAATACGGCCAGCCCTTCCTCACCCTCGGTCGGTTGAAGCGAGCGGATCGTCTCCACCACCGCCGGAACGGTCGTGGCAAGGCCAAAGAACGTACCCAGAAGGCCCAGGAAAATCAGAAGGTTGGCGATATATCGCGTGATGTCGCGGCTTTCCTCCATCCGCGCGCCGACCGAATCCAGCACCGACTTGGCCGAAGCGGGCGTCACCTGCATCCGGCCCCCACGCCCCCGCGCCACACCTGTCATCGCAGCCAGCAGGCGCGGCGGCTTTTCCTCGTCGTCCGAGGCGCCACCGCCGGCAAGCTGCTCGATCCACGCAACCGAGGAGAACAGCTGGATCACCTGGAAGAAGGTGGCGACCACGCCGACCACGAACACCACGGCAATCGTGCCATTCAGGAAGGGCGCGGCAAGGAACACCGGCTGCACGCGCGGCCACACCAGGACGCCGCCCGCGATGACCAGCGCAAGGATGATCAGCATCAGCACGATTTGCTGTGTCGGTCGTGTAAAGCGGAGCGCGCCTGCGCCCTCTCGGCTGCTCGCCATGGCGTTTCAAATCGCTCTTCGGAGGTCTCTGGGGCGACCTTACACAATGTCGCGCCGGGACGCCAACAAAAGGCTACGTGATGCCTTTCAGAGCCTTAACCTGTGCGACGAGGTCTTCCATCTCCGCATCCCCGATCCCCAGTTCGGCCAGATGCGCCGCCGTGTTGAACAGGTATTCATCGTTCGGCCCGCGCCCACCATGGGCATCGGCGATGATCTCGGCCTGACGCTCCAGCGGATACTGGCAATACTGCACATGATCGCGGTTGATGACGTAGGTCAGCACCTCCTCCTGCCGCGCCCCGTCGCGAAACTCGACCTCCTGCCGGGTTTCCACGTAGGCCGAAGAGATCAACTCTCGCTCCCGCAGGTAGGTGATCGTGGCCTGCTCGGTCCCCGCCTCGGCGCGCAGGGCCAGCCCGTCGCAATAGGCGTCCTCCGCCGCGTCGAGTGCCAGGACAAGGCCCGGATCCTCCTCCGTACCGCGGTGGTGGATCGAGGTCATGCAGAACGAACGGTGCCAGCCATGCAGCCGCGCAATCCGCGTCTCGGCCACCGGAAATCCCGGATTCCACAGAAGCGAGCCGTAGCCGAATACCCATAGCGGAGATGTCATCGAATGGTCCTTGTCGTTCCCCGCCGCTATAGGCGATAGAACCCCGGAAGGGGAGAGCGATGAAGCGCCTGATTGTCCTGATCGTCGTTTTGGGTGGGCTAGGCGCAGGCGCCTGGGCCATCGCGGCCATGGGGGTTGAGACGGCAGCCAAGCGCTGGCTCGACGACGGCAGGGTCGAAGGCTGGATCGTCGACGCAAGCGACGTCTCGGTCGACGGCTTTCCGCTTGATTTCGCAACCGAATTCACCGCGCTGCGCCTCAACGATCCCGAAACCGGGCTGACATGGTCCACCCCCCGTTTCCGGCTCGAACAGGACGTCTACCGGCTCGACCGGATCACCGCCGTTTTCCCCGATGAACAGGTGTTCGAAACTCCCGTTGAGGAATTGACGCTGACCGCCGCGCAACTCTCCGCCGTGCTCGACGTCCGCCCGACGGCGAATTTCGCGCTCGATGAGGCAGAGGGCGTGTTTCGCGACCTCACGTTGCTCTCGACGCTTGGGTGGGAGCTCACACTTGGCGACGCCGACCTTTCCATTTCACAGACCGCCGACGACCCGAACCTCTACGCGATCAGTGGCTCGGCGGCCCGGCTGGCCCCGCCCGAAGCCTTTCGCACACTGCTCGACCCCGACAACGCATTGCCGGCGGAGATCGAGACTCTGACGGTCGCCGCGAACACCCTCTTCGATGCCCCGTGGGACCGCACCGCGCTGGAAACGGCCCGCCCACAACCCCTTCGCATCGACATCGAAGATGCCACCCTCGTCTGGGGCGACATGCTGCTCCGCGCCTCGGGCACGCTTGATGTCACCCCCGGTGGCGTGCCGGAGGGCGAGTTGGATATCCGCGCCGAAAACTGGCGCCAGATGATGGACCTGACCCGAAATTCGGGTCTCCTGCCCGAGCGCTTCGTGCCCACGGCGGAGGCCATGCTTCAGGTGCTGGCCGAGATGAACGGCGCGCCGGAACATATCGACGCGACACTCACCTTCTCGAACGGGCGCGTGTTGCTGGGGCCGCTGCCGATCGGGCCGGCCCCCTCCCTGCGCATCCGTTAACGGCAGTAGGAGCCTGAGCGGTAGGACGCCACGTCGAAGTGGAAATGGTCCTGGTGGAAACGGTCCGAATTCGGCCCCAGCACCGTGCCGAACGTGCCGCAGGCCACTTCGTGCAGACGCCGCATCGTTGCTGAATTGCCGCTGCGCCAGTCGTTCAGAACGCTCAGTTCGGTGCCGTTCTGCAACCCGATCCCGCCGATGTCGATGGCATTGCCAAGCGCGTGTTCCGACAGCCGCGCGCCGCGTTGCGAGTTGCGCGTCCGGCAGGCGTAGGAGGCCAGAACCCGCAGGTTCGCGATGCCACCGCCCGTGTTGCCGATGATCTCGTCCGCATCGCGCACCCATTGGCTGACCGCCTGCGCCGTCGTGCAGTTGATCGTGGCGGGGGTCGTCAGTTGCACGCCATGCACGACACGCAAGCGCACGGCGTTCTGGATGCCGCAGCCGCTGCTTCGGCCCACGACCGGCTCGATCACGTCCCCCTGCAGGCCGACCACGCCACATAACGATCCGGTGCTTTGGCCCGGCCGCGTCACCGTGCCCGGCAGGTTCCGCGTGGCAGCCGCGCGGGTGTTGCCTTCAAGACCGTCGGGGCGCGGCGTCGGGCGCAGAGAGCTGACAACAGCGAGCGTCGTGCCGCCGCCGCCGACCACCGCGGGGGCGCCAGCTACTCCTTCTCGCGGACGGAACAGGCTGCCCAGGACACCGGGCTGCGTGGCGGGTTCCTGTGGCTGCGTGGCGGCCGCCGCGGCGACACCCGCCTCGGCGCCCGATCCGGCTTCGGGCACAGGCGTTCCGCCGGGCCGCGCGGGCGGACGGATCGATTCAGGCGGCGCAAGATCGGTCGCGGTGATGACTCGCACTTCGGCATCCTGCGCGGCCAGCGCCGCGGGCAAGGCCACCGCCAGTGCGAATATCGCCGCGCGCAGCTTCATCCGGCACCGTCCTTCCGCCCCGGCGCCCGCCCGAAGTTCGGCGCGTCGGTGTCCTGACCCGCCTGGATGATGCCCCGGCGAATGGCCCGTGTGCGGGTGAAATAAGCGTGCAGATGATCCCCGTCGCCGGTGCGGATCGCCCGTTGCAAGGCGAACAGCTCCTCGGTGAACCGCCCGAGAATTTCCAGCGTCGCGTCCTTGTTCGACAGGAACACGTCGCGCCACATCGTCGGGTCGCTCGCCGCGATCCGCGTGAAATCGCGGAAACCGGCGGCGGAATACTTGATGACCTCGCTGTCGGTCACGCGGCGCAGGTCGTCGGCCACACCCACCATCGTGTAAGCGATCAGGTGCGGCGTGTGCGAGGTCACGGCCAGCACGAGGTCGTGGTGGTCGGCGTCCATTTCCTCCACAATCGCTCCACAGCCTTCCCACAGGGTTTTCAACCGCTCCGTGGCCGCCGGGTCGGTTCCTTCCGGCGGGGTCAGAAGCGTGTAACGGTAGTCAAACAGCTCCGCGAAGCCCGACCGGGGGCCGGAATGTTCCGTCCCGGCGAGCGGGTGGCCCGGCACGAAATGCACGCCCTCCGGCAGGTGCGGGCCGACCGCCTCGATCACCTCGCGCTTGACCGAACCCACGTCCGTCACCGTCGCGCCTTCGGCCAGATGCGGCGCGATCTCCTGCGCCACCGCCGCCATCGCGCCCACCGGCACGCACAGCACGACGAGGTCCGCGCCCACCACAGCCTCTGCCGCAGTGTCGACGATCCGGTCGCACAGCCCGATCTCGCGCGCCACCTCGCGGGTCTCGGCCGACCGCGCAGTGCCGACGATCTCGCCCGCCAGCCCGGCGCGGCGCATCGCATGGGCCATCGACCCCGCGATAAGCCCCAGCCCGATCAGGGCAACCCGTTGGTAGATCACGCTCATTCCGCCCCCTTGAACGACGCCAGCGCCGCCAGAACGCGGTCGTTATCCTCGGGCCGTCCCACGGTGATCCGCAGACAATGGGGCAGTCCATAACTCTTCGGGGCCCGCACGATGATACCCTGCGACTTCAGGAACCCATCCGCCGCGTTGGCCTCCGCCTCGTCGGCAAACCGCGCCAGGACGAAGTTCGCGTGGCTGTCGTCACAGGCAATGCCCAACTGCCGCAAGCCACCAATCAGCCGCGCGCGCTCATCGGCGTTCACGCGGATACATTCGGCCACCCAATCCTGATCGCGCACCGCCGCCTCGGCCCCCGCCAGCGCCACGCCCGACAGGTTGAACGGCCCGCGAATGCGGTTCAGCGTGTCGATCACATGCTGCGGCCCATAGCCGTAGCCGACGCGCAGCCCACCCAGCCCGTAGGCTTTCGAGAAGGTCCGCGTCATCACCACGTTATCCCGCTTTTCCACAAGCGCCGTGCCACCGTCATAGCCCGCCGCGAACTCGGCATAGGCCCCGTCCAGCACCAGCAGGCATTGCTCCGGCAGCGCATCGGCTAGCCGCTCCATCTCGCCACTGTCCAGCATGGTCGCCGTCGGGTTCGCCGGGTTGGCGATGAAGATCAGCCGCGTCCGCTCAGTCAGCCCGCCGATCAGAGCGTCGATATCCACCCGTCGCTCCGTCTCAGGCACCTCCACCGGGTCGGCCCCGGCCGCGAGCGCCGAGATGCGATACATTCCGAATCCGTGCTCGGTATAAAGCACCTCGTCCCCCGGCCCCGCATAGGCCTGGCACAGGAAGTGAATGATCTCGTCCGAGCCGACGCCGCAGATGACCCGCTCCGCGTCCAGCCCGTAAACCTCCGCAATCGCCACCCGCAAAGGCCCGTGGTCGGTCGATGGATAGCGATGGCTTTCCGCCAGCGCCTTGCCCATCGCCTCCACCGCAGCGGGCGACGGCCCGAACGGGTTCTCGTTGGAACTCAGCTTCAGCGGTTCGCTCTGTCCCTCGATCTTCGACGCCCCGCCCTGGTAGAGCGCGATGTCGAGGATGCCGGGCTGCGGGCGGATCGGGGCGGTCATGTCTGTTGTGGTCCGGGTTGAACGATGTCGCAGGGTTCTAACGCGCGGGCGCGCCATGGGGAACCGGTTATCAATAGAAGCTCTGCGGGTCGATATCGACCGATAGCCGCAGGTGTCCCGGCAATTTCAGGCCGGAGATCCAGCGGCTTATCGCCGGTTGCAGCGCCACGCCCTTTGGTGCCTTCACCAGAAGCCGCACCCGGTGCCGCCCCCGGACCCGCGCAATCGGGGCCGGCGCGGGGCCGTAGACGATGCCGCCCGCATCCCGGATCGGCCCGTCATTACGCGCCAGGTGGGTGCCGAGGTCGAAGGCCGCCGCCGCCTCCGTGCTGGAGATGATGATCCCCGCGAGCCGCCCGTAGGGTGGCATCCCCGCCGCTTCGCGCTCTGCCGCCTCCGCGCGCCAGAAGCCTTCCTCGTCCCCCGACAGAATCGCCCGGATCACCGGATGTTCGGGCTGAAACGTCTGCAACAGCGCCTGCCCCGGCTTTTCCGCGCGCCCTGCACGCCCGGCAACCTGCCGCATCAGCTGGAACGTCCGCTCTGCCGCGCGCAGGTCCGACCCCTGCAACCCGAGATCCGCATCCACCACGCCCACCAGCGTCAGGCGTGGAAAGTTATGCCCCTTCGCCACCAACTGCGTCCCGATGATCAGGTCCGTATCACCATGCGCCAGTTCCTCGATCTGCGCCTTCAAGGCCCGGGCCGAGCCGAACAGGTCTGACGACAGGATCGCCGTCTTCGCATCCGGAAACAGCGTCGCGGCTTCCTCCGCGATCCGCTCCACCCCCGGCCCGACGGCAGCCATCTTGCCCTCCACCCCGCAGGACGGGCAGGCCAGGGGAACCGGCTTCGTCTCGCCGCATTGGTGGCAGATCAGGCGCTTCTGGAAGCGGTGCTCGACCATCCGCGCATCGCAATGGTCGCAGCCCACCATCTCGCCACAGGCCCGGCAGAGCGTCACCGGCGCAAAGCCGCGACGGTTCAGGAACAACAGCGATTGCTCCCCTTCCCGCAGCCTCTGCCCCACCGCGTTCGCCAAAGTCGGCGAGATCCACGACGACCCCGGCAGATCCTCCGCCCGCATGTCGATCGCCGCCATGTCCGGCAGGTCCTGCGGCCCGAACCGGCTCGTCAGGTCCATCCGCGCATACTTGCCCGCCTCCGCATTCGCCCAGGATTCCAGCGACGGCGTGGCCGAGGCCAGCACCACCTGCGCGTCGTTCAAGGACGCCCGCAGTACGGTCATGTCGCGCGCGTTGTAGCTCGCGCCCTCGTCCTGCTTGTAGGAGGTGTCGTGTTCCTCATCGACGACGATCAGCCCGAGGTCGCGGTAGGGCAGGAACAGCGCGGACCGTGCGCCGACCACAAGCTGCGCCTCGCCTTGGCCCACCATGCGCCAGCACCGGCGGCGCTCGGTCATCGTCACGCCGGAATGCCATTCCGCTGGCTCCGCCCCGAATCGCGCCTTCACCCGCGTCAGGAACTCCGACGTGAGCGCAATCTCCGGCAACAGCACCAGCGCCTGCCGCCCCTGCCGCAGGCATTCGGCCACCGCCTCCAGGTAGACCTCCGTCTTGCCCGACCCGGTCACGCCCTTTAGCAGCACCGTCCCGTAGCGCCGCGCCCGCAGCCCCTCGCGCAACTGCTCGGCCGCCGCCGCCTGATCCTCGGTCAGCTCCTTGCCCGGCAATCCGGGGTCGAGTGGCAGGTAAGGCGCATCCCGCGGCGTATCCGCTTCCTCGACAACGCCCTGTTTCGCCAACCCCTTAACGACCGACGATGTCACGCCCGCCAGATCGCTCAATTCCTTCAGCGTGAAGCCAAGCCCGCCGTATTCCACCAGCGTGTCGATGACCCTCTGCCGTGCGGGCGTCATCCGGTCGGGGCTCCCCTGCCCCAGCCGATAGACCTTGCGCATCGACGGCGGGTCGCTCAGCCCTGGCGCGCGGGTCGCCAGCCGCAGCATGATCGACATCGGCGTCAGCGTGTAGGCCCCGGCCTTTTCGAGGAACGCCCGCATCTCGGCCCGCATCGGGGCCACGTCCAGCACCCGGTTGACGGACCGCACCTTGGCGATATCCCAATCGCCCCGCCCCTTGCCCCAGACCACGCCCAGAACCTTGCGCGGCCCCAGCGGCACTTCCACGAAAGCACCCAGCCAGCATCCGCCCGCCGGTGCCTTGTAATCCAGCACACGGTCGATGGGTTCCGCCGTCAGAACCCCGACAAGATCACCTTCGTCGAAATGCTCGTCCATGAAATCGGTTAGGGGCTTCCTGTTAGCGCTAACGCACGATATACCGGGCGCGTCTTGCGGGGCGCGCACATGGTGCCCCAAACCATCACAGCCACTTCCCGAAAGGAACCGGTCAAATGAAATTCTTTGTGGATACCGCCGACGTCGACGCGATCCGTGAACTGCACGACCTGGGCATGGTCGACGGCGTCACCACGAACCCCTCCCTGATCATGAAATCCGGTCGTGACATCAAGGAAGTCACCAAGGAAATCTGCGAGATGATCCCCGGCCCCGTCTCGGCCGAAACCGTGGCGCTCGATGCCGAGGGCATGATCGCCGAAGGGCGTGAGCTTGCGAAGATCGCCGACAACATCGCCATCAAGGTGCCGCTGACATGGGCCGGCCTTCAGGCCTGCAAGGTGCTGACCGGCGAAGGCCGCATGGTCAACGTCACGCTCTGCTTCTCCGCCAACCAGGCGCTGCTGGCCGCCAAGGCGGGTGCGACCTTCATCTCGCCCTTCGTGGGCCGCTTGGACGATATCAACATCGACGGCATGGATCTGATCGCGGAGATCCGCCAGATTTACGATAACTATGATTTCTCCACGGAAATCCTCACAGCCTCGATCCGCTCCGCCAACCACATGAAAGAGGCCGCGCTGATCGGCGCAGACGTCGCCACCGCGCCTCCGAACGTCATCAAGTCGATGGCCAGCCACGTGCTGACCGACAAGGGCCTCGACGCGTTCATGGCCGATTGGGCCAAGACCGGTCAAAGCATCGTCTGACCGCGGCACCGGGTAACGAAAGCGTTACCACCGACCTGAAACTCTCCCTGAACCCGTTCGTGGTTCAGGGCGTCACCGGCACTCACGCCGGTACGTCAAAGGGAGACACTCATGTCCATCACGACCAAAACCACCACGATCCTCGGCGCTGCTGCCTTCACCCTGGCCGGCGCATTTGCCGCCTCCGCGCAGTCGAACCCCACCGTTGGTGGCGCGCCGATGCTGGCCGAACGCAACATCGTCGAAAACGCGGTCAACTCGCCGATCCACACCACGCTCGTTGCCGCCGTGACCGAGGCCGGGCTGGTCGAAACACTTATGGGTGAAGGCCCGTTCACCGTGTTCGCGCCCACCGACGACGCTTTCGCAGCCCTGCCCGCCGGCTCGGTCGAGGCGCTGCTGGAACCGCGCAACAGTGACCGCCTGACGCAGATCCTGACCTGCCACGTTGTCGCGGCCGAGGCCTTCTCGGACGCCATCGGTGGCATGATCGCCGATGACGGCGGTGCCCACCCGATCGAAACCGTCGGCGGCTGCGTCTTCACGGCGCGCATGCAGAACGGCCAGATCATGATCGAAGACGAACAGGGCCGCATGGCGACGGTGACCATCGCCGATGTCGACCAGTCCAACGGCGTGATCCACGTCATCGACACCGTGCTGCTGCCGAGCGCCAGCTGAACTTAACGGAACGATCTGCGCTCCGGCCCCGTTGTACCTTCGGGTCAGGGCGCAGACACCTCGGTGACGGGTCAACCATTCTGCCCCCACCCAGCGGCCCGTCACCGCCCTTTCCACCAACCCGGAGACACCCCATGCAACGCCGCGCCTTTCTCATCGCAACCACCGCCGCTTCGCTGGCAGGCCTGCGTCCCGGCGCTGCCAACCCGCTCGCCGACGGCCCGTTCGAGATCACCCGGACCGAGGCCGAATGGCGCAGCCTTCTCAGCGGCCCGGAATACGCAGTCCTGCGTGAGGCCGATACCGAAGCCCCCTATTCCAGCCCGCTCAACGACGAGGACCGCGCCGGCACCTACCTCTGCGGCGGCTGCCAGCTTCCGGTCTATTCGTCCGAAACCAAGTACGACAGCGGCACCGGCTGGCCCAGTTTCACCGAGGCGCTCCCGAACGCCATCGGCACGGCCGAGGATCGCAGCTTCATCTTCCAGGTCCGCACCGAATGCCATTGCCGCCGCTGCGGCAGCCACCTTGGACATATCTTCGAAGATGGTCCCGCGCCCACCGGCATGCGCCACTGCCTCAATGGCCTGGCTCTCGACTTCAGCGCCGCCTGACCGCTCCCGCCGATGCGGCCCGCCGGACACAGGTCGGCGGGTCTTTTCGAATTTTTGCGCGCAAAATCCGCAACCTCCGGTATAAGCTGCCCTCAAAGAACAAGAACCGAGGCAGCAGTAATGACCAAAACCGAGGCGGAAGCCCCGCTCTTTCCCCATGAAGACTGGCGTGATCGTGCGCTCGCGGACCCGGAACTGATCCTGGAAGACCGCGACCTGATGCGCGCCCTGATCGCCGCGAACGACCGGCAGATGGGCGGCAATATCGTCGACATGCGCGGCATCGCGATGGAGCGCCTGCAAAACCGCCTCGACCGGCTGGAAGACACGCATCGCTCCGTCATCGCCGCCGCCTACGAGAATCTCGCCGGCACCAACCAGGTGCATCGCTCGATCACCAAGCTGCTCGACGCGAAGGACTTCACGCAATTCCTGACCATGCTCGGCACCGATGTCGCGGGCATCCTGCGGGTCGACCGAATCCGGCTGGTCCTGGAAAGCGCCGAGGCGACCGAGACCGAGGCCCCCAAGGTCCAGAAACTCGAAGACGTGCTGACCGTCGTCGCGCCCGGCTTCGTCAACGCCTATGTCACCGGCGGGCGCGAGATGCCGCACCGCCAGGTCACCCTGCGCCAGGTCGGCGGCGACGCGTCGAAGATCTTCGGCGAAGCCAGCCGCTGGATCCATTCCGAGGCCTGCCTGACCCTCGATCTCGGAGAAGGGCGCCTGCCCGGTCTGCTCGTCATGGGCGCCGAGGATCCGCACCAGTTCCGCCCCAGCCAAGGCACTGACCTGCTGACGTTCTTCGCTGGCGTCTTCGAACGCCTGATGCGCGGGTGGCTGGGTTAGGCCATGTCGGTCGCGATCACACCGGCGGTCCGGGACCTGCTGGAGCAATGGCTCACCCACCTGCGCGGCGTGCGCGGGCGGGCGGAGGCGACGCTGCGCGCCTATGCCGCCGATGTGACAGACTACCTCACCTTCCAATCCACCCACCTCGGCGGCGCCCCCGGCCCCGCCGAGCTGCGCGCCATCCAGTCCCGCGACCTGCGCGCCTGGATGGCCAGCCAGCGCGCCCGCGACGTCGGCGCGCGCTCTCTCGCCCGGCGCCTGTCGGCGGTGAAAGCCTTCTACACCTGGTGGGCCGAGCGTGACGGCTTCGACGCCACGCCGGTCCTGTCGATGCGCGCGCCCAAGCACACCCGCCGCCTGCCCCGCCCCCTGACCGAGGCCGGCGCCCGCGACATGATCGACGGCGTCGCCATGCAGGACACCCGCGACTGGGTGCAGGCCCGTGACATGGCCGTGGTGACGCTGCTCTACGGCTGCGGCCTCCGGATCTCCGAGGCCCTCGGCCTTACCTCAGACCACCTGCCGCTCCCGCAGGTCCTCCGCATCACCGGCAAAGGCGGCAAACAGCGCGAAGTCCCCGTCCTGCCCGCCGCGCAGGACGCGACCGCGCGCTACGCCCGGCTGTGCCCGCACGACCTCGCCCCGCAGACGAAGCTCTTCCGCGGCATCCGTGGCGGCCCCCTCGGCCCGCGCGCCGTTGCAAGGGTGATGGAACAGACCCGCCTGCAACTCGGCCTGCCCACCAGCGCCACGCCCCACGCGATGCGCCATTCCTTCGCCACCCACCTGCTCGACGCCGGCGGCGATCTGCGCGCGATCCAGGAACTTCTGGGCCACGCCTCCCTGTCGACGACGCAGGCCTATACCGCCGTCGATACCGCCCGCCTGATGGAGGTCTACGCCGCCGCCCATCCAAAGGCCTGAGCCGTCGCTCCTCGAGCCTTCGGGCTCTCCTCGCGGACGCCCCCGCCTTTCATCTTGCCAGAAAAACCTCCGGGGGGAGTCCGAAGGACGGGGGAGTTGCCAGTGGTTGCGCCATTGGTTCGAGCAACCACTGGCGACGCCCCCCTCTTCCTCCGACAAGCCACGACTGACCTACCCGTCACCCATTGCAAATTCACCCGCAACCATGCATCCCGGTCCAATGCGTTTCAGAGCCTACTCCGTCCACCTCTTTACCGCCGTCGGCGCGTCGGTCGCGATGCTGGCGCTTCTGGAGGCCGCGAAGCAGGACTGGGCGATGATGACGATCTGGCTCACCGTGGCCTTCATCGTCGACGGCGTGGATGGCCCGCTCGCGCGCCGCTACGATGTCACGACCAACGCGCCGGTGATCGACGGCGTGCTGCTCGACCTCATCATCGACTTCCTCACCTACGTGATGATCCCGGCCTACGCGCTCTACGGGTCAGGCCTGATGCCGGGCTGGTCGGGCTGGATCGTGGTGCTGCTGATCCCCTTCGCCTCGTCGCTCTACTTCGCCGACACGCGCATGAAGACAGCGGACAAGAGCTTTCGCGGCTTCCCCGGATGCTGGAACATGGTCGCCCTTGCGATGCTGGTGATCGAGCCGCCCTGGTGGGTCATCCTCGGGCTGGTCGTGGTGCTGTCCGCGGCGCAATTCCTGAACCTGAAATTCGTCCATCCCGTCCGCACCGCGCGCTGGCGCCTCGTGTCCCTGCCGGTCGCGATGCTCTGGGTCGCTTCGATCGCCTTTGCCGCGTGGACAGGCTTCGCGCCAAACCCGCTCCTGACCACGGTCGTCATGGTGACCTCGGTCTACCTGCTCGCCGCGGGCATCGCGCAGCAGATCATCTACGACCGCGGATACGCCCGGTAGACGATCCGGAATGCCGCGCATTCCGCGGGGATTTCCGAGAAATCCCGGAAAACGCGGTTTTCCACACGGATTTCGCGGAAATCCGCCCCGGGACGCCTCGTGTCAGTCCCGCGTGCGGATCACCTTTGCAAACGCGTCGAAGATCGGCTCGGCCCCGGCAATCAGGTGGCCGTCCTCCAGCAGGGATTGATCCTCGCGGATCGGCTCGACGAAGGCACCCGCCTCCCGCGCGATCAGGATACCGGCGGCGATATCCCAAGGCTTGAGGTTGTATTCCCAATATCCCTCGAACCGCCCGGCCGCGACCCAGCACAGGTCGAGCGAGGCCGCCCCGTTGCGCCGCATCCCCGAGCACATCGGCATCAGCCGCCCGAGGTCACGCAGCATCGCGGGCAGGTACTTGCCGCCATCGGGCGGCAGGCCCGCGCCGAAGACCGACTCGCTCAGCTTGCTGCGCGCCGACACCCGCAACCGCTGGCTGTCGTTCAGCCATGCGCCCGCACCCTTCTCGGCAAAGAACATCTCGTCCTTGGCCGGGTCGTAGACCACCGCCGACACGATCTCGCCCTTGTGCTCCAGCGCGATGGAGATCGCCCAATGGGGCATCGCGTGCAGGAAGTTCGTTGTCCCGTCGAGCGGGTCCACGATCCAGCGCCGCGTCGGGTCCTTGCCCTCGATCTCGGCCTCTTCCTCGCCGAGGAACCCGTAATTCGGACGCGCCTCCATCAGCTCGGTCTTGATGATCTCTTCCGCGGCGCGGTCGGCACGGCTCACGAAATCGCCCGGCCCCTTGGTCGAGACCTGCAATTGCTCCACCTCGCGAAAATCCTTGAGCAGGCTCCGCGCCGCCTTGCGTGCGGCCTTGATCATCACGTTGAGGTTGGCTGAGCCCTGCATATCCGGTCACTCCAAAAGGTCAGGCCGCGCGTATAGTCGCAGCGTTCAGGAATGCCAAGCGCCCCGCGCCTGAAGCACCTCCCGCAACACGCTCGGCCGGTCCGACATCAGCCCGTCGACGCCGAGGTCCAGCAGATGTTCCATCTCGGCGCGGTCATCGACCGTCCAGACCTGCACCTTCACGCCCCGCGTCCGCGCCGCCCGCACGACCCGCCCCGTCACCACCGGAATCCCGTTGAACGACGCCGGCACCTGCACCACCGGAAAGGGCAGCCGCCCCACCGGCAGACCCCAGCCCGCCGCCCAGAGCCGCGCCACGCCGGCATGCGCGGGCGACCAGCACAGCCCCTCCCCCAACTCCGCCCGGATCGCCGCCGTGTTCTTCGGGTCGAACGCCCCCACGCAGACGCGGTCCAGCGCCCCCGCCCGCCGGATCACCTCGGCCAGCGGCCCCGCCACCTCCAGGCATTTCAACTCGATGTTGAAGAAGGTTTCCGGAAACGCCTCCAGCACCTCGTCGAGCCGGGGCACCGCCGCGCCGCCCGCCGTCCGCAACGCAGACATCTCCGCCCAGTCCATCTCCGCCACCGCGCGCGGGTCGCCGAACATCCGCTCGAACGTATCGTCATGGTGGACCACCACCACCCCGTCGCGGCTCAGGTGCACATCCGTCTCGATATGGCTGAACCCCAGCCCGACGGCATAGGCAAAGGCCTCCGCCGTGTTCTCCTCCGCCTCCTGCGCCCCGCCGCGATGCGCGAAGCCGACCGGCCCGGGAAAATCGAGAAATGGATGGGTCATGTGCGCCTCTGCAATTTGGGCGGCTCCGTCCGGCACAGCTTCAGCACATGCGCCATGAAGGGCTTGGCCGTGTCCTCCTCCCGGCTGGCCCCGTAAAGCCGCCGCGTCACGCCCTGTTCGGTAAGCCGCTTCGTGACGATGCTCTGCGATTTTCCCACGTCGCGCACCACCCAGTCGGGCAGCACCGCCACCCCGCGCCCCGAGGCCACCAGCAGCAGGATCACCGCCGACAATTCCACCTGCCGCACCGCCTTCGGCTCTACGCTTGCCGGGTGCAACAGCTGGCTGAACACGTCCAGCCGCACCCGCTCCACCGGGTAGGTCAGCAACGTCTGGTCCGCGAAATCCTCCGCCACCACGAAGTCCTTCTCCGCCAGCGGATGATCGGCGGCGCAGACGAACACCGGCTCGTAATCGAACAGCGGCGTGAATTCGACGCCCGGCAAATCCTCCGGGTCACTCGACACCACGAGGTCCACGTCCTGCCGCACCAGCGCGGGCAGCGCCTCGAACTGAAGGCCGGGGCGAATGTCCACGTCGACATCCGGCCATGTCTTGCGAAACGCCTCCAGCACCGGCAGCAGCCAGTCGAAACAGGCGTGGCATTCGATGGCGATATGCAGCCGCCCTGACTTGCCCGCACGCAGGCTCCCGAAATCCTCCTCCAGAGCGGCAACGCGCGGCAGCACCTCCTCGGCCAGCCGCAGCAGCTTCATGCCCGCCGCCGACAGCCGCATCGGCTTCGACCGGCGCACGAACAATTCCACCCCGGCCTGGTCCTCCAAGCCCTTGATCTGGTGGCTCAAAGCCGACTGCGTGATATGCAGGCTGTCCGCCGCCCGCGCCAGCCCGCCCTGCTCGTGGATCGCCTTAATCGTCTTCAGGTGCCGGAACTCGATATGCATGCGGAACTCATATTGATGATGAATGTTATGAATTTGGCTCTCAGACAGCTCTATGCGACATCTGGGTGCAACACATCAAGGATCAGAATCGCCATGACCACCCCGCGCGTCTCTTTCGAGTTCTTCCCGCCGAAATCCCTGGAAGGCTCGTTCCGCCTCTGGGACACGCTCGGCACCCTCGCCCCGCTCGCCCCCCAATTCGTCTCCGTCACCTACGGCGCCGGCGGCACCACCCGCAAGCTGACGCACGAGGCCGTCACGGCCATCGGCGCCAATTTCGGCGTGCCGGTCGCGGCCCATCTGACCTGCGTCGACGCCACCCGCGAAGAAACGCTCGAAATCGCCGATCAATATGCCGCCGCCGGCGTCAAACAGATCGTCGCCCTGCGCGGTGATCCCCCGAAAGGGGCCGAGGGCTTCCGCCCCCACCCCGAAGGTTTCGCCTCCTCGGTGGAGTTGATCGAGGCGCTGGCCAACACCGGCAAATTCGACATCCGCGTCGGCGCCTACCCCGATCCGCACCCCGAGGCCGAGTCCCTGCAGGCCTGCGTCGACTACCTCAAGCGCAAGTGTGATGCCGGGGCCACCTCCGCCATCACCCAGTTCTTCTTCGAGGCCGAGACGTTCTTCCGCTTCCGCGACGCCTGCGCCGCCGCCGGCATCACCGCGCCGATCATCCCCGGCATCCTGCCGATCGAGAACTGGACCAACGCCCGCAAATTCGCCACCGGCTGCGGCGCACAGATCCCTGCGTGGCTGGACGAAGCCTACAATGCCGCCCTGCGCGACGGCCGCGAAGACCTTCTGTCCACGGCGCTCTGCACCGAGCTTTGCACCGACCTCATCGAAGGCGGTGTGGAAGAGCTGCATTTCTACACGCTCAACAAGCCGGAACTCACCCGCGACGTCTGCGCGGCCCTTGGCGTCGCCCCAAAAGTGACCCTGGCACGCGTGGCCTGAACGGTCGGGCCAATTGCTCCCTCCACGCCGCTGACCCTCAGAAGGCCAGCGGCGCGTTTTCCTTGATTTCCTTCAGCACGAAGAACGACCGTATCTGCCGCACGCCCGGAAGCGCGATCAGCATCTTGGTGTGCAACGCGTTGAAATCATTCATGTCGTTGACACGGATTTTCAGCAGATAGTCGAAATCCCCGGCAACAAGGTGGCAATCCAGCAGCTCCTTCATGCCAGAAACCGCCTCTTCGAAATCGGCGAAACTTTCAGGCGTCGACCGGTCCAGTACGACGCCCACCATCACCAGCGTGCCGCGGTTGACCGATCTCGGGTTCACGTGCCCCATGACACGGGTGATGTGCCCCTCTTCGAACAGCCGCTGCGTGCGCCGGTGGCAGGTGGCCGGGCTCACGTTCACGGCTGCAGCAATATCCGCATTGGTCAGACGCCCGTCAGCTTGCAGGTGGCGCAGGATATTCCGGTCGATGCGATCGAGTTCGCTCATGAAAGAATCTTTCATTTATTTACGGTATAATGACCATTTTATCAGAATTAAGGCCTAGGGTGCACCTGTGAGCGTAGAATAGACAGGGAATTAGAAAGCACCTTCCGAACCCGGTTTGCTATTGTTCAGGGAATCGCAAATCAGGAGATCGCCCCGTGTCCTTGCTGGATAAATTCGAACGCTACCCGCTGACCTTCGGCAAAACCGCCATCGAACATCTGCCCCGCCTGACCGAAGCCGTCGGCGCGGACGTGGAGTTCTACGCCAAGCGCGACGACTGCAACTCTGGCCTCGCCATGGGCGGCAACAAGCTCCGCAAGCTGGAATACATCGTCCCCGACGCCATCGCGAGCGGTGCGGACACGCTGGTCTCCATCGGCGGGGTGCAATCGAACCACACGCGCATGGTTGCCGCGACCGCCGCCAAGATCGGCATGAAATGCGTCGTCATCCAGGAGAAATGGGTGCCCCATTACGATGCGGTCTACGACCGCGTGGGCAACATCATGATGACCCGCCTGATGGGCGCCGACAGCCGCCTTGTCGACGACGGCTTCGACATCGGCATCCGCAAAAGCTGGGAGGATGCGATCCAGTCCGTCAAGGATGCGGGCGGCGTGCCCTACGCCATCCCCGCCGGGGCGTCGGTGCACAAATACGGCGCCCTCGGCTACGTCGGCTTCGCCGAGGAAGTGGCCGAGCAGGAGAAGGAGCTTGGCTTCCAGTTCGACTACATCGTCGTCTGCGTCGTCACCGGCTCGACCCAGGGCGGCATGATCGTCGGCTTCGCAGCACAGGACCGCGCGGATCGCGTGATCGGCATCGACGCCTCCGGCACCGTCGACCAGACCCGCGCCCAGGTGCGCGAGATCGTGGACAACACCGCCGCTCTCGTCGGCCTCGGCCGCGACGTGCGCGAGGACGAGATCCACATCAACCCCGACTACGCCTACCCCGCCTATGGCGTGCCGTCCGACGAAACCAACGCGGCCATCCGCCTTGCCGCCCGGACCGAGGCGATGATGACCGACCCGGTTTACGAGGGCAAATCCATGCAAGGCATGATCGACCTCGCGAAGAAGGGCTTCTTTCCCAAGGGCTCGAAAGTGCTCTACGCCCATCTCGGCGGCGCACCGGCGCTCAACGGCTACAGCTACTACTACAAGGACGGTTGATCACCGCGCCGGTTCCATCCCAGATAGTCCGAGCCAAGCAGGATGTCCCATGTCGCACACACACCTGAAGACCATTGAACAACGCCTGCTCTGGCTGTCGCACTGGATGATCCACAACGCCAACCACGTCCGTCCCAAGGCGGACGGGATCAAGGTGGGCGGGCACCAGGCCTCTTCCGCCTCGATGGTGTCGATCATGACGGCGCTCTACTTCTCTGCGCTCCGGCCGGAAGACCGGGTCGCGGTCAAACCCCATGCCTCGCCGGTCTTTCACGCGATGCAATACCTCATGGGCAACCAGACCCGGGAGCGAATGGAGAACTTCCGCGGCTTCGGTGGCGTCCAAAGCTACCCCAGCCGCACCAAGGATACCGACGACGTGGATTTCTCCACCGGATCGGTGGGCCTTGGCGTGGGGATCACGGCGCTTGCCTCCCTGGTGCAGGATTTCATCGCGGCGAAGGCTTGGGGACAGATCACCCCGGGCCGCATGGTGGCCCTTGTCGGCGACGCCGAGCTGGACGAAGGCAACGTCTACGAGGTGCTCCAGGAAGGCTGGAAGAACGACCTGCGCAACACCTGGTGGATCATCGACTACAACCGCCAGTCGCTCGACGGCATCGTGCGCGAAGGATTGTTCGGGCGGATCGAGAAGATCTTCGCCGCCTTCGGCTGGGACGTGGTCAAGGTCAAGTACGGCACCCTCCAGCGCGCCGCGTTCGAGGAGCCGGGCGGGGCACGGCTGCGCGACTGGATCGACGCCTGCCCCAACGCGGAATATGCCGCGCTCACCTACCAGGGCGGCGAGGTCTGGCGCAAACGTCTGATGGACGACCTGGGCGACCAGGGCGATGTCACCGCCCTGCTCGACCGGCGCAGCGATACCGAGCTGGCGGCGCTGATGGAAAACCTCGGCGGCAATTGCGTGCAGACCATGGCCGAAACCTTCGCCGCCATCGACCACGACCGCCCCACCTGCTTCCTCGCCTACACGATCAAGGGCTGGGGCACGCCGATCGCCGGCCACAAGGACAACCACGGCGGGTTGATGACCAAGGCCCAGATGGCCGATTGGCAAGCGCGGATGGGCGTCCCCCAAGGCCAGGAGTGGGAGCCGTTCGCAACCGTGCGGGACGAAGCCGCCCTGAAATCCTTCCTCGCCGAGGTGCCGTTCTTCGCCCAAGGCACGCGGCGCCACGACGACGTCAAACTCCCGGTGCCCGCCATCGACTTCGCCAGCGACCGCGAGATCTCCACCCAGGCGGCCTTCGGCAAGATCATGGATGAGCTGGCCAAGGGCGACAGTGCGCTGGCCGACCGCATCCTGACGACCTCGCCCGACGTGACGGGCACCACTGGCCTCGGCGCCTTCGTGAACCGCCGCAAGCTGTTTGCCCGCGCGCCGCAGAACGACGCCTTCATCGAACACCGCATCCCCTCGACCGCGAAATGGAACTTCGATCCCGCGGGCCAGCACCTGGAACTTGGCATCGCCGAGATGAACCTGTTCCTGCTGCTGGGGGCGGCAGGCCTGTCGCACAGCCTTTGGGGCAAGCGGCTCATCCCCATCGGAACGGTCTACGACCCCTTCGTGCATCGCGGCCTCGATGCCCTGAACTACGCCTGCTACCAGGATGCGCGGTTCATGATCGTCGGCACCCCGTCCGGCGTGACGCTGGCCCCCGAAGGCGGCGCGCACCAATCCATCGGCACGCCGCTCACCGGCATGTCGCAGGACGGGCTGGCCAGCTTCGAGCCCGCCTTCGCCGATGAACTGGCGGTCATCATGGAATGGGCCTTCGACTACATGCAGCGCGATGGCGAAGGCGACCCGGACGAACGGACCTGGCTGCGCGACGAAACCGGCGGGTCCGTCTATCTCCGGCTGACCACCAAGCCGCTCGAACAACCCGGCAAACGGGCCGATGACGATTTCCGCCAAGGTGCCGTCGACGGTGGCTACTGGCTGCGCAAACCCGGCCCCAATTGCTCCGTCGTGATCGCCTACCAGGGCGCCGTCGCCGATGAGGCCATCGCCGCCGCCGGCATGATCGCAGAGCACAGGCGCGACATCGGCGTGCTTGCCGTCACCTCCGCCGACCGTCTCAACGCCGGCTGGACCGCCGCACAGCGCAGCCGCGCCCGGGGCAACCCCGACGCGCTGTCGCATGTGGAGGCGCTGCTGCGCGACCTTCCCAGCCATTGCACCATCGTCACCGTCATCGACGGGCACCCCGCCACGCTCTCGTGGCTCGGCGCCGTGGCCGGGCACCGGACGATCCCCCACGGGGTGGAACACTTCGGCCAGACCGGCAGCATCGGCGACCTTGCCGACCACTTCCAGATCGACCGTCACGCGATTGCGAATTCCATCTCCGCCCTGACCGTGGGAGAAAGGCCCACCAGTGCCGTGCCGCGCACCAGCAGGGTCGGCGCTTAAGGGCGATGTCGTGAGGGGCGTGGGGCTCGGCCTCAAGACCCCGCCCCGGCCTCGAAATCCCGAAACCCGTCTTCAATGGCGGGCAGGATCGCCACGAACTCGAAATACGGATGCGCAAAAAGCGCCGTATCGCGCAGCCGCTCCATCGCCGTGTTCAGCGCCCCGGCTGACGGGCCGGTGAGCATCCAGATATCCGAGCACATGGCCGAAAAGGCCTCACAATCGAACTGGCGGACCTGCGTGCTGTCATCAGGCGTCGCCGTGGCCGCAATCTCGCGCCGCCGCTCCCGTGGCAGGGCCAGCCAGGCTGGCAAGGCCCGCACCAGCACGAACAGGGTCAGCGGGTTGTAACGCGGGGTTTCTTGGGGCATCGGATCACGCTTTCGCTTTGCAATGATTGAAGATACGGACAGTATCCAAGCAATTGCTCAGGTTTCCTACTCGCATGCAGATGCAATGACATCGCTAACCCCACAGCCCAGGAAATTACCGACACAGCGCCGGGCCGTCGCGACCTGTGCGGCCATCGTCGAAGCGGCGGCTCGCATTCTGGAAGAACGCGATGCCGACGCGCTCAATACCAACCGCATCGCCGAACGCGCCGGTGTCAGCATCGGGACACTGTATCAGTATTTTCCCGACAAACACGCCATCCTGGTCACCCTTATCCGCCGGGAACGCGACATGCTACTGGCCGAATTGCGTGCCATACCGGAGGGCAGCGATACGGCGCTTGAGGCGATGGTCGCGGCCGCCATCCGCCACCAATTCGCGCGACCAAGGCTTGCGGCCGCCCTCGAACATATCGAACAGGCCTTCCCCCTTGGCACCGAGGCAAATGCCATGGCCGAGGAGATCGCAACGATCTCGTCCGGCCTGCTCACCCGGCGCTTCGGCGCGATCCGGCATTCGGATCTTCTGACCGCGATCGTGATCGCGCGCGGGCTGGTGAATGCCGCCGGAGAAGGTTTGTTGCCTCGGGACGGGCTGTCCGACAGGGTCGTGACGGCTGTGAAGAGTTATTTGCTGGCCGTCACGTAACGGAGCTGATTGATACACGAACCTGGCCTGCTCGGATCTGGATTTCATTACACTCACCCTCCAATATCCATCCGCATCACGCGTGAACACCCGTCATAACGCCCTGCGCCCAACTCCCCCGCCATCGCCATGGCACGGCGGCCGCGACACCCTGCGCGCGACCGCCGTCCGGAATAGGCCTGCCCATCGGCACTTAGTAGACCTGCGCAAGGCCGCTTGGCATCATGGACGGAAGCACGATGACCGAGGCCCCGTGCACAGCACGGTCATGGAGGTGGATCACATCCTGATCCAGCATCCGGATGCACCCCGCGGACACGGCCTGCCCCAGTTCGCGCGGCAATGCCCCACCATGCACACGGTAAAGCGTGTCCTCGCCATTTTGGAACAGGTAGAGCGCACGCGCACCCATCGGATTGCCCGGCCCGGGGTCCATGCCTCCGTTGGCAACAGAGTAAGGCTCCAACTCGGGACGCCTCTCGATGGTCTCTTCCGGCACATTCCAGCGCGGCCAGCTACGGCAGAACTGCAACCGGGCCGTCCCGTCCCAGCCGAACCCAGCAGCTCCCACGCTGACACCATACCGGGTGGTCCGTTCCGCGGACTCCACGAAGTAAAGCAAGGCCGCGTCCGGGTCGACGACGATGGTCCCGCGCGGGTGTCGTGGCCACAAGTTCTCGGCCTCCTGTCGCCATAGTTCCGGCGAAAGGACCCCCTCAGGAACCGCCTCGATCGGGAAGGTTTCGCCCGAAACGGCGCCATAGAAATCTGGCAGCGGCGGATACACCGGTCCGGCAGGAACGGCGGCGGCACTGGTTGGGCTGCCCTCGAATGGGCGTGTGCAGGCAGTCAGAAATACCGCGCCTGAGGCGGCAGCGAAACTACGTCTGGTCAACATCGGTTTGATCTCTCGTACTGGAAGGAAATGGCGTGAAACGCCGGATTTCATTCAGGCAGCACGAGGCGGGGAGGTCGGTGGCGCCTGCGCGGCACGGGGAACAAGCACCGCGCAACCGGCGACCAAGTGTAGCGTGCTTGCAAAAAACTCGATGTCGTCCGGGTCGGACGGCAATGGCGCATTCACACCACAGTGCACCTGTGGAAGCACCGTGACGCCTTTCCCGTGTCGAGCCGTGTCAAAGCGCGTCTCCGTGACGTAAACCGCCTGGACGACAGGGGACGCTCCCGAAAGAAACGAGGGGTCATCAACGTCAACCAACGTCGCCGACGCAGCGGCGAGCCCGCACCAGGGCAGGAAGCTTACGACGAGAAGCGCGGTCACGATGGTCTGCACAAAGCGCATGAACCCGCGATACCCATCGGCAGACGGGAGGGAAACGTTCCCGGAAACAACAGTTCGTGATCCGTGCTCAATCCATGCAGGTGCCGCGCATGACACGTCCGCCAGTTCAGAAGTCACTCTGCGACGTCGTCGCGATTCAGTCGGCGCTTGGGCGCCTGCGACACGGGTCGCCCGGAACCGCGGGAAGAATGTGGGCGTGAACATCATGCACAAGGCGTAGGCCTCCGTGCTTCACAAGTCTATTCAAGTGTGCGGACGGTGATCGGAGCAGCGGTACGCCCTTTTGGAAAGCTGCAAAACATTTCTATAATCATAGAAATATAAGGAATTTCAACATATTGATTTTACTAGATTTCATGCCTGAACACCATCCGTATCACGCGTGATCAACCTTGCACACGGCCCGCCCCCGTGGCTTCCTGCGCCCGACCAACGGACCCGGAGGCCCCGCCCCATGCCCCAGCCCCACTACGCCGAGGACCCCTCCGGCCTGCCCAGTGCCGAGCAGATGCTCTCCATGTCCGGCCTCGATTTCATGCGTGGCATCCTCGACGGCACCCTCGCCGCGCCTCCCATCGGCCAGACCCTCGGATATCATCTGGCGGAGGTCGAGGACGGCCGCGTCACCTTCCGCGGCACGCCCGAGTTCAGGACGATGAACCCCATCGGCTCCGTCCACGGCGGCTGGTACGGCACGCTTCTGGATAGCGCCATGGCCTGCGCCGTGATGACGAAGCTGGCCAAGGGCTCCATTTACACGACGCTCGAATACAAGGTGAACATCACCCGCGCCATTCCCATCGGCACCGAGATCATCGCCGAAGGCGTCGTCAGCCACGCGGGCCGCACCACCGGCGTCGCCGAGGGCACGATCCGCGACGCCGCGACGGGCAAGCTCTACGCCACCGGCTCCACCACATGCCTCATCATGTCGGGCACTTGACCCCATCAACAGACGTGAATTGACTATGCATCAGCCCCGGTGCATTCCGGGACCTTCTTTTCAACCCCATGGAGATGACCCGATGATCTCGCCGGTCCTGCCAAGCTACAGCCGCGCCAACCTCTCCTTCGTCAAGGGCGAAGGATCGTGGATGATCGAGGCCGACGGGCGACGTTTCCTGGATTTCACCAGCGGCATCGCCGTCCTGGCCCTCGGCCACGGCCACCCGAAAGTGGTCGAGACGCTGAAGGCGCAGGCCGAAAAGCTCTGGCATACCTCGAACCTCTACCAGGTGCCCGAGCAGATCGCGCTGGCCGAGCGGCTGGTCGACCACACCTTCGCGGACACCGTGTTTTTCTGCAATTCCGGGACCGAGGCCGCGGAACTCGCCATCAAGATGGCCCGCAAGTACCGCGACGCGAACGGCGAGCCCGAGCGCACCACGATCCTCACCTTCGAGGGCGCCTTCCACGGTCGTTCCATGGCCGCGATCTCCGCCGCCGGCACGGAAAAGCTGGTCAAGGGCTTCGGCCCGCTGCTGCCCGGCTTCCGCCACCTGCCCTTCGGCGATCACGACGCGCTCCGCGCCGCTGCCGCTGAGCCGGACGTGGGCGCCATCATGGTCGAGCCGGTGCAGGGCGAGAGCGGCATCCGCCCGCTCCCCGATGTCTGCCTCAAGGGCCTGCGCGACCTCTGCGACGAGCACGGCCTCCTGCTGATCCTCGACGAGATCCAGTGCGGCATGGGCCGGACCGGCAAGCTCTTCGCCCATGAATGGGCCGGGATCACGCCCGACATCATGCTGGTCGCCAAGGGCATCGGCGGCGGCTTCCCCCTCGGCGCGCTTCTGGCGACCGAGGAGGCCGCGAAGGGTATGACGGCCGGCACCCATGGCTCCACCTACGGCGGCAACCCGCTCGGCTGCGCCGTGGGCGCGACCGTGATGGACGAGATCACTTCCGACGGGTTCCTCGACGCCGTGAACCGCAAGGCGGGCTACCTGCGCCAGCGCCTCGAAGGGCTGGTCGACGCGCATCCGGACATCTTCGAAACCGTGCGCGGCTCGGGCCTGATGCTCGGCCTCAAGTGCAAGGTGACGAACCTCGACGTGGTCAGCGCCGGATACGAGCAGGGCCTTCTGAGCGTGCCGGCGGGCGACAACGTGGTCCGCATCCTGCCCGCCCTGACCATCACCGAGGAGGAGATCGGCGAAGGTATCTCCCGCCTCGACGCCGCCGCCATCGCTTTGGAAAACCGCGCTGCCGCCGAGTAGCGCCCTCTTCCACGTGTCAGAAATATCCGAGGCGTACCGGGGGGCTGGCCCCCCGGCGCTTTCCGAAAGCCCTAAAGGCAAACCCATGAACCACTTCCTCGACATCCACAAAACCTCGCCCGCCGATCTGCGGTCCATCATCGACCAGGCGGCGCAGATGAAAACCGCCCGCGCCGGCCGGCCCAAGGGCACGCCCGATGACGACCAGCCGCTCGCCGGCCACATGGTCGCGCTGATCTTCGAGAAACCGTCGACCCGCACCCGCGTCTCCTTCGACGTGGGCGTGCGCCAGATGGGCGGTCAGACCATGGTGCTGTCCGGCTCCGAGATGCAGCTTGGACATGGCGAGACCATCGCCGACACCGCCCGCGTGCTCAGCCGCTACGTCGATCTCATCATGATCCGCACCTTCGAGGAGGAAGTGCTGCTGGAGATGGCCGAACATGCCTCCGTCCCGGTCATCAACGGGCTGACCAACCGCACCCATCCCTGCCAGATCATGGCCGATGTCATGACCTTCGAAGAGCATCGCGGCCCGATCAGGGGCAAGAAGGTGGTCTGGTGCGGGGACGGCAACAACGTCTTCGCCAGTTTCGCCCATGCGGCGGGCCAGTTCGGTTTCGACCTGACCTTCTCGGGCCCCGAAACGCTCGACCCTGAGCGTGTGTTTCTCGACGAGGCGCGCGCCAAGGGCGTCTCCATCGAGATCGAGCGCGACCCGGTCAAGGCTGTTGCGGGCGCCGATCTTGTCGTGACCGATACCTGGGTCTCCATGCACGACAGCCAGACCGCGCGGGAACGTCGCCACAACCAGCTGCGCCCCTACCAGGTCAACGACGCGCTGATGGCCCATGCCAATGACGACGCGCTGTTCATGCATTGCCTGCCCGCGCACCGGAACGAGGAAGCGACGGATTCGGTGATGGACGGCCCCCATTCGGTGATCTTCGACGAGGCCGAGAACCGCCTGCACGCCCAGAAGGCCGTGATGCGCTGGTGCCTCGGGGTCTGAGGGCCCCGCGATGACCAAGCCGACCCCGATGGGTGCGCAAGGGGCGATCCCCCCTGCGGCCCTGCCCCAGCCGCCGGTGAACGCCGCGCCCGGCACGGCGGTGCTGTTCATGCTAAGTGCCACGGCCTTCATCGCCGGCACTACGCTTCTGGCAAAGGCGCTGGGGACGGATACGCTCGGCCCGGCGCTGCATCCAATTCAGGTCACCTTCGGGCGGTTCCTGTTCGCGTGGGTTGCCATCTCGACCTTCATCGCGGTCACACGGCCCCGCCTGACGCGCCCCAATGTCGGCCTTCACGTTGGGCGCACCCTTTGCGGGGCCACCGGCGTGACGCTGATGTTTGCCGCTGCCGCCGCGATCCCGTTGGCCGATGCGACGGCGATCAGCTTCCTCAACCCGGTCTTCGGCATGATCCTTGCCATCCCGCTTCTGGGTGAGAAGGTCGGCAAATGGCGCTGGTTCGCCGCCGCGATCGCCTTCGCAGGCGCGCTTATCCTGATCCGGCCTGGCGCGGGCAGTGTCCAGGTCGGTGCGCTTCTGGCCCTTGGAGCGGCGCTGGCGCTGGGGTTGGAGCTGACCTTCATCAAGCGGCTGACCGGGCGAGAGCGCCCGACGCAGATCCTGTTCTACAACAATTCGCTCGGGGTGCTGATCATGGGCCTTGCCGTCATCGCCGTCTGGCAGGCCCCGACACCGCTGCAATGGGCCGGCATGGCCGCGCTCGGCTTTGTCATGGCGGCCGCGCAGACCTGTTTCGTGAACGCCATGGCGCGGGCCGATGCCAGTTTCGTCACGCCCTTTTCCTACCTCACGCTGGCCTTCGCGGCGCTCTACGACCTCGTCCTGTTCGGCGTGCGGCCCGAGGCTGCGTCGTACCTGGGCGCGGGCATCATCATCGCGGGCGCCGCCCTGCTGGCGTGGCGCGAGGCCGTCAACCGCAAGACACCCTAGCCCCGCCGCCGCTTGCCACCGGGCCTGCAAGGTTTAGAATGGCCTTTCAATCCGCGCGGACACCGCCCATATGGACGGTCTTATCGCATAGCAGAAATCGGAGTTGCCCATGTCCTGGACGGACGAACGCGTCGAATTGCTCAAGAAGATGTGGGGCGAAGGCCAGTCGGCCAGCCAGATCGCCAAGGAACTGGGCGGCGTCACCCGCAACGCGGTCATCGGCAAGGTGCATCGCCTCGGCCTGTCCAACCGCTCCAGCGGCGGCGGAACCGCCGCGCCGTCCAAGCCCGCACCGGCCAAGGAAGCGCCCGCCCCCAAGGCCGAGGCCGCGCCGAAGCCCGCGCCCGAGACCAAGACTGTCGAGGAGCCAGCGGCCGCTCCGACGCCGGCACCGCGCCCCTCCAACGTCACGCCGCTGCGCAAGCCGATTGCGCCCGCCGGTCAGCCGCTGCCGCCGCAGCCATCGGCCAACGAGATCAGCCCCGAGGCGCTTGCCAAGGTGAACGAGGTCGAGAAACACGCCAAGCGGATCAGCCTGATGGAATTGACCGAGCGGGTCTGCAAATGGCCCATCGGCGACCCGGCGACCGAGGATTTCTATTTCTGCGGATTGCCGGTGCAGCAGGGCAAACCTTACTGCGAGGCCCATGTCGGCGTGGCGTTCCAGCCGATGTCGAGCCGCAGGGATCGCCGGCGCTGAGCACTATTCGGGACGGCGGGCGAGGCGCATTCGGCCAATAGCCGAACTGAGCCGCCCGGCGTCTCAGCGGCAATGTCCGGCGATTTCGCGTTGGTTCAACCCGGTTTCCACCAGAAGGCACCGGTTGCGCGCCTCGTAGTAGTAGCCGCGCGCATACCAGCCCACGGCCGCGTCCATATCGCCGTCACTGACAAGCCAGGCCCCGCGCAGGTAGCGGCCCGCGTATTCCAGGTTCACGCGCGGATCCAGAAGCTCCTCCGGCGGGCCGTCATGGCCCATCGTGCGGGCCGTCTGCGGCAGAATCTGCATCAGCCCCCAATAGGGACCGTTCCGCGCATTGGCGCGGTAATCGCTCTCGCGCTGGATCACCCGGTGTAGCAGCGCCGGCGGGATCTCGTGGCGGGCGGCATATTCATTGACAAGTGCCCGCATCTCGGGCGTTTCCCCCGGATAAAGATCGGCGATCGGGGTCTCGCGGCCACCACCGCCAAACAGGCCCGAACCGCCGCAGGCCGACAGAGCCAGGCACATGGACAGGATCACGACAGGTCTCAGCATTTTCATTCGTCGGCCTCTTCTACCGCTTCCACATCTTCCGCCGCCTGAAGGTCATCCTCCGGCGCATCACCCTCGATTGGGCCGCCCAGAAGGCGCGCCACTTCCGCCGCACGCGCGCGCTCGGCAGCCGCCGCTTCCGCCCTTGCCTGCAGGGCCGCGGCATCCGGCTGGACCACGATTGCGTCCCATGTTCCCGTCAACAGGACCGGCACCGGCAATGCGCGTTCCGAAAAGTTTCGCGGCGACAGGCGGAAGCCGACACTGCGCTCTGCCAGATCAATCTCGCCCGCGCCATCGAAACCGCCCCAGCCGCCGTCCAGAAGCAGATCCTCGCTGATCACCACGCCGCCGCGCACCCGGAAATCGGCCAGCAACCGATCGAATGCCGTGGCCTCCGCCAGTGCATCCTCGTCTTCGTTGCGCGCGAGACCCGGAAGATCGAACCCCTCGATCACGCCCCGCGTCAGCGACAGGTCCCCTTCCGCCTCCAGCCCATCGATGATGGTGTAAAGGTCATTTCCCACCCCGAGGAATTCGATCGAGGCCGACCCGCTCCCGGTCATCGGCGCGGCCTCGGTGAGCGCCTCGAACAATGTCGCCGCCTCGGCGTTGGCCAGAAGAAGCTCGCCGCCCACGGACAGCCCGCCGCGCCCGTTGATGACGAACTCGCCGGCCAGTTGCCCCTCGGCCAGACCGATGCGGGCAATGTCGAAGACCACCCGCCCCCGGGTCAGCGCGACCCGCAGGTCCAGTCCGTCAAGCGTCAGCGACCCCAGTTGCAGCGCGTCGGCCCGGACCGTCAGGTCTGCATCCAGGTCGAACAGGCCGCTCACGTCGAGCCGCTCGCGAGACCACTCGCCGTCCGGGGCCAGTTGGCCCATCGCGAAGGGTTCGCCCAAGCCGATCTCACCGCCGGTGATCGTGCCGCGCAGAAGCGGGCGATCCTCACCTCGCACGAGGTCGAGCGCCGCGTTCAGGCGCGTCTCTCCTATGCCGATCACGCCGTCGCGCAGGTGCAGCGACCCGCCCTCGGCAAGCGACATCGTCCCGTTCACGGAAATCTCCCGCCCCGCCAGTCGGGTCACGAGGTCCGGCACCTCCGAACGCACCAATCGAACCACCGGCTCGAGGTCGTCCGCACGCATTTCCAGCGCGCCTTCCGCGCCGCCACCAAGCGCGCCACGCCCGTTGAACCGCAAGCTTCCGTCGCCCCAGAGCAGATCAAGGCGGATCGGCTGCGCCTCGCCGTCGAAAAACGCCGCCGCCCGCGTGATCGTGCCGGAGAGTTCCATCAGCGTGCCGCGCGTGACGCCCGCGGCAGCGAAGGCGGCCGAGCCGCCCGCGTCTTCGTCGAGGTCGAGCGTCGCCCGAAGCTGGCGCACGTCCAGGGTCGTCCCGGCCGCGCGATCCAGGAACCGCAGACGACCGCCCTCCACCTCGGCCCGCTCCAACGCCAGCGGAAGCAGGGACGCATCGCCATTGCGCCACGACAATTGGCCATCGTCGCCGCGCACCAACGTCAGGTCCGCGCCGCGAAGCTCCAGCCGGTCGACCCGGCCCCCGCCGCCGAACAGAGCCCGCCAGCCCACCTGGATCTGCGCCGTCTCCGCGCGCAGAAGGGGGCGGGATCCGGCCCAGATCGGGTTCGACACTTCCAGCCCTTCGACGAGGATGCCGACATCAGGCCAAAGCGTCGGGCGTTCGGCGGCGGTGATGGTGATCTCGCGTCCCGTCTGCTCGGCCAGCCGGTCGATGGCGACCTGCGCCAGCCGCTCCGCCGGCATCAGCAAGAACGCGACCACCGCCAGCAGGACCAATGTCGCCAGCGCGCCGATAATGCCGAGAAGTAAACGCAGTCCGTGTTTCATTGCCGATCGCCTCAGGGTCAGACTAGCCAGTGAATCGGCCCGCGCCCATCCCCAAACCTGCGTCATGCGCGCACCCTTGCCGATGCCAACGGGGCTTTCGCCGCGCGCGGCGGCGCGATATGGCAGCGCAATGGTTCAGAACCCGCCCAACCTGCGCCCCGACCTCGCCCGCGCCGAGGTGCCCGAGGCCGCCCGCCCCGGCCAGCCGCGCATCGGCATGGTCTCTCTCGGTTGTCCGAAGGCGCTGGTCGACAGCGAGCGCATCCTGACGCGCCTGCGCGCCGAGGGTTACGCGATCAGCCCGGATTACGCCGGCGCGGACGCGGTGATCGTGAACACCTGCGGCTTTCTCGACAGCGCCAAGGCCGAAAGCCTCGACGCCATCGGCGAGGCGCTGGAGGCCAATGGCAAGGTCATCGTGACCGGCTGCCTCGGGGCAGAGGCCGAGTATATCACCGGCGCGCATCCCAAGGTCCTGGCCGTCACCGGCCCGCATCAATACGAACAGGTGCTCGACGCCGTGCATGCCGCCGTGCCGCCCGCGCCGGATCCGTTCATCGACCTTCTTCCTCCCGCGGGCGTCAAGCTGACGCCGCGCCACTATGCCTACCTGAAGATCGCCGAAGGCTGCGATCACAAGTGCAAGTTCTGCATCATCCCCGACATGCGGGGGAAGCTGGCGAGCCGCCCGCAGCACGCCATTCTGCGCGAGGCCGAGAAGCTGGTGGAGGCCGGGGTGAAAGAGATCCTCGTGATCTCCCAGGATACCTCCGCCTACGGGACCGACTGGAAGGGCCGGGAGGAAAAGTTTCCGATCCTCAACCTATCCAGAGACTTGTTCACACTGGGTGCGTGGGTTCGCTTGCATTACGTCTACCCTTATCCACATGTGCGCGAGTTGATCCCGCTGATGGCCGATCCGGCCAACGGCCTGCTGCCCTACCTCGACATCCCCTTCCAGCACGCCCACCCGGAGACGCTCAAGCGCATGGCGCGCCCCGCCGCCGCCTCCCGCACTTTGGACGAGATCGCTGCGTGGCGGCGCGACTGCCCGGACATCACGCTCCGCTCCACGTTCATCGTCGGCTACCCCGGCGAGACGGAGGAGGAGTTCCAGACGCTCCTCGACTGGCTCGACGAGGCGCAGCTCGACCGGGTCGGCTGCTTCCAGTACGAAAACGTCGATGGCGCGCGGTCGAATGCGCTGCCGGATCACGTTCCCGCCGAGCTGAAGCAGGAGCGGTGGGAGAGGTTCATGGAAAAGGCGCAGGCCATTTCCGAGGCCAAGTTGGCCGCCAAGGTTGGCCAGACCATGCAGGTCCTCGTCGACTCTGTGGACGACGAAGGTGCCACCTGCCGCACCATGGCCGACGCGCCGGAGATCGACGGCAACCTGTTCATCGACGAAGGCTTCGAGGATCTCGCGCCGGGTGATCTGGTGACGGTCGAGGTGGACGAGGCCAGCGATTACGATCTTTGGGGTCGGCTCAAGGGTTAGACCCTCAACACCCCTGCGCCGCGATCTGCCGCACGACGCGCAGGCGCGCGGGGTTGGGCGGATGGGTGCCCAGGACGTTCTCGCCCGGATCCGGTAACTGGCCGAAGAACTCTGCCCCCACCAGCGGATCGAACCCGGCGCGGCAGGTAATGACCGTGCCAAGCGCATCGGCCTCCAGCTCCGCGCCCTGGCTGAACTGGCGCGAGCCCACGAGCGCCCCGAGATTCGCCGCCTCGATCGTCTCCTCCCGGCTCGCGCCGCGCCGCATCGCGGTGTTGGCGAAGATGCGCGCGCCCCGCTCCGCCGCTGTCCGCTGCTGGCCCAGATGTTGGGCGATATGATGCGCCGCCTCGTGGCCGATCACGAAGGCCAACTCATCGTCGTTGCGCACTTCGTAGATCAGCCCCGTCGTCAGGATGATGACCGGCTGGCCGGTGTCGGGATCGACGGTCTGGAACGCGTTCACGCCGTAGCGCGGGTCGCGCAGCACCACGATATCGAAATCGCAATTCTGCTGCGGGGTCTGGGCGCGGCATACGGCCTCGGCCACCGGCTCCATCCGCTCGGTCACCTGGATCGCGCGGTTGATCGACACCGGAACATCCGTCGGCGCGTCAGGAATCTGCGCCTCGGACGGCAGGACGCGTGGCACCGTGGTCACACAGGCCCCAAGCGAGAGCAGAACAGGCAGAATCAGGAAGGCGCGCATCATTTCTCCACCGCAAAGGCTGCTGTCGAGCCTAGTGCCCCCTGCCGCGGCGTCCACCCCGGATCGACGGCACGGGCAGGCTTGGCAAAGTCACGCGCGCCCCATAGCCTGCCCCCATGTTTACCATCGAGCACGAATTCGACGCCACGATCGTCACCCTTGTCGACGAGGGCGCGGCCCCGCTTCAGGAAGACGTCATCATTTCCGCCTTCGAGGAATGCGTGACCCTGCAACAGGCCGACCCGCGCACCGACCAGATCCGTACCATCACGCTGTCGCTGGCGCAGGTGCGCGACCTGGCCGCCGCCCTCGATCTGCCCGAAGGCGCCTACCAGCTGTCCGCCCGCGACTAGACACCGCCGCGCCCCTTTCATCTTGCCAGGAAAACTCCGGGGGAGTCGCCTTCAGGCGACGGGGGCAGCGCCCCCCTAACCCGCTCAATCCTCGCCACTCGGGTCTTCCATCCGCACACCCTCTCATCCCCGTTGCGAGAAGCGCAAGCGCCGAGCGGCTGGCCATTTTGCGCCTTTGCCGCCAGTATCCCCATCAAACGGAGGGACCGCCCATGACTACAGGCTTTTTCTGGGACGAACGCTGCTTCTGGCACGGCGGCGGCAATTACGCGGGGCTTCTTCAGGTGGGCGGGCTGGTGCAGCCGGGCGGCGGATTGCCGGAAAACCCCGAAACCAAACGCCGCCTCGTGAACCTGCTGCGCGTCACCGGCCTCTGGGATCAGCTCGACACGCGCGGCGCCGACCCTGCGACCCAGGAGGACCTGCTCCGCATCCATCCGGCCGCCTACCTGCGCCAGTTCAAAGAGATGTCGGACGCGGGCGGCGGCGAATTGGGCCTGCGCACGCCCTTCGGTCCCGGCGGCTACGAGATCGCGACGCTGTCTGCCGGTCTGTCCAAGGCGGCGCTGTTCAGCGTCCTGAAGGGCCATCACCGTAACGCTTATGCCCTGTCCCGCCCGCCGGGCCACCATTGCCTGCCGGATTTCCCCAACGGCTTCTGCCTGCTGGCCAATATCGCCATCGCCGTGGAAGCCGCCCGTGCCGAGCGCCTCACGGACCGCGTCGCGATCATCGACTGGGACGTCCACCACGGCAACGGGACCGAGGCGATTTTCTATGACCGCGCCGACACGCTGACGATCTCGCTCCATCAGGAGCGGAACTATCCGCTCGACACCGGCGATTTCGCCGACCGGGGGTCGGGCGACGGCGAGGGTTTCAACCTCAACATCCCGTTGCCGCCGGGCACCGGCCATGTCGGCTACACCGAAGCGTTCGAACGGCTCGTCCTGCCAGCGCTTCAGGATTTCCAGCCCGACGCCATCGTCATCGCCTGCGGTTTCGACGCAGGTCTTGTCGATACGCTGAGCCGGATGCTCGCCGGGTCCGACACCTTCCGCGCCATGACCGAGATGGTGATGGACGCCGCCGATACGCTCTGCGACGGGCGGCTGATGATGGCGCACGAAGGCGGCTATTCCGAGGTCCACGTGCCCTTCCTCGCCCATGCGGTCCTGGAAGCGATGAGCGGCTCGGACATCCACGCCGACGACCCGCTGCAGATGCGGTTCGAAGGCCAGCAACCCTCGGACCGCTTCAATCATTACGTCAGCACCTGGATTGCCGAGATGGAGGAGGCGCTGGGGTATTGACGCCGCAGCGCGGCGATTGACTTCGCCACGACCAATCGGCAGTTTGCGCGCACTCAAGTCATTCAGGGGATGCTCACATGAAAAAGATCTACGGCTCGGCGGCAGAGGCACTCGATGGCGTCCTCTTCGACGGCATGCTGATCGCGGCGGGCGGTTTCGGCCTGTGCGGCATCCCCGAACTGCTGATCGACGGTATCGTCGAGGCGGGCACCAAGGACTTGACGGTGGCCTCCAACAATGCAGGCGTCGATGGTTTTGGCCTCGGCAAATTGCTGGAGACGCGCCAGATCAAGAAGATGATGTCGTCCTACGTGGGTGAGAACAAGGAATTCATGCGCCAATACCTCGGTGGTGAGCTTGAGCTGGAATTCAACCCGCAGGGCACTCTGGCCGAACGCATGCGCGCCGGCGGCGCCGGCATTCCCGGCTTCTACACCAAGACCGGCGTCGGCACCGTGATCGCCGAGGGCAAGGAAGTGAAGCAGTTCCCGACCGGCCCCGACGGCGCGGACGAAGACTACATCCTCGAACGCGGCATCTTCGCCGACCTGTCCATCGTGAAGGCGTGGAAAGCGGATCCCACCGGCAACGCCGTGTTCCGCAAGACCGCCCGCAACTTCAACCCGCCCGCCGCGATGTGCGGCAAGGTCTGCATCCTGGAAGTCGAGGAGATCGTGGAAACCGGTTCGCTCGACGGCGACGCGATCCACCTGCCCGGCATCTACGTGCATCGCCTGATCCAGGGTGAACACGAGAAGCGGATCGAGCAGCGGACCACGCGCGCGGCCTGATGGGCGCGGCTTGAGCAAATCCCCCTATTCCAGCCTGCCCCAACGCGCCTTCTGGCGCGGGGGCGTTGCGGGGGCACCTGCTTTCCCGCCCGACCTCTACCGCCCGAAATTCCCGGTTACGACGGACACCCGCGTCTTCACTGCAGGCTCCTGCTTCGCGCAGCATGTCGGCGCGGCGATGAAGGCCGCTGGCATCAAGGTGATCGACGCCGAACCCGCGCGCCGCGGCCTGCCGCCCGAAACCGCGAGCCGCTTCGGCTACGGGGTCTATTCCGCGCGGTTCGGCAATCTCTACACGGTCAAGCAATTCCGGCAGCTGGTGGACGAGGTGAACGGCGCGCAACCCGCCCTGCCCGTCTGGGAACGCGATGGCCGATTCTGGGACGCACAGCGCCCCGGTGTCGAACCCGAGGGGCTGGCCTCGCCTGATTTGGTGCAGGAAATGCGCGAACAGCACCTCGCCGCCGTGGCCGAGGCGTTGTCGCAAGCCGACATGATCGTCTTCACCCTCGGGCTGACGGAAGCGTGGGAGCATCGCGAGACCGGCACCGTCTACCCCACCGCCCCCGGCACTGTTGCGGGCGATTACGACCCCGACACCTTCCGCTTCGTGAACTACGGCGTCGCCGACATTCTGGACGATTTCACCGAGCTGGAAGAGGCGCTGTCCGAGATCAACCCAAACCTCCGCTGGCTTCTGACAGTCAGCCCCGTGCCACTGGCGGCCACCGCCTCCGACCAGCACGTCCTTCCTGCCACAATCCGCTCGAAATCCGTCCTGCGCACCGTCTGCGACATGCTCTGCGACAGCTCCGACCGGATCGACTACTTTCCCTCCTACGAACTCGTAACCTCCCCCGCCCACCGGACCAGCCCCTTCGCCGACGACCTGCGCTCCGTCCGGCCCGAGATCGTCGCGCAGATCATGCAGACCTTCCTGCAAGCCCATGGTCTCTGCGACAAGGACGTCACGTCCGAGGAGCGCGCGCCAAACGCGGAGGCCGCTGACGAGGCGATTTGCGAAGATATCCTCCTCGACGCATTCGCGCCGGAGGCGCGACAGGACGGAAGATCGCCGGAGGCGCAACGGGATGGAAATTCGCCGGACGTCACGAAATGAAAATCGCAGTCGTCGGCACCTCCAACATCGGCGCAATCAAATACGCCGAGGCGCAGATCGCGGTCGAGCATCCCGCGCTGCAGATCACCTGCTACGGCCTGCCGGGCCGCGGGTTTGATGAAGCAAAAGTTAACGAGACTCTAGTTTTCCAACCAAATCAATCCGATAGCCGATTGTGCAAGGTTGCACAGCGTGTGAACGGTTGCGCGGGCCTCGATCTGACCACCTTTGACCATATCCTTGTGATCGCCGACACGCTGGGAATGCCCGCGACGCTCTGGACCGCCGCGAGCTACGACATCGCCGACTGGCCCGCCCGTACCGGCCGCGCGCTGCTGTCCGAACCGGCGTTCCTGTCGGCCATGCACGAGGCCATCACCCCCCGCGCCGACCACCTGCGCAGCCAGTTCGGCGACATGCCGATCCACGTCGCCCTCGCCCCCTATCCCACGACCGCCGTCGTACCGAAGGGCGACCACCACCAGATGCCCTATGCCGCCATGGCCCATCACCCCGAGGCCGCGCGCATCCAGCGCCTATATCGCGCCGCCCTCACCCGCGCCCTTGCCGCGCGGAACATGATCTTCGTGCCGCAACCCGACGAGACCATTGCCTCGCCTTTCCTGACGAAGGAACCCTACGGCCATGGCTCCATGGATTTCCGGGCCGAGGGGCGGCTGCTCAACGATCACCGGCACATGAACGCCGATTTCGGCGCTTCGCTTTTCCGCGCCTTTGCGCTAACCCTGCATCAACACGACGCTGCATCGCAGAACCAGGAGGGATAACACCATGTGGGACCGCAACCAGATGGCCGCACGCGCGGCTCAGGAGCTTGAAGACGGCTGGTATGTGAACCTCGGCATCGGCATCCCGACGCTGGTGTCCAACTACATCCCCGAAGGGATCGAGGTGACGCTGCAATCGGAAAACGGCATGCTCGGTATGGGCCCGTTCCCGATCGAGGGCGAAGAAGATGCCGACCTGATCAACGCGGGCAAGCAGACCATCACCGAACTGCCCCACACCTCCTATTTCGACAGCGCCCAGAGCTTCGGCATGATCCGCGGCGGCAAGATCGCCATGGCGATTCTCGGCGCGATGGAAGTGGCCGAGAACGGCGATCTGGCGAACTGGATGATCCCCGGCAAGCTCGTGAAGGGCATGGGCGGCGCGATGGACCTCGTCGCGGGCGTGGGCCGCGTGGTGGTGGTGATGGACCACACCAACAAGCATGGCGAGTCGAAGGTTCTGAAGGAATGCACCCTGCCGCTGACCGGCACAGGCGTGGTGGACCGTATCATCACCAACCTCGGTGTTCTGGACGTGGTCGAGGGCGGTCTGAAGATCGTCGAGACCGCCGAAGGCGTGACCGAGGATGACCTCCGCGCCGCGACGCAGGCCACAATTGTCTGAGGCAGCGATCCAACGGACGGTGGAGGGCAGCAAGGGCCGCTACGTCCTTGCCATCGACGGGAACGAGGCGGAATTGACCTATTCCATCGCCTCGCCGACCCTCATAATCGCAGATCACACCTATGTGCCCGATGCCATGCGCGGCACCGGCGCAGGCTTGAAACTGGCCGAACGGCTGGTGGCGGACGCACGCGCAGAAGGAGTAAAGATCGTGCCGCTTTGCCCCTTCGTGAAGGCGCAGGCCGCAAAGCACCCGGAATGGTCGGACGTGATCCAGTAAGCGCGCGTCACTCCATCAACTGAAAGACACACCCGTCCGATACCAGGTCCGGTGGCGTGTTGCAGAGCGACCGCGCCATGGCCCAGGCCGCCAGCACGCGGGGCACGTAAGTGCGCGTCTCGTCGTAGTTGGGCACCCCGCCCGAGCGCGTGACCGCGCCCTCGCCCGCGTTGTAGGCGGCGAGCACGAGAATCGGATCGCGGTCGAATTCCTCCATCAGCCAGTCGAGGTAGGCGACGCCGCCCGCGATGTTCTGGGCCGGGTCGAAGGCATCCTCCACGCCGAACCGTTCCGCCGTGGCGGGGATCAACTGCATCAAGCCCTGCGCCCCTGCGCCGCTTTCCGCATCGGGCCGGCCCGCGCTTTCGGCGGCGATCACCGCCAGCGCGAAGGCAGGAGAGACCTGTGTGCCGATCGAGGCGGCGAGGATGTCGCGCCCGTGTTCGCGCGCGATCCGGCTGACCGTGTCGAGCCGCGGCGCGCCGAGTGTGGCTGCCTCCGCCGCGGTCGCCAGATGCTCCTGCGCGGCCCAGAATCGGGCCGGGTCGGCCGGCAGGCTGGTCGGAATGCTTGCCCAGAACCAGTCCGACGCGCCGCCCGCGACCGGGGCCAGCGGGGCCAGCGGTTCATCCGGAGCAACATCTTCCGCCGCCGCCGCGTTTCTTGCAGCTCCCGCAGCGGCAATGGCGGCCTGCCGTTCCATGTCCTGTTCCGTGATCTGGATATTGATCCGCGGCCCGCTCCGGCCTGCATCCGCAGCACTCAGGAACCGGATTCCGCTTTCCTGCGCCGTGCCCGCAATCGGGAAAAGAGCGGCCAAAGCCAGCCATCTCAAGGGGTGTCTTGCCATGAAGCACCTGTAAAACCTGCTCATTCACGGCGTTCGGGCCGGTCTTTGCCCGCCTCGCCCGCCACGCGTGGGTCAATCATGCCTGCGGAAATGACACGAAACAACCCTTTCGAATTCGCAAAGATTTCCCTTACGCGCCCAATTCGTGCCCCGATTCCCCGCGATACCTCTCTTTGTCACAGGGACACCCGGGGCCTTCCCCCGCCCCGGACACCTGAAACCGAATAA
>WVSM01000016.1 GCA_015689645.1 Rhodobacterales bacterium HKCCE4037
ACCCGGCGCCCGCGCCCGACCCGACTCCCGCGCCTGCGCCGCAGGAAGTGCCCGCCCCCGCGCCGGACCCCGAACCCGCGCCGACGCCGGTGGAGATGCCGAAGATGGAGGCTATCGCCCCGGACCTGGCGACGGGACCGGCGCAGAAGACCGGGCTGTTCGGGCGGCTGATGGGACGTTCCTCCGAACCCCGTCGCGCGCTCGACGATGACATGCTGGAGCAGCTGGAAGAATTGCTGATCGCCTCGGACATGGGCGTGGATATCGCGCTGCGCGTGACATCCAACATGGCCGAAGGGCGCTATGGCAAGCTGATGTCGGCGCGCGAGATCAAGGAATTGCTGGCGGGCGAGGTGGCCCGCGTGATGGAGCCGGTGGCCCGGCCGCTGCCGATCTATCCCAAGACGCCGCAGGTGGTGCTGGTCGTCGGCGTGAACGGGTCGGGCAAGACCACGACCATCGGCAAGCTCGCCAGCCAGTTCAAGGCGGCGGGCAAGAAGGTGGTGATCGCGGCGGGCGACACGTTCCGCGCGGCGGCGGTCGAACAGCTGCAGGTCTGGGGTGAGCGCGCAGGCGTGCCGGTGCTGACCGCGCCCGAAGGCTCGGACCCGGCGGCGCTGGCCTTCGACGCGATGACAAAGGCGGAGGCCGAGGGCGCGGACCTTCTGATGATTGACACGGCGGGCCGGCTGCACAACCGCGCCGACCTGATGGAGGAACTCGCCAAGATCGTCCGGGTGATCCGCAAGAAAGACCCCGACGCGCCGCACAACACGCTTCTGGTTCTGGACGCCACGACAGGGCAGAACGCGCTCAACCAGGTGGAGCTGTTCGGCAAGATGGCCGATGTCTCGGGCCTCGTGATGACCAAGCTCGACGGCACGGCCAAGGGCGGCGTGCTGGTGGCGCTGGCCGACAAGTTCGGCCTGCCGATCCATGCGATCGGCGTGGGGGAGCAGATTGACGATCTGCAACCGTTTGACCCGGGTGACTTTGCCGACGCGCTGGTCGGGCTTGACCGTTCCTGACATTCATCCACAGGCCCTGTGGATAACTTTGCGGCCGGGCAAATGTCCTAGTCGTCAGCTTCGGGCGCGGTGTTCTGGGGCCGGTGGGTGCCCATCCAGACCTCGATATGGCTCAGGACGAACAGGACGAGAAGCACGATCACCGTGGCCATCGCGGCCAGCGGCACCTGACCCGACCCGCAGGCCAGCCCTATGGCACCGGCCAGCCACATCGACGCGCCGGTGGTGATGTTCTTCACCTCGCCGCCCGAGGTGAAGATGATCCCCGCGGCGAGGAAGGCGACGCCCGCCGTCACCGCCTCGATCAGGCGCAGGGGATCGACGCGCATGTTGTCGCCGCCCATCCCGAAATCGAGCGCGGCAAGCTGCTGGCTGACGATGATGAAGGTGCAGGCCGCCATCGACACCAGCATGTGCGTGCGCAGGCCGGCGGGCTTGGCCTTGCGTTCCCTCTCGAACCCGATCGCACCGCCGAGCACCAGCGCCACGAATAGCCGGACGAAGGCGACCTCGGGCGGCACGACGTTGAAGGTGCCGTTCAATTCATCGAGGATCGTGTTCCACATAACTTGCCCATCCCCTCCCCATGACGGATACGGAGAAGGAACGGGCCGCGGCCCGACCGGTTCCATGGGGCAGAGAGATGAGCAGCTGGATCACGTCCGTGGAAGGGACGCCCACGGGTGCGACCGTCGCGTTGATCCTTGCGCTGCTGGCGGCGGTGCTGCACGCGGTCTTCGGGGCGCTGCAGAAGGGCCGCCATGACCCGCTCCTGGCACGCGGCGTGATCGACGCGAGCTACGGGCTGATGGCCGCGCCCTTCGCGCTGTTCGTCGTGCCGTGGCCCGAGCCGCATATGTGGCCGATCTTCGCGGGCGCCTTCGTCATCCACTCCCTCTACAAATGGGCGGTGCTCGCCTCCTACCGGCGCGGGGCCTACACGGTCGTCTACCCGGTGATGCGCGGCACCGGGCCGCTGTTCACCGTGATCGGCGCGTGGCTGATCTTCGACGAGACGTTCAGCCCGGTGCAATGGATCGGCGTGGCGGTCCTGCTGTCGGGCCTTTACGGGCTGGCGGCCTACAATATGGCCAAGATCACCGTGGCGCGCGACACGCTGGTGCCCGCGCTGTGGTTCGCGGTGCTTACGGGGCTGTTCGTGGCGCTTTACACCACCTACGACGCCTATGGCATCCGCGCGACGGCCGACCCGTTCACCTTCCTCGCGTGGTTCTTCTTCATCGACGGGCTGCTCTACCCGGTGCTTGCCGCGCGGTTCTACGCCCGGCTGGAGGACAAGCCGACCCTCGGCCCGCTGGCCCTGCGCGGGGTGGGCGGGGGGCTTGTGGCCTTTGCCTCGTTCGGGTCGATCATGCTGGCCACGCGGCTTGACCAGGTCGGCGAAGCGGCGGTGTTGCGCGAAACCTCGACCGTGTTCGCCGCGCTGATCGGCTGGCTGTTCCTGAAGGAAAGCGTCGGGCCGCGACGGCTGGTCCTGATGGGGTTGATCGCAGCGGGGGCGGTGATAGTTGAGGTGGGCGGCTGAGAGGCCACCAAACAGGAAAGACGTGATGGCCGAAGAACGCTCGATCAACCCGTGGCTGAAGAACGCGCTGGAACTGGGACCGCCGATCCTGTTCTTCATCGCCTACTTGCGGCTGGAAGACACGACAATTGCGGTCGGCGGCACCGAGTATGACGGGTTCATCATCGCCACGGCGGTTTTCGTGCCGATCCTGCTGACCACCACGGCGATCCTGTGGAAGCTGACCGGCGTCATCTCCCGCATCCAGGTGTTCACCGCGATCCTCGTGGTGTTCTTCGGCGCGCTCACGGTGTGGTTCAACGATGACCGGTTCTTCAAGATGAAGACGACGATCGTCTATGCCTTCTTCGCGCTGATGCTGGGGATCGGGCTGGCGCGCGGCCAGTCCTACCTGAAGTTCCTGATGGGCGACCGTCTGCCGATGGCGGACGAGGGCTGGATGATCATGACCAAGCGGCTGGCGCTGGCCTTCGTGGCGATGGGTATCGCGAACGAGGTCATCTGGCGCACCCAGACAGACCGCTTCTGGGTCACCTTCGAGACCTTCGTGCTGCCCGCGTTCCTGTTCGTCGTCTTCATGTCGCAGGCCCCGCTGATCGAGCGGTTCAGCCTCGACGAGGAGGACGAGGAGTCTTCTTCCTGAGCGACTGCCCCGGCTTCGCCGCGCCCGCCGGCTTCTTGCGGCGGTTGGACTTTGGCTTGGCCTCGGCGTGGCCCTCGGTCGCGGCCTCCAGCCCCAGCTGATCGCGCAGAACGCGGGGGCGGACTTCCTCCACCTCGCTCGGTTTCAGCTGGTTCAGCCGAAACGGCCCGTAAGAGATCCGGATCAGCCGGTTCACCACCAGCCCGATTTCCTGCATCGCGCGGCGAATCTCGCGGTTCTTGCCCTCGCGGATGCCCACGGTGACCCAGGCATTCGCGCCCTGCTGGCGGTCGAAGGTGACATCCATCGGTTGGAATTTCTCGCCATCGGCGACGATGCCCTGCCGGAGTGGTTCGAAATCCTCCGGCTTGGGCGTGCCCTTCACCCGGACACGATACTTGCGCACCCAGCCGGTGGAGGGCAGCTCGAGCCTGCGCTTGATGCCGCCGTCGTTCGTCAGCAGCAACAGCCCCTCGGAGGTCAGGTCGAGCCGCCCGACGCTCATCACCCTTGGCATCCCCTCGGGCAGGTCGTCGAAGACGGTCTTGCGGCCCTTCTCGTCGGACGCGCTGGTCACGAGGCCCGAGGGCTTGTGGTAGAGCCACAGGCGCGGACGCTCGACCTCCGGCAGCGGCGCGCCGTCGACGAGGATCGTGTCCCGGTCCGTGACGTTCAGGGCGGGGCTGTCGATGACCTTGCCGTTCACCGACACGCGGCCTTCGCCGATCATGCGCTCGGCCTCCCGGCGCGAAGCGACGCCGGCGCGGCTGAGGACTTTTGCTATGCGATCTCCATCCATGGGACGGAGTTACAGGTTTGACAGGCAGCGCGAAAGCGGCAAAGCCTGCGCGCCATGAGCCAATTCACCGATTTCATGCCCGATGCGCTCGCCGAGGCGCGTGCCGCCGCCGCGCGCGGCGAGGTGCCGGTGGGCGCCGTGGTGGTGAAGGACGGTGCGGTCATCGCGCGGGCGGGCAACCGCACGCGGGAGATGAACGACCCCACGGCCCATGCCGAGATGCTGGCGATCCGCGCGGCCTGCGCCGCGCTTGGTTCCGAACGGCTGACCGGCTGCGCGCTCTGGGTCACGCTGGAGCCGTGCCCCGCCTGTGCCGGTGCCATCGCCGCGGCGCGCGTGGAAAGACTCTACTACGCTGCCCCGGACCCGAAATCGGGTGGCGTGGCACAGGGCCCGCGCGTCTTCGACCACAGCCAGGCCCACCACCGGCCCGAGGTCTACACCGGGCTGCACGAAGGCGAGGCCGCCGCCCTGCTGCGCGAGTTTTTTGCCGGAAAGCGCCAGGCCCCGCGGTAGTGGGGGGCGCTGCCCCCGTCGCCCATGGGCGACTCCCCCGGCATATTTCGGGAACAAAGAGGGATGGGGCGCGCAACCTGACCATCTTTGTTTCATGAAAATGCAAATTCCGGCAGGAGACGCCCGCGCTGCCGCCAGCAGGTTGGGCGAGACGTCGAAACAGAATTGTTGAATATGCGCGGAGGGCCTGTAAGCCGGATTCTGTCCAAGGGGCGGACCCCTCTGGATGACCATTCCTCTCGACGTGCCGTTGCCGACACGTTCCAGCTGCCAACCCGGACCGCGGGGTGAAGCCCCCGTAGCGCGGTCCCTATTCGGCATTGCTCCCGGTGGGGCTTGCCATGCGAGCCCTGTTGCCAAGGCCCCGGTGGGCCTTACCCCACCGTTTCACCATCACCATGCAAGCATGGCTGTCTGTTCTCTGTGGCGCTGTCCGTCGGATTGCTCCGCCCGGGCGTTACCCGGCACCGTTTCTTCAGGGAGTCCGGACTTTCCTCGGTGCGATCCTTGCTGCGCAAAGTCGCGCCGCGGCCATCCAGCCCTCCGCGCGAGCGAGGACCTATGCGCAGGCCGCGCCCGGATCAAGCCCGAACCGCTGCGCAAGGTCGGCCATCCGCGCGCAATCCGTGCCGTCGAGCGGGCCGCGCGCCCAGGGGCGAAAGCGCATCCGCACGACCTCCAGCAGCAGGGCGTCGTCCATCTCGCCATAGCCGAAGGCGGTGGCATCGCGGCGGAAGGCGTCCGCGTCGACCGCGTCGCCCGCCGCCTCGGACCAGACCGACAGGCCGCTGCGCGCAAGGCGCTTCCAGTCGAATCGGGCGCCGGGGTCGATCTTGCGGCCCGGGGCCATGTCGGAATGGCCGATGACGCCCTCCGGCGCGATGCCGTGATCGGACAGGAGGCGGGGCAGAAGCCGTTCGAGCGAGGCCATCAGCGGCGCGGAGAAGGGCGTGCGCCCGTCGTTGTCCAGCTCGATCCCGATGGAGCGGGAGTTCACGTCATACCGCCCCTGCCACCAGCCCTTGCCGGCATGCCAGGCGCGCATCTCCGGGGCGACCAGTTCGAACACCGTGCCGTCCCGGCCGATCAGGTAATGGGCCGAAACCTCGCGCTCCGGGTCGCAGAGCGCCTTGGCCGCACCCGCGCAATCCTGCATCGCCGTGTAATGCAACACCACGAGTTCGGGCCTGAGCCCGTCGCGCCGCTCCCCGAAATTCGGGCTTCTTATGGAGCGGTCAATTTCCAGTGTAATCCGGGTATTGCTCGGTTTCGCCGAAATTCGGCGCGGGCTGGTTGGCCGCGGCCGCATCGGCGCGGTAGCCCGCCGGGTCGAAGCCGCAGACGAAGCCATCGCCATCGGGGTCGAGGCCCATCGGGTCCCGCTCCGGCCCGCCTTCGCGCAGGAAGGCATCCTGGGCGAGGTCGCGGCTTTCGTAGGCCGCGCAATTGGCGGCGTTGTTGCGGCGGAACGGGTTGCGGCGCCACTGGCGCTGGCCCGGTGCATGGGTGGTGCGGATCGCGAAGGCCGCCACGCGCGGGATAATCGGGGGCGGAAGGACGTCGGCCGCGTTCTGCGGCTGGATGTTGTCGAACACGCCGCCACCGCCGCTTCCAGCGCCCCGCTCGGCCTCGTCAATGGCACCCGCCGCGATCTGCTCGATGCTGTTCGGAGCGAATTCACCGGAGGGCGCGGCCCCGCCGTCAAACGGCGTGGCCGAAATCTGGCCGTTGAGGGGGCGCTGCCCCACGGGGCCGAAATTGTCCGGCTGAAGACCCGGCGACACGTCGTTCGGCGGGTTGGAACAGGCCGAAACGGCGAGAAGGGCAAGGGCAATTATACGCTTCGAAAACATCACGTCACGCGACTCAGGGGGTTGATGGTTGCGCTGCCTACCACCAACGCGCGGGCTTTTCCACAAAGCCGGCGGCGGATTCCAGCGCATAGGCGGTGTTCAGCAATTCCGCCTCCTCCCAGGGCCGTCCGATGAGCTGCAATCCGAGCGGCAGGCCGTTGCGGTCGATGCCGGTGGGCACCGCCACGCCGGGCAGGCCGGCAAGGTTCACCGTCACCGTGAAGACGTCGTTGAGATACATCTGCACCGGATCGGAGACGTCCTGCCCAAGCTCGAACGCCGCCGAGGGCGTCGCAGGCGTCAGGATCGCGTCGACCCCTTCGTGGAACACCTCGTCGAAGTCCCGCTTGATGAGCGCACGCACCTTGCGGGCGCGGTTGTAATAGGCGTCGTAGAAGCCCGCCGACAGCACGTAGGTGCCGACCATGACGCGGCGCTTGACCTCGTCGCCGAAGCCTTCGGCGCGGGTTTTCTCGTACATCTCGGTGATGCCGTCGCCCTGGGCGAGTTTCGCACGGTAGCCGAAGCGCACGCCGTCGTAGCGCGCGAGGTTCGACGAGGCCTCCGCCGGTGCGATCACGTAATAGGCGGGTAGGGCGTATTTCGTGTGCGGCAGGGAGATATCGCGGATCTCGGCGCCCGCGTCTTTCAGCATCGCGGTGCCCTCGGACCAGAGCTTTTCGATCTCCTCCGGCATGCCGTCCATGCGGTATTCGGCGGGGATGCCGATGACCTTGCCCTTGATGTCGCCGGTCAGCAGGGCCTCGAAATCGGGCACGGGCAGATCGGCGGAGGTGCTGTCTTTCGGGTCATGGCCCATCATCGCCGCGCCCATGATCGCCGCATCGCGGACGGTCTTGGTCATCGGGCCGGCCTGGTCCAGCGACGAGGCGAAGGCCACGATGCCCCAGCGCGAGCAGCGCCCATAGGTGGGCTTCAGCCCCACGGTGCCGGTGAAGGCGGCGGGCTGGCGGATCGAGCCGCCGGTGTCGGTCCCGGTCGCGGCAAGGCAGAGGTCGGCGGAGACGGCAGCGGCCGAGCCACCGGAGGAGCCGCCCGGCGTCAGCGCCGCGTCGGAATTGCCCGCGCGCCAGGGGTTCACGGCATTGCCGTAGGTCGAGGTCTCGTTCGACGAACCCATGGCGAATTCGTCCATGTTCAGCTTGCCGAGCATCACCGCGCCCGCGTCGCGGAGCTGGCCCGAGACGGTCGATTCGTATTCCGGTTTGAAGCCTTCGAGGATCTTCGAGGCGGCCTGTGAGGGCACGCCCTCGGTGCAGAACAGGTCCTTGATGCCGACGGGAATGCCGCACATGTCGGGCGCGTCCCCGGCCTTGATCCGGGCATCGGCGGCCTTGGCGCGGTCCATGGCGATCTCGGGCGTCTTGTGGACGAAAGCGCCGAGCGCGTCCGCCGCGTCGATGGCCGAAAGGCAGGCCTCGGTCAGTTCGACGGAGGTGACGTCGCCCTTGCGCAGCGCGTCGCGGGCCTCGGCGATGGTCAGCTTGTTGAGATCGGACATCATTCCACCACCTTCGGAACCGAGAAGAAGCCTTCGCGCGCGTCCGGCGCATTGGACAGGACCTTGGCCGCCTGGTTGCCGTCGGTGACGACATCCTCGCGGCGCTTCAGGCGCATCGGCGTGACCGAGACCATCGGCTCCACGCCGTCGACATCGACCTCTTCGAGTTGCTCGATGAAGCCGAGGATGGCGTTGAATTCCTGGGCCAGGGCGGGAAGATCCTCTTCCTCGACCTTGATCCGGGCGAGTTTCGCAACCTTGGCGGCGGTGGCACTGTCGATGGACATGGGGGCCGTTTCCTCTGTCAGAACGCGGGCTGGGTTTAGCGGGCGGGCGCTGGGGCTTCAAGCATGCTTGCACCGGGACGGGCGGGCGCTAGGCTTGAAGCAGAGGAAAAACGGAGAGTGACGATGCGATATACGTGGTTGGGCCATTCCGGCATCCGGCTGGAGATCGGTGGCGAGGTGCTGCTGATCGACCCTTGGCTGGAGGGCAACCCGGTGTTCCCGGAGGACAAGCGGGCCGAGGCGCTGGAGGGCGCGACGGCGATCCTTGTGACCCATGGGCACGGCGATCACACCGGTGGCGTGCCGGAGCTGGCCAAGGAACTGGGGCTGACGGTTCATGGCATCTACGACCTGATGGGCCATTGGGAAGAGGCCCATGGTATCGAGGTCGTGGGCTTCAACAAGGGTGGCACGGTGCGGATCGGCGATGTCGCCGTGACGATGGTGAACGCGGTGCATTCCTCGTCCTTCGCGGGGGAGGACGGGCCGCGCTATGCCGGGGCCGAGGCGGGCTTCATGATCGAAGGCGAGGGCCGCACTATCTATGTCTCGGGCGATACGGACGTGATGGCCGACATGGGCGTGTTGCAGGAATTGCATGCGCCGGAGATCGGGATTCTCTGCGCTGGCGGGCATTTCACCATGGACATGACGCGCGCCGCCTTCGCGGCGTCGAAGCTGTTCAGGTTCCAGACCGTGATCCCGGTGCATTACAAGACCTTCCCGCTGCTGGAGCAATCGGCGCAGCCGCTGAAGGATGCGCTGCCGGGCGTGCGGGTGCTGGACCCCGGCGTGATGGAGCCGGTGGAGTTGTAAGCGCCTTGGGCGGCCAGACGGCGGACCTGTCAGGAGATCGGCACCGCCGTGTCGCACAGTGACAGGCCGGTGCCCGCGCCCCCGTCCCGGGTCGCGGCCCAGATGCCAGGCGCGCCATCGAGCCAGACGCCATCGACGATCCGCGTCCCATCGGGCGTGAGCTGCCCCTCGTACCGGGAGACAACGATGGACGCGGAGCCATCCTCGATGATGCTTCCCTGCAAGGTCAGGGCGCCCTCGGGTGTGACGAGACCGGAGACGAGTTCCCGGCCCCAGTGCCCGCCGGAGCTTTGCCAGTCGAAATGGCCTTCCAGCCGGGTGCCGTCGGCGGTCTCGGTCTGGACGGTGAACATCAGGCGGGTGTCGTGCCAGGTGTCGATCCCGTCGTCGCCGCACACCGACCAGAGCGTGCCCGTGAGGTCGGGGGTCTCGGCCGATGCGGCCCCGCTGAGGGCAAGGGCGAGCGTGCAGAGGGCAAGGCGGATCATGGCGCGAGGGTCCTTTTTCGAAGCCGGAGCAGTGAGAAAGGCTTGCATCCGAAACGCGGCGACAACAACCGGAGGAATCCACGCATCGCACCGACCCGGCGGGAGAGGACCGGGCGGTGCGATGCGGACCCGTGGGCGAGAGGCGGCGACCTCAGAGGGCGCGGATCATCTCGACCGCCGGGAAGGCGATGCCGGGGCGCAGGAGAATGTCGATCTCGCCGCGCCGCTGGAAGCCCATGGCGGTGTAGAAGGGCTCGGCCGTGCGGGTCGACTGGCACATCATCCAGCGCACGCCCGAGGCCTTCGCCGCGCCGAAGCTGCGTTGCAGGATCGAGCGCGCCAGCCCGCGCCGCGTGGCCGACGGATGCGTCACCACGTGGCGGATATGGCCCACGTCGCGCGGGCCGACGCCGCCCTGGGGCGCGCCGTGGGTCCAGCCGCCGGCGGCGAGTGCCTGGCCGTCGGCATCCTCGGCCATGTAGTAAGAGCCGCAGCGCAGAAGCTCGGGTCGCGCGCGGGAGATGATCGGCAGGCAGGTGACGAGGATCGAGGCCGGGTAATCGGCTTTCAGCAGCGCCGGGTAGGACGCGCCTAGAAGCGCGTCGATCGCGGGCAGGTCCGCGCCGCTGGTGGGTCTTATGACAATCTCGTCAACCATGGCCCTGATCTCCTGTGCTGGGGCCGTCCGCCGCACGACTCCGCGCTTTGGACAAAAGAAAAGGCCGCGTCGGTATCCCGGCGCGGCCTTTTGTCGGTCTGTCTGGAAGGGGGATCTTACTTGATCTTGCCTTCCTTGTATTCGACATGCTTGCGCGCCACGGGATCGTACTTTCGTACGGTCATCTTCTCGGTCATGGTGCGCGCGTTCTTCTTGGTCACGTAAAAGTGGCCCGTGCCCGCGGACGAGTTGAGGCGGATCTTGATGGTGGTTGGCTTCGCCATGCTGAGGCTCCTGCAAGTCGGGGCGGTCGGCCGGGGCCGCACACGCGATCATCTGGTAGAGACGCGCCTTTTACCGGGCCGATTGGCCGAGTCAACACCTCAAATCAAACTTGTTGCGATCCCGGCGGCCGCGAGGATCGGAAGAACCAGCAGAAGGTCGAGTTTCCGCCATAGCAAAAGCACAGCGGCGAGGGCCGAGAGCGCGAGGGCAGAGAGGTTCAGGGTCTCGAAGCTGACGCGCTCGGCGTCGAACCAGAGCGTCAGGGCGAACCAGACCGAGAGGTTGGCGATCACGCCCACCACCGCCGCCGTGATGCCCGAGAGCGCGCCGGTCAGCCGGGGGCGCGTGGCGATCCATTCGACGTAAGGCGCGCCTGCGAAGATCCACAGGAAGCAGGGTACGAAGGTCATCCAGAGAGTGACGAGCGCCGCCGCCAGCCCCATGCCCCAGCCGCCCGCCTGGGCGCCGGCAAGAAAGCCCACGAACTCGGTCACGAGGATCAGCGGCCCGGGCGTGGTCTCGGCCAGTCCCAGCGCGTCCATCATCTGCTCGGTCGTGAGCCAGCCGAAGCCCTGCACCACCTCCTGCACCATGTAGGCCAGAACGGCGTAGGCGCCGCCGAAGGTGACCACGGCAAGGGTGGAGAAGAAGGTGGCGATGTCCGCGAGGAGGGCGGGACCGAAAAGCCACAGCGCCGCGAGCGGGACCAGCCAGAGCGCCAGCCACATGGCGATCGTGCCAAGGGTGCGGGCGGGGGAGACGGCGAGCGGCGGGGCCTCTGCCGGCGCGGCGCGCATCGCGATGGCGCCTATGGCGGCAGCGGCGACGATGATGAAGGGGAAGGGAATGCCGAATGCAAAGAGGGCGAGAAACGCGGCCAAGGCCAGCCCGTAGGCCACCGGGCCTTTCAGCGCCCGGGCCGAGACCTTCAGCAGCGCCTGCACCACGATGACGACGACGGTGGCCTTGATGCCGAGGAAGGCGGCCGCGACCCAGGGCAGGGTACCGTAGGCGGCATAAAGCGAGGCCAGAAGCAGAATCAGCGCGGCCCCGGGAAGCACGAACAGCAGCCCCGCGAGCAGGCCGCCCGCCGTGCCCCGCAGCCGCCAGCCCGCATAGGTGGCCAGCTGCATCGCTTCGGGCCCCGGCAGCAGCATGCAGAAACTGAGCGCGTTGAGATATTGCTTTTCCGTGAGCCAGGGGCGCTGTTCGACCAGCTCCCGGTGCATCAGGGCGATCTGCGCCGCCGGTCCGCCGAAGGACAGCACGCCGATGCGCCCGAAGACGTGGAACAGCTCGCGCAGGGTTGGGCTGGTCATGGGCGCGCCTCCTCAGCCGGGGCATGGGGCATCGGTGTATCAGTTTCGTGACGCAGGGCGCCGCGGACAGGAACTGGAACCGTTGGCAAGGTGGTGCAACGAAAAAGGGCCGGGAAATCCCGGCCCTTCCGAAAAACCTGTCAGCCCTAGGCTTACTCGCGATTGCCGAGGAAGCTGAGGATGATCATGAACATGTTGATGAAGCTCATGTAGAGGTTCAGCGCGCCCATGATCGCGGATTTCGCCAGCCACTCGCTGTCGCCATACTGGGCGTGGTCGACATACTCCTGCTTGATCGCCTGCGTGTGGTAGGCGGTGAGGCCTGCGAAGACCAGCAGCAGGAGCAGCGACAGGGCGATGTCGAAGCCGGGGATGACGATGCCGAAGAAGGCGCTCATCACGAGGCTCAGGATCATCAGGACGATGCCGCCGATCAGGCCCATCATCAGGAACGCGCCCCAGCCCGAGATGTCACGCTTGGTCACGTAGCCGAAGAGGCTGAGCGACGCGAAGGCGATCGAGGTCACGAGGAACGCCTGCACGATCGACGCGCCGGTGAACACCGCGAAGATGTAGGCGATGGATGCGCCCATCACGGCCGAGAACACGTAGAAGAACAGCTGTGCCGCCGCTGCCGAGGCGCGGGTGATGATGGCCCCGAAGGCGAAGACCATGCCGAGCGGTGCGAACATCACGATCCAGCCGAGGATCGTGGGTTGCAGCGTCGCCGGGTCGCGCAGCACCTGCAGCAGTGCCGGGTTGGACCCGAAAGCCCATGCCGTTGCGAAGGTCACCAGCAGACCAATCGACATGGTCGCGTAGACCTTGTTCATGTGGGCGCGCAGGCCCTGGTCGATCTCCGCAGCGGAGGTCGCGATGCCTTGGGCGCGCATCGTGCGATATTCAGCCATTTTGTCCTCCAAAAAAGGCATGGCCCCGAAACCGGGCCCGTCTGGGGGGAATATCGGTGAGTTGGAGGTGCTTTTCAAGCTATCGACCCCTAACGAAACCGCTGGAGTCGATAGTTTTTAGCTATTGGCCTTCCCGTAACGGCGATCAGAGCCGCCAGGAGGCCGGAACATCCCACATCGGGCGGCTGACCTCGGCGCGGACCTGTGCTTCGGTGACGCCGATGTCACGGCGCATGCGGGTGTCGAGGCGACCGAGATGCTGGCGCTGGCGCCAGGTGCCGAAGATGCGCTTGAGGACAGTCAGGCGGACCTCGGGCGCCGGTTGTGCGCCATGTCCGATCGAGGGGCGGGACAGGGTGAGGTCTGCCATCTTCTTTCCTTTCTGAATTGTGACGAAATGGGGAGAGGTCATTTCGATACGTGATCTATGGACCGGCGAAATGCATTTTGCTATTGAATGTTATTGAAGATTGTCATCACGGGGCTTGATGAATGCCGAGGAACCTCGATCTCACCGCGCTGCGCGCTTTCGTTGCCGTCGTGGACGCGGGGGGAGTTACGAAAGCGTCGGGCTTTCTCAACCTCACGCAATCGGCCGTATCGATGCAGCTCAAGCGGCTGGAAGAGGCGCTGGACGTGGCGCTGTTCAACCGGGCCGAACGCAAGCTGAACCTGACCGGCGCAGGGCAGCAGATGCTCAGCTATGCGCGGCGCATGCTGGAACTGAACGACGAGGTGCTGGGGCGGCTCACGGCCAAGGAATACGAGGGCGAGATCTCGCTCGGCGTGCCCGGTGACGTGGTGTACCCGGCCATCCCGGAGGTGCTTCAACGCTTTTCGAAGGCCTATCCCCGGATGCGGGTGCAGCTGCTGTCGATGGGGACGATCAACCTTAAAGCGGCGTTCAAGCGCGGCGATGTGGACGTGATCCTGACCACCGAGGAGGATCTCGACCGGGGCGGCGAGACGCTGCTGGAGCGGCCGATGGTCTGGGTCGGCGCGAAGGACGGGCAGATGTGGCGCCAGCGTCCGTTGCGGCTGGCGCTTGAGGATGCCTGCATCTTCCGCGGCCCGGCGCTCGCGGCGCTGGATGCGGCGGGGATCAGCTGGGAGCTTGCGGTCGAAGCGGATTCGTTCCGCACCGTCGAGGTCACGGTCAGTGCCGACCTGGCCGTGCATGCGATCATCGAGGGCACCGAATCCTCCTACGCCGAGAAGATCGAGCACAACGGCGCGCTGCCCGCGCTGCCACGCATCCAGATCAACATGTACCGGACCGAGCTGAAACGGAACGAACCGCTGGACGCGCTGGTGGAGTTCATCCGGCAGGCCTACCGGGTGATCTGAACGGGGGCGGAAAACTGCAGTCTTCCGTTCGGAAATCTCGAGATTTCCGGCCCGCCCGGATGTCAGTCCATCGTCACCACGACCTTGCCGGACACTTTCCGTTGCCGCAGCAGGTCCATCGCTTCGCCCGCCTTGTCCAGCGTCCGTGTCGCGCCGATGTGCGGCTTGAGGTCGCCCGCGCGATACATCTCCATCAGCGCCGCAAGGCTCGCCGACAGCCGCTCCGGCGCCCAGGCGAGGTAGCCGCCCCAGTAGAAGCCCATCGCGTCGATGTTCTTGACCAGCAGGTGGTTGGCGGGAATGCGCGGCACGTCCCCGCTGGCGAAGCCGATCACGAGGATGCGCCCGCCCGCGTTGGTGCAGCGCATCGCGGATTTGAAGCCTTCGCCGCCGACCGCGTCATAGACCACGTCGGCGCCGCCAAGTGCCTTGACCTCGGCGCGGATGTCCGCCGTGTCGCTGTCCAGCAGATGACGCGCCCCGGCCGCCTGCGCCACCGCCAGCTTGTCGGCACCACGGGCGACGGCGATCACCTCGGCCCCCATGGCGGCACCCAATTCCACAGCCGTCAGGCCGACGCCGCCCGCCGCACCCAGCACCAGAAGCCGCTCGCCCGGTTGCAGGCGCGCCCGGTCGGTCAGCGCAAGATGCGACGTGCCGTAGGCCACGAGGAACCCGGCGGCCACGTCGAAGGGCATCTCGTCGGGGATTTCGACGCAGCGCGAGGCGTCGAACACGCCCGCCTCGGCTAGTCCGCCGGAGCCCGCGAAGACCGCGACGCGCGTGCCGACGGCGGGCGCGGTGACGCCCTCGCCAAGCGCCTCGACAACGCCCGCGATCTCCAGCCCGAGGGTAAACGGCAGGGGGGGCGTTTCCTGGTAGGTGCCCTTCGCCATCAGCAGGTCGGCGAAGTTCAACCCGCAGGCCTTGATCCGGACCTTGACCTGACCGGGACCCGGCGCCGGTTCGTCCAGCGAAATGACGCTTGGCGCAAGGCCATGATCCGACACCACGAATGCCCGCATCTTGCTGTCCCCTGGTTGTTGTTTGACATGGCCTACCGCGTCCCCGGGGGCTTGGCCAGCCTTCCGGGGCGTCGCGGCCCGGCGCATTTTATTGCGGGTCCGCCATTGCCGCCGGTCGGTGCAACGCTACCCTTCCGGTTGTACGGTGTGCGTTCGTGCATAGGTGAGTCTTCAGGACAAGCTCCGTTTACCTTGGCTTGAGAGGGGTCCAGCCATGCCACATCCCATTGACCTGCACGTCGGCCAGCGGATTCGCGAACGCCGCTGGACGGTGGGCATGACCCAGCAGCAGCTTGCGGGGCATGTCGGCATCAAGTTCCAGCAGATCCAGAAATACGAGACCGGCGCGAACCGCGTATCGGCCTCGCGCCTGTGGGACATGGCGATTGCCCTGTCGGTGCCGGTGTCGCATTTCTTCGAGGGTATGGAGGACGACACCTCCGACGCGGACGCGGGGGATGATGTGCTCCACGATCTCTTCGCCGACAAGGCGGCGGTGGAGCTGGTTCGCACCTATTACACGATCCCGGAAGATCAGCGCGGCCGCCTGTCGGATCTGGTGCGTGACCTGTCCGATGGCGATGACAGGCCGCAGCCGCCGTCTGGGACACACCCCGCTTGACGCCGCTTCCGCACCGGTGCACCCCAAGGGCCAACCGGACGGAACAGGGCGATGTCGGACATCTCGAGCACTCTTCAGATTGAGCTTCGGGCCTGTGCCCATGCCATGGCCGACGCCGCCCGCGCGGCGATCCTGCCGCATTTCCGGGGCACCGGCCTCGGCACCGTTTCCAAGGAAAGCGACCGGTATGACCCGGTGACTGTGGCCGACCACGCGGCGGAGGCGGCGATGCGCGCGGTTCTGGCCGAGCGGCGGCCGCACGACGCGATCCTGGGTGAGGAAGAGGGCGCGCAGGCAGGCACCAGCGGCCTGACCTGGGTGCTCGACCCGATCGACGGGACGCGCGGCTTCGTCTCCGGCACGCCGACCTGGGGCGTTCTGATTTCACTGAACGATGCCGACGGACCCGCCTACGGCATCATCGACCAGCCCTATATCGGCGAGCGGTTCGAAGGCGGCTTCGGCTATGCCCGGCTGACCGGTCCGCACGGCGAGCGCGCACTGCGGGTGAACCCGGCCGGAAGCCTCGCAGAGGCCACGCTTTTCACCACCTTTCCGGAAGTCGGAACGCCCGAGGACCGCATGGCCTTCGAGGCCGTCCGCGACCGCGTGCAGCTGGTCCGCTACGGCTGCGATTGCTACGCCTACGCGCTGCTGGCGGCGGGGCAGATCGACATGGTGATCGAAGCGGGCCTGAACGCCTACGACATCGCCGCCCCGATCGCGGTGATCGAGGCGGCGGGCGGGATCGTCACCGACTGGGACGGCAACAAGGTGCACGAGGGCGGGCGCGCCATCGCGGCATCCTCTCCCGCGTTGCATGCCGAGGCGCTGGCCTTGATCCGGGGGGCGCTCGATGGCTGAGATTGTCCTGAAGAACGTCAGCCTCGCGCTCAGCATGAACGATGCGGGCGACGAATGGGCCGACACAGATATCCTGTTGAAAGACGGGCAGATATCCGAGGTGGGGCGGGGGCTTTCCGCGTCCGAGAGCCTCGATTGTTCCGGCTGCCTCGTGACGCCCGGCCTCGTGAACACGCACCACCATCTCTACCAGACGCTGACCCGCGCGGTGCCCGGCGCACAGGATGCGGCGCTGTTCGGCTGGTTGCAGACGCTCTACCCGATCTGGGCGCGCTTCACGCCCGATCACATGCGGGTTTCTGCGACCATCGGGCTGGCGGAACTGGCGCTGTCGGGCTGCACGACCTCGTCCGACCACCTCTACCTCTACCCGAACGGATCGCGGCTCGATGACACGATCGAGGCGGCGTCGGAAATCGGGATGCGCTTCCACCCGACGCGCGGGGCCATGTCCATCGGCGTCTCGGACGGGGGCCTGCCACCCGACAGTCTTGTGGAGGACGAGGCCGCGATCCTGGAGGATTGCATCCGCGTGATCGACACCTTCCACGACCCGTCCCCGGCGTCGATGTGCCGGGTCGGCGTCGCGCCCTGTTCGCCCTTCTCGGTCAGCCGCGAATTGATGCGCGACGCGGCGCTGCTGGCCCGCGACAAGGGCGTGATGCTGCACACCCACCTCGCCGAGAACGAGGAGGATATCGCCTATTCACTGGAGAAATTCGGCTGCCGCCCGGGCCAGTACGCGGAGGACCTCGGCTGGACTGGCGATGATGTCTGGCACGCCCATTGCGTGAAACTGGACAGCGCAGAGATCGACCTCTTCGCCCGCTCCGCCACCGGGGTCGCCCATTGCCCCTGCTCGAATTGCCGCCTTGCCTCGGGCATCGCGCCGATCCGCGCCATGCGGGATGCTGGCGTGAAGGTGGGGCTTGGCGTCGACGGATCGGCCTCGAACGATGCGGGCTCGCTGGTGGACGAGGCGCGGCAGGCGATGCTGCTGCAACGGGTGGCCTCCGGCCCCTCGGCCATGTCGGCGCGCGAGGCGCTGCGCATCGCGACGCGCGGCGGGGCCGAGGTTCTGGGGCGTGGGGCGGAGTTGGGGCAGATCACGCCGGGCTTCCGCGCCGATCTGGCGATCTGGGATATGACGGGCGTCGCGGCGGCGGGGTCGTGGGACATGGCGGCGCTGCTGCTCGCCGGGCCACGGCAGGTGCGGGACCTGTTCGTCGAAGGCCGCCGCGTGGTGGTAGAGGGCCGCATCGCCACGCTGGACATGGCCGCACCCTTGGCGCTCCAGCGGCGCCTGGCGCGGGAGCTTGCCGAGTAGGGCGGTTGTCCATTCTGGATGCTGTTTCGCGATTCTCATGCCATTACCTGCCGGATATTGCACTTTTCCTGCAATCGCAGAATTTATACCAAATTTTATCCACAAGCGATTCAACGGCCCCACGCATGACGCTTGCCGAGGAGTCGCGCCTCGGGCATTCTATCGACAATCGAGCAAACATAAGGATCGGGACCATGAAGATCCGCACCCTGGCCCTCGTGGCCACCATCGGGTTGGCTCTTGCCGCCTGCTCTCCCACCGTCAGCCGCGACACCGGCGGTACTCCGGGCCGCCTGAGCTTCGGGCAAAGCGTCGATATCGCCGCCGTGGGCGCGCGGGTTTCGGCCCTGCGTGCCCAGAACGGACTGGTGCGCCCGTTGGGTCATTCCTCGGCGCTTCAGGCGGCGGCGCAGGCCCATGCCGACGACATGGCGCGCACCGGCAATTTCAGCCACACCGGCTCGGGCGGTTCCACCATCAGCACCCGGGCGCGGGCGGCAAGCTACAATGCGTGTTTCATCGCCGAGAATATCGCCAACGGGCAGGCCAGCGTCGCGCAGGTCTTTTCCGACTGGATGGGGTCGAGTGGCCATCGCCGCAACATCCTCGCCCCGCAGGCCACGCAATACGGCTTTGCCTCCAACGGCGGCTATTACGTCCTTGTCCTCGGGCGCAGCTGCTGAAGCAGCGCCCGTGACTGGCTGATCCCGATCCCGGCAAGGATGATGCCGAGCGCCCAGAACAGCTGCGGCGGCAGGTCCTCGCCCATGATCGTCACGCCGAACACCACCGCCCAGAGTGGCACCATGTAGCTGGTCAAAGACATGAACAGCGACCCGGCGGTGGTGATGACCAGAACCCGGATGATCGCCGCGACGCCGGTCGGAAACAGCGCCACGTAGATCAGCGCCCAGAGGGCGGAAGGACGCGTCAGCACCGGCGCGCCTTCCAACGCGTAGGCCAGTGGCAGCAGGATCAGCGCGCCGATCGCCATGCTTCCGGCGGCAAAGGCCACGGGCGGGATCGACGGGGCGCGCCGGGTGACGACCGAACCGACTGCATAACACGCCGCCGCGCCAAGGCAGGCCAGCCGCCCCGCCATTGTGCCATCTTCCAGCGCGCCCGGCCCGACCAGCAGCACCAACCCCACGAAGCCAAGGGTCACACCGACGATCCGGCGCGGGCCGATCCCCTCGTCGCGCGAGAAGATCGCCACCAGCGGCAGCACCAGGAGCGGCACCGACCCGGTCGCCACGCCCGCGAAGGCCGAGGGCACCTGCGTCAATCCCCAACTGAGCAGCGCAAAAGGCAAAGCTGTTGAAAAGACGCCGATATATCCGATGAAGATCCACGCCTTCAGGCTTCGGATCCGGCCAACGCCCTGTCCCATCAACGCCGCCACGGGCAGCAGGACAGCCGCGGCCAGTGCCACCCGGCCGGCCGTCACCCACCACGGTGTCAGACCGGTCAGCGCGGTGGAGACGCCCATGAAGGCGGTGCCCCAGATCACGCCGAGCGTAATGATCAGGATCCAGTTCAGCGCCCCCGGCGCACTCGGGGAGGGCGTCATTGCTGGGAGATCATGATGACGGCGAAACAGGCCAAGATCACCGCCAGAACCGCCCATCGCCACCAGCTGTCGGTGCCGCGGTCCGGCGTCTCGCTTGCGGGTTCGAGCGGTCGCGCAGGACGGTCGGGACCGTAGCGCCAGATCGTCGAGCGCCTCTGGAACCCGGCCTCCTCGAAGAGACGCGCGGACGGCGCACCTTCCCAGACCTGCGCGGTCAGCTCGTCCCAATCCTCGGCATCGGCCAGCTCTTTCGCCGTGGCCACAAGCTCCTTCGCGATGCCCTTGCCGCGCCAATCCTCGTGCACCCAGATGTCGGAGACAGCGCCCTTGTGATAGGGCGGCGCATCGGCGCGCAAATGCCAGCTGAGCAGGATGAACCCCACGATCTGCGTTCCGGCTTCGGCCACGTAGAGGTTTTCGGACACGGCCACCGGTTGCCCCTTCGCGTCCCGGAAGGCGATCTCGTGGTCGCGGGCCAGCAGCATGTCCCATCCGTTTTCCGGAAAGCTGTAGGGCTGGCGGGCGCGATGCTCTTCCCACGTCGCGCGGCTGGCGGCGGCGATCGTGGCGCGGTCGGCCGTTTCGGCCTGTCGGATGGTGACTTTCATCGCCCAGATGTGACCCGCAGGGCAGGGGTGGTCAAGCGAGATGACGGTGCATCCCGGGTGCCGGGCAGTCGGCCCCGACACCGGTCTGGCTCACAGCGTGAAATCGACGCGAGCACGCTTCTTGCGGCGAAGCCTGTCGATGTCGCGCGCTTCTGTCGCCGGCCCGCTCCGGAACCTTGTCTGGCGCGGCCGCGTTTTCCCATCAGATCGAAAACTTTTCTGGAGACCTCAGATGGAAATGTGGACCCTGCTCATAGGCCTCTTCCTCGTGACGATGCTGGCCTTCCTGGCTTGGGCATTGCTCAGCAAGAAAGAAACGGAAGAGCGCCTCGACGACCCGGCCGCGCCGAAATCGTCGCTCGCCAAAGACGGCCCCGGCCCGAACCCGGTCGGCCCCGACAAAAGCTGACACGACAAGCACTGAAACGAAAAAAGGCGCGCCCCCTCCTCCCGACGGGGCGCGCCTTTCGAACGGGCCGGTAACGGCCTCAGTTCTTGGACTTGTCGACCATCTTGCCGGCGGAAATCCACGGCATCATGGCGCGCAGCTTCTCACCGACTTCCTCGATCTGGTGCGCGTCGTTCATGCGGCGCGTGCCCTTGAAGAACGGCTGGCCCACGGCGTTTTCCGCCATGAAGTCCCGCACGAACTTGCCGGTCTGGATGTCGGTCAGAATCGCCTTCATCTCTTTCTTCGTCTGCTCGTAAGGCAGAACCCGCGGACCCGAGACATACTCGCCATACTCGGCGGTGTTCGAGATCGAGTAGTTCATGTTCGCGATGCCGCCCTCGTAGATCAGGTCCACGATCAGCTTCACCTCGTGCAGGCATTCGAAATACGCCATCTCGGGCGCGTAGCCCGCCTCGACCAGCGTCTCGAAGCCCATGCGGATCAGTTCGACGAGGCCACCGCAGAGAACCGCCTGCTCGCCGAAGAGGTCGGTTTCGCATTCCTCGCGGAAGTTGGTCTCGATGATGCCCGAGCGCCCGCCGCCGATGGCGGAGCAGTAGGACAGGCCGATTTCCAGCGCGCGGCCCGAGGCGTCGTTGTCGACGGCCACGAGGCAGGGCACGCCGCCGCCCTTGGTGTATTCGCCGCGCACGGTGTGGCCGGGTCCCTTGGGCGCCATCATGATGACATCGACGCCGGGCTTCGGTTCGATCAGGCCGAAGTGAACGTTCAACCCGTGGGCGAAGGCAATTGCCGCGCCTTCACGCAGGTTGTCGTGGACGTATTTCTTGTAGGTTTCGGCCTGCAGTTCATCGGGCATGGTGAACATGATCAGGTCGGCCCAGGCCGCGGCTTCCGCGATGCCCATGACCTTCAGGCCTTCGCCCTCGGCCTTCGCGGCGGAGGCCGAGCCTTCGCGCAGGGCGACGACGATGTTCTTCGCGCCCGAGTCGCGCAGGTTCAGCGCATGGGCGTGGCCCTGCGACCCGTAGCCGAGGATGGCCACGTTCATGTCCTTGATGAGGTTCACATCGCAATCGCGATCATAGTAGACGCGCATGTCTTTCTCCCGTCCGAGTTGAGTTCTGGCGGCAGGAATGCCGGATCATCCCCGCAAAGTCTCCGTTTGAATTTCCTTCCCCGCGCCGCTATCAGAGAAAATCATGCGCAGAATAGCATTCTGGTAAACTTCCATGCTCGATGACAGCGATCGGCGATTGCTCCGCCATCTTCAGGCCGATCCCGGCCAGCCCATCGGGGAATTGGCCGAGGCCGCGCGCCTGCCGCTGGCGACCGCCTACAAGCGGCTCGACCGGCTGAAGGATGAGGGCATCCTGCGCGGCCAGCACGCGGTGATCGACTGGCAGGCGCTCGGCTACGCCGTCGAGGTCAGCCTGCGGATCACCCTCGACAAGACAAACCCCCGCGCCTTCGACGATTTCCTCGCCGCCGCGCGCGAGGTGCCCGAGGTGATCGAGATCCAGACCTTCCTCGGCCGGGTCGACGCCCGCCTGATGGTCATTGCCCGCGACCTGCCGGAATACCAGAAGGTCTACCGCAACCGCATCCTGACCCTGCCGCATATCGCCGATATCGAGGCGCTGATGCAGGTCGCCACGATCAAGAACACGCAGAGTCTGCCGCTATGACCCCCGACACCACCGATATCGCCATCCTGCGCCATCTCGCCCGCGACGCCACCCTGAAGGCGTCCGAGATCGGGCGCCGCGTGGGCCTGTCGCAGCCCGCCACCTGGCGCCGCATCCAGCGTCTGACCGAGGCCGGGATCATCGCGGGCCGCAGGCTCGACCTCGACGCGGGAAAGCTCGGCTTCGGCGTGACGGTGTTCCTCGGCGTGAAACTCTCGACAAAGTCGCGCACCAACCTCGAGGATTTCGAACGCGCGATTTCCGCCATCCCCGAGGTGCAGACGGTCGAACACGTCCTCGGCCTCTACGATTACCGTCTGCGCGTGACCGCCCGCGACCTGCCGGATTTCGAACGCGTCCTGCGCCGCCGCATCATGACGCTGCCCTCCGTCGGCAACGTGGAGGCCAATGTGCTGCTCTCCGAAGAACGCCGTCCCGGCCCGCTCTAGCCGCGGGACTTGCCGCGCCGCGCCCCTGCGCCTATCCCTTGCCCAAAGCGCAAGGAGCCTGCCCATGTCCGCCCTTCTCGATACCGTCGATCCCGATGGCCTGCTGGAATATTCCGTCGTCTTCACCGACCGCTCGCTGAACCACATGTCTTCCGCCTTCCAGGGCGTGATGACGGACATCTCCGCCATGCTGAAAGAGGTCTACAACGCCGACGCGGTGGCGCTTGTCCCCGGCGGCGGCACCTTCGCGATGGAGGCCGTGGCGCGCCAGTTCGCGCAAGGCCAGGACGTGCTGGTGGTCCGGAACGGCTGGTTCAGCTTCCGCTGGTCGCAGATCCTCGACGCCGGCAAGTTCGCGGGCGAGGTGACGGTCATGAAGGCGCGCCAGACCGGCAATTCCGCGACCTCGCCTTTCGCGCCCGCGCCGATCGAGGAGGTCACGCAGGCAATCCGCGACGCCAAACCCGGCATCGTCTTCGCGCCCCATGTCGAAACCTCCGCCGGGGTGATCCTGCCCGACGATTACATCGCGGCGCTGGCCGAGGCCGCGCACGAGGTCGGCGCGCTGATGGTGCTGGACTGCATCGCCAGCGGCACGATCTGGGTCGACATGAAGGCGACGGGCGTCGATGTCCTGATCTCCGCCCCGCAAAAGGGCTGGTCGGCGCAGCCTGCCGCGGGCCTCGTGATGATGTCGGATCGCGCAACGACTCGGATGGACGAGACCGCGTCCAACAGCTTCGCGGGTGATCTCAAGGCCTGGTCCAACATCATGAAAGCCTATGAAAACGGTGGCCATGCCTACCACGCGACCATGCCCACCGACGCGCTGCGCGTGTTCCGCGACACCATGGTCGAGACCCGCGATTACGGCTTCGACAAGCTGAAAGACGCGCAATGGGCGCTCGGCAACGGCGTGCGCGCGATGCTGGCCGAGAAGGGCGTACAATCGGTCGCGGCGGACGGCTTCGGTGCGCCCGGCGTGGTGGTCAGCTACACCGATGACCCGGCGATCAAATCCGGCGCGGCTTTCGCCGAACACGGCATGCAGATCGCCGCCGGCGTGCCCTTGCAGGTGGACGAACCCGAAGGCTTCATGACCTTCCGCCTTGGCCTCTTCGGTCTCGACAAGCTCTACGACGTCGATGCCGCACTCGCGCGCCTGAAAACCGTGCTCGACAAGGTCTTCCCGTAACGCCCCGTCAAGGTTAACGCGCGCGCCCGCCTTTCATCTTGCCAGAAAAACCTCCGGGGGGAGGCGCCGAAGGCGACGGGGGGCAGCGCCCCCCCCTTTCAGCCCGTCACCCCCGCGCGCCAAGCCCGGTTCGCATCAGCGTCCGCCGCACCGGCGTGGCGCCATGGAGCAACCCAAGCGCCCGCATCCGCAAATCCCGCAAGGGCTGAATTCCCGTCATCGACGCGCGGTTGAGCGCATCGACCCCGGCGACGCGGGCCGTGATGTCCGGCAGCCGGGCACGGTTGTAACGGTCCAGCAAGGCGGTCGCACCCGGATCGGCGCGGTGCGCCTCGGTCAGGTCCAGCAGGCAGGCGATGTCGGCGAGGCTCATGTTCAGCCCCTGCGCGCCGATGGGCGGCACGACATGGGCGGCCTCGGCCACAAGCGCGATGCGCTCGCCGCTCAGCCGCGCGGCCTTCTGGCTGATGATCGGCCAGACGCTCCGGCGCGAGGCGAGCTTCAGCGGCCCGTAGAGATGCGCGGAGCGTTCGGTCATCTCGGCTTCAAACTCCGCCTCCGGCAACCCGGCAAGACGCTGCGCTTCCGCCCCGGTCTCCATCCAGACGATGGCCGAACAAGGCCGCCCCTCGTGATCGGGCAGGGGCACCAGCGTGAAGGGCCCGCCCGAGCGGTGGATCTCGGTGGAGACATTGCCGTGCGGCGCGTCGTGGGTGACGGCGAAGGCCAGCGCCTTCTGGCCGTAGCGCGTGGTGTGAACCGGGATGCCGGCCGCCTCGCGGACGGGCGAATTGCGGCCATCGGCGGCGACGATCAGCTTCGCGCGCAGGCGGGTGCCGTCGGTCAGCGTCACGCGCGCCTCGCTTTCACGGGTCAGAACGTGGGCGGTGCCGGTGCCGGGACGGAATTGCGCGTTGGGCAGGCTCTCCAGATGGGCCAGCATCTCGCGCCGTAGAAGCCAGTTCGGCAGGTTCCACCCGAAGGGCGCGTCCGAGATGTCGGCGGCGTCGAAATCGTGGGTCGCGCGCGCCTCGGGCTCCGGCCCGCCGGCGTCGACGATGCGCATGACCTGCAGGGGCGTGGCATGATCCGCGAGGCGCGGCCAGATGCCGATACGCTCCAGGAACGCGCGGGAGGGTTGCAGGAACGCCGTGGTGCGCAGGTCCGCGCCCGCATCCTCGCGGGCGGTGACCGGCGGCGCCGGATCGGCGCAGAGCGTGGTGAAGCCCGCCTGCGCGAAGGCGATGGTCGCCGCCAGCCCGGCCACGCCGCCGCCCGAGACGAAGATGTCGATGTCCTGCAACGCTGTCATGGGCGTGAACCTAGGCTTTGGCGCGCCGCTGGAAAGGCGGCAGAAGGTCTCGGGGCGCGCTCGTCACAAGGGAAGGGCGGAGCGCGTCCGACACGCCTGAGGGCGCGCTCAGATGAGCCGCGCGAGGAACGGCGCGAGGTCGTCGGTATGGTGGTGGATATGGTCGGCTGGTTCGGCCTCGGGGGCGACGTGGATCGTGGTCAGGCCCATGGCATGGGGCACGGCGAGGTTGCGCGGCTCGTCCTCGAACATCGCGGCGCGGGTCGGGTCGAGGCCATCGGCGGTGAAGACCGTTTCGAAGGCCTGCGCGGCGGGCTTGGGGTGATAGCCCGCGTGTTCCACCCCGTAGATCGCATCGAACAGGCCCGAAAGGCCGCGCGCGGCGGTGACCTGTTCGGCGTAGGGCGCGGTGCCGTTGGTATAGATGATCTTGCGCCCCGGCAGTGCCGCGATGGCGCGGGCAAGCTCCGGGTCGGGGGCGAGGACCGAGAAGTCGATATCGTGAACTGCAAGCAGGTAGGGCTCCGGATCGATGGAATGGTTCTGCATCAGGCCGGCCAGAGTCGTGCCGTGGTCGATGTAGTAGCTGTGGCGCAGGCGGTCCGCCTCGTCCCGGCTGACGCCAAGGGCCTGCATCACCCAATCGGTCATCCGCGCATTGACCTGCGGGAACAGCGCCATGGACGGCGGGTAGAGCGTGTTGTCGAGGTCGAAGACCCAGGTGTCGATATCGGTTAGTTGTGCCATGGGCCGGAGGTAGCTTCGCAGGCCGGGCGGAGCAAGGGGTCGCAGGGCGAGTGACTGGACAGCGGCGGCGGGCGTGGCGTAGCGTCCGGGTCTGGAAGAAAAGGACGGTTCCTATGGATGAGGCCAACCAGCGCGACGCCTACGCGATGATCCTCGAAGCGATCGATGGGGGCGTCTATCGCCCCGGGGCGCGGCTGGTGGAGAGCGAACTGGCGGAGCGGTTCGGGGTCAGCCGGACGCCGATCCGCGAGGCCTTGCAGCGGCTGGAGACGCAATCGCTTCTGACCCGCGACGGGCGCTCGCTGATCGTGGCGTCGCTCGATCACGCCCAGATGGCCGAGCTTTATGCCGTGCGGCAGGAGCTGGAGGGGCTGGCGGCACGGCTGGCCGCGAAACATGCCGCCTCCGAGGAGGTCGCGGTGCTCTACGACATGGTGGAACAGGACCATGCGCTGCTCGATGATCCGCAGGCGCTGGCCAGGGCCAACAAGCGCTTTCACCACCAGATTCACCTGGCCTCGCACAACCGCTACCTCGTGCAGCAGCTTGATCTCGTCTACCGCTCGATGGCGCTGATGGCGCGCACGTCGCTGGCGGCGGAGGGGCGCGGCGCGGGGGCGCTGGCCGAGCACAAGGCGATTGTCGATGCGATCGCCGAACACGACGGGGACCGCGCCGCCAACGCGCTGAAGGCGCATCTGTCGACGGCCTTCAAGGTGCGGCTCAAGGAAGAGGCGCAGCGCAAGGGCTGAGCGCGAAGGTCACTCGGCGGCGTGCAACTGCCGGTCGCTCGTGGCGGTCCGGTCGCGGCTCGGGTCCGCGCCGCCGAACGCGCCGTGGCTGGTCTTGGCCCAGAAGAAGGGCCGGGCCAGGACTTCGGCCAATCCGATCCAGGCGGCGATGGTGCCGAACAGGTAATACGGCTCGATCAGCGGTGCGATGGGACGCAGGTGGCGCAGATGCGGCGCCCGGCAGGCATGGATCGTCACGGCCAGCGAAAGGACCAGACCCGAGAGCATGAAGCCGCCGAGGATCAGGTAGCCACGACCCGTCAGGACCGCGTCCATCGGGTGCCAAAGGCCAAACATCTTCACCCCGAAGCTCCACAGAAGCGGCGCGAGCAGGAAGCCGAGCACGGCGCCGAGGAACTGGACCTGGAGCGCCCAGAACCGTTTGGCCCCAAGCTCCCGCCAGAGGACGGAGGGTCGCCGCATCGCCGCGCCCCATGTCATGATGTAGCCCTTTAACCAACGGGAGCGTTGGCGGATCCACGGCAGGGGCGCGGCATTGGCCTCCTCGAAGGTGGTGGTGTCGACGATCTCGGTCGTGTAGCCCGCGCGCGCCAGCCTGAGGCCGAGTTCCGCATCCTCCGTCACGTTGTGGGCGTCCCACGCGCCGACCTCCTCCAGCACGTCGCGGCGCAGGAAGACGGTTGTGCCGCCAAGCGGCACGACAAGGCCGAGGCGCTGGACGCCGGGCAGAAGCACCCGGAACCACGCGGCATATTCCACGGTGAACAGGCGGCTCAGCCAGTTGTGGCGGGCATTGTAATAGTCGAGCCGGCCCTGAAGGCAGGCGACCTCGCGCGGGAGTTCGGCGAAGCGCTGCACGACACGGGCGATCTGGTCTGGTTCGGGCCGGTCCTCCGCATCGTAGATCCCCACGATATCGCCGCGCGCATAGCTCAGCGCGTAATTCAGGGCACGGGGCTTGGTCCGGGGCGTGCCACGCGGGACCACGACGGCGCGCATCCAGGCGGGCAGGGTGCCGGTGCGCAAGGCCGACAGGGTCAGCGGGTCATCCTCTTCGATGGCGAGCAACACGTCGAGCCGTTCACGCGGGTAATCGACCTGCCGGAGCCGGTCTACCAGGGCGCCGGCCACCTCCGGTTCGCGGAACAACGGCACGATCATCGTCACGGTGGGCGGATGCAGGAAGCGGCTGCCGTGCCGGGGCGCTGCGTTCGGTGCCCCGGACCCGGCCCGTATCGCAGCGGCAAACGACGCCGTCTTCAACACCAGATTGACCGCGAAGACGAAGATCGCGAGGCCGAATGCCGCCAGGATCAGCGCCTGCGGCGCCAGCAGAAGCCCCAGAAGCAGGCCAAGTCCGAGAGCCGGGCCCCATAGGCCCATCGACGGGCCCTGCCAGTTGCGGCAGGACTGGTTGGCGGGCGCGCGCCCCTCGGCCAGACGGGCGAGGCGGGGGCCATAGACGCGGCGCTGCGCCTCGATCACCTGGGCGCGCGATGCAAGCGCCATGAGAATGCGCGTATCCGCCGGCAGGCAGTGGCGCAGGTGTCCGATCCTGTCGGGGCGGCTGGTGGCCACGACGACCGCGGAGCCGCTGCGTTGCCAAAGGACGGCTTCGTTCGCGATGGCGGCCTTGGCGGTCAGCAGCGTGGCGAGGGCGGGATCGGGGGCGGTCATGTCGAAATCGGCGAGGCCGACACCGTAGATATGGACAAGGGCCGACAGCAGTTCGGCCTCGGAAACCGCACCATGGGTCATCAGGACCTGCCCGAGCGACAGCGACGTGCCCCGTTGTGCGCGTTCGGCACGTCTGAGCTGCGCCGGAGTGACCAGCCCTCGCATCAGCATAAGCGCCGCGAGCCGGCTCGCTTCATCATGCGATGTGCCCGTGGCCGGAGCGTGGGGCGATGGTGCGCCCCCTGCACCGACGCGCTGACCGTCCAGTGAGGCGATGGCCGGCGACCGCACCGGCAACCTGCGTTCAAGCGGTATGTCCCCGTCCAAGCTCTTGCCCCGTGCCACTTTTTCTGACGGGACAAGTCTCGGGTGACGGGGGTTAACAACCGGTTAACAAGTGGTTAACCGGGCCGCGAAAAATGGACGGACCGTGGAAGAGGTCCGATCAGGCCGGGGTCTTGGCGTGCGCGCGGACGGCGTCCGCGAAGCGTTCGAACAGGTAGAAGCTGTCCTGCGGGCCGGGGCTGGCCTCGGGGTGATGCTGCACGCCGAAGACCGGCTTGCCATCGACGGCGATGCCGCAGTTGGACCCGTCGAACAGGCTCACATGCGTTTCGCTGACGCCCTTGGGCAGGGTCTGGCTGTCGACCGTGAAGCCGTGGTTCATCGAGGTGATTTCGACCTTGCCGGTGCTGAGTTCCTTGACCGGATGGTTGGCGCCGTGGTGGCCGTGGTTCATCTTGATGGTCTTGGCGCCGAGCGCGAGGGCGAGCATCTGGTGGCCGAGGCAAATGCCGAAGGTCGGCAGGCCCGCGTCCAGCACGCCCTGGATCATCGGCACGGCATATTCACCGGTCGCCGCCGGGTCGCCGGGGCCGTTCGACAGGAACACGCCGTCGGGGGATTGCGCCAGAACCTCCTCCGCCGTGGCGGTGGCGGGCATCACCATGACGTCGAGACCCGCCGAGGCGAGGCAGCGCAGGATATTGCGTTTCGCGCCGTAATCGAGCGCCACGACCTTCGGCGCGGGGCCTTCCCGCTTCGTGTAGCCCTCGGGCCAGGCCCACCGCATCTCGTCCCAGCGGTAGCTCTGGGCGCAGGTCACGTCCTTGGCGAGGTCGAGCCCTTCGAGGCCCGAGAACCCGCGCGCGGCCTTGACCATCGACTCGATGTCGAAATTCCCCTCAGGGTCATGGGCCAGCGCCACGTGCGGCGCACCCTGCTGCCGGATCGCGCGGGTCAGCCGCCGCGTGTCCACGCCGCCGATGCCGATGCGTCCATTGGAGGTAAGCCAGTCGACAAGGTGCTTCTGAGCGCGCCAGTTCGACGGGTCGGTCACGTCCCACTTCACGACCATGCCCTCGGCGACCGGATCGGCGGTCTCGTCATCCTCGGCCGTGGTGCCGGTGTTGCCGATATGCGGGAAGGTGAAGGTCACAATCTGGCCCGCGTAGGACGGGTCCGTCATGATCTCCTGGTAGCCGGTCATGGCGGTGTTGAAGCACAGTTCGGCCACGCGCATCCCCGTCGCGCCGAAGCCGCGTCCGTAGAAGATGGTTCCGTCGGCAAGGACAAGGCAGGCGGTGGCATGGCTGTTCGGCATGGGGGCGGCTCCGTTGGTGGCAGGCAAGCGGGCAAACTTCCGGGGGTTTATGGCGGGCACGGGCGGGGGTCAAGCCGCGCCTTGCGCCCGTGCCTCGCCACGCCTATCTAGGCGCCTTCGACATACCGTAGGATTGAGGGCCCGACCATGGGACTGAGAGCGAAGATCACCGACGGCATCAAGGATGCGATGCGCGAGAAGGACCAGGTGCGCCTGTCCACGCTGCGCCTGATCAATGCCGCCGTGAAGGACCAGGACATCGCCGCGCGCGGCAAGGGCAACGCCGATGGCGTGGACGACAGCGAAGTGCTGGCGATCCTTGCGAAAATGGTGAAGCAGCGCCAGGAAAGCGCGCGCGTCTACGAAGAGGGCGGGCGGCTGGAGCTGGCCGAGCAGGAGCAGGCGGAAATCGCCGTGATCGAGGAATACCTGCCGCGCCAGCTGACCGGGGCCGAGACCGAGGCGGCGGTGGATGCGGCGATCACCGAGACCGGCGCAAGCTCGATCCGCGACATGGGCCGCGTCATGGGCGTGCTGAAGGGCAAATACGCGGGCCGGATGGATTTTGGCGCCGTCGGTCCGATGGTGAAATCGCGCCTCGGCTGAGGCGCTTTGAATATGGTTTGAAAAGGGGCGCGGGTTCGCGCCCCTTTTTTTGCGCGAAGCCTGCAAATTTTCGTACGAAAATTTGCAGGCGCGTCGAGGTCAGCCGTTTGTTCCCTGGGTCACGAGGTCGGGCTGGCAGAGTTGCAGCGGGCCGCAGAAGGTGCCCGGCTCGGGGAAGGTGACATTGGGCAACGTGACGCTCTGGGCGCTGGCCTGCGCGGCGAAGCCAAGGGTGATGAGGGCGGCGAGAAGGACGGGGCGCATGGGAAACTCCTGACTTGCGTTGTCGATGGTCAGGAGAATGGGCGCGCGCAGCCCCGCCCGCGCGCCGTATTCGAAATTCAGTGCAGATTCGCGCGGATCGGCGTGACGTTTTCGGAATCGGCGGGTGGTGAAAGCTCACCCGCATCACGGCGATATTCGGTCGGGCTTTGCCCTGTCTCGGCCCGGAAGGCTCGATTGAACGGCCCGAGCGACGCGAAGCCCACGTCATAGGCGATCTCGAGTACCGTCTTGCCGCAAAGCGCCGGGTCGGCCAGTTGCGCCTTGGCCGCCGCGATCCGTTCGCGGTTGATGAAGCTGGAGAAGTTGCGGTGCCCGAGATCGGAATTGATCGCGCGGCGCAGGCGGTGTTCGGGCACGGCAAGCCGCGTGGCGAGCGCGCCGATGGTCAGCCCTTCCTCGCGCCAGATGCCCTCGGCCATCACCGCCTCGATCCGCGAGATCAGCGCGCCGTCGCGGCGGTGGGGTTCGGATGCTGCGGGCTGCGGCGGGCTCTCGTGGGTATGACCGGGCCAGATGTTATCGTCGGCGCGCAGGAGCCACAGGGCAAAGGCGCAGGCCACGACGAACACCCCGCCGGAGCTGAGCAGCTTCAGCGCGAGCGAGCCGGCCTCCAGCAGGCCGAGCGCCTGGACACCGGTCAGGACCAGCGCAAGCCCGGCAATGGCCGCGGCGAACCCCGGACGGGCGCGGCAGCGGCAGTCGACAAGATCGCCCCGCGCGCTCCACAGCGACAGGATCAGCAGGCCCCCGTAAAGCGCCACGGCGGTGAGCAGGCAGAGCAGATCGTAGGCGCCGGGCGCGACCATGTGCAGGTAGAAGGCCGCCGAAGCGATGGAGGAGGCCACGAACCACGGCCAGCGGCGGTGTGGCGCATCGAGGAAGATCGTCACGATCAGCCAGGTGATCGCGTTCGGGGTGAGGCTTGCCAGAAGGGTCAGGTTCGCCAGGACCGGCGCGGGCAGGTCCGGGGCGACGGCGCTGTTGATCAGCAGGTATCCGGTTTTGGATATCGCCACCGCCAGAACCGAAAGGCGTCCCTCCCAGCCGATCCGCGCCCGCAGCATCAGGATCGCCAGCAGAAACAGGATCGCGATCGTGCCGCCGCGCAGGGCCATGTCGAGATACAGCATGGAAAAGGCTCCGGTCCGGGTATGGTCCCGGTCGGTGTATAGCAGGCCGCCACGCGCGGCGCGCCGATTTCTCGAACTTGGCCGATTTTCGACAATCGGCGCGTTTCAGGGGCGGAATCGCCCGACGATAGAAAGAGCGGCGCCGCCCGAAGCGGACCGGTTTGCCGGGATGTCAGACCCGACGATGCGCGATGTGCCTGACCTTGGCCCGATGAGGGGGCTGTCTTCAGCCAGACGCAAACCCTCATGATCCTGTCCCGAACGCTTGTGCTTTCGCGCGCCCGGGTCTCGGTCGACCGCCGACGGTTGTGACCTGGTCAGGTTAAGAAACGGTGAAGAGTGCCGAGAGAAATTGCGCGGACCGTCCCGCCCGACATCATGCGGGCCGAAGGTTCGCCTCGATCAGGCCTTTCAATTCGACCCGCTCCAGCGGCGTCAGGAAACGCCCCAGTTCGACCTCCCGCGCGCCACCCGTCAGGGTCAGGTAATTCGGCACCGGCCCGCCCCGCGTGTGGAGCGTCGCGCGCACCCAGTAGGGGTTGGCTTCCCAATCCTTCACGCCGCGCTTCGGCTCGTGCCGTTCGATGCGGATCAGATCGTCCCAGACGGTGACTTCCTCGTAGAGGTCCATGTCCCGCCAGGACCGTTTCAGCGCCGCCCAGACGCCCCAGATCGCGGCCAGAAGGAACGGCAACAGCGCCCAGAAGACCGAGGTGCCAAGGATCGAGAAGAGCGGCACCGAGATCAACGCCGCCGTGACCCCGATGAACCACACGAAGCCCTCGGGCGTGAGGCTCTTGTAGGGCGTCAGCACAAGATGCAGGCGCGGCGGGCCTTTGGGGGTCAGTTCGGGATCAGCGGGGCGGATCGGCATGGCTCGGGTCGGTGCTGTGGAACGCTTCAAGATTAGCGGTGCGGCACGTTCCGGCAAGGGCCTTACCCAAGCTGCGACGATGGTGTGCAGGTCCATACATCGGGAAGGTCGCATTGCAGCTTGGGCTTTGCCTGAAATGCAGAAGGCGCCCCCTAGGGCGCCTTCGCGTTTGTCTTGGCTTGGCCGCTTAGTGATGCGGCTGACGGTCCCACATCTCGCGCGTCGGAAGCTCCTCGAAGGTGTGCTCCGGCGGCGGGTTCGGGAGGGTCCATTCCAGCGTGTCTGCGTGCTCACCCCAGTAGGCGGGCTGGGTCACACGCTTCCCGGCGCGCAGCGTGTAGGCCACGATGCCGATGAAGAACACGAAGGAGGCGAAGGACAGGAACGCCCCGATCGACGACCAGTAGTTCCAGAGCGCGAAGGCGTCCGGGTAGTCGATGTAGCGGCGCGGCATGCCCTGGCGACCCAGGAAGTGCTGCGGGAAGAACGTCAGGTTGGCGCCGATGAAGAACACCCAGAAGTGCAGCTTGCCGGCCCATTCCGGGTATTGGCGTCCGCTCATCTTGGCGATCCAGTAGTAGACGCCCGCGAAGATGCCGAACACGGCCCCGAGGCTCATCACGTAGTGGAAGTGCGCCACGACGTAGTAGGTGTCGTGATAGGCCCGGTCGACGCCAGCCTGAGACAGGATGATGCCGGTGGTGCCCCCAAGCGTGAAGAGGAAGATGAAGCCGATCGCGAAGAGCATCGGGGTCTTGAAGCTGATCGAGCCCATCCACATCGTCGCGATCCACGAGAAGATCTTAACGCCCGTGGGCACCGCGATCACCATCGTGGCCACCATGAAGTAGGCCTGCTGGGTGAGGGTCATGCCGACCGTGTACATGTGGTGTGCCCACACGACGAAGCCCAGGCCACCGATCGCCACCAGCGCGTAGACCATCGGCAGGTAGCCGAAGATCGGCTTCCTGGAGAAGGTCGCCACGACGTGGGAGATGATGCCGAAGGCCGGCAGGATCACGATGTAGACCTCGGGGTGACCGAAGAACCAGAAGATGTGCTGGAACAGGATCGGGTCACCGCCGCCGGCCGGGTCGAAGAAGTTCGTCCCGAAGTTGCGGTCGGTCAGCAGCATGGTGATGGCACCGGCCAGAACCGGCAGCGACAGCAGAAGCAGCCATGCCGTCACGAACACGGACCATGCAAACAGCGGCACCTTGTGCAGCGTCATGCCCGGTGCGCGCATGTTCAGGAAGGTGGTGATGAAGTTGATCGAGCCGAGGATCGACGACGCCCCCGAGACGTGGATCGCGAAGATCGCGAAGTCCACGGCGCGCGAGGTCTCAACCCCCTGTGCCGAGATCGGCGGATAGAAGGTCCAGCCCGGGCCGGCCCCGCCGTCGATGAAGGTCGCGCAGAAGGCCAGCGAGGTGCCTGCGACATACATCCAGTAGCTGAGGTTGTTCAGGCGCGGGAAGGCCATGTCGGGCGCGCCGATCATCAGCGGCATGAAGTAGTTGCCGAAGCCGCCGAAGAGCGCGGGAATGACGACGAAGAACATCATCAGAACGCCGTGGCCGGTGATCATCACGTTCCACAGGTGGCCGTCGGGGTTGCCGTCAAGCTGGTCCATCGTTCCCAGCAGGGCTTGCGCCTCGGCCGGGTTGGCGGTTGCGATCATGCTTTCGAACGCGGCGATCGTGTCAGCGCGCAGGCCACCCTCGACGATGATCGCGGTCTGGTCGACCGTCTGGCCATCGCTGACGACCTGAACGGTCTGAGCGGCAGCGAGAAGCGAGCCCTCGACGCTGGAGAGCTGGTCGGCGAAGGCGTTGGTGCCGCCGCCGGCCGTGGCCAAGGCCTCGCCCAGACGCTCGAAGACCGATTGCATGGCTTCCGGAGCGGCTTCGTAGGGGATGTACATGAACTGCACACCCGGCTCCATCAGCTCCATCCGCATGTAGACGGTGAAAAGCACCGACACGAGGCCGACGAGGCCTGCGGTGAAGAGGTAAAGGATACCGATATCCTTGTGGTTGGTGGACATGAACCACCGAACGAAGAAGTTCGGACGTTCGTGGCCCTCATCGTGCGAGAGCGTCGCGTCTGCCATGTGCGTCTCCTGTTCGCGTCTTTTCGCGCTTCTTTGCGGTGCGGTGTCCCCGTTCCGCGCTTGTTCTGTGCGCATCAGGGCCGGGATAGGCCCCAGATCTCGAGTCGATTGCGCAACGGTTTAGTGCGCGCGCGAGGATGGATCAACGTGGCATCCTGCGCCAGGACTGTGGAAAGGTGGGTAATATTGGCGCAGGCGGGGATGCGGCGCTGAAAAATGCAATATCCTGCATGGGTTTTGCCATCCCGGCCTGAATTCGGCGGGATGCCGGACCTAATCGGCTGGTTCCGGGGGGCGCTCTCTTGCGCGCATGGCCCCGAAGACCTCGTCGAAACTCCGCTTCAGCGCCACGTCGAGATCCTCCATCGACACCGGCAGGCCGAGGTCGACCAGCGACGTCACGCCGTGGCCTTCGATCCCGCAGGGCACGATGCCGTCGAAATGGCTCAGCTCCGGCTCCACGTTGATCGAGATGCCGTGGAAGCTCACCCATTTGCGCAGGCGCACGCCGATGGCGGCGATCTTGTCCTCGCGGGGGGAGCCGTCGGGCAGAGGCGGCTTCTCGGGGCGGGCGACCCAGACGCCGACGCGCCCCTCGCGGATTTCGCCCTTCACGTTGAACTCGGCCAAAGCGGCGATGATCCAGGTCTCGAGCTGCTGCACGAAACGGCGGATGTCGCGGCCACGGGTGTTGAGGTCGAGCATCACGTAAGCCACGCGCTGACCGGGGCCGTGGTAGGTGTATTGCCCGCCGCGCCGGGTCTCATGGACCGGAAAACGGTCGGGGTCGCGCAGATCCTCGCGCCTGGCGGAGGTTCCGGCGGTGTAGAGGGCGGGATGCTCCAGCAGCCAGATCGCCTCGCCGGCCTCGCCACGGGCGATGGCGGCGGCACGGGCCTCCATCTCGGAAACGGCCGTCTCGTAGGGCACGGGGGCATCGGAGGTGATCCATTCGACCATGGCGCGGTTATGGGCGAGGGCGGGGGCGCGGGCAAGAGCGACCCGGAGCGTGCTATCGCGGCAAGAGCCCGGCATCGCGGATGACCGGCACGTTGGCGCGGCTGACCGGGATCTCGGTTCCGTCGGACAGGGTCAGGATCGCCCGGTCGCCGTCGCGGCGCGCCGCGGTGACGGCCTTCAGCGCCACCCAATGCGAGCGGTGCACCTGAAGTCCTTGCGTCGGCGCGGCCTCGCGGATCGCATCGGCCAGGCGCAGAAGAACAAGCTCTTCACCCCGCGCTGTGCGGATCCTTGTGTAGTGATCCTCGGACGACAGCGACAAGAGCGCCCCGCGCTTGTCGAGCGCAAGCCGGTCCATCAGGGCGGGACCAGCCTCCGTCGTGGTTGTTCCGGCTGCGCCACCCGGTTCGGGCAGAACCTCGAACATCAGGGTGATGACAACGGCGCTTCCCAGGACTTGCAAAAGGAGCGGCGGCCATTCATCGGCCGAGGGGAAATATCCGAAGGTCAGCAGGTTGAGTGCCGTCACCACGGGCGTGACGGCGATGCCGGTGGCGAGGCCGACGATCATCACGCGGGCCGTCGCATGCATCGACCGGGTCCATCTTTCCAGCACCCGATTGACGCCGAAGCCGACAAGGTAGGTCAGCACCACCATCGCCAGCCAGTAACCGAAGCGCGGCAGAAGGTGCAGGCGCATGTCCGTGCCGAACGGGCCGATGATCGTCAGCAAGGCCGCCACCCCGCCCATCACGGTTAACGCGACCGGGTTCGTCAGAAGCGCCCGCCATTCGCGATGCGTGGAATGCGATGGGGTGTCGTTCACGAAGCAGGCCCTGCAATTGACGTAAGCACGGTTGGGCCGGCGCGGCCCGGTGGCCCATTGAGTAGCGCAATGCAATCCCACCCGCCACACCTGCCGGAGCTTCCCATGACCCTGACCCCGCTTCTCGACGCCAGCCCCGCCATCCAGATCCACGTCGCCCTTGCCCTGCTCGCCATCGGGATCGGACCCTTCGCGTTGCTGCGCAAACGGCGCGACCGGCTGCACAAGACGCTCGGCTACATCTGGGTCGTCACGATGGCCGGTGTGGCGCTGTCGGCGTTCGGCATCCACGCGTTCGCGATGATCGGCCCGTTCAGCCCGATCCACCTGTTTGCCCTCTACACGCTCTGGTCCCTCTGGAGGGGGCTGCGCCATGCCCTGCGCGGCGATTACCGCGCCCACCGGGCCACCTACCAGGGACTTTACTGGTACGGTCTTCTGGTGGCGGGATCGCTGAATTTCCTGCCGGGCCGGCGGATCAACCAGATGATGTTCGGCGGCAATGACGGGTTGGGGCTGGTCCTTGTCGGCGCGCTCGCCGTGGCCCTTGCGGTCTATCACCTGAACCGGCGGTGGCGTGCGGTGCGCACCGCCTGAGCATGCGGCGGGGCAGGGTAGGGGAATCCTGCCTAAGGATTCGGAGATTCGCCTGTTATCGTGTAGACCAGAGAGATTACCCCTTGCTGCCCCCGGAGAGATTTCATGTTCAAGACGCATTTGACGACGACGACCCTGATCGCCGCCCTCGCCCTGACGCCCATGGCGACGGTTCCCGCGCAGGCGCAGGTCGATGACGCACGCGGCCTGATCGGCGGCCTGCTTCTGGGCGGTGCGATCCTTGGCGGGATCGCCGCCTCGCAACAGCCGCAGCCGCGCGTGATCCATCCCGCCCCGCAACAACCGCGTCCGCCGCAGGCCGGCCCCGCGCCGCAGCAGCCGCGCCCGCAGGCGACATACAATCCGCCGCGCCCGACCATTCCCGCCACCGAGGCGGGCCGCCAGGTGCAGACGGCGCTGAACTATTTCGGCTTCGATGCCGGCTTCGTCGACGGACAGGTCGGCCGCAACACCCGCGCCGCCGTGGAGCGCTACCAGGCCGCCCTGGGCTATCCCGTGAACGGCCGCTCCTTCCCCGAGCCGCAGGCGCAATACCTGATCGGCGCCTATCTCTGGGCCACCAACGGCGGCGCCGGTCAGACCGGCCTGCAGGGCACGCCCCTTCTGGTGGCGTACCGCGACGTGCTGAACGGAACCGCCGGTCCGGTGATCGCAGGCAACCCCGGCGGTGGCTCGACCACCACCGTGATCGTGAACCCGGCCACCACCACCGTCGTCCCCGAGGGCCAGCCGCCGGTGACCACCGTCTCCGCCAGCGGCGCGCCCGTGGTGCCGAACCTTTTTGCCGGGTCGTCCGGCGCGCCCGTCCTGTCGTCGCGCTGCGATGCCGTCGCCCTGCAGGGGCAGGCCAATGGCGGGATGATGACGCTGGGCAACCTGACCAATCCCGGCTTCGCCCTGTCCGAGCAGTTCTGCACCGCGCGGGCCAGCGCCGTGAACCAGGGCCATGACCTGACCGATGCGATTACCGGGCTGACCTACGAGCAGGTCTCGGTGCAATGCGAAGGCTTCCGCGATGCCGTGTCGGCTCAGGCGAGCCTCGTGGGTGTCGTCAGCCCGCAGCAGGCCACCGCAGCCGCACAGGGCTTCGCGATCACCACCGGCATCCCGCAGGAGGAATTGGCCGCGACCGCGCGCGTCTGCCTCGGTGTCGGTTACGGCGCCGATGACATGGACATGGCCATCGGGTCTGCCCTGATCCTCGTGGCGCTCGGCGAGCCGGCCTATGGCGAGCTTCTGGGCCACCACCTGCGTGAAGGCTACGGCCTGACCGCCGATGAGCATCGCGCCCACGAATGGTACGACGCCGCGCTGACGGCGCTGGCCGCCGGTGCGCCTGCCGTGTTCAGCCCCTCGGACGCCGGCCGCCTGCCGCTGATCCGCCAGGCCGTGGCGGTGAGCTTTGGCGGCACGTTGCAGCCGACGCAGACCTCGCTTCAGCCACAGGTTCCGGTGATCCCGGGCGCGGCCAGCTTCGCGCCGCAGGTCGTGGCCCCCGCGCCGGCCCCGGTGCCGAACAT
>WVSM01000017.1 GCA_015689645.1 Rhodobacterales bacterium HKCCE4037
TGCGCGATCTGGCGCGCGAGGCGGGCGTGCCCTTCGACGGGCTGGTCGTCGTGGCCGCCACCGCGCTGGAGCGCGACTGGGCCGCCACGGGCAACCTTGCGGGCACGATCCCGGCGCAGCTTCTGCTTCCCGACGTGGCGTGACGCCACCCCTCTCTGGCCATTCGCCGGGGCTTGGATTATCTGCGCAGGAAACGTAGGCCGGACCCGTCCCTTTGGACGGCAGGACAGGAACGCGCGCCATGAGCCAAGCCTTTGAAACACCGGGGCCCGTCGAACAGAACTGGTCCGACGCGATTTCGAGTGTCGACGAGATTCTCGAAGACGCGCGCAATGGCCGGATGTTCATCCTCGTCGATCACGAGGACCGCGAGAACGAGGGCGACCTGGTGATTCCCGCGCAATGGGCGACGCCGGACGTGATCAACTTCATGGCGACCCATGGGCGCGGTCTGATCTGCCTGTCGATGACTTCGGCCCGGATAGACCAGCTGGGCCTCGGGCTGATGTCCACCAACAATTCCTCTCGCCACGAGACCGCCTTCACCACCTCAATCGAGGCGCGGGAAGGCGTGACGACGGGCATTTCCGCCGCCGACCGCGCGCGCACGGTGCAGGTGGCGATCGACGCCTCGAAAGGCGCGCAGGACATCGCGACGCCCGGCCACGTGTTCCCCCTGCGCGCGCGCGACGGCGGCGTGCTGGTCCGCGCGGGCCATACCGAGGCCGCCGTCGATATCGCGCGCCTTGCCGGGCTGACACCGGCCGGCGTGATCTGCGAGATCATGAACGAGGACGGCACCATGGCGCGGCTGCCCGACCTCGTGGCCTTCGCGCAGCGGCACGGCCTCAAGATCGGCACCATCAGCGACCTGATCGCCTACCGCCGCCGCCACGACAACCTCGTGAAGGTGCAGCAGGAGGAAGTCATCCAGTCGGAATTCGGCGGTGAATGGACCATGCGGATCTACACCGACGAAACGCAGGGCGCCGAGCATATCGTGCTCATCAAGGGCGACATCTCGGGTGACGAGCCGGTGCTGGTGCGGATGCACGCGATGGACCCGCTCTTGGACGTGGTGGGCACCGGCCCGAAGGGCCGTGCCGACGAATTCCACGACGCCATGCGCCTGATCGCGCAGGAAGGGCGCGGTGTCGTGGTCCTGCTGCGCGACCTGACGATGAAGCTGGTGCTGGGTGACGAGGTTTCCCCCCAGACCCTGCGGCAATACGGGCTGGGGGCGCAGATCCTGTCGTCCCTTGGCCTGAGCGACATGATCCTCCTGACCAATTCGCCGAAACCCAAGGTCGTGGGGCTCGATGCCTACGGTCTGGAAATCGTCGGCACACGCAAAATCTCGGAGCTTGGATAATGGCCGGACATTCCGACAACGACCTGGGGCTGCCCGACTTCGACCGCCCCGTGAAGGTGGCGATCGTGATCGCGCCCTATTACACCGCGATTTCCGAAGCGCAGATCGCCGCCGCCACGGCCGTGCTGGACCGTGCGGGCGTAGAGCACGAGGTGATCGAGGTGCCAGGCTCGCTCGAAGTGCCCACGGCCATCGGCATCGCGCACCGGATGAGCAATTTCGACGGCTTCGTGGCGCTTGGTTGCGTGATCCGGGGGGCGACCTCGCATTACGACGTGGTGGTCAACGAAAGCTCCCGCGCGCTGACCATGTTGGGGCTTCAGGGCGTGTGCATCGGCAACGGGATCATCACCGTGGAAAACCGTGAACAGGCCGAGGAACGGGCCGATGCCGCGCGGCTCAACACCGCCGGCGGCGCGGCGGAGGCGGCGCTGCACCTGATCGCGCTGACCCGCAAGTATGGCGCGCCCAAGGGCAACCTCGGGTTCAAGCCGCGCGGCACCATCGAGATTGCAGATGACGGATCGGCCAAGGCATGAGCGACGCGAAACCAAACGACCGCGAGGCGAAGAAGCAGATGCGGTCCGCCGCGCGGCTTTATGCCGTGCAGGCGCTGTTCCAGATGGAGCATTCCGACCAGAGCCTCGACGCCGTGCGGGGTGAATTCGAGACGCACCGCTTCGGGGCCGTCTACGATGGCGAGGAAATGGCCGAGGGCGATGTGACCCTGTTCCGCAAGACGCTGGAAGATGCCGTCGGGCGGCAGGCGAAAATCGACCAGATGACCGACCGGGCGCTGGTGGCGAAATGGCCGATCAACCGCATCGACCCCACGCTCCGCGCGCTGTTCCGCGCCGCAGGGGCCGAACTCGTCGAAGGCAAGGCGCCGCCCAAGGTGGTCATCACCGAATACGTGGACGTGGCGCGGGCGTTCTTCCCCGAGGGGAAGGAGGCGAAATTCGTCAACGCCGTTCTTGACCACATGGCGCGCGAAGCGAAGCCCGAAGCGTTCTGATCCCTTTTCGCGGCGCTTAGGCGCCGGCCTATCCCTCGACCTCCGGGGGTGGCGTGGTCAGTGCGTAGTCCTCTAGTTCTTCCGGCAACAGCACGTAGATCGCCTCGGGCGGCGTGCTCAGCGCGTGCTGCATGACGCGCACGTCCACGCCCATCGCGTCGAGATGGGCCATCACGTCGGCCTGCCCGCGCTGGATATCCTCGACGGCAAGGAAGGCGGGCAGGGCGGTATTTTCGCCGAAATAATGCTGGTGCACACCCACAACGGCCTCCGCGTCGGCGCTTCGCGCGACGCCGCCGGCAAGGATGTAGGGGCAGGCCGACAGGCAGATGTCGCCCGCTTCCATGATGGTATCCAGTTCCGCCTCGCGGATCGCCACGCCGATCGCCAGCGCATCGTCGACCGACCCGCCCGGCGAATGCAGGCGGATCGCGGTGACGCCGTCCGCGCCCTCCAGCCATTCGGCGAAACGGGTGGAATCGCCCGGGGCGATATCTCCGGTGACAAGCGCGGTCTCGCCCTCCGCCGTGAAGCGCAGGCGGGCGGGCATGTCGCCCGGATCGGGAATCGGAGTCTGCTGGTCCGGCGTCACCCGCTCTCGCCCCGGCAGGTCCTGCGGGCGGAAGCGGCGCACCTGGTCGCCGGGGGCGACGGGGGCATCAAGTGCAGGCGCATCCGGTCCGGTCAGAAGCCGCGGGATCGCGCCGATCAGGTCCGAACCGGCCAGCACGGCCGCCATGCCGACCTGGATGCCGAGGATCGCCAGTATCACGCGGCGGACGGGAGAGCCTTGACGCTCCTCGACCGCGTCCGGGGACGTGTCAGTCATTGCCGCGCGCCGGGTGGCTGCTGGGCAGGGGGCTGACATTTTCCGCCGTGGGGCGCGGCTGCACCGGGGTTCCCGCCGCCTCCACATGGGCCTGGTCGGCGCGGTCGAGCGCCTCCATCTCGCGCATCGCGTGGAGGGCCGCACGCAATTCGGCCAGCGTCAGCGTATCCTCGGCGGGCAGGTCGCCCCGGCCCGCGCGGATCGCACCCTGCGTGACCATCAGGATCAGCACCAGCACGGCGGGCAGCAGGTCGATGGCGATGGCCCCGGCCCATGAGGGCACGAAGTTCCGGGCATAAAGGATCACCGCGTCGGCGCTGGAAATCGGTGTATAGGTCACCTCCGGCGGATCGGGGCGCGCGATGACCTGCTCGGCGGCTTCCTCGAGCGAGGTCGCGCGCAGGGCCAGCACCTGCAAGACGCTGGATATGGTGGAGGCCTGTGCATCCTGTCCCGCCGTGCCGGAGGCGTCGAGTTCCGGCAGAACGACCGAGGCCGACAGATCCTCCGCCGCGCGGTCGACCAGCGGGGCGACGGAAAGCTGCCGCAGGGTGCTGACGAGGCCGGCGAGGCGCACCGCGTCTTCCGAGAAGGCGACCGAGCGGGCTTCGACCGCGCCGGGCTCCACGATCAGGGCGCGCATGCGCGACAGGATGACGTTGCCCTCGTCGAAGGCGGCGTCGATCAGCTCCGATTGCGCGGCGATCTGCGCCTCCAGCGCGGCCAGTTCCTCGGCCTTCTGGCGCAGCACGCGGAACACCGCGCCGCGCCCCGCAAGCCCCGAGAGGTCGCCCGCCGCTTCCTGTTCCGACAGGTCCTCGAAACTCTGGCGGACGCGGGCGACGTCGCGCTCCAGCGCCTGCGCGCTCACCGCGGTGTCATGGGCCTGCTCCAGCGCCGTCTGGTAATCCTGCACGGTGCGGGCAAGGTGCTGTTCCACCGCCGCAGCACCCGCCAGCGCCGCCGCGTTCAGCCACGACGACATGGCGATGATCGCCACCGACCCCAGCACCATGGCGCCCATCAGCTTCAGCTTTGCCGCCGCCGTGCGCATCGCGGGCAGAAGCCGCATCAGGTAGGACCAGAAGACGAAGATGCCGACCGACACGGCGATGGAATAGGCCGCGGCCGCGAAGAAGGACATCGCGCCCGTGTCATCGAGCAGCGACGAAACGCCAAGGTAGGTGTAGATGCCCGAGGCCGTGGCCAGAACCGCCAGCGCCGCGCCCGAGAAACTGTCGAGCCAGCTCAGGTGCCCCTGCAACTCGCGGGCATGGGACAGCCCGTGGGCATTGGCGGAGGGTCGTGTCGTGTCAGGCATGGCATGGCCCCGGATTCTGCTGCAATTCGTATAATATAGGGGCGATTGGCCCCGCTCCAAATCCGACCCCTTGCGGTGAGCACCTGCGATGGTCATATGCGCTCCGCCGGTGGGTTCGGGGGCAGGGTCGTACCCCGGCCGGCGGAGACGTCTTCCCATGGATATCGTGTTGATCGCGCTGGGCCTCGTGGCCCTTCTGGGCGGTGGTGAGCTGCTGGTGCGCGGCGCGCTCGGCCTGTCGGTGCGCTTCGGCATGGCGCCTGCGGTCGCCGGTGTGGTGGTGATGGGCTTCGGCACGTCCAGCCCGGAACTGGCCGCCTCGCTCGCCGCCGCCTTCGCCGACGCGCCGGGCATCGCGCTTGGCAACGTGATCGGATCGAACATCGCGAATATTGCGCTGATCCTAGGCGTCGTTGCCCTGATCGCGCCGCTGGCGGTGCGGATCGGGCGGCGTGACGGCATCGCGCTGGTGGCGGCAACCGCCTACCTGCTGTTCGTGCTGGCCATCGGCGGCATCGGGCGGGGTGTGGCCCTCGTCGGACTGGCCGGCCTCGGCGTCTACCTGTGGCTGATCCTGCGCGAAGAGCCTGGGGAGGCCGCGGACACCGTTCTCGGCATCCGGGGCCGGCGGGCGGCGCTTTACAGCGCCGCGGGCCTGCTGCTGCTGATCGGCGGCGCGCGCGCGCTGGTCACGGGCAGCCTCGGCATTGCCGAGGCGTTGGGCGTGCCGCCCTCCATCACCGGGCTGACCATCGTGGCCGTCGGCACCTCGCTGCCGGAACTCTCGGCAAGCCTCGTCGCCGCGTGGCGGGGCCAAGGGGGGCTGGCGATCGGAAATATCCTCGGCTCGAACGTGTTCAACGCCCTCGGCATCGTCGGGGTCACCGCGCTGGTCCACCCGCTTCAGGTGCCGCCCTCGATCGACTGGGGCGAAGGCGCGGCGCTCGTGATCTCGGCTGCGGCACTTCTGGGCCTTGCCGCTTTGGGCCGCGCGGGCCGGCTGGCGGGCGCGGGTCTGATCGGCGGATACGCGGTCTATATCGTCACACTGGTCTAGAGCGGCTCGACGCGCGGCGGGGCGTGGCCTACCTTGAAGGGATCACGAAAGGACAGGCCATGCCCAAGCACGTTCGTTTCCTGCTTATTCACGCCTCCATCGGATCGCTCATCGCCGCTGCCTTCGTGGCGATGCTGCTCTGGGGCAATGTCGCCAACCTCTGGCACCTCGTCACCCACACCAGCGAGGGGATTCTGGCGGTCTTCCTGCTCTGGGCGTTCTGCACGATCACCTTCGGCTCGGCCCAGATGGGCATCCGCATCATGCTTCTGGCCGAGGACGAGGATCGCGGCAGCGGCGGCACCCGCAGCCCGCAGGCGGTGCAGGAGCCGCGCGCGATCCCGATCCCGGTGGACCGTCCGCGCGCGTGATGTCGGGAAAAGGGGTGACGGGGACCACCACAACCGTAGAGGCGTTCATTCCCGAGGACCTGTATGTACAGGTGGGCGCCAGGTAACCGAACCACGGTCCGGCCAGAGCCAGCTCCCTCGGAATTGCTTAAGGCCACCGGAATTTGCCACAGGTACGAGAAGGGCAGACCCGTCAATTGCCCATGTAGGCGGGTCGGGGGTGCGGGGCAAGGGGCGCCGCATCTTGAAAATGTTCCGTAAATGTTCCAAGCTGACGTCATGGACGCCATCATCGACCCATTTGCCGGTGCAAAACCGGGGCAGATCATCGCCCGAGGCGTCTGCCGCCACCTGCGGGCGCACGATTTCGTGACGCTGGAAGAATTCACGCCGGAACGCGGAAAGCGGCTCGACGTGATGGCATTGGGGCCGAAGGGGGAGCTTTGGGTGATCGAATGCAAATCCTCGCGCGTCGATTTCACCTCCGATTGCAAGTGGGAAGGCTACCTCGAATGGGGCGACCGCTATTTCTGGGCGGTCGATGAGCATTTCCCGACCGACCTCTTGCCCGAGGGCACCGGCCTCATCATCGCGGACGGCTATGACGCCGAGATCCTGCGCTTTGGCCCCGAGACCAAGCTCGCCGGGGCGCGGCGCAAGGCGGTGACGCAGAAATTCGCCCGCCACGCCGCGATGCGCCTGCACGGGTTCCGCGACCCGGCGGCGGTGTTCGATTACTGACGTTACGTTTCTGGCAGGCCGGAAAACGAGGTTTTCCGTCACGGATTTCCTTCAGGAAATCCGCGCCCGCCGCGGCGGGCGCCGAAAACGCGCGTTTTCGGACCGTTTTGCGCGCGCAAAACGCCCGCGCCCTACTTCTTCTTTTTCTTGCCCATCTTGCGGGCCGCCGCCGCCGCCGCGCGCAACTCGTCGGCGATGTCCTCGGCCTCTTCGGGGTCGAAATCCATCGGCAGGTCGATCCCCTCGCCGGCGATGTAGATGCGCACCATGCCAAGCGTCGTCGGCCCGATCTGCAGGTCGGCGGCCATTTCGTTTTCGCTGTTGATGCCCATGTGCGGCGCCTCCAATGTTGCGGAATGGGCGTATCGCAAGCAGCCGCCCCTGCGCAAGAGACGTAGACGATGGACACAATCGACTTCCGAGACCTCGCCCCGGGCGATGCGGACTGGCTGATCGAACAGCACGGCCTTCACTATGCCCGCGACGAAGGCTTCGATGCCAGTTTCGGGGCGCTTGTCGCCCGCATCCTCGCCGATTTCGAAGCGCACCGCCAGGCGCCCGTCGAACGCGCGTGGATCGCGTGGGACGGCGACCGGCGGCTCGGCTCGATCTTCTGCGTCCACGGCCCCGATCCCAAGACCGCCAAGCTGCGCCTGTTCCTTCTGGTGCCAGAAGCGCGGGGCAGGGGCCTTGGCCGCCGGCTTCTGACGCTCTGCCTCGATCACGCGCGCGCCCACGGGTTCAGACGCCTGACGCTCTGGACCCACGAAAGCCACCGCGCCGCCTGCGCGCTTTATGCAAGCGCCGGGTTCAGCTGTACGGCATCCAGGCCCGTGCGCTCCTTCGGGGTCGACCTCGTGGAACAGGAATGGACGACCGACCTTTGACCGTGGACAATCCGGTCTGACCGGACATCGTGCGATTTCGGCCGCGAGGAGTCTTGCAATCGCGAAAACGCGGCGCTATGCCCGCCCTCGTGCCGGCGTAGCTCAGTTGGTTAGAGCGCCTGATTGTGGATCAGGAGGTCCCCCGTTCGAGCCGGGGCGCTGGTACCACCTCCCCCCCCATCGCGTCAGAATCCGTTGTTCCAGACGTCCCCATGCGGGCCGAACAGCACCGCCGTGCCGATGCGCAGCGTGCAGCCGCCACTGAAGGCGGCGCGCGGTGCCTCGAACCGCACCTGGTGCATCATGTTGGTGTTGCCCGCGTTCGGGCGTGTGATCGTCACGCTCGCGGGACCAGAACAATCGCGGTCGATGTCGGTCAATTCCAGCAGCTGCCAGCTGTCGTCCAGCGTGTAATTCAGAATTGTCCAGGTGCAGACGATGGGTGGCGCCGGCTCAAGCGGCGGCGGGGCAAGGGCCGTAATGTAGTTCTGCACGGTGAGGGGCAGGAAATCGAACATGATCGTTCGGTCATTGCCGCGGCGCGTGACCATCGTGCAATGCGCGGCCTGCGGGTCCGAGATAATGCTGGAGGCGTCGACCCCGGCGGACCGGACCGTGTCCTGCAACTGACCGGCAGGAAGGTGAACCACCTGCCCGCGCCGATTGACGATCTGCGCGGAGGTTGCGTGGGTCAGCAGGACAAAGGCGCCAAGGACGCCGATGAAAACGGGTTTCAATGACATTTGGAAAAGCCTCGGTATTGCTTGAAATACCGGGGAGGTTACCACGAAACGCGGGTCAATTCACCGGCGAACCGACCTCGATCTCCTGCACAAGCTCCCGCGTGTCGCTGGCAAAGACCCGGATCATCCCGTCATCGCCGACGATCACCGTGTAGCCGTCCACCACGCTGTAGCCCGTCGTGCCCACGCCTTCGGGGATCGCGAAATCCTCCGGATGGACAAGCACCGGGCGGGTGTCGCTGCCCACCATCGTGAACAGAAGGAACACGACCGAGCTGACGCCGAGGATCATCACCACGGTCAGCACCGTCACGAGTGCCTTGAGGAACCGCAGCGAGGGCGGTAGGGGAGGCTCTTGTTCGTCCCGGGGCTCAGCCATGTCCACAACATCCACGCGCATCGTTTCGGTTACCATCGGCCCCGACCCGGAGCCGCGCCTTGATAAGGCACTCGCGCGCGCCGTGCCAGAGGGGGAGGCGCTCAGCCGCTCGCGGCTTGCCCGCCTGATCCCGGAGGGGGCGGTCACAATCAACGGCGCAGCGGTGACGGACCCCAAGGCCAAGGTCTCCGAGGGCGACGTCGTCGAGATCACCGTGGAGGAAGCGGCCGAGGTCGACACCGTCGCCGAGGCCATCCCGCTCGACATCCTTCACGAGGATGACGACCTGATCGTGGTGAACAAGCCCGCCGGCATGGTCGTCCATCCCGCCCCCGGCTCGCCCACCGGCACGATGGTGAATGCGCTCCTGCATCATTTCGGCGGCAATCTCTCCGGCGTGGGGGGCGAGAAGCGCCCCGGCATCGTGCACCGCATCGACAAGGACACCTCCGGCATTCTCGTCGTCGCCAAGTCCGACCGCGCCCATCACGGGCTGGCTGGGCAATTCGCCGATCACTCGATGGAGCGCGAATATCTCGCCGTCTGCCATGGTGTCCCCGACGCCTCCGACCCGCGCCTGCGCGGCGTCAGGGGGGTCAGCTTCGAAGGCGCGACGCTCAAGATCACCACCCAGCTCGCCCGCCACAAGACCGACCGGCAGCGGCAGGCGGTGCTGTTCTCGGGTGGCCGTCACGCCGTGACCCGCGTGCAGGTGCTGGAGGCGCACGGCCCCGTCGCGCTGGTCGCCTGCCGGCTCGAAACCGGCCGCACCCATCAGATCCGCGTGCACATGTCCCATGTCGGCCACGCGCTTGTCGGCGATCAGACCTACGGCGGCCGCCGCAAGGTCTCCGGCAAGACGCCGGGCGCCGAGGCGATCAACAGCTTCCCCCGGCAGGCGCTCCACGCCGCCACGCTCGGCTTTGCCCACCCGGTCAGCGGCGAAACCCTGCGCTTCGAGGCCCCGATCCCCGACGATCTTAGGGATTTGTTAAGCGAGATCAGCGAAACTGCCTGACGATCCGTGCGCACACGCACGCAAGTGTGAACCTGCGCGGCTTGCTGTTCGTGCTCGCAAGGTGCTACAAGCCTATTCCGAATTTCGAAACGCGCCTCTTGCAAAGAAGTTAATCGTATTTACATGACCCTTAACCGGGCCGAAGTGCCCATCCCGTGAACAGGGGGACCAGACATGGCCAATTACGCAAATCTGCCGGCACCCACCCCGGAAGGCGGCCTGAACCGTTACCTTCAGGAAATCCGCAAGTTCCCGATGCTGGAGCCGGAAGAGGAATACATGCTCGCCAAACGCTGGGTCGAGCAGGAAGATACCGAGGCCGCCCACAAGATGGTGACCTCGCACCTGCGCCTCGCCGCGAAGATCGCGATGGGGTATCGGGGCTATGGCCTGCCGCAGGCCGAGGTGATCGCCGAGGCGAACGTCGGCCTCATGCAGGCGGTCAAGAAGTTCGACCCCGAGAAGGGCTTCCGCCTCGCCACCTACGCGATGTGGTGGATCCGCGCCGCGATCCAGGAATACGTCCTGCGCTCGTGGAGCCTGGTGAAACTCGGCACGACCAGCGCCCAGAAGAAGCTGTTCTTCAACCTGCGCAAGGCCAAGGCCCGCATCGGCGCGCTGGAAGAGGGCGACCTGCGCCCCGAGAACGTCGAACGCATCGCCAATGACCTTGGCGTGACCGAGGATGAAGTCGTCTCGATGAACCGGCGCCTGTCGGGCGGCGATGCCTCGCTCAACGCCACCATCGGCTCGGACGACGAAGGCTCTGCCCAATGGCAGGACTGGCTGGAAGACGAAGATGCCGACCAGGCCACCGATTATGCCGAGCGCGACGAATACCAGGCGCGCATGTCCATGATGGCCGAAGCGATGGAGGTTCTGAACGAGCGCGAGAAGGACATTCTCACCCAGCGCCGGTTGCAGGAGAACCCGGTGACGCTCGAAGACCTGTCCAGCGTCTACGACGTCAGCCGCGAACGCATCCGCCAGATCGAGGTGCGCGCCTTTGAGAAGCTGCAGAAGCGCATGCGCGAGCTTGCGCGCCAGCAGGGGATGCTGACCTCGGCCTGATCTCCGAAAAAACCATTAAGAAGCGGCCCGTGCGAGACAATCGCGCGGGCCGTTTGCATTTGATTAACCGTCCGATGCTACGGTTTCGCTGACTGGCGTGCAGCGGCCTGCAAGCCCATTCTCACCGGCACTTCAGATCACATCATTCCGTCCGCGAGCCGTGCCCCCGGACCAACAAGAAGGAAAAACAACCATGAAACTGCAATCTTCCCATTGGACCTTCGTCAGGTCGACCCGCGCCAGACACCGCCGGGGCGGCTTCCGCCTGTTCAATCCGCTGGCCTGACGACGCATAAGGGGCGGGGAAACCTGACCTAGCGTCAGGCCGCCCCTTCGCCGATAGTCATGGCACCCCTTCCCGAAGCCGAAAGGCCCGCGCCATGACGATCACAGCCCTCCGCCCGCTCTCGCCTGATGCGATCCTGCGCGCCACGGCCACCCGGCTGGAGGCGACGCGCGACCTCGCCGCGCTGGCGCTCACGTCGCGCCTGCGCCACCACGCGCCCGCTCTCGCCAAGGCCCCAAGGTTCGACACGCTGGTCTGCGCGGTCTTCGACACGCTCACCGCCGCCGCCCCGGCCGCCCTCGACCGGCCTCACCTTGCCCGCGACGTCCTCGTGACGCTCGCCCTGCACCTGCGCGATCACGGCATGGCCCCGCGCGGCTACATCGCCCTCCACGCCGCCTTTCTCGACATGGTGGAAGACCGCCTCGGCACCGACCCGGCGGTTACATCGGCTTGGGAAAAGGCCACCGGCACCATGCTCGCCACGATGATGGCCGCCGCCCACGGCCCGCGCAGCCATACGACCCCACTGGCGGCGTAAGGCAGATAGCGCTAACAAGGCCCCATGACAGATCACCTGACCTGGGGCGTGCTCGGCACCGCCCGCTTCGCCCTCGGCACCATGGCGCCCGCCATCCATGCCGCGTCCCGCTCGCGCCTGAAGTCCGTCGCCACGCGGTCCCCCGACCGTGCCGCGCCGTTCACCGAACGCTTCCCCGGCATCGAGGTCGTCGGCGATTACGACGCGATCCTCGCCGATCCCGAAATCGACGCGGTCTATGTCCCGCTGCCCAACGCGCTCCACACGGAATGGAGCGTCAAGGCCGCCGAGGCGGGCAAGCACGTGCTGTGCGAGAAACCCATCGGCCTCTCGACCGGTGATATCGACACGCTGATCGCCGCCCGTGACGCCACCGGCAAGCTGATTGCCGAGGCGTGGATGCCCGCCCATCACCCGCAATGGTCCCGTGCCCGCGACCTGATCGCCGACGGCGCCATCGGCGACCTGCACACCGTCACCGGCAGCTTCAGCTTCGGCGGGCTCGACCCGTCGAACATCCGCCTCAGCCAGGAGATGGGCGGCGGCGCGCTCTACGATATCGGCGTCTATCCCATTGGCACCTTCCGCTTCGCCACGGGGTTGGAACCCGACCCCGTTCACGTCGACTGGACCATCGAGAACGGCGTCGACACCAGCGCATGGGTTGCCGCCCGCGCGGGCGATGTGCGGTTCAATTTCCATGTCTCGATGCGCACCACCAAGCATCAGCACATGACCTTCCACGGCACCGCCGGCACGCTGACCCTCACGGTCCCGTTCAACGCGCACTATTGGGGCGAGGCCTCCATTCGCCTGAACCGCGAGAACGACACCGAGGCCGAGGTGACGCGCTTTCCCGACGTGGACCAATATGTCCTGCAAGTCGAAAACGTCGCCGCCCACGTGCTCGACGGGGCGGCCTTCGGTAATCCGCTGGAATTCACCCGTGGCACGCAGTCGACACTCGACGCGATCTTTGCCATGGGGAGGGCGGCGGGTTAAGCTCGCGCGGCCACGCAACAAGGACCGGATTCGATGTCCCGCAACGACGACCCGCAGATCGAGGGGCGCCTGCACGGCGAACAGCCCGAGGCCGAGAAGACGAATCTTCTCGAACGGCTCCTCTACATGGTGCTGATTGCCGTGATGCTCAGCTTCGCCAGCACGATCCTGACCGCCGTGACGGTAATCCAGTTCATCGTGATGCTGGTCTCCAGGGGAGAGCCGAACGAAAGGCTCGCCGATTTCGGCACCGACCTCGGCATCTGGATCGCCAAGGCCGCCCGTTACCAGGTCGCCGCGTCCGAGGTGAAGCCGTGGCCCTGGACCGATCTGGATTGATCGGGGCGTTTTCGGCGGGTTAGCAAAGTGTAAACAAAAATACTTTTTGCGTTCTATTTCAGTCGCTTAATGCCCCTGTGCAACCTTGCACGCGAGCGGAGATCGGCACCGGAGCGCGTCTTGCCGCCCTCACTCCAGCCGCGCCCGCAGGACCCGCAGCATGTTGCCACCCATGACCGCACGGATCTGCTCCTCCGTCGCCCCGGCCCTGAGCAGCGCATCGGTCAGCGCCGCCAGCTCCGACGTATCGAAGCCCACCGCGACCGAGCCGTCGTAATCCGAGCCGAGCGAGACATGCTCGACACCCAAGGCCTCGATCGCCGCCATGATAACCCGCGCCACGCCGTCCGGGCTGTCGTCGCAGGTCACGTCGGCCCAGTACCCGATCCCGATCACCCCGCCGCCCTCGTCCGAGCCGTTGGCCACGATCTCAGCCATCAGCTCGTCGGGGAAGTTCCTGTGCGCGTCACAGGCCGAGCGCAGTCCCGTGTGGCTTACGATCAGCGGAATATCCGTCATCTCGATGACCTCGCGCGCCACCGCTTCCGAGGAATGCGCAAGGTCAAGGATCATGCCCCGCGCCACGACCTCTTCGACGACTTCGCGCCCGAAATCCGTCAGCCCGCCATCGCCCACGCCATGCAGCGAGGTGCCAAGCTCGTTGTCGAAGAAATGGTGCAGCCCGATCAGCCGGTAGCCTGCCTCCTCCAGCCTGTCGAGGTTCGCGATGTCCCCCTCCAGCGCATGGGCGCCCTCGATCCCGAGGATCCCGCCGACAACCGCGATGCCCTCCACGCGTTCGATCAGGATCGCGTCCAGTTCCAGCTCGTTGGTAACAACCCGCAGCGCCCCATCCGAGGCGGCGGCGAAGTCGTGCAGCCGCTCCGCCTGGTACAGCGCGCGCTCCACAAGGCTGTTCCACGTCCGGGGCGGCCATAGCTGGCCCATGGCGAGCAGCGTGATGTTGTCCATCCCGTCGCCGGTGTTTTCATCGTAATTCTGTCCCGCCGGGCTTTTCGTGACGGCGGTGAAGACCTGCAGCGTCACGTTGCCTTCCAGCAGGCGCGGGATGTCCACATGGCCCCGGCTGCCGCGTTCGGTCAGGTCGCGGTTCCACAGCAGGCTGTCGGCATGCCAATCGCCCACCAGCATCGAGTCGTGCAGTTCCGCCGCAGCCTCCGAAACCGGGTAGGGACCCTGCCAATTGACCGCGTTCCGCTCGCGTTCGACGTAGCCCGGACCGAAGATCAGGAAGGCGATGAACCCCAAACCCACCAGGATCAAGGCACGCCCCAACCACTTCCCGAATGTCCGCATCCTTGATCCCTCCGCTACTTGGCACCAGATTAATAGGCGAGACTCCCGGCGCAAGCGCGACGTGGAGGGAAGGGGTCGGATATGGCGGGTGGATGGGCAAAGGACGGCGCAGTCAGCGAGCAGATCGAAGCGTCGATCAGCGATGAACTTGCCCGCATACGTGCCCGCAAGGCTCCGCAGGGCGAAAGCCTGACCCATTGCGCCGATTGTGACGAGCCGATCCCCGAAGCGCGGCGATTGGCCATTCCCGGCGTCAAACTTTGCATCGACTGCGCCAGCGACCGCGATACAAGGCCCGAGACCCGCGGCGGCATCAACCGGCGCGGGTCCAAGGACAGTCAGTTGAAATAACGCCGCGGCGCGTGACGCTCAGCCGAAGATCGCCCCGAGGATCTCGCGCCCGCCGGGTACGATGCTGACGAAGCCTTCCGCTGCACCGGACACCATTGATCGGATGAAATTGCTGGGGTTCAACTGCTCCTGCAGCCGCTCGGCGGCCGCCAATGCGCGGTTCAGGCCGTCGGGATCGCCACCAATCGCGTCGGCCACGCCGTTCAGCGCCTCCGCAGCGGTGTGGAACCCGTCGGAGGCCACCTGCACCTGTCCGGCGACAGCGCCTGCAGGCAGGGCAAATGCAGCGGTCACCGGCACCCCCTCACCTTGCGTGGCGCGGGCGAGATCGTTGGTCAGGCGGCGCCACTCGTGGGCTTCAGGAGCCTCGCCCGTCGCCTCGATCAGCTCCAGCCCGGCGCGCGCGGCATGGTAGAGGCGCACGCCCGTACCCGGCGGCGCGATCGACGTAGGGTCCTCGGCCCGGCGGCGCAGGAATTCGAGGCCGATGGCCAGTTCCGCCGCCCGCGCGAGGCTGTCGTGATCGACCTCGTCAGACGCGGTCGCGTGGTAGGCCAGCTCGTAGAGCATCTGGGCGGCCTGCTCCTCCAGTGCACCCTCGGCCTCGGCCAGCAGCAGGGAGCGGACATCGCTGTCCTCGGCCAGCTCCAGCGCCTCGGCCAGCAGTTGCTCGGGCGCAAGGTCGGCCAGCCGCGCCCGCTCGGCCGCCTGCGCGAGCGTCAGGTAGAGCGGATCCTCCTCCGGCACCCCGGCGGCGCGCAGGTCGATCAGGAAGGACGACAGGGCATTGCGATCCCGCCAAAGTGGCGTGTCGTCGGCATCGCGTTCGGCAAGGCGGCGAAGGATTTCGTCCGCAGCCTCGGACGGCTGTGCCAGCTCCGCGCCGTATTCGGGGATCGGTGTCACCATTCGAAAGAACGCATCCGGCAGAGTGCCGCGCGCCATGGCGGCAGCGGCGGCCTCCTGGAAATGGTAATAGGTGGCGTTGCAGCATCCGACGGCGAAGGCTTGGTCCAGCAGCGCCCCGCGCTGGCCGTAAGCGTCCGTCAGCCGGGCGAGTGCCGCGTCATGCAATTCGATGATCTGAAGCGCGCGATCCATCGCCGGCTCCAGCACCGCAAGCGCCTCGGCTTGCGTGATGTCGCCACGGTCCACGGCGTAATTCCAGCTGCGCAGGTTGCGGTCCGAGGCGCTGTACCAGCCGCGGGAATTGCTGAAATCGACGAAGATCCAGCCCGACCATGCATCGAGGTAATAGTCGCTCGATCCGTGACGCTCGAACGCGGCGGCCAGCGTTTCGTCGGAGTTCCCGTGGTCATAGGCGGCATAGACCGGCGCGATGGCATCGGAAAACTCTTCGATCAGCGCCTCGACGGCGGGGTCGGCGGTGGCGGGGCTTGCAAGGACAGAGAGGGCAAGGAGGGTGCGCTTGAACATGGGCGGGCTCCGGGGCAGGGGACGGGATGCCGTCGTTCTGCCATCGGCACCACGGCTCGCGTCAGTGCGGCTATCCCGACCCTGCGATCACAAACCGGTGAACCGGGCCACGGCGGCGATGACGATGCGCGTTGCCTGAGCTACCCGGTCGAAGTCGAGCACATCCGCGACATCCCGGCTTGTGTTGTAACGCGGGCTTTCTACCCCACCGTCGTAAAGACCAACCGCCGGAAACCCTGCCGCCTCGAACGGCATGTAATCGCTGGACCAGATGTCGGTATGGGTGGTGTTCAGCGTCGTGTATTCCGTCGCGACGCCCGCCATCAGCCGCCCGAAGGCCTCAGCCGCCGCGTCGTTTCCGGGCACGACGTTGCCCATGTCGTATTCCACCACCATCGGGGCCGACGGGTCGGGCGGCCGCCATCCGAGCATGTCGAGGTTGATCATCATCTCGATGGGCCAGTCCGCGGCTCGCGCCTCGCGCGCCACGGCAGCCGAGCCATGAAACCCCTGTTCCTCCCCCGCGAAGGCCACCGCGACGACGCCCTTGTCGAGCCCGGCCCCGCTGAGGATGCGGTGAGCCTCCAGCATCGCCGCCACGCCCGTCGCATTGTCATTCGCCCCCGGCGCGGCGGACATCGGGTCTTCCGAGGTGCTGTCGTAATGCGCCCCGATCAGGATCACCCCGCGCGGGTCGGTCGGATCCCCAAGCAGGAGGTTGTGCCGCGTCTTGCCGGACGGCATCTCGAAGGCCAACCGCGTCACATCCCCTTGCAATTCCATCAGCTGCGAGACCCAGGCCTCGACCTGTGGAAAATCGCGGTGCTCGGTGTGCCGGGTTGGAAAGGCCGAAAGCCCGTAGACGATCTGGACCTGTATCTCTTGCGAGACTTGATCGACCAGCGCGGCGATCGGGTCGTCCTGCGCCCATGACGGGCGGGCCAGTGCCGCCGCCGCCCCCGTTGCAAGGAACGTGCGGCGTCCAATCATGACAGCGCCATCCGCATCACGTGCTGCGGACCGGCCCCGCCGTGCAGGTAAAGCTCACCGGTATCGGTGAACCCCGCCCGCTCATAGGCGCGGTAGGCACCGGGGTTGCGGCAATTCACGGTCAGCGCGATGGACGGTGCATTCGGATAATCGCGCCGCAGCATCTCCGGCAGGGCCGCCAGCGCGGCACCCGCCACGCCGCGCCCTTGCTCCGCATGATCCACGATGAAATAGCGCAAGCCCACCTCGCCGGCTTGCGCGAAGTCGTGCTGGTCGTAGGCGCGGTCGATCCGGAACAGCCCCAAGGGTCGTTCGCCCTCGATCCCGTAAAGGTCCATCGTCTCCGGCAGATCGTGGAAAGCTGCGCCCGGCTTGCCGCCGAACACCTCCTGGTCCTCGGGCAAGGCGATGTGCGCGTAGGCCGGGGCATCCTCCGCCCCGAGCCGCCGCACCCGGATGGCTGGCGTCATTCCATCGCCTCCAGCTCGTCGATGAAGCCTTCGATCATGCTCAGCCCCTTGTCCCAGAACGCGGGGTCGCTGGCATCGAGGCCGAAGGGCGCCAGAAGCTCCTTGTGGTGCTTCGATCCGCCCGCCTTCAGCATGTCGAAATACTTCTCCTCGAAGCCTTCCGAGCCCTCTTCCGCATAGACCGCGTAAAGCGCGTTCACGAGGCCGTCGCCGAACGCATAGGCATAAACATAGAACGGCGAATGCACGAAATGCGGGATATAGGCCCAGAAGGTTTCATACCCCTCCATGAAATTGAACACCGGGCCGAGGCTTTCGCCCTGCACCGACATCCACAGCGCGTTGATGTCGTCGACCGTCAACTCGCCGCCACGCCGCGCCTCGTGCAGCTTGCATTCGAAATCGTAGAAGGCGATCTGGCGCACGACCGTGTTGATCATGTCCTCGACCTTGCCGGCCAGCATGACCTTCTTCGCCGCATCGTCCTTGGCCTCGGACAGCATCTTGCGGAAGGTCAGCATCTCGCCGAACACGCTCGCCGTCTCGGCCAGCGTCAGGGGCGTGGAGGACAGCAATTCGCCTTGTCCTGCGGCCAGCCGCTGGTGCACGCCATGGCCCAACTCGTGGGCCAGCGTCATCACGTCCCGCGGCTTGCCGAGGTAGTTGAGCATCACGTAGGGGTGCACGTCCGACACGGTCGGATGCGCGAAGGCGCCGGGCGCCTTTCCTTCCTTGACGCCCGCGTCGATCCAGCCGTCGGTGAAGAACGGCCGCGCCAGTTCCTCCATGCGCGGGTCGAACGCGGCGTAGGCCTCGCTGACCACGCGACGCGCCTCGTCCCAGCCGACGATCCGGGTCTCTTCCATCGGCAAGGGCGCGTTGCGGTCCCAGACCTCCAGCGTGTCGAGACCCATCCACTTCGCCTTCAGCTTGTAATAGCGGTGGCTCAGGCGCGGATAGGCGGCCACGACCGCGTTTCGCAACGCCTCGACCACCTCCGGCTCCACGTGGTTCGCCAGGTGGCGGCCCATCTGCGGCGAGGGCAGCCCGCGCCAACGGTCGTGGATTTCCTTTTCCTTGGTCAGCGTGTTGTGGATCCGCGCAAACAGCGGCGCGGTCTCCTCGAACTTCGCCGCAAGCGCCCGCGCGCCCGCCTCGCGCGTGGCGCGGTCGCTGTCGGTCAGCAGGTTCAGCGTCGCTTCGATCCCGAGCCGCTCGCCATCCACCTCGAAGGACAGCCCGGCGATCTGCTCGTCGAACAGCTTGTTCCACGCCGAAGCCCCGACGACGGACTTGTCGTGCAGGAACTTCTCCAGCTCGTCGGACAGCTGGTAGGGCTTCATCGCCCGCATCCGGTCGAACACCGGCTTGTAGCGTGCAAGCTCCGCGCTTTCCGCCATCATCGCATCGTAATGCGCGTCTTCGATCCGGTTGAACTCGAGGCTGAAGAACACCAGCGGCGTGGTGAAAGTCGTGATCTTGTCCTGCATGTCGGACATGAACTTGGCGCGCTCGCCATCGGTGGTCTTCTGGTAATAGCGCAGACCCGCGAAGGACATGATGCGCCCGGCAATCACGTCGATCTTCTCGTAGCGCAGGGTGCACTCCAGCAGGCCAGCCGCATCCAGATCGGCCAGCTTTCCCTCGTAGTCCTCTGCGAAGGACCGGCAGGCCTCTTCCAGCCAATCCAGATCCCGCTTCAACGCCGCCGCGTCCTGCCCTTCGTAAAGGTCGCTCAGGTCCCATTCCGGCAGATCGCCGAGGGGCGCGGCCCCGGTCTCGGTGGCCGCATCGCGCAGCGGGGCAGGAAAACTCAGGCGCATCGGATATCCTCATCTCTGTCTCAGGTTGGCACAGATATGCGCCCCCGGACCCGAGGTCTCAACCCACCCCTTTCATCTTGCCGGAAAAACCTCCGGGGGAGTCGCGGCACGCGACGGGGGGTTGCCAGTGGATTGCGCCATTGGTTCGAGCAACCACTGGCGACGCCCCCCGCGCGGGCGTGAGCCCGCGCCACCGGCGACGCGCATCGCGCGGCGCAATCCCTCTCAGAGCTCCACGTCCCCGTTCTCGCCCACCTCCGGGTCGTCCAGTTCCTCCGGATCGAACGGCGGCGCATCGGGGGACCGGCGGATGATGATATCGCCGTTCGGCAACCGCTCGGGCAATTCATAGGCGGTCAGGTCGTCCATCAACTCACCCATCCGGTCGAGGAACGGCAGAACCTCCTCTTCGAAATACGGCCGCGCCTCGTCGAGGATCGGACGCATCTCGTCCATCAGCCCTTCGAAGATCAGGCCCATGCCTTCGCCAAGGCGGTCGAGGCCCTCGCGCAGGTCGTCATCCTGGGCCGCGGCAGGCGTCGCTACCGCCAACGCCCCCGCCGCCAAACTCGCAATCACAAGCTGTTTCATGCCCCTAAGATGGTGTCTGACCCTAGGCCAGATCAAGGCTCACCGGAAAATGGTCCGACGCGGTCAGCAGTGCCTCGCGCAGCTCGGCGTTGCCCCAGCAGACCGGATCGTCGAACGGATGCCAGATGCGCCAGCGCCGGGCGCGCTTCCGCAGATCGGGCGAGATCATCACGTAATCCAGCAGCGCCTGCAGATACCGCTCCTCGTGGCGCAGGTAGAACCGGGCCGAGGTCGGCGTCGCCGAAACCCGCGATTGCAGCGCGCGAGCCGCATGGGGGTCGAACATCCGCAGGTCCGCCGCCGCGTCGCTGCCCAGAACGATCTCCAGCCCCGACCGCCCGAACAGCGCCTCGTATTCATCGAGGCCCGGGCCATCGTTCAGGTCGCCCGCCACGATCAGCGGCGCGCCGGCTTCCAGATGCGCCTCGATCCGCCGCCTGAGCCAGATGCATTGCGCCAGCTGCTTGCGCCGGTTGGCGATCGCCAGCCGCATCGCGTGCGCCTCGTCCCGCGCCCCGTGGGGCGCTTTCGATTTCACATGTGTCCCGATCAGCCGCAGCGCGCCGATGGGCGTCTCCATCGCCACCTCCAAGGGCGGCTTGGAGAAGGTGACGACATCCTCCGCCGCGTCGATATCGAGGTCGATCCGGAACTCGGTGTTGAAATACGGCGCGCCCGCCTGCACCGGGTCGTGGCGCGCCGTGATCACGTCCGGATCGTAAAGCAGCATCAATTCTTGCTGGGTGTCGTTTTCGAACCCCATGCAGACCGCGCGGGCTCGGAGCCCGGCCTCCGCCGCGAACGTCCGCAGCGCCGCCACGCCATCCCGCCCGCGCGAACAATCGGGCGCTTCCACCACCATCACCGCATCGGCGTCCAGCGCCCGGAACACCGTCATAAGCGCCTCGGTCTGCTGCGCCCGCGTCACGTCGCGGCGGCCCGACCAGCCGCCGCCCCGGATCAGCCCGCCCGCGTCATCGAACAGCGTGTGAAACCACTCCACGTTGTAGGTCGCGATCCGCATCGGAGGTCACACGTCCCCGCCTTTCACCGGTACCAGGCACCTGGAGAACCTGACGGTCACGCCGCGCGGCCCGCCTGGATGTCTTCCCACGCCTTGTTGATGGCCTGCATCCGCCGCTCGGCCAGACGCACGGCCTCCTCCGGCACGCCGCGCGCGATCATCCGGTCGGGATGGGTCTCGCGCACCTCGGCCCGCCAAGCGGCGCGGATATCCTCCAGCGAGGCCTCGGGCGAGACGCCCAGAACGGTGTAGGGATCGGGCCCGTAATCCGGCGCATACCGCGCGCGCATCCGCTCGTAGGCCGGGCGCTCCATCCCGAAGATCTCTGCCACCCGCGACAGGAAGGCATCTTCCGCCGGGTGATAATCCCCGTCCGCCGCCGCGATGTGGAACAGCCCCTCCATCAGGTCGCACAGCACCGAATCCTGTCCGCAGGGCTTGTCGTCGACGCGGAACATGCCCGCGATCCGCTCGGCATAGGTCTCGAACCCCGCCACGTCCTCGCGCGCGAGGTTGAACACCCGCGCGGCCGCCGGTTCATCGGCGGGCGGGATGTGGAAAACCTCTCGGAACGCCGTGACCTCGTCGCGGGTCACCATGCCGTCCGCCTTGGCCATCTTCGCCGACAGCGCGATCACCGCGATGGTGAAGGCGACCGTACGTTCCGGCGGCGTGCGCAGGCGCGAGAAGACCTCCGACAGGCTTTCGCCCTGTCTCAGCGCCGCGAGCGCATCACTTATGCGGGACCAGAGTGACATGGGGTCGATCTTAGCCATGTCTGCCCGGAAACGTCAGGCGCAATTTGGTCACAAGTGCTTCTGAACAAGCACAAGATCGAGATAGCGCCCGAATTTGTGGCCCGCTTCGGGAATTCTGCCCACCTCGGCGAAGCCCATCGCCATGTGGAACGCCAGCCCGCCCGCATTCTCGGCCGAGATCCCGCCGATCAGCGAATGTGCCCCGGCCCCCCGCGCGTGATCCTGCACCGCGTCCAGCAACTCGCGCCCGAACCCATGCCCGCGCGCCGCGGCGTCAAGGTAGATCGCATGCTCCATCGTCCGCGCATATCCATCGCCGCCCCGGAATTGCGCGTAGGTTGCAAAGCCCCTGCACTGGCCCTCCAACACCGGCACGAACACCGGTTGGGCCTCCACGATCTGCGCGATCTGCGCCTCGGTCTTAGGGGTGGACGTGAAGGTGATCGTCGTCTGCGCGATCACCTCGTTCCACAGCGCCAGGATCGCGGGCACATCCGCCGCCGTGGCGCGCCGGATCACAGGTTCACGGTCCCGTCTGGTGTCGACAGGACGGCCTCCATCCGGGGAGAAGGCCCCTCGGCGATCTGGATCGGCGCGTCGCCCATCAGCGGCTCCAACGCCGCGCGCAGCGCATCGGCCTCGGGCGAGATCAGACGCAGAAGCTCCAGCCGCACGCCGGTATCTTCAAGGATCGGCGGCGCGCTTTCCCATTCGATCAGCGCCGGGAACAGCCCGTCGAACGGCGTCTGCCCGCTTGTCGGCACCGCCATGCGCCAGCGCAGATCGCCGCGCTGCAACTCCCAAGGCGTGCCGCAGCCGTCAGGCGCTTCGGCCAGAACCGCGTCCAGATCGGCACAACGCGCCGCCCAATGGGTCAGCCCCGCGCCCTCGCCCCGCGCATCGAGGTTGAACCAGCGCGGCTGGTCCGGGGCCGTGCCTTCCGGGTCGATCGCGATCACTTCGAAATAGGCATCCGGCCCCAATGACAGCAGGCGGTTGTGGGTGCCCATCGCCTCGTGTCTACCGCCGGGCAGCAGGGGCTGGTTCAGGCGGTGCTCGGCATGGTCCACGCCCCGTTCAAGGTCCGAGGCGGTGACGACGATATGATCCAGTGTCAGCATGGCGAAAGTCGTAACCGAAGCCCGTCAGGTCGGAAAGCCCGTTGCGCATGCCGGGCGATGCGTGGCCAATGCGACCCATGAATGATGATCCCAAAGCCGCCGCCCGCACCGCCGCCTTCGCCGCCCGCAAGGCCGCCCATGCCGAGGCTGCAACGAAAACCGCGCCCGCCAATGCCCACCTGCTCGCCGCCATCGGGCCGGGGCAGGGGCGCATCGTCTCGGGCTACATGCCGATCCGGACCGAGCTGTCGCCGCTCCCCGCGATGGAGGCGCTTCACGCCGATGGTGCGCGGCTTTGCGTTCCCGTCATCATCGGCAAGGGGCAACCGTTGCGCTTCCGCGAATGGACGCCCGGCTGCACGCTGGTCGACGGCCCCTTCGGCGCACGCATCCCCGAGCATGGCGACTGGCTCATCCCCGATACGCTGATCGTGCCGCTGGTGGCCTTCGACGCAAGGCTCAACCGCCTCGGCTATGGCGGCGGTTTCTACGACCGCACGCTCGAAGGACTGCGGGCAAGCGCCGCCACACGGGCCATCGGCTTCGCCTATGCCGCACAGGAATTGCCGCAAGTCCCGCTGGAGCCGACCGACCAGCCGCTCGACACGCTCGTCACCGAAAACGGAGCCCTTGCCCCCGCCGCGGCCTCGGACTAACCCCGCTTCATGCGTATTCTGTTTCTCGGTGACGTGATGGGCCGCGCCGGCCGCACCGCGATCACCACCCGCCTCGCTCAACTGAAAACCGACTGGCGCGTGGATTTCGCGGTGGTCAATGGTGAGAACGCCACCTCCGGCGTGGGTCTCTCCGGCGCGCACGCCAAGACATTGCTCGATGCCGGGGCCGATTGCCTGACGCTGGGCGATCATGCCTTCGACCAGAAGGACATGCTGCAATTCATCGAGACCGAGCCGCGCATCATCCGGCCCCTGAACTTCTCCGATCAGGCGCCGGGCAAGGGTGCGCGGCTGTTCGACGTGAAGGGCCGCAAGATCCTCGTCGCGCAGGCGCTCGGGCAGGTCTTCATGAAACGCCCCTTCGCCGATCCGTTCTCGGCGCTTGAGGGCGCGTTGAAGCAACTGGGCGGGCAGGCGGCCGTGCGCGTCGTCGATTTCCATGCCGAGGCCACGTCCGAGAAGATGGCCATGGGCCACTTCCTCGATGGCCGCGCCTCGCTGGTCGTCGGCACACATACCCATGTGCCCACCGGCGACGCGATGATCCTGCCGCGCGGCACCGGCTACATGACCGATGCGGGCATGTGCGGCGACTACGATTCCGTTATCGGCATGGACAAGGCCGAGCCTCTGCGCCGCTTCCTGACCGGCATGCCGAAGGAGCGGTTCACACCCGCCAACGGCGATGCAACGCTGTCGGGCGTTCTGATCGAGACCGACGACACGACCGGCAAGGCTACCAAGATCACCCCGATCCGCGACGGCGGACGCCTTCAGCAATCCGCCCCATGAGCGCGCAGCCCAACGCGAGCCTTCTGGCCGTCCTTGTCGCCACCGGCGCGACCTGGGGGCTGACGCAGCCGCTTGCGAAGATCGTCGTCTCGGAGGGTTACCGCGATTTCGGCATCATCTTCTGGCAATTCGTGATCGGCGCGCTGCTGCTCGGCCTCTACCAGATCGTCCGCCGTCGCCCCCTGCCGCTGCGCCCGGACGCGTTGCGCTTCTACCTGCTGATCGCGCTGATCGGGACGATCCTGCCGAACTGGGGCAGCTTCACCGCTGCCGTTCATTTGCCGGCGGGCGTGCTGTCCATCGTCATCGCTCTGGTGCCGATGCTGACGTTCCCGATCGCGCTGGCCCTCGGGATGGACCGCTTCTCGGCGCTGCGTCTTCTTGGCCTGGTCCTCGGCCTTGCCGCCATCGTCCTGATCGCGGCGCCCGAGGCGAGCTTGCCGGACCCCGCCATGGCCCTCTGGCTGCCGGTCGCCATCATCGCGCCGACCTTCTACGCGATCGAGGCCAACGTCGTCGCCAAGTGGGGCACCGCGGGCCTCGGCCCGGTGCAGGTGCTGCTCGGCGCGTCGATCCTCGGCGCGATTCTCACCGCGCCCATCGCCGTCGCCACCGATACGTTCATCGACCCGTTCCACCCCTGGGGCGCAGCGGACTGGGCGCTGGTGGGTATGGCCGTCGCCCATGCCACCGCCTACGCCGTCTACGTCTGGCTGGTGGGGCAGGCGGGGGCCGTGTTCACCGCGCAGGTGGGATACGTCGTGACCGGCTTCGGCGTTCTCTGGGCCAAGCTGATCCTCGGCGAAAGCTATTCCGGCTGGGTCTGGTCGGCGCTCGTGGTGATGATGGTGGGCCTCTTCCTCGTCAGCCCGCGCCGGGGCGAGGTCGCGCCCGCACCCACCCCGCTGTGATCCGCCCGACAGGTCCGCACAACTTTCTTTGACGTGTCCCGAAGCCGTATCCTTGGGTCGATCACGCGGGTTTTCCGTGCGGGTTTGCCTGCCTTATTTTCCCTTGTTTCATTGGCCTAAACATTCCCCACCACCCGGTGAGGGCAGATGCCCGCGCCACATTCCTGAAACACATTTTGAACAAAAGGACCCCTTCCCATGTTCACCAAATTTGCACTTCCCGCCCTGGCTCTCGCAGCCGCTCTCACCGCCGGCCCCTTGGCCGCCCAAACCGTCGAAGTCGTCACCGGTATCGGCTTCGGCAATTCCCAGACCGAGGCGTTCACGAACTCCGTCCGCGCCTGGCTGATCGAGGCCATCGAGCTTTACGGCCAGGGCGCGAATGATTTCGGCTCGGCCCTGACCACCGACGTCCAGTGCTTCGAGCAGCAGGGCAATGGCTTCACCACGCTTGGCATCGAAACCATCGGCAACCCGTCCGCGCCGTGGAGCTGCACGGTGCGCGGCATTCCCGCCGCCGCCATCGGCGGCTGAGCCCACACGTCCCATGCGCAGGGCCTCCCCCGCGAGGCCCTGTGCCCCCATGTGCAGACCCGCGCCGCATTGCCTGTTGCGGTGCGCCGGACGTTGCCCGATGATGCCTGACGGCGCCGGGCCAGACCCGGCCTCAGAACGGGACGCACATGCTCGACCTCCCCCTTTCCCAGACCGGCCAAGGCCTGCTGGCGCTGTTGATCCTCCTGGCGATGTTCGCCCTTTTCATGTGGGAGAAATGGCCAACGGAAGTCGTCGCCATCGGCGGCACGGCCGTGCTCCTGGTCCTGGGTCTCGTGCCCTATGCCGACGCGCTGGCCGTCCTGTCGAACCCCGCGCCGTGGACCATCGCCGCGATGTTCATCGTTATGGGTGCGCTGGTGCGGACAGGCGCGCTGGACCGCCTGACCAAGTTCGCCGAGGCCAATGCCAAGGCCCGCCCCGCGCTCGCTGTTGTCAGCCTTCTGGCCTTCGTGGCCGTGGCGTCGGCCTTCATGAACAACACGCCCATCGTCGTCATCATGATCCCGGTCTTCGTGCAGATCGCCCGGATCCTCGGCCAGTCGCCGTCGAAATTCCTGATCCCGCTCAGCTACGCCGCGATCATGGGCGGAACATTGACCCTGATCGGCACCTCGACGAACCTGCTGGTGGACGGCGTCGCCCGCGCCTCGGGGCTGGAGCCGTTCTCGATCTTCGAGGTCACGCCAATCGGCCTCGTCGTCGTCGGCTGGGGGATGATCTACCTGACGCTGATCGGCCGCCGCCTGCTGCCGGACCGCACGTCGATGGCCGCACTTCTGGGCGGCAACCGTGCGCGCCCCAAGTTCTTCACCGAGGTTGCCGTGCCCGAAGGCTCGGCGCTGGTCGGGCGCATGGTGCAGGAGGTGGAGCTGTTCAAACGCGAAGGCATGCGCCTGATCGACGTGCTGCGCGGCGATGCCTCGCTGCGCCGCAACCTCAAGGCGGTGGAATTGCAGGAGGGCGACCGCGTCGTCCTGCGCACCGAGATGTCCGAAGTGCTGTCGCTGCAGGAATCGAAGGACCTCAAGACCGTCGACAAGCTGTCGCAGGTCGCCACCTCCACCGTCGAGGTTCTCATCACCCCCGGCTGCCGCATGGTCGGCCGCTCCCTCGGCGAGCTCCGCCTGCGCCGCCGCTACGGCGTCTACCCGCTTGCCGTGCACCGGCGGAACCAGAACATCGGCTCGCAACTCGACGACCTCGTGGTCCGCATCGGCGATACGCTCCTGCTGGAAGGCGACCCCGCCGATATCCAGCGGCTCGCCACCGACATGGACCTCGTCGACGTGGCCCAACCCTCCGAGCGCGCCTATCGCCGCTCCAAGTCGCCCATCGCCATCGCCTGCATGGTCGGCATCGTGACGCTCGCCGCGTTCAACGTCGCGCCGATCCTCGCGCTGGCCATCGTGGCCGTGGCCGTGGTACTGCTCACCGGCTGCATCGATGCGGAGGAGGCGTTTTCCTTCATCGACGGGCGCTTGCTCGCGCTGATCTTCGCGATGCTCGCCGTTGGCGCGGCGCTCGATCACACCGGGGCCATCGACCTGATCGTCGACCTCGTGGCCCCGATCCTGATGGAGGGGCCGACATGGCTTCTGCTGGTGGCGGTCTACTTCCTGACGACGCTCCTGACCGAGCTCGTGTCGAACAATGCCGTCGCCGTCATCATGGCCCCCATCGCCATCGCGCTCGCCAACGCCGTGGGGATCGACCCGCGCCCGCTGGTGATCGCCGTGATGATCGCCGCCTCCGCCGCCTTCGCCACCCCGATCGGCTACCAGACCAACATGCTGGTCTACGGTCCCGGCGGCTATTCCTTCAGCGATTTCCTGCGCGTCGGCGTGCCCCTGAACCTGAGCCTTGGCGTCGTGGTCTGTATCGCGATACCGCTGATCTGGCCGATGTGAGGAAACATGCCATGACCCGAGCCCTGATTGCCCTGCCTGTCCTTGCCCTCCTGTCGGGCTGCCTCGGCACGACGCCGCGCCCGCTTGACGTCGAGGTCTCCCGCGACGGGATCGAGGTGCGGATGTCGAACCGGCAAACCTGCCTCGGCCCGGCGCCCCAGCCCGGCACCAGCTGGTCCGGCACGCTGCAGGGCTGTGCCTCGCCCTATCCCTACCGCGTCGTTCTGGACGACGGCGGCAATCCCCTGCGCACCGTCCTGGAAGAGGGCGCAAGTGCTATCGGCCTTACCCTTGCCCCCGTGGCGGAGGTCGAGATCGACGGCCCCGCTGGGAACACCTGGCGGTTCAGTTCGCCGGACGCCGATCCTTTCGACGATTGACCAACCCGCGCTTTGGGCGCAGTCATGACGGGAAGGCGACAGACCGGGCCCCGACACTTCGCTGACCGGGCGGTCCCGGCCGCAGCGCCGGGTTTGCCATGCGGATGCGATGACGCCGAAGATCCTGACGACCCTGCAGACCTACGACCGCGAAACGTTCCGCGCAGACGTGTTCGCCGGCATCTCGGTCGCCATGGTCGCCCTTCCCCTTAGCCTCGCCATCGCCATTGCCTCCGGTGCCGCGCCGGCGCAGGGGCTTGTCACCGCCATTGTCGCGGGCTTCCTGATCTCGCTTCTGGGGGGCAGCCGGGTGCAGATCGGCGGGCCCACCGGCGCCTTCATCGTCGTGGTCTACGGGGTAATCGCCGAGCACGGGTATGATGGCCTGGTGCTGGCCACTTTCATGGCGGGTATTCTCCTGCTGATCGGCGGCGTGCTGCGCGCCGGGCGTCTGATGCGGCTGGTGCCGGAGCCGGTCACAAACGGCTTCACCATCGGCATCGCTGTCATCATCGCCACCAGCCAGGTCAAGGACCTGCTCGGCCTGGCCATCGCCGACGTGCCGGCCGAGTTCATCGGCAAGGTGGAGGCGCTGTGGAGCGTGCGCGACAGCCTCAACCCGGCAGCCCTCGGCATCGGGATCGCGACGATGATCCTGATCGTGGCCTTCCGCAGAGCTGCGCCCAGGCTGCCCGGCCTGATCGTCGCCGTTGCCCTGACCTCGGGCGCGGTGGCACTGATGGCCCTGTCCGTCGACACGATACACTCCCGCTTCGGCGATCTGCCGGGCGCCCTGCCGCGTCCGCACCTGCCGGAGGTCAGCCTCGCGCGGATGGTGGATCTGCTGCCGAGCGCCATCGTCATCGCCTTCCTCGCGGGGATCGAATCCCTCCTCTCCGCCATCGTCGCGGACCGGATGATCCAGGGCCATCACAGACCGAATGCCGAGCTTCTCGCGCAGGGGGCTGCGAACATCGGATCGTCGCTGTTCGGCGGGTTGCCCGCGACCGGGGCGATTGCCCGCACGGCGACCAACGTGCGCGCGGGCGGCAGGACGCCCGTCGCGGGCCTCGTACACGCTGTGACGATCCTCGTCGTCCTGCTGTTGGCCGCGCCCCTGGCGGGCTATCTGGCCATGCCGGCGCTGGCGGGATTGCTGATCCTCACGGCGTGGAACATGAGCGAACCGCACCGCTGGAAAGGCTACCTGAAGGAGCGGCGTTCGGACCAGTTCCTGCTGGTCCTGACCTTCGTTCTGACAGTGGTGGCGGACCTGACGATCGCCATCGGTGTCGGCGTCGCTGTGGGCCTCGCGCTTCGCCTGCATCGCCGCGACGTGCCACCATCGGATTGGGACGTGCCCAAGCGTTAGATTTCGGAAGGGCCGACCCCCTTGGGTTTGCCTCCGGCCAAGTCGAGCCTCCGGATTTGCGCCTTGGCAGCGCCAGATCGCCCGGGCGCGCGCGCTGACGCGCGCGAAGTGGGGGCGCTGCCCCCGTCGCGTGCCGCGACTCCCCCGGAGGTTTTTCTGGCAAGATGAAGGACAAGGCGCGCGCGAGACGGTCAGGCCAAGCGCGCGGGGCGATCTGGCAGGCGCCAGGCTCGATCTGTCAGAGCGGCCAGACCACCAGGATCGTCGGGATCGACACCGCGATGACGATCACCTCCAGCGGCAGGCCCATGCGCCAGTAATCGCCGAAGCGGTAGCCGCCGGGCCCGAGGATCAACGTGTTGTTCTTGTGCCCGATCGGGGTGAGGAAGGCGGCGGAGGCAGCGACGGCCACCGCCATCAGGAACGGGTCGGGCGAGACGCCGAGGGATTGCGCCATGGTGATGCCGACCGGCGCGGCGACGATGGCCGTTGCAGTGTTGTTGAGCACGTCCGACATGGTCATCGTCACCACCATCAGCACCGTCAGGATCGCCCAGGCGGGCAGGCCGCCGGTCAGGCTGACCAGTGCGCCCGCGATCAACTCGGTGCCGCCGCTGGTCTCCAGCGCCGCGCCGAGCGGGATCATCGAGCCGAGCAGCACCACGACCGGCCATTCGATGTGGTCGTAGACCTCGTTCAGCGGCAGGATGCGCAGCAGCACGTAGCCCACCGCCACGATCCCGAGCGCGATGGGCAGGTAGACGATCCCCAGCGAGGCCGCCGCGACCGCCGCCGCGAAGAGGCCGATGGCGGCCCAGGTCTTGGTGTCATTGGTCACCGTCAGGCCCCGGTCGGCGAGCGGCAGGCCACCGAGCCAGCTGACGACCTCGTCGGCGCGGTCCGAGGGCGCCAGCAGGAGCATGATGTCGCCCGGCTGCACTACCGTCTTGCGCAATTGCTTGGTGATCCGCGTGCCTTTCCGCGCGATGCCCATCAGTGTCGTGTTCTGCCGCCAGCTGAGCCCGATGCTTTGCACGGTCTTGCCGGCGATGCGGCTGTCGGCCTCGACGACCATCTCCACGAAGCTGACGCCGTCGCCGGTCACGCCGCCGGTGTCGCCGCTGCCCGCCGGTTCCAGCGACTGGCCGACGCGGAACTCATCCAGCGCCTCGGGCGCCGCCTCGAGCACCAGCACGTCGCCCTCCTGCAGCTTCAGGTTGCGCCCCATGCCGAAGCGCCGCTTGCCGTCGCGCAGGATGCCAAGAAGCGTCACGTCCGCCTCCGCCGCGGCGCTTTCGAGGTCGCGCAACCGCGTGTCGGCGAGCTTGCTGCCCTCCGGCAGGCGCAGTTCGGCGAGGTAGGGCTCCAGCTTGCTCAGTTGCTCGCCCACGCCGGAATCCCGCGACGGGATCAGCCGCCATCCGACCAGCGCCACGAAGGCGAGGCCCACCACGGCGGTGACCGCACCGACGGGCGCGAAATCGAACATGCGGAATGGCTCGCCCAAATTGTCCTCGCGGATCGTGGCGATGATGATGTTGGGCGGCGTGCCGATCAGGGTGGCCATCCCGCCGAGGATCGTGGCGAAACTCAGCGGCATCAGCGATACGCCGGGGGATCGCCCCGCCTTGCGCGCTGTGGCGATATCCACCGGCATCAGCAGGGCCAGCGCTGCGACGTTGTTCATGAAGGCCGACAGCACCCCGCCGATCCCGCCCATGATCGCGATATGCGCCCCAAGCCCGCGCCCCGCGTCCACCAGCGTCCGCGTGATCAGGAACACCGCACCCGACCGCACCAGCCCGGCCGAGACCACCAGCACCAGCGCCACCACGAGCGTCGCCGGATGCCCGAAGCCCGCGAAAGCCTCCGACGGCTCCACCACGCCCGCCACGGTCCCGGCCATCAGCGCGCCGAAGGCCACGAGGTCATAGCGGAACTTCCCCCATAAGAGCAGGGCGAAGACGATACCGAACAGGGAAAACAGGATGATCTGGTCTTGTGTCATGGGGCGAGCCTATCGTGCGGCGGAACCCGCCGGTAGTCGGGAATATCGGGCGCGGGGTGTGCGCCCCGCAGCCAAACCCGCGACAGGGCAACTGCGTTCCACGCCCGTGTTCCTCCCCGGGGCCCCCGTGCCCCATTGCCCCAGTCCTTCCGCTTGGGTATGACACGCGCCAAATCGCAATTCGTCAAAGGACACGCGCCATGGCCGGCCATTCAAAATGGGCGAACATCCAGCACCGCAAGGGGCGTCAGGACAAGATCCGCGCCAAGCTCTTCTCCAAGATGGCGAAGGAGATCACCGTCGCCGCCAAGATGGGCGATCCCGACCCCGACAAGAACCCGCGCCTGCGCCTCGCGGTGAAAGAGGCGAAATCCAGCTCCGTGCCGAAGGACGTGATCGAACGCGCGATCCAGAAGGCGATCGGCGGCGATGCCGAGAATTACGACGAGATCCGCTACGAGGGCTACGGCCCCAACGGCGTGGCCGTGATCGTCGAGGCGATGACCGACAACAAGAACCGCACCGCCTCCACCGTGCGCTCGACCTTCTCCAAGAACGGCGGCAACCTCGGTGAGACGGGCTCGGTCGGCTTCATGTTCGAACGCAAGGGGCAGGTGACCTATCCGCTCAGCGTGGGCGATGCCGACACCGTCATGATGGCCGCCATCGAGGCGGGCGCAGAGGACGTGGAGACCAACGAGGGCGACGGCGACGAAGAACCCGGCAGCCACGTGATCTGGTGCGCCGACACGGACCTCAGCGAAGTGTCCAACGCGCTGGAAGCGGAACTGGGCGAGTCGGAGTCGACCAAGCTGGTCTGGCGGCCCACCACCACGACGGAGCTGCAGCTCGAAGACGCGCAGAAGCTGATGAAACTCATCGAGGCGCTGGAAGACGACGATGACGTGCAGAGCGTCACGACGAATTTCGAAGTCTCCGACGAGGTCATGGCACAACTCGGGGCAGAGTAGGGGCGGCCATCGCCGGCGCGCTCTTGCGATTGGAATTGGTCGACCCGGTCGCCAAATCCCGCTGGCCAAGGCGCGCGATCACGACCTTAACTACTCGGTCGCCGACGACGACTCGGTATGCGGCGGCCAGATCCGCAGGACGGCAGAGGGCGTGGTGTTCCAGGAACCCGGGCGCGGAGGGGCATTTGATGACAGCCTCCGCCCGGGGGCGGGCGATCAGGATGACGCAAAACTACACGGCTCACGGACTCTCGCGGACCTGGCTCACACCGACCAATTTCACGTTTTGGCCCGGCATGGACATAGAGACAGGAACGCCCGCTGGGACAGCTTGGTCAGTCGACGAACAATCGCGGAGCATTTGGAAGCCGGAAGCCGGTCGCGTCCCGGCCAGCCGCTCTTGTCGGCCCGGCGATCCGGGTAGCAACGAGACCGAGGTCACGGCGCTCTGCTTAATCGAGGCGTGGCCTTCGCCTGAAGTGCCAATGACATCTGATCCGGCTCGGCCACTGGAAACAGGTTTCCGCCTTCCCACCTGCCCGCCGGACGCACTAGTCTGGCGCCATGAGCCCGTCCGCGCCGACCACGAAGCTGTTTCTCTCCTATGCCCGCGCCGATGACGCGCGGATCGCGCCGCTTTACGAGGCGCTGGCGGCGGACGAGAGCCTGACCGTGTTCCGCGACATCCACGACATCCTGCCGACCGAGGAATGGAAGCCCCGGCTGGAGCGGCTGATCCGCGACAGCGACACGATCCTGTTTGCCCTCTCTCGCGCCTCGTTGCGCTCGGAGATGTGCCATTGGGAGCTTGGGCTGGCGCAGACGCTCGGCAAGCGGATCATCCCGGTGGCGCTGGAGGATGTGAAGGGCGACGCCATGGTGCCGGGCCATATCGCCCGGCTCAATTACATCTTCCTCACCGAAGCCGACGATTTCGACGCGGGCCTGCGGAAGATCCGGCAGGCGGTCGACCTCGATATCGGATGGATCCGGGAACATACGCGGCTGGGGGAACTGGCGGCGCGTTGGCAGGCGGCGGGGCGCTCGGCCCATCCCCTGCGCGGGCGCGAACTCGAGGCGGCGGAGGCCTGGCTTCTGTCGCAGCCACGGGCCGCGCCCGAGCCCACCGAATTGCACCGCCGCTTCATCCGCGACGGCCGCCGCGCCCAGTCCCGCCGCCAGCGCCAGCTGGTTGCGGGCACGGTCGTGGCGCTGCTGGTGGCGGGGGTGCTGGCCACCTTCGCCTGGGTGCAGCGCAACGCGGCCATCGAGAACGAAACCCTCGCGATGCGGCAATCCGAGATTGCCACAGCCGCCCGCGACGAGGCGGTCGCGCTGCAGCAGCTGGCCGAGGACAACGCCCGCCGGGCCGAGGCCGAGACCCTGCGCGCCGAGGCGGCGCTGGCGCAGGTGGCCACCGAACGCGACCGGGCGGAGCGCAGTTTCGCCACCGCGCGGGACGCGATGAACGCGCTGATCTTCGACATCGCCCAGGGGCTGCAGACGGCCGAGGGGCTGCGGCTCGAAAGCCTGCAGACCATCCTCACGCGGGCCGAGGACGCGGTGATGGGGCTTCTGGCGGGCGACCCCGGCAATCCCGAACTGCGCTACCTCGAAGCGGTCATGCGGATCGAGTTCTCTCAGGTCTATGACAATGCAGGGGAGCGGGCTCGGGCCCTGGAAGCAGCGGAACGGGCCGAGACAGTGCTGCGCGGGCTGCTGGAGGAGGATCCCGGCAACCGCGACTGGCAGCGTGACCTGTCCGTCGCGCTGGAACGGATCGGCGACCTGCACCGGCAGGGCGGCAATGCCCGGGCGGCGCTGGAGGCCTACGAGGCCGGGCTAGACCTGCGCCGCGCGCTGAGCGAAGGCGACCCCGATGACGCGGTGATTCTGCGCGCGATCTCCATCAGCCTGGAACGGATCGGCGGGCTGCGCCTGCGCGACGGCGGGATCGACCCGGCGCTGGAGGCCTACCGGGAGGCGCTTGCCATCCGCCGCAGGCTGGCCGCGCTTGCCCCGTTCGACACGCAGCGCCAGCGCGACGTGGCGGTGAGCCTCGGCAATATCGGCGAGCTTTATTACAGCGCCGGGCAGACCGAGGCCGCGCTGGAGGCCTATCGCGACGGGCTGGAGATCACCGACCGGCTGGCCGCGGCGGACCCCGGCAACACGATGCTGCAGCGCGACCTCTCGGTCGGGCTGAACGATATCGGTGACATCTTCCTGCGCAATGGCGACGCGCCCGCCGCGCTGGCGGCCTACGAGCGCAGCCTCGAGATCGCCCGGCACCTCGTGGCCGGCGATCCGGGCAATTCGGTCTGGGCCCGCGACATGGCGCTGAGCCTCAGCAACGTGGGCGACCTGCGCCGCCGTTCGGGGGACGTGGCCGCGGCGCTGGCCTCCTACGACGCGGCGCTGGAGATCCTGCGCGACCTGGCCGCGCGCGACCCCGACCATGCCGAATGGCAGCGCGACATCGCGATCGGCCTGCAGAATGTCGGTGACATCCACCTGCAGCGGGGCGAAGCGGAGGCGGCGCGCGACGCTTTCGAGGAGGGGCTGGAGATCCGCCGCGCCCTCCATGCCACCGACCCCGGAAACAGCCAGTGGCTGCATGACGTCTCGGTCGGGCTGGACCGGATCGGGGATGTCCTGCGCCTGACCGGCGAGGCGGAGGCCGCGCTGGAAGCCTATACCGAGGGGCTGGAGATATCACGCCGCCTCGACGCGATCGATCCGACCAACACGCTGTGGCAGCGGGGCCTGTCAGTTTCGCTCAACAAGGTGGGCGACATGCGGCTGTTCGCCGGGGACACGGAAGCGGCGCTGGCGGCCTATGCCGAGGGTCTGGAGGTGGTCCGCCGTCTCGTGCGCCTCGATCCCGGCAATACCCGCTGGCAGCATGACGTGGCCTACAGCCTCGCCAAGATCGGCGACCTGCACATGTGGTCCGACGCGCCCGACCAGGCCATCGGGCATTTCAGCGAGGCCATAACCATCCTGCGCGGGCTTGTGCAGACCGACCCCGGAAACGGCAACTGGCGCCACGACCTTGCCCTCAACCTCAACAAGACCGGCTACCTGCGCGGGCTGGCGGGGGAGGTGCAGCCCGCGATGGCCGCCTTCGAGGAAGCGGTGGAGGTCCTGCGCCCCGCCGTCGCCGCGGCCCCGGACAATCCGCTGTGGCAGAACGCCCTCGCGCTGGGGCTCGACGGGATCGGCAACCTGAGCCTGCAGGCCGAGGACAGGGACAGGGCCCGCACCGCCTTCGAGGAGGCGCTGGAGATCCGCCGCGGTCTCAACGCGCAGGCCCCCGGCACGCCCGCCCGGCAGGCGGAGTATGTCACCAGCCTTTACAACATCTCGGAAGTGGCGGAGCCGGAGGAGGCCATCGCCGCGCTCAGCGAAGCGCTGGAGATCGTGACGGGCATGGAGGCGGCCGGCGTGCTGAGTCCGGAACAGGCCCCCTGGCCCGGGCTTCTGCGCACGGCGCTCGACGAGCTGGAACGCGCTACGGAGTAAAGACGCGCGCCGCCAGGAATCATTAAAAGACCACCGGATTCGCGCCGATTCCCCAGTGAGTCGAGGCTGAAGTCGTGTCGATTCCACCTCTTTTCCCCGCCAGAAGATCAAGAAATGCAGAAAAGTTTAATTATAATTCAATGTCTTGCGAGATTTCTTAGGGATGGCAATATTTAGTGTGTTTACAACACTTAGTGTTAGTTTCATAACTACATTATCGAAACGGCAAGACGCCAACGACAACCGAAACACAGACACGAAAACACATTTGGAGAAAATCATGTTCAAGACCACGCTCACCGCCGCCGCCCTCCTGCTCAGCACCCTGGGCGCT
>WVSM01000018.1 GCA_015689645.1 Rhodobacterales bacterium HKCCE4037
CGCGACCCCTGCGGATGCGGACGCTGGCACCCGCCCCGCGGCGCTGGACGGCCCGCGCGGCGGGCAGGCCGACGACCTCAAGCGGATCAAGGGCGTCGGACCGAAGCTGGAGAAGCTGTGCAACGAGCTTGGCTTCTACCATTTCGACCAGATCGCCAATTGGTCGGCGGACGAGGTGGCTTGGGTCGATGCGAACCTGCAGGGCTTCAAGGGCCGGGTCAGCCGCGACAACTGGGTCGAGCAGGCGCGCCTTCTGGCCGCAGGCGGCGAGACCGAGTTTTCCAAGAAAGTGGATGACGGCGACGTATATTGACCGGCGGGCCCCCAAGGCCTGACCGGTGACACGCTGCTAAGATGAGAAGCTGCGCGGCCCGGTCGCGCAGTTTCCGCATGTCCGGGGAGCGCAAAACCGGTGCCCACTTTTGCGCGACATGTTTCAGGTCGCGCAGTTTACGCATTCAAGGGACTGACATGCCTGAGAAAAAACCCGTCCCCGAGGCCGAGCGCCGCCGCGTCCGCCAGATACGCCTCGCCGCGATCGTCATGGCGGCGACCATGGTGCTGTGGATGGGAGCGCAGCTTCTGGGCGGCCGACTTGGGCTGCCGGTGCAATATGCCTTCCTCTTCGATCTTGCGGCGATTGGAGCACTGGTCTGGGCCCTTGTGGTCACGTATTGGGTGTGGAAAGAGCGTAGGCAAAGCTAGGAGAGCGGCGCGAGCCCCCCAAGCGCGGACCGAGGAATTAGGCCCATGTTGCAGGACAAAGACCGGATCTTCACCAACATCTACGGCATGCACGACCGCACCCTCGCCGGTGCGAAGGCGCGCGGCCATTGGGACGGGACGAAGGACCTGATCGGTCTGGGCCGCGAAAAGATCATCGAGATCATGAAGGCCAGCGGCCTGCGGGGCCGGGGCGGCGCCGGGTTCCCGACCGGTCTCAAGTGGTCCTTCATGCCGAAGGAAAGCGACGGGCGTCCGGCCTACCTCGTGGTCAATGCCGACGAATCCGAGCCGGGCACCTGCAAGGACCGGGAGATCATGCGCAATGATCCCCATACGCTGATCGAAGGCTGCCTGATCGCGTCCTTCGCGATGAATGCCAACGCCTGCTACATCTACATCCGCGGCGAATACATCCGCGAGCGCGAGGCGTTGCAGGCCGCCATCGACGAAGCTTACGAGGACGGGCTTCTGGGCAAGAATGCCGCGAACTCGGGCTGGGATTTCGACCTCTACCTGCACCACGGGGCAGGGGCCTATATCTGTGGCGAGGAAACCGCGCTTCTCGAAAGCCTCGAAGGCCGCAAGGGCATGCCCCGGATGAAGCCGCCGTTCCCGGCGGGCGCGGGCCTCTACGGTTGCCCGACCACGGTGAACAATGTCGAATCCATCGCTGTCGTGCCGACGATCCTGCGGCGGGGCGCGGACTGGTTCGCCGGCTTCGGCCGTCAGAACAACGCGGGCACGAAGCTGTTCGCCATCTCGGGCCACGTGAACCAGCCTTGCGTCGTGGAAGAGGCGATGAGCATCACCTTCGAGGAGCTGATCGAGACCCATTGCGGCGGCATTCGCGGCGGGTGGGACAACCTCAAGGCGGTGATCCCGGGTGGCTCCTCCGTGCCCTGCGTGCGCGGCGAGAACATGCGCGACGCGATCATGGATTTCGACTACCTGCGCGGCGAGTTGGGCTCGGGCCTCGGCACGGCGGCGGTGATCGTGATGGACAAGTCCACCGACATCATCAAGGCGATCTGGCGGCTGTCGGCCTTCTACAAGCACGAAAGCTGCGGCCAGTGCACGCCTTGCCGGGAAGGCACCGGCTGGATGATGCGGGTGATGGACCGGCTGGTGCGCGGCGACGCGCAGGTCGAGGAAATCGAGATGCTGTGGGACGTGACCAAGCAGGTCGAGGGCCACACGATCTGCGCGCTCGGCGATGCGGCGGCCTGGCCGATCCAGGGCCTCATCAAGAACTTCCGCGACGAGATCGAGGACCGAATCAAGGTGCGCCGCGACGGCACCGCGCATATCGCTGCGGAATGAGGGGACTGGCTGCCATCGGTCTGCTGGCGCTGGCGGGCTGTGTTTCGCAACCGTCGGGCGTGCAGGCGCAATTCGGGGCGTTTGCCGGGAATGCCGCGACGGCGGACATCATGGCGGGGTTCTGCCCGCAATACGAGATGCGCAACTCGCTTGAGGAGCTGACGCAGGGCTTCATCGACCAGATGCTGGCCGCCGGTTACTCGGAGATCGAGGTTCTGGACGCGATCCAGGCGACCTCGGAAGAAGCGATCATCGAGGAGGTGATCGTCGAAATGGGCCAGCAGGGCGTGACGCCGGGCGACGAGGCCGCCCTGTGCGCCTATGCCGACCGGGAAGTGGCCGCCGGAAGCCAGATCGGGCGGTTCCTGCGATAGGAACACTCACTTGGTGTGGGTCGTGTCCTTGAGGTTTTCCTCGTTCTTCTCCGGCATGCCCTCGGCGATGTCGTCGCTCGAATCCTTGGTCTTTTTCTCGCCGACCTTGTCTTTCTCGACGTAATTCTTCGTCAGGTCGTCGGCCTTGGTGGTGGCCTTGCCGATGTCGTCTTTTTTCGCGTCGCTCATGGTGGTCCTCCCTTTCATGTGCGTGCAGCGGGCGGTTTCGCCGGCTTGCCTTCAAAACGCAGGGTTGGGGGAAACGGTTCCGGGTCATCATGGGCGGCGACCGTATACCTGTGTGTCCTAACGGACTCAGCAGGATCGCGGTAGATCCTTGCCATCTTGCTGGATTCCCCGGGTTTTCCTATCCTTCCGCCAAAATGACCGCTTGGGCCATTGGCACCGGGCGGCGGGTTGAGGGCAAAGGGGCGGCACGATGGTTCGTGTTTATTGGTATTCTCTGGCGATCATCTACGTGACCTGCGCGGTTGTGGGCGCGACGCTCTGCTACCAGCTGTGGGGCGTGGGCGGCGGCATTCTGGGCGCGGTGATGGGCGGAATGGTGGCCTCGGGCGTGGCGATCCTGCTGAACACGCCGGAACGGATGGAGGCGGCGATCTACATCGTTCTGGCGCTGCTTTTCCTGACGCTTCTGGTCTGGCTCATCATCACCTTCTGGGGTGTGCGCCTGTGAAGGCGTGGCTGGCGGCCCCGCTGGCCACGTTGGCCCCCTTGGCGCTCGCCGCCTGCGTGACGCCACAGGTCTATGTGACCGAGATCGGGCCGCTGCGCGTGGAGGCCGACCCGGACGTGGCGATCTACACCCCCGTGACCTTGCCCGATGGCGTCGAGATCGAGCCTACGCCGATTCTGGGCGGGCTGGTCGTGCGCACGCTGAACGGGCAGGTTGTTCCCTTCGAGGCGCGCGCCGCCGCGCTGGAGGCGCTGGAGGCGCATTGCTTCGCCTATGATCCCGCGACGGTGCCGCTGTTCTTCGGCTGGCGCAACGTGGGCGACGAAAGCCTCTGGTCCGCCGCAGGATGTGACCTGCCGGGTGCTGCCTGAGCGGCGGTTTGGTGCCGAAAGGCGCGATAACCAATTCGTGACATTGAATAACGCGCGTTCTTGCCCCCATGTCCCGTGTCGGAAACGGGCCAACCTCAATCAGGGAATAAAAAGAATGCTTACCCCCTTCCGTATTGCCGCAGCCGCAGGCGTGCTGCTGGTTACAGGGCTGTTCACCACGATGGGCCATGCACAGGACGCCCGCTGGCAGCCCCTGCGCGAGTCGGCCGAGATCGAGAATGGCCTTCTGGTCGTCATGGTCGGCTCCTTCATCGTCGAGGGATGCGATGACATTTCGGTCCGGCGGCTGCGCTCGACCCCGTACATGATCGGCCTTGCACGGCAGGCCATGGGGCTTGGGTTCAGCCAGGCGGAGGTCGAGGAATTCATCGACGATCCGGTCGAACGGGCCCGTGTTGAGGCGCGCGCGGATGCCTATCTGGCGCAGAACGGGGCCGCCCGGGGCGATGCCGCGTCGCTGTGCCGGGTGGGGCGCGACGAAATTTCCGCCGGTTCGACGATTGGCAGGATGCTCCGGCAGGGGTAGAAGACGGGCCAAACGCCGGTGCGCTGTCGTGCGCCGGCCCACTTGGATCGGCCGATTATCGGTCGAGCGAAAGGACCGGCCCCCATGAGCGACCTGCGCCAGATCATCATCGACGGCAACGAGATCGAAGTTGATCCAGCCCTGACCCTGATCCAGGCCTGCGAACAGGCCGGGATCGAAATTCCGCGTTTCTGCTACCACGAGCGTCTGTCCATCGCGGGCAATTGCCGGATGTGCCTTGTGGAAGTCGTGGGCGGCCCGCCGAAGCCCGCCGCCTCCTGCGCGATGCAGGTCAAGGATCTGCGGCCCGGGCCGGAAGGCCAGCCGCCGGTCATCAAGACCAATTCGCCGATGGTCAAGAAGGCGCGCGAAGGGGTGATGGAGTTCCTGCTCATCAACCACCCGCTCGATTGTCCGATCTGCGACCAGGGCGGTGAATGCGACCTGCAGGACCAGGCGATGGCCTATGGCGTCGATTTCAGCCGCTACCGCGAGCCAAAGCGCGCTGCGACCGAGCTTGAGCTCGGGCCGCTGGTGGGCACCGCGATGACACGCTGCATCTCCTGCACCCGCTGCGTGCGTTTCATCACCGAAGTCGCCGGCATGCCCGAGATGGGCCAGACGGGCCGCGGCGAGGATTCGGAGATCACCTCCTACCTCGGCCAGACGCTCGAGTCGGAGATGCAGGGCAATATCGTGGACCTCTGCCCGGTCGGTGCACTGACCTCGAAGCCCTACAGCTTCACCGCGCGTCCGTGGGAGCTGACCAAGACCGAATCCATCGACGTGATGGATGCGCTTGGATCGAACATCCGGGTCGATACGAAAGGCCGTGAGGTCATGCGTATCCTGCCGCGCAACAATGACGGCGTGAACGAGGAATGGCTGAGCGACAAGTCGCGCTACGTCTGGGACGGTCTGCGCCGACAGCGCCTCGACAAGCCGTATATTCGTGAGAACGGCAAACTGCGCCCGGCAAGCTGGGGCGAGGCGATGGGCCTCGCCGCCGAGAAGATCAAGGGCGCGTCGAAGCTGATCGGGCTGGTCGGCGACCTCGCCCCGACCGAAGCCGCCTATGCGCTGAAGTCGCTGATCGAAGGGCAGGGCGGTGTCGTCGAATGCCGCACCGATGGGGCGAAGCTGCCCTCGGGCAACCGCGCGGCCTATGTCGGCACCGGTTCGGTGGAAGAGATCGACAGCGCGAAACGTATCCTGCTGATCGGCACCAACCCGCGCAGCGAGGCGCCGGTTCTGAACGCCCGTATCCGCAAGGCATGGTCGGCTGGTGCGGACGTGGCGCTTCTGGGTGACGCCGTTGATCTGACCTATGATTATCACCACCTCGGCACCGGACGGGATGACCTGGCCAAGCTGGTGAAAGACCCGGGCCTGAGCGAAGGCACTGACACACCCGGCATGGTGATCGTCGGGCAGGCCGCGCTGACCGGTGACGACGGCGCGGCGGCTCTCGCCCATGCGATGAAGATCGCGGAGCTTGGGAATTCGCGTCTTCTGGTGCTGCACACCGCCGCCAGCCGGGTGGGCGCGATGGACGTAGGCGCGACCAACCCGGACGGCATGGCCGCCGTTCAGGACGCGGACGTGATCTACAACCTCGGCGCCGACGAGATCGAGATCGCCGAGGGCGCTTTCGTGATCTACCAGGGGTCGCACGGCGACCGGGGCGCACACCGCGCCGACGTGATCCTGCCGGGGGCCGCCTATACCGAGGAACAGGGTCTCTTCGTGAACACCGAGGGGCGTCCGCAGCTTGCGCTGCGTTCGGCCTTCCCGCCGGGTGACGCGCGCGAGAACTGGGCGATCCTGCGGGCGCTGTCGGCGGAAGTCGGCGCGACGCTGCCCTTCGACACGATCGGCGCGCTCAGGGCCGAGATGGTCAAGGCTGCGCCGCATCTGAAGCTGATCGACGAGGTGGCCGAGAATGAGGGCGAGACGCTCGACCTCGGCAAGCTCGGAAAGGGCGATTTCGGGCAGGCGGTCACCGACCATTACCTGACCAACCCGATCCTGCGCGCGTCCGCCCTGATGGCGGAACTCAGCGCCAATGCGAAGGCGCGCCGCGAAGCGCCGATGGCCGCGGAGTAATCCGCATGCGGCGCAGTCGCCTAATCGGCCTGACAGGCGTCTGCGCAGGTGCCCTGGTCGCGGGATGCGTCGGCGGAACCGAGGGGCCGACCCTCGACGAGGCGCCGCCCGCTTCCTACGATGGAATCCAGACCCGCCTGCTGGACGACGACCTGGTGAATTTCCGGGCACAGATGACCGGTGTGGCGACCCGTGCCGACCTCGACGCCTATGCGCGCTGCGCTGCCGCACAATACACCCTGATCCGGGGCTACGCTTTTGCGCGACATGTGCGCACAAGTATTACGGAAGAGGGTGGCGTTTGGGTCGCAGATGCGGTTTACACCATCTCGCCGGACCTCCCGCGCGGGTTGCAGACGCTGGAAGCCCAGGTGGTTGCGGCAGATTGCGCGGAGCAAGGGATACCGTCGGTCTGAAACGGCCATCCAGACGGACCCGAGCCAAGGGACAGACGACCGATGGACAGCTTTCTTTCGACCACCCCGGGGATGATCCTGATCATCATCCTGCAGTGTCTGCTGATCGTGGTGCCGCTGCTCGTCGCGCTGGCGTTCCTGATGTACGCGGACCGCAAGATCTGGGCAGCGGTGATGATGCGGAAGGGGCCGAACGTCGTCGGCGTCTTCGGCCTGCTGCAGAGTTTCGCGGATTTCGGCAAATACATCATCAAGGAAATCGTGATTCCGGCCGGCGCGGACCGTCCGGTCTTCCTGATGGCGCCGATGGTCACGCTGGTGATGTCGCTCATCGCGTGGGCTGTGATCCCGTTCAACGACGGCTGGGTGCTGTCTGATATCAACGTGGCCATCCTGTTCGTTTTCGCCGTCTCCTCGCTCGAGGTGTACGGCGTGATCATGGGTGGATGGGCCTCGAACTCGAAATACCCGTTCCTGGGCTCGCTCCGGTCGGCCGCGCAGATGATCTCCTACGAGGTGTCGATCGGCCTCATCATCATCGGCATCGTCATTTCGACCGGGTCGATGAACTTCGGCGCGATCGTCGAAGCGCAGGACGGCAGCTACGGCCTGTTCAACTGGTATTGGCTGCCGCACCTGCCGATGCTGTTCCTGTTCTTCGTCTCGGCGCTGGCCGAAACCAACCGCCCGCCCTTCGACCTTCCGGAAGCGGAATCGGAACTGGTCGCGGGATACCAGGTCGAATATTCGTCGACGCCGTTCCTGCTGTTCATGATCGGGGAACTGGTGGCGGTCGTGCTGATGTGTGCGCTGATCTCGCTGCTGTTCTTCGGCGGCTGGCTGTCGCCGATCCCCGGGCTGCCCGACGGCATCTTCTGGTTCATCCTGAAGATGGGCGCCGTGTTCTTCTGCTTCTCGATGGTGAAGGCCATCGTGCCGCGCTACCGCTACGACCAGCTGATGCGCCTGGGGTGGAAGGTATTCCTGCCGTTCAGCCTGTTCTGGGTGGTGTTCGTGGCCTTCATGGCAAAATTCGAAGTGTTCGGCGGGTTCTACGCCCGCTTCCTGGTGGGGGGCTGATACTAATGACCCAGATCGACTACACCCGCGCCGCGAAATATTTCCTGTTTGCCGACTTCTTCAAAGCCTTCGGGTTGGGCCTGAAATACATGTTCTCGCCCAAGGTGACGGTGAACTACCCGCACGAGAAGGGGCCGCTTTCGCCGCGCTTCCGGGGCGAGCACGCGCTGCGCCGCTATCCCAATGGCGAGGAACGCTGCATCGCCTGCAAACTGTGCGAGGCGATCTGCCCCGCGCAGGCCATCACCATCGACGCCGAACCGCGCGAGGACGGCTCGCGCCGGACCACGCGTTACGACATCGACATGACCAAGTGCATCTATTGCGGCTTCTGCCAGGAGGCCTGCCCGGTCGATGCCATCGTCGAGGGTCCGAATTTCGAATTCGCCACCGAAACCCGGGAGGAGCTGTTTTACGACAAGCAGAAACTTCTCGATAACGGCGAGCGGTGGGAAGCGGCGATTGCCAAGAACCTTGAACTGGATGCGCCCTACCGATGACTGACAAGAACCCCTTCGAGGCGCTGTTCCAGCAGACGCAGGACATGACGCAGGACTGGCTGAAGGCCGTGAACCCGGCCATGGCCTCGTTCAACCCTGCGCAGTTGGACAAGATGTGGCCCACCGTCCCGGCCGAGATGCTGGAGGCGTTCATGGGCAAGCAGTTCAACCCCGGCGGTCTGGACGCGAAAACCCGGCTTCTGCTGACGCTTCTGGGCCTGACGGTGCAAGGCGCGGTGGCCGAGGCACAGATCCGCCTCACGGTGCGTCACGCCGCCGAGGCCGGTGCGACCCAGCAGGAGATTGCGGAAACCATCGGTGTCGCCGCGCTGTTCGGCGGGGTGCCCGCGATGAACAAGGCGATGTCGCTGGCGCAAGAGGCATTGGGAGGGGACGAGGCATGAGTGTCGCCGATTTCACCTTCTACCTGTTCGCCCTGTCGCTGATCACCGGCGGGCTGTTCACCGTGGTCTCGAAGAACCCGGTGCACTCCGTCCTGTGGCTGATCCTGTCGTTCCTGAGTGCCGCGGGCCTGTTTGTCCTGCTCGGCGCGGAATTTGTCGCGATGCTTCTGGTGATCGTCTATGTCGGCGCGGTCGCGGTGCTGTTCCTGTTCGTGGTCATGATGCTCGACGTGGACTTCGCCGAGCTGAAGGCGGAGATGGCGAAATACGTGCCGCTTGGCGGGCTGATCGGCGTGGTGCTGATCATGCAGCTGACGCTGGCCTATGGTGTCTGGGACACCGCCGAGGGCGTGGAATTGAGCACCGTCCCCGTCGGCACGCCGGAGGGCGCGGGCGCGCACAATACCGAGGCGCTCGGCCTGGTGCTTTACGATCAGTATTTCCTTCTGTTCCAGGTCGCCGGCCTGATCCTGCTGGTGGCGATGGTGGGCGCGATCGTGCTGACGCTGCGCCACCGGGTGGACGTCAAGCGCCAGAACCCGGTCGCCCAGATGATGCGCGACCCGGCCAAGGCGATGGAGCTGAAGGACGTGAAACCGGGGCAGGGGCTTTGAACCGGGGCGTCATCATCGCGCTGATCGTCGCCGTGGGCGTCGGCGCGTTGGTGGCAAACGGCTATTTCAACGGGCAGTAGACCCGGAGGGACTTGGATGACCATTGGTCTTGAACATTACCTGACGGTGGCGGCGGCGCTGTTCGTCATCGGGATTTTCGGCATCTTCCTGAACCGGAAGAACGTCATCATCATCCTGATGTCGCTGGAACTGATGCTCCTGAGCGTCAACATCAACATGGTGGCCTTCTCGTCCTTCCTCGGCGATCTGACGGGACAGGTCTTCACCCTGTTCATCCTGACCGTCGCCGCGGCCGAGGCCGCCATCGGCCTTGCCATCCTCGTCTGTTTCTTCCGCAACCGCGGCACGGTCGACGTGGAAGCCGTCGACAACCTGAAGGGCTAGGCGCATGGAACAAATCCTTCTCTTCGCCCCTCTCGTCGGCGCGCTGATCTGCGGGTTTTCCTGGCGGCTGATCGGGCAACAGGCGGCCTGCGTGGTGGCGACGCTGTTCTTGGCTCTGTCGTGCCTGCTGTCCTGGATCATCTTCCTGACGTTCGACCCGGACGCGCACGCAAACGGCTACTACACCGAAAGCGTGATGACCTGGATCCAGTCCGGCACGCTGTTCACCGACTGGGCGATCCGCATCGACCGGCTGACGGCGATCATGCTGATCGTGATCACCACGGTCTCGGCGCTCGTGCACCTTTATTCGTTCGGCTACATGGCCCATGACGAGAACTTCAAGGAGGGCGAAAGCTACCGCCCGAGGTTCTTCGCCTACCTGTCGTTCTTCACCTTCGCGATGCTGATGCTGGTGACGGCGGACAACCTGCTGCAGCTGTTCTTCGGCTGGGAAGGTGTGGGTGTCGCGTCCTACCTCCTGATCGGGTTCTACTACCGCAAACCTTCCGCAGGGGCGGCGGCGATGAAGGCGTTCATCGTCAACCGCGTGGGCGACTTCGGCTTCCTACTGGGCATCTTCGCGATCTTCTGGATGACGGATTCGATCCAGTTCGACGTGATCCTGCCGATGGGCGCAGAACTGGCGGAGATGAGTATCACCTTCCTCGGGATGGAGCTCGACGCCGCCAATACCATCGCCTTCCTGCTGTTCATCGGCGCGATGGGCAAGTCGGCGCAATTGCTGCTGCACACATGGCTGCCGGACGCGATGGAAGGCCCGACCCCGGTGTCGGCCCTGATCCACGCGGCGACCATGGTGACGGCGGGCGTTTTCCTTGTCTGCCGCATGTCGCCGATCATCGAATACGCGCCTGTCGCGGGCAATTTCATCGTGATCGTCGGCGCGGTGACGGCCTTCTTCGCGGCGACCGTGGGCCTGGTGCAGAACGACATCAAACGCGTGATCGCCTATTCGACCTGCTCGCAGCTTGGCTACATGTTCGTGGCGGCGGGTGTGGGTGTCTACTCGGTCGCCATGTTCCACCTGCTGACCCACGCCTTCTTCAAGGCGATGCTGTTCCTCGGTGCCGGTTCGGTCATCCACGCGATGCACCACGAGCAGGACATGCGGAACTATGGCGGTCTTCGGAAGAAGATCCCCTACACCTTCTGGGCGATGATGCTTGGCACGCTGGCGATCACCGGCGTCGGTATCCCGCTGCTGTACCTTGGCTTCCCGGTGGGCTTCGCTGGCTTCGTCTCGAAAGACGCCGTCATCGAGAGCGCCTTCGCCTTCGGTCCGGGCCTTGGCGAATTCGCCTTCTGGATGCTGGTCATCTCGGCCCTGTTCACCAGTTTCTACAGCTGGCGCCTGATGTTCCTGACGTTCTATGGCGAGGCGCGTGGCAACAAGCACACCCACGACCACGCCCACGAGAGCCCGAAGACTATGCTTGTGCCGCTTGGCGTCCTGGCCGTCGGCGCGGTGTTCGCGGGCATGGTCTGGTACGGGCCGTTCTTCGGCCACACCGACAGCGTCGCGCGGTTCTTCGGCGTGCCCTACGCGGAAGAGGGCCACGGCGAAGAGCACGCGGATGAGGGCCACGGCGAGGAGGCGATGGCCGAGGTGGCGGGAGCCGCCGAGGAAGCGGTCGCCGGAACGGGCGCAGCAGACGAGGCCGAGACAGGCGCAGCCGAAGAGGCTGCAACCGAAATGGCGGCCGCCGACGAAGGCACCGGCGCCGAGGAAGAGCATGCCGAGGCTGCGGCGGGTGAAGAAGCCCACGCGATGGACGAGGCCGGCGATCATGGCGAGGCGCATTACGTCTTCACCGGCGCGCCGGGCGAGGGCGCGATCCACCATGCGCCCGACAACCATGTCCTGAACGACGCCCATTCGGTGCCGGTCTGGGTCAAGCTCGCGCCGTTCTTCGCCATGCTGATCGGCTTCGCCACTGCATACCTGTTCTACATCGCGAACCCGTCGATCCCCGGCCGCCTCGCGGCGCAGCAGCGCCCGCTCTACAACTTCCTGCTGAACAAGTGGTATTTCGACGAGATCTACGACTTCCTGTTCGTGCGGCCCGCGCGGCGTCTTGGCCGGTTCCTGTGGAAGGGCGGTGACGGTGCAGTCATCGACGGCGGGATCAACGGTCTGGCGATGGGCATCGTGCCGTTCTTCACGCGGAACCTGAACCGGCTGCAGTCCGGCTACATTTTCCACTACGCCTTCGCCATGGTTCTGGGGATCGTGATCCTCATCACCTGGATGACGCTGAGCGCAGGATAAGAAATCATGGATAACCTGATCTCCATAGTCACCTTCCTGCCCGCGGTTGCCGCGATCATCATGGCGCTGTTCCTGCGCGGCGATGACGAGGCGGCGCAGTTGAACGCCAAACGTCTGGCTTTCGCCGCGACCTTGGCGACGTTCCTCGTGTCGCTGTTCCTTCTGATCCAGTTCGATGCCTCCAACACCGGTTTCCAGATGGTGGAGGAGAGCGAGTGGCTGTTCGGCCTGCAATACCGCGTCGGCGTGGATGGCATCTCGATCCTCTTCGTGATGCTGACCACCTTCCTGATGCCCATCACCATCGCGTCCTGCTGGGGCGTGACGCACCGGGTGAAGGAATACATGATCGCAATGCTGGTGCTGGAAACGCTGATGATCGGCGTTTTCGTGTCGCTCGACCTCGTGCTGTTCTACCTGTTCTTCGAAGCCGGCCTGATCCCGATGTTCCTGATCATCGGCATCTGGGGCGGCGCGAACCGCATTTATGCGTCGTTCAAGTTCTTCCTCTACACCTTCCTCGGCTCCGTCCTGATGCTGGTGGCGATGATCGCGATGTATGTCGACGCGGGCACGACCTGCATCGGCGGCTGCGGGGAAGGCGTGCGCGCGCTTCTCAACCACAGCTTCTCGACCGAGACGTTCAGCGTTTTGGGCATCCAGGTGATCGGCGGGTTGCAGACCATGCTGTTCCTCGCCTTCTTCGCCAGCTTCGCGGTGAAGATGCCGATGTGGCCGGTCCACACCTGGCTGCCCGACGCGCACGTGCAGGCGCCCACGGCGGGCTCGGTCGTGCTGGCGGCGATCCTGCTGAAGATGGGCGGCTATGGCTTCCTGCGCTTCTCCCTACCGATGTTCCCGGTCGCCTCGGACCTGCTGGCACCGCTGGTCCTGTGGCTGAGCGTGATCGCCATCATCTACACGTCGCTTGTCGCGATGGTGCAGGAGGACATGAAGAAGCTGATCGCCTATTCCTCGGTCGCGCACATGGGCTTCGTGACCATGGGCATCTTCGCGGCGAACCAGAACGGTGTCGACGGGGCGATCTTCCAGATGATCTCTCACGGGTTCATCTCGGGCGCGCTGTTCCTCTGCGTCGGCGTGATCTACGACCGGATGCACACCCGCGATATCGACGCCTATGGCGGCCTTGTCGTGCGGATGCCGGGCTACGCGCTGATCTTCATGCTCTTCACCATGGCCAACGTGGGCCTGCCGGGCACCAGCGGATTCGTCGGTGAATTCCTGACGCTGATCGGGGTCTTCCAGGTCAACACCTGGGTGGCGGTCTTTGCCGCGACCGGCGTGATCCTGTCGGCCTGTTACGCGCTGTGGCTGTATCGCCGGGTTGTCTTCGGCGACCTGATCAAGGAAAGCCTCAAGACCATTCAGGACATCACCCCCCGCGAACGCGCGATCTTCGCGCCGCTGGTGGTGATGACCATCCTTCTGGGCGTCTACCCGAGCCTCGTGACCGACGTGATCGGCCCGGCGGTGGGGGCCCTTGTCGAAAACTACGACGTCGCCGTTGCCGCCTACGAGCCGCACACGACCGTCGCCGCCAACCACTGAGGGACCCCCGATGATCGGAGCCGACCTTGCCATCCTGACGCCCGAGATCGTCCTGTCGCTGTTCGCGATGGCCGGACTGATGGCGGCGGTCTACACGTCGAAGGACGGGCTTGCCCCGGCGCTCACATGGGGCACGGCGCTGCTGTTCGTCATCATGGCCTTCTACATCGGCATCACGGGCGAAGGGTCGCGCACGGCCTTCGACGGGATGTTCGTCGAAGACTCCTTCAGTCGCTTCGCGAAGGTCACCATCCTGCTGTCTGCCGCCGCGATCCTCGCCATCAGCCAGGATTACATGTCGAAGGCCGGCTTGCTGCGGTTCGAATTCCCGATGCTGATCGTGCTGGCCGTCGTCGGCATGATGCTGATGGTCTCCGCCGGGGACATGCTGGCGCTCTACATGGGGTTGGAGCTGCAATCGCTGGCGCTTTACGTGGTGGCCTCGCTACGCCGCGATTCCGTCCGCTCGACCGAGGCGGGCCTGAAATACTTCGTGCTCGGCGCGCTCAGTTCGGGCCTTCTGCTTTACGGCGTGTCGCTGACCTACGGCTACACGGGCACCACACAATTCGCGGGCATCATCGCGGCGTCGGGCGGAGAGATGTCGCTTGGCCTGCTGTTCGGCCTCGTCTTCATCCTTGCCGGCATGGCCTTCAAGGTGTCCGCCGCGCCGTTCCACATGTGGACGCCAGACGTCTACGAAGGGTCACCCACGCCGGTCACGGCGCTTTTTGCCACCGCGCCCAAGGTCGCGGCCATGGCGCTGTTTGCGCGTGTCGTGCATGACGCCTTTGGCGGCGTTGTCGGCGACTGGCAGCAGGTCGTGGCGTTTTTGTCCGTGATCTCCATGTTCCTCGGCGCGATCGCCGCGATCGGGCAGACCGACATCAAGCGCCTGATGGCCTATTCCTCGATCTCGCACATGGGGTTCGCCCTGATGGGGCTGGCCGCAGGCACCGCCGTGGGTGTCGAGGCGATGCTGATCTACATGGCGATCTACGTGGCGATGAACATCGGCACCTTCGCCTTCATCCTGACGATGGAGCGCGACGGGCGCCATGTGACCGACATCTCGTCGCTAGGCGCCTTCGCCTCGAAAGAGCCGGGCAAGGCCATGGCGATCCTCGTGCTGATGTTCTCGCTCGCCGGTGTGCCGCCGCTTCTGGGCTTCTTCGGCAAATACGCGGTGCTGACCGCTGCCGTCGATGCCGAGATGATCTGGCTGGCGGTGGCGGGCGTCATCGCCTCGGTCATCGGCGCGTTCTACTACATCCGCATCGTCTACCTGATGTATTTCGGGGAAGAGCGTAAGGGGCTGGACGGGCGCATGGGGCTCGCCACCTACGTGGGCCTGATCGCCATGGCGCTGGTCATCGGCCTGGGCTGGGTGCCGGGGATCAACCTCTTCGGCATCGAAGGCCCGGCCGAAATCGCTGCCGCGATGCTGACCCGCTGACATGGACGATTGGCCCGCCGGAGTGGGCCGTCGCGTCCTGCCTGAAACTGACAGCACCATGGCCGAGGCCGCCCGCGCGGCCCCGACGCTTGCGGGGCCGGAATGGGTTCTGGCGCTGAACCAGACGGCAGGCCGGGGCAGGCGAGGCAGGGCATGGTCCATGCCGGCCGGGAACTTCGCGGCCTCGCTTACGATGCGTCCGACCGGCCCGGTCGACCAGATCGCCCTGCGGTCCTTCACGGCCGCTTTGGCGCTGCGCGATGCGCTGATCGCGGTGGGGTGCGCCGAAAGCGCTTTGTCCCTGAAATGGCCCAATGACGTGCTGCTATATGGCGGCAAGCTGGCCGGTATCCTTCTCGAAAGCCTCGGCGACGGCAGAAGCGGCGCCAGTCACCTGATCATCGGCTTTGGCGTGAACCTTGCCGAAGTGCCGGATGCCGCAGCACTCGAGCCGCGCGCCGTCGCCCCGGTCTCGCTGCGCGAGGTCGGTGTAAACGTCACGCCGGAGGCGTTTCTCGACGCGCTGGCCCCCGCCTTCGCCCGCCACGAGGCGAGCCTTGCCACCTACGGCTTCGGCCCGACGCGCACCGCTTGGATCGCCCATGCCGCCCGGTTGGGTGAGGTCATCACCGCCCGCCTGCCGGGCGAAGAGGTGACCGGCACTTTCACGGGCGTGGACGGGACCGGCAACCTTGTGCTTGAAACATCCAAAGGCCCGCGCCGGATCGCGGCGGCGGATATCTATTTCTAGGGGACCCTGCCCATGCTGCTCTGCATCGACTGCGGCAACACCAACACCGCCTTCTCGATCTGGGATGGAGAGACCTTTCTCTGCACGCTCACGACCTCGACCCACCATTCGCGGACGGCGGATGCCTATTTCACATGGTTCTCCACCCTTCTGGAGCATTACGGGATCCAGCCGCAGATCGACGACGTCATCATCTCGTCCACCGTGCCGCGCGTCGTGTTCAACCTGCGCGTCTTCTGCGACCGGTTCTTCAGCCTGCGGCCCTGGGTCGTGGGCAAGCCCGATTGCGCGCTGCCGGTCGAACCGCGCGTCGATTTCGGCACCGGCGTGGGGCCGGACCGCCTTGCCAATGCCGCCGGCGCCTATGCGCGCCACGGCGGCGATTGCGTCGTGGTCGATTTCGGCACCGCGACGAACTTCGACGTCGTGGCCGAGGATGGCGCCTACGTCGGCGGCGTTATCGCGCCCGGCGTGAACCTGTCGCTGGAGGCGCTCGCCATGGGGGCCGCCGCATTGCCCCATGTCGATGTGACCAAGCCCGACAAGGTGATCGGCACCAACACCGTCGGCTGCATCCAGTCGGGCGTGTTCTGGGGCTACGTCGGGCTGATCGACGGGATCACCAACCGCATCAAGGCGGAATACGGCAAACCGATGAAGGTCATCGGCACCGGCGGCCTCGCCCCCTTGTTCGCACAAGGTGAACTGCTATTTGACACCATCGAAGGTGACCTCACGATGTATGGCCTGACCGTCATCCACAAGTACAACAAGGAACTTGCACCCTCATGAATGACCGGAACCGGCTGATGTATCTCCCCCTCGGTGGCGCGGGGGAGATCGGGATGAATTGCTACGTCTATGGCTACGGGCCGGAAGGGGCGGAGCGGTTCATCGTGGTCGATATCGGTGTGGCCTTCCCCGACATGGACGGGCAGCCGGGCGTGGACCTGATCCTGCCCGACGTGGCGTGGCTGGAAGAGCGTCAGGATCGCATCGACGCCATCTTCATCACCCACGCGCACGAGGATCACGTGGGTGCCGTCGGGCATTTGTGGAACCGCCTGCGTGCGCCGGTCTATTGCCGGACGTTCACGGCGATCCATGCCACCCGCAAGCTGGAAGAGGCGGGCCATGACGCCGACAATGTGCGCATCGTCGGCGCCTACCCGGAACGAGTCGAGGTCGGTGGTTTCCGCGTCTCCTTCGTGCCGGTCAGCCACTCGATCCCCGAAGCCTCGGCGCTCCTGATCGAGACGGATGCGGGCCGCGTCGTGCATTCCGGCGACTTCAAGATCGACCTCAACCCGGTCGTGGGCGAAGCGTTCGACGAGGGGATGTGGCGCGAGATCGGGGCGGAGGGCGTGCTGGCCTTCGTCTGCGACTCCACCAACGTCTTCAACCGCAACCCGGGCCGCTCGGAAAGCCAGCTGCCCGAACAGATCAACGCGCTCGTGGCGCAGGCGCGCGGCATGGTCGTGGCGACCACCTTCGCGTCCAACATCGCGCGGGTGAAGACGCTGGCCGAGGCGGGCGTGGCCGCTGGCCGCTCCATCTGCCTGATGGGCCGCGCGATGCAGCGCATGGTCAAGGCAGGCATCGAATCGGGCGTCCTGACGGATTTCCCCTCCACCATCAGCCCCGAAGATGCGCTGGACGTGCCGCGCGAGAACCTGATGCTGCTGGTCACCGGCAGCCAGGGGGAACGCCGGGCGGCCTCGGCGGCGCTGAGCCGGGGCAAATACCTGGGCCACGAGTTGAAGGAGGGCGACACCTTCCTGTTCTCCTCCAAGACGATCCCCGGCAACGAGGTTTCCGTCGCCCATATCCAGAACGCGCTGGCCGAGATCGGGGTCGAGATCGTCGATGACAACAGCGGTTTCTACCACGTCTCGGGCCACGCCAACCGGCCTGACCTCGAAGTCATGCATGACGTGCTGAAACCCCAGGTCCTGATCCCCTGCCACGGCGAATTCCGCCACATCCGCGAACACGCGCGGCTGGCCGCGTCGAAGGGCATGAACGGGGTCGTGGCGCCGAACGGCTCGGTGGTGGAGCTGACGGGCAACGCGCCGGGCGTCGTCGAATATGTCGAGACGGGCCGCACCTACCTCGACGGCGAGGCCTTCGTCGGCCAGTTCGACGGCGTGATCCGCGAGCGGATGAAGATGGCGCTGAACGGCATGGTCGTGGTGGCGCTGATCGTCGATGAAAGCGACGAGATCCTCGAAGACGCTTGGGTGCAGCTCAAGGGCCTGCCCGAAGTCGGATCGTCCGGCGCGGACCTTCAGGAGCTGATCGAAGACGACATCGCGCGGCTGCTGCCCCGGCTGGATGCCAAGGTGATCGACGATGACGACAAACTTGAGGAGGCGATCAAGCGCGTCGTCCGCCAGACCTGCGTGCAGGAGATCGGCAAGAAGCCGGAACTTGCGTTATTGGTCAGTCGGTTGATGGCCGAATAACAACCTGCCACAACAAGAAACGCCCCGCTTTCGACGGGGCGTTTTCTTTTACTCTTCAGGGCTTTGCGCGTCGTCGGCTGGCGGCGCCTCCGCCTCGGTTTTCTTCTTCCGCGGGGCGCGCTTGCGCTTCGGCTTCTCGGCCTCGTCCGCAGCGGGTGCCTCGGCGGCGGCGTCCCCGGCGGGCTCGTCCACCTTCTTCTTGCGGCGGCGCTTGGGTTTTTCGTCCTCGGTGGGTGCCCCTTCGGGCGCGTCGGCCTTCACCTCGTCGCACGGAGGCGTCTCGGCCTTCTGCTTGGGCTTGCGGGGCGACCGCTTGCGCTTAGGCTTCTCTTCCGGCGCCGGTGCCTCCTCGGCAGGAGTTTCCTGCTCGACCGTGTCGGCAAGATCGTCTTCCGTCAGGTCTCGCGCGGGGCCGCCACGGCGTTCGTCGAAGCTGAGCGCCACGAAATCGGGCGTATGATCGCCCATGCCCAGAACCTTCGGCCCACGGTCTCCGCCGCTGCGCCCACGGCCTCGGCCGCCACGCTCCCGGCGTGGGCCGTCATCCTGTCGCTCGTTGGACCTGGACTCGGCTGCCTGCGACGCAGTATCCTTATCCCCTTGGAATTCCTCGGGTTTCCCACGTCCACCCCGGCGGCGACCGCGGGGTTTGTCGTCGGATTTCGCGTCATCCCGCTGCTCGTCGCGCGGACGGCGATTGTCCTCGATCTCCATCGGCGGCGCGGCGCGCGGGATCGGCTGTTCGATCAGGTTCTCGATCGCGCCGAGATACTTCTCGTCCGAGGGAACGCAGAGCGTGATCGCCACGCCCGTCTTGCCCGCGCGGCCCGTGCGGCCGATGCGGTGCACGTAATCCTCGGCGTGGGAGGGCACGTCGTAGTTGATGACATGGCTCACGTTCGGAATGTCGAGGCCACGGGCGGCGACGTCGGAGGCCACCAGCAGCTTGATGGAGCCGTTGCGGAACCCGTCAAGCGTGCGCATCCGGTGCGATTGATCCAGGTCGCCATGGATCGGCTCGGCGTTGAAGCCGTGCTTTTTCAGGGACTTGGCGACGATATCGACGTCCACCTTGCGGTTACAGAAGATGATCGCGTTGTTGAACTTCTCACCCTCGCCCTCGATCGCGGCGCGCAGCATGTCGCGCTTGTTCTTGGCGGCCGTGTCGCGCCGGGTCGGCTTGAATTCGATCAGGCGCTGCTCGATCGTGTCGGAGGTCGTCGACTGGCGCGCCACTTCGATCTTGGCGGGATTTGACAGGAAGGTGTTGGTGATCCGCTCGATCTCGGGCGCCATGGTGGCCGAGAAGAACAGCGTCTGCCGGGTGAACGGCACGAGGCCGAAAATGCGCTCGATATCGGGGATGAACCCCATGTCGAGCATCCGGTCGGCCTCGTCGACGACCATCACCTTCACGTCGTTCAGGATCAGCTTGCCGCGTTCAAAATGATCGAGCAGGCGGCCCGGCGTCGCGATCAGCACGTCGACGCCCTTGTCGATGGCAGCGTCCTGTTCCTTGAACGAAACGCCGCCGATCAGAAGGGCCTTCGACAGCTTCACGTGCTTGGCGTAAATGTCAAAGTTTTCAGCAACTTGCGCGGCAAGTTCGCGGGTCGGGCAGAGCACGAGGCTGCGGGGCATCCGGGCACGCGCCCGGCCTCTCGCCAGCATGGTGATCATCGGCAGCGTGAAGCTCGCCGTCTTGCCGGTGCCGGTCTGCGCGATGCCGAGCACGTCGCGGCCTTCGAGGGCGGGTGGGATCGCGCCGGCCTGGATCGGCGTGGGATTTTCGTAGCCCGCCTCGGCGATGGCTTTTTGCACTTTGGGATTGAGCTGAAGCTCGGAAAACGTCGTCATATGCGTCCAATCTGACCGGCGATTGCCGGAAGGGTGATGGAGCGCATGATTTCCTGTCGCGCTCCGCGGAGGGCATGGCCGGATCGCCAATGCTTATTGGCACATAGACCTTTGGCGGGCCGAGGTCAAACAAGCCGGGAGGCAGGCCGCGCCGGGGCGCGTCATTCGGGCAACGTCGGGAAGAGCGAGGCAGGCACGCGGATGTCGATGTTATCGCTCGGCCCGGTCAGACGGGCAGCGAGGCCGTGGGCGCGCGCATGGCTAAACAATTGATCTGAAAGCAGGATCATGCCGACCGCATTGTCGCGGCAATGGCCATGGGTGCAGCCGTCGAGCCGCCGGGTGGTGCCGGAGAAGGGGAGGGTGGTGCCGTTCATCCATGCCTGCGTCATGCGCAGGCGGTGCACGCCGTCGAACCGCTGCCCGATGACGAGCGCACGGGTCCGCACACCGTTCTGCGTGGTCTGGACGAGGTGTCCGGTCAGAACGTGGTGGGCATCGTCCGAGATCACGACCTGCCGGGTGAACTGCCCGCTGATCCCGAGGTCCGGAGCCACCAATTGCCCCTGCTGCGGCGCGCAGGCCGCGAGAAAGGTCAACAAAAACAGGACAATGACGCGCATGCCCGGATCATGCGCGAATTTGGTTAACCGAGTGCTAAGGCGCGGCGGTGAGGTGGAGTTGGGGGCGGTAACCGGCGGCGAGAATCGCGAGGATACTTGGGGGTGTCAGGGCTATGGTTGCGCCGTTTGGGCGGGGGCGTGGGGGGCCGTAACCGGCGGGTGAGTAGGGGAGAAGGGCGTCTTCGCGGACCAGCATGGGGGTTTCATCGTGCAGGACTAAGGCGCCGTCGGGGAGGGTTTCGAGCCGCGTGGGGTGTAGACGTTTCCCTTTATTTTCAAGGCGTTCTGCGTGGAGAATCGTGTCGATTTCGGTGGCTTTCGCGCCGCCCCAGAGGGTCTTGAACCGGGTGTAATCCGCGCGGCGGCAGACGGCGCAGGGGCGGTGGCCGGCGGCGAGGGCGACGGCCTCGTCTAGGAAGAACAGCGGCGTCCACGTGCCCGGCGCAGTCAGCGGTTTGCGCCAGTCGCGGAACTGCAAAACGCAGCAAATCCAAGCCTTTGCGGCCCATTGGCGTCCTGTCATTCGCCCCTCGCGATCCACCAGGATCCCGCGATTGCCGGTGAGCGTGCCCCGGGCGGGATGGGCGATGATCTCGCCGGTGGGCAGGACGCGGTTGCGGAGGGTCATGGGGCGCAGTCTAGGGCGAAATGCCGTGTAAAGAACCTGTAGTGATCCCGTAGTTATCCCGTAACTACAGATTTCGGCGGCCCGGGCGGCAGATCTTCACGCCGTGCGCTGCTGCCGTCGGGCCCGCATCCGGCGCAGGCGGTGAAAGACACCTCTTTCATCTCCCACGAGGTCGGGGATCAGCGACCAGGCCAGCGCGGCCGCAACAGGATCGCCGTCCGCGCCGCGCAGGATCCGGGTCAAGAGCGCGCGGTCGATATCCCCCTGCGCCAGCCTGAGCGCGGCCTGGTCGAGGGCCAGCGGCCCGGATTTGGCGCTGCCCCGGAACAGCTCGGTCGGTTCAACACCGGAGAACAGTCGCTCGGTCTCGTAGATCTTCACGGTCTTGCACAGGATCGCGAGGGAGAGGCCGGTCCGGCGTTGCGCCTCGGTCGCGCCGTGATCGGCGAAGGTTTCGGCGGCGGAAATGCGCCAGCGTGGATCGAGCGCGCCGACCAGACGGTCGGGGTCATGGGACCAGATGCGATTGAACAGATCGGCGGCATGGTCCGGCGGCGCGCGGCGGCGCAACAGGACGACGAGGCTCGCATGGGTCAGCAGAATCTCCGGCTTCCCGGCCAGCGCGCGGGCAAGATTGCGCGCCTTCGCGCCGAAATCGTCGAAGGGCCCGTCTTCGCGTGGTCCGTCGGGCGCTTCGATCGCACGGGTCCACAGCGCCCCAGGGTCGCTGTCGGCAGGGGGAACGGCCCCGTCGAAACGCGCGAAGGGCCGTTCGGCCTCTGCCTGAAGGTCGAGCCAGACACGGATCAGGTCGCTGACCGCAGTGTCCGGCGCGCCGGTCACACCATCAGTTCCTTCGTCGCGCTCAGTTTCACGTCCGGGTAATCGCGCTCCACCCGATCGATGTCCCATTGCAGGCGCGTCAGGTAGACCGGATCGCCGTCGTTGTCCTGGGCGATGTGCTGCTTGTTGGCGGCGGCGAACTTCTCGATGGCCTCCTTGGGCCCGTGGACCCAGCGGGCGGAGGTGAATTGCGACGCCTCGAAGCGGACGGGCAGGCCGTATTCCAGCTCGATCCGGCTGGCCAGAACCTCGAATTGCAGCGCCCCCACGACGCCGACGATGAAGCCCGAGCCGAAGGTCGGCTTGAACACCTTGGCCGCGCCTTCCTCGGCGAATTGCATCAGCGCCTTTTCCATATGCTTGGCCTTCATCGGATCGCCCGCGCGAACCGATTGCAGAAGCTCGGGCGCGAAGGACGGGATGCCGGTAAAACGCAGCGCCTCTCCCTCGGTCAGGGCGTCGCCGATGCGAAGCTGGCCGTGGTTGGGGATGCCGATGATGTCGCCGGCCCAGGCCTCCTCGGCCAGTTCGCGGTCGGAGGCGAGGAACATCACCGGGTTGGAAATCGCCATCGGCTTTTTCGAGCGCACATGGGTCAACTTCATGCCGCGCTGGAAATGGCCGGAGGCGAGGCGCACGAAGGCCACGCGGTCGCGGTGCTTGGGGTCCATGTTGGCCTGCACCTTGAAGACGAAACCAGCGACCTTGGGTTCCTCGGGCGCGACCTCGCGCGGTTCGGCGTTCTGAACCTGCGGTTCGGGGCCGTATTCGGCGATGCCGTCCATCAGTTCCTTCACCCCGAAGGAGTTGATGGCGGAGCCGAACCAGATCGGCGTGAGCGTGCCTTGCTGGAAGGCGGTCAGGTCCATGGGCGGCAGCAGCTCGCGCGCCATTTCGACCTCTTCACGGAGCTTGTCGAGCAGGGCAGCGGGCACATGGTCGGCCAGTTTCGGGTCGTCCAGCCCGTTGATCTTGACGGATTCGGCGACCTTGTTGCGGTCGGCGCGGTCCATCAGTTCCAGCCGGTCATGGAGCAGGTCGTAACAGCCGAGGAACTCGCGCCCGATGCCGATGGGCCAGCTGGCTGGCGTCACGTCGATGGCGAGGTTTTCCTGGATCTCGTCGATGATCTCGAAGACGTCGCGGCTTTCGCGGTCCATCTTGTTGCAGAAGGTCAGGATCGGCAGGTCACGCAGGCGGCAGACCTCGAACAGCTTCTGGGTCTGGCTTTCCACGCCCTTCGCGCCGTCGATCACCATGATCGCGGCGTCCACGGCGGTGAGCGTGCGGTAGGTATCTTCCGAGAAATCCGAGTGGCCGGGCGTGTCGACGAGGTTGAAGCGGTAGTTCACCTCGGGCCGCTGGAAATCGAACGACATGGCGGAGGCCGAAACGGAAATGCCCCGGTCCTTTTCCATCTGCATGAAGTCGGATCGCGTGCGCCGTGCCTCGCCCTTGGCGCGGACCTGACCGGCCATCTGGATCGCGCCGCCGTAAAGCAGGAACTTCTCGGTCAGCGTCGTCTTGCCCGCATCGGGGTGCGAGATGATCGCGAATGTTCGCCGGCGGGCGATCTCGGGCGGAAGGGTGGGGCGATTGTCCAACATGGCGCCCATATATTGAGCGCGGAGGATGGGGACAATCGCCTTTGGTGGGTCAGTCGTAATCGCAGCCGTATTGGCGGGTGCCTTCGATCTCGTTCCCGTCGGCATCTTCTTCGTACCAATAGAACATCTCGCCATTTCCGCAGAAAACGGAATTGTCTCCGGCCGCGGTAGGCGCGTTGCCGGCCTGCGCGACGAGGCCGCCGATGCCGGCTGCCGGCCGGGGCGGCACGGCGGCGAAGCCGGGTGCAACGGGGTCGCCGCCGCCATGGCGCTGGATGAGCACCTGCGGAGCGGATTGTGCCGACGCGAGTGTCGGCGCGAGAGCGGGGGTGAGCGCCAGGAGGGCGCAGAGGGTCAATTTCGTCATGCGGGTCATCGGTGGGGGTCCTTTCGGTGTTGGCGATGATCCCGTTTCCCGCGTTCAGGATGGCGCGGGGTCGTTCGTCTGACGATGGAGGTTTCCCGGACTGGTCGGCGAAGGCTTGCCGATGTGCCGCCGGAATGGCGCGATCCGGCCCGGTCCGGGTGCATTCAGGGCTCGGTCTTGCCCCGGGAGGCGCGCGACAGGCGTTCGACCATGTCGGCCTGTTCGTCGGAAACCTCGCGCGCGGCGGCCTGTGCCGCGGCATTGCTGCCCGGCGTGACGGCGAGGTCCTCGGGCAGAAGGGCACGGGTCTGGCCGGTGACCAGCAGCGATTCCACCGCGATGCCCTCGGCATAGATGATCTCGTGCCCGTCGAAGACGATCTGGTAGCTGTCGACATGCCCACCTTCCTCGCGCAGGACGGTGTCGCCGTTGACCAGAAGCTCGGCCTTGACCATGACCTCGGCGCGGCCGGTCCCAAGCTCGTCATGGCGCTGCCAGATGAACAGGCGGTGCTGGGGCGAGAGGCGCAGGTCGCGCGAGGTGTTCAGCGTGCCCTCGGTAATGCGCACGGGGGCGGCGGCGCCGGTGGCGCGGCGGGTCTGGAAGCCGATCCAGCGGATCGGTTGCGGGCCGTGGTCGCGGGTCAGGAGCATGTCGCCCACGTTGAGATGTTCGACCGGCACCTGTTTGCCGCTGGCCATGGTCAGATGGGTGCCGGCCAGGAAGCTGACCGAGGCGATGTCGGCGAATTTCTCGGGCGCGGAGGCGGTTTCGGTGCCCACCAGCTCGTATTCCGTGTCGGGCTTGAGGTCGGACAGCGGCAGGATGAGGAGCGTCGGGCCTTCGGTGGAGGTCAGCGTCAGGATCAGCACCTCGACCACTTCGCCGGAGGGGCCCATGAGCATGTGGCAGGCCGAGATGTCGAGTGGATCGCCGGGCGCGCCCACTTCGGAGCCGTCGGCCACGCAGGGCTGCCCGCCCTCGCCGGCGTCCGAGATCGCGAGGCGGGCTTTGCGGGCGGCGCCGACAAGGCGGTAGATATCGCCGGGAAGGGCCGCGTCCTCCAGCCCGATGCCGTCGCCCACGTTTGCCCCCGCAATCGCGCGCAGGGCGGCGGCGGGGTAGGTCTGGAACCGCAGAAGGGGCGGGTGGTCGGCCATGAAAATCCTCGGGTCTTCAGCGGGATCGTTAGACAGGGGCCGGACGGTCCGGTCAAGGCTGGTGGCCCTTTGCGGTCGCTGGTATGGCTGGGCGAAACCGCAGATCAACAGGGAGATTGAGATGGATCTTGGAATTGCCGGGAAGCGCGCGCTTGTCTGTGCCTCGTCGAAGGGTCTGGGCCGGGGCTGCGCCGAGCAGCTGGCCGCCGCGGGCGTGAACCTCGTGATGAACGCGCGCGGCGCCGAGGCGCTGGAAGAGGCGGCGGAGGCGATCCGCGCCGAGCATGGCGTCGATGTCGTGACGGTGGCCGCCGATATCGTCAGCGAAGAGGGCCGCGCCAAGGTGCTGGAGGTCGCGGGCGACGTGGACATCCTCGTGACCAACGCGGGCGGTCCGCCGCCGGGGATGTGGTCGGATTGGGGCCGCGAGGAGTTCATCGGCGCGCTCGACGCCAACATGCTGACGCCAATCGCCCTGATGACGGCGCTGATGCCGAAGATGATCGACAAGGGCTGGGGCCGGGTCGTGAACATCACCTCGCAATCGGTGAAGGCGCCGATCCCGCAGTTGGGCCTGTCGAACGCCGCGCGCACCGGGTTGACCGGCTACGTGGCGGGCACGGCGCGGCAGGTGGCCCAGTTCGGGGTGAACGTGAACAACCTTTTGCCGGGCATCCACGCGACCGACCGGGCGATCCAGCTCGATGGCGGGGTCTCCCAGAAAGAGGGCATCAGCATCGACGAGGCGCGCGAGCGGCGGGAGCAGACGATCCCGGCGCGGCGCTACGGCACGCGGGAGGAATTCGGCGCGATGTGTGCCTTCCTGTGCTCGCAGCACGCGGGCTTCATCGTGGGGCAGAACATCTTGTGCGACGGCGGTGCGACGAACGCCACGATCTGACGGGGTGCACGCTTGCACACATGGGTTAAGGGATTGATGGATATGCGTTTTCCATTTTTCCTTAACCCTTTCTTAACCTCTGAAAATGGGCGCGAGGGGCATGGCTGAGCGGTTCTCGCTGAAGGACCACCTGTTCAACGCCGAGAGCCTCGGACAGCTGGCGGCGGAGTTCTCGGTCCTGCCGGGGTTCGACGCGGAGGGCTTCGTTGCCGAGGCTCTTTCCGGCTTCCCGGAACGCGAATTGATGGAACGGCTGGAATGGATGGCCGATTGCCTTGAGCCGCGCCTCGCCCCGGACTTCCCCACCATGGCCGACCAGTTGCAGGCGGCGCTGCCCCCGCCGCTCGACCCGAGCCGGACGGACGACGATTTCGGCCGGTTCATCCACGCGGTGCATGGCATCCTGATTGTCCGGCACGGGCTGGAGGACCACCGCGACCGCGCGCTGGACCTGCTGGAGGAGGCCACGCAACGCTTCAGCATGGAATTCTACATCCGCCCGTTCCTGAACCGCTGGCCGGAGGAGACGCTGGCGCGGATGGCGGACTGGGTGGCGCACGGGAATTACCACGTCCGCAGGCTGGTGAGCGAGGGCACGCGGCCGCGCCTGCCCTGGGCGAAGAACGTGACCATCGACCCGATGGCGCCGCTGCCGTTCCTCGACCGGCTGCACGCGGACCCGACGCGGTATGTCACGCGCTCGGTCTGCAACCACATGAACGACCTGAGCCGGGTGGATGCGCACCGGGTCATGGACATGATCGAAGGCTGGCACGCGGACGGGCGGCAGGACGCGAAGGAACTGGCGTGGATGACGACCCACGCGCTGCGCACGCTCATCAAGCAGGGGCATCCGAGGGCGATGGCGCTGCTGGGGTTCTCGCCCGACGCGGAGGTCACCGTTGAGCGGCTGACCATGGACCCGCCGGCGCCGAAGATCGGCGACAGGGTGGTGGTGGAGATCGTGTTGAGCGCGAAGGCGGAGACGCCGGTCCTGGTGGATTATGCCATCGGGTTCCTGCGGCCCTCGGGCGCCGTCAGCGACAAGGTGTTCAAGGTGAAGCAGGGGGTCGTGACGCCCGGCAAGCCCTTGGTTCTGAAGAAGACCCAGACGTTCAAGGGAGACGCCACGACCTATGCGCTGGTGCCGGGGCCGCATCGCTTATCGCTGATGGTGAACGGCGTGGTGCGCGCGGTTCTGGCGTTCGAGTTGCGGGGGTAGGGAGGCCTCTGCTCCGGGTCAACCGGGCAGGCCGTCGATCCTGTCGACGGATTCGAGGTCATTGTCCCACTCCGCCCGGCTGGACATGCAGATATGGGCGTTCGGCCGTATACCGACCGGGGTGTCGAGCGATCCGGCTGGCACGACGATCCCGCTGCCGTCCGCCTGCGCGTAGGGCAGGGCGGAGCCGCATTCGGTGCAGAAGCATTTCACGTGGCGGGTGCCGGGCAGCTGAAACTCCCGGATGTAATCCCTGCCCGAGAGCCATGTGAGCGTCGCCGTGGAGGAAAAGAGGTTGGCCGCATGGGCCGAGCCGGTGTCTTTCCGGCAGCGCCCGCAATGGCAGAGGAAGAAGCCCTGGAAATCCCCCTCGATGCGGAAGGTCACGGCGCCGCACAGGCATTGTCCGCTTGTCAGGTTATCCATTGTCAGCCCTCCGCAAACGCGACCTGTTGGCCGCCGATCCCCGCTGTTGCCCCGGATCGCAGCACCTGTGCAAGTCCAGGGGCACGGGCGGCGGGGTGCGGCACCTTGGGCTTGGCGCTGGTGCGTGAACCTGCTAGCTGCCATATCCGATTGAAATGATCGGACAACTGCCCCTTGCCTGCGCCTCGCCTTGAACTGACTGACGTTTCCGCCCGGTTCGACGGGCGCGACGTGCTGCACCGGGTCAACCTGTCGGTGGGCGCGGGCGAAGTGCTGTGCCTGCTGGGCCCGTCGGGCTGCGGCAAGTCCACGACGCTGCGGGTCGTCGCGGGGATCGAGCGGCAGTCCGAAGGCGTGGTGCGCGCCGAGGGCGAGGTGCTGTCGGATGCCGATGTGCACCTGCCGCCGGAGGCGCGGGGGGTTGGCCTGATCTTCCAGGATTTCGCGCTGTTCCCGCATCTGAGCGTGGCGAAGAACGTGGGATTCGGGCTGCGCGGCTCGGGCGTGGACGTGAAAGCCCGGGTGGGCGAGCTTCTGGAGCGGGTGGACCTGGCCGGCTACGGCGACAAGGCGCCGCACATGCTGTCGGGCGGCGAGCAGCAGCGCGTGGCGCTCGCGCGCGCCATGGCACCGCGTCCGCGGATCATGCTGATGGACGAGCCGTTCTCGGGCCTCGACAACCGGCTGCGCGACGGCATCCGCGACGAGACGCTGGCGCTTCTGAAGGAGGAAGGGACGGCGGTCGTGCTGGTCACCCACGAGCCGGAAGAGGCGATGCGCATGGCCGACCAGATCGCATTGATGCGCGACGGGGGGATCGTGCAGATCGGCGCGCCCTACAATATCTACGCCAATCCCTGCGACCGGGACGCGGCGGCCTTTTTCAGCGATATCAACGTGATACGCGGCAAGGTTCAAGGGGCGCTGATCGACACGGCCTTCGGCCAGTTCCTTGCCCCCGGGGTGCCCGATGGCGGCGAGGTGGAGATCGTGTTCCGCCCGCAGCACGTCGGCATCGACTTCGACCGGGGTGGCAAGGGGCCGAACCCGACGCCGCAGCAGGGCGCCGCCGCGCGCGGGCTGGTGGAGCGGGCGCGGTTCATGGGTCACGAGAGCCTCGTGGAGTTCCGCATGGATTTCGACGGCAGCCTCCTGAAGGCCACGGTGCCCAACGTCTTCCTGCCCGCACCGGGCACGCCATTGTGGCTGACCGTCCGCCGGGATCGCTGTTTTGTTTTCCCTATCCGCAGATAGTTTGCGTTTTTGGGCTTTGATCTGGCGCCGCGAGACCATACCTATGCAGGGGATTTCAGGAACCAGCGTGCATCGCGCGCCCATGCGGCGCGGGCAGCAGTAGGGAGAGAAACAATGCTCAACAATATCGGACCGGCCGGTCTTATCCTGATCGCCATCGTCGTTCTGGTCCTGTTCGGCCGCGGCAAGATCGCGGGCCTGATGGGCGAGGTCGGCAAGGGCATCACGGCGTTCAAGGACGGCGTGCGCAACCCCGACGCAGAGCGCGTCGAGGACGGCACCGAGACCGCGGATGGCTCCACCGCGCGGGACGTGACCCCGGAAGAGCGCCGCGAGCGCGACAACGCTTGAGGCGTAACCCCGTTTGACTGACGGCGAGGGGTAGGCGGGATGCCTGACATCGGTATGATGGAGATGCTGGTCATCGGGATCGTGGCGTTGATCGTCGTGGGCCCGAAGGACCTGCCGAAGATGTTCCGCAAGCTGGGGCAGTTCACCGGCCGTGTGCGGTCGATGGCGAAGGAATTCTCCAACGCGATGAACGAGGCGGCGGACGAGACGGGCATGACCCAGATGAACCGCGATCTGCGGGCGGCCTCGAAATTCACCAACCCCAAGAAGATGGCGCGCGACATGATGGGCGACGTCATGGATGACATCGACCCGTCGAAATTCGAGGAAGGCAGCGCGACGCGCGCAATCGCCGAGAAGAAGGCGGCGGCGCAGCAGGCCACCAAGGAACGGATCGCCGCGATGAAGGCACAACGTGCAGCGGAGGAATCCGAAGAGCCGGAGGAGGACGGCGCCGACGAAGTGGCCGAGGCGCCGCAGGAGCCGGTCTTCGAGACCGACCGCGATGCGCCGGAAGGCCCGGTGAAGGCGATCAAGCCAAAGGCCGCGCCCAAGCCGAAGGCAAAAGCCAAGCCCAAGGCGAAAACCAAGGCGGACCCGGCAACGGATGATCCCGGCCCGGCCAATGTCGAGCCGGCGACTCAGGCGGAGCGGTCATGAGCGACGTCGGAAAGAGCCCCGAAGACGAACTGGAAGACAGCGCCGCGCCGCTGATCGAACACCTGGCCGAGCTGCGCACGCGCCTGATCCGGTCGGTTCTTGCGTTCGTCGTCGGCATGGTGGTCATGTTCACGGTGGCCGAGCCCGCCTACAACTTCATCCTCGAGCCGCTGCGCGAAGTCCTCGAAGAGCTGAACCTGCCGACCCAGATCGTCTACAACGCGCCGCAGGAATATTTCTTCGTGCTGGTGCGGATCTCGGTGATCCTCGGCTTCGCGATCTCTTTCCCCGTCATCGCCCACCAGCTGTGGCGCTTCGTGGCGCCGGGCCTCTACAAGTCCGAGAAGAACGCCTTCCTGCCGTTCATCTTCGCCTCGCCCTTCCTGTTCTTCCTCGGCGCCTCCTTCGCGCATTTCGTGGTGACGCCGCTGGCGATGCGGTTCTTCATCGGGTTCGCCGACGCGATCCCGGCCTTCGCCGCCTTCATCACCGGGCAGGAATTCGTGCCGTCCGAGAACAGCAACGAATTGCAGACCGTCTTCCTCGGCACCGCGAAGGATTCGCTCGACCTGTCGCTGAAGTTCATCTTCGCCTTCGGCCTGTGCTTCCAGCTGCCCGTGGTTCTGACCCTGATGGGCAAGGCCGGGCTGGTCAGCGCGGAGGGTCTTGGCAACGTGCGCAAATGGGCCGTCGTGGGCATCCTGACGCTCGCCGCGCTGGTGACGCCGCCGGATGTCATCACCCAGGTGATCCTGTTCACCGTGGTCTATGGCCTCTACGAGATCTCGATCCAGCTTGTGCGCTGGGTGGAATATGCCCGCATCAAGCGCCTGCGCGCCGAAGGGATCCTTGGCGAGGACGAGACGCTTTGAACGAAGCGGCGCTGGACCGGATCGCCGCCGCGCTGGAGCGGCTGCGCCCCGCGCCGGCGGAGGCCCCGAACTGGGACGCCGCCAGCGCCTTCGTCTGGCATGCCGAGCCTGACCACCTTGAACCCGTTCAGGACGTGAACCGCGTGCCGCTGCAACTGCTGCTCGGGATCGACCGGGCGCGCGACACGCTGATGGCCAACACCCGCCAGTTCGCCGAGGGCCTGCCGGCCAACAACGCGCTGCTCTGGGGGGCGCGGGGGATGGGGAAATCCTCGCTCGTGAAGGCCATTCACGGCGCCCTTGAGGCAGACTATACCGGGCTGAAACTGGTGGAGATCCAGCGCGAGGACCTGCCCTCGATCGGGCGGCTTCTGGCGCTGCTGCGCGGCGCGGATGTGCGCGTGATCCTCTATTGCGACGACCTGTCGTTTTCCCACGACGACCAGCATTACAAGAGCCTGAAGGCGGTGCTGGACGGCGGCGTCTCGGGCCGGCCCGGCAACGTGGTGTTCTACGCCACCTCGAACCGCCGCCACCTGATGCCGCGCGACATGATCGAGAACGAGCGCGGCTCGGCGATCAACCCGTCGGAGGCGGTGGAGGAGAAGGTCTCGCTGAGTGACCGGTTCGGCCTGTGGCTCGGCTTCCATGCCTGCGACCAGGATGCCTACCTGACGATGATCCGGGGCTATTGCGATGCCTACGGGGTGGAGATTTCCGACGCGGAGTTGCGCGCGGAGGCGGTGGAATGGCAGGCGACGCGCGGGTCGCGCTCGGGCCGGGTCGCTTGGCAGTACTTCACCGACCTCGCCGGGCGGCGCGGCGTGGCGATGGGGTAGGACCTGCAAATCGAGCGTAGCGCCTTTGGGCATGCCGGGTATTTTGCATTTTCATGAAACAAAGATGGGGCGAGGTAACGCTTCCTTAGCCACGCCTGTGCCAGCCTCACGGGGCGGCACAGCCGCAGCGTTCCGCGTTCGATCCGATGTATTGGTCGAAGGTGGAACGCCCGCGACGCCTGAATGCAGCGCTGCGCCCCACCCCAAACCCATTGGCGGGTTTGGCGCGGGACGCTTTGGCATGGCGATGACCGTAAACGAAGATGGCGCATCCTCTGCCCGCGAAGCCCTCTGGGATAGGGGCGGAGGATGACCTTCTCGCGTGACGACCCTCATCTTTGTTTCATGAAAATGCAAAAAGATGACGCCGGCCAAGCGTGACGGCGGCGCAAGTGGTGCGCAGCGCCGGACGCGGTCCCGGCGCATCTGCGAGGAGGGAGCGCGCTTTTGCGCGGCTCCGAGGAGCGATCCGCTTTGAGCGTTTCCGGTTTTGTATTGAATCGCCAATACCCTGCTACGCCTTCGGCGTTCTCGGGACATTGGCGATATCTTGTTTCAGTGAAATCCGGAAACGCTTTAGCGCGTCGCGGCGCGGATGGCTTGCAGCATGGCGTCCGTCTCCGGATCGTCGGAGAGGGGCGCAGGCGCTGCGGTGGCCGGTTGGGGCGGCGACGCGGCTGCGGCCCGGTCTTGTGAAGGGCCCGGCGCGGACGCCTTGACGCGCATCGGCGCAGGGGCGGGCCTGCTGGGCGGTTCCGGGGCCTCGTGAGCGGCCTGCGCCGCCTCCATCACCTTCAGCGCGCGCTTGTCCATCATGCGGTGCCAGACCGGCGGCACGGTCGCGATCATTGCCATGATCGGCATGGAGAAGGGCAGGGTGGGCACCTTCGCCCCGGTATCCAGCCGCTCGTAGGGGCGGTCGGGGTGCATGTGATGCTCGGAATGGGCGGGGGCGTTCATCATCAGGTAGGATGAGAAACCCTTGGGCGCGTTCCAGCTGTGGTGTGCGGCGACCGGCTCCAACCGGCCGCTCGGCAGGATCAGGCGTTGCAGCCCGTAGTGCTGGATATAGTCCGACATCAGGATCTGCGCCCCGGTCAGCACGCCGAGGCCGATCATCACCAGAAGCCCGCCAAGGCCCGCGTTGGCGACCACGGCCGCGGCAAACAGGATCGTGCCGCCGAGCCAGAGCCAATAGGGGTTGGAGACATGGTTCGGGCCGCGGCCCTTGCGGTCGAGGCGGTCGACCTCCTGCACGATGCCGGCTTCGAAGGAGCCGCGCCAGGCGCGGGGCAGGTAGGCCCAGAACGACTCACCGGGCAGGGGGGTGTTCGGATCCTCCTCGGTGCCGACGTATCTGTGGTGGACCAGCCGGTGCGCCGAGACATGGTGGCCGAAGCCCACGGAGACGTAGACCGCCGCGCCGAGCGCCTTGAGAAGCGGGCTGCGGCGGTGGATCAGTTCGTGCGCATTTGGGTGGCTGACCTGGCCGAAGAAGCTGGCCGTGGCCAGGAACAGCGCGAGGCTTTGGCCGAGGGTGAGGCTGCCTGTGCCGATCGCGGTGCAGGTGGCGATCAGGAGCAGCAGGTGCCCGAAGGCAAGCCCGGCTGAGAGCACGTCGTTCCATGGCACCGTCTTTTCCTCGGGCGCCGGAGGAGACGGCGGGTCGAGCAGGCGGTCCGCGACGGCGGCGACGATCGTCAGCCACGCCAGCGCGATCCAGGCAAGTCCGCCCCACGCGGTGCCCGCCAGCAGCAGCAGGAGCAGCGGCGGCAGCGTGATGGCGGCGTAACGGGCGATGACGGGCATCGGCGGGGGTCCTTGGGTGTCCGGCCATGGGGCCGAGTGCGGGGCGTATGTGGCCTGTGGCGTTTCGAGAAAAGGTCGAATCGCAAATACCTTGCCACGCTTCGCGTTCTCAGGACATTTGCGATCGTTTTATCTTGGCCATTTCTCAAAACGCCTTAGCAAGGCAATCTGGCGAAAGAATGGCGGTTTTCGCGGCTCTTTCCAAGCGGGCTGCGGGGTATTAGGTGGGGATGGCAGGCAAAGACAACAGGGTGCCCATGTCCTTTTTCCGCAAATTGAAAGACCGGATGTTCAAGTCGTCGTCGAAGCTGGACGAGGGGTTGGACGCGATCATCGAGGACGGTGCGGTCGAGGAGGACGCGGAGGAGGCGTTGCGCGCGGCCGGGTCCGTGGCGGATCGTCCCGAGCCCGAGCCCGAGCCCGAGCCCGAGCCCGAGCCCGAGCCCGAGCCGGAACCTGAGCCCGCGCCAGAGCCGGAACCTGAACCTGAGCCAGCGCCAGAGCCTGAGCCCGAGCCCGAACCGGAACCTGAGCCCGTTCCCGCGCCGCGTCCGGCTCCGCAGCCTGCCCCAGCGCCGGAGCCGATGCCC
>WVSM01000019.1 GCA_015689645.1 Rhodobacterales bacterium HKCCE4037
ATCGGCGGGCAGGTCGCCGGGATGCAGCGCTGCCTTGCGTCCGTCCTCCAGGAGCGTCCCGCGCACCACGCCAAGCTCCGCCCCGTTCACGCGCCGTGTTTCCTCCACCGTGGCGCGCAGCGCGGCAATCGCCATCGCCTGCGTCCGCGCGCCCGAGAAATCGGCCCGCCGCCGCGCGTCCGCAACCAGGGCCTCCATGATCGCCTGCATCTTCCCGTGCTGGTCATGGTGCAGGTGATCGGCCTTCGTCGCCGCGAACAGGATCTTGTCGACGCGTTTGCCGAGGATCGAGGTCAGGAAGGAATTCCGACCGGGCCGGAAAGAGCCGAGGATACCGCTGAGCGCCTGCCGCAGATCCTCCACCGCGCGCGGGCCGTTGTGAATTGCCCCTAGCGCATCCACCAGCACCACCTGCCGGTCGATCCGCGCGAAATGCGCCCGGAAGAACGGTTTCACGACCTGAGACTTGTAGGCCTCGAACCGCCGCGCGAATTCGCGCGCCAGCGAGCCGCGCGGGGCGTCTCCCGGCGGCAGGGGCGCGAAGGTCAGCGCGGGAGAGCCTTCCAAGTCACCGGGCAGCAGGAACCGCCCCGGCGTGCAGTCGGAATAGCCCGCCGCTCGCGCTGCGTTCAGGTAGGCGGTCCAGCCCTCGGCCAGAGCCTTCGCGGCGACCTCGTCGAGCTTCGCGGTCGCGTCAACCGCGCCCACCTGCGCGACAAAGGCCGCGCCCTCGTCCCGTTTTCCCGCCCGCTCCAGCGCCTGCGCCGACCAATCCGCGAAGGACAGCTCCAGCAGACCCAGATCCAGCAGCCATTCGCCGGGATAATCCACGATATCCAGATGCACCGTGCGCGGCCCCGAAAAGCCCGACAGCAGCCCCTTGGGCCGCACCCGCAGCGACAGGCGCAATTCGCTGACCGAGCGGGTGGACTCGGGCCAGAACGGCTCCGGCCCCGTCATCGCGGCGAGGTGGCTCTCGAATTCGAAGCGTGGCACCGTGTCGTCGGGCTGAGGTTGCAGGAACGCCGCCTCGATCCGGCCCGAAGACACGGCCTCGAGCCCCGACATCCGGCCACGATCCATCAGGTTCGCCACCAGCGAGGTGATGAACACCGTCTTGCCCGACCGCGCCAGCCCGGTCACCCCCAGACGGATCACCGGCTCGAACAGCATCTCGGAGACACCGTCGCTCACGGTTTCGAACCCCCGGCCAAGGGTGTCTGCTATGGCGCCAATCACCAAGGGGGTGTCCTCTCGTGCTTTTGCTTGCCTAAGGATAGTCATTCGCATCAAAGGTTTCGAGGGGCGATGGACGGGACGTCATTCTTGGGCTAGCCCAATTCCATGCCCCGCTATGCCTTCCGCATCGAATATGACGGCCGCCCCTTCGCGGGCTGGCAACGCCAGGCCGACCAGCCGAGCGTCCAGCAGGCGTTGGAGGAGGCCTTGGGCCGGTTGCAGGCGGAAGAGCCGCGCACCACGGCGGCAGGCCGGACAGATGCCGGTGTGCACGCGACGGGGCAGGTGGCTTCGGTCGATTTGGAAAAACCGTGGGACCCGTTCCGCCTGGCCGAGGCGCTGAACTGGCATCTCAAGCCCGCGCCCGTCGCCATCACCGCCTGCGCCGAGGTCGACGATGAGTTCTCCGCCCGCTTCTCGGCGGAGTCGCGCAGCTACACCTACCGGGTGATCTGCCGCCGCGCGCCGCTGGTCCATGACGCGGGGCTGGTCTGGCAGGTGAAGACCACGCTCGATGCGGAGGCCATGGCCGAAGGCGCGCGGCATTTGATCGGCAAGCACGATTTCACCACCTTCCGCGCCGCGCTTTGCCAGGCGAAATCGCCGGTCAAGACCCTCGACGAGGTCCGGGTGGAGGAGGTCGCGCTGCCCGCAGGCCGCGAGATCCGTTTTCACCTCCATGCGCGGTCTTTCCTGCACAACCAGGTCCGCTCCATCGTCGGCACGCTGGAACGCGTCGGCGCAGGCGCGTGGGACCCCGAGCATGTGAAGGCCGCGCTGGAGGCCGCCGATCGCGCCGCCTGCGGGCCGGTTGCGCCGCCGGACGGGCTGTATCTGCGGGCGGTGGGCTACCCAGATGATCCGTTCCGCGATGGGTGGGTGGAGGAGGGGGGCCAGCCCCCGTCGCCAGAGGCGACTCCCCCGGCATATTTTTGAAACAAAGAGGGGCAGCCCGGTGCAGACGTCAGTGCCAATCGTGAAGGACCTCGTCTTTGTCGGAGGCGGTCATACCCATGCGCTCGTGCTGCGGAAATGGGGGATGAAGCCGGTGCCGGGCGTGCGGGTCACCTGCATCAACCCGGGTGCGACGGCACCCTATTCGGGGATGCTGCCCGGCCATATCGCGGGGCATTACGCGCGGGAGGACCTCGATATCGACTTGGTCAGACTCGCCCGGTTTGCAGGCGCGCGGCTGATCGTGGACCGTGCGGTGGCGCTCGATCCGCAGGCGAAGGTGATCCGGCTCGGGTCGGGGCGGCTGGTGCGGTATGACATCGTTTCGCTCGATATCGGGATCACCTCGGAGATGCCGGTGCTGCCGGGCTTTGCCGAGCATGGCGTGCCCGCCAAGCCGCTTGGCCGTTTCGCCGATACCTGGGCGGAGCATTGCGCGGGCGAGGGGCCGATCCGCATCGCCATCCTCGGCGGCGGTGTCGCGGGCTGCGAAGTCGCCATGGCCGCCGTGCACCGGATGAACGGGTTGAACCGAGAGGTCTCCGTCAGCGTGATCGACCGGGGCCGGGTGCTGGACTCGGTTCCGCAGGCCGCGCGCACGCGCCTGATGGGCGGGCTGATGGAGCATGGCGTGGACGTGATCGAGAACGCGACGCTCGCCTCCGTGGAAGCCGACGCGGTGGTGCTGGAGGACGGGCGTCGCATCGCTTCGGACCTGACGATCGGCACCGCCGGGGCCACGCCGCAGGACTGGGTGGCCGAGACAGGCCTGCCCTGCCGCGACGGGTTCCTGGAGGTCGACAGGTACCTCCGCTCGGTCGGTGAACCGGCTGTCTACGCGGCGGGCGATTGCGCGCACCTCGTGCACGATCCGCGCCCCAAGGCGGGCGTCTACGCCGTGCGCGCCGCGCCGGTTCTGACGCATAACTTGCGCGCCGATCTGCTCGGCTATCAGCGCAAGGCTTTCCATCCGCAGAAGGATTTCCTCAAGCTCATTTCTATGGGCGACAAGGTCGCGGTGGCCGAGAAGGCGGGTTTCGCGCGGGCAGGTCGCCTGCTCTGGCGCTGGAAGAACAGCATCGACCAGAAATTCATGGACAAGTTCCGCGACCTGCCCCGGATGCCTGCGCCGGCGGTTCCGCGCGACGCCGCCAAGGGCGTGGCGGCCGAGCTTGCCGGACCCGCGCCCTGCGGTGGCTGCGGCGCGAAACTCGGCGCGCTGGCGCTCGACGGCCTGCTTGGCGGGGCACCCGGCGACGATGCGGCGGTGCTGGAGATGGGCGATACCCGGCAGGTCCTGAGCCACGACCACCTCCGCGCCTTCGCGCTCGATCCCGTGCTGGTGGCGAAGGTCGCGGCGGTGCATGCGCTCGGCGATATCTGGGCGATGGGGGGCACGCCACAGGCGGCGCTGGCGCAGGTGATCCTGCCGCGCGCCTCGACCCGCTTGCAGGGCGCGGCACTCGACGAGGTGATGGAGGCTGCCCGCGCCGTCTTCGACGCGGCGGGCGCGCAGGTCATCGGCGGCCATTCCACCGAGGGGGCGGAGCTGACCATAGGCTTCACCGTCACCGGCCTGCTTGACCGTGACCCGATCACGCTGTCCGGCGCGCAACCCGGCGACGCGCTGATCCTGACCAAGCCCATCGGCACCGGCGTGATCCTTGCCGCGGAGATGCAGGCCCGCGCCCGGGGCGACGACGTCCTCGCCTGCTGGGAGACGATGCAGCAACCCTCCGCCGACGCCGCCCGCGCCCTCGCCCCCCATGCCCGCGCCATGACCGACGTCACCGGCTTCGGTCTCGCCGGGCATCTCGCGAACATCTGCCGCGCCTCCGGCGTGGGGGCCGAGATCGACCTTTCCGCGATCCCGCTCCTGCCCGGCGCAGGGGCCCTTTCGGCGCAGGGCATCCGCTCCTCCCTGTTCGAGCAGAACCGCGCCGCCGCCCGGGTCGCCAACGCCACCGGCCCGCGCGCCGACCTGCTTCACGATCCGCAGACCGCCGGTGGCCTCCTCGCCGCCGTCCCGCCGGACCGCGCCGACGACCTGCCCGGCACGCGCATCGGCACCATCACCGCAACGCCCGGCCTCAGCGCCACTGGACACCGGCACGAACAGGGTTAGTGTCCGACCCGACAGCCCCCAACGAAAGGCCCGCCCGATGTCGAAATTCGGCTCCAGCCAATCCGTCACCCGTTTCGAGGATCAACGCTTCCTGACCGGCAAGGGCCGCTACACCGACGACATCGCCCCCGATGGCGCGCTGCACGCCTATGTCCTGCGCTCGCCCGTCGCCCATGGCACCTTCACCATCGACACCGCCGAGGCGCGTCAGGCCCCGGGCGTGCACACGATCATCACCGCCGCCGACCTCGCCGCCGAGAACCTCGAGAACAAGCTGCGCGCCAGTGTCCTCAAGAACCGCGACGGCACTCTTGGCGATGCCTCCCCCCGCACGATCCTCGCCGAAGGCCGCGTGCGCTTCGTGGGCGACCCGGTCGCCTTCATCGTCGCCGACACGCTGGCGCAGGCCAAGGATGCCGCCGAACTGATCGAGCTCGATATCGACGACCTGCCGGTGAAGCTCGACCTGCAACCGGGCGGCCCCACGATCCACGAAAGCGCGCCCGACAACGTCGCCTATTCCTTCGACCTCGGCGATGAGGCCGCCACCGACGCCGCGCTGGCCGACGCCGCCCATGTCGTCACGCTGACGACCCACGACAACCGCGTCATCGTCAACTCGATGGAACCCCGCGCCGTCTTCGCCGAAACCGATGGCGACAAGATCCACGTCGCCGTGAACGGGCAGGGCGTCTGGGGCACCAAGGGCGACCTGGTGAAATGGTTCGGCCTCGACGAGACGCAGGTGCGTGTGACCAACCCCGATGTCGGCGGCGGCTTCGGCATGAAGGCGATGGAATACCCCGAGAACCGGCTGTGCGCGCTCGCCGCCCGCCTGACCGGCCGCCCGGTCCGCTGGATCGGCGAACGCACCGAGTCGATGCTGTCCGACAACGCGGGCCGTGACCTGAACGTGACCTGCACCCTCGGCTTCGATGCCGGTCACAAGATCACCGCCTACAAGGTCGACAGCCTGTCGAACATGGGCGCCTACAATTCGCAATTCGCGCAAGGCATCCAGTCGAACCTGTTTGCCCGCGTCCTCTGCGGGCCCTACGACATCCAGACGATGTTCTTCCGCAATCGCGGCATCTTCACCAATACCACGCAGGTCGACGCCTATCGCGGCGCCGGCCGGCCCGAGGCGATCTACGCGCTGGAACGGGTGATGGATTTCGCCGCGCGCGAACTGGGGACAGATCCGCTGACGCTCCGCCGCAAGAACTTCATCCCCGACGGCGCCTTCCCCTACAAGACCGCCACGGACGAGCTCTACGACGTCGGCGAATTCGACCGCGTCCTGACCCGCGCCGCGAAGGAGGCCGACATCGACGGCTTCGACGCGCGCCGCAAAGCCGCCGAGGCGGACGGCAAGTATCGTGGCCTCGGTGTCGCCTATTACATCGAGTCGATCCTCGGCGACCCGTCCGAGACGGCGAAGGTCGAACTGCATTCCGGCGGCGCGCGGCTCTACGTCGGCACCCAGTCGAACGGTCAGGGGCACGAGACCGTCTATCGCCAGATCCTGCATGACCAGACCGGCCTGCCGCTGGACCAGATCGAGGTGATCCAGGGTGACAGCGACCTGATCGCCAAGGGCGGTGGCACCGGCGGCTCGCGCTCGGTCACCACGCAGGGCATGGCGATGCGCAAGACGGCGGAGGTGCTCGTCACCGGCCTGACCGAGTTTCTCGCCGGTGATCTCGACGATGCCGACATCGCCTTCGACGCCGAGGAAGGCGTGTTCCGCTCCCCCGGGTCCAACGTCGTCGTCACGCTTCTGGAAGCCGCCGAAAGGGCCGAGGCCGCGGGCCAGGGCCACTTGGCCACCTCCCAGGAAACCACCACCCTGCCGGGCCGGTCCTTCCCCAACGGCTGCCACATCGCCGAGGTCGAAATCGACCCCGACACCGGCGAGACCCGTGTCGATCGCTACACCGTGGTCGACGATTTCGGCGTGCTGATGAACCCGATGCTGGCCGAGGGGCAGGTCCACGGCGGCGTGGCGCAAGGCATCGGGCAGGCGATCATGGAGCGCGTGGTGCACGATGCCGACGGCCAGCTTCTGACCGCGACGTTCATGGATTACGGCATGCCGCGCGCCACCGACATGCCCTTCATCGCCTTCCGGACCGAGGAAATCCCCTCCACCGCCAACCCGCTCGGCATGAAGGGCTGCGGCGAGGCGGGCACCGTTGGCGCACTCGGCGCTGTGGCCAACGCGGCGCTCGATGCGCTCTGGCCGCTCGGGCTGCGGCAGGTCGACATGCCGTTCACGCCCGCGCGGGTCTGGGGAATGCTGCAGGAGGCAAAGGGGCAGGTTGCGGCTGAATGACCGCATAACGCGATGGGTGCGCGGGCTGCGCAGCGCGGCCCCGCCCGCGCCGCCCGATCCGGCGCAGCCGACGACCCATGTGATCCTGCTTGACGGGACCATGTCGTCGCTGACACCGGGGGCCGAGACGAATATCGGCCTCACGTTCCGCCTGCTGCAAGGCCTGCCGCCCGGCTCGGGCGTGCGTCTCTATTACGAACCCGGCATCCAGTGGCGGGGCATCCGCCGCGCGCACGAGGTGATGGCGGGCATCGGCATCAACCGCCAGATCCGCCGCGCCTATGCGTGGCTGGCCACCGGTTACGCGCCGGGCGACCGCGTCGTGCTGATGGGCTTCTCGCGCGGCGCCTATGCCGTTCGCTCGCTCGGCGGGCTGATCGACACGATGGGCCTCGTGCGGCGCGACCAGGTCACCCAGGGCCTGGTCGAGGAAATCTACGCGCTCTACCGCGACGATCCTGGCTCCGCCGCCGCCCGGGCCCTGCGGGGCCGGGTCTGCATCCGCGACGTGCCGATCCGCTTCATCGGCGTCTACGACACCGTTCGTGCGCTCGGCATCCGCTACCCGCTGGTCTGGCGGCTCCTGCCGCTGCCGCACCCCTATCACAACCACCACCTCGGCCTGCATGTGGAGACGGCGCGGCAGGCGCTCGCCCTCGATGAGACCCGCGTCGCCTATGCCCCGGTGCTCTGGCAGACATCGGCCAGCGACGGGCGCGACGTGGCGCAGGTCTGGTTCAAGGGCAGTCACGGCGACATCGGCGGCCAACTGAACGGCATGGCGGCCGCGCGCCCCCGCGCCAATATCCCGCTGGTCTGGATGCTCGAGGAACTCGCCCGGGCCGATCTGCCGTTGCCCGAGAACTGGCGCGCCCGCTTCCCCACCGACCCCGACGCGCCTTCGGTCGGCAATTTCTCCGGCTTCGGAAAACTCTTCTGGGCCCGGCGGCGCCGCGTCACCGGCCGCGACCCCTCTGAACGCCTGCACCCCAGCGCCGCGGGCCGCCCCGGCACCCCCGACCTCGCCCTTGCCCAACCGGCCCCGGTCTAGGCACCCGCCCGCGCTTTCATCTTGCCAGAAAACTCCGGGGTAAGCGCCCCATGGGCGCGCAGGGCAGCGCCCCTGAACCCGCGTCAGCGGGTTAAGAAAGTGTAAATGGAAATTCGAAAAGGTATTTGAATCAGATAGATAGGCCTTTTGTGCAAGCTTGCACCGACGCTCATTTCCCCGTCCGGGGCTTCGCCCGCAGCGTCGGGTCCGCCTCCCTCGGATCCTCCGGCCAGGGGTGTTTCGGATACCGCGCCCGCATCTCCTTGCGTACCTCCGCGTAGGAGCCATCCCAGAAGCCCGGCAGGTCCTGCGTCACCTGTACCGGCCTCTGTGCCGGGCTCAGCAGGACCATCTTCAGCGGCAGCCGATCCTTGCCCACCACCGGGTGCACCCGCGTCCCGAACACCTCCTGCAAGCGTAGCGAGACCTCCGGAACATCCCCGCCATAATCAATCGCAACCGCCCGCCCTAGCGGCGAGGTCCAAGCCTCCGGCGCCAGACGCGCCACCTCCTGCATCGCGTCCCATCCCAGCCACGCCTCCAGCGCCGGTCCCGGATCGAAGCGCCCCAGGTCGTCGGCGGATTTCAGGCCCGTGAGATACGGCAGCGCCCAGTCCTCCAGCGCCGCGAGCAAGGCTTCGTCGGACACATCGGCCACGCCCGAATAGGCCACCCGCTTGCGCAACAGCGCCGCGCGTTTCGACCATCCGAGCGCCCCAAGCCCGAGATACCGGACCCCGTCCAGCAACGCCTGCGCCACCGACTCCTCCGGCGCGTCCACCCAGATGCGATCCTCCAGCACCAGCGCGCCCAATCTCTCCTGCCGCCTTGCCTCCACCCGCCGCGTCCGCCTGGACCATTTGCAGGTCTCGACCCATTCGATCCGGTCGCCATAAAGCGCCCGCACCTCCGCCTCGGAAACCTCCACCGTCGCCCTGATCCGCGCCTCCCGAGGGTTCCCGTCCAGGTCCGTCGCCACGATCAGCCGCGCGCCCGCCAGCCCGTCGCCCTCCGGCATCACCGCCCCTTTCCCGCCTGACAGGACAAATCGCGGCTGCTCGCCCTTGCGCCGCAGTCCGATCCGATCCGGATAGGCCAGCGCCGCCTGCGCACCGACGCCCAAATCGTCGCCGCCCTCGAAACGCGCCAGCCGTTTCGCCTCCTGCCGGATCCGGGCAATCGCGCCGGGGTCCGCCCCCATCCCCTTGGGATCGTCCAGCGCCCGCAGGCGCCGTTTCACATCCGTCCCCTGACCGCGCAGCGGATCCCGCTCCGCCAGCAGCGCCGCGAGCCGTGCCGAGCCACGCCCCCCCTTGGCCAACATGTGCGCCAGCCGGGGATGCAGTGGCATGCGCGCCAACGCCTTGCCATGCGCCGTGATCGCCCCGCCCGCATCCAGCGCGCCGAGGTCGCGCAGCAAGGCCCGCGCCTCGCCCATCGCGCCCTCGGGCGGCGGCGTCAGGAAGGCCAGACCTTCGCCGCCGCCCCACAGCGTCAGTTCCAGCGCAAGGCCGGTCAGGTCCGCCGCCTCGATCTCGGCGGGTGGGTAGGCGGGCAGGGCACCTTCGGCCCCTTTCGTCCACATTCGGTAGCAAACGCCGGGTGCGACACGTCCCGCGCGGCCCCGGCGCTGGTCGGCCTCCGCCCGGCTCACCGGTTCGGTCACCAACCGCGTCATGCCGCTGCCCGGGTCGAACCGCGCGCGGCGGGACCGCCCGGCATCGACGACGATCCGCACATCCTCGATGGTCAGCGAGGTCTCGGCAATCGACGTGGCCAGCACCAGCTTGCGCCCCTTCGCTTCCGGCCTGACCGCGGCGCGTTGGTCTGCCAGCTTCATCGCGCCGAACAGGGGGCGCAGCACCACGTCGGCCGGCAAGCGCCCCTCCAGCAGGGCCGCCACCCGCCGGATTTCCCCCTCGCCGGGCAGGAAGGTCAGCGCGCCACCCTCGGCCTCCGCCATGGCACGCTCCACCAATTCGGCAACTGCCGCCTCGAACCGCACCTCCTTGCGCAATGGCGTGTCGAGCCAGCGGGTTTCCACCGGGAACGCCCGCCCCTCGGACGAGATCATCGGCGCATCGTCCAGCAATGCCGCCACCGGCCCCGCATCGAGCGTGGCAGACATGACCACCAGCCACAGGTCGTCCCGCAGCGCGCCGCGTACTTCCCACGCCAGCGCCAGCCCGAGATCCGCGTTCAGCGAGCGTTCGTGGAATTCGTCGAAGATCACGGCATCCACGTCCGGCAGTTCCGGGTTGTCCTGCAGCATCCGCGTCAGGATGCCCTCGGTGACGACCTCGATCCGCGTCTCGGGGCCTACCGCGCTGTCGCCGCGCACCCGGTAGCCGATTGTTGCGCCGACCGGCTCGCCCAAGGTTTCGGCCATCCGCTCCGCCGCCGCCCGCGCGGCGAGGCGGCGCGGCTCCAGCATCACGATCTTGCCGGTGACTTCGGGCAGCAGGGCCAGTGGAACCCGTGTCGTCTTGCCCGCACCGGGCGGCGCCTGAAGCACGGCGCGGCCCTCGGCGCGCAGGGCGGCGACAAGCTCAGGCAGGATCGGGTCGATGGGCAGCTCCATGAAACCGGCGTAGGCGGGCGCGCGAGGGGCGTCAACGGCTGGACTTCCCCGGCCCGCGCGGGTCATCTGTGGCCGGATGGAGGCGATGCGAATGGACGATCTGGCAGAAAAGGTGGCAGCGGGCGACCGGCGGGCCCTGGCGCGGGCGGTGACGCTTGTGGAAAGCACCAGGCCCGAGCACCAGGAGCAGGCGCTGGCGCTGCTGGAGGCGTTGCGCAAGCTCGACCGTCAGGCGCTTCGCATCGGCCTGTCCGGCACGCCCGGCGTGGGCAAATCCACCTTCATCGAGGCCTTTGGCATGATGCTGGTCGAGGCGGGCCTGCGCGTCGCGGTTCTGGCGGTCGATCCCTCGTCGGCGCGGTCCGGTGGCTCGATCCTCGGCGACAAGACCCGGATGGACCGTCTCAGCCGCGAGAAGGCGGCGTTCATCCGGCCCTCTCCCTCCTCGGCGACGCTCGGCGGCGTGGCGAAGCGCACGCGGGAGGCCGTGGCTTTGTGCGAGGCGGCGGGCTACGACGTGGTGCTGATCGAGACGGTTGGCGTCGGCCAGTCGGAGACCATGGTGGCGCAGATGTGCGACCTCTTCATCCTGCTGCTTGCACCCGCAGGCGGGGATGAATTGCAGGGCGTGAAGCGCGGGATCATGGAAATGGCGGACATGATCCTGATCAACAAGGCCGACGGCGATCTGAAGGCCACGGCCACGCGCACCGTGGCGGATTATTCCGGCGCGCTGCGGCTGCTGCGCAAGCGGCCCTACGACCCGGAGGGCTTCCCAAAAGCTCTGGCCGTGTCGGCGGTGGAAGGCAGCGGGCTGGAGGCCGCGTGGTCCGAGATGCAGGCGCTGGCGGACTGGCGCAAGGAGCAGGGTCACTGGGACCGCACCCGCGCCGCGCAGGCCGCCCATTGGTTCGAGCAGGAGGTGCGCGATGGCCTCCTGTCGCGGCTGACCCGCGACGCGGAGATCAAGGCGCAGATGCGCGAAAGCGCCGAGGCGGTGGCGCGGGGGGAGGCCACGGCGACGGCAGCGGCGCAGGAGATGCTGAAACGGTTGGGCCAAGTCTAGGTCGCGCGCGCGACCTCGCCCCGGTAGCGGACGATCAGGCCGATGCCCTTGATCTTGGCATGGACGTCGAAGGTGATCGCGCCGTCCGATGTGACCCCTTCGATCCCTTCGCAGCTCACCACCAACGCGTCGGGGACCGGCAGCCCGAACCCGGTGATCTTGGTGATCGGGATGTGCAACCGCCCGTCGAGCACCCGTGGCTCCATCAGGAACGTGCTTGAGCCGACCCGCTCCTCGATGACGCCGGGCGATTTCAGCCATTGGGTCGAGCGGGTGATGTGGCCGTCGAAATCCCGTTCCCAGGTTTCCGCGTCGCCGTCGCGGGTCATCCGGAAGGTGAACGGCATCGTCCCGGCCTTTCCGGGCATGCCGCCCGCCAGAGCGATCCCACGCGCCAGCGCGTTGCCGTGGCTGACCGTGACGCGGCCCTTGTAGAGATGCGTGCCGTCGACGGCATGGAAGTCCCGCAAGGCCCTGGGCAGATCGTTGAAGGCGGCGCCCATCGCTTCGGGGTAGAGCATCAGGCGGCCTCGCCGCGGTCGATGAAGCGGGCCATCAGCTTCGGGTCCGGCATCATGCAGGTGTCGTAGCGGCCGAACAGGGCGTAGCGATTCCGGGCGATGCGATTGTAGGTGAAGGTTTTCAGCGGGCCGGGAATGAAGCCGACCACGGCGAGCAGCCGATACGGCCAGCCGACGGCGCGCATCGCGGCGGCGAAGCTGTCGAGGTGGGTGTGGATGGTACCATCGATGATGATGACGTTGGTCTCGAAATCATGGGTCGAGAGGCCGAGCGCCTCGAAGAGCGCATGGCCGAGGGGCGATTGGGCGTGGGCGAAGTGGAAGCGTTCTTCCGTGTCCACGCGGGTTATGAAGCGGAAGAATCCGGAGCAGAGGACGCACTCGCCGTCGAAGACGATCAGGTCACGGCCGGCGAGGCGGTCTTGCAGGGCTTGCGGCAGGTCGATGACGCGGCGGGTCAGCGGAAGATGCCCTCACCCTGTTCGTCGATCAGGCGCTTGGCCTTGAGGACGGAGGAGGTCACGGCCTCTTCCCGCGACGGGCACATGTCGGCGCGGATCATCTTGTGGCTCTTGGTCTCGCCGTCGATGTCTTTCTCGATCAGGGCGCAGATGCGGTGTCCGCCCGCGTCGGCCTGCGGCTGGGGGGTGATGCGGAAGCCGTCGTGTTCCTCGGAGGGGTCGCGGGCCTTTGCGCCGCCGCCGCCGCCGAAGAGCTTGGAGAGGAAGGACATGGGGTGCGCCTCTGGGTGCTGTCTCGGGTCGGAAAGGAAGGTAGCGCGATGGGGTGGGGAGGGGAAGTGAGGCCTTTGTGCAAGCTTGCACAAAGGGATTAAATTGTTGTTTTATATATGAAAAGTGACTTTCTTTTACGCTTTGTTAACCCGAATCTCGGCGTTTGGTGGGTTTCACCCACCCTACGGTTCCATGTGGTCGAGGTAGTAGCCCACGCAATCCTGCACCCGGCGGAAGCGGTCGCCGCCGAGCTGCGTGCCGCCGAACCAGCGGGTGACGATGATGAGGTGGTTCTGCACCTCGGCCCGCTCCAGCATCCGCACGATGACCATGCCGGCCCCGGCCTCTCCGTCATCGTTCTTGAGTGGGCCGTCCTCGGTCAGCAGCGCCCATGTGTTGTGGGTCGCCTTGGCGTATTTCTTGGTGCGTTTGAGATCCTTGACCAGCGCCAGCGCCTCGACCTTCGTGGTCGCGGGACCGCCTGAGACGGAGTACTTCGAGCCCCGGTCGGTGAGGATGTTGTCGTGGATGGTGAGCATCGGGGTCGCGTCATGGTGGGTCGCACCCACCCTACGCAGGGAGCGCGTCCCGGGCCAAGGCCCGGTCTACGGGCGGGCCCGGTGGTCATGCGAGGCTCAGCGTCGCGTCGGGCAGGAAGCGGTAGCTTGTCAGGTTGATATCGCCCGACCAGCGCCAGAGCGCCAGAAGCCCGCCGTCGGTTCCGAAGGCATGGGGCATGTGGGACGGATGGTGGATCATCTCGCCCACGCTGCGCGGGCGCGTGTCGTCGCCGGCGGTCCAGAGCGTGTCACCGGCGAGGATCACGTAGGTCTCGTCCGCGTCGTGGTCGTGGAGCGGGTAATAGGTGCCGGGGCGCTGGTAGTAGAGGCCGCAGCGGAAGACGTCCCAATGCATAGGGCCTTCGGGACCCATCAGCGTGGTGACGGTGAAGACGCGCAGCGCCTCGGGCACGGCGTCGCTGACCGGGTTGGTGTCCCACGGCAGAAGGTGCTGCGCGGCGAGGAGCAGATGCGCGGCGGGGTGTTTCGAGGCCAGCAGCAGCGCACGGATCGCGGCATCGTCGGCGCAGGGCGGCTGGGGCGTGAGGCTGAGCGGGGTGGTCGCGAGGGCGTCTGCCGTCGCCTCGGCCTCGGGCCGCTGGAAGGTGACGGCTTCGGCGCGGAAGATCTCGGCGAGGGCAGAGAGGGTGGATTGGAGGAGGGTGTCGTCCGACATCGCGCGTTGTCCCCGGGGGTGGCTGGTTTGCCATGGCGGGAAAGCGGGGGGATGTCGCGATGGATTGCGACGTGGGTGGGTCGGATTTTGAGTGGGGGGGCGATACGCGGACAACGGGCGCGGTGTGGGTTCGGGCGATGGTGCACAATGAATGTGCACCTTACGGGGGCGTCTGACCGTGGTCGCGATGCCATGAGGAGAATGGCCAATCGCCCGGCTCGCCCGCCAGACCGTGTTTGACCGGATTGTTCCAGCAATACGCAACGTGGTTCTGCCAATCCGCAGGGTCGCGAATGTGATGCTCCCAGAAACGACGTTGCCAGAGTCCATGCTCCCTCCGACCCATGTGGCTCGCGCGACGGTGTCCATCCGGCATCTTGCGGGAGAACCGGGCCTTGATGATGCGCCAGCGGTTCGCGTAGTCGGTGTCGCCCTCCGGCAAGGTCCATACGCAATGCATGTGATCGGGTAGGACGACCCACGCGTCGATTTTGACGGGGCGTTCCTGTAGGGTCTTGCGGACGGACTGGCGGAGTATTTCGATTTCGCGGGTCAGAAGGTCGGAGGTGCGTTCCGAGAGAGTCACGGTGAAGAAGATAGAGGCACCGGGACGGCGAGGGCGGGTGTAATTCGGCATTACCCGAGCATGGGCGACTGGTGGTTAATGTTTGGTTATGCCGCCGCCGTAGGGTGCACATTCATTGTGCACCGAGACCCGCCGTTACGGCGGGAACGCGGAGAAAATGGCGCGCCTGAAAAGTAGCCCGGCAGGCAGGGTGCACAAAGTCAGGTATGTGGCTTTGTAGAGGGGCACGAGCGGAAGGTGCACAATGAATGTGCACCCTACGGGTTATTGATCCAGGAAACTCCGCAGTTTCCGCGACCGGCTCGGGTGCTTCAGCTTCCGCAGCGCCTTCGCCTCGATCTGCCGGATCCGCTCGCGGGTCACGCTGAACTGCTGGCCGACTTCCTCAAGGGTGTGGTCGGTGTTCATGCCGATGCCGAAGCGCATGCGCAGGACGCGTTCTTCGCGGGGCGTGAGGGAGGCCAGCACGCGGGTCGTGGTTTCCTTCAGGTTCTCCTGAATGGCCGAGTCGAGCGGCAGGACGGCGTTCTTGTCCTCGATGAAATCGCCAAGCTGCGAGTCTTCCTCGTCGCCGATGGGCGTTTCGAGGGAGATCGGCTCCTTGGCGATCTTCATCACCTTGCGGACCTTTTCGAGCGGCATCTGCAGCTTCTCGGCCAGTTCCTCGGGCGTCGGCTCGCGGCCGATCTCGTGGAGCATCTGGCGGCCGGTGCGCACCAGCTTGTTGATCGTCTCGATCATGTGGACCGGGATGCGGATCGTGCGGGCCTGGTCGGCGATGGAGCGGGTGATCGCCTGACGGATCCACCACGTCGCGTAGGTGGAGAACTTGTAGCCGCGGCGGTATTCGAACTTGTCGACGGCCTTCATCAGGCCGATGTTGCCTTCCTGGATCAGGTCCAGGAATTGCAGGCCGCGGTTGGTGTATTTCTTGGCGATGGAGATCACGAGGCGCAGGTTGGCCTCGACCATTTCCTTCTTGGCCTGGCGGGCTTCCTTCTCGCCCTTCTGCACCTGGTTCACGATGCGGCGGAATTCCGGGATGTCGAGGCCGACATACTGGCCGACCTGCGCCATGTCCCCGCGCAGCTCCTCGATCTTGTCGGTGGAGCGTTCGAAGAGCGCCTGCCAGCCGCGGCCGCCCTTGGTCTGCATCCGGTCCATCCAGTTCGGATCAAGCTCCTGCCCGCGGTATTCCTCGATGAATTCGCGGCGGTTGATGCGGGCCTGGTCGGCGAGCTTCACCATCGACGAGTCGATCGACATGATGCGGCGGTTGATCCCGTAAAGCTGGTCGACCAGCGCCTCGATGCGGTTGTTGTGCAGGTGCAGTTCGTTGACCAGCAGCACGATCTCGGAGCGGAGCTTCTGGTACTCCGTCTCCTGCGCGTCGGAGAAGCTGCCATCCTCGTTCAGGGTGGCGGAAATCCGGCTGTCCTGCATTTCGGACAGCTTGATGTAATCGGCGGCGATGCGGTCGAGCGTGGCGAGGACCTGCGGCTTGAGCGCGGCTTCCATCGCGGCGAGGCTCATGTTGGCCTGATCGTCCTCATCCTCGTCTTCTTCGGCTTCGTCCTTGTGGATCGGGTTGCCGTCGGCGTCGAGTTCCTGTTCCGGCTCGGCTTCGGACTTGGGCTTCGCAGCCTCGGCGCCCGGCGGGGTGGAGCCGGTGGCGGTGGGGGCCACGACGGGGGTGTCATCCTCGTCGCCCATCTGGGTGCCGAAGGTGGCGTCGAGGTCGATCACGTCGCGCAGCAGGATGTCTTCGTCGAGAAGTTCGTCGCGCCAGATGGTGATGGCCTGGAAGGTCAACGGGCTTTCGCAGAGGCCCGCGATCATCGTGTTGCGGCCGGCCTCGATGCGCTTGGCGATGGCGATCTCGCCCTCGCGGGAGAGCAGCTCGACGCTGCCCATCTCGCGCAGGTACATGCGGACGGGGTCGTCGGTGCGGTCGAGTTTCTCGGTCTCGGTGGCGGCGACGGCCACCTCGCGGGAGCCGGAGGTTTCCACGATTTCGGTGGAGCCTTCGGGCTTGTCGTCACCGTCCTCGGCTTCCTCGTCCTCGATGATGTTGATGCCCATCTCCGACAGCATCGACATGACGTCCTCGATCTGTTCGGAGGACACCTGTTCGGGGGGAAGAACGGTATTGAGCTGGTCGTAGGTGATGTAGCCACGGGCCCGCGCATCGGCGATCATCTTCTTGACGGCGGCCTGGCTCATGTCGAGCCCGAGTTCCTGCTCCTCGCCGTCCTGTTTACGATCGTCGGTATCTTTGGCCATTGGCATCAATCCCTTGGGCTTGGGCCGATTCGCGTCAGTCGGACCCGTGCGTGGCGCTTAGACCTTAGCGCGAATCAGTGATTCGGAAAGGTCTACTTCCTTGTTTTCTTGCCTTGTCCGGCGGTCGAGAGCAACCGGTGGAACTCGGCCCGGGCGTCCGCGGTCTCGCCGAATTGCTCGGCATCGTCCTCCCCCCTGGGGCGGAGGGCGGCGTGTTTGCCGCGGACCGCCTCGTTCAGGCGATAGGCAAGCGTGGCATCCTCGTCATTCGTGATCTCGCCCAGGTCCTGCGTGGCCTCGGCCATCTCGTCCTCGATCGCACGTGCGGCGGCTTGTTTGGCGAACTCTTCGGCCAGGCATTCGGCCGCGCGGGAGGGATCGCCGTCACCGATCAGGAACGGAGTTATGGCGAGGTGGGATAGCGCCAGCAGTCTTTCAAGGGCCGGGGCCTGTGGAGAGGCGTTTATTTCGTCGAGCAGGGCAGCCGGGTCACGGGTGGTGGTGCGCAACAGGAAGGTGGCGAGCGCCGCGTGGTCGGGATCGCGCGGGTTCAGGCGGTCGAGTTGATCCTCGAAATCGTCGATCAGGTGCGGAAACCGGATGCAGCAGGCCACGATCAGCCCGCTGCGGAGCGTCTCGCCATTCAGCGCCGTGGCCTTCACGCGGGTCGTGGCGAGCGGGGCCTGTGCCTCGGCGAAGCCGCGCCCCTTCCACTGGCCCTTGCCGCGCCCGCCGGGTTTGCCGCGCGGGGTCCATGCCGGGCGGAACAGCGCGCGGCGCAGGTCGGAAATCGTGTCGGCATAGTGCCGCCGCAAGCCGGGGTCGGCGATCCGCTTGAGCGCCTCGCGCAGGCGTCCGTCGAGCGCGGCCTTGCGTTCGGGGCTGTCGAAGACCTGCCCCTCGGTCTCGCGCCGCCACAGCAGGTTGACCATCGGTTCGGCCTTGTCGAGCAACGCCTGCATGGCGGAGGCACCTTGCGCCTTGAGCAGATCGTCGGGGTCCATCCCCTCGGGCAGGACGACGAAGCGCAGACCCTTGCCGCCTTCCAGCATCGGCAGCGCGAGGTCGATCAGCCGCATCGCGGCGCGCTGGCCCGCCGTGTCGCCGTCGAGCGTGATGGTCGGCTCGTCGCTGATCCGCCACAGCAGGCGTAACTGGTCCTCGGTGATCGCGGTGCCAAGAGGGGCCACGGCAGCCCCGAAGCCCGCCTTCACCAGCGCGATCACGTCCATGTAGCCCTCGGCCACGATCAGGCGCTGGCCCTTGCCTGCCGCTTCGCGCGCGGGGCCGTGGTGGTAGAGCGAGCGGCCCTTGTCGAAGAGCACGGTTTCCGGCGAGTTCAGGTACTTGGCGTTGTCATTGGGGTCCATCGCCCGCCCGCCGAAGCCGATGCAGCGCCCGCGCGGGTCGCGGATCGGGAACATGATGCGGTTGCGGAACGTGTCGTAGGGTTTTCCACCCTTCTGAGACGGCTTGGCGAGGCCGGTTTCCAGAAGGTCGGCCTCCTTGAAACCCTTGCCGATCAGCGCCTCCCAGAGGCCCTGCCACGCGTCCGGCGCGAAGCCGATCTCGAACCTCTCCAGCGTGGCCGCGTCCATGCCGCGCCGTTCGAGATAGGCGCGGGCGTCCGCCGCCGCGCCGGTCTTCAGTTGCAGGCGGAACCACGAGGCGGCGGCGTCGGTCACCTTGGCCAGTTCGCTGTTGCGGTCGGCCTTTTCCTGCGCCTTCGGGTCGCGGGCGGGCATGGTCATCCCGGCTTCGCGGGCGAGGATTTCGACGGCCTCCATGAAGCCGACATTCTCCGTTTCCTGCACGAAGTTGATCATGTCGCCCTTCGCGTGGCAGCCGAAGCAATAGTAGAAGCCCTTGCGGTCCTCGACATGGAAAGAGGCGGTCTTTTCCTGGTGGAACGGGCAGGGGGCCCACATGTCGCCCTTGGCCTGGTTGGATTTGCGATTGTCCCAGATGACCTTGCGCCCCACGACCTGAGCGATCGAGGTGCGATTGCGAAGCTCGTCAAGGAATCCGGGGGGCAGCGACATGGGGCATAATATCGGTGCGCGCGGAGGCCGAGTCCAGATGCGGTGAGGGGAGATTGGTTAATGGTGCGGCGGGGTGGCTGGTGCCGCCGGGCGTGCGGGCGGTAGGGGGTGACGGTGGCCTGAGCGGTGCACGATGAATGTGCCGTCAGAGGTGCACAATGAATGTGCCCTCGGCGGTGCACGATGAATGTGCACCCTACGGGGTGAGGGAATGGCGGGCGGTGGTCATCTTCATTGCGCGTTCGACCTCGTGGACCAGCGTTTCAGCCATGGAGCGGAACACCATGATCTCGTAGCGGGTCTTGCCGGTGCGCATCAGCACGCAATTCATGTGGCCGAGCATCGTGCGGGCCGCAGCACCCACGCCGAAGGACTTGTCGCGCAGGTCGATGGGGACCAGCCGGGCCAGAACCTCCGCTGCCTCCGACCCGTCGAGGGCACAGCAGGCCCATGCGCTGGTCTGGTCCACCATGGCGGCACCATTCATCGGTTCAACCGATTTACCAAGCACCAATGCCTGATCCGGACCGAACCAGACAACGCCTTTCGCATGCGTGTTGGGCGAGGGGAAATCCGCCCCGACCGCCTTGTCCAAAGCGCGGCTGACCTTCGCCATCTGGCCCTTCAGCGGCGAGACCCATGTGATCCTGTCGTGGGTCACCTCCTCCAGCCGCAGGTCGCCTGCCGTGATGGGCAGCAGCCCGTCGAATGCCGTTCTTGCCGTCAGTCTAGCCACGGGCGCGCCCTCCATCCGGGTCGAAGAAGACCGGGTCGCAGATCTCGACCTCCGTCGTCACCCCGCGCAGGCCGTCGACCATCTTGATGTGATGCCCGACGCGGGTCGGCCCGTTATTCACGAAGCCAAGTGCGATGACATGGCCGAGGGTCGGGGAGTACCCGGCCGAGGTGATGTAGCCGATGTCGTTGACACGGCTCGGCTCGGCATCGGCCTCGTAAAGATGTGCACCGGCGAGCAGTTCCTTGACCGGCCCGACGGGTTTCATGCCCACGAGCCGCTCGCGGTTCTCGTCGAGCAGACCGGGGCGGGTCGCTGCCGCCTTGCCGATGAAGTCTTTCTTCTTCGACATCATGCCCTGCATGCCGATGTCGAAGGCGGTCACGCGGCCATGGATCTCGGCATGGGTGATGAAGCCCTTTTCGAGGCGGAGGACGTTCAGCGCCTCCATCCCGTAGGCGCCGCCGCCGAGGGACTCGGCGCGCGCGACCAGGTCCCTGTAGAGCGCATCACCGTAAGCGGCGGGCACCGCGACCTCGTAGGCGTGCTCACCGGAGAAGGAGATGCGGAAAAGCCGACCGTCGATGCCGTGCACCTTTACCGCGCCGCATTGCATGAAGGGGAACGTCTCGTCGCTGATCGGGTCGTCGAGGACCGCGTTCAGCAGGTGGAGGGCGAGGGGACCGGCGACGGAGAATTGCGCCCATTGCTCGGTGACGGAGGTGAAGCGCACGTCCAGATCGGGGCGAAGGGCCTGCGCGACGAAGTCCATATGCGCCATGACCGGGCCGGCGAAGGCGGTCGTGGTGGTCATGACGTAATGGTCGGGCGCGAGGCAGGCGGTGGTGCCGTCGTCCATGACGTGCCCATCCTCGCGCAGCATCAGGCCGTAGCGGACGCGGCCGGGCTTCAGGGTCGAGAAGGTGTTCGTATACAAGAAGTCGAGGAAGGCGCCGGCGTCCGGCCCGATGATCTCGATCTTGCCGAGGGTCGAGACATCGACGATGCCCACCGCGTTGCGGACCATGTTGACCTCGCGGTCGCAGGATTGCCGCCAATGGGTTTCACCGGGTTGCGGCAGGTAGGAGGGGCGATACCAGAGGCCCGCCTCGATCATCGGCGCGCCGCGCGTCGTTACGGCCTTGTGGGATGTGGTGAAGCGTTGCGGCGCGAAGCCCTTTCCTCTCGCGCCCGCGCCCCACGTGCCGAGGGCGACGGGGGTGTAGGGCGGGCGGTAGGTGGTGGTGCCGGTGTCGGGGATGCCGCGCCCGGTGGTGTCGGCCAGCACCGCCAGCGCGCCGATGTTCGACGATTTTCCCTGGTCCGGGGCCATGCCTTGCGTGGTGTAGCGCTTCATGTGTTCGACCGAGGCGAAGCCTTCGCGGGCGGCCTGTTTCACGTCCTTGGTGGTGACGTCGTTGGCGAAGTCGAGCCACGCGCGGCCCTTGGCCTCGACCGCCCAGAGAGCGGAGGTGGCGCCGGAATGATCGTCGGCCACGGGGAGGTCGGGTTTGCGGATGCGTTTGCCGAGGGCGCGGAGGGCGAGGGCGGCCACCTCGACGCCCTCACCGAGGCAACCCGCGGTGTCGAAGGTGCCCCGGCAGGCCCCGGCGGGGTGCAGGCCCTCGATGGCGTTTTCCAGCGGGACGAAGGCGTGAATCGTGGGGTTCCAGACGGGCCGTGCGCCCTGGTGGCAGGTCAGGTGCAGGGTCGGGTTCCAGCCGCCGGAGAGGCCGAGGCAATCGGCGGCGACGATGAAGGTCTCGTCCCCGCGCCGCACCTCGATGGACTTGAGCCCCTGCCGCCCGTGGGAGCCGATGACCTCCGCCCCGGCATGGAGGGGATAGTCGCCGATCGCCTGCACATCGTCGCGCGGGTCGATGACGGCGCTGACCTCGACACCGGCTTCGATCAGTTCGACCGCGGTGTGGTGGGCGTCGTCATTGGTGGCGAAGATCGCGACCTTCTCACCGGGGGTTACGCCGTAGCGGTTGAGGTAGGTGCGGATGGCGGAGGCCAGCATGATGCCGGGACGGTCGTTGTTCGGAAACGCGATGGGGCGTTCCAGGGCGCCGGCGGCAAGCACGGCCTGGCTTGCCCGGATACGCCAGAAACATTCGCGCGGCAGGTCCGGATCGTGGGGCAGGTGCGTGCTGACGCGTTCGACCGCGCCGAAGGTCAGGCCATCGTAGGCCCCGGTCACGGTGGTGCGGGTCATGATGCGGACCCGGCCGGTTTCGCGCAAGGCCGCGACAGTCTCGGCCACCCAGATTTCGGCGGGCATGCCGTCGATGCTTTCGCCGTCGGACAGGAGCCGCCCGCCGAGGGCCGCGCCTTCTTCGGCGAGGATCACGTCGGCGCCGGAGCGCGCTGCCGTCAACGCCGCCATCAGACCGGCGGGGCCGCCGCCGATCACCAGCACGTCGCAGAAGCCGAAGGCGCGTTCGCTTTCCTCGGGCGAAGCCTTCCGCGTCATCCGGCCCAGACCGGCGGCGCGGCGGATCGCGGGCTCGTAGACCTTTTCCCAGAACGCGCGCGGCCACATGAAGGTCTTGTAGTAGAACCCCGCGCCGAGCCACGGCGAGAACAGGTCATTGACGCTCAGCAGGTCCATGTTGAGCGGGCCGACATGGTTCTGGCTGCGCGTCTCCAGCCCCGGATAGATCTCCTGCATCGTGGCGCGGACGTTCGGGAGCATGGCGTCGCCGGTGCCGACCTGGATCAGGGCGTTGGGCTCTTCCGATCCGGCGGTCATGATCCCGCGCGGACGGTGATACTTGAATGACCGGCCCACCAGCTTCACGCCATTGGCCATCAGCGCGGAGGCCACGGTATCGCCCCTGAAGCCGCTGAAGCCCTGCCCGTTGAAATGGAACCGGACCGGCGTGCCGCGGTCGACCTGGCCTTTGCCGTCCAGCCTCATGCCCGGCCCTCCGACGCCAGCCGCGCGCCGTAAACCTCGTGGGTCACGGTATCGCGGTCGACCACCAGCCACGCGCCACAGCCGCCGCCGTGATACCAGAGTTCCGCCGTGCGGCCTGCCGGGTTCTCGCGCAGGTGGATGAAACTGTGCCAATCGTCGGACCAGACCTCGCCTTCGGGGCGGTCGAGGCCCACGGCATGGCCGCGCACGGTGAATTCGCGTTGGTCACGGGTGCCGCAGAGGGGGCAGGGGATGATCATTCGAAAATCTCGTAGTCGGTGCAGGAGGTCGCCTGGATCTGCGCGATGCTGCCTTGCGGCCCGGACAGATCGAGCATCAGGCTGCCGCCCTCGGAAAACAGCGCATCCGCCGCGGGCAGGGCGCAGGCCTCGGCCATGAAAGCCGCCGCGATTTCGGCGCGGCTCTCGGATTGCGCGGGGGTCAGCATGTCGGGGATAAAGATGGTCAGGATGGCCTGACCGTCCGGGCTGGTGGCGCGGCCCAGAGGCTCCGATGTCGCGGAAAACGGCGCTTCAGGCAGCGCATCGAGGAACGCGCGGGCCGCCGCGCGCGCCCGGTCCCGTGCGGCTTCGTCTTCCGCCGTGGTCGTCGGCGCGGCGCAGGCGATCGGGTAGGTGCCGATGGCATTTCCGAACGGGTCGGACAGCGCGACGGAGAGGTCGGCTTCAAGAGACAGGTCGCGAAGGGCCACGACGTTGCACGCGAAGGCCATCGAGAAGGCGACGGTTTCATCGCGGGTGGCCGCGTCCATTCCGCTGACATCCGGGGCGAGGTCCGCCGTGGCGGTGAGAGCGACTTCGGTGCCGTCGACCTCCGCCCCGGTGATTGTGACACCCATCCACGCGCGAAGCTCCGTCAGCGCCGCAGCACGGTCCGCGAGTGATGCGTCGGATTGCGCGGCGGCTGCCTGGGCCAGAAGCAGGCAGACAAGGCTAATGGAGATTGTGCTGCGCACCGGTGCCCTCCTCATCCAAGAGGCCACGGCCGGTCTGGAACCGGTCGAGGCGGAATTTTTCGGCGGCCTCGTGCGGGCGGTCGGTGGCAAGCAGATGCGCGAAGCAATGGCCGGAGGCGGGCACCGCCTTGAAGCCGCCGTAACACCAGCCGCAGTTGAGATAGAGCCCCTCGATGTGGGTGCGATCGATGATCGGTGAGCCATCGGGCGACATGTCCATGATGCCACCCCACGAGCGCAGCGTCTTTGCCTTGCCGATCATCGGCATGAGGGTCATCCCGGCCTCGGCCACGTGTTCGGCCATCGTCAGGTTTCCGCGCGCGGCGTAGGAGGCGTAGAAATCAATGTCGCCGCCGAAGACGAGGCCGCCCTTGTCGGACTGGCTGATGTAGAAATGGCCCATGCCGTAGCTGATGACATGGTCGATGACCGGCTTCAGCCCCTCGGTCACGAAAGCTTGCAGGACGTGGGACTCGATCGGCAGGCGCATGCCCGCCATGGCCGCCACCTGGCCGGAGCGGCCCGCCACGACGATGCCGACTTTCTTGGCCCGGATCGCCCCGCGCGTGGTCTGCACGCCTTTCACGACGCCGTTCTCGATGTCGATGCCGGTGACCTCGCAATTCTGGATCAGGTCGACGCCCCGGCTGTCGGCCCCGCGCGCATAGCCCCAGGCCACCGCGTCGTGGCGGGCGGTGCCGCCGCGCGGATGGTAGAGGCCGCCGTAGATCGGAAAGCGGGTCTGCTCGAAATCGAGGTAGGGCAGCATCTTCCGCACACCGGCGCGGTCCAGCAGGATCGCATCGTCGCCCTGGCTGATCATCATGTTGCCCCGCCGCGCAAAGGCATCGCGCTGGCCATCGGAATGGAACAGGTTGATGAGGCCGCGCTGGCTGTGCATCACGTTGTAATTCAGGGAGGATTCCAGCCCCTCCCAAAGTTTCAGGGAATGGCTGTAGAACTGGGAATTGCCGTCGAGGAAGTAGTTGGCGCGCACGATGGTCGTATTGCGCCCGACGTTGCCGCCGCCGAGGTAACCCTTTTCCAACACCGCGACATTGGTCAGCCCGTACTCGGTTGCGAGGTAATGGGCGGTCGACAGGCCATGGCCGCCGCCGCCGATGATGACGATGTCGTATTCGGGCTTGGGATCGGGGTCGCGCCAGGCGGGTGTCCAGCCCCGGTTGCCGGTCAGGCCCTGCCAGAGCACGTTGAGGCCGGAATAGCGCATCGTCACCCCTCGGGTTCGCGACGGCGGAATGCCGTCTTTCCAGGGGTGACCTTAGCGAGGCTGGTGGCGGGGTAAAAGGCCGACCCGCGACACGGTCAGGTCAAGCTACGACCCCATGGTCAGCTGGTCGGCGCCGGGCATTGGTCGCCGCCATAGGGCACACGGCCGGAATAGCGGGGGCGGGTCACGGTGAAGTTCTCGAACGACAGGTCGTTGATGCCCATGTTGAACACAGGCTCGTAGTCGACGAAGCTTTCCAGGATCACGAAGCGCTCACCGATGGCGACGTTCGGAATCTGGTCGGCCATCGAATCGAGGTTGGCGCCGCACAATTGCGCCAGCGTGCCGGTCGCATGGCTCCAGACCGTGCGGTAGGTGCCGTCGTTGGCGCGGTGCACCTCGGTCGCGCGCATCTCGACGCCGTCGTGGTCGCGGATCATCGCGGCCAGCATGCGGGCGTAGCCGTCCATGGTGTCTGGTTCGATGTCGAATTCCTGGCGCGAGATCAGGTCGGCCACCGCGTAGGTCGCCTTGATCGACGTGTTGTAGACCCGGTAGGCGTCGAAGAACGTGAACGTGCCGACCCAGGCCCAGACGAGGATCGGGAAGATGATCACGCTCTCGAAGGCGACGGCGGCGCGTTCGGAGCGGAGGAACTGGGTAAGAAGTCTGTGCGTCATCGGATCAGGACCTCAGCTCGGCTCGTTGACGAAGATGGTCGACGCCATCATGTGCATGCCACCCGACGCGTCGCGGGCAAGGCTGAGCCCGAAGCCGGAAAACGGCAGCACACGGTCGACGATCAGGCAGGTGCGGATCAGCACGAATTCGTTGTTGCCGCCCTGGTTGAACGTGTTGTCGGGTGCGATCACCATGTCGTTGTTGCGCCCGGCGCAGATCTGGTTGTTGTCGGGCATGGTGAAGTCATCGTTGATGACCTGAAGGTCGATGGTCAGAAGCTCTTCGCAGTTCGGCAGCAGGCTGGTGTTGGCGCACATCGTGTCGCGCACCGCGTCGGCATCGGTCACGACGCCCTGCGCAAGCCGCAGCACCCGCACCGACATGTCGAGCGTGCGTTCGAGCATGATCTGACGGGTCAGGATGATCGCCGTCTCGAAGGCCGCCATGAACAGCAGCATCATCAGCGGGAACATGATGACCATCTCGAGGGTGGCGGTGCCGCCCTCGTCCTTCCAGAACCGCCGTGCGTGACAGGTGAGTTGCATTGCGGGTTCCGTCACTGGATCAGGCGAAGCTGGTTGATGGAGCGGGCGATGTTCTCGAACGCCTCGCTGATCTCCAGACCTTCGACGTTGTAATAGGTGGCATCCGTCGTGGCGCAGTACTGCATGACCTGCTGGCCGCCCCACGGCGCCTCGAACGCGATGGCGTAGATGATGATGCCGGCCGCATTCGCCGCGTCGCAAATGGCACGGAGGTTGGTGTCGGACGGATTGGGGTTCCAGCCTTCGTTCGCGACGAACTGGACCGAGGAGTTCACGAAATCGTCGTGGTAGGCCCAACGGCCATCCCGGCGGGCCGCGCGCTCCAGCCATTCCTCGGCGATGTACTCGCGCGTGTAGCGTTCCCACAGGTGCGGCCAGCTGACCGACCAGCCCCGGAACGAGTCGCCATCGGCGATCGCCTGGGCGTGTTCGGCATCATATTTGATCACACGTTCTTCGAGGCCTTCATCGTTCCAGCCGTTGCCGTTGGGATCATGCCATTCGCTGTACGTGACCGGGTATTCCGAGAACCCGCCATAGGGTTCGTTCGACCACCAGCCGGCCTCGTTGCGCGGGTCGCCGTTCACGATCCAGAACTGTCGGCGTTCCTCCCACCAGATCGAGACGCGGTCGCCGCCCGGATAGGGATCGAAGTTGCCGTCATTGTCGGAATCATACGTGAAGATGACCGACGGACGGGGGCCCCCGTTCAGGCGGTAATATTCTTCCCGGATGTCGTATTGGTTGGTGTTCGCACCATCGGTCATCATCACGACAACCTTGATCGTTTCATCGTCCAGCGTCGTGTTCGGGTCGCCGTCGACGAACGGCGCGGGGCGATCGTCGAAATCCGGCGATACGTGACCGGCGGCGATCAGGTCGGTCACGGCCGGGTTTGCGGCCGGATCCAGAAGGCCTACGGCCCAGTTCACGCCAAGGTCGATGGCGGTCCAGCCTTCGGCGTTCAGGCTGTTGATATGGGCGTGCAGCACGGCCTCATCATGCTGCCAGGGAAGGATCGCGGCGTATTGATCTGTCTGGCAATGGGGGCTGTTGAAGTGCTGATCGCTGCCTTCGCGGTCGTGGTCCCAGTGGGCAATGCGCGAAATCGGCTGCGCTGGGTCGATCGCGGTGGTCAGGTAATCGGACGCGGGCCAGCCTGCCGCCGTCCACGACGACCAGCCATTGGTGTTGTTGTAGGAATATGCGGGCGTCACGGCACTGAACCGGGCACAGTTCGACTCGTCATGGGTATCGTCGAAGGTGAAGACGCTGCCGATCAGCGCGCCCGCGTTCACGCGCCCGTTGTAGGGGATGATGGACACCGACACGAGGTTCTCGGCGTTCAGCGTATCGTTGGCCCCCAGCACCTCGGTCACGAAATCCCGCGCGGCGGGGCGCATGTTGGTCATGCGGTTGTTCGAGCCCATGGAACCCGAGATGTCGAGCACCATGGACACCTCGATATTGCGCACGCGTTCCTCTGCGGCGCCGATGGCGGGCGAGGTCATCACGCGCACGCCAAAGAGGCTCATGAACATCGAGCGGACTTCCAGCTCGGCATAGGCGTGGACGCGGCGGTAGTTGATGCCTTCATCGACACGGACGTCGAGGCGATAGTTTTCCAGCCCGGAAATCTCGAAATAGTTCCGGACGACCCCTTCCGGGTCATAGGGCTGGGTCAGCGAGGCGGCGGCGAGAATCGCGCGGTCGAGCGTGTACTGAAGCTGCGTGCGCTGCGTCTCGTAGCGCATCACGTCGATCGCGATACCGCTGGCGCCAACCATCAAAACGAACATGAGCACCGCGAAGGCGGTGACGGTGCCATCCTGCCTTTTCGCGAACCGGACCGGCGAAAAATGTGCTGCCCAGGCGCGGGCGGATGTCGCCATTTTACTGACAAGGCCTGTCATGGCCTGCCCTCCAAAATCATGTACCCAATGGCATTTACTGCTTGTCCCGCAGTTCACCGCTCACCCTTCTGCCCGGTAAGAAAGGCGAAATTGGGGCATGCCAGTGGTGGAAACAGGTCGGTTTTTCCCGAGTTTCCGGGCCCGCGAACGGGCGGCGCGCGACGGTGGAGTTGCAAGTGAGGACGCTCTGTGCCCTTTTGGACGCGGGTGCTCGCAGCCCCGCGCGCGCCCGGTTGCACGCGCCGGACATTCGGTCGAAGGGCCGGGGCCGGCAGGGGCAAACGCGAAGGGAGACGCGCCATGACGACAAACCGGGCAGAGCCCAGTTTCCGGGAATCCGTAGACCTGATGTTCAACCGCGCCGCGGCGCTTCTGGACCTTCCGCCCGGGCTGGAGGAGAAGATCCGGGTCTGCAATTCCACCTACACGGTGCGGTTCGGCGTCAAGCTGCGCGGCCGGGTCCACACCTTCACCGGCTACCGCTCGGTGCATTCGGAGCATACCGAACCGGTGAAGGGCGGCATCCGCTATTCGCTCGGCGTGAACCAGGACGAGGTCGAGGCGCTGGCGGCCCTGATGACCTACAAATGCGCGCTGGTCGAAGCGCCCTTCGGCGGCTCCAAGGGCGGGCTGTGCATCGACCCGCGGGAATACGACCAGGACGAGCTCGAAAAGATCACCCGCCGCTTCGCCTACGAGTTGATCAAGCGCGACCTGATCGACCCGGCGCAGAACGTGCCGGCCCCCGACATGGGCACCGGCGAGCGGGAAATGGCCATCATGGCCGACCAGTATGCCCGGATGAACACCACCGACATCAACGCGCGCGCCTGCGTGACCGGCAAGCCGATCCATGCCGGCGGCATCCAGGGCCGGGTCGAGGCGACCGGGCGCGGCGTGCAATACGCGCTGCAGGAATTCTTCCGCCACCCCGAGGATATCGCGAAGGCCAACCTCAGCGGCACGCTCGACGGCAAGCGCGTGATCGTGCAGGGCCTCGGCAACGTGGGCTACCACGCCGCCCTTTTCCTATCGACCGAGGATGGATGTCGCGTGACCCACGTCATCGAGCGTGATGGCGCGATCCATGACGATAACGGCATCAACATCGACGCCCTGCGCAACTGGATCGCGGACCATGGCGGGGTGAAGGGCTATCCCGACGGCGAATATTTCGAGGATGGTCCCGCCTGCCTCGAAGCGGAGTGTGACATCCTGATCCCGGCGGCGCTGGAGGGCGTCATCAACATGTCGAATGCCGAACGGATCAAGGCGCCGCTCATCATCGAGGCCGCGAATGGCCCGGTGACGGCGGGCGCGAACGACATCCTGATGGAGAAGGGCACGATCATCATCCCCGACCTCTACGCCAACGCCGGCGGTGTGACCGTGTCCTATTTCGAATGGGTCAAGAACCTCAGCCACATCCGGTTCGGCCGCATGCAGCGCCGGCAGGAAGAGGCGCGCCACCAGCTGATCGTGAACGAGCTGGAGCGGCTCGACGCGCACCTGGGCGGCGCGTGGTCGATGACGCCGGATTTCAAGCAGAAGTACCTGCGCGGCGCGGGTGAGCTGGAGCTTGTACGCTCGGGCCTCGACGACACCATGCGCGGGGCCTACGCGGCGATGCGCGAGGTCTGGCACGAGCGGGACGACGTGCACGACCTGCGCACCGCCGGGTTCCTCGTGTCGATCAAGCGTGTCGCGGCCAGTTACCAGGCGAAGGGGATCTGACGGGGGCGGGCCAGTTCCTTGCAAGGAACTGGCCCACATCCTTGCAAGGATGTGGGCGCGCGGCCTAGACGTCGCGCTGCACCAAGAGGACCGTCATCAGGTCGGCGACCTCCTTGGCCTCGCGCCGGGCGGTGACGCCACCCACGGCCAGTGTGCGTCCGGCCCGCCACCAGAGGCCGGGCGCGTAGACCCGGCCCGCGGGCGCCTTCAGTCTCACGAGGAATCCGCCCGCCGGTTTGAACGCGAACAGCCCGCGGTCGACGCGTGCAACGTTGTCCATGCGGCACAGAACGCGACCACCGACCTCGCGCAGCTCCGTGCGTGTCAGCTCGATCACCTTTGCCGAGGCCTGCCACATCGACCAGGCGAGCCACAGGCACAGCCCTCCGAAGAGGACCAGGAACACCAGCCAGCCGATATCGCGCGGCGGACGCGTTCCCGCGATGATGAGGAGCATCACGCCCAGAAGTCCTGCCATGCCCACGGCCGCCGCCCGCCGCGCGGTCTGCGGGGTGATCCGGGCCAGAACCTCGTCCGGGTCGTTCTCGATCTTACGCGCCATCGCACACCTTCCGTGCCACAGCGCGGAGTAGACGCGCGGGCCATCACGCCATACGTGGATGGTCATCAGCCCGCAAGGAGGCCAGCGATATGTCCATACGTCCGATCCTCGAGTCCCGCCCCGCCCAAGCCACGATGGAGGGCGCAGGCGTGCACCTGCACCGCGCTTTCGGGTTCCAGGACCCGTCCGAACTGGACCCGTTCCTGCTGTTCGACGATTTCCGCAACGATAACCCGGCCTACTACGCCAAGGGTTTCCCGTGGCACCCGCACCGGGGGATCGAGACGATCACCTACGTGCTGGAAGGCACGGTCGAGCATTCCGACAGCCTCGGCAACACCGGCCGGCTCGGCGCAGGCTCGGTCCAGTGGATGACGGCCGGGTCCGGCATCCTGCACCAGGAGATGCCGCTGGGGAACGCCAAGGGGCAGATGCACGGCTTCCAGCTGTGGGGGAACCTGCCGTCGGCGCAGAAGATGACCGCGCCGCGCTACCAGGACATCCAGGGGGGCGACATCCCCGAGGTCGTGGATGACGATGGCACCCGTGTGCGGGTCATCACCGGCGAGTTCTGGGGCAAGCGCGGCCCGGTCGACGGGATCGCCGCCGATCCGCAATACCTCGACGTGAGCGTCCCTGCCGGTGTGCGGAAGACGTTCAGGATCGACACCTATCGCCGCGCCTTCGCCTACGTGTTCCAAGGGTCTGCCGCCTTTGCCGATGCCTCGGCGCCTTCGGGTGTCTTGCTGGAGAAGGAAGTGATGGGGCAGGAGGTGAACATCCGTGACCTCTCCGGCGACCGGACGCTGATCCGCTTCGGCACGGGCGACGAGGTGACCGTTCAGGCGGGCGAAGAGGGGGTGCGGTTCCTGCTCATCTCAGGCGCGCCGATCGAGGAGCCTGTGGCGTGGCACGGCCCCATCGTGATGAACACGCAGGAAGAGTTGCAGCAGGCCATGCGCGACCTGCGCAACGGCACGTTCATCCGCCCGGCCCACTAGGGCCGGGTCAGACGGGCATCTGCCATTGCACGAACAGAAGGCCCGCCGCGATCACGACAAGCGCGCGGAAGCCGATCTCGGCGGCCAGCAGGCTGCGCCGCTGCGCCGCGCGCGCGCCGGGGCGGTGACGGGCGAG
>WVSM01000002.1 GCA_015689645.1 Rhodobacterales bacterium HKCCE4037
CGCCGTTGCGCGCCTCGGCCTGCCCGCCGCCGCCCGCGTAGCGCGCGAGCGCCCAGGCCGCCCCGGCGGTATCGGCGATCCCCGCCAGAACGCTGAGGCCGAGATCGCCGCAATCCAGGTGCACCTGCGCGAACAGCTTCTCCTCCCCACCGAAGAGATGCGCACAGCCCGTCAGGTCGATCATCAGCCCCTCCGGCGCCTCCTCCGCCACCCAAGGGCTGAACTTGCCCGCCCAGCGCCTGAGCGCCGCCAGAAGCGCCGCCTCACGCGGCGGATCGGCGGGGCGCGTCACGAGGTCGGGGCAGATCACCATGGCCTCGCTCAGCGCCTGCCCGCGCCTGAGACCCAGTGCCTCGGCCCGCGCCGTGGTGGCCGCGATCTGCCGCAGGTTGCCGATCTCCGCGACGGTCACCAGCGGGCTTTCGGCCAGCCCCGGCTCACCCCGCAACACCCGCTCCGCCCCCAGCCTCGGGAACCAGAGCGACAGGATCCGGCGCTGCGGATCGCGGAAGGGGGCGGGCGGCGTGGGCATGGGATGGCAGCAGTGTGTTCACATTTTGTTCTCATCCTAGAACTGCCCCCTCTGGGAGTCGAGTCCGCCCAGTGATAGAACAAGGCCATGGACACGCTCGCCGACCTCACCGCCCGCCACGCGGGCCCCGGACGCATCGACTGGATCGGCCTGCGCCCGAAGCGGCTGGCCGTGATCACCGCCGTCGACCAGGCCGACCTCACCGAAACCGGGCTCGAAGGCGACCATGCCCGTCCCGGCAAACGCGCGCTGACGCTGATCCAGGCCGAACACCTGCCGGTCATCGCGGCGCTGGCCCATCTCGACCACGTCGCGCCCGAGGTCCTGCGCCGCAACCTCGTCGTCTCCGGCCTCAACCTCGGCGCGCTGCGCGGCAAGACCCTCCGCCTCGGCGACGCGCTGATCGAACTCACCATCCCCTGCGCCCCCTGCTCCCGCATGGAGGCCGCGCTCGGCCCCGGCGGCTACAACGCGATGCGCGGCCACGGCGGCTGGTGCGCCAAGGTGCTGGAGCCGGGACAGATCACCCTGGGAACGCAGGTCCATCCGGCCTGATCCCACGCCCTGCTTTTCATCTTGCCAGAAAAACCTCCGGGGGAGTCGCCTTCAGGCGACGGGGGCAGCGCCCCCCATCGAGCCTGCCTGCGCCCCGCAGGCGGGCGAGGAGAGAAAAACGCGGCGCAAGCCGCTCCTTCAGATCACACGACGGTCGTCACCCGCGGCGCAGCCGTTCGAGGATCGACAGGGAGGCATACCCATCGGGCACCAGCCCCTCGCCCTCCTGGTAGGCGCGGACGGCGGCGATGGTGATCGGGCCGACCAGGCCGTCGATGTTGCCGGTGTAATAGCCCGCCTCCCGCAGATGCTCCTGCATCTCCTGCCGTTCGGCGAAACTCAGCGCGCGTTCGTCGCGGGGCCATTCGGCGCGGAAGGCAGACCCGCCCGTGATCCGGTCGCTCAGGTGACCAATCGCGATGACATAGGCGTCCGCCGGGTTGTAGCGCTCGATCACGCGGAAATTGTTGAAGGTCACCAGCGCCACACCCCGCGCGCCCATCGGCAGGCGAAGCGAGGCCGGGCCATGATCCGGGATCAGATCGCCGTTGACCAGCCGCACGCCCTGTCCGTTCCAGAACGCCACGCCGATATTCTCCTGCTCACCGGCCAGCCGGTAGTCGAACCCTTCGGGCAGCCGCACCTCCAGCCCCCAGGGTTGCCCGTAGGTCCAGCCGTGCTCGGCGAGGTAGTGAGCGGTCGAGGCCAGCGCATCGACGGGATTGTCGCTCCATATGTTCCGCCGCCCATCGCCGTCGAAATCCTGCGCATATTGCAGGTAGCTCGTCGGCATGAACTGCGTGTGGCCCATTGCCCCGGCCCAGGAACCCACCATGTTGCGCGGCCGCGTGTCGCCATCCTGCAGGATGCGCAGGGCGGCGATCAACTGTTCCTCGAAGAACTCGCTGCGGCGGCCGTCATAGGCGAGCGTTGCCATGGCGGCGATGGTGTCGGTGCCGCCGCGCATCGCGCCATAGGCGCTTTCAAGGCCCCAGACGGCGACGACCACTTCGGCCTCGACCCGATACCGCTCCTCGATCCGGGCCAGCGTGGTGCTCCATTCCTCCATTTGTGCGCGCCCGTTGCGGATGCGTTCGGCCGAGACGGCGGTATCGAGGTAATCCCACAGCGCGCGGGAGAATTCCGCCTGGTTGGCGTCGCGCTCCAGCACGTTTTCCTGCAATTGCACGCCTTCGAAGGCACGGTTCAGCGTCCCCTGGCTGATTCCGGCGGCGCGGGCACGGGATTGAAACGCGTTGATCCACGCGCGGAAGTCCGGGTCGCGGGTCGGCTCCGGCCCGCTTTCGGCAAGCGCTGCGTCATAGGCGCGTCCGCGTTCTTCGGACAGCGCGAGGAATTCGGCCGAGACCTCGCCGCGCGGCCTCGGGCGGGGCGAGGTCGCTGTGGCGAGCGGGCTGATTTCGGGCGTTGCGTCCGGCTGCGCTTCGGTCTCTGCCACCGGTTCCACGTCAGGCGACGTCTCCGTCCCCTCGGCCGCAGCGATGGCACCGGAGGCCAGCGTGGCGATATCCACCGTCGCGGGAGCTTCGTCCGTGACGTCGGGTTCAGATACGGGTTCTTCGATCACCTCCACGACGACGCGCGGCAGGGCCGTCACCTCGACACCCGATATCTCCGGCACGGATCCAGGCTCGGCTGCGAGGTCGACCTCGGCGGAGACGAGGCGTTCGGGGCGCTGCATCGGGAACGGCGATACAACCGGCGGCGCGGCGAAGGCGGGCGCGGTCAAAAGGACCAGGGGAAGAAGGCTCAGGCGGGTCATCGTCAGGCGTGTTGGTTTGTGCTCGAATGCGGGACAATATAGGCGAAACAGCCCGAATTTACAGAAAAACACGCTGAATGCGCGGAGACTCGCCACGCAACACCCGGCCGGACCGGTTTCCGGGTGGTTACTTGCCCTTGCGCGCGATCTTCTTGCGCAATTTCTTGCGTTTGCCCTTTTCGGCTGCCGCCTTCCGCCTGGTCGGGGGCTTCCGCCTCCCCGACCGGCGTGGGGTCGGGCGGGCGCGGCCTTCGTGTTCCAGCAGTTCGAGGGTCAGGCCACCGGTCACCGGAACCGCTTCGGCCAGTTTCACCAGCACCCGGTCGCCCACCCCGATGACAAGGCCGCTGTCGGCCCCCATCAGCGTCTGCGCCTCGGCGTCGTAGTGGAAATACTCATCGCCCAGTGACCGCATCGGCAAAAGGCCATCGGCCCCGGTCTCGTCCAGCTTCACGAAGACACCGAACCGCGCGATGCCCGAGATGCGGCCTTCGAATTCCGCCCCGACCCGGTCCGAAAGGTAGGCCGCAAGGTAGCGGTCATTGGTGTCGCGTTCGGCCACCATCGACCGCCGCTCGGTATCGGAGATCAGCTTGGCGGTGTCTTCCAGCCGTTCGATCTCCTCGGGCCGGAGACCATCTTTCCCCCAACCATGGGCCGAGATCAGCGCGCGGTGCACGATCAGGTCGGCGTAGCGGCGGATGGGAGAGGTGAAATGCGCGTAATGCTCGAGCGCGAGGCCGAAATGCCCGAAATTCTCCGGATTGTAATAGGCCTGCTGCATGGACCGCAGGGTCGAGATGGAGATCAGTTCGGAATGCTCCTCGCTCGCCTGCGCCAGAAGCGCGTTCAAGTGCGAGGTCTTCAGCACCTGCCCCTTGGCGAGCGACAAGCCGGAGGCCTGCGCCACCTCGCGCAAGGCGTCGAGTTTCTGCGGCGAGGGTTCCTCGTGCACCCGGAACAGCAGCGGCGTGCGCTTGGCGATCAGCGTTTCGGCGGCGCAGACATTCGCCAGCACCATGAACTCTTCTATAAGTTTATGGGCGTCCAGCCGCTCCTTGTACGCCACCGACGTGACCTTGCCATCCTCGCCGAGTTCGATCTGCCGCTCCGGCAGGTCCAGTTCCAGCGGCTGCCGCTTGGCGCGGGCCGTGACCAGCGCGTCGTAAGCGGCGTAGAGCGGGCGGATCACGTCCTCCAGCAGCGGCGCGGTCTTGTCGTTGGGCGTGCCGTCCTGCGCCGCCTGCACCTCCTCGTAATGCAGGGAGGCGGGCGAGCGCATTATCGCGCGGTGGAAGCTGTGCTTCAGCTTGCGTCCCTCGCCGTTGATGACCATCCGCACGGCGATCACGGCGCGGTCGACGCCTTCGTGCAGCGAGCAGAGGTCACCCGACAGCGTATCTGGCAGCATCGGCACGACGCGGTCGGGGAAGTAGGTGGAATTGCCTCGCTTGCGCGCCTCGCGGTCCAGCGCGGAACCGGGGCGCACGTAATGGGCGACATCGGCGATGGCCACCCAGATGACATGCCCGCCCTCGTTCTTCGGGTCCGTGTCGGCATGGGCGTAGCAGGCATCGTCATGGTCGCGCGCATCGGCCGGGTCGATGGTGACCAGCGGCAGGTCGCGGAGGTCTTCGCGGCCCTTCATCGGGGCGGGTTTGGCGGCGTCGGCCTCGGCCACCACGGCATCGGGGAAGGCATCGGGAATGCCGTTTTCATGGATCGCGATCAGCGACACGGCACGCGGCGCGCCGGGATCGCCCAGACGGTCGGTGATCCGCGCACGCGGCAGGCCCATGCGCGCCTTGGGGCCGGCCAACTCGCCCTCGACCAGCTCGCCATCCTTCGCGCCGTGGGTATCACCCGAGCGGACGATCCATTCCTTGTCGGACCCCTTCGAGATCGGCGAGATCCGCCCGCCCTCGTCGGACTTGCGGAAGATGCCGAGGATCTTGCGCGGGTTCGTCCCGATCTTGCGGATCAGCCGGGCGGTATACTGGTGATCCTCCCCCTGCACCTCGTGCAGCTTGGCGAGGATGCGGTCGCCCTCGCCCACCGCAGGGTCGCTCTGGCGGGGCGTGAACAGCACGCGCGGCTCCGGCCCCTCGCCATCCCAGTTCATCGGGCGGGCGAAAAGGTCGCCGTCGCTGTCGGGCGCCTGAATGACCAGCACACCGACCGGCGGCAGCTTGCCCGGATCGCGGTAGAGTCGGCCTTTCTTCTCCAGATGCCCTTCCTCCTCCAGCTCCTTCAGCATGCGCTTGAGGTCGATCCGCGCCGCGCCCTTGATGCCGAAGGCCTTGGCGATATCGCGCTTGGTCCGCTTGCCCGGATTCTCGGTGATCCAGGTGAGGAGGTCGTCTTTGGTGGGAAGGTCTTTGCTCATGGCCCTCACGTAGCACGGGCGCATGGGGGCGTCATGGACCAATTGCCGGGCCTCTCGTCACGGCACGGCGCTTGAACTTGGCCCTCAGGCGAGGGATGTATCACTCGGACTGGCCGCACCGCATTTCGGAGCCTTCGATGGGATTTGCCAAGACCAAGGACCGGGTTTTCGCGGGATACGAGACGTTTTCCGGCTGGCTTGCCCGGAGATCGCGGTTCGTGCGCCGGGCGGTCTACGGTGCATTCGGCGGGGTCTTCTGGACCGCCTACCTGTTTCCCGGCTCGAACGTGCGTGCGACGATGACAGGCCTGGCACGACACGTGGGCGAGGGGCCGCCACGGCGGCTGTTTGGCCGATACGTGCGGAATTTTCTTTCGGGCACCGCGTTGGCGGAACGAATCCGCCATGGATATGGCCCGGAACTCGACGGGATGCTCGAGATTGAGGGGCAGGACAGGCTCGATGCAATGTTGCAGGACCGGGGCCTGTTCCTCGCGCTGCCGCACATGCATGCCGCCTTCGCGATGACCTATTGCCTGGCAAATGCCTATCCCGTTCTTGCCATCGTCAGCCTGACCCGCAATCCGGATCGCGCCCGCGCGCAGATGGACCTGTACCGACAGGCCAACTGCGACGTGATCGACGTTCGCGGTCAGGACCATGGCGCGGTCGCGCGCAAGATCCTTCAGGCCCTGAAATCCGGCACCATCGTGGTCGGCACGGTCGACCGGATCCAGAACGCGCCGGAGGAGGCGGTCGATAAGGCGCGCGATGTCGTGCGCGCCACGGCCTTCGGCGCTCCGGTGGGATATGGCGGCTGGCCGACGCGCTTTGCCACCAAGGCCCGCGCGCCGATCGTTCCGGCCTGTGTCGCGCAAACGGAGGGCCGATTGCGCCTGACCCTTGGTGAAGCGGTTGTCCCGACAGGCGATCTGGCCGCAACGACGCAGGCCTGGGTTTCGGAGCTGGAGCGCCTCGTCCGGGAGCACCCGACCGAATGGGCGTTCAGCCTCGACAAGTATTGGTCGCGGGTGCTGCGGAAGAATCCGACCGGCTAACCGGGTCCAAATGTTCATCCGGGCCACAGATGGTCCTGGAGACATCACAGGAAATGGGCGGCGATGGCGCGCGTGGAGAGTGCGGACCCTCCGGGGGGCATTTTCGGGGAACAAAGATGGGCAGGGCGCGCACCCGATTGGAACCTTCCCGCGCAGGAACCCCGTTGGTCCTTCAAGGCAGACAACAGGAGGCCCCCGATGACCTACATCCGTTTCTTCGCGATGATCGGCACATCCACGCTGGTGATGTTCGGGTTGATGTATCTCAACACCTACGCGCTCGGCCATGTCAGCTTCAGTGAAACCCGCAGCTACATGGCACTTCTGATGGGCGCGGTGATGGCGGTCATCATGCTGGGATTCATGTGGTCGATGTATGAAAACAAGGCGCTGAACATGGCGATCCTCGTCGGCAGCGCGGCGGTCTTCGCGCTGACCCTGTGGCTCGTCCGGTCGCAGGAAACCGTGCAGGACGTGTCGTGGATGCGCGCGATGATCCCGCACCATTCGATTGCCATCCTGACCAGCGAGCGCGCCGAGTTGAACGACCCGCGCGTGCGGGAACTCGCGAACCAGATCATAGAGGCGCAGCGCCGCGAGATCGACGAGATGCACGCCCTGATCGACGACCTGACGGCCGAGTAAGGCCGCCGCCTACTCGGCGAAGTAATCCGTCAGAACGCGCGTATAGACCTTCTTGAGGGCCTCGATATCGCTGATGCGAACCCGTTCATCGACCTGGTGCATGCGGTGGCCGACAAGGCCGAATTCCACGACCGGGCAATGGTTCTTGACGAAGCGGGCATCCGAGGTGCCGCCGGTGGTGGACAGTTCCGGCATGCGGCCCGTCTCGGCCTGGACCGCACCGGCCACGAGCGACGAGAGATCGCCCGGCGGGGTCAGGAAGGATTCACCGCTGAGCCGCGTGGTCATCTCGATCCTTGTACCTGTCTCGGCCGCGACCTTGTCGGCCTCTTCCCGCATCCAAGCGGTCAGGCTGTCGCCGGTATGAAGGTCGTTGAACCGCAGGTTCACGGTCATCTTCGTCCGGGCGGGGATCACGTTGGCCGCGGGATTGCCGGTGTCGATCGTGGTGATCGCGCAGGTGGACGGGTCGAAATGGTCGGTGCCTTCGTCAAGCACGTGGGTCGACAGGCGATGGCCCAGAAGCGCCACGGCAGGCATCGGGTTGATGACCTTGTGCAGGTAGGCGGAATGGCCCTGCTTGCCAATGACCTCGAAATAGGCGGTCAGCGCGCCGCGGCGGCCGATCTTGATCATGTCGCCCATGTTTTCGGGGCAGGTCGGCTCGCCCACGATGCAGGCGTCCATGCGTTCGCCCGTCTCGGCCATCCAGTCCAGAAGCGCGGGCGTGCCATCGACGCTTTCGCCCTCCTCGTCGCCGGTGATGGCCAGAACCACGGCTCCGTCCGGCGGCGTGTTGCGCACGAAATCGACGGCGGCGGCGGCAAAGGCGGCGACGCCTGATTTCATGTCGGTCGCACCGCGGCCATACATCCAGTCGCCATCGACCTCCGCGCCGAAGGGCGGATGGGTCCAGGCGGCCTCGTCGCCCACGGGCACAACGTCTGTGTGGCCGTTGAAGCCGAAGGCCTTGCCGTTGCCGCGTTCCCCCCATTTCGCATAGAGATTCGCGATGCCGCCCCGGTCCACGCGGGTGCATTTGAACCCCGCCTCCGACAGCAGTTTCTCGAGCAGGACTAGGGCCCCGCCTTCAAGCGGCGTGACCGAATTGCAGCGGATCAGATCGGCGGTGAGCGCCACGGGATCGACGGGGGCGTGAGACATGAAATCCTCGGGAAATGCATTCGTGCGACGAGACTAGCGGCGTGGCCGTCAGACCACAATGCGGCGCTAACATGTGCCACACACGGCAAAATCTTGGATTTATCCACAAGGTTGATGCTACGTGGACCCATAAAAATACGCCGAGGCAGGCAGCGGACGTCAGTAAATGGCGCCGCAACGAGTAGGTAGCACGAGCAATCGTTTCGAACCGCAGGGCGGATACGCCACGCGGAGTAAATGTGCGGTGCGTTCCACCTTGCCTGACCTTGGCCCGAAGAAGGGTGAAGGCAGGCCATGCCCGCGACGGGACAGGAATTACCGATCAACGAAAACGCCACTGCGATGCAGATGGCGACCACGCTCTTCGGCCCCGGTGTGACGGTGAATTCCGCCAGTTACTCGGGCTGGAGCCAATCCTCGGGCATCTACACCAACGGAGACAGCGTCTCGGGCGCGCTGACGCCGTCAGACACGGGCGTGATCCTGTCGACCGGGCGGGCCAGCGACATCACGCAATCCTGGGGTGACCCGAACCGTTCGGGCAGCACGTCGACCAACACGTCCGGCCGGAACAACGACCCCGATTTCAACGCGATCGTCGGCAGGTCGACCTATGATGCGGCGTATATGGAGGTGAATTTCACCCCGACGACCGACTTCATCACGATGCAATTCACCTTCGCATCGGAAGAATACCCGGAATATTCCGGCTCGATCTACAACGACGCGGTGGGGGTCTGGATCAACGGCAACCTCGTGACCTCGCCCACGGTGAACGTCACGCAGATCAACTCGGTCAACCAGACGCAGAACGCGACGCTGTTCAACAACAACACGAGCGACGATTACAACACCGAGATGGACGGCTTCACGGTGACGCTGAGCCTCGTGATCCCGGTCAACAACGGCGTGCCCAACAATATCAAGTTCGGCATCGCGGACGTCGGGGACTCGAGCTACGACAGTGCGGTCCTGATCGCGGCGGACTCGATGCAGGGGGAGTTCATCGCCTACGACGACGCGGTGACCCACTACGAGGGGCTTCCGAAGATCGTCGACGTTCTGGACAACGATCCGTCCAGCGGCGGGTTGGCCTTCATCACCCACATCAACGGGATCGAGGTCGATCTCGGCGACACGGTGACGCTGAACTCCGGCCATGTCATCACCCTGACCATGACGGGCGACCTGTTGATCGTTCCACCGGCGACGCAGGTCGGGCTGACGGCGAACGAAACGATCAACTTCACCTACACCGCCGACGATGGCACGGGCATCACCGACACCGCCTTCGTCACGGTCACGGCGATCCCATGCTTCGTGCGCGGCACCATGATCCTGACCGAGCACGGCGAGAAACCGGTCGAGGCGCTGAAGGCGGGCGACCTGATCGAGACGCGTGACAACGGCTTGCAACCGATCCGCTGGATCGGCAAGCGGACGGTCCGCGCCACGGGGCGGCTGGCCCCGGTGGTGATCGAGGCCGGCACCTTCGGACTGCATCGCAGGCTGGTCGTGTCGCCCCAGCATCGCGTGCTGGTGACCCATTGGATGGCCGAGCTGATGTTCGGCGAGGACGAGGTTCTGGTGGCCGCGAAGGACCTTGTGAATGACTGCTCCGTCCGGGTGCTGGAAGGCGGCGAGGTCGAATATTTCCACGTGCTCTTCGACACGCACCAGGTGATCTGGTCCGAGGGTCTCGCGACCGAGAGCTTCCTGCCCGGCGCAACCGTGATGAACGAGATGGAGCAGGCGGTTCAGGACGAGGTCCTGTCCCTGTTCCCCGAAATCGACCCGCACACCAAGCTGGGGTATGGCCCCGCTGCCCGCCTGCCTCTCAAGGGGTACGAGGCGCGCGCGATGCTCGGTTGACCAAGGGCGGATTCGGGCATGGCGTGGCAGGCGATCTGGAACGAGGCGAAGGCGCTGCGGCTGCCGGCCAGGATCAGCGACGCGCCGCTGCGCGGATTGACCCTGTGGCTCGAATTGTCCGGCCCGCGCAGGCCACAGCCACGGCACGGACGCCTGCGGCCAAGGCAGGTGCCCCTGCGGCTGTGGCGGGGCGCCGGCGACAATCCGGCCGAGGCGATCACGCTGTACCTGATGCCGGACAATGCCCTGCGGCTGACCCATGGCGACATCGACCTCAGCACCGCACCCGACGTCCTGCGGACCGGCGAGACCGTCGGCATCCGCTACGTCACCTGTAGCGAGGGGCGGCATGACGCGTTCGAAGTCACGAATTTCGACCGGGGCCTGGCGCAAAGCCTTCGGGCCGGATTGCCGCAGCAGGTTTCGCTGGCGACCGCTTTTCCGGGCGACCCGCGGTACCTCAACATCGCCCATATCGCCGCCATCGCGCCCAGCTACGTGCCCGCAACCGATCTGCCGGGCATCGAAAGCGGTGCAATCGTCGAAACGGCGCAGGGTCCCCGCCCGGTGGATGCGCTACAGGCGGGCGATCTGCTGTGCGATGCCGAAGGCGAGCTGCGGCCGCTCCGCTGGATCGAGGCGCGCCCACGGCTCTGCATCGGACGCACTGCCCCGATGCGGCTGCGCGCGCCCTATTTCGGGCTGGCACGCGATCTGGTGGTCACACCGCAGACACGGCTTTTGCAGACGGGTCCGGTGGTCGACTACCTCTGCGGGACCGAGGCGGTGCTGGCGCAGGTGGGCGACCTTGCAAACGGGCGCGCGGTGTTCCGAGACCGACAACAGGCGGTGCGGAATTTCTATCACATGATGCTGGATGATCCGGCCTGCATCCTGATCGAGAAATGTGCGATCGAGACCGCCCACCTCGGGGACGTGATGGCGCTTGGCGATCCGCAGATCAGCCCCCATGCGGCACCGGCGGAACGTGACATGACCGCGTCGCTGCCCCTGCTCGACCGTGCCACGGCACGCGCGCTTCTGACCGCCGTGTCGCGCGCCGCCTAGCCGGCCTGTTCGTTGTCGAAGAACGGGGTCAGCTGCACCACGATCACCGAGTTCTCCGCCAAGGCGCGATCCATCAGCTCGCGTTCCTCGTCGCTGATCTCGTCGCCCTGCGCCTCGCGTTCGTCGAGGGTGCCGTAGCCGGTGACGTCGAGCGGGGCCATGTCGGCCTGCTTCAGGATCGCCACGGTTTCGCGCACCGCCTCGGCCTCGTCCACGCCGGAGGCGAAGCACAACAGGCCCGCGCCGGTCGCGCCATCGGGCAGGCCGTCGCCGGACTTCCGCCCGACCTGCACCAGAAGGGTATAGACTTGTTGTTTGCGGGAACTCTTGGCCATGTCCGCCGGATGCCCCGCGGCGCCCGCGAAGTCAATGCGCAGGGCGCCTCAGCCGCGGAACAGGACCTCGACACTCACGGCCACGCCATAGACCAGCATGATCAGGACGGATTCGATGCCGATCCGGGCCGGCCCCTCGCGCTGCCTCAGGATCAGGCCCGAAAGCAGGATCACCGTCATCAGAAGGCCGGTGGCCAGCCAGAACAGGTCAGTCTGGCTCGCGGCATGGTAGATGGAGCCGTCGCGATAAGCGACGTCCGAGAACACGAGGAACAGCGTATCGAAAGTGTTGCCGCCGATGATCCCGCCGACCGCGAGCTGCAACGCCCCGCGCCGGATCGCGGTCAGCGTGGTGACCAGCTCAGGCAGGGATGTAACGACGGCGGTGCCGAGCGCACCGACAAGGCTCGACGACAATCCGAACCGCGAGATGAAGACCGATCCCGCCTGGCTGATGATCCAGCCGCTGACCCCCATGATCGTGACAAGGCCCGCGAACATCAGCGCCTGCCGTCCCCACGGCTTCCCGGCCTCCTCCTCGTCCTCCGGACTATCCTCGCGGGTGGCCGAGGTCTTGACCGGGCGCCACATCGGCTGATCGCGCATCGCCGTGGTCAGGGCGACGCCCGAGACGTAGGCCACGACCATCAGGATCGAGACGGGATGCACGCCGAGGATCGCCACCTCCGGCCCGGACATGGCCGCGATGGGAAGGCTGAGAAAGCCGATCAGCAGGACGGTCTGGAACAGGTTCGCCGGTTCCGCCGCCGCATGTTCGAGGTTGGGACCGCGATAGTAGACATCCGCCACGGCAAGAAACACCGTCTGCGCCGCGATGCCGCCGACCGCGTTCGACACGGCAAAGCTGGCATCCCCCTGCGAGGCCGCCGTCACCGACACGACGATCCCCGCCAGCGAGGTCGCCGCGCCAAGGATGATCGCGCCCGCCACCGCTTCGCCCATACGCGTGCGGTCCGCGATGATGTCGGCAAGCGCCGTGGCCCGGATCGACGACAGGACAACCGCAACCCCGGCGGCGAGCGCGATGGCAACGATGACGGGCGTGGATAGGTCGGCAAACATCAGGCCGGCCGCCGCCGAAGGGCGACAGCGTCGGTTGGCGGCGGTCCGGCTCTGCGTGTCATGGTCCCTGTCCCTTTCGTCCCTGTCCCGTTGGTCCAAGTTCAGAAAGGCAACCGCCGATCGCGCGGCGCAGTTCCATCGGCAGGCTCATGCGAACCGGTCGACAATCCGCATCGCAGCTCAGAACAGGCGTCTGTAGACCCAGATCACGAGGCTGGCCCCGGCGATGCCGACGATCAGCTGCGGCACCCAGGTGTTGGCCGCGTAGATGCCCAGAAGCGAAAGGATCGCGTTCAGCACGACCGCGCCCACGATGCCGAGAATGATGTTCAGGAAAAGCCCGGTATCGGCCTTCATGATCATGCTGGCGATCCAGCCCGCCAATCCGCCGACGATGATCGACGCCAATAGCCCCAGTCCCATTTCAGTGCCCCCTGATTGCAAAGAACCGTCTGGCCAACGCCGATCTTTCCACTTGGTTCCCATTGCCCGGCCGCAGACGTCCCTTCGACCCTGCCATTCGCCGGACCGACGCCGTTCCATCCACTTTTAGTAACTAGAATGCATCACGATCTGCATGGCCATGCCCCAAAGTTGCCACAATCCGGCCTCGGCCACAGCCCTACCTTGCGCCCGTTCAATTCCGTGACGAGTGCCGCCCGTGGAAATACTTCTCGACTACCAGGTCCTGACGATCTCGCTGATCCCGGATACGCTCCTGTCCGCGAACTATAACCTGTTCCTGAACGGGTTGAGCTCCGTCCAGCAGGACGTGACCCTGACCGACAACGACGGCGTCCTCTACGTCGGCGAAGACATGACCTTCGGGTCGCGCAACGTGGAGATCCTCGGATCCGGCACCGCGCAGCCCGGTGTGGACTTGCTGGGTATCGTCGTGCCCACGGGCACGAAGGTCGACGTTGTCTACATGCGCGACACCGATACCGGCGAACTGATCCTCGCCTATCCCGATGGCGCGCCGAACATCCTGTCCGCCATCTCGCTGGTGCTGACGATCGACGAGGTTGGCTACGACCTGAACACCAACGCGCCGATCTGTTTTTGCAAGGGCACACGGATCATGACGCCGGGCGGACCGAAACAGGTGGAAAAGCTCGAAATCGGCGATGTCGTGCTGGACTGGTCGGGAACGCCCTTGAAGGTCGAGGCTGTCGCTTCGTCGTATTACCCGTCACCGCCCGCGGAATGGCGGCCGGTGGTTTTTGAGGCGAACGCACTCGGCGAAGGCCTGCCCCGATCCCGCCTGAAGGTTTCTCCGCAGCACCGCATCTGCCTGCCCGGCGAAGACCCCTGCACCGCGCCGCTGCTTGGTCCGGCCCGCGCCTTCACAATCCTCCGACGCATTCGCACCCGGCGAAGCGACGCCCCGGTCACCTATTTCCACATCGTCACGGAACGCCACGCGCTGTTGCAGGCCGAGGGCGTCCCCGCTGAATCGCTGCTGCTGGCCGGGCCCTGCACGGCGAAATTATCCCCCGCCGTCCGCACGGACCTGGCGCGGCAACTGGGCCTGTCCGAGGAGACGCTGTCCACGCATCCCTCGGCCACGCCCTGCGGCCAGCTCCTCCGCGCCCAGGACGCACGCAGGATGCTGGACGGCTGGTCGGTGCATCACCGATTGAACCCGACCGCCGCATGGCGCACCGCCAGGCGCCCGGCCCTGCGCGCGGTCGGTTGAGGCCGGGGATCAGTCCCGCAGCAACTCGTTGATCGAGGTCTTGGAGCGTGTCTGCGCGTCCACCCGCTTCACGATCACCGCGCAATACAGGTTCACGCCGTTCTTCGACGGCACGGAGCCTGAAACGACGACCGATCCCGCGGGCACCTCGCCATACATGACCTCGCCGGTCTCGCGGTCGACGATCTTGGTGGATTTGCCGATGAAGACGCCCATTCCAAGGACGGAGCCTTCGCGCACGATGCACCCTTCGACGACCTCGGACCGTGCGCCGATGAAGCAATTGTCCTCGATGATCGTGGGTCCCGCCTGCATCGGCTCCAGCACGCCGCCGATGCCGACGCCGCCCGACAGGTGCACGTTCTTGCCGATCTGCGCGCAGGACCCGACGGTGGCCCAGGTGTCGACCATCGTGCCGCTGTCGACATAGGCGCCAAGGTTCACGAAAGACGGCATAAGGACCACGCCCGGCGCAATATGGGCGGACTTGCGGACCACGCAGTTGGGCACGGCCCGGAAGCCCGCCTCTTTCCACTCGTGTTCGCCCCAGCCGAAGAACTTGCTGTCGACCTTGTCCCACCAGCTCGAGCCCTGCGGCCCGCCGGCATGGGGTTCCATGTCCTTGATGCGGAAGCCCAGAAGCACCGCTTTCTTGGCCCATTGGTTGACGTGCCAGTCGCCGCTCTCCTGCCGTTCGGCCACGCGCAGCTTGCCGCTGTCGAGCGCGTTCAGCGTGTCCTCGATCGCCTCGCGGGTCTCGCCGGTGGTGGCGGGCGTGATCTGGTCGCGCGCCTCCCAGGCGGCTTCGATGGCGGTTTCCAGTTGCGCGTTCGACATGGGGGCCCCTTCTCGTCATGGGTTGGCAGCGCTCGCGCTATAGCCATGGGCCGCCGCGCTGTCCATCGTCTGACCGGCGCGGCCGGCCTGCGAATTGAACGCCGTGCAGGGCTACTGCGCCTCCGGCCAATGGGGCGGCGCGTTGAACCGCTCTTCCAGATCGCGGTTGAACGCCTCCAGCGACACCTCCGTGTCCAGCCCGTCCTCGAGCCGCTCGAAGGTGATCGAGACATGCCGCCGGCCCTTCATGATCCCGATGAAGCTCCAGAACCGGTCGCGGATCGCCTCGTCGTACTTGCTCAGGCCCCGGATGCGCAGGATCGCCACCGGGCAATCGGGATTGGCGCGCAGGGTCTCGTAGGCGCCGTCGAAATGCGGGCGGATGATCTCGCGCTCCTGCCGCTTGGCCTGGCCGCCGGGAAACAGCAGCACGATCTTGCCCGACCGGATCCGGTCGTTGAGCTTCTCCTGCGCCCAGGTTTTTCGTTCAGCCCGCTTCTCGGGCGGCCAGGTCCGGGGCGACGACAACGGAATGCAGCCCACGGGCGCCAGCACCCAGAACTGCGCCGGGTGATAATATTCGTTGTAATGCACCGCCGGCAGGACCCGCCGCGTTGGATACAGCAGCGCCGCCACCATCTGCCCGTCCAGCCGTGTCACGTGGGTCGCAAGGATGAGGCCGCCGGGCATCGTCTGAAGCAGGTGCTTGTTCGAGATCGAGACGTTGTAGAACAGCCCGAAATAGGTGCGCAGGCAGACGAAGAAGAAATGGCGCAGAATCCGGCCAAGGGTCGCATCCAATACCCGTAGTCCTGCCTGCATTCAAATCGCCCGGTTGCCGCTCTGCCCTGCGCAAGGGTATAGGCGTTCTCCAGACCTTCAACTACGGGATTCCTTATGGACGACGATCGCCGACCGTTCCGTGATGCCCATCAGGACATCCAATCCGCCACCCACCTGCCGGACACACCGCAGGCCAGGTCACCGGCCTATCGCCTCGCCTTCGCCGATCCGGACTTCCTGTGCCGTGACGAATTGCGGCCCGTGCGCCTGCAGCTTGAGCTTCTGAAACCGCAGCTTGCACTGGACGAACGCGGGATCCAATCCACGATCGTCCTGTTTGGCGGTGCCCGCATCCCGCGCCCCGAAAAGCGGGACGAGGCGCGCAGCGACACCCTGCGCGACATGTCGAAATATTACGAGGAAGCCCGCGAATTCGCCCGCCGCATCACCGAGCGGTCGGTTGAGACCGATTGCACCGAGAACGTCGTCGTCACTGGCGGCGGGCCGGGTGTGATGGAGGCCGGGAACCGGGGCGCCGCGGATGCGGGCGGCTGCTCCATCGGGCTGAACATCGTCCTCCCGCACGAGCAGGTGCCGAACGAATACATCACCCCAGAACTCTGCTTCAATTTCCACTATTTCGGCATCCGCAAGATGCACTTCCTGCTGCGCGCCAAGGCCATCGCGGTCTTCCCCGGCGGCTTCGGCACGCTGGACGAAACCTTCGAGGCGCTGACGCTGATCCAGACCGGCCGGATGGAGCAGGTGCCCGTTCTTCTGTTCGGGGAGGATTTCTGGCGCGAGATCGTGAACTGGGACGCGCTGGTGCGCGCGGGCACGATCTCAGCCGAGGATCTCAACCTGTTCCGTTTCGTCGAAACCGCCCAAGATGCGCTCGACGTGATCGACAACTGGTCGCTCTCGGGCAAGCGGGGCGAGATACCGGGGCGCTAGCGCCCCGGCCAGGACCGCCTAGAACCGGATCGCGAAATTCGCATCGACCGTCGTGAAGTCGAGGTCGAAAGACGGGGCCAGTTCGAAATTCCCGAGGGAATGGCGGTTCAGCTCCAGCCCGATGGAGGTGCCCGGCCCGGTCTGAAACTCCATCCCGATCCCGAAGTAATGGCCGGTGGCGTTGTTTCGCCCGGCTTCCGCGTCGAGCGCCCAATGCACGACACCCAGCCCGGCATAGGGCAGGAACCGCCCCAGGTCATACCCGACCTCGCCCCCGGCGCGGTAGATCGTCGGCCCGGTCTCCGTCGAACTGGCACCCGCATTGTTGGAGAAATTGACCTCGTTGTTGCCGCTCATGACGTCGAATTCGCCACCGACAACGACGGTATCGAACTGCCGCCGGTATCCGAAGAAGATACCGCCCAGATCGCCTTCATACGTCCCGGTGAAGGACGGATCGAGCGAAGACGAGAACTCGCTCGACGCGATGAAACCACCCTGCGCACCGATGTATCCGCCTTGCCAACTGGAAAGCGAGGCACCGAACACGTCTGCACTGACAGGGGAAGCGATGGCCACCAATGCGATGGCCGGAAGAAAGCGGTTCATTTAGAACTCCGTTTGATTAGACTGCCCGACCTTTTCGGCCATTGGCTGCACCATACGCCATCCCGGCCTGCCGGCGCACCGGGAATTCCACGGAACATCCGGGTGTTGCAGGATAGACATGAACCTGATGCCCCGATCAGGGCGCGGGTCCCGGCACCGGCGTGCAGCACGGTGCGTTCGATACCTGGGTCCGCAATCGGAAAGGCTCGGCCGTCGCATTGCCGCACTTGGCGCTTGGCTGCGACCCGGCGGCCGCGAACCTTTCCTTGTGCGCAGTCGCTCAGAGGTTGCTGAGCAAGCCCACGCATTGGTTGGGCACCTCGCCCAGGGCCACGCGCATGCCGCTCGGCGGCGCTTCCTCCGGTGGGGCGGTGTTGGGCGGGCCGGGCGGCGGCGGGTTGATGATCGCGGCGGCGCGGTCATAGGCCTCCTGGCACCCGTCGCCCTGAGGGGTCGGCTGGTTCACGCAGTTGCTGTCGCCCGCCGGGCAGCGCAGCCGGACGTGGAAATGGTAGTGGTGGCCGGCGGCGGGGCGGATATGGCTCAGCCACGAGCGGTCGCCGGTCACGTTCTGGCACAGCCAGACCTTCACGCCGGTGGTCACGAAGATGCGCTCGACCCGCGGATCGGTGGCGGCAAGGCGCAACACCTCGGCATGGTCCGCCGTCCAGTTGCCGTTGACCGACGCGCCCCGCTGCGCCCGGACGGAGATCGAGGACAGCTCCTCCCGCTCCTGCTCGGTCAGATCGAGGCGTTCGGGCGGCAGCATCCAGATATCCACGTCCAGCCCGACCTGGTGGCTGGCGTGGCCGGTCAGCATCGGGCCGCCGCGCGGCTGGCTCATGTCACCGACGTAAAGCCCCGCCCACGAGGTCTGCCGCGCCACGTTCGCGCTGAGCGATTGCACGTAGTCGATTAGTTCCGGGTGGCCCCAGTTGCGGTTGCGGCTCAGCCGCATCGCCTGCCATGTCGGGCCGGTTTCGGCCAACTCCTGCCCGCCGGCGAGGCAACCGTTCGAGTAGAAGCCGATGGCCTCCCCCGCACCACCCGACCCGCTGGTCTCGGCCCCGAAGAATTGCCGCGCCTCCTGCCCCGACATGCTCGGATCAAGCTGGATCACCGGCCCGCCGCTGCCTGCCCCGCAGGCCGCCAGCACCATGAATGCAAATGGGAAAAGCCGTCTCATGTCGTCCCCTCCAGATCCTCGGCCAGGCCGCCGGGTTTCACCCAGAATAGCAGGAAAAGTCCAATTGCGAACAGGACGATCAGCGGCAGCATCCCCAGACGGGTATCGCCGAAGGTCGTCGTGGTCAGGAAGATCAGCCCCGGCCCGAGGAAGGCCGTGGCCTTGCCGGACAATGCGTAAAGCCCGAAGGCCTCGGTCGGTTTGCCTGGCTCCGCGTGGCGCACCATCATCGTCCGGCTCGATGCCTGCAACACGCCGCCCGCGCTGCCGATGATCGCGCCGCAGATGAAGAAGGCCGTGTCCGGCAGGGTCGACCCCTCGGCCAACGACACGCCCCAGATGCTGTCGCGCGTCATCCCGAGGATGAAGGCGCAGACCGCGATCAGGACAAGGATCATGGTTATGATGATCGGCTTCGGCCCGGTGCGCTCATCCACCAGCCCGCCGACAAAAGTCGCGATGGCCGAGAAGATCGCCGCGATGATCCCGAAGATGCCGACCTGCACGATGGACCAGTTCAGCACCAGCGCCGCGTAGGTGCCCCCGAACGCGTAAAGCGCGTTCAGCGCATCGCGGTAGAACATGGACGACCCCAGGTAGGCCGTCAGGCTCACCTTGCCCGGCAGGCTTTTCACCAGTGCCGCCAGATCGCCCAGCGCTTTCGGAACTCCGCCGGGAATACGCGGACGCGGGGCCTCCCGCACCCACAGGGCGAAGGGGATCATGAAGATGATGTACCACGCCGCCATGAACGGCCCGACGAAACGCGTGCCCTCCATCGTCTCGGGGTCGAGCCCCAGGGCCGGCGCAAGCCCGATCAGCGTCGTGCCGCCGTCCTGCTCCACGAACAGCAGCAGCATGATGAACAGCGCCGTCACCCCGCCCGCGTAGCCGATGGCAAATCCCCAGCCCGAGATGCGCCCGATCTGTTGCGCATTGCCGAGGTCCGGCAGAAGCGAGTTGGTGAAGATCGTCGTGAACTCCGCCCCGATCAGGCCGATCCCGAAACAGATCAGCGCGCCGGTCAGGAAACTGCCGTCCGGCGTCAGGTACCACAGCCCCGCCGCGCCGATGATGTAGAACAGCGAAAACGCCACGATCCACGGCATCCGCTTGCCGGTGTTGTCCGCCAATGCGCCCAGCACCGGCGCACAGATCGCGATCAGGATGCCGGTGATCGTCTGGCCCAGCGACCAAAGGCTCTGCGCCTGCGCATCCGCTGCGACCTCGTCGAGGCCCGTGGCAAGGAAGTAATCCGACGCGACCGAGGCGAAATACGGCCCGAAGACGAAGGTCAGGCCCAGCGTGAAATACGGCTGGCTCGCCCAGTCGAACGCCCACCAGCCGCGGATGCAGCGTTTGCCCTCGGGCGAGAGGGCGTCATAGGGCGGAACCGGCTTGCGGGAGGCATAGGTCTTCATGGCGCGGAGGTTGCACCGCGCGGCAGGGCCTGTCCATCTCGAACAAGGTGCTCAGAATTCTGGCGGCCAGGGGCGTGTCGCATCCGCCGCAGCCCAGCCCTGCGCATATTCCGGAAGCGGCCGGCTGACCTCGTCCATCTCCATCGCGCGGGCCACGTCTTCAACCGGCGCAAGCCGCCCGCCTTTCGTGACGCCCGTGCGCAACAGCGCGTGGTTGCAGCAGGTCTCGCCCCGCCACATCGCCTGTTCGAGGTAGAAGAACCTGTTGTCCCAGCCGAGGAACCGCGTCCGCATCTCGAATTTCTGGAACGGGCGCACGCGAGACCGATAGCGCACCGTCGACCCGGCAACGACCAGCCCCCAGTTCTCACGCTTCAGCACGTCCCAAAGGCCGATGCGGATCGCCAGAGCCGTTCGGCCAAGATCGAACAGCGTCAGGATGCGCCCGTTGTTCATCTCGAAGAAATAGTCGATGTCGACGGGCCAGCACCGCATCTCCATCACATGGGTGTCGTAGACGCCCAGCTTCGGCTTGCGGCGCTCGGCAAGGGCAATGGTCAGGGTGCGGGCAAATGGATACATGCGCGCAATCTGCGCCGATGACGGCCGAGCGCAACAGCGCCGTCACGTCAAATCCGCGGCGTTTTGTTCAAATGAACGTCGATTGCTTGCAGCACCGGGCCGACCTGCCTATTTGCCATGCAACATTCACCGGACCGGGCGCGACACATGACCTCTCTCTTCCAGATCCTGATGCTGCTTCTGAGCGTCGCGAAATTCATCGTGATCGCCCACATCATCATGTCGTGGCTTATAAGCTTCGGGGTCCTGAACCTGCACCAGCCGGTCGTTGGCCAGATCTGGGATGGCCTGAACCGCCTTCTGCAACCGATCTACGACCCGATCCGCCGCATCCTGCCCAACATGGGCGGTCTCGACCTCGCCCCGCTGGTGGTGATCCTCGGCATCTTGGCGGTCGAGATCATCCTGCAAAACAACGTGATGCTGTTCGTCTAGAACGCTCAGCTGTGGCCGTCCGCAAAGACGGCCTCATCGCCCCAGACCTCCTCGACCCGCGCATCGCGGCCGCAGGCGTTGCGGTAGAGGTCGTAGGCCACTTCCTTCCGGCGCGGGCCGAAGCGGGTCAGGATGATGTCGTCCGAACGGTAGTAATCCTGGTGATACTCCTCCGCCGCGTAGAACGGCGCGGCGTCGCGCACGGGGGTCACGATCTCCTGTCCGAGCGTCTCCTCCGCCTCGACGATGGCGGCCTCGGCGATTTGCCGTTCCTCCTCGGACCCCGCGAAGATCGCCGTGGTGTAGCTTTCGCCCCGGTCGCAGAACTGCCCGCCCGGATCCAGCGGGTCGATGGAGCGCAGGAACAGGTGCACCAATTGCTCGTAGGGCAGCACCTCGGCGTCGTAGGTGATTTCGACCACCTCCAGGTGCCCGGTGCCGCCGTTCACCACCTCGCGGTAGCTGGGGTTCTCGACACTGCCGCCCGCGAAGCCCGAGACGACCTCGGTCACGCCCTCGACACTCTCGAAATCGGCCTCGACGCACCAGAAGCAGCCCCCCGCGACGACGGCGGTCTGCACATCCTGCGCCTGCGCCTTGCCATGGGTCAGGGCCGCGCCGGCAAGGATGGCAGTCGCCAGCAGGGCGGTCTTGAGGTTCTCGCGGATCGGTGTGCGGGACATGACTCTCGGTCCTTCCTTTGGTGTCGCCCCAGCGAAACGTGCCGTGCCGCCCATTGCAAGACACACCCGCTTGATGTCACGAAAGGGTGAGACACCGCCCATGCGCGTGTAACTACAGTTTCACTACGAAATAACTACGGGATCTTGCAGGTGAGAATTGCCATGTGGTCCGGGCCGCGCAACCTGTCGACGGCCATGATGTATGCCTTCGGAAACCGCCCCGATTGCGAGGCCTGGGACGAGCCGTTCTACGCCGCCTACCTCGTGGAAAGCGGTGCCGATCACCCGATGCGCGAGGCCTGTATCGCCGCCCAGCCCAGTGATCCGGCGGAGGTCGTGAAGCAGATCGCGCGGCCCGAAAAACCGCTGCAATATCTGAAGCTCATGACCCACCACATGCTGCCCGGTTTCCCGCTGGACTGGGCGCGGGATTGCGTGAACGTCCACCTGATCCGCCACCCCGCCCGCGTCATCGCCAGCTACGGAAAGAAGCGCGATACCATCACCATGGACGACATCGGGTTTGCGGATGTCGACCGTGTCTTTTCCGCGCTCCCCGGCCCGATCATCGACAGCGCCGACGTGCGGGACGATCCCGAAGGCATACTGAAAATCCTTTGCAAAACCATAGGGTTGGAATTCGATCCCGTGATGCTGACATGGGAGGCGGGGCCAAAACCCTTCGACGGCGCATGGGCCCCGCACTGGTATGACGCCGTGCACCGTTCCACCGGTTTCGCCGGGTCCGAGGGACCCCTGCCCGAGGTCGCGCCCGAGCATCGTTCCCTGCTGGAGGAGGCCCTGCCGATCTACGATGCGCTCCATGCGCAAAGGCTGCGTCCGTGACCCGTCCGGACACGCTCGGCCTCATCGTGCCTGCCGCGATGTAATCGAATGGTCACTTGCGGCCCTTCTTTCCCTTCGGCAAAACTGCGCCATGGAACATGCACCTTTCCCCACATGGCCCGACGTCGCCTCCGACCTTGTCGCCGTGGCCGCCGGTCGCGCGCCCGCTGATCTGGTCCTGACGAATGCCCGCGTCGTCCTCGTGCAAACGCGCGAGGTGATGGACGGATGGCAAGTCGCTGTAAAACATGGACGTTTGGCCTATGTCGGGCCGGACGCGAGCCATTGCACCGGTGACGCGACCGACGTGCAGGACATCGGCGGTAAGTACCTGATCCCCGGCCTCTGTGACGGGCACATGCACATCGAAAGCGGCATGCTGACGCCCGCGGAATTCGCCCGCGCCGTCATCCCCCATGGCACCACGTCGATGTTCACCGACCCGCACGAGATCGCCAATGTCTTCGGCCTGCGCGGTGTGCGCCTGATGCATGACGAGGCGCTTATGCAGCCGGTGAATATCTGGACGCAGATGCCCTCCTGCGCGCCCTCCGCGCCAGGGCTGGAGACCACGGGCTACGAGATCGGGCCCGACGATGTGGCCGAGGCGATGGCATGGCCCGGGATAATCGGCCTGGGCGAAATGATGAATTTCCCCGGCGTGGTGAACGGCTCCCAGCAGATGCTGGCCGAAATCGCCGAGACCCAGAAGGCTGGCAAAACGGTCGGCGGGCACTACGCCTCCCCCGACCTTGGCCCCGCCTTCCACGCCTACGCGGCAGGCGGTCCGGCGGATGACCACGAGGGCACCTGCGAGGAGGACGCGATTGCCCGTATGCGGCAGGGGATGCGGTCGATGATCCGCCTCGGCAGTGCGTGGTATGACATCGAAAGCCAGATCACCGCGATCACCGAGCGCGGGCTGGACCCGCGCAACATGATCATCTGTACCGACGATTGCTTCGCCAAGACGCTCGTGGACGAAGGCCACATGAACCGCGCCGTGCGGCACGCCATCGACTGCGGCTGCGACCCGCTGATTGCCTTGCAGATGGCGACGATCAACACCGCGACTCATTTCGGGCTGGAGCGCGAGATCGGCCAGATCGCACCGGGCCGCCGGGCCGACATGATCGTGACAGGCGATCTGTCCAGCCTTCCCATCGAAGTGGTCTACGCCCGTGGGCAAAGGGTGGCTCAGGCCGGCAAGGTGCTGGTCGATTGCCCGCATCTCGACTGGCCCGAGGATACCCGCGCCTCGGTGAAGCTGGGGAAAACGCTGGCCGCACCGGATTTCGAAATCCGGTCCACCGCCCCGCAGGTGCGCGCCAATGTCATTGGCGTGGTCGAGAACCAGGCACCGACCAAGGCGCTTGAACTCGACTTGCCCGTGCGCGACGGCGTGGTCGAGCCGGAGGGTATCGCACAGATCGCGCTGGTCGAGCGGCATCGCGGCACAGGCGGCGTGACAAACGGTTTCGTCAGCGGCTTCGGTTACGGCCCCGGGATGGCGATGGCCTCCACCGTGGCCCATGACAGCCACCACATGATCGTGGTGGGCACCGACCGCGACATGATGGCGAAGGCAGCCAACCGGCTGGCCGAGGTCGGCGGCGGCGTCACCCTGTGGCGGGACGGCGAGGAACAGGCCCTCGTGGAGCTTCCCATCGCCGGGCTGATGTCCGACGCCCCGGCCGCGGAAGTGGCTGCAAAGGTCACCCGGCTGGTCGAGGCAATGGAGGCCGCTGGCTGCACGCTCAACAATGCCTATATGCAACATTCGCTTCTGGCGCTGGTGGTTATTCCGGAACTGAGGATCAGCGACCTCGGCCTCGTGGACGTGCGGACGTTCCAGCTGACCGAGGTGATCCAGTGAGTTTCGCGCAAGACCTTCGCGAACACCTGCCGGACGGCCTGATCCTGCCCGACCCGATTGCCGAGGCCATGGATTGGGTCGAGGCGCAAGGATGGGGCGGGGTCTACACGCATCGCGATCCCGACGCGTTTTCATCCCGCTACTTGTCGATCTACCCGCCGGAGGTCCGCGATCAACTTGGCGCCAGCCTTGTCGTGTTCACCTACGAGGCAGGACCTCCCCTGCACGAACCTCCGCCGGAAGCGATGAACCGGATCGCGACCATTGCCAGCATCGCCGGGGATGGCGGGACACTTTCTCTGTGGCGGGATAATGCCGGTAAGCAATGGTTCGTCGTGTTCAACCACGGCGATCCCCATGTTCTGACCGACGACCCGCTGGTGGCCCTGCAGTTCCTCGCCATCGGGTACTCGGAACCCGCCGCCCTGATAGATGCGACGCTCACCCCACATGAAGAGGCACGAGACGTTCCAATCATCCTGCCCGACGCTTTCCGCGCGTTTGTCGAAGACCGTTTCGATGTACAGGTTCCGGCACGGGCCTCGGACCTCGGTATCACCATCCCGCCGAACGACGCCCGGGATCCGATCCGTCTTTGGATCGACCAGATCATGCCCGAGCCGGAGATCGGGAGCATTCCGGGAATGACGGCGGGAAACCCCTATGTCATCACTCGGGACCTGCGACTGGCGCTGGGGGATGAAGGCATCGCAGTCCTTCGTGAAGCATATGAATTCGTGATAGAGGTAGAATGATCCAGACCATGCCGAAAGTCCGCTCTCCCGACCATGGAGAGCCGCGCGATTTCACCAACGCGGAGGAGGCCGTCGCCTACCTTCAGGCGCTTTACAAGCAGGCGACCGAATTCCTGTGCGACAGCTTCACCGCCACCCTGACGGACGGCGCGCCCGAGGGCACGCGCTACCGGGCGTTCTACCCCGAGATCCGCATCCGCACGACGAGTTTCGCGGGCGTCGACAGCCGGTTGAGCTTCGGCCATGTCACCGAGCCCGGCACCTATGCCGCCACGGTCACGCGGCCCGACCTGTTCGAGAATTACCTCGTGCAACAGCTTGGCCTTCTGCTGAAGAACCACAATGTTCCGGTGCAGATCGGCCCGTCGCTGACGCCGATGCCGGTGCATTTTGCCGTCGCCAACGATGCGACGATCACCGTGCCGCAGGAGGGCGCGGGTGATTTCACGCTGCGCGATGTCTTCGACGTGCCGGACCTTGCCACCACGAACGACGACATCGTCAACGGCACCGGCTTCACCTTCGAGGATGGGGCCTATCCGCTGGCCGCCTTCACCGCGCAGCGGGTGGATTATTCGCTGGCGCGGCTGGCGCATTACACGGCCACCGACCCGAGCCATTTCCAGAACCACGTCCTGTTCACCAACTACCAGTTCTATGTCGACGAGTTCGAGGCCTATGCCCGCTCGCAACTGGCGACACCGGACAGCGGCTACACCGGCTTCGTTTCGACCGGGAATGTCGAGATCACCGATCCCGACACGCCGATCGAGGTCCCCCCGAAGATGCCGCAGATGCCGACCTACCACCTCAAGCGCGCCGACGGGGCCGGGATCACGCTGGTCAACATCGGTGTCGGCCCGTCGAACGCGAAAACCGCGACTGACCACATTGCGGTGCTGCGCCCCCATGCCTGGCTGATGGTCGGCCATTGTGCCGGCCTCAGGAATTCGCAGCGGCTGGGTGATTTCGTACTCGGCCACGCCTACCTGCGCGAGGACAAGGTGCTCGACGACGACCTGCCGATCTGGGTTCCGATCCCCGCGCTTGCGGAGATCCAGGTGGCGCTGGAAACCGCCGTCGCCGGCGTGACCGAGCTTGAGGGGTACGAGCTCAAGCGGATCATGCGCACGGGCACCGTTGCCAGCTTCGACAACCGCAACTGGGAACTGCGCGACCAGACCGGGCCGGTGCAACGCCTCAGCCAGTCGCGGGCCGTCGCGCTCGACATGGAAAGCGCCACGATTGCCGCGAACGGCTTCCGGTTCAGGGTGCCCTACGGCACGCTTCTGTGCGTGTCCGACAAGCCGCTGCACGGCGAATTGAAGCTGCCCGGCATGGCCTCGGACTTCTACAAGACGCAGGTGGCACGGCATTTGCTGATCGGAATACGCGCCATGGAGCGCCTGCGGGAGATGCCCTTGGAGCGCCTTCATAGCCGGAAATTGCGCTCTTTTCAGGAAACAGCCTTCCTTTGACGCGGAAAATCGCCGAAATTCCCATGTTTTTCTCGCCAAAACGCACGCGAAGCGTTGTGTGCCCCAACAATATTCGGTTAGCTTCGCGCCAACCGGCCCAAGGGCTCGGGGGAAAGACAGCAGGAGAATAATACCATGGCAACCAAACCCATGACCAAAACGCAGCTCGTCGCGGCATTGGCCGACGAGATGGGCACCGACAAGAAAGCGGCAAGCGCAGCACTCGACGCCGTGACCGCAGTCGTGACCAAGGAAGTCGCCAACGGCGGCGCCGTGACCCTTCCGGGCATCGGCAAGGTCTATTGCCGCGAGCGTCCCGAGCGTATGGTCCGCAACCCCGCCACGGGCGAGCAGATCAAGAAAGAGGCCGACAAGCAGGTGAAGGTCACCGTTGCGAAGGCTCTCAAGGATTCCGTGAACGGCTGACGCTGACTGCGGATTGCCGTCCACCTGAAGACGTGAAAGGGTCGCGCCGTTGGGGCGCGGCCCTTTTGCTTTGGGGGGATACGTCTTGGACGTCCGCGCAGTTCTGATGGGCCTGATATTTGCGCTGATCTGGTCGTCGGCGTTCACCTCCGCCCGGTTTATCGTCGAGGCCGCTCCGCCACTTTTCTCGCTCGCATTCCGCTTCGCGATATCGGGGATGATCGGCGTCGGGATCGCGGTGGCGCTGGGGCAAAGGTTCAACCTGACGCGCGGACAATGGCGCGCGGTGTTCATCTTCGGCATCTGCCAGAACGCGATCTACCTCGGCCTCAACTTCACGGCGATCCAGTGGATCGAGGCTTCGCTGGCGGCCATCATCGCCTCGACCATGCCGCTTCTGGTCGCCCTGGCGAACTGGACCATCTTCAAGGAACGGCTTCCTGCCATCGGCATCCTCGGAATTGTCGCCGGTTTCGCCGGTGTCGCCCTGATCATGGCGCAAAGGTTCGGGGGCGGGGCCGATCCGCTTGGCGTCTTGATGTGCCTGGTCGGGGCCCTGGCGCTCACGGTCGCAACGCTGACGGTGCGCAGTGCCGCCAGCGACGGCGGGAACCTGATGATGATCATCGGGCTTCAGATGCTGGTGGGCTCGGCCGCGTTGTTCGTCGTGGCACTCCCGTTGGAGACCCTGACGGTTGATTGGACCACGCCGTTCATCCTTGCTTTCGCCTACACGACCCTGATGCCCGGCCTGCTGGCCACCTTCATCTGGTTCCTTCTGGTGGGGCGGATCGGCGCGACGCGGGCAGCGACCTATCACTTCCTCAACCCGGTGTTCGGCGTGCTGATCGCATGGGTTCTATTGTCTGAACGGCTGAGCTGGGTCGATGCCTTGGGCGTGGCGATCATCGCCGGTGGCATCCTCGCGGTGCAGCGGGCGCGCGTGGCGACCTAGCACGGTGACGGAGGCCCGCCGGGGCCGGTTCACGCGCATGTCAGGTGACATTGAACCGCCTTCTAGCCAACCATACCGCCATGGAATTCATCCTCGCATATGGCGCGGGCCTTCTGACGCTCATCAATCCCTGCGTATTGCCGGTGCTGCCCATCGTGCTTGCCGGTTCACTCCAAAGCAGCCGCTACGGGCCGCTGGCCCTCGCGGGCGGCATGGGACTGGCTTTCGTCACGTTGGGTTTCGGAATCATTGCGGCAGGTCATCTCGTCGGCCTGCGCGAAGAGACCGTGAGCGCCGCCGGTGCGGTTCTGATGATGGTGTTTGGTGCCGTCCTGATGGTGCCGCAGCTCTCGGCCCGCTTTGCCACGGCAACGGGTGGGATCGCTGAGCGCGCCGATGGCGGGATGCGTGGCTTGTCCACCGATGGCTGGCAGGGCCAGTTTCTTGGCGGTCTGCTTCTGGGCGCGGTCTGGAGCCCCTGCGTCGGCCCCGTCCTCGGCTCGGCCATATCGCTGGCCAGCCAGGGCGAGGCGCTGCTGCGCGCGTTCTTCATCATGGTGGCTTTCGCCCTTGGCATCGGCACCATCATCCTCGGCCTTGGCTACGGCGCCCGCGCGGCCCTTCAACGGCGCATGGGCACCTTGCGCAAGTTTGCTGCCGCCTCGCGCCCGATCCTCGGGGCCGTCTTCTTCCTTGTCGGTCTCGCCATCTACATGCGCTGGCACCAGATGGCCGAAATCTGGCTGCTCGACCGGATGCCCATCTGGTTGCAGGACCTGTCCGTTGCCCTTTGACACTTACGGAGATTGATAATGAACCGTCGTACACTTCTGGCCGCCGCTGCGGCCTTGGCCCTCACACCCATCGCCGCCAGTGCGAACATGATCGACTACACCCCCGGCGCGGCCGAGCAGGCGATCAGCGCGGGTGAGACCGTTTTCCTGGATTTCGCGGCAGATTGGTGCAGCACCTGCCGCAGCCAGGAGCGCACGATCAACGCCCTGCTGGAGGAGAACCCGGCCTACGGTGAAGCGATCACCTTCTACCGCGTCGATTGGGACGAGCATGGCAACGGCGACCTGGCGACCCAGCTTGCCGTTCCGCGCCGTTCGACGCTGGTGATGTTCCGGGACGGTACGGAAGTGGGCCGCATCGTCGCCGGCACGTCCGAGGGCGACATCCGTGCGCTGCTCGACAGCGGCCTCTAGGCCTCTCCATCCGTTGTCGCCACAACGGCGAGGTTGTCGAGGCTCCAGGACGCGCCTTCCGGTGGATCGGCGTCAAATCCGAGCAGCAGGTCCTCCGTCGGGCTTGGCACCTGCAGGGTGATCGTCAATGAGATGACCGGCTGATCGCTTCCGCCGACGGGCGGAGCGACGCCACGCTGATGCACTGTCGCGGCCAGGCCCGTTTCGTCCTGGCCCGCAATGGCCCAGGTGATGGCTCCGTCAGCTTGTCCGGACGGCACGAGCGCAACCGGTTCGTGCCCGCTCAGCGAGATTGCGAGCGCGTCTCCTGCGGCCCAGGGCCCGTGCAACTGAAGGTCGAACCGGACGAGGACGTGGTCGGTATCGATGGGCAGTTGGAACCGCCGCTCGACATGTTCATCCGAGAACGGCCCCAGAACCGGACCCTGCACGCCCGAAGGTGGAGGGGCTGGCGTCGGGGTCCAGCCATCGACATCATGGTTGAAGTCCTGGAAGGCCACCAGATGATCGGCTTCGGACAGGCTGAGCAGGCCACTGTTCGGTGAGGGTCTGGTTGAATCGGAGGTGATCCGTATGAACGCCGCGATACAGAACAGCATCACCATCACCGCCACGACAAGAAGCATCCAGTCGATCGAAATCACGGCCCGCTGTGCGCGGCTACTTTGAGCGTACTGCCCCATTAGACATCCAACTAACTAACCCCAGCGCATCCTTCCTTTTGCCGGAATGTGGCGGAAAAAAGGCAGGATTGGGGCCGTTTTGCCCCATTGTTCCAGAGTGAGAACAAATGCGCCGAAGTTAAATCCATTGGGCACGATGAAGCACTCAGGTTAAGAAGAACTTAACCTATGTGGCCCCTGTTAACCCCCACCTGCCCACGATGTAGTAGCAGGTGATCCAACAGGGTGCAGGCCATCATCGCCTCGCCCACGGGCACGGCGCGGATGCCGACACAGGGGTCGTGCCGTCCTTTTGTCACAATCTCGGTCGGCTCGCCGGACTTGGTGATCGTCTTGCGCGGCGTCAGGATCGACGACGTCGGCTTGACCGCAAACCGCACGATCACGTCCTGCCCGGTGGAGATCCCTCCGAGGATTCCGCCCGCATGGTTCGACGAATATTCCGGCCCGTCCGGCCCCATCGTGATCTCGTCGGCATTGGCGGTTCCGGTGAGCGCGGCAGCGGCCATGCCATCGCCGATCTCGACGCCTTTCACGGCGTTGATCGACATCATCGCGGCGGCCAGATCGGTGTCGAGCTTGCCGTAGACCGGCGCGCCGAGGCCCGCCGGAACTCCGCTGGCCCGCACCTCGATCACGGCACCGACGCTGTCGCCCGATTTGCGCAAAGTGTCGAGGTAATCGGCCCAATCGGCAGCGGCCTCCGCGTCGGGCGCCCAGAATGGGTTGTTCTCGACCTCGGCCAGGTCGATGTCCGACACGCGCCGGTCGCCCATCTGCACCATATAGCCGGTGATCTTCAGGCCAGGCGCAAGCTCGGCCAGCGCCGCCCGCGCCACGCCGCCGGCGGCAACCCGTGCCGCCGTTTCCCGCGCCGAGGATCGCCCGCCGCCGCGGTAGTCGCGGATCCCGTATTTCTGCCAATAGGTGATATCGGCATGGCCGGGGCGGAATTTCTCGACGATATCGCCGTAATCCTTCGAGCGTTGATCGGTGTTGCGGATCATCAGCTGGATCGGCGTGCCGGTGCTCTGGCCCTCGAACACGCCTGACAGGATCTCAACCTCGTCCGGCTCACGCCGCTGGGTCGTGTACTTGTTCTGGCCGGGTTTGCGCCGGTCGAGCCAGTGCTGGATCGCCTCCGCCTCGATGGGCACGCCGGGCGGGCAGCCATCGACCGTCGCCCCGAGGGCGGGACCGTGGCTTTCACCCCAGGTGGTGACGCGGAACAGGTGGCCAAAAGAATTCATGCTCATGTCTCACGGGTTAGCCGCAGCGCGCCCGATGGACAAGCCCGCAGCGATGCCCTAGGTCTTGGGCTACCTCGGGGTGGCCTGGGTGTCTGACGACCCCCTTGCCTGAGATGCGAAAGCGAACCCGTTGAACCTGAACCGGTTAGAACCGGCGGAGGGAAGGGTAACGGCCACTGGCCACGCTTCACTTCGCCCACAGTTATACGGAGGAGTGACGCCATGAAGCTCACCACACCACTTATCGCTGCGGGATGTTCCATCATTGCAGGGGCCGCGTTCGCGCAGACCCCGGTGCTGACGGTCTATACCTACGACAGTTTCAATACAGAATGGGGCCCCGGCCCGCAGGTCGAACAGGCCTTCGAGGAGGTCTGCAGCTGCGATCTGCAATTCGTCTCGGCCGGCGATGGCGCGGCGCTGCTGTCCCGGCTTCGGCTGGAAGGTCCGCGGACGGAGGCCGATATCGTGCTGGGCCTCGATACCAACCTGACCGCCGCCGCGGTTGAAGCGGGTCTCGTCGCCGAACACGGCATCGCGGCGGAGGGCCTGACCCTTCCGGTCGCGTGGGACGACCCGCATTTCCTGCCCTTCGACTGGGGCTACTTCGCCTTCGTGCACCGCGCCGACTTGGAGGACGTCCCTACAAGCTTCGAAGAACTTGCGGCATCCGACACGTCCATCATCATCCAGGACCCGCGCTCGTCCACGCCGGGGCTTGGCCTCCTGATGTGGGTGCAGAATGCCTATGGCGAGCGGGCCGGCGAAATCTGGGAAGGTCTCTCCGACAATGTCGTGACCGTCACTCCCGGCTGGTCCGAGGGCTATAGCCTGTTCCTCGAGGGCGAGGCCGACATGGTGCTGTCCTACACGACCTCTCCGGCCTACCACCTGATCGCCGAGGAGGATGACAGCTACACCGCCGCACCGTTCGATGAAGGGCACTACCTGCAGATCGAGGTCGCGGGGATCGTGGCCACGACGGACGTGCCGGACCTCGCCGCGCAATTCGTCGAATTCATGCTGACCCCCGCCTTCCAGGAAGCGCTTCCGACGACCAACTGGATGTATCCGGCAGCGCTGGAGGCCGAGGCCCTGCCAGAAGGGTTCGAGACCCTGATCGAACCGGGAGAGGCGCTGATCTTCCCGGCGGAGACGGCGGCAGAGATGCGTGAGGATGCGCTCGCCACATGGCAATCCGCACTCAGCCAGTAACGGCCTTGCAGGCGACCGGCGGGGTTTTCGCCCTGCTGGTCGTTCTGGTGATCCTCGGCCCGCTCGCGGCGGTGATCTGGCGGGCGGAGGGCCTGTCGGGACTACGCGGCGCCGATTGGGCGGCGATCCGCTTCACGTTGCTTCAGGCGGCCCTTTCGGCTCTGCTGTCCTGCCTTGCCGCGATCCCGGTGGCCCGCGCGCTGGCGCGGCGACGGTTCCGCGGACGCACGACCTACATCGCCCTTCTCGGCGCGCCCTTCATCCTGCCGGTCATCGTTGCGGTGATGGGGCTTCTCGCGATCTTCGGCCGCTCCGGCTGGATCAACCGCGCGCTGGAGGGCATCGGAGCCGGCCAGATCGAGATCTACGGCCTGCTCGGCGTGGTCCTTGCCCACGTGTTCCTGAACCTGCCCTTGGCGACCCGGCTGTTGCTGCAAGGCTGGCTGGCGATCCCGTCCGAGCGGGTTCGCCTCGCCCATGCCCTGAATTTCTCGCCGTCCGACATGCGGCGGCATTTCGAGAGGCCCTTGCTGGCGGCTACCCTTCCCGGTGCGTTGCTCATCATCTTCCTGATCTGCAGCACCAGTTTCGCGGTAGCCCTGATCCTTGGCGGAGGGCCTGCGGCCACGACTGTGGAACTGGCGATTTATCAGGCATTCCGCTTCGATTTCGACCTCGGGCGTGCGGCGGCGCTCGGGCTGATGCAGGTGGCGATCTGCGTGGCCGCCGGGCTGCTTGCATGGCGTTTTGCAGGCGCGGTGACATTCGGCAGCGGGCTGGACCGCCCGGCGATGCGATGGCCCGGTGACACGGCGCGGGCGCGGGGCTTCGATGTCGGTGTGCTTCTTCTGGCCGGTCTCTTCCTCCTCCTCCCGCTGCTGACCGTCGCCGCCGAGGGGATCGGCGCGGTATTCAGCCTACCCTTGTCGACGTGGGAGGCTGCCTTGCGGTCGATCGTGCTGGCCCTCGCATCGACGGCGCTGGCGGTGGGTCTTGCCTTGCCGATGGCCCTTCTGATCGCGAGCCATGGTCGGCGGCTGGGGCTGGAGGCGGTCGGTCTTCTGTCCATCGCGGTCTCGCCGCTGGTGGTCGGGACAGGATTGTTCATCCTGATCTTTCCGGTCGCCGATCCGGTGGCGCTGTCGCTTCCGATCACCGGGCTTGTGAACGCCCTCGTGGCCCTACCCTTCCTTCTGCGCGCCCTGATCCCTGCGGTGACGGCGGCGGAGGCTAGTCAGGGGCGGTTGGCCGATGCCTTGGGGATGGCGGGGTCCGCGCGGCTGCGGCACGCGATCCTGCCGCGCCTGCGGCGGCCGCTTGGGTTCGGCGCGGGGTTGGCGGCGGCGTTCTCAATGGGGGACCTCGGCGTCATCGCCCTGTTCTCCGCGCCGGGGCAGGAGACGCTGCCGCTGGAGATGTATCGCCTGTTCGGCTCCTACCGTACCAACGATGCGCAGGGCGCGGCGGTCTTGTTGATGGCGCTGTCGCTGGGGCTGTTCTGGCTGTTTGACCGAGGGGGGCGCGTGAATGCTGCGGCTTGAGGATGTGATCGTCCGGCAAGGGGAGTTCACGCTGTCGGTGAACCTCGACGTGCCCAAGGGCGCGCGGGTGGCGTTGATGGGGGTGTCGGGGTCGGGGAAGTCCACGCTGCTGTCGGTGGTCGCGGGGTTCGTCTGGCCGGATGAGGGACTGGTTCTGATCGACGGCGTGGACGTCTCGCGAGCGCCGGTGGCGGAGCGGGCGATGTCGATCCTGTTTCAGGATGGCAATCTGTTCCCGCATCTCAACGTCTTCGACAACGTGGCGCTTGGGATTGATCCGGGGCTGAAGCTTTCGCGCGCGGACCGGAGCCGTGTCGGGGACGCCTTGGAGAAGGTCGGGCTGAAGGGATACGACGCTCGCAAGCCCGGCGATCTTTCGGGCGGGCAGCAGAGCCGGGTGGCGCTGGCGCGGATGCTGTTGCAGGACCGGCCGCTTGTGCTGCTGGACGAGCCGTTCGCGGCGCTCGACCCGGGGTTGCGGCGCGAGATGCTGGCGCTTGTGGGCGCGCTTTGTGACGAGACGGGGCAGACGCTGGTGATGGTGACCCATGACCTGCTGGACGCGGAGAAGCTGTGCGACCGGATCGTGTTGCTGGAGGACGGAGCGGTTGTGCTGGACGGTGACCTGGGCGAGGCGATTGCCGGGAGGGCCGAGCCGCTGATGCCGTGGATGTAACTTGTGCAAGCTTGCACACTTGGTCTAAATTATTGATTTCATTTTAAAATCACGTTATAGTATAAGAATTGATTGGTGGGTTTCACCCACCCTACGCCTGAACAAAGAAAAACGCGCCCCGGACAGCCGGGGCGCGTTTTCTATTCAAGTCGACCGAAGGTCACTCGGCGGGCTGGGTGCCTTTTGCGCGTGCCTTGACCGGTGCCCAGAGGCGCTTGTTGGTCAGGTAGAGCAGCACCGAGAAGATGCCGAGAATGATGATCGCAACGAAGCCCATCTGCTTGCGTGCCATCATGTGCGGCTCTGCCGCCCACATCAGGAACGCGGCGACGTCCTGCGCCATCTGGTCGACCGTCGCGGGCGTGCCGTCGGCATATTCGACCGCGTCATCCCAGAGCGGCGGTGCCATGGAGATGAGGCCGCCTTCGAAGGTCTCGTTCTCGTAGAGGTAGGTGCCGTATTGTTCGACTTCTTCGCCGGTGTAGTGGGTCAGAAGCGACGCGATGTATTCCGGTCCGCCGATGCCGTTGACCAGTGCGTTCAGTCCGGTGCCCCAAGGTCCGTGGAAGCCGAGACGGGCCTTCGCCATCAGGCTGAGGTCCGGTGCGCCGACACTGTCGTTCGCGGGGAAGTTGTCGTTCGGCACGGCTGGGCGCCAATCCTGCAGGTCTTCATCATACACTTCGATAAAGTTCTGCTCGATATAGGCGCGGACCTCGTCCTCGGACCAACCGATGCCGCCTTCGGCCGCAAGCGACCGCAGCGGCACGTATTGCAGGCCGTGACAGCCGGAACAGATTTGGGTGTAGACCTGAAGGCCGCGCTGCAACTGGTCCTGATCGAAGGTGCCGAAGGGACCGTCGAACGAGAAGGCGTAGTTGGTGACATGGCCGCCTTCACCGGCCGCTTGCGCCGCTCCGGTGAGGAGGGCCAGCGCCGCGGCGGTGCTGATTGCAAGTTTCCTGAGCATTCTCAGTATCCTCTCTCTCACTCTGCCGGGGACGGTGCCGAAGCAGCCGTGCCGGAGCCGGGCGTACCGTGGTCGCCGCCGTAATGGTCGTTGAAGTCCTCCTCGATCGTTGCCGGTTGCGGCAACGGCTTCTCGATCACGCCAAGCAGCGGCAGGATCACGAGGAAGTAGGCGAACCAGTAGGTCGAGCCGATCAGGGCGATGTAGGGATAGATCCCCTCGGCCGGGCGTGCGCCCACCCACATCAGAACCATGAAATCGACCACGAGCAGCCAGAACCACCATTTGAACATCGGACGGAACCGGCCCGAGCGCACGCTGGAGGTGTCCAGCCACGGGGCCAGGGCCATCACGAGGATCGCACCGAACATCGCGATGACGCCGAAGAACTTCGCGTCGACGATGCCGCCGGTCAGCGTATCGGCGATGATCACGACCCAGACTTCCTGGTCGAAGGCGCGCAGGATCGCGTAGAACGGCAGGAAGTACCATTCCGGAACGATGTGCGCGGGCGTCACCAGCGGGTTGGCCTCGATATAGTTGTCGGGGTGCCCCAGCAGGTTCGGCATGAAGCCCGTGACCGCGAAGAACAGCACCAGCACGACGGCCAGCGCGAAGAGGTCCTTGATCACGAAGTAGGGCCAGAACGGCAGCGTGTCGGCCTCGGCTTCTTTCTTCGAGGTGCGGCGCACTTCGACACCGGTCGGGTTGTTGTTGCCCGTGGTGTGGAAGGCCCAGACGTGCACGATCACGAGGCCCAGGATCAGGAAGGGCAGCAGGTAGTGCAGCGACAGGAAGCGGTTCAGCGTGGCGTTGTCCACGGCGGGCCCGCCCAGAAGCCAGGTCTGGATGCTTTCGCCGATGAACGGGATCGCGCCGAACAGGCCGGTGATAACCGTGGCGCCCCAGAACGACATCTGGCCCCAGGGAAGCACGTAGCCAAGGAAGGCGGTGCCCATCATCAGCACGTAGATCAGCATGCCGATGATCCACGTCACCTCACGCGGGGCCTTGTAGGAGCCGTAGTAGAGGCCGCGGAAGATGTGCAGGTAGACGGCGATGAAGAACAGCGAAGCGCCGTTCATGTGGATGTAGCGGATCGCCCAACCGGCGTTCACGTCCCGCATGATGTGTTCGATCGAGGCGAAGGCCATGTCGACATGGGGGGTGTAGTGCATCACGAGCAGAACGCCGGTGATGATCTGCATCACGAGGCAGAAGACCAGAACGATGCCCCAGATCCACATCCAGTTGAGGTTCTTGGGGGTCGGGATCATCAGCGTGTCGTACAGCAACGACACGATCGGCAGGCGGCGGTGAAGCCACTTTTCGCCGCGCGACTTCGGTTCGTAATGGTCGTGGGGAATACCAGACATGTCTTTCTTCCTCCGTTAACCGAGCAGGATGGTGGATTCGTCGATGAATTCGACGGTCGGGATCGGCAGGTTCTGGGGCGCGGGCCCGCGACGGATGCGACCTGCCGTGTCATAGTGCGAGCCATGGCACGGGCAGAACCAGCCGCCGAAATCGCCGGCCCCGTTACCGAGCGGCACACAGCCGAGGTGCGTGCAGACGCCCTGCATGATGAGCCAGCCGCCTGCGGAGGGGTCTATCTCCTCGCCGCCGGTGGGGGACACGAAGCGGTTCGCGACGGTCGCCTCGGCGGTGCCGATGTTCTCGTTGCGCGCATCGGCGTCGGGAAGCTCGCTGAGCTCGACGGCCTGGGCGGCCTCGATCTCGTCCGGCGTGCTGCGGCGGATGAAGATCGGCTTGCCCAGGAACAGAACCGTCAGCTGCGTGCCTTCGGCAACGCCCGAGACGTCCACGCGCAAGGTCGATGCGGCGCGTGTGTCGGCGGACGGGTTCATGGAATTCACAAGCGGCCAAGCGGCCGCGCCTGCCACGACAACGCCGGTGCCGGCGGTGGCGTAGTACAGAAAGTCCCGGCGATCGCCGGAAGGATCCTCTGCGTGTGACACGAGCTCTCCTGTTCTCTCTCTGGGGTCCGGACGTCTCCGCGACCTGGGAAAAACTGTATGATAGGTCCCGGACGCCGTCCGTCACCCAACCTGCGCTGCTGTTACTGTCTGGCAAGCTAGGCGTCCAGCGGACAAACGCGCGCACGGGGGTTGAAATGTCGCATCATTTCCCGGAATCGCGCAATTTTCTGTCTCCGGGCTCGCGCGGAGGCCGCCCGGGTTCAATTCGGCGTGAGGGCCAGTGCCGTCTTTCCGCCCTAGAGGACCGCTTTCATCAGCCGGTGCAGGATGCCCGAGCCGTCGTCGTATTCCGGGCCTTCGGCCACGAAGCCGAGGCGTTCGTAGAAAGGGAGCGCGTAGGTCTGGCTTTCCAGCTCGGCATGGGTGAAGCCGTTGTTCTTCGCGTCCTCCATGACGGCCCGCATGATCCGCGCGCCAAGGCCGGTGCCGCGATGCGGTCGCAGGACGGCGACACGGCCGATCTTGGCGGAGGTGCCCTTGGCGATCAGGCGGGCGGTGCCGGCGGGGCCGGTTTCATCCTCGGCAAGGTAGTGGCGGCAGGTGGCGTCGGCGGCGTCCCATTCCTCGGCCTCGGGGATCTGCTGTTCCTCGATGAAGACCGCGCGGCGGATGTCGAAACAGGCCTGCCGCGCGGCGTCGGTGGTGGCTTCGGCGATCCTCACGCAGGGGCCGTGGCGACCATGGAGGGGCGTTCGGCGAATTTCGCGTACCACGCCGCCAGCGCCTCGCGCCCCGGTCGCCAATCCTTGTCGGAAAAGCGCAGGTCGAGGTAGCCGAGGGCGCAGGCGATGCTGACCTGGCCCATGTCGACGGGGCCGTGCAGGTGACTCATCCATTGCCGCTCGATCGTGTCGAGGGCACGGTCGATCTTGGCCCATTGCGCGTCGAACCACGGGGTCCAGATCTTGTCTTCGGGGCGGAAGCGCTTTTCGTAGGTCATGCCCACGGCGGCTTCCATGATGCCGTCGCCGGTGGCTTCCAGCGTGAGCACCTCCCACAGGCGCTGTTCCGGGTAGAGGTTGGCCTTTGCGTGGTTGTCGAGGAAGCGGCACACGACGTTGCTGTCGTAGATCGTTGGGCCATTGTCGCGGGTGAGCGCGGGGATCTTGCCCAAGGGATTGGCCGCGTTGATCCTGTCTTCGCCGCCCATGGGGGAGGCCGTGACCTCGACATAGGGGATGTCGGTGATCGCGGCTTCGACCACGAGGACGCGGGCCTTCCGCACGAAGGGGGACGCGCCGGAGCCGAGAAGTTCCATCATGCCAGCCGCCTGATCCGGATGCGCCCGAGGGCCGCCGCGTCGATGCGGAATTTCGGGCCGAACCGGCCAATTCGTGCCAGGCGCGTGACCTTGGCCGAGCCGCTGATCTGCCCCTTGTCGCGACGCAGGCGGATCCCTTCCGGCGCCACGTTCAACTCATGCTCGACGGCGCGCGGGAACCGCCCGCGCTTGAGGTATTTCCCTGCGGCGAACCCCGCCACGGCCACCGCGCCGTAGCGCAGGGCGAAAACCGCAAGCGGTGTCATCTGGATAGCCAAGACCTACCTCCCAATTCGGATGATCGTGCCTTAGATGTAGGTAAGCGGGCTGCCCTTGTCTATCGACGGAACGCCCCCGGTCATCAATGCGCCCAGGGTTTCGACCTCATGGCCGATGGGACTTTGCTTGATCTGCTCGGCCGCGCCTTCGCGGGCGGCGTCGGTTTTGTTCTGGTTGAGCTTCCAGGTCCCCTCGATCTCTGCGACCTTGAAGCGAAACGGCAGGATCTGGCGCATCATCCGTTCGAGAACCTCGCCCGTCATCTTCGCGGTGGTCCACGCAGGTTTCGGGGCGAGTCGCCCCTCGAAACTCGAGGACAGACGGTCCAGATGTGCGCGCATTTCGCTCGCGTCCATCGGCTCGAGAACCCCGCGCAAGTGTACTGCGACGTAGTTCCAGGTGGGGACCTGGTCGGGCGTGTCGTACCAGTCAGGCGAAACATATCCGTCTGGCCCATTCACGGCGATGACAGCGGGTGTGGCTTCCGTGATCATCCGCGCGATCGGGTTGGATCGAACGAGATGCAATTCGGCGAGGTCGCCTTCGTCATCCAGGCAGAACGGGACGTGGCTGATAAGCGGCGCTGGATCCGCGTTCACGCACAACATGCCGAAGCCCCGTTTTCGAACCATCGCGAGATTCATGAACATGGGCTCTTGGCGAAACGCGGGATTGGGATGCATGGGTTACTCTTGTACTTGACCGTTCAACCGACAAACGCCTCAAGTTGACGTTTGGTTCGTCCGGTAATGTCGACTTGGACGATCTCGCCTTCGGGCTGATCCGTGTCAAAAGCAACCTCGGCAAACTGTTCGGTGCGCCCCATCCGGGGCTTTTCAATCAGTATGTTGTGAATCTGCCCTATCTGTTTGGACAGGTGCCTCTCCACGCGTTTTTCCCCCTCGGCCCTCAGGCGCGCTGCGCGATCCCTGATGGCGCGGCCATCGACCTGCGGCATCCGCGCCGCCGGGGTGCCGTTGCGCGGCGAGTAGGGGAAGACGTGCAGCCATGTGAGATCGCACTCGTCGACCAGCCGCAGGGAATTCTCGAAATGCGCCTCGGTCTCGGTCGGGAAACCGGCGATGATGTCGGCGCCGAAGGTCATGTCCGGGCGCAGGCGTTTGGCCTCTTCGCAGAAGGCGATGGCATTGTCGCGCAGGTGGCGTCGCTTCATGCGCTTCAGGATCAGGTCGTCGCCGTGCTGAAGGCTCAGGTGCAGATGTGGCATCAGGCGCGGCTCGGTGGCAATGGCCTGCATCAGGTTCTCGTCCACCTCGATCGAATCGATGGAGCTGATCCGCAGGCGCGGCAGGTCCGGCACCAGCTTGAGGATGCGCATGACCAGATCGCCGAGCTTCGGCTCACCGGGCAGGTCCGCGCCCCACGAGGTCAGGTCCACCCCGGTCAGCACCACTTCGTTGAAGCCCTTGCCGACCAGCCGCTTGATTTGTTCGACCACGACGCCCGCCGGGACGGAGCGGCTGTTCCCGCGACCGTAAGGAATGATGCAGAAGGTGCAGCGGTGGTCGCAGCCGTTCTGGACCTGCACATAGGCGCGGTGCCGCCCGAAGCCGTCGATCAGGTGGCCGGCGGTTTCCTCAATCGACATGATGTCGTCGACGCGCACCTTCTCGGTCTCGCCGATGAAGTCGGCAGGCAGGCTGGCCCAGGTATCGGGCTGCATCTTCTCGGTATTGCCGAGGACGAGGTCGACCTCGTCCATCGCTTCGAAGGTCTGCGGCTCGGTCTGGGCGGCGCAGCCGGTGACGATCAGGCGGGCGTTCGGGTTGTCGCGGCGGAGCTTGCGGATCTCCTGCCGGGCCTTGCGGACCGCTTCCGCCGTCACGGCGCAGGTGTTCACGATCACCGCGTCGCCGAGGCCGGCGGCTTGCGTCATCTCGCGCATCGCCTCGGTCTCGTAGGCGTTGAGCCGACAGCCGAGGGTGTGGAACACCGGCGGATTGCTCATGTCAGGCTGTCCAGGAAGGCCGGGGTGAGCGTGCCCGAGAAGACATGGGCGGTGGGGCCGGTCATCCAGACGCCATCGTCGCGCCAGTCGATTTCGATCTCGCCGCCGTCGAGGGTGAGGCGGACCTTGCGCCCGGTCAGACCCCTGCGCGCGGCGGCGACAGCCACGGCGCAGGAGGAGGAGCCGGAGGCCAGCGTCACGCCGACGCCACGTTCCCAAACCCGCATGCGCAGGTGATCGGGGCCGATGATATGGGCGAATTGCACGTTGGTCCGCTCGGGGTAGAGCGGGTGATGTTCGTATCGAGCGCCGAGTGCGGAAAGGTCCACGGCATCGGCGTCTTCGACGAAGAAGGTGCAATGGGGATTGCCCATGCCGGTCGCGACGGGCGCGCCTTCGATAGGGAGGTTGAGCGTATCGCAAGCCTCGGCCAGCGGGATGGACTGCCAGTCGGTGACCGGCTGGCCCATGTTGACGGAGGTCAGGCCATTGCCAGCATCGACGGCTTCGAGCACGCCGCGTTCGGTGCGGAGGGTGATGTGGGATTTGCCGGTGGCTTCGATCTCACGGGCGGCGATGCAGCGGGTGGCGTTGCCGCAGGCCCCGGCGGTGGAGCCATCGGCATTCCAGAAGGTCAGGCGCAGGTCGGTGTCGGTGCCTGCCTCGATCACGGCGAGTTGGTCGAATCCGATGCCGCGATGCCGGTCGCCGAGGGCCTGCGCCAGCGCGGGCGTAATGGCGCGCGCGTCTTGCCGGGCGTCAACGACGACGAAGTCGTTGCCGAGGCCGTGCATCTTGAGGAACGGCAGGCCGGAAGGTGAGTCTGTCTGCGCCATGGCGGCCATATACGCGCGCGTCCGGCAACTTCAAAGCCCCGCCCGGATTTTCGCTTGACGAGCCGGGGGGGGCCTTCTAGTTACGCGCTCCTGAGTGGGCCCGTAGCTCAGTTGGTAGAGCAGTTGACTTTTAATCAATTGGTCACAGGTTCGAATCCTGTCGGGCTCACCATTCTTCCTTTGGTTTTTCCGAGTTTCAGGCGGCCCTTGCGCTGCGGGCTTTTGCCGTGTGCGGGCCGACGTTGAATTGCGCCATCAACTCGGTGATGCGCACCGTGTCCCCCCTCAGCGCATGGGCGGCGGCGTTGGTTTCTTCCACCATGGCGGCGTTCTGCTGTGTCACGCGGTCGAGGCTCGCCACGGCCTGGTTGATCTCGCTCAGGCCGTGGGCCTGATCGACGGCGCCTTGGGCGATACTGGAAATCCGTTCCGACACCAGCGAGACCTTCTGGGAGATCTCGGCCAAGGCCACCCCGGTGCGTTCCACGAGGGACACGCCGCCCTTCACCTGCGTGTTCGATTGTTCGATCAGCCCCTTGATCTGTTGCGCGGCATCCGAGGCGCGCTGTGCAAGGTCGCGCACTTCCGAGGCGACGACGGCGAACCCCCGACCCGCGTCGCCCGCACGCGCAGCTTCGACGCCGGCGTTCAGTGCCAAGAGGTTGGTCTGGAACGCGATCTCGTCGATGATGCCGATGATCTGCGCGACCTGCTGGGACGAGGTTTCGATGTCCGACATGGCTTTTTGCGCCGATTCGACGATCTGGCCGCTTTCCTCGCTGGTTTTGCGCGCCTCCAGCATCGCGGATTCCACGTCGCGCGCGCCGGAGGCCGTTTCCTGCACGGATGTGGTGAGTTCGGCGATGGCGGCGGCGGTTTCTTCCAGCGTGGCGGCCTGCTGTTCGGTGCGGGCGGACAGATCGTCGGACCCGCTGGAAATCGCCTGGCTGCCGGCTTCGACCGAGCCGACGCTTCCGGCGACCTGGCTGATCGCTTCCGCGAGGCGCGAAACGGCAGAGTTGAAATCGGCGCGGAGGCGGTTGTAGCCGCCGGTCAGATCCTCGTCGATCCGATGTGTGAGGTCCCCTTCGGCGAGGGTCTGGAGGGCGGAGGCGAGGCGGTCGACGACGTGCGCCTGCTGTTTCCGGGCCTCATCGCGCGCGGCCTCGTCGTGCCGCGCCTCCTGGAGGCGGCCGCGGAGCGTTTCGAGAGATCGCGCGATGCCACCGAGTTCGTCGCGGCGCTCCACCTCGGCTATGGGTGTATCGTAGTCACCGTTCGCGACGCGATCCATCGCCTGTTCCGCGGCCTTGATCGGGTCGCCGATGGATTCGCTGAGACGGCGAACGGAATACCAGGTGGCGGCAGCGAAGATGCCGGCCAGAAACAGCGTTCCGAGAATGGTCTGAAACATCAGCATATTCAGCGTCGCGCGAGGCGACCAGGTGGTGACGGTGACCCCGATGGGGCCTTGGGCGGCGTCGAAGATGATCGGTTCCGCAACCGTGTAGCCGTTGCGCGACCGGGCCATTTCGCCGGTCTGCATCACGGCGTCGCGCAAGGCGATCATGGCGGCGGAGGCCGGCTCGCCGACATTGCCCATCATCGCGCTCGTCGCATCCCAGACCGCGATGGAGACGAATTGATCGTCGCCGACTTCCGCGTGGTTTTCGAGCGTCTCGGCCACGGCATCGGGGTTGCCGAAGCGGACGTGGGGCGCAAGGTCGATCGCGGTCGACTCAAGCGCTGCGTGGGCGAGCGCGCGGACACCGTCCCGCGCCACTCGCCCGGATTGCCAAACAGAGAAGGCGATGGCCAGAACGACCACCGCAAGCGTTGTCAAAGCCGACAAAACCGCAGCCCGTTTGAAGAGCGAACTTTCAACGTCGAACGCGGCCCTGAGTTTATGTGAGTTCAACATGCGAACACCTTCTTGTTGGGCTTTCAGTGCCAGGTTTGCGGATCAGCCGAGCGCGCCCGCATCCACACCGACGGTGACCGCGCCGATGGCTTCACCGGTGTCCGGGTCGACCAGCGTGACCGAGATCTGCCCCTGGTAGCGCTGGCTCGATTCATCCAGCTCGATCTCGCTGAAATGAACCGCGTCCGGTCCGGCCCCGAAGGTTTCGATGTGCTTGGCTTCGTCGCCTTGCCAGTAATCGGAGGTGACGTGGCTGACAGCAACGTTCAGGCCTTGCGCATCCATCAGGATGATCTCGGTCACCATGCCGCCGGAGGCTTCGACCTGGGCCCGCAGGAAATCGGCGACTTCACCGTTCAGAACACCGTCGATCAGCGGGGTGTCGCCCGTGCCGACCTGGGTACGCCATTCGCCATCCATGGCGAGGATCTCATCCTCGGTATAGCCGCCGGTGGTCGCGTTCTGAGCCTGCACGGCGTCAATGATGATCGCGTTGGCCATCCAGTCGAGCGCGCCGGAATCAACGTAACCTTGCATGGAGGCGGTGTAGTCCGTTGCCAGCGCCGGACCGGCGAGGAGGGCGATTGAAGAAGTAAGCAGGAAGCGTCGCATGATGACTCTTTCGGTTGAGATTCGGTCCGCGCAGGGTCACGCATCGGTCTTAGGGAATCCTTTCCACCGAGGTGTCCGGCCCTCGTTTCTTCCGAAAATTTTAGTGGTCGGGCGCGTTGGGCGCATGGTCGCATACGGCGTGCGTGCACCCGGTGGTCAGGCTAGAATGGTCACAGCAGCGAGGCGGACGGTCATGTTTCTTTCGATATTCGACATTTTCAAGATCGGCATCGGGCCATCGTCGTCCCACACGATGGGGCCGATGACGGCGGCGGCGCGGTTCCTGAACGACCTTCGCAGCGGACGCGAAAAGGAACCCGGTGCGGGCACGCTGGCCGGGCTTGGCGCGGCGCTGCATGGCTCGCTGGCGTTCACCGGAAAGGGCCATGCGACGGACCGAGCGGTCGTTCTTGGCTTTGCGGGGTTCGAGCCTGCGACGCTGGACCCCGACCGGGCCGAGGCGCTGGAGGCCGAGATCCACGCCAGCGGCATCGTTACCCCGCCGGACCTGCCGCCGCTGAAGTTCGATCCTGCCAAGGACCTTGTCTTCGACTACGAGCGCAGCTTGCCCGGCCACGCGAACGGGATGATCCTTCGGGCCTTCGACGAGGCCGGAAACCTGTACCTTGAGGAGACCTATTACTCCATCGGCGGTGGTTTCGTGGTGACGGAGGCGGAACTGAACGGGCAAGGGGCCAGGCCTGAGTCCTTCCATGCCGAGAAGGCCGAAGCGGGCTTTCCGCATCCGTTCGGCACGGCCGCCGAGATGCTGGAAATGGGCCGCGCTTCGGGCAAGAGCATCGCGCAGATGAAATGGGAGAACGAGACAGCGCTGGCGTCGCGGACCGAGGTGAAGGAGCGCCTCGACGCCGTCTGGCAGGCAATGGACGATTGCATCGACCGCGGCCTGCGGATGGACGGCGAATTGCCCGGCGGGTTGGCCGTGAAGCGGCGGGCGAAGAACATCCACGAGCAGCTGAAGGCCGAGGCAGGGACAAACCAGGCACAGCCCCATGTCGCGAACGACTGGCTGAGTGTCTACGCCATGGCGGTGAACGAGGAGAACGCCGCCGGTGGCCGGGTCGTGACCTCGCCCACCAACGGAGCTGCGGGCGTGGTGCCCGCGGTCCTGCGGTATTACCGCGACCATTGCATCGGCGCGACCGAGGAAGGGCGGCGCACCTTCCTGATGACCGCCGCCGCGATCGGCGGGCTGATCAAGCACAATGCCTCCATCTCCGGTGCCGAGGTCGGCTGCCAGGGCGAGGTCGGGAGCGCCTCGGCCATGGCGGCGGCAGGGCTGTGCGCGGCCTTGGGCGGCACCAACGAGCAGGTCGAGAACGCGGCTGAGATCGCGCTGGAACATCACCTTGGCATGACCTGCGACCCGGTCGCGGGTCTCGTGCAGGTGCCGTGCATCGAGCGAAACGGATTGGGCGCGATCAAGGCGGTCTCGGCCGCGTCGCTGGCCCTGCGCGGGGACGGCACGCATTTCATGCCCCTCGACAATTGTATCGAGGCGATGCGCCAGACCGGCATCGACATGAGCAGCAAATACAAGGAAACCAGCCAGGGCGGGCTGGCCGTGAACCTGCCGGAATGCTGAGTCACACGTCGCGGGGCAGAATCCGGGACAGGACCGGGTGCGGAAAGCTGCGCTGCACGGTCACGGCGTAGAACCGCTCGCTCAATCCGAGATCGTAGGGCGCCGTCACAAGCCGGCCGGACGCGATTTCATCGGCCAGCACCACGGGCGGTGCCACGGCGATCCCTGCATCCTCCCGCGCCAGGAGCCGGATCATGGCCATGTCGTCGACATCCGCGATGACACTTGGCCGCACGTCGAGCCGGGCGGTCAGCGCGTCGAAACCGGCACGGATCTGCGGCTCGGTCGGCAGGATCAGCGGCTCTGACGCCAGCAGGCTGCGCAGATCGGGATGGGACATGCGTTTGGGCGTTCCGTGAACGGCCACCGATTGCGTGTCGACCTGGCGCGCAATCAGACCCTCGGCCGGATCGGGTGCTTCGGTGGTCAGCACGATATCCAGCGACAGGGACTTCAACTCGGCCAGCAGCGTCGGCACTTCGCCCGCGCGCAGCGCGATCGAGGTGCCACCGGCCAGCACGGGCGCAAGAAATCGGATCTGGAAATTCCGCGACAGGGTCGAGGGTGCGCCGACTTTCAGCGGCATGTCGACCTTTGCAGACCGGTCGAGCGTCGCCAGCAATTCCTGACCCGTGTCGAAGATCCTGTCCGCGTAGTCGAGCGCGATGCGCCCCACTTCGGACAGGTCCAGACCGCGACCGACCCTTTCGAACAACGGGTGGCCGAGGCGGTCTTCCAGCGTCTTGATCTGGGTGGACAGAGCCGATTGCGACAGGTTCATCCGCTCTGCCGCGCGCGTCAGGTTCCCTTCCCGCGCGACCTCCCGGAAATACAGAAGGTGGCGATAATTCAGATCCTTCATTCATCTATCCAGTAGAACATTACGATACAAACGTTGTATTTTATCAAATCCACGGATGGCAATACATCCGCTTTCGGACCATCACCCCAAAGCGGAGACCTGACATGGATACCCTTCAGGACATCATCGCGACCCTCGTGTCGCAGGTGCAAAAGCCCACCCTCGCCTTTCTGATCTGCGGCATGGTGCTCGCCGCGCTCCGCAGCGAATTGAGAGTGCCCGAGCCGGTCTACAAGTTCATCGTGATGCTGCTTCTGCTCAAGGTCGGGCTTGGGGCCGGAATTGCGATCCGAGAGGCAGATGTCGTGGCGCTGGCGGTGCCCGCGTTCCTGGCGGCACTGATCGGTATCGTCATCGTTCTACTGGGATCGCGCAGCCTTGCACGGATGCGCGGCGTGGCGCGGGTCGACGGGCTGGCAACTGCGGGTCTGTTCGGGGCCGTCTCGGCCTCGACGCTGGCCGCCGGCATGGCGGTTCTGGACAGCGACGGCATTGCCTACGAAGGCTTTATCGGCGCGCTTTATCCCTTCATGGACATCGCGGCGCTGGTGACGGCCATCGTGCTGGCACGGCTGGCCGCGGCGCGGGAGCAAACCGTTTCCATTCAAGCCGACGGCACCGCTACCATGGGCGGCGGCGGCGGCAATGGCCAAGGGGAGACCGCTGGCATCGTGGGGCAGATCGTGGCCGACACCTTCCGGTCGGCCGCGGTTTCGGCCCTTGTCGGCGGCATCGCGCTGGGGCTTCTGGCCAGGCCGGACACGGTTTTCGAAAGCTTCTACGAGCCGCTGTTCCGCGGTCTGCTGTCGATCCTGATGCTGATCATGGGCATGGAAGCGTGGTCACGCCTGTCCGAGCTGCGGAAGGTTGCGCATGCCTACCTTCTCTACGCGATCGCGGCGCCGCTGGTGCACGGCCTGATCGGGTTCGGCTTCGGCCTTGTCGCCCATCATCTGACCGGGTTCTCGGCGGGTGGCGTGGTTCTGCTGTCGGTGATGGCGGCGTCCAGTTCGGACATCTCCGGGCCCCCGACAATCCGTGGCGCCCTGCCCGAGGCGAATCCCTCGGCCTACGTGGGCGCGTCGACCGGCATCGGCACCCCCGTCGCGATCCTGTCGATCCCGCTGTTCGTTGCCCTGGCCGGCGCCGTCATCGGCTTCTGATCGGAGGGTGCGCGCTACCGGGCGCGCACCGTATCGCCGGGCAGGAATTCCGGTTCCAGCTCGAACACTTCCGAGGTTAGCTCGTTCGCCACCATGAGTTCCGCAGCCTTCCGCCCGATGGCGTCGCGCTGGGAATCCATGGTGGCGATGCGCATTGGCAATCCGTCGAGCACTTCAAAGGAATTGAACCCGGCGAGGCCGATCTGCCCGGGAATATCCATTCCTTTCTCGAGGCAGTAGAGCAGGCCACCGGCAGCGTTGATGTCCGTGTTGTAATAGAGAAAATCGAGGTCGGGCGTGCGTTCGAGCAGCGCCTGCGTCATGCCGCGGCCGGTCCCGAAACCCGATGTGCCATCATAGAATATCTCATCCGTCAGGGTCAGACCCGCATCGGCGAGACCGGCCTTGAACCCCCGATAGCGCTTCTGCGCGCGGGCGTCGGCGTTGGAACTTGAGCCGAGATACCCGATCCGCCGATAGCCACGGGCGGCGATCTCGGACGCCATGAACCGGCCCGCAGCCTCGTGGCTGATGCCCACGTTTCCGGCCACCGGATCGCCGTCCACGTCCATGACCTCGACCACCGGCACACCGGCGTTGCGCAGCATCGCGCGGGCGGTGTCGGTATGTTCCAGGCCGGCCACGATCAGGCCTGAAGGGCGCCACGAGAGCATCTCGTAGATGACCTTCTCTTCCTTCGCCGGATCGTATTGCGAGGTGCCGATCACAGGCTGCAACTCGGTGCCGTCCAGCACCGCGCCGATGCCGTGGAGGACATCCGGGAACACCATGTTCGACAGAGACGGGATCACGACGCCGACGAGGTTCACGCGGTTCGACGCCAGCGCGCCCGCGATCTTGTTGGGCACGTAGCCGAGCGTTCGCGCCGCCTCGAACACCCGCTCACGCGTGCGGTCGGAGACGTCGCCGCGGTTCCTGAGAACGCGGCTGACCGTCATTTCGCTGACGCCGGCGGCATCCGCCACGTCGCGCAGGGTCATCTGGGGCTTGCCATCGAAGGGATTTCGTCCGCGCAACGGGGCATCCTTTGGTCGTGAGCGCTACCATTCCTTGATACGCCTGCCGGACACGGAACCGCAAGCGCTTGCGGCACCGGGATAAATCGAACAGAACAAGGGGTGTGGCCCCGTGGCTCAACTGGATAGAGCAGCCCCCTCCTAAGGGGCAGGTTGCAGGTTCGAATCCTGCCGGGGTCACCATTGCCTCAGATTGCGATCAGGTGATTGTCCCAAGCCCACGAAGTCTGGCCAAGCTGCGTGAGCGCGCCCGCGTCGTAGCCCCAGATCGAACCGACGCCGCTGGTGATGAGGCTTTGGCCTGAGGAAAGCGTGCTGATCCCGCAGGCATCTTCGAGCGCGATGTCGGACAGGAACGCCCCGGTTTCAGCATCGAAAACCTGCATAAGGCCACCGCGCGGGGAGGTTACGGCGACCTGCGCGCCGCCGCTTTGGAAGGTGATACTGCCGACATAGCCGATCATCTTGCGCTGTGATTGCGCTGGCGCTTCGAGGAGTTGCGCGGTCTCGCCCATCCGGTGCGTCAGGATCAGCGGCGGATGCTCCGCCTCGGAGCCGTTCCACTGCATTCCTGCGGCGACGAGGCCGTCGGGTCGCACGTCGAGGTGGCGGATGGAGTTGAAGCGCAGGGCGGTGTCCAGTTCGACAACCTCCAGCATTTCGCCGTCCGGCCCGAGATAGGCCAGGTTGGGTCGCATCGTGGCGAGATTGAGCGGGGTGCGGCCAGACTCGGGGTGCGTGGCAATGCCGCCGTTGGCGATGACCAGCGTATCGGTTCCCGGCAGGCGCTCGATGTCGTGGGGGCCGACCCCGCCGGAGGGCATGTCGCCGATCCGCGCATAGCCATTCGCCGCATCCCAAAGGCCGATGCGCCCGTCGAGCGTGTCGAGGTCGTTCTCGGTGGTGAAGAGCATGCTGCCATCGGCGGAGAAGACACCGTGGCCGTAGAAATGGCGGTCGGGCGGCGGGGTGAGGCGGTGCGCCTCCTGTCCCGTGGCGCAATCGACGATCAGGGCGAAGCGGCCCGGGCGGCGGGCGAAGGCCACGGCTTCGGGCCGGACGGGGTGTGCGGCGGCGGCGTGGCCGCGATCCGGCAGGGGGATCGAGAACAGGACGGCGCCGCCATCGCTGAGCCCGCAGAGGTGGTAGGACCCGTCCACCGCGCGGGCGGCCGACAGGAAGGACGGGGATTGGGCATCGGCCCAGGACAGCGAGGGCGAGAGGGCGGCAGCGCCGAGGCCCACGAGGACGGAACGACGTTTCAACACTCAGTCTCCATCGAGGGAATTGAACCCGGCGGCCACGCCGAGCTTGGGGCCGAGTTCGGAGGAGACGAGATCCCGCACCTCCTGCACACGCTGTTGCAGAGCTTCGACGCGCAAGCGGCCCTGAGGGTCATCGACGCCGGCAAAAATCGGATCGTCGAGACGGGCGGCGGCGTCCAGTGCGATGTCGAACCGATCGGCAAGGGCCTGCCGCAGGCCGGGGTCGCCGGTGGCGAGGCGGTCGGCCAGATCCGCCAGCGATTGCAGCGACAGCGCGACGTGGCGCAGGGAGCGCCCGGATCGCCGAGCTTCGGCCCGGGCCGCGCGCGGGGCGTCGAATGTGCCCAGGGGACGGCCCAGGCGCAGATCGGCCGTAAACTCCAGCCCCGTGGTCAGGGATCCGAACAGGACGCGGAGCGCTTCATCCGGGCTCTGGAACCTGTCGTTAGACCCTGCACCGCGCATCAGGGCCGCAAATGTGCCGGTCCAGTCCGCTTCGATCTGCGCGGCAGTGGCGGCGATATCGGCGGTGATGGCCTGCACGAGGGCGCAACGGTAAGCGTCCTCCCCGGCGGTCGAGACTTCCGGATCGAACAGCAGGAATTCCAGCGCGTACAATCCCCGCGCGGCGACGGAGACGGTGGCGTAAGCCTCGGCGGTCGAGACGATGGGGTCCGCGTCGGCGATCAGCGTCGAAAGGCTGCGGCCTGTCATGCTTCGGGTGTCGGGCCAGAAGGACAGGGCGAAATAGCGGCCGTCCGTCTCGGCAGGGCCGAATGTGATGTGGCTGACCGCGATCCAGGCGTCGAAGGCGTCGTGGAAGGCGGCTTGTAGGGCGGGGTCGCCCGGCTGGCAGGAGGAATCCGCAACCTCGGCGAGTGCCATTGTCTCGACAACAAGCGCCGCGTAACGCGGCAGGATATGGTCGTCGACGATGGCGGCTGTGATGTCGGCCTCGCTCTGTGCGGTGGCCGTGACCGGCATCAGGATGGCGAGGCAGAGGCTGAACGTTCGGAGCATCTTACAGGCTTTCGAGGTAGCGAATGAGGGCGGCGCGGTCTTCGGGCGGCATGGCGACGACGGCATCACGCTGCGCCTGTGCCTCGCCCCCGTGCCAGAGGATCGCTTCCAGCAGGTTACGCGCTCGCCCGTCGTGAAGGAAGAACGTGTGGTCCGAGACCTGTTCGGTCAGCCCGATCCCCCAGAGCGGCGCGGTGCGCCATTCCGCGCCGGTGGCGCGGCCCTCGGGACGGTTGTCGGCCAGCCCCTCGCCCATGTCATGCAGGAGCATGTCGGTGTAGGGCCAGATCAACTGGAAGCTCTGCGCCGGGTCGCCTTCAAGGCGGTGGGTCACGAAATTGGGGCGATGACAGCCGGTGCAATTGGTGGCGTAGAACACCTCGCGGCCGCGCAGGACCTGCGGGTCATCCACGTCGCGGCGGGCGGGCACGCCGAGGTTTCGGCTGTAGAAGGTCACGAGGTCGAGGCCGGTCTGGTCGATCTCGAACCCGTTCTGTTCAGCGTCGCCACCATGGAGCGCCTCGCGGCAGGTGATCTGCGCCTCGGTGCATTCGCCCCAGCCGTCCGGGTGGATCGGGCTGGAGATGCCGATGTCGCCCGCGAAGGCGGCGGCCGTCTGTTCGAGGATCGTGGGGTTGCCCGCCTTGTGGCCGAACCGACCCAGCATCGGGACGTCGAAAACGCTGGACCAGACGATGTTCGGGCGGCCCGAGATGCCGTCGTTATCGAGGTCGTCCGGATCGGCCCATGCGAGGATATCCTCCGCCGGGATCGCCTCCAGCAGGCCGAGACCGATCATCTGCGGCGCGACGCGGGGGCTGAGCATGGCGTCGGGATGGAGCGGGCCGTAGCCGAGGTTTTCGGCCGTATAGGTCGGCCGCCTGAGGGTGGCCGTTTCACCGCCGGACAGCGGCACCTCGATCTCGTCATAGGTCACGCCGAGGCTATATTCGGCTTCGTGCCCCGGAAGGCTGAAATCCTGCAGCTGTTCGCCATAGGTCGGGTCAGGCAGAGAGGCGATGTAATCGGCGATCTCGTGGGGGTTGAAGTCGTCCGGGCCGGGGATCGAGATGCGCAGGAACATCGATACCGCCGTGTCCTCGGGCCCGTTCGGCGGGTGGCCGCGCCCGTCCTTCAGGTGGCACCGCTGGCACGACCGCGCGTTGTAGAGCGGGCCGAGGCCGTCGGACGCGATGGTCGACGCGGGGGGAGTGACCCAGAGCCGCCGGAAAAGGCCATTGCCGACGCGGAAATCGAGTTGCTCGTCGAAGCCGAGGTTGGCGGAGGGTTGTGAGAAGGCGTCGGCATTCAGGCGGGGGCGCACCGTGGCCGCGCCGCCGGAATTCTCTTCGAAGGCGAAGGGGGCCGAGAAGTCCGTAGGAAGCGCGGTGACGACTGCGATCCGCTCCCGTTCCTCCGCCGTGCGCGGGACGACCGCGAGGTGCAGATCCTCCAGCCCGGCCCAGGCCGGCGGCTCGGGTTGATCGGCGAGGATGATGGCCGGCAGGCAGAAGGCCAGCGACACGGGAAGGGCGAACAGAAGGCGCGAATTCATCGGCTATCTCGGGGTGAAGGGGCCGATGATCACCGGCCCCTTGCCGGGGATTTACTGGAAAACGGCGGAAGGGTTGTCGAGGCTGTCGGAGCCTTCGAATTCGATCCCGTCGAGGCCGAGGGCGGTCACGACCCGCTCGATGGATTGCGTCTGTTCGATCAGGCCGTTCACGCCGCCCATGATGAGCGTCTCGCCCCCCGCGTTGCCGCGTTCCAGCATCTCGTCATAGGCGAAGCCGGCTTCGGCCGCGGTCTTGATCTCACCCAGGGCGAGCACGGCAGCGGCGAGGCGGCTGCGCATCTCGGTATCCAGATCGGCATCGACGGCGACCACGAGGTCCGACAGCGACGGGCCGGAGACCAGCGTGCCATCGACGCGCGAATAGCGGCCGAGGTAGACGTTGCGCACGCCCACGCCGTTGAAGAAGTGGTCGTTGTGGGTGTTGTCGGCGAAGCAGGAATGCTCCTCCTCCGGGTCATTGAGCATCAGGCCGAGGCGCATCCGTTCTCCGGCGGTCTCACCGTAGCTGAGGCTGCCCATGCCGGTCAGCATCGCGGACAGACCGGCCTGTTCGTCGGCCAGAAGCGTCTCGCGCGCTGCGCCGCCGTCGACCCATTGCGCGGCCATCCATTCGAGGTCGGAAACGAGAAGCTCGGTCGCCGCCGCGAGGTAATCGGCGCGACGGTCGCAATTGCCGCCGGTGCAGCCCTCACCCTGAACATAATCGGTGTAGGGGCGGTTGCCCGCGCCGTCGCCGTGGCCGTTCAGGTCCTGCCCCCAGAGCAGGAATTCGACGGCGTGGTAGCCGGTGGCCACGTTCGCTTCGACCCCGTCGGCTTCGTGCAGGGTTTCTTCCAGCAGGGTCGGCGTGATCTCCGTCGCGTCGATCTCGGTGCCGGAAAGCGTGAAGGTCGGGTTCGCGATGACGTTGAGCGCGGCCAATTCGTTTTCATCGGTCGGACCGCCGTAGGCGCCGTCGACATAGTCGATCAGGCCCTCGTCCAGCGGCCATGCGTTCACGCGGCCTTCCCAATCGTCGACGATGGCATTGCCGAAGCGGAACACCTCGGTCTGCTGGTAGGGCACGCGGGCCTCAAGCCATGCTTCGCGCGCGGCCGAGAGGGTTTCGGGCGACGGGTCGGCGATCAGCGTGGCGACCGCGTCTTCCAGCGCCTGCGCCGTTGTCAGGCTGTCCTCGTATCCGGCGGCGGCGATATCGGCGTAGGTGTTGAGGACCTCGGCGGCCTCCTGCGCGGTTGCGGCCCCGGCCACGAAGCCGACCAATGCGGTTGTCGTCAGGATGGTTGTCTTCATCGTTCAATGTCCCTTGTTTTGCGCGGTTCGGGTCATCGACTGGCTAGGGCATTGGCTGGGTCGACTGCGTCTGTGGTCGCGATGCGGAATCGTGGGCGAGCCTTCCTCAACCGTGCGGTTCCGTGCCGGACGATGTTGGATTCGTCCGTCGCCTTCCTTACCTGACTTATTTCATCGGGATTTGCAAAGCCTGTCTTTCGGGGTGACATCGCGTCGCGGAGAACGCGTTGTGGCACGCCTGCGGATCGCGGACTCCAAATGAGAACAAAACGTGAATATACTTTCCGCCATGAGATTCGCGGAACTCTCCATCACGTCCAATTTCACCTTCCTGACGGGGGGCTCTCACCCCGAGGAATACGCCCGGCGGGCGGCGGTTCTGGGGGTGGAGGCGATTGCGATTGCCGATGAGAACTCGGTCGCGGGGGTGGTGCGGGCCTGGGCGGAATTGCGCAAGATCGCGGAGGAGATCGCCGATGCGGCGGAAGCTGCGAAAGACCCGATTGGGCCGCCCAGACCCGAACATATCCCGCCGAGCCCGCGCGCGCCGATCGACCACGTGCCCCGGCTTCTGCCCGCCAGCCGGCTGGTCTTCGCGGAAGGGGTCGAGATCACCGCCCTGCCCCGCGACCGCACCGGGTGGGCGAGCCTGTGCCGGCTTCTTTCGGTCGGGCGGCTGCGGGCCGAGAAGGGCGATTGCGACCTGCGGATCGACGACCTGCTGGACCGCCACGAGGGGCTGGAGCTGCTGCTGCATGCGCCGCTGCGGATCACCAAGGGCTGGGTCAAACAGGCGGAGCGGGTCACGCGGCTGGCCCCGTTGCTGTGCCTGTCGCCGCGCTATGACGGGCAGGATGCGGGCCGGTTCGCCAGCCAGACGCGGCTGTCCGAAAGGCTTGGCCTGCACACCGTGGCCTCGGCCCGGCCCCTGATGCACCACGGCAGCCGCCGCCGCCTGACCGATATCCTGACCTGCGTGCGCCTTGGCCTGCGGGTCGAGGATCTTGGCACTGCCGCGCAGGCCAATGCCGAACAGCGCCTGCGCGGGCCGGAGGAGATGGCGCGCATCTTCGCCGGCTTCGAGGCGGCGGTGGCGCGCAGTGCCGACGTGGCGGAGCGGTGCCAGTTCGATATCCAGAGCCTGCGCTACGAATACCCCAGCGAGATCACCGAGAACGAGACTGCCAGCGAACGGCTGGCCCGTCTGGCACAGGCGGGGCTGGCGTGGCGCTATCCGCAGGGCATCCCGGACTACGCGCAAAAGCAGATGGATCACGAGCTGCGCCTGATCGGGAAGCTCGGCTACGAGCCCTATTTCCTGACCGTGCATGACATCGTGAAATTCGCCCGCTCCCGCAATATCCTGTGCCAGGGGCGCGGATCGGCGGCCAATTCGATCACCTGTTTCGCGCTTGGCGTCACCTCCGTCAGCCCCGAGATCGGCACGATGGTCTTCGAGCGCTTCGTCAGCGAGGCGCGCAACGAGCCGCCCGATATCGACGTGGATTTCGAACATGAGCGGCGCGAGGAGGTGATCCAGCACATCTATGAGCGTTACGGGCGGCATCGCGCGGGCCTGTGCGCGACGGTGATCCATTATCGCGGCAAGCGCGCGGTGCGCGAGGTCGGCAAGGCCATGGGGCTGAGCGAGGACGTGCTGTCGGCGCTGTCGAGCCAGATCTGGGGATCGTGGTCGAAAACCGCGCCGGAATTCGAGCGGCTGACCGAGATCGGGCTCGACCCGACCTCACCCCGGCTGGTCCAGACCATTCGCCTGATCGAGGAGATCATCGGCTTCCCGCGCCACCTGAGCCAGCATGTCGGCGGCTTCGTCATCACCGAGGGGCGGCTGGACGAATTGGTGCCGATCGAGAACGCGACGATGGAGGACCGCACGGTCATCTGCTGGGACAAGGATGATATCGACGCGCTGGGAATTCTGAAGGTCGACGTGCTGGCGCTGGGGATGCTGACCTGTATCCGCAAGGCCTTCGACCTGATGAAGATTCATCACCAGATCGACTACACGCTGGCGACCCTGCCGCCCGAGGACCCGGCGACTTACGATATGCTCTGCGCCGCCGACAGCCTTGGCGTGTTCCAGGTGGAAAGCCGGGCGCAGATGAACTTCCTGCCCCGGATGCGGCCGAGATGTTTCTACGACCTCGTGATCCAGGTCGCGATCATCCGCCCCGGCCCGATCCAGGGCGACATGGTGCATCCGTTCATCCGGCGCCGGAACGGAGAGGAGGCGGTGGAATTTCCTTCCGACGAATTGGGCAAGGTTCTGGGCAAGACGCTTGGCGTGCCCTTGTTCCAGGAACAGGCGATGCAGATCGCGATCACCGGTGCCGGCTTCACCCCAGACGAGGCGGACCGGCTGCGACGCTCGCTGGCGACGTTCAAGAAGCACGGGTCGGTCAGCGAATTCCGCACGCGGTTCCTGAAGGGCATGGGCGAGCGCGGCTATGACCGCGATTTTGCGGAACGGTGCTTTTCCCAGATCGAGGGGTTCGGGTCCTACGGGTTCCCCGAAAGCCACGCGGCCAGTTTCGCGCTGCTGGTCTACGCGTCCTCCTGGCTGAAATGCCATCACCCCGGGGTCTTCGCCTGCGCCCTGCTGAACGCGCAGCCGATGGGGTTCTACGCGCCGGCTCAGATCGTGCGGGATGCGCGGGAACACGGGGTGGAAGTGCGCCCGGTCTGCGTGAACCAGTCCCACTGGGACAACACGCTGGAACGTACGGAAAGCGGCGCGCTGGCGCTGCGGCTGGGGTTCCGGCAGATCAAGTCGATGCGCGAGGAGGAGGCGGATTGGGTGGTTGCCGCACGCGGCAACGGCTACCGCGCGGTGGAGGATGTCTGGCGCCGCGCCGGGGTGGACGCGAAGATGCTGACCGTGCTGGCCGAAGCCGATGCCTTTGCCGCGCTTGGGCTGTCGCGGCGCGATGCGCTCTGGGCCGCCCGCGCGCTGACACCGAAGAAGGAACTGCCGCTGTTCGCGGGCGATCTGGACGGCGAGGGGATCGTGGAGCCTTCGGTTCTGCTGCCGCAGATGAGCGAAGGCGAAGAGGTGGTGGAGGATTACGTCGCCATGCGGCTGACCCTGCGCACCCACCCGGTGCAGCTGATCCGCGACCGGCTGAGCCCGCGGATCGACCCGAGGCTGCTGGTCAGACCCGCAACCGGCAAGGCCCCGGTCCGGCAGGATTTCCCAAAACCGCAAAGCGCCCTGCCGCCGGTGCCAATGGAAGCGGTGGGCGGGAAGTTTCCGATGGGGCGCGTGGAAAGCTGGGGGAGCCGGAAGGGGTGAGGGGTGGGGGCCTTCGGAAACGCCTACTCCGAACACGCCACGCCAAACGCGCTAAAGGAAATGATCTGGATGTCTCCCGCTAGAGCTTGGATACCAGTGACCAAAGCAGCCCTCCCTTCCTGGACGAGCAGCACTTGGCCCCGCTCAGAGAGCGGCCGCCCTAAGTTCATTCGCAAGCCGAGACGATCATCTCTCAAATCAAGTTCATAAGCCTCAATCGGAAGAGAGGGGTTCAACAAAAACACTTCACCTGAATCTTCCGCGCAAATATTCAGACTCGGACCCGCAATGAGTGCAGATGCACCAGTGAAAACATCCGATACCTCGCCGTCAAACTCGCCAAGCTCCACCGACACCAACTCGGACACATAAACCACTGCTATATCGTCGTAAGACAGAACGGAGGTGAGGCGAATAGTGGCATTATTCCAGACCGCATACTCCTCCAACGAAAATTGGCCGTCGCCGCCGCATGTCTGCCTAGGGCCGCCGGGCGCGAGAAACAGCAAGCAACTAATTCCGGAAATAGGCTCACCATCGGTCTCGGCATCCAAGACTTGTGCCGAACAAGATAAACAAGACACTCCAAAATGCAGCATTGCAGCCAAGAAAGCAGATTGAATGCCGCGGCTGGAGAAGAACTTCAGAGGATTCCAGACCCTCAAAGCCCGTATTTCTCTCGCTTCTCGCCGACCAGTTTCATCACGCGGACAAGCTCTTGGCTGATGCCGGGCTCGCTGAGCGCGTGGCCGGCGCCGGGGATCATGTGCAGGCGGCCCGACGGCCAGGCGCGGTCGAGGGCGTGGGCGGAGGCCGGCGGGCAGATCATGTCGTAGCGGCCCTGAACGATCACGCCGGGAATTCGGGCGATGCGATGCGCGTCACGCAAAAGCTGGCCGTCCTCCTCCATGAAGCCCTTGTTGACGAAGTAGTGGTTTTCCAGCCGGGCAAAGGCACGGGCGTAATCGGCGGGACTTTCGCCGCCGTGGCCATCGCTGTCCATGCTGGCCAGCGAATTCTCCCACGCGGCCCAGGCGCGGGCGAAGCGGGTCTCGACCATCAGGTCACCCGAGAACAGGCGGCGGTTGTAGGCGGCGATCAGGTCGTGACGCTCCTCCTCCGGGACCAGGCCCACGAAGCGCGACCATTGGTCGGGCCAGAATTGCCCGGCGCCGCCGCCATAGAACCAGTCCAGCTCGCGCTGCATCGAAAGAAACACGCCGCGCAAGGCGAGGAAGGCGACCGGGGCGGGGTGGGTCTGGGCATAGACAAGCGCCAGCGTCGCCCCCCACGAGCCGCCGAAAACGGCCCAACGGTCGATCCCGAGCGTCTCGCGAATGCGCTCGATATCCGCGACGAGGTGCCAGGTCGTATTGTCATTCGTCGACGCATGCGGCCGCGAGCGCCCGCACCCGCGCTGGTCGAACAGGATGATGCGCCAGACCGCCGGGTCGAAATAGCGCCGCATCGCCGGGCTGCATCCGCCGCCGGGCCCGCCGTGGAGCACCACGACCGGCGCACCGCGCGGGTTGCCGCATTGCTCGACATAGACCTGGTGACCGTCCCCCACATCCAGCATGCGCTGATCGAACGGGTCGATCGGCGGGAACAAATGCGCACATGCGCGCTTTTGGCCGGAGAACTTGTCCATACCCATCCTATATAGAGCGTGACTGAAGAAAGCCTGACTAAAGTTGCGCGAGATGTCCATGAACACAGCACCTCAGACAACCGTCGATGACGGAGAAATCGCAAAATTCGAGGCGATGGCCGCCGAATGGTGGGACACCGAGGGCAAGTTCAAGCCGCTTCACATGCTCAATCCGACGCGGCTGGATTACATCACCAGCCAGATCGCCGCGGAATTCGGGCGCGACCTGAAGGCGGACGCGCCCTTCGCAGGGCTGCGCATCCTCGACATCGGATGCGGCGGCGGTTTGCTGGCCGAGCCGATGGCGCGGCTCGGGGCCGACGTGGTGGGCGCGGATGCCGCCGAGCGCAATATCCCGGTGGCGCAGATCCATGCAGAGCAATCCGGCCTGGAGATCGACTATCGCCACACCACGGCGGAGGCGATGGCCGCCGCGGGTGAGCAGTTCGACGTCGTCCTCAACATGGAAGTGGTCGAACATGTCGCCGATCCGCTGGCCTACCTGACGGCCTGTCAGCAGCTTCTGAAACCCGGCGGGCTGATGATCTGCTCGACCCTGAACCGCAATCCAAAGAGCTACCTGATGGCGATCATCGGGGCCGAGCACGTCATGCGCTGGCTGCCGAAGGGGACTCATGAATGGTCGAAATTCATCACGCCCGACGAGCTTTACGACCTGATCCGCAACGCGGGCCTGGACCCGGTCGACCGCAAGGGCTTCGTCTTCAACCCGATCCTCTGGACCTGGGGGCTGAGCGACCGGGATCTGAGCGTGAACTACGTGACCTCGTCGGTGAAGCGGTAGGAGAGCGTCAGCCCTCGCCTTCCAGCTTGATGCGCAATTCACGCAGGAGCGGGAGCGTGGCGCGGACCTTGTCGGCGCCGATCTCAGCCACCGCTTCCGAGAGGATCGGCGCAATGGCGGAAATTGCGGCTTCCCGGGCGCGGCGGCCGGCGGGGCTGATCGAGATCATCTTGCGCCGCGCGTCGTCCCAGTCGGGGCGGACGTGAATGTGGCCCGCCCATTCGAGGCGGTTGAGCGTATTGGTCATCGCGCCGCGCGTCAGGTGGAACGTGCGCGCGAGTTGCGCCGGGGATTTTTCTTCGTTGCTGCGGGCAAGGTGGTTGAGCACCGAAAACTGGCTTAACTCCATCCCCTTGGGAAGCGCCTTGGACAGCCGGGCGCGGGCCAGCTGGTCGACCATGAAGACTTCGCTGAACAGCGCAACGGAGAGGGGATCATCGGCTTGCGACATGACGCGGATAAAACGCCGCGTTGCGGCATGACGCAAGCCTTAACAGCGTTTCCGGGTCACTCCGCCGCGAGCAGAGGGTCGAGCTTTCCGTTGCGATCGAGTGCGGCCATGTCGTCGTAACCGCCGATGTGCTCACCGCCGATGAAAATCTGCGGAACGGTGTGCCGTCCGTTCGCCCGAGCCATCATTTCCTGTCGCTTCGCGGGGTCACCGGCGACGTCGATCTCGGCGAAGCTTGCACCCTTGTCGTTCAGCAGGCGCTTGGCAGCGTGGCAATATCCGCAAAGCGGCGAGGTGTAGATCTCGATCTGTGGCATTCGCGGCCCCTCTGACTCTGTGTTCTTGTCAGGGCGAACCTAAGCGTCGCGCCCGACACGCGCCAGAGCCAGGACGGACACTTTTTCGGCACCGGCGGCCCTGCAAGCGCGGGTGGCGTCGGAGAACGTGGCGCCGGAGGTCATGACGTCGTCGATCAGCACGACGTTGCGCCCTCGCAGGGCGGCTGCCCGGCGCGGATGGGCGATCATCGCCTCGTCGAGGTTGGCATGGCGCGTATCGCGGTCCTTACCCTCCTGGGACGGGGTCGGCCTGACACGCAGCAGCGCCATCGGTTCCACGTCCATCGGGAGCGTGGAATTGCGATGCAGGGACCATGCGAGAAGAGCCGCCTGGTTGAAGCGCCGCCGCGCGAGTCGGGTCCAGTGCAGCGGAATTGGCACGATCAGGGGATTGTCTTGCAGTAGATCGGCACCGGCACGGGCAAGCCACGGCCCGGCGGCGCGGGCGATGTCGGCGCGATCGCCGTGCTTGAGCGCCAGCACCAGCTTGCGGCCGATGCCGGAATAGCCGAAGACCGCACGCCCATGATCCCAAGGCCGTTCGGTGGACTGGCATTCGCTGCAAATCAGGACCTCGCCCGGCGCGGCGGTCTGCCCGGGAAGGCCCGTGCCGCAGAGATCGCAGGACGCGCCAAGGATGAAGTCGGTTTCGGACCAGCAGGTGCTGCAGATTGCAAAAGGGTTTTCGACCCGTGCGGCACAGCTGAGGCATTCGGGCGGAAACACCGTGTGCAGCATGGTTTGCAATCTCATATGCGGCTCCTAGATTGCGCCGGAGTTCCGACGCCGAAGCAGGTCCCCTTGCAGCAGATGCAGCCCACCCTCACCGATGCGAAAGCGCTGGCTGCACACCGCGCCCGCGCCGACCTTGCGCGCGCCCGGTTCCTGCATGACGAAGCCATGCTGGAGCTTCAGGAAAGACTGATGGACGTTAACAGGAGGTTTACGTCGCCGGCCGTTGTGACGGATTTTCCGGAAATCTGGGGAGAATTTGTCGAGACTGCTGAAGTTGTGGGCATGGATGATCCGTTGTCCCTCCAGCAGGGCGCCCATGACCTCGTGATCCATGCGATGTCCTTGCATTGGGCGGACGATCCGGTCGGGCAGATCGTGCAATGCCGTCGCGCGTTGAAGCCCGACGGGTTGTTCCTGGCGGTGGCTTTCGGCGGCGCGACCCTGACAGAATTACGGGACGTCATGGCTCAGGCGGAGTCCACGGTGATGGGCGGGATCAGCCCGCGCGTCGCGCCCATGGCGGAAGTTCGCGACATGGGCAGTCTGTTGCAGCGCGCTGGACTGGCCCTGCCAGTGGCCGACTCTCTGCGGAAACGGGTGACTTACAGCTCTGCGATTGACCTGATGCGAGACCTGCGCGCGATGGGAGAGACCAACGCGCTGGCCGAACGGCACCGTGCCATACCGCCGCGTGCCCTGTTCCCCACCGCCGCCGCGCTGTATGCGGAGCGGTACCCGGCGGAAGAAAATCGCATCCAGGCGACGTTCGAGCTCGTATTCCTTACAGGTTGGGCCCCGCACGAGAGCCAGCAGACGCCGCTGCGCCCCGGAGCCGCGACCCATCGCCTTGCCGAAGCGCTTGGCACCCGCGAGTTTGACGAGAGCGCCAATCCGGTTCATGACCGGCCCGACGAAGAAGAGAGCCGATGAACAAGATGACAGCCAGCCCCGTGCCCGCGATGACCCACGCCCCCGCAGACCACCCGAAGGTGAAGATGGGGAAGGTGGGTATCCTGCTGGCCAATCTCGGCACGCCGGACAATTACGACTATTGGTCGATGCGGCGCTACCTGAACGAATTTCTCAGCGACCGCCGTGTGATCGACTACAGCCCGTGGCTCTGGCAGCCGTTGCTTCAGCTTGTGATCCTGACCAAGCGGCCATTCTCCAGCGGCGCGGCCTACAAGTCGATCTGGAACGAGGAGGCGGGGGAAAGCCCGCTGATGACGATCACCAAGGATCAGACGGCGAAGATGGCCACGCTGATGCAGGAGCGCTACGGCGACAGCGTGATCGTCGATTACTGCATGCGCTACGGGAACCCGTCGACGAAATCCAAGGTCGATGCGCTGGTGGCGCAGGGCTGCACGAAGATCCTGTTCTTCCCGCTTTACCCGCAATACGCCGGCGCAACCTCGGCCACGGCCTGCGACCAGTTCTTCCGGTCGCTCGAGGACATCAAGTGGCAGCCGCAGGTCCGCACGGTGGGGCCGTATTTCGACCATCCGCTCTATATCGAGGCCCTGGCGCAGTCGATCGAGCGCGCCTACGGCAAGTTGGAGCATCGCCCGGACGTGCTCGTTGCCAGCTATCACGGCGTGCCGCAGCGCTATTTGATGGAGGGCGACCCGTATCACTGCCAGTGCCAGAAGACATCGCGTCTTTTGAAGGAGCGGCTTGGGTGGGGCGACACGGAGATCGTGACGACCTTCCAGAGCCGCTTCGGGCCCGAAGAATGGCTGCAGCCCTACACGGTCGAGGAAGTGGCGCGGCTGGCCGAGCAGGGGAAGAAGCGGATCGCGGTCTGCGCGCCTGCGTTCAGCGCCGATTGCATCGAAACTCTAGAAGAGATCAACGAGGAGATCCGCGAGAGCTTCGAGCACGCCGGCGGGGAGGAGTTCACCTACATCCCCTGCCTGAACGACGACGACGCGCATATGCGCGCGCTTGCGGTCGTGATCGGTGACAACCTGCAGGGCTGGATGGACTAGGACAGTCGAGCCTGCCGAGGCGATCAACGTAATGAATGCAACACCTCATGCCCGGCCCAGGGCATGAATTTATCGCCATCGATTGACGCGTTTCGCCAGGGCGGTCTCAGGCGGCGAGGGTAGCGACCACCGGACGACCGGTGTAGAGCGTTTCGCCAACGCGCACGGTCACCATGCCATTGGCCAGCTTGCGCACGAAGTTGCCCTGAATGGACACACAGGTCCCGATGATGATGGTGGTCAGCACGATCCTACTCCCCCGATGGACGTGAGCCTTATCAATAGCCGTTCTGGTTAATAAATCACTTACAAAATGACCCTTGAGCTCAACTTTCCGCAATTTTAATGCGCATTGTTCAAAACTTTGAGGGTAATGGGGCGCAAACGCACCCCGGTTGCGCGTCAGAGCCAATCCCGGAGAATCGGTATCAGGGGCAGGTCCGCAGGTGGCATCGGGTAGTTGCGCAATTCGGATACGCGCGCCCATGCCAGCTTCTGGCCTTCACGAGGCTGCACCATGCCATTCCATTTCCGGCACGCAAAGAGCGGCATCAGAAGGTGGAAATCGTCGTAGGAATGGCTAGCGAAGGTGAGCGGCGCGAGGCAGCTTTTCCAAGTGTCGATGCCAAGTTCTTCCTGCAACTCGCGGATCAGCGCCGCTTCAGGCGTTTCACCCGTTTCGACCTTGCCGCCGGGGAATTCCCACAGGCCCGCCATGGACTTGCCTTCAGGCCGCTGCGCCAGAAGCACGCGGCCATCGGCGTCGATGAGCGCGACGGCAGAAACGAGCACCGTCTTCATGGCTACGACCGGTAATCCGCGTTGATCTGGATGTAGCCGTGGGTGAGATCGCAGGTCCAGACGGTCGATGTGCCCGATCCGAGGCCGAGATCCACGTCGATCAGAAGCTCGGGTTTCTTCATGTAGCTGGCGCCGGCCTCCTCGGTGTAGCTCTCCGCCCTCCAGCCCTTTTCGGCGACCAGAACGTCACCGAAGCGGATCGTCAGCGTGTCACGATCCGCCTGTGCGCCGGATTTTCCGACAGCCATGACGATACGGCCCCAGTTCGGATCCTCGCCTGCAATCGCTGTTTTCACTAGTGGTGAATTCGCGATGGAGCGGGCGACCTTTCGGGCGTCGTCGTCGGAGGCGGCGCCGGTTACGCGGACCTCGACGAACTTGGTCGCCCCTTCCCCGTCGCGCACGATCTGGTGGGCGAGGTCCTGCATCACGCCCTGAAGCGCAGCCTGGAACGCCGCGTCCGGTGCGGTGAGCGGGGTGTTGCCGGCGCGGCCTGTCGCGGCCATCAGAACGGTGTCGGAGGTGGAGGTGTCGCTGTCGACCGTGACGGCGTTGAAGCTCACCTCGTTGGCGGCAGACAACATCTGCTGCAGCGCGCCTTGAGAAATGGCGGCATCGGTGAAGATGTAGCCGAGCATTGTCGCCATGTCGGGCGCGATCATGCCGGAGCCCTTCGCGAAGCCCATGATGGTGACGGTCTTGCCGTCGAGTTCACAGGTGGCGACGGCACCTTTCGGGAAGGTGTCCGTCGTCATGATGGCGCGGGCGGCGGGTTCGGTCGACTCGGCGCTCAGGGTTTCGGCGATGGACGGCAGGGCGTCGGTGATCTTGTGAGCCGGAAGCGGTTCCCCGATGACGCCGGTGGAGGAGGTGAAGACATGGGTTGCGGGCAAGCCCAAAGCCTCGGCCGCCGCCTTGGAGATAAGCTCCACATCCGTGACGCCGCGTTTTCCGGTGAAGGTGTTGGCGTTGCCCGAATTGACCACGATGGCGAAGCCCGCGTCGCTTGAGATGTTCGGCAATTTCGCCTGGCAATCCAGCACCGCCGCCGAGCGGGTGGCTGACCGGGTGAAGACGCCGGCCATGGTTGCGCCTGCTGCAATCTCGGCCAGCATCACGTCGACGCGGTTCTTGTATTTCACGCCAACAGCGCCCGCGGCGAAGCGGACGCCGTCGATGGGCGGAAGGTCCGGGAAGGTCTCCGGGGCGAGCGGAGACCGCGCGTATTTGCTGCCGCCGGTGGCGACGGCCACCTTGCTGGGTGTGTCCGACATGGTGGCTCCCGCTCTTGCTGGTTACTCGGTGATCAGAGCTTCGTCCCGGATCACGGAGGGGTCAACTTCAACTTCCGAGCGCTCGATCTCGGCGGCGTCGGTCAGTTCCTGAAGGCGGGCGTCGACACGTGCGCGGCGGATGCTCTCCTCCAGTTCGGCTGCAACGTCTTCCAGCGTCGGCAGCGGCTGTTCGCGGGTCTCGTTCAACAGAACCACGTGCCAGCCGAACTGGGTCTGCACCGGGGTGGACACTTCGCCCGGCTCCAGCTCGAACACCGCCTGCTCGAATTCGGGAACCATCATTCCGGCGCTGAACCAACCGAGCGCGCCGCCGTTCGGACCCGACGGCCCGATCGAATTTTCCGCGGCCAGCTCGGCGAAATCGGCACCGTCGGCCAGTTCGTCGATCATCGCCTGCGCCTCTTCCTCGGTCTCAAGCAGGATGTGGGCGGCGTTGTATTCGACCTCAGGCTCGGCGGAGCCGTAGAGCGCGTCATATTCGGCCTGGATCTCTTCCTCGGTCAGTTCGGCCATCGCGACATCGTCCATGAACATCGCCGCGAGGAAGGCGCGACGCTCGTTCTCGAGGCCCAGTTGCATCTCGCGGCTGAGGTCGTTCTCTTCGGCGGCCTCGGCAAGGATCTGCTGTTGGATGAGCTGTTCGAGCATGCCGTCGAACAACACTTCGTCCGGCAAGGTCTGGTATTCGGCGGGGAGCATCTGGCGCATGGCGATCAGATGACCGACCGTGATCGCCTCGCCGTTGACGGTGGCCAGAACGGTATCGCCCGCGACCTCATCCTGCGCGAAGGCAGGCGAGGTCAGGGCAAGGGCCGTGGCGGCGGTCAGCAGAAAGCGTTTCATGGGGAATTCCTTGTTGGATGCGGCGCCGCCGGTGGGCGGGATCGCCTTACGTTGACTATCTTCGGGCCGACCCTTATCTCGCTGATGGGTTTCAACTCGGGGCCTTGGCCGTTGGCGGAAGATGTAAACCGCCGGGATGGGCCGAACAACCCACGACACCCACACGATATGGTCAGATGCGATGGGCCGCCGAGGCGCGGCCCGAGAAGAGGTTGAGATATGTTCGGAAAGCTCGCGAAGAAGGTCTTTGGCAGCCCCAACGACCGCAAGGTGAAAGCCGTCCGACCAATCATCGACAAGATCAACGCGCTGGAATCCGAATTCGAGGCGTTGAGTGATACGGAAATCGTCGCCAAGACCTCCGAGTTCCGCAATCGCGCGCAGAATGGCGAAAGCCTCGATGACCTGTTGCCGGAAGCCTTCGCCAATTGCCGTGAAGCCGCCAAGCGCGCCCTTGGGCTGCGCGCCTTCGACGTGCAGCTGATCGGCGGGCTTTTCATCCACCAGGGCAACATCGCCGAGATGAAGACCGGTGAAGGCAAGACCCTTGTGGCCACTTTCGCCGCCTACCTGAACGCACTGACCGGTGACGGCGTGCATGTCGTGACCGTCAACGATTACCTCGCCAAGCGCGACAGCGAATGGATGGGCAAGGTCTTCACCGCGCTCGGCATGACGACCGGCGTGGTCTATCCGCGCCAGCCGGAAGACGAGAAGAAACGCGCCTACGCCTGCGACATCACCTACGCGACCAACAACGAACTTGGCTTCGACTACCTGCGCGACAACATGCGCGGGTCCATCGACCAGATGGCACAGCGCGGGCACAACTTCGCGATCGTGGACGAGGTCGACTCGATCCTGATCGACGAAGCGCGGACGCCGCTGATCATCTCGGGCCCGACGCAGGACAAGTCCGACCTCTACATCAGCATCGACAAGATCATCCCGGGCGTACAGGAGAACCACTACACGCTCGATGAGAAAACCCGGCAGGCGACCTTCACCGACGAAGGGAACGATTACCTCGAAGAGGTCCTGCACGCGGAGGGTATCCTGCCCGAGGGGCAGTCGCTCTATGATCCGGAAAGCACCACCATCGTGCACCACGTCACCAACGCGCTGCGCGCCCACAAGGTGTTCACGAAGGACAAGGAATACATCGTCCGCAACGGCGAGGTCGTTCTCGTGGACGAATTCACCGGGCGCATGATGCCCGGCCGCCGCATGTCGGAAGGCCTGCACCAGGCCATCGAAGCCAAGGAAGGCTGCAAGATCCAGCCCGAGAACGTGACGCTCGCCTCCGTGACCTTCCAGAACTACTTCCGCCTCTACAACAAGCTGGGTGGTATGACCGGCACAGCCGCGACCGAGGCCGAGGAATTCGCCTCGATCTATGGGCTTGGCGTGGTCGAGATCCCCACCAACCGCGAGATCGCGCGGATCGACGAGGACGACGCCGTCTACCGCACCGCGCGGGAGAAATACGAAGCCATCGTCAAATCAATTGGCGAGGCGCATGAACGCGGACAACCGGTTCTTGTAGGCACCACCTCCATCGAGAAATCCGAAATGCTGGGGCAGATGCTCGAGAAGGCAGGGCTGCCGTTCAACATCCTCAACGCGCGCCAGCACGAGCAGGAGGCCCAGATCGTTGCCGATGCCGGCAAACTGGGTGCGATCACCATCGCCACCAACATGGCCGGCCGCGGCACGGACATCAAACTGGGCGGCAACGTCGAGTTCAAGATCATGGAAGCCATTGCGGCCGATCCCGATGGCGACCCCGAGGCGATCCGTGCACGGATCGAGGCTGAACATGAAAAGGACGAGCAGGCCGTGAAGGATGCCGGCGGACTTTATGTTCTGGCGACCGAACGCCACGAAAGCCGCCGGATCGACAACCAGCTGCGCGGCCGGTCGGGCCGTCAGGGTGACCCGGGCAAATCAAGCTTCTTCCTGTCGCTGGAAGACGACCTGATGCGGATTTTCGGGTCCGAACGGCTCGACAAGATGCTCAACACGCTGGGGATGCAGGAAGGCGAGGCCATCGTGCACCCCTGGGTGAACAAGTCGCTGGAGCGTGCGCAAGCGAAGGTCGAAGGGCGCAACTTCGACATCCGCAAGCAGCTGCTGAAATTCGACGACGTGATGAACGATCAGCGGAAGGTCGTCTTCGGCCAGCGCCGCGATATCATGGGCGCCGAAGAGATCGCCGAGGTCGCCAAGGACATGCGCGACCAGGTGATCGAGGACATGGTCAATGCACACATGCCTCCGAAAACCTATTCCGACCAGTGGGATGTCGACGGGCTGAAAGAAGCTGCCCGCAAGGTTCTGGGGGTCGATCTGCCGATCGAGACCTGGGCCACCGAGGATGGCGTCGACCAGGAGGTCGCGATGGAGCGGCTGGAGAAGGCCGCCGATGAATATATGGCCTCCAAGGCCGCGCAATTCGGGCCCGAGCAGATGCGCAACATCGAAAAGCAGGTGTTGCTGCAGACCATCGACCAGAAATGGCAGGAGCATCTTCTGACGCTGGAGCACCTGCGGTCGGTCGTGGGCTTCCGGGGCTATGCGCAGCGCGATCCGCTCAACGAATACAAGACCGAGGCGTTCCAACTCTTCGAGGGCATGCTTGACGGCCTACGCGCGGATGTGACCGAGAAACTCGCGCGGATCCAGCCGCTTACCCCCGAACAGCAGGAGGCGCTGATGGCGCAGCTTCGCCAGCAGCAGGAGGCCGCTCAGAAACAGATGGCCGCTGCCACGGCCGGTGACGCCGCGCCCGAGGCACCGTCGCCTGACGCCGCGGACGGCTTTGTCGAGGACGACCCTTCAACTTGGGGCAATCCCGGCCGGAACGATCTCTGCCCCTGCGGGTCGGGTAAGAAGTTCAAGCATTGCCACGGTCGATTGACCTAGAATCCGTGACCAATCTCGCGTGAACCGCGTGTATTGGCGGCAAATTGTGGAAATTGACGCAATTTCGCTCCGGGTTTCGGCATACTGACGCCCCATTCCAACGGGATGGTCCCCTCCGGGTAATACACGTGGAGTGTGGGACATGTTGAATACGTTGGTCATCCGCGCAGCGGCTGTCTGCGTGCTGGCATCCGGTGGTGTGCTCTATGCCATGGAAACCGGCCTGATCGGGGCTGGCGAGGCTGCGGCGGCGGGGCGTGTGGCCGAGGTCACCCTGACATCCGGGTCCCGGAGTTCGACACCGCAATCCCTGACGCCGGATTTGCCCGAGATACCCACCGGCGCGGAGGTCCGCCTGCCGATGATGGCCGAACCGATTGCACCCGAAGCGATGACGTCCCCGATGAGCTTCGAGATCGCTCCAGAAGCACCGGTCCTCGATACTCCGCTCGAACGCAGCGAACTGGGACTTCCTTGCGAGATTTCCGTGACCGCGAATGCCATGCCCGCCGCGATGGTCGCGCTGGATATCATGGCCCCCTGCCGGAGTTTCGCCCCGGTGCGGATCACGCATTCGGGACTGGAATTCGAGGCCGAGACAGATGCGCTTGGCTTGCTGACACTGGATATTCCCGCCTTCGAAACACCGGCCTTTTTCACCGTCATGTTCGAAGATGGCGTCGAACAGACCGCGATGATCGGCTTGCCGGACCTGCACGAATTCGACCGCATCGGCCTTGCCTGGCGCGGTGACATGGGTCTGGAACTGCACGCGATGGAATTCGGCGCGGAATACGGAGGCCCGGGGCATGTCTGGCAGAACGCGCCCGCAACGACCGATGCGGCCCTGACCGGTGCCGGCGGCTTCCTGACAAACATCGCGATGGGCGATACCTACGCACAAATCTATACGTTGCCCCGCGCGACCCTGCGTGAAGGGGAAAGTGTTCGGCTTTCCATCGACGCGCCGATCACCGCCGCCAATTGTTCGGCCAGTGTTGTTGCACGCACCCTGCGAAGTGAAAGCGCCGGACCGGTGGATATGACCGAATTGACTTTCACTGTGCCGGGCTGCGATGCGATCGGCGACGTTCTGGTCTTGCAAAACCTTCTCGCCGACCTGAGACTCGCTTCGAATTGAGGCCAGTTCGCGGGAAATCCCATGGGTTACCGGATCGGGGCGGCCATCGGGGCCGCCCTTTCCATTTGCACCAATGTCGCCATGGCGCAGGATGTGGAGCTGCGGTCGCTCGACGGCAGCGTGGAGCTTGAGGGTAACCTGATTTCTTATGACGGCGCGTTTTATCGCCTTGATACCGTGTACGGGGCGCTGACGGTGTCGGCTGAGGGCGTCTCTTGCGCGGGTCCGGGGTGCCCGGATCTCGCGACTTTCGTGGCGGAAGCCCGCATAGCTGGCGCCGCCACCGTGGCCGAAGGGCTGCTCCCAGCGCTTCTTGACGCCTTTGCCGAGAGCCGTGGGATGGAAGTCATGACCGAGGTTACCGCCGACCCGCCCGTCCACAGCCTGCTTCGCGGCGACGGCAGCACCGCAGCCCGGTTCACGGTAACACCGGGCACAACCGACAACGGGTTCCTTGCGCTTCTGAATGGCGAGGCGGATATCGCACTGGCCCTGCGTGAACCGTCCGCCGCAGAAACGCGCGCCTCCGAAACCGCGTACCCGGACGATCCACCGCTGAACGACCGGGTGCGCGTTCTGGCTTTGGATGCCCTCGTGCCAGTGGTGTCCCCCGAAAACCCTTTGGACGCGCTCAGCCTGCCGCAAATTGCGCAATTGTTTTCGGGCGAAGTGGTGAACTGGCAGGATCTTGGCGGGCCGGATGCGCCGGTGGCCTTGCATCTGCTCGAACCGGGGCTGGGGCTTGCACAATCCTTTTCTGCACGCGTCCTGTTGCCATCGGATGCCGGGCTGGCGGCCAACATAACCCGCCACGCAAGCGCCGAGGCACTGGCCGAAGCAGTGGCAAATGATGCCTACGCTGTGGGGATCACGGCGCGCTCAGGGGTCGGGGCGGCCCGCGCCCTGCCCCTCTCGGGCGACTGCGGGATCGTGCAATCCGCGACGGGAAATGCGGTGAAGGCCGAAGATTATCCCCTGACCGCGCCCGTCTACATGTATCTCGCCCCGAACCGTCTGCCGCTGCTGGTGCGCCAGTTCCTCGCTTTCACGCAAACCGAAGAGGCGGAGCGCCGGGTCAGGGAGGCCGGGTTCGTCGATCAGCTTCTGACACGCACGCCGATGGCGCTCCAGGGAGAGCGGCTGTCCAGTGCGATCCGGGCCGGAGGTGAGGACGTCTCGCTGGAGGATCTGCAGGAGATGATCGACGTGCTTGGCTCTGCCGAACGGCTGTCGACCACGTTGCGCTTCAATCCCGGTGGGACGGAACTGGACATTCAATCGCGCGCCTCGATCGCACGGCTCGCTGCGGCGGTCGAGCGGGGCGCTTTCGACGGGCGGCGGCTGATCCTTGCCGGGTTCTCGGATGGAAACGGCGCGCCCGAGATCAACGCACGTCTTTCCCTGCGTCGCGCCCGCGTGGTGCAAGATGCACTTTTGGCCGCCGCCGGCGCCGCGGCACCGGACCGGGTCGAGATCGAAACTCACGGGTTCGGAGAGGCCATGCCGATGGCGTGCGATGGCACCGACTGGGGCCGTGCCGTCAATCGTCGGGTCGAGGTCTGGCTGGACTGACAGGCCGCGCCCTACAGGTAGCCTTCGGACCGGAAGCTGAGCTCGCGCGCCTTTCCGATGACAAGGTGATCGTGGATCGTGATATTGAAGATCTCCGCCGCGTCCCGGATCGCGAAGGTCATATCGACATCGGATTGGCTTGGTGTCGGGTCACCGGACGGGTGGTTGTGAACCAGAATCATGGCGGTCGCGTTCAGCTCCAGCGCCCGTTTGACCACCTCGCGCGGGTAAACCGGCACGTGATCAACCGTGCCCTCCGCCTGCGCTTCATCAGCGATCAGGACGTTCTTGCGGTCGAGGTAGAGCACGCGGAATTGCTCGATGTCCCGATGCGCCATGGCCGTCTGGCAATAGTCGAGCAGCGCGTCCCACGAACTGAGAATCGGCTTTTGCATGACCTTGGCCCGCGCCATGCGATGCCCGACCGCTTCGATCAGCTTGAGTTGAAAAACGACCTTTTCTCCGACCCCTTCAACCTCTTTCAGGCGAGCGGCCGGTGCCGCGAGGACGCGATTGAGGTCGCCGAATCGAGTAATGAGCCGCTTCGCGAGCGGCTTGGTGTCACCGCGAAGGATCGCACCGTACAGCACCATCTCCAGAAGCTCGTAATCGGGGACCGCATCGGCGCCCCCCTCGGTGAAGCGCTGACGCAAACGGTCACGATGCTTGTGGCGATGCGCCTCCGCGCCTTTCGACGGACCAGCGGCAGGTTTGCTCACCGGTGTTGCCTTCATGTAGCGGGGCGAAACTTCTTCGAAGGTAAAGGCAGGCTGGTCGGACATGCCCGCAGCTTGCGGTGAATTGGTTAACGCCGCGTTAGCGCCACGGCCGGATCACTCGGCGAGGTACTCGAAACTTGCCAGAACGCGGCCGGACAGGGTGGCCAGTAGCGTTTCCAGATCGTTGGCTGCCACCTCATCGAGGTTGATCATCGACACGGCCAGCAGGCTTTCGGCCTGATCCGGATGCGGCAGGATCATCGCGCGCACCAGCATCGTGTCGTCATATTGCGCGTCATACATCCGTGCGACCATATGAACGGCCCCCGGGACGGGCGGGTTCGGTGCAAGTTCCAGCGTCAGGATTTCGGGTCGCTCGAACCCCGCCGAAACCGCCGGAAACACCTCGTTCTCCAACAAGCCGGCCATGGCCTGCGCGCGGGCCGCGTCGGGGTCAGGCTGATCCGCCATTACCGGGATGGTCGCATTGGTGAATTGCAGGTTCTCGAGGAATACCGCCGGGGACCCGTCGGGGCCAGGAATGAAGAACGTGTAGCCCATGAACGCGCCGCCCTCGGGCATGAGCGCGGTCTGCACGCCGACCTCATCGCGACGCGGCACGTCGATGCGGAACGGCACCGGAACTTCGACGCCGTACTGCTCGCTGAAGGCATTATCGAACGTATAGGTGTCAGACACGGTCAGGGCCGCGTCCGAGAAATAGTCGAATGTCACGCTGCCGGTCGCCTGCGTCGATTGGGCGAGGACGGGGGCTGTAAGGGCGAGAGACAGGGCAAGCGGAACGGTCAGATGGCGCATCGGGCACTCCGTTGAAAGGGTCCGAGCACGCTAGGCGGCGCGGTGGACCCCGGTCAACGGCGGGTTTACCCCCAGGTCGGGTGGAATTTGCCCGCGGGCGAGAGGGTGAAGACCTCGGCACCGTCCGCCGTGACACCAATGGAATGCTCGAACTGGGCGCTTAGGCTCTTGTCGCGGGTCACCGCGGTCCAGTCGTCGGACAGGACCTTCGTTTCGGGACGGCCGAGGTTCACCATCGGCTCGATCGTGAAGAACATGCCTTCCTCCAGCACCGGACCGGTCTTCGGACGCCCGTAATGCAGCACGTTGGGCGGGGCGTGGAAGACCTGCCCCAGACCGTGCCCGCAGAAGTCGCGCACGACGGACATGCGCTTACCTTCGACGAAGCTCTGGATCGCGTAACCGATATCACCAAACGTATTGCCCGGCTTGACCGCTTCGATCCCCTTGAACAGGGCATCGTGCGTGACCTGCACCAGGCGCTCCGCCTTCCGGGGCATGGTGCCGGCCACGTACATCCGCGAGGTGTCGCCGAACCAGCCGTCGACGATGACGGTCACGTCGATGTTCAGGATATCGCCGTCCTTCAGCCGCTTGTCGCCGGGAATGCCGTGACAGACGACATGGTTCACGGAGATGCAGGACGCATGCTTGTAGCCGCGATAGTCGATGGTCGCCGACGTCGCGCCCGCCTCGTTCACCCATGCCTCGATCTGCGCGTCGATCTCGCCGGTTGTGGCACCGGGCACCACAAGCGGGGCGATCCGGTCGAGGATGTCAGCCGCCAACGCACCCGCGCGGTGCATACCGGCGAAGTCGGAGGGGTCATGAATGCGGATGCCATCCTTGGTCAGGCGGCCTTTGAAATCGTCCACGGGACATCTCCGATGCGAAACGAGGCATAAATTAGGGCGTTCGGGCGCGAATTGCCAGTGACGGCCCTATGACAGGGCCTGCCGGTTGGGGTCAACCGGAAGCGGGCCGGTCAGCCGGATGCCGTCAGGAGAAATGTCGGTACCATGACAGAGCACTTCAACCCCGGCGTCACGCGCGGCGTCAAAGGCCCGCGCGTAGGCAGGGTCCAGATCAGCGGCAAGGCGGAACAGGGCGCAATCGGTGCGCTGGACGACATAAAGCATGACGGCCCGTCCACCGGCCTGCGCGATGGCCGCGAGTTCGCGCAGATGCTTGGCGCCCCGTGCCGTGACGCAATCGGGAAATTCGGCCCAGTCACCCTCCCGGCGCAGGTGGCAATTCTTCACTTCGACATAGGCGTCGGGTCTCCCCGGCTCGCTCAGAAGAAAGTCGATGCGGCTGTTCTCAGCGCCATATCGTTGTTCCGGTTTCGTCTCTGAATAGCCTGTTAGAGCCTTGATGCGGCCCTCTGCCAGCGCCTCTTTCACGAGCCGGTTTGGCAGGCCTGCGTCAATTCCCGCGAAGTGACCTTCCGGCAATTCCACCAGTCTCCAGCCGTATTTCAGCTTCTTTTTCGGGTCGTCGTTCGGCAGCAACCATATGCGCGCACCCTCGTCCTTAAGCCCAAGCATCGCCCCCGGGTTGGGGCAGTGGACAGTCACTTCCGTACCGTCCTCCAGCACGCAATCCGCAAGGAAGCGTTTGTAGCGGCGGAGGAGGCGGGCGGGCACAAGAGGGGTTTGAAAGCGCATGGGCCGGGACCTATACCGTGCAAGGCCCAAATCCAAGGAACCGCCGATGCCGAACCCTACTGCCGCGATGCTCGTGATCGGGGACGAGATCCTGTCCGGCCGCACGCGCGACTCGAACATGAACCACCTTGCCCAGGCGCTGACCGAGCACGGCATCGACCTTAGGGAAGCGCGCATGATCAGCGATGATCACGCTGGCATCGTGCGCCACGTGCGAGAGCTTTCCGGCAGCCATGATCACCTGTTCACCTCCGGCGGGATCGGGCCGACCCACGACGACATCACCGCCGAGGCCGTGGCCGAAGCGATGGGCGCGGCCTGCGGTATCCGCGACGACGCCCGCGCGATCCTCCAGGCGCATTACGACCGCTCGGGGCAGGAGCTGAACGAGGCGAGGCTGCGCATGGCGCGGATCCCGGACGGAGCCAGCCTGATCGAAAATCCTGTCAGCGCCGCGCCCGGCTTCACCCTGGGCAATGTGCACGTCATGGCAGGTGTGCCGACGATATTCGAAGCCATGCTCGAAGGGCTGCTGCCCACGCTGACAGGCGGTGCGCCGATGATCTCGGCCAGCCTGCGCGTCGAAAGGGGGGAAGGTGATATCGCGGCCTCGCTCAGCGATCTGGCTGTGGCTCATCCGGAGGTGTCGATCGGGTCCTATCCTTTCACGCGAAACGGCCTGCATGGCTCGAACGTGGTGGTGCGGAGCCAGGATGAGGCCGCCGTTGAAACCGTGATGGGCAAGATGCGTGCCCTGTTTCCGGAGGCCAAATGAACGCCGGCGATATCTTCCCGACGATTGCCGCGACCTGGCCGCCGCATCCCGCCGAAACGATCGGACCTTTCCTCGTGCCCGCCCTCGACGCGGGCGGTAACCGCGTCAGCGCCGCGCGCCTTCTGGACCCCGCGACCGAAGGCGTCGAAGAGGCAGAATTGACCGCAGCGGAGGCCGCGATGAAGGCGCAGGGTCGTGCGCCGTTGTTTCAGGTCGTCAGCCATCAGACCGGCCTTTCCCAGGCCCTGGATGGGCGAGGGTATATCTCACGAGACCACACCGATATCCTGGTGATCCCAACCGAAGACCTCGCGGCCAAGCCGCCGCCCGTGACCGCCTTCACCATCTGGCCGCCACTGGCCATCCAGACCGAGCTTTGGGAGGACGGCGGGATAGACCAAGCCCGTCTCGCGGTGATGGAACGGGCCGATTGCCCCAAGACCACTCTTTTCGGGAGGATCAAGGACAAGCCTGCGGGCACCGCCTACGTCGGCATCCACGGCGATGTGGCGATGTTGCACGCGCTGGAGATCGCCGCCGTTGCGCGCCGTGCCGGGTTGGCCAGCACCATGATGCGGGCCGCTGCGGAATGGGCCCGTTCGGAAGGTGCGACGTGGCTTTCCGTCCTCGTGACGCAGCAAAACACGGGGGCTCAGAGGCTTTACGCTTCCTTGGGGCTGAAAGCTGTGGGAACCTATTGTTACCGAGAGCAAAGGGCGGATTGACCCGGTGAGAGGAGCAGGCACGCGAAGATCATGCGGCATGGCAGTGCTGTGCCTTTCGGTGCTTTGCCTGCCTTGGGAAGCTGCGGCCCTTGACCTTGCCTTTCCCGGTGCGGCCGAGCTTGTGCGCTCGACGGGACCGTCGCAGGGCCAGCATGCCGTCGCTACGGGCGTTTTCGATGACGGCAGCGTGCCACTGAGTGTTCAGGATGGCATGGTGCAGACCCTGACCTGGCAGATCACGGGAGAGGGCCTGACCACCGCGACCCTCCAGCAAGCGGTGCGGTCCCAGCTGGAAGACCAGGGCTATGACGTGACTTTTGCCTGTTTCGCCAGCGCCTGCGGCGGGTTCGACTTCCGCCACGCCGTACCTGTCGGGCAGCCGCCAGAGATGTATGTGGATCTCGGTGATTTCCATTACCTGGCCGCGCAGATCGACCGCGACACAGGGGTTGAGCATGTTGCACTTATGATCAGCCGGGGAGGGGCGACCAACTTTGTGCACGTGGCCCGGATTTCCCCGGCTGAGGCAGTGGAAACGACGCCGGTCGTTCTTTCCAGCCGTTCCCCTGATATCGCGGGCGAGCCCAACGGTCCGGTGCTCGATGCGGGCGAACTGGTTGCGGAACTGACCAGCCGAGGGTCCGCCCCGCTGGACGACCTGAATTTCGAAAGCGGTGCGTCGGACTTGAGCGGCGAGATGTATCCCTCACTGGTGGCGCTGGCCGCCTTCCTCGAAGACAACCCGGCACGGCGCGTTGTGCTTGTGGGCCATACCGATGCGAGCGGATCGCTGGCGGGCAATATTGCATTGTCCGAGGCGCGGGCGGTTGCCGTCCGCAGCTTCCTGACCCGTGAATTGGGCGTGAATCCTGCGCAAGTCGAGGCGCAGGGAATCGGGTTCCTCGCCCCGAGAGCGTCGAATGAAACGGCCCAGGGCCGCGAATCCAATCGCAGGGTCGAGGTCGTTCTCGCCGAGGCGGGCTGAACATACCCTTGGCAGTCGGCCCTGAACCCTCAGGGCATTCGTTTCAAAGCATCGGATCAGAACAAAAAAGCCCGGGTGATGCATGCATCGACCCGGGTTTAGTTGAGCACGCACCGATCACGCAGGTGACGGCACGAGGCACGGCAAGGGAAAAGTTCGGATCACCAGTCGGTCGGGCCTTTGTCGCGGAAACTCTCGACAAGGTAGTCGATGAAGGCCCGCACCTTGGGCTGAATGTATCGACCCGGCGGGTAAACGGCGTAGACGCCCTGAATGTCGACCGGAAGTTCCGGCATGGCGTCCTCGAGCAGCCCGGCGCGCATCGGATCGGCGTAGAGGAAGGAGGGAAGGTAGGCGATCCCCAGCCCGCCGATCGCGGCATTCAGCAGGCTTTGACCATCATTGACCGTCAGCCACCCGGCGGTGCGCACCTGGCGCAACTCTCCCGAGGGGGCGATCAGCTTCCAGACATTGCCGGAAGCGGAATTCGAATAATGCAGCAGCTTGTGTTCGTTCAGGTCGTCGATGCGTTCGGGCCTGCCGTATTCCTTGAAGTAGGACGGGGCCGCGATCATCCGACGCTGGGTCTCGCAGATCTTGCGCGCCATGAGTGAACTGTCTTCCAGCTCGCCCACGCGGATGGCCATGTCGAATCCTTCAGAGATGAGTTCGACGTAGCGGTTGTTGAGGACCATGTTGACCGTGATGTCGGGATAATCCCGCAGGAACTCGCCCAGGATAGGCGAGACATGATTCACACCGAAATCCGTCGCGATCGACACGCGGAGGGTGCCGGACGGGGCGGATTGCATGGCGGTAACCAGCGCATCGGCCTCACCGGCATCGTTCAGGACACGTCGGGCGCGGTCGTAGTAGGCAAGTCCGATCTCGGTCGGGGAGACTCGGCGGGTCGTGCGGTTGAGCAGACGAGCGCCAAGCCGGGCCTCGAGAGACGAGACATGTTTGGAGACGGCAGACTTGGAGATCCCCATCTTCTTGGCTGCATCCGTGAAGCCGCCTTGGTCAACGACCGTGGCGAAAGCTTCCATTTCTGTGAGACGATCCATACCGGGCCTACTTTTACTGCTCGTGGACCTTTTGATGGCCCCCAAATGGGGCGCAAATGGGAAGGGGGTGGGACCAAACAGCGATTATTCCGCGGACCGTTGAAGGCAAGGCAACATCCCTCAATACTCTGTCAAGGATTGCGCCCGGAGATTGCCGCCGGTTAGCGTCCCGGCGACATCAGTTCGCAACGACAGGAGAGGCCGATATGGATCACGCCGAGGCACGAGCAGAGATGGCAGCCGCTTTCCGGTGGGCCGCGCGAGAGGACATGCATGAAGGCGTCGCGAACCACTTCTCGCTTGCCGTGAATGACGCAGGCACGGAATTCCTCATCAACCCCGTGAAGCACTTCAGCACGATGAAGGCCTCCGACCTGTGGGTGGTCGACGTGGACGACCCCGACAGCGCGAAAGGTGACAACGCGCCGGATCCGACGGCATGGGGGCTTCATGGTTCATTGCACCGGCATGTTCCCCACGCCCGTTGCGCCATGCACGTCCACTCGACCTATGCCACCGTGCTCGCGTCGCTTGCCGACTCGCGCCTGCCGGCGATCGACCAGAACTCCGCCATGTTCCACAACCGGCAGGTGATCGACGAAGGATATGGCGGGCTGGCGCTGGAAGACGAAGGCACACGCTGTGCCAAGATGTTCCAGGACCCAAGCGTCCGGACGATGATCATGGGCAACCACGGGGTTCTGTTCATCGGCGAAACCGTCGCCGAGACCTTCATGCGGATGTATTACTTCGAACGCGCGGCGCGGAACTACATCCTCGCCTTGCAGACAGGTCGGGAGCTGCGCCATCTGTCCGAAGAGGTCGCAGAACGCACCGCGCAGCAGATCGAAGGGTCCGACGGCGCGGATGTCGCCTTCTTGCGCGGAATACGGGACGTGCTGGACCGCGAGGAACCTGATTACGTTCAGTAGAAGATTGGCGTGATCGGACGCGCCTACACCCTCGCATGCAGGATGCGACCGATCAGGTTGAGCAAAAGTTGCGCGGCAAGGATTGCGGTGGTGCCGTCTCGGTCGTAATCCGGCGCCACCTCCACCAGGTCCACTCCGACGATCCGCCCTCGCTTGGCAAGGATCGCAAGGAACTCCAGAACCTCGTAATAGAGGAACCCGCCATGCGATGGCGTTCCCGTGCCCGGCGCAATCGAGGGATCGAACCCGTCGATGTCGATGGTGATGTAAAGATCGGTATCGGGCACGCGCGCGGCGGCAGCCTCGGCCCCCATGGCGCGGATCTGTCGGACGGACTGGATGTCGGAGCCGAACCGGCGCGCATCGTCGTAGCCTTCCTTCGCGGTCGAACTGACATTGCGGATGCCGAACTGGCTGAGCCCGGTCACATGCTCCTGCTCTGCCGCGCGCCGCATCGGATTTCCGTGGCCATGCCGGACACCGTGGCGCTCATCGACGAAATCCAGATGCGCGTCGATCTGCACGACATGGATCGGACCACGATCAGCAAAGGCACGGATACAGGGGATGTTGATCGAGTGATCGCCGCCAAGCGTCACCGGGATGGCCCCGGCGGCAAGCGCCGCCCGTACCCCGGCCTCGATATTGGCGTGGGACGCCTCGGTATCCGTGTGGACGATATCGGCGTCCCCCATGTCCACGATCTTCGTGCCGGGCCCGAGATAGGTCACGTCATCCTCGTGATCATAGGCCCCCGCATGGCCGAAGGCGAAAAGGGTCGAGGCTTCGCGAATGCCGCGCGGGCCGAACCGGGCACCCGCGCGCCATTGCGTGCCGAAGTCGAACGGCGCGCCCAGGACGGCGACATCGGCGTCGATCTTCGACCAGTCGAGCTGGTAGGGGTATTTGCCGAACGTGGCGATGCCCACGAAGGGCAGGTTCAGGCGACCGGATTCGTAACCATGTGACATGTCGGCAAGGTGCGGCGGGAAGGTCGCGCCTTCAAGCGGATGTTTCACGCGGGGCTGGTGCGGGAGCCTCCGGCGGGCATATTTGACGGAACAAGGATAAGACGGAGGCGCGGGCAGCTTTGGCGAGGCGCACACGGAAATCGAGAACGGCGCGGAAGCCGTCGCGTTTGCGCGTTTGGGCGCAGGGGTTGCGCCGCTGGCTGTGGCGCGGACTGTTCGGGGCGGCTGCGCTGATGCTGGTGTGGATCCTGCTTTACGCCGTCGTTCCGGTGCCGACGACGATCTACATGATTCAGGAACGCGCGCGCCTCGGCGAACCGCTTGAGCGGAACTGGGTGCCCATGGAGCAGATCTCGCCGCACCTCGCGCGGGCCGCCGTCGCGGCGGAAGATGCGAATTTCTGCCTGCATTGGGGTTTCGACATGTCCGCGATCCGGGATGCGATTGCCGATGGCGCCGCGCGCGGTGGCTCGACCATCAGTCAGCAGACCGTGAAGAACGCCTTCCTGTGGCATGGACGCTCGTGGTTCCGGAAGGCGCTGGAGGCCGCGATCACTCCGGTGATGGAGTTGATATGGCCGAAGCGGCGCGTGCTGGAGGTCTATCTGAACGTGGCCGAGTTCGCCCCCGGTGTCTTCGGCGCCGAGGCCGCCGCGCAGCACCACTTCGGCGTCTCCGCCGCAGACCTGACCGAACGGCAGGCGTCGCTGCTGGCCGCGGTCCTTCCGAACCCGCAGGAACGCAACGCCAGCGCGCCGTCCGACTTCGTCAATCGACGCGCGCGGTCCATCGCCAGCGGGGCGGCGACGATCCGCGCCGATGGCCGGGACGATTGCTTTGCGAATTGATTTTCCGGAGCGAACGCGCAAAGAACAGGCACACAAACCCGAGCAGAAACATGAACCGCCTCTACCATTTTCCACTGTCCCCGTATTGTCGGAAGGTCCGTCTCGTGCTGGCCGAGAAAAAGATCGAGGTGGAACTGGTCGAGGAAAAATACTGGGAGCCGTCCACCGAATTCCTGCGCCGCAACCCGGCCGGAAAAGTGCCGGTCCTCAGGATCGACGGCATGATGCTGAGCGATAGCCAGGCGATCTGCGAATACCTTGAAGAAACCGTGCCCGACCCTGCCCTCTTGCCGCGCGACCCCGCTCAGCGGGCCGAAGTGCGGCGTCTCGTGGCGTGGTTCGACGACAAGTTCCACAAGGAAGTCACCGCCAACCTCGTACACGAGCGGGTGCACAAGAAGGTCATGCGTGGCGGCTATCCGGACGGACGCGCCGTCAAGGCTGGTGCCACCAACGTGAAGTTCCACATTCGCTACATGCACTGGCTTCTGGATCACCGGCGCTGGCTGGCGGGCGATCAGTTGACCCTCGCCGACTTCGCCGCGGCCGCACAGCTGTCGTGTCTTGATTACATTTCGGACGTGGACTGGAGCCTGAGCGCGCCGGTCAAGGACTGGTATGCCAAGATCAAGTCGCGCCCGGCGTTCCGGTCGATCCTCGCCGACCAGATCTTCGGCTTTCCGCAGCCGGCGCATTACGCCGACCTGGACTTTTGAGGGACCTCAAGGAGTCTCTGCGCGCTGAAGCGGTGGATGCCGGTTTCGCCAAGATGGGGGTGTGCCGGCCCGATGCCGTGCCTGAGCTTGCCGCGCGTCTCTCGGATTTCGTGGAGGCCGGATACCACGGGCAGATGGGCTGGATGGCGGAGCGGATGCATTGGCGAGGGGCACCGGACGCGCTTTGGCCCGAGGCCCGGTCGGTCGTGATGCTGGCCGAGCCCTACACGCCCGACGTCGATCCGCTGGAGGCGCTTGAGTCCCACGACTGCGCCACGATCAGCGTCTATGCCCAGAACCGCGATTACCATGACCTTGTGAAAAAGCGCCTGAAGCGCGTGGGGCGATGGTTGCTGGAACAGGTACCGGGCGAAGAGATCAAGGTTTTTGTCGATACGGCCCCAGTGATGGAAAAGCCATTGGCGCAGGCGGCAGGGCTGGGGTGGCAAGGCAAGCACACGAACCTGCTGGCACGTGATCTGGGCAACTGGTTCTTCCTCGGCGCTATTTTCACGACCGTGGAGCTCCCGACCGATGATCCGGGCGAGGAGCGTTGTGGCACATGCACCGCCTGCCTCGACATCTGTCCGACAGATGCGTTTCCGGCGCCGTTCAAACTGGATGCACGGCGCTGCATTTCCTACCTGACGATCGAGCACAAGGGACCGGTGGACCCGGACCTGCGCGCGAAGATGGGCAACCGGATCTATGGCTGCGACGATTGCCTTGCCGTCTGTCCGTGGAACAAGTTCGCCCAGACCGCGCGTGACATGCGCTACACGCCCCGGCCCGAGCTGCAATCGCCGAAGCTGGCGGACCTGGCCAAGCTTGACGATCGCGGGTTTCGGGCGCTGTTCTCAGGCTCTCCCATCAAGCGGATCGGGCGGGATCGTTTCGTGCGGAACGTACTTTACGCCATCGGCAATTCCGGGGAGCCTGCACTGGTGGATACGGCCCGCGGGTTGACCGATGATCCCGACCCGGCGGTCGCGGACGCCGCACGATGGGCATTGGACAGGTTGACATGAGACTGCTGATTTTCGGTTACGGATTTTCGTCGCGTGCCATCGCGCAAGCCCTTCCCGACAGTTGGGAGGTGCGCGCCACCACGCGCTCGAAGGAGAAGTTCGGTGCCATCCGTGCCGACGGGGTGGAGCCGCTGCTTTTTCCCGGCGCGGACCTGCGCCCGCATGTCGAATGGGCCAGCCATGTTCTGCTCTCCGCGGGGCCGCAGGACGGGCATGATCCGGTGCTGGGGGAGTTGCATGACGCGTTTGCGACCGCCGATCACCTGCAATGGGTCGGCTACCTCAGCACCACCGGCGTCTATGGCGACCACGGGGGCGGCTGGGTGACGGAAGAGACCCCTGCCGACAGCGAAACCAAGCGCGGCAAGGCGCGGATCGCGGCGGAGGGTGAATGGCTGGCTCTGCACGAGGCCCATGGTCTGCCGGTCCATATCTTCCGGCTTGCGGGCATCTACGGCCCCGGACGCGGGCCGTTCGAGAAGGTGCGCAACGGCACCGCCCGTCGGGTCATCAAGGAAGGCCAGGTCTTCAGCCGGATCCATGTCGAGGATATCGCGCAAACGGTGATTGCTTCGATCAACCGGCCCAATCCCGGCGCGGCCTACAATGTCTGCGACGATGATCCGGCGCCGCCACAGGACGTGCTCGCCTATGCCGCCGAGCTTCTTGGCGTTCCGGTTCCACCGGCAGTCCCCTTCGAAGAGGCCGAGATGTCGCCCATGGCGCGGAGCTTCTATTCCGACTCCAAGCGGGTCGATAACAGCCGCATCAAGGATGAGCTTGGCGTCGTCTTGCGCTACCCCGATTACCGCAGTGGATTGGCGCAGCTTCTTTCCGCCGAAAACGAAAGCTGACTCTCGCGCGGACCCCGAAAATGTGTATAAGCCTTGCCGAAAACAATCGTTCGAGCAGTTCCCATGGATCGTCGCACTTTTCTTGCCCTTCCCGCCCTTCTTCCGGCCGCCGCCTGTTCGCGCTTCATCGAGTATGATGGTCCGGAGGTGACGCGCGTTGTCGTCTGGAAGGAAGACCGCCTCATGTCGCTGTTTCACGGCGACGAGGTCCTCGAAAGCTACGAGATCGAGCTTGGCTTCGCGCCCGTGGGCCACAAGGAGCAATACGGCGACGGACGTACTCCGGAAGGCGAATACTTCATCGACCGCCGCAACCCGAATTCGCAGTGGTATCTTTCGATCGGCATCAGCTACCCGAACGAAGAGGACAGGGCCCGCGCGCGCGAAGCTGGCGTGAACCCGGGCGGAGACATCTTCATCCACGGAACTCCGCGGGAATATCGGCGTGAAGAGGATTGGACCGTTGGCTGCATCGCGGTGAAGAATCGCGAGATGCGCCACATCTATGCGGCTGTTCAGATCGGCACTCCGATCACGATTCACCCCTGATCGACGTCGGACCGGTCCGGGATCTCAGCGGAATAGTCGAAAACTATTGATTCGTGCGTCGATTGCGGTGCCCCAGATGCTGCGGTCTGTCCGGCGCTTGCAGAACCACGTGCAAACTCATCGGCCCAAAGCGCTGACCTGTCTGAAGTGTTGCTTTTTTGACGACATTCCCGGATTCGTTGCCGACCCCAAATTTTGATTCCGTTGCAATGAACGGAGGTTGTTGGTTAAACATGGTTACGAGGTACAGTCTTGGGTGCCCTAACCTGTGCATTGTGTGCAAAAGGGGCGTATCTTGGAGGATATTATGAAGAAACTTGCTCTCGCTGCTGCTCTGTCGGTTGTCGCCACTGGCGCATTCGCAGGCGGCTACGTCGAACCGGTTCACGTTGAGCCGGTCGTCGTTGTGGAAGACACCAGCTCCTCGGCTGGCGGCATCCTGGTGCCCGCCATCGCCGTGCTCCTGCTGGTTCTGGCACTGCATCACACCTGATCTTCGGATCACGTGACACGATTTGGAAAGGCGTCGCCTTCGGGCGGCGCCTTTTCTTTTTTGCAACAGGTGTGGCCACAATGTTCCGCTCTCCAAAATGCCCATTGCAGCTTCAATGGAGGTATGGCTAAGGATGGATCATCAAAACCCAACCCCGCCAATGAAGTTGGCAAGGAGAATGAAATGAAGAAACTCGCACTCGCAGCAGCCCTGTCCGTCGTCGCAACCGGCGCATTCGCTGGCGGCTACGTTGAACCCGTCGTCGTCGAGCCCGTCGTCGTCGTTGAAGACACCAGCTCCTCCGCTGGCGGCATCCTGGTTCCGGCCATCGCAGTCCTGCTGCTGGTTCTGGCTCTGCACCACACCTGATTTCGTCTGATCGTCAGATCACACGAATCGGAAGGGCGCTGCCATTTGGCGGCGCCTTTTCTTTTGAGAAAATGTGAAATTCGCCGCGAACGCCCGTTTCAGCGAATGGTTCCGCGCCACGGAAAATAAACCTGAAGGCCGGTCAGAGCCCGGCTTCCGCCTCGATCTGCTTCTTCGATTTCCGGGCACGCTCCGTGGCGGACTTCAACTGACCGCAGGCCGCCATGATATCCTCACCCCGCGGTGTTCGGATCGGAGAGGCGTAGCCGGCCTTGTAGACGATATCGGCGAACCGCTCGATCCGTTCCCAATCCGAGCGCTCGTAGGGCGCGCCGGGCCATTCGTTGAACGGGATCAGGTTGATCTTGGCAGGAATGCCCTGGATCAGCTTCACCAGCCGCCGTGCATCCTCGTCCGTGTCATTCACATCCTTCAGCATCACGTACTCGAACGTGATCCGTTCGCTGTTGGAGGCCTTGGGATAGGCGCGAAGGGCGTCCAGAAGTTCGGCAATAGGCCAGCGCTTGTTGATCGGCACCAGCTTGTCGCGCACCTCGTCCGTGGTGGCGTGGAAGCTGACGGCCAACTGACAGCCGATCTCTTCGGCCGTGCGCGCGATCTCGGGAACGACACCGGACGTGGACAGCGTGATGCGACGGCGCGACAGGCTGATCCCTTCCGGGTCCATTGCGATCTTCATCGCATCGCGGACATTCTCGAAGTTATAAAGCGGCTCACCCATGCCCATCAGCACGATGTTCGACACCAGGCGCGGCTTCGCATCCGACCCGACGCCCTCGGCGGTCCATTCATCCAGGTCGTCACGCGCCAGCATGACCTGCCCGATGATCTCGCCCGCCGTCAGGTTGCGGACCAGTTTCTGCGTGCCGGTATGGCAGAACGAACAGGTGAGCGTGCAGCCGACCTGGCTCGAAATGCAGAGCGTCCCACGATCAACCTCGGGGATATAGACAACCTCGACCTCATGGCCGCCGGCGATCCGAACGAGGTATTTGCGCGTGCCGTCTGCGCTGACCTGCTTGGACACGATCTCGGGCACCTCTGCCACGAAAGTCCGCTCCAGCATGGCGCGGTAGTCCTTGCTGAGGTTCGTCATCGCCGCGAAATCGCGCACGCCTTTCTGATAGAGCCATTGCCAGATCTGACCGGTGCGCATCTTCGCCTGCTTCTCGGGCGTGCCCGCCTCGATCAGCGCGTCGCGCAAACCGTCCCGCGTCAGGCCGATCAAGTTGATCGGCCCTTCGGGCAGTTTGCGTTTGATCGTGGCAACGTCTTGCGTGATGGGCGCGGTGGCGGTCATGGCGTAAATCCTTGGGAGATGCGCTCACATATAGGAAGCGACGCGCCCACGCAAACGGGCCGCGTCAATTCAGCTCGAACAGCGCACTTCAGCGTCTTCGATGGCTGCGGTGAACCCGGTCAGGCTGAACGTGTCGATCACCTCGGTCCCCCGGCCGGAGACCGCCGTGACCACGGCCTCGGAGCCTTCGCGCAGCGCCGCGATGATGCGGGCATCGGCGGCGGGGGAGCCAGCCCATGACATCGGACCTTCGGTGAACAGTTCGAACGTCGTGCCAGCCACTTCGAGCGTTACAACGCTGCCGTCCGCAAAGGGGTAACCGCCGGTATAGCTGACTTCACCCAGACGCTCGTCTGCAGGCCAGAACGAGATGAAGAGCACGGCGTCGTCGCGGCTGATGTCATTCGTCACATCAACACCATCGCGGCTGGCCGTGGTCCCCGCTGGTAGGGACGTCACCCAGCATTGCGTCGGGTCTTCCTGCACGTAGACGGACCACGCTGTCTGGGCCTGCCCGTAGGCAGCCCCTGAGATCAGGGCAAACGCCATCCCGTAGCAGACAGAGGCGACGCGCACCGGATCAGTTACCGCACCGGGCTTCGGCGTCCTCGACGGCGGCGGTGAACCCCAGAAGGCTGAACGTGTCCTGTGTCTGCGTCCCGCGCGAGGAACGGGCCGTCAGAACCGCCTCGGCGCCGCGTTTCATCGCGGTGATGATACGGTCATCGTCCTGCGGAGAGGCGGCCCAGGCCATTTCACCCTCGGTGAACAATTCGAACGTGGACGAGCCGATTTCGATCGTCACGGTCGAGCCATCGGCAAACGGATAGCCCCCGGTGAAGCTGACTTCGCCCAGTCGCTCCTGTCCCGGCCAGAACGACACGAACATCAGGATTTCGCCCCGACGCACGGATACGACGCGCCCATCGCGTGTGTTGACCGTCTCGGACGGGGTCGACACGACCCAGCATTGCGTCGGGTCATCCTCGACGAATACCGACCAGTCGGTTTCGGCATTCACGCGGTTCGTGGATTCTTCGCCATCCTGTGCAAACGCCACCGTCCCCGAAACGAGGACCGCGCCCGCCAGAAGACCAGCAAGATATTGTTTCATGAATGTCAGAGCCTCCAGCCCCTTGTCTGCCTCTGGTCGGCGCCCTTTTTATGGGTCACTAATGCGCAAGGCGTCCAACCGTTACTGCATCGCAAGTTAGCTTAAACGGTTCGCCGAAAAAAGCCCCGCTGGCGGAAAATTGCCGGGGTGTGAAGGGATTGGAGGGAGCAGAAGATGACACATTCAGGTGATGTCGAGCTGGTCGAGGTCCATCGCGGCCCGATTCGGGAATGCGTTCACCGAGGTCACGCGGTGATCGTCCATGCCGATGCGGGCGTGATCGGCAGCTGGGGCGACCCGGATGCCTACATCCTTCCCCGGTCGTCTGCGAAGATGATCCAGGCACTTCCCTTGGTTCAGAGCGGCGCTGCCGATGCCGCTGGTCTGACCGCGGAACATCTGGCCCTTGCCTGTGCCTCGCACAACGGCGCGGCGATCCATACCGAGCGAGTGACACGGTGGCTGTCCGAACTTGGCCTCGGCGAAAGCGACCTGCGTTGCGGTCCGCAAATGCCCGACGATCTGCACGCCCGCGCCGACCTCGTGTGCAGCCACACGGCGCCGGATCAACGCCACAACAATTGCTCGGGAAAACACTCCGGGTTCCTGACCCTTTCCCGCCATCTCGGGGCCGGTCCAGAATACAACGACCCGGATCATCCCGTTCAGACCGCGATTGCGCAGTCGTGGGCCGAGGTGACGGACGAAGAGGTCACCGATTATGCCATCGACGGTTGCTCCGCGCCGAATTTCGCGGGCAGCCTGCGCGGGTTTGCGCATGCCATGGCCCGTTACGCCAGTGCGACAGAAGACGGTGGAACGCAGCAAGCCGCGATGGTCCGACTGCGCGAGGCGATGATGAGCCATCCTGAGCTTGTCGCGGGAGAGGGTCGGGCCTGCACCAAGCTCATGCGCGCGATGGGGCGTGGTGCGGCTGTCAAGACAGGGGCCGAAGGCGTGTTCTTCGCGATCATCCCCGAGCACCGGATCGGCGTGGCACTCAAGATCAGCGATGGTGCGACGCGCGGGTCAGAGGCTGCGCTGACGCAGATCCTCGCCAACATCGGCGTGCTCGACACCGACCATCCGGTTTACACCGAGTTGACGCACGGCCCGATCCGCAATCGCCGTGATGTCGAGACCGGGCACTACCAGGTGGTCAACGCGGTGGCGGACTGGAGGCCCTGAGCCCCCGGTTCAGGCCGCATTCGCCCCGGTTTGGCCCGATTCCAGCGCTTCGGCAATTTTCGCAAGCATGATCTGCTTTTTCAGTGGCTTTGTAATGTAGTCGTCGATTCCGGCTGCCATGATGCGCTCCCGATCCCCATCGAGGGCATGAGCCGTCATTGCGATGATGTGGACCCGCGGAAGACCCTGTTCCGCTTCTTCGGCCCTGATCGCGCGCGCTGCATCCAGCCCGTCCATTTCGGGCATGGAAATGTCCGTCATGATGAGGTCGGGTGGGTCTTCCCTGAAGGCTGCGACAAGGGCGGCGCCGTTGTCGACAATCTGAACGTCCAGATCGAGGCCCTTGATCATGGTCTTGAACACCAGCTGGTTCGTCTTGTTGTCCTCCGCCGCCAAAAGCCGCCGTTTCGGCTCTGAGGGCGGTCCGCCCGCCACTTCCGGACCTTGGGGCCTGGCAACTTCGTCTGCCGGTGCGACGGGTCGGTCGACTTCCGGATCCCGGCGTGGAGGAACCAGAACGGCCCGCAACTCAGCCAGCGGAATGTCCGGCCGGATCGGCTTGAAGCCGTCATGCTCGGCAGTCTCATCCTCTATGCGCAGAACCACTCCGGCGAAGGCGACTTCTTCGAGCAGCGCGCGCACCTCCCGCGCCGAAATCGACTCGTCACACAGGATGATTGCCTGGGTGCCGTCCAGATCACGAGCAGTCGGGACACGACGCACCTGGGACGCTTCGGCGTGCAGCCGTGCCAGGGCGTCCATCACCTGATCCGTTGCGTCACCGACACCGCCGATCAAGAGGATGCGCGACTGCTCCGGCGGCAGCCCTGCGACCGGTTCGGCCAGTGCGTCAGGATCTTCGCGCAGATGCAATTCGAATCCGAAGGCCGAACCCTGTGCCGGCTCGGATTGCAGCCACATCGCACCGCCCATCAGCTTCACCAGCCGTTGCGTGATCGCCAGCCCCAGCCCGGTGCCGTCATGGCGGCGGTTGGTCTCTTCCTCGACCTGGTTGAATTCCCCGAAGACATGCGCCTGCATTTCGTGCGGTATGCCGATGCCTGAATCCTCGACCACGACCTGAAGCGACAATTCGTCGTCCACCTCTGGCGGCAACCCGGCTGTCACACGCACCGTGACATGGCCTTTCTCGGTGAACTTGATCGCATTGCCGATCAGGTTTGTCAGAACCTGTCGCACCCTTCCCGGATCGCCGATCATGCGCGTGGGAAGGAAAATGTCGTAATCGAGCCTCAACTCCACCGGCTTGTCGGCAACTCCGGGGCGCAGCAGGCGGAAAATCTCCAGCACGAGGGCGTTGAGGTCAAAACTCTCCTCCCTCAGTTCCAGCTTTCCGGCCTCGATCTTCGAGTAGTCGAGCACGTCATTGATGATGACAAGAAGCGCCTCGCCGGAATTCCGGATCGTGTCGGCACAGATCTGCTGTTCTTCGGTCAGCTCGGTCTCGCGCAGCAGTTCGGCCATCGAGACCACGCCGTTCATCGGCGTCCGTATCTCGTGGCTCATATTCGCAAGGAAGGTGGATTTCGCCCGGCTGGCAGCAAGCGCCGCGTCTCGGGCCGCGCGGAGTTGCCGTTCGCGGCGGATATTTGCGGTGATATCGACGGCCACCGACACGAAATCGCCCTGCGGCGTCTGCTTGTCGTCCAGGCGAACGAAGGCCCCGTTCCACAACTTGATGTCGATGCGCGGGATCGGGTCCATCTCCCAACGGGCGACCATGCGATCGACCCAGTCGTCGGGCGCCTCACCTTGCAGGTCGACGATCCCTTCATCGACCGCAACTCTCAGGATCGCCTCGTAGCTGGCCCCTTCCGCAACATCGCCGACTCCGTCGAAGGCGCCGAAAAAGGCAGGGTTGGCCGCGACCAGCCGCCAGTCGCGGTCGAAGATGGCAAATCCATCGTCGGTGGCCCGCAAGGCGTCCCACAGGCGCCGCTGCGCCGTGACAGCGCGGGCGGTGGCAACTTCCAGCTTGGCTTCGGTCTGCGTCGCAATCCCACGAAGGCTCTCATTCTCCTCCCGTTGTTCGATCACCTGGTGCGACAGCGCGTCGGCATGTTCGGCCAACTGCCGGTTCGCCGCGTACAATTCTTCCGAGCGCAGGGCGAGCAATTGCTCGGCCTGAAGGCGGGCACGGCGTTCCTGCGCCATGCGTTCCATCATGCTGCTCGAACTCATGGGCCTTCTTCACCCGGTTGGGAGTCGTCCATGGTCCGTTGTGAGAGGAGTCGCTGAAAATACCGTTAATCGTGAATGGCGAGTGAGGGAATCCGCCATTGGTGCTCGGGAATCGTGGACTCGACGCAGGCACGCGTGGCAGCCTTGCTGCAATTCGTTGATGCCATTGTGGGGTCCTTTCGATGCGTCGTCTTTCGGCCGCCGGGGCGTTGGTCCTGTCCCTCCTTTTCGCCATGCCTCTGGCCGCCCAGACCCTGCCAGAGCGGACCACCACCATCCTGCGCGATACCGATTTCCCGGGCGGTGACATGCGGCCGATTTTCGACACGACCCTCACCGCGTGCGATGCCGCGTGCCGGGCCGACCCGGACTGTATCGCCTTTACCTTCAACAGCCGCTCGAACGCCTGTTTCCCCAAATCCTCGGTTGGAGAAACCGAGAGCTACGCGGGTGCATTTTCGGGACTAATCCGCACGTTAGAGCCTGAAATTCTTCTTGGTGCCGAGGCACGTCGGTCAGACCTGTCCTTTCTGTCCTCCCTGGATTTCGACGATGCATACGCGCAGGCCGATACCCTCGGTCTGACCCACTACGGTGGCGCATTCCCGGCCGATGACTGGCGGCGCAGTGCGCTGACTGCCTTTTCCGATGGCGACGCAGAAGGCGCAATGCGCCGGATCGGGGCCGCCGTCACCATCACCGGAGAGGCGCAGGACTGGATCACCTACGCAACCTACCTGCTCGCCATCGAGGCTGAGAACAGCTCGGATCAACGCCGATTCGATCGGCGCGCGCAGGAGGCTGCGGTCAACGCCGCGCTCCGCGCCGATCCCGGCGCGCAGCTGGCTCAGGCTCTCGACGTGCTGGCCGAAGTGCTGGAACGGAATGGGCGCGGGCGCGATGCGCTCTCGGCCGCCGAAATGGCCTTGAACGCCACCGATACGCAAGGCCGCGCCCAGGCCTTGGAGCGTTTGCGCGGACTTTACGGCTTCCGTGTCACCGATACCCGTGTCGATGTGGAGGCTGACTTTCCACGTATCTGCGCAATCTTTTCCGAAGATCTGGCTGCCGGCGGCGTGAACTACGACGACTTCCTGCAAACCACGACCCAAGGCCTCGCCGTTGAGGCCGAAGGGCGGCAGCTCTGCATTTCCGGCGTCAATCATGGCGAACGACTGGAGTTCACCCTGCGCGCCGGTTTGCCTGCAGCGACCGGGGAGGTTCTGCACGCGCCGGTTGCCCTACAACAATACGTGCGCGACCGTGCCGCCTCCGTCCGCTTTGCCGGGCGCGCCTATGTTCTGCCCGCTTCCGCCGGGGGAACGATCCCGCTGGTCGCCGTGAACACCGACCTTGTGGACCTGAACCTCTACCACGTCTCTGACCGCAACATCCTGCGCAGCCTGCAGGATCGCTACTTCGGTCGCCCCCTTGCCGAATGGGAGGTCGAGCGTTTCGCCGACGAAATCGGCGAAGCGGTCTGGCAGGGCGAAGCCGAGGTCGCGATGGAGCAGAATCGCGGTGTGATCACACGTTTGCCCATCGGTGACGTGCTCGCAGGCCGCGCGCCGGGCCTCTACGCGCTCGAAGCGCGCGTCGGCGGAGCCGGTGAAGCGGATGGTGGCGCGACGCAATGGTTCCTCGTCAGCGATCTGGGCCTGTCAGCGGCCAGTGGCAGCGACGGCGTCCACGTCTCGGTGACATCGCTGACCAGCGCGCGCCCGGTCGAGAGTGTCGCGGTCGATCTCGTCTCCGAATCCAATCGTGTTCTTGCCAGCGGCGTCACCGATGCCGACGGTTACCTGCACTTTGCAGGTGACATCGCTGCCGGGCAGAATGGCGCCGCCCCCGCCCTTCTGATTGCCCGAACCGGCGAGACCGACCTAGCCTTCCTGTCACTTCGCGAAGCCGAGTTCGACCTGTCCGATCGTGGCGTCGAGGGGCGCGAACCCGCTGGCCCCATCGACGTGTTCCTGACAACAGACAGGGGTGTCTATCGCGCCGGAGAAACCGTGCATGCGACGGCCCTTGCACGTGACCCACAGGCGGACGCGATCACCGGCCTGCCGCTGACGGCGATCCTGACCCGAGCTGACGGTGTCGAATACAGCCGCACCTTGCTGGAGGATGTGGGCGCCGGTGGCTACGTGTTTTCCCTGCCCATCGGGCCTGACGTTCCGCGTGGCACATGGCGGCTTGCAATCCACGCCGATCCTGACGCGGCCCCACTGACGACGACGCGCCTGCTGGTCGAGGATTTCCTGCCGGAACGGCTCAACCTGATCGTCAGTCTCCCGTCCGATACCTTTGCCCCATCGGCCGCGCCGCTCACGGATTTCATCGCCAACTACCTCTACGGTGCACCGGCTGACGGGTTGCCGATCACCGGACGTATGGCCTTGCGCCCGACGCAATCGCTGCCCGAGTACCCGGGCTATGCATTCGGTCGTCATGATGCCCCGCCGGAGGCCCAATTCAGCAGTTTCGGCCCGTTCGAGACGAACAACCAGGGCCGTACCGCAGGTGCGCTCGACTTCCCGGAATTCAACGGCTCGCCCTACCCCGGCCAACTGACCGTGACCGCCGAGATCACCGAAGCCTCCGGTCGCCCGGTGGAACGGCGCGAGACGGTCACCGTTCTGCCACGCGGCCCCGCGATTGGCATCCGGCCCCTGTTCGACGGAACGCTGGCCGAAGGGGTCGAGGCCCCGTTCGACCTCATCGCCATCGGCACAAGCGGTCCCATGCCAGCCCGCTGGACCCTGAACCGCGTCGACCGCCGCTACCAATGGTATCGCCAGAACGGCAACTGGTCTTGGGACTCGGTCACCACGCGCGAACGCGTTGCAGAGGGTGAGGTCACGCTCGGCTCAGACCCGGTGCGGCTCGACCTGCCGGTGGACTGGGGCCAGTACGAACTGCGCGTCGAAAGCGATTTCGGCGGTTTCACGATCAGCTCGGTCGGCTTCTCTGCCGGATATTACGGTGGCGGGGATGGTGCGGACACGCCCGACGTTCTGGACGTATCGCTGGATGCGGAAAGCTACCGCCCCGGAGACACGGCAATCCTGCGCATTTCGGCACAATCCGGCGGATTCCTGACGGTTCAGGTCGTCTCCGACCGCGTCATCCACCGCGAAATGGTTGTCTTCGAAGACGCGCCAACCACGGTCTCGCTGGAGGTCACGGAAGACTGGGGATCGGGCGCTTACATCACCGCGACACTCGTCCGGCCGTTCGGAGAGTCGGATACACCCGCGCCGACCCGCGCCATCGGCATCGCCCACGCGACCGTCGACCCGGGCCCGCGCGCGCTCGATGCAACCCTGGACATGCCGGACGTCTCGCGCCCGCGCGAACCGCTCGACATCGCCCTGCGCGTGGACGGGGCCGCGGCCGGTGAAACCGTCCATGCCACTATCGCGGCCGTCGATGTCGGCATCCTGAACCTGACCAGCTTCGAGGCTCCCGACCCGCAGGGCTATTACTTCGGCCAACGTCGCCTCGGCGTGGCGTTCCGTGATCTTTACGGGCGCCTGATCGACAGCCGCGACGGGGCCGAGGGCCGCATCCGACAGGGCGGCGATGCCGGCGCTGGCCTCCGGATGGAGGCCTCTCCCCCGACCGAAGAGCTTGTGGCCCTGTTCTCTGGCCCGCTCATCGTGGGCGAGGACGGCTACGCCCGGACAAGCTTTGACCTGCCCGCTTTCAACGGATCTGTCCGCGTCATGGCGACCGCGTGGTCCGAGACCGGTGTCGGTCAGGCGGCGCAGGATGTCATCGTCCGCGATCCGGTTGTGATCACAGCCACCGCACCCCGTTTCCTCGCACCCGGCGACACTGCATCGCTGTTGCTGGAAGTGACCCATACAGAAGGGCCTGTCGGCGAGATGCCGTTGCAGATCAGCACAACCGCCGGCCTGCGGATCCACGGCCAGATCGTTCCGGAGATTTCGTTGGGCCAAGGCGAAACGCAACGTCTGCGCGTCCGATTCACGGCGCTCGACCAGACCGGCCCGGAAACGTTCACACTGGCCCTGACAACGCCCGACGGCACCGAACTAACGCGCGTCGTGACGATCCCGATCGAGGTGAACGACCCGCTCGTCGCCGAAACCACTCGCCTGTCTCTCGCACCGGGCCAGATCTTCACCCTCGACGCGGCCGCCTACACCGGATTCCGTCCCGAAACCGCCCGTGTGACCCTGTCCGCGGGGCCGCTGGCCCGGTTCGATGCAGCGGGCCTGTTGCAGCGGCTCGACGGCTATCCCTATGGCTGCACGGAGCAGGTGACCTCCCGCGCGTTGCCACTGCTCTATCTCAGCTCCGTGGCCGAGATCATGGAGCTTGGCACCGCCGATGACCTCAATGACCGCATCGCCGACGCGATCCGCTCCGTCCTCACGAACCAGAGCGCGAATGGCAGTTTCGGCCTGTGGCGGGCCGAATCCGGAGACCTTTGGCTCGACGCTTACGTGACCGATTTCCTCTCCCGCGCCCGGAATGAAGGCCACGACGTCCCCGCCCGCGCGTTCCAGAGCGCCCTCGACAACCTCGCCAACCGCGTCGCCGGTTACCCGGATTTCGAGAACGGCGGAGAGGGGCTGGCCTATGCCCTGATGGTCCTCGCGCGGGAGGGTCAGGCCTCGATGGGAGACCTCCGCTATTACGCCGATGTGAAAGCCGACGATTTCGCCACCCCGCTGGCGCTGGGTCAACTGGGCGCAGCGCTGGCCATGTATGGCGATCAGCCAAGGGCCGACCGCATGTTCGCCGCCGGGTTCGCCCGCCTGACGCTGACCGGCAATGGCGGTGCGGTCTCAGGCTGGCGCGACGACTACGGCAGCCGCACCCGTGACGCTGCAGGCCTTGTCGCGCTTGCCGCCGCGTCCGGTTCGGAAACCGCGAATGCGCCAGATTTGATTGCCGTCGCGGCCACCGATGTCGCCGACGCCTCCACGCAGGAGGCCGTCTGGTCGCTTCTCGCCGCCCATGCGCTGATCGACAATCCCGCGACCCAGACCCTGACGCTCGACGGCAACCCTGTCTCCGGCCCCTTTGTCGAAATGCTTGAAGGCGGCGATCCCGCCAGCCGCGTGATCGAGAACACCGGCACGACGGACGAAGTGCTGACGCTGACCCGCTTCGGCGTCCCGATTGGCGAAACCGAGCAATTCGGCAACGGGTACCGCATCGACCGCCGCTACATGACGCTGGAGGGTCACCCCGTTGACCCGGCGCAAGTGGCACAGGGCACCCGCCTTGTCACGTTGATCGAAGTGCAACGCACTGGTGCCCCCGATGGCCGCCTGATGGTGAACGATCCGCTTCCCGCCGGGTTCGAGATCGACAACCCCAACCTCCTGCAATCGGGCGACATCCGCGCGCTTCAGGGCATAGACATACCGTTCACTCCGGTGATGTCCGAGTTCCGCGCCGATCGTTTCCTGGCCGCCATCGACATGCGCCGCGACGACACGATCCGCCTCGCCTATATCGTGCGCGCGGTCAGCCCCGGCAATTTCCACCATCCCGCTGCTTCGGTCGAGGATATGTATCGACCAACCTTCCGCGCCCAGACCGCCTCGGGCCGGGTCACGGTGGCTGAATGATCCGGCAGATCCTCGGCACGCTGACCCTTCTGCTCGCCGCGTTAGTCTTCGGCGCGGCGCTGTGGATCAACGACTGGATCGACCGCACTGAACTGCCGCCCCTGACGCTGGAGACCGGGGTGGAAGTGCTGGACCGCAATGGCGATCTTCTGCGCGCCTACACGGTGGAAAACGGGCGCTGGCGCCTTCCGGTCAGCTACGATGCGGTTGATCCCGGGTTCATCGAAATGCTGATCGCCTACGAGGATCGCCGGTTCTGGTCCCATCCCGGCGTCGACCTGCGCGCGTTCGTCCGCGCCGCGTGGCAACGCATCACCACCGGCCGGGTCGTCTCCGGCGGCTCGACCCTGACAATGCAGGTGGCCCGTCTTCTGGAAGATTCGGGCACCGGCGCATGGGACGGCAAGATCCGCCAGATCCGGCTGGCCCTTGCCCTGGAGCGGCACCTGAGCAAGGAGGAGATCCTCACGCTCTACCTCCATCTCGCGCCGTACGGCGGCAACCTCGAAGGCATCCGGGCCGCGACGCTGACGTGGTTCGGGACCGAACCAAACCGTCTGACCGCCGCACAATCGGCCCTTCTGGTGGCCATTCCTCAGGCCCCCAATTCGCGTCGCCCTGACCGTTTCCCCGAAGCCGCCGAGATCGCCCGCAACCGCGTTCTGTCACGGGCCGTGACCTTTACCGATCTGACCGAAGCGCAGATCGAATGGGCACGAAGCGAACCGATCCCGACCGAACGTCGCCCCTTCCCCGCCTTCGCCGCCCACCTTGCCGACCGTGCGATTCTCGACCGACCGACACAGGGCACCCATCACCTGACCCTCGACCGCGATCTGCAGGCGCAGATGGAACGGCTTGCCGCCCGGGCGATCACAGGCCTGGGCCCCCGGATCAGCACGGCGATCATGGTGATGGATCACGAAACCGGGGCGCTGCTCGCCTCCGTCGGTTCACCGGATTACACGGATACGGCCCGCGACGGCTTCGTCGACATGACGCAAGCTGTCCGCTCGCCCGGTTCGACCCTGAAGCCGTTGATCTACGGCCTCGCCATGGACGCGGGCCTGATCCATCCCGAAACGCTGGTGCAGGATCGTCCGATCTCCATCGCGGGCTACGCGCCGCAGAATTTCGACGAAGTGTTCAGGGGCGAAGTCACGGCGTCCGAAGCGCTTCAGCTGTCGCTGAACATCCCCGCCGTCACGCTGCTCAATGAAATCGGCCCGCACCGGATGCTCGCCGCCATGGGCCGCGCCGACATGGAAGTATCCCTGCCGCCAGGCGAAGAACCGGGTCTGGCAATCGCGCTAGGTGGGATAGGCACCTCGATGGAGGACCTGATGCGCCTCTATGCCGGGATCGCCCGCGGCGGCGTCGCCGCCCCCCTGCATTGGCGCGACGGTAACACTCTTGGGGAAGGGCAGCGCATCCTGTCGGAAACAGCGGCATGGTATCTCGGAGATATCCTCTCCGGCGTGATCCCCCCGCCGAATGCGCCGCGCGTGGGGCTCAGCTACAAGACCGGCACCAGCTACGGCCATCGGGACGCCTGGGCCTTCGGGTTCGACGGACAGCACGTCGTCGGTGTCTGGATGGGCCGCGCCGACGGCGCATCCGTTCCGGGCGCTTTCGGTGCCGAGCTGTCGGCGCCCCTGCTGTTCGAAGCCTTCGCCCATCTCGGCAACCGGCCCGTGCCCCGGCCTGCGCCGCCGCCCGGTGCGCTGACACTGAGCAATGCGCAACTGCCCGAAACCCTCCGCCGCTTCGATCCAGCCGAACACATCGCCGATGCGGGTGGCCCCGCCATCACGTTCCCTCCGGAGGGCGCAGTGCTTGCCTACCAGCCCGGCCTGCCGGTCATGGCGCGCGTGGCCGAGGGGCAACCGCCCTTCACGTGGCTGTGGAACGGCGCGCCCATGGGCGTGGGCCTGCGCGACCGGGAAATCGAGCTCGATCTAGGCCTTGGGTTCGGAGAGTTGACGGTCATCGATTCCAACGGCCGTGCCGAAACACGCACGGTCGAAGTGGGGAACTGACACCCTCATCCTTGTTCCCCGGAAATGCCGGGGGTCGTCCATCGCGGCGCCATCGGTCCAAGCCCGATGGACGACGAGGGGCTGGCCCCTCGCATTCCGACGCGATGCGGCTGTCAGACCCGCTCGACGGCCAGCGCAATCCCTTGGCCGCCACCGATACACATCGTGATCAGCGCCTTGGACCCGCCGATCCGTTCCAGCTCGTAAAGCGCCTTCACGGTGATGATCGCACCGGTCGCACCAACGGGGTGACCAAGCGCAATCGCGCCGCCGTTCGGGTTCACCTTCTCGGGGTCGAGCCCGAGACCCTTGTTCACCGCGATCGCCTGGGCCGCGAAAGCCTCGTTCGATTCGATCACGTCGAAATCCCCGATGCTCAGACCGGTTTTCGCCAGCAGGTTTTCGACCGCCGGGACCGGGCCGATACCCATGACCTCGGGGCGCACACCGGCATGGGCATAGCCCAGAACCCGCGCGCGCGGTTTCAGACCGGCCTTCTCCGCCGCGTCGGCGCGGGCCAGCACGACGGCCCCTGCCCCGTCGTTGATCCCGCTGGCATTGCCCGCGGTCACGCGACCGTCCTTCTTGAACACGGCCCGCAGACCGGCCAGCGCCTCGGGCGTTGTCGACTTGGGATGTTCATCCACTTCGAACGGCACCATGTCACGCTTCACCTTGATTTCAACCGGCACGATCTGCTCGGCAAAGCGGCCTTCCTCGATGGCCCGCGCGGCGCGTTCCTGCGAGGCCAAGGCGAAGGCGTCCATCTGCTCGCGGGTCACGTCATGCTCATCTGCGACGTTCTCGGCGGTCACGCCCATGTGGCCCGTGCCGAAGGGGCAATTCAACGCCCCCAGCATCATGTCGAGCGTCCTGACGTCACCCATCTTCTGGCCGAACCGCGACTCCTGGTTGATGTAGGGCGACCGGCTCATGCTTTCGGCGCCACCGGCGAGGCCGAACTCCGCGTCGCCCATCGCAAGCGACTGGATCACGCTGACGATGGCCTGCGCGCCCGAGCCGCACAGCCGGTTCACGTTCATCGCGGGCGTGGTGTCCGGGATGCCCGCCTCCATCGCCGCGACGCGGGACAGGTACATGTCACGCGGTTCGGTGTTGATGACGTGCCCGAAGACGACATGGCCGATCTGCCCGCCCTCGACACCGGCGCGCTCCAGCGCGGCCTTGGCCGCCGTCGCGCCCAGGGTGATCGGCGGCGTCGCGGCGAGCGACCCCCCGAATGTGCCGATCGCCGTGCGTGCGCCCGACAGGATAACGATCTCTTCCATGGAAAAACCCTCCGCAATGTCTCGCGGAGGGTTAGATCACCATTGCCGGGTCGAAGCCAAGACGACGTGGCGTCTCAGGCGGTTTCGAACCGCAGCGGCCGGACCTGCTGGAACATGCCGGTGTCCATCAGCTTCTGCAGCACGGAGGCCGGCGGCTGGTCGTCGAGGTAGAGAAGCGCAATCGCCTCCCCGTCACGGGCCGACCGGCCAAGGGTGAAGTTGGCGATGTTCACGCCGTTCTCGCCCATAGTCTGGCCCAAGGTCCCGATGATGCCGGGCACATCCTCGTTCGTGGTGTAGAGCATGTGTTCCCCGATCTCGGCGTCGATGTTGATGCCCTTGATCTGGATGAAGCGGGGCTTGCCGTCGCTGAAGACCGTCCCGGCGATCGACCGTGTCTTCTTCTCGGTTTTCACCACCAGCCGGATGTAGCCGTCGAACACGCCGGTCTTGTCCTGGGTCGTGGTGGAAATCTCGATCCCGCGATCCTTGGCGATGACCGGGGCGGACACCATGTTCACATCCGGGTTCGTCGCTTTCATCACGCCGGCAATCGCGGCGCAGTTGAGCGCCTGCAGGTTCATGCCCGCCACGGTGCCGTTGTAGACCACTTCGATATCCTCGATGGCTTCTTCGGTCAGCTGGCCCACGAACGCACCCAGGTGCTCGGCCAGTTTCACCCACGGCCCCATGATCGCGGCTTCCGCAGCCGTGACCGACGGCATGTTCAGCGCGTTCGAGACGGCGCCGGTCAGCAGGTAATCCGACATCTGCTCAGCCACCTGAAGCGCCACGTTCTCCTGCGCTTCGGTCGTGGCCGCGCCAAGGTGCGGCGTCACCACGACGTTGGGCAGGTGAAACAGCGGGTTCTCGGTCGCCGGTTCGGTCTTGAACACGTCGAAGGCCGCGCCCGCGACATGGCCCTCTTTCAGCATCTCGGCCAACGCCTCTTCATCGACCAGCCCGCCGCGCGCGCAGTTGATGATCCGCACGCCCTTCTTGGTCTTTTTCAGGTTCTCGGCGGACAGGATATTCGCCGTCTTCTCGGTGAACGGCACGTGCAGCGTGATGAAATCGGACTTCTGAAGCAGTTCATCCAGTTCCACCTTCCGGGCGCCGATCTCCTTGGCGCGCTCCTCGCTGAGGAACGGATCATAGGCCACGACCTTCATCTTCAGGCCCAGGGCGCGCGAGATGACGATGGATCCGATGTTGCCCGCACCGATCACGCCGAGGGTCTTGCCGGTCAGCTCGACGCCCATGAACTTGGATTTCTCCCACTTCCCGTCGTGGGTGGAGGCGCTGGCCTCGGGGATCTGCCGGGCGACGGCGAACATCATCGCGATGGCATGTTCTGCGGTGGTGATCGAGTTGCCGAAGGGCGTGTTCATCACGATGATGCCCTTCTTCGACGCGGCGGGGATATCGACATTGTCGACCCCGATCCCGGCGCGGCCCACCACTTTCAGGTTGGTGGCGGCCTCGATGATCTTCTCGGTCACCTTGGTGGCAGAGCGGATCGCAAGGCCGTCATACTGGTCGATCACGGACAGGAGCTTGTCCTTGTCCTTGCCGATGGTGGGGTCAAAGGTCACGTCGATGCCACGGTCGCGGAAGATCTGGACGGCGGTTTCGCTCAGCTTGTCTGAGACGAGGACTTTGGGGGCCATGTCAGGCACTCCTTCTGGGTCGGCGCACAGATCCTTCTAGAAGGATCTGCCATTGCCGAATTTTCTGGAAAATTCTGTTTCAGGCAGCTTCGGCCAGAGCCTCGATCTCGGCGGCGAAGGCCCAGTCGAGCCACGGCAGCATCGCCTCGATATCCGAGGTTTCGACCGTCGCGCCGCACCAGATCCGCAGGCCGGCCGGCGCATCGCGGTAGGCCCCGATGTCAAGCGCGACACCTTCGGCCTCCATCCGCTTGGCCACGGCCTTGGCGAAGGCAGCACCATCGGTGATGCGCGGGTCGGTGAACTTCAGGCACACGGACGTGTTCGACCGCGTGGCCGGATCGGAGGCGAGGTTGTCGATCCAGTCGCGCGCCTCGCAGAAATCGAAAATCGCCTGCGCATTGGCATTGGCACGCGCCTGCAGGGCGGGCAGGCCGCCGATGCTGTCGGCCCAGTCCAGCGCAACCTTGTAATCCTCGACACAGAGCATCGACGGCGTGTTGATCGTCTCACCCCGGAAGATGCCGTCGATCAGCTTGCCGCCTTTCGTCAGGCGGAAGATCTTCGGCAGCGGCCATGCCGGGGTGTAGCTTTCCAGCCGTTCGACGGCGCGGGGGCTCAGGATCAGCATGCCATGCGCACCCTCGCCGCCCATCACTTTCTGCCAGGAGAAGGTGGTCACATCCAGCTTGTCCCACGGCAGGTCCTGCGCGAAGGCGGCGCTGGTCGCGTCGCAGATCGTCAGGCCGTCCCGGTCCGCCGGGATCGCGTCGCCATTCGGCACCCGCACGCCCGAGGTCGTGCCGTTCCAGGTGAAGACAACGTCGGTATTCCAGTCGACCGCTGTCAGGTCCGGCAGGTCGCCGTAATCCGCGGTCATGGTGGTCGCATCGAGCTTGAGCTGCTTGACCACATCGGTGACCCAGCCCGCGCCGAAGCTTTCCCAGGCCAGCATGGTGACCGGCCGCGCGCCCAGCATCGACCACATGGCCATTTCCACCGCGCCGGTGTCCGAGGCGGGGACGATCCCGACCTTGTAGCCCTCTGGCACGCCAAGGATCTCGGCGGTGCGGTCAATCACGGATTTCAGCAGGTCTTTCCCCACGGCAGCGCGGTGCGAGCGGCCAACAGGCGCATCGCTCAGGGCTTCCGGTGTCCAGGTGGGGGGTTTGGTGCAGGGCCCCGAGGAAAAACGGGGATTCATCGGCTTCTGGTCCGGCCGCGTGGCCGGTTGGGTCGTGCTCATGGTGGTATCCTCACAGATATGCGCCCCTCGTTGGGGAGGGGTGTCCCACCGCCGGACATACGGCTGAGCCTGACGCCGAACAAGACGGAAAATGCGCCCCATGGGTCGCTTTTTCGCGTTCGGAAGCCGGACAGGTTCACGATCGGAAACTTGGCCGCGATCTGGGAGCGTCTACTCCAGCAGAAGTCGGGTCAGAGCGCCGTCACGACTCTCCAACCCGGCGATGATGCTGAAATGGTTTACGCCGGGCAGTTCCACCGCACGGGTCTCCGCCCCAAGGCCGGTCCAGATATTCGCGAGAAGCGCGTTCTGCCGCCGGAACTCGGGCCGCTCCTCCGCACCGACGACGCAGGTCACGCGCGCGCCATGGATCGGAGCCAGCAACGCCGGGCTTTCATGGATCGCCTCCTCTCTCGTCAATCGCAACGTCTCGTTCATCCTGGTCCGCAACAGCGGCCGCAGATCATGAACCCCCGAGATCGAAACGACGTGGACGATCCGCGCCGCGATGTCCGGCGGCAAGGCGCCCTCGCATACCATTCGCGTCACCAGATGCCCGCCGGCCGAATGCCCGATCAAACGGATGGGTCCGGCGATCCGCTCGGCAGCGACCCGTACCGCGTGCACGATTTCCCCCGTGATCTCCGCGATCCGCGCCTCGGGCGCGAGCGTGTAGGTCAGCGCCGCGACACTCTGTCCGGCCGCGAGCGGCCCTTCAACCAGATGCGCGAAATCCCGACCCGAGAACGCCATCCAGTAGCCGCCATGAACAATGATCGTCAGTCCCGAAGATGGGTGTTCGGGACTATAGAGATCAAAAAACTGACGGCTCTCGCGCCCGGTCCGAACCGTTTGCGGGCTGTGGCGGGCCCGTGTTGCATCGGCCCGTTCCTTCCAGCCGTCAACGATCGCGTCCGCATCCGCGATATAGGCCCCGTTTGCATATGCGCCGTCCCAGTCCGTGATCATCGCACGTCTCCCTGCCACTCCAGAACCTGCGGCAAAACACGCCCCCGCCGCAATGGCCCGTGGCGATCGAAAGGCGGGCTGCTACATCTGCTGCATGACCGACCCGCTTCTCGATCTGCGCGATATTCACAAATCCTACGCCGACACACCCGTGTTGTCCGGCGTATCCCTGTCGATGCAGGCGGGCGAAACCCTCGCCCTGACCGGGGAAAGCGGCTCCGGCAAATCGACGCTGCTGCACCTTGCCGGTGGCCTCGATCAGCCAGACAGCGGCGCGATTCTTTTGCAGGGCCACGATATCGCCGCGATGGACGATGCCGCGCGGGCCGAGGCGCGTCGCAACCGGGTCGGGCTGATCTTCCAGCAATTCAACCTCGTTCCATCCCTGACCGTGGCCGCCAATGTCGCGCTTCAGGCGCGTCTTGCGGGACGGCACGATCCTGCGTTCTGCGAGACGCTTGCGCAGCGCCTCGGGCTGTCCGACCTCCTCGCGCGCTATCCCGAACAGCTGTCCGGCGGGCAACAGCAACGCGTCGCTATCGCGCGGGCCCTCGCTCCGCGTCCGGCGCTGATCCTGGCAGATGAGCCCACCGGCAACCTCGACGAGGAAACCGGCGATGTCGTTCTGTCGCTTCTGCTGGATCTCGTGGCCGACACTGGCGCCGGCCTCCTCATGGTCACCCATTCCCAGCGCCTCGCGTCACGACTTTCCCGTCGCATCCACCTGTCGCGCGGCGTGCTGGTGCGGGAGTGACCATGCTCTATACCGCACTTTCGAGCCTGATATCCCATTGGCGCCGGCGACCCGGCCAGCTCACCATGCTTGCCATCGGTCTTGCGCTGGCAACCGCGCTCTGGTCCGGCGTCCAGGCCATCAATGCCGAGGCGCGCGCCGCCTATGACCGCGCGGCTGCAACCCTCGGACAGGACCAGCTGTCGCGTCTCGTAAGTGCCACCGGGCGGCCTGTCCCAACCGAGGATTTCATCGCCTTGCGCAACGCGGGCTACCTCGTCTCGCCGGTGATCTCCGGCGAGTTGCGCGACGGAAATGGCCGTCTCCGCCTGCTCGGGATCGACCCGCTGACCGCACCTGCCGCCGCCCAGGGCCCCGCACTCGACACGGAGGTCGACCTGGCGGCCTTCTTTACCGAACCCGGCCTCTTGCTCGTCGACGAAGCCACCGCGAACGGCCCTCTCCCAGACGGTATCCCGCCCGTGGTCGTGTCCGACGGCGTGCCACCCGCAGCGGCGATCACCGACATCTCCACGGCCGCGCGCCTGCTCGGCCAAACCGACCCGTCCTACCTGCTGGTTGCGCCGACCCAACCCTTCGGCCTGCCGCCGATTGCCGGCGCCACGGATCTGCGCATTGTCGCGCCGAACGAGGCCAACGACATCTCGCGCCTGACCGACTCGTTTCACCTGAATCTCACGGCCTTCGGCCTGCTCAGCTTCGGTGTCGGCCTGTTCATCGTGAATGCGGCCATCGGCCTCGCATTCGAACAGCGCCGCGCCACGATCCGCACCCTGCGCGCGCTCGGAACGCCATTGCGCACGATCCTGCTGGCGCTTGGCCTTGAACTGGCACTCATCGCGATCGTGGCGGGTCTGATCGGCATTCTGCTCGGCTACCTTATCGCCGCGGCGCTGATGCCCGGCGTGGCCGGAACCCTGCGTGGTCTCTACGGGGCGGAGATCGAAGGCGTTCTCGCGTTCAGTCCCTATTGGGCGCTTTCGGCTCTGTTCATCACGCTTCTCGGCGCCGCGGCAGCCGCCGTGCAGGCCATGATCCGAACGGCGAAGATGTCGCTTCTTGCCCCGGCCATGCCGCGCGCATGGGCGCAGGCCTCGCGCCGGGCGATCACTCTGCAGGCCGCCGTGGCCATCGTGCTGTTCGTGGTTGCGGCAGGCCTCGCGCTGTTCGGGCAGGGGCTCATCGCCGCCTTCGCCTGCCTTGCCGCCTTGCTGATCGGCGCGGCTCTCACCCTGCCCGCGCTGATGATCATCGCACTGAAATTCATTCCCGGCCGAACCGCGTTCGGCGAATGGGTCCTCGCCGACACACGGCAACAGATCCCCGGCCTCTCGCTTGCCCTGATGGCCCTTCTGCTCGCGCTGTCGGCGAACATCGGCGTATCCACCATGGTCGGTTCATTCCGCACGACCTTCGTCGGCTGGCTCGACCAGCGCCTTGCGTCCGAACTCTACGTGACCGCGTCGGACCCGACCGAAGCGGCCTTGCTGATGGACGCGATCCGCCCGGACGTCGACGCGATCCTGCCCATCGTCTCTGCCGAACTGACGCTCTTCGACCAACCGGCCGAGGTCTTCGGCGTCATCGATCATCCAACGTATCGGCAGGCGTGGCCGCTTCTGGCGGAAGACGAGAATCCCTGGGACGCGGTGGCGACCGGCAATGCCGCCCTCATCAACGAACAACTCGCCCGCCGCGAAAACCTGTCGCCGGGGGATATCCTGCCGCTAGCCGGTGGCCTGCCCATCGTCGGCATCTACTCAGACTACGGGAACCCCATCGGGCAGGCGATCATTTCCCTGGGCCGCTTTTCAGAGACGTTCCCAAACGTCCAACCGTCCCGGTTCGCCATCCGCATCGACCCGTCCGAGGCCCCCGCCATGGCGTCGCGTCTGCGCGAAGAATTCGGCCTGCCCGCCGAGGCCGTCACCAACCAGGACCAGGTCAAGGCGTTTTCCATCGCGGTGTTCGACCAGACCTTCCGCGTGACCGGCGCGCTCAACATCCTGACGCTTGGCGTTGCCGGGATCGCCCTTCTGACCAGCCTCCTCACCCTCGCGAGCCTTCGTTTGCCGCAACTTGCGCCGCTTTGGGCCATCGGCACCACCCGCGCGCGCCTCGCATGGGTCGAATTGGCGCGCTCCCTCGGCCTTGCCGTCCTGACCTTTCTGTTCGCCTTGCCCGTCGGCCTCGTGCTGGCGTGGATCCTGCTTGCGCTGGTGAATGTCGAAGCCTTCGGTTGGCGTCTGCCGCTATCGCTGTTCCCGGGCGACTGGGTCCGGCTTTTCGGGCTCGCCCTCCTCGCCGCCGGTCTCGCGGCCCTTGGTCCGGCCGTGCGACTGGCGCGGATGCCGCCCGCTCGCCTCACACAGATCTTTGCACAGGAACGCTGATGCGCACGCTCTTCGCCCTCCTCCTCATGCTGACACAGGCCCAGGCGCAGGGCTTCGCGGGTCTCGGCACCGATGCGGAGGGGTTTGCCGTGCCGCAGCCGGACCCCGCCTTCACGTTCCCCGCGGATCACGGCCCGCATCCCGAATATCGCATCGAATGGTGGTATCTCACGGCGACCCTGCAAGGCCCCGACGGGACGGATTACGGCGTGCAATGGACCCTGTTTCGCAGCGCGCTGACGCCGGACACCGCCGAGGGCTGGACCGCGCCCCAGCTGTTCATGGGACACGCGGGCCTGACGACGCCCGAGGGCCACTTCTATGCCGAGCGACTCGCGCGGGGCGGGATCGGGCAGGCCGGCGTGACGGCCGAGCCGTTCCGCGCCTTCATCGACGATTGGCGCATGGCTTCGACCACGACCGGCGGGGATGCCCTCGACGCGCTCACGCTCACGGCGCGTGGCGAGAGTTTTGCCTATGCGCTGGATCTCACCGCACAGGGGCCGCTTGTGTTTCACGGCGACGCCGGTTTTTCCGTGAAAAGCGCTGAGGGGCAGGCCAGCTATTACTATTCGCAACCCTTCTACACGGTCATGGGCACGCTCGATTTGCCCGGTGGCGATATCCCCGTCACCGGCACCGCCTGGCTGGATCGGGAATGGTCTTCGCAGCCGCTTTCGGAAGATCAATCGGGATGGGACTGGTTCTCCCTCCAGTTCGAAGATGGCGCCCGGTTGATGGCCTTCGGTCTGCGCAGCGACAGTGGAGGGACCTTCACCTCAGCCACCTGGATCGAGCCGGACGGCACCACCCAAGGCTACAGCGACGGTCACGTGGCACTGACAGCTCTCGCCAACACGGATGTTGCGGGCCGTATGATCCCGACCGAATGGCAGCTCACCTTCGCCGAGCGCGGCGTCGACATTCGCACCACGCCGGTAAATCCGCAAAGCTGGATGGACACCAGTTTCCCGTATTGGGAGGGTCCGATCACCTTCACCGGCACCCATGACGGGCGCGGCTACCTGGAGATGACCGGCTACGAGTAGCCCACCCCAATCCGCTGGCCCCGCCAGACAGCGCGTCTTATGGTGTCGTGAACGCGACAACCGAAGACGAGCCGCCCGATGTTCACCGTGACCCTGCTGACCAATTCAGCGATGTATCTCGACCGCGAGCTGGTCGCGAACCTGCGCAACGCCATGGGGGGCGGCGACGTCTTGTGGCTCGACCCCGATCATGCGGCCGAGTTCCAGGTCCCGAAGCTGCCGAAGGGCATCGACACAATCTGGCAGAGCCTGTCCGACGAAGGCGTGGACCTCGTGGCGCAACCCACCGAGGGACGGCGCAAGAAGATGCTTCTGGCCGACATGGACAGCACCATGATCCGGCAGGAATGCATTGATGAACTCGCGGCCGAAGCTGGCGTTGGCGACCGCGTCGCCGGGATAACCGCCCGCGCCATGAACGGTGAGCTTGATTTCGAAGAGGCCCTCACCGAACGCGTCGGCTTGCTCAAGGGCCTGCCCGAGACGACCATCCAATCGGTCCTCTCCAGCCGCATCACCCTGATGCCCGGCGGTCCGACCCTTCTGGCGACGATGCGCGCCAACGGCGCCTATTGCGCGCTGGTGTCCGGCGGGTTCACCGCCTTCACCTCCGCCATCGCCGCGAAGCTTGGCTTCCACGAGCACCGCGCAAACACGCTTTTGGCCGAGAACGGCACCCTGACCGGCGAGGTCGCGCGTCCGATCCTCGGGCGCGAGGCCAAGGTCGACGCGCTCGAATCGATCACCAGGGAAAAGGGTCTCTCCCCCGCCGACGTTCTGGCGGTGGGCGACGGCGCCAACGACCTCGGCATGCTGCAACTCGCCGGAACCGGCGTCGCACTCCATGCCAAGCCGGCCGTTCAGGCACAGGCCGACATCCGCATCAACCACGGCGACCTCACGGCGCTCCTGTTCATCCAGGGCTACACAAAGGCCGATTTCGTTCACTAAGGCTTTTCAGGCGTGCAAGGCTCTGGCGTCGCGCAACCCGATCGTGGGATAGGCAACGGTCTGCTCATCCATGGCCCGGCTCAACTCCGGGAAAAGCTCCAGCACCTCGGCACGTGTATCGGCTTCCGATCCATGCGCCAGATGCCCGATGAAATAGCTTTCCGTCGGCACGCCATTGGAAAAAAGGATCTCATGGTCGCGAAACAGCAGATGTAAGTAGGTCACGGATTGCCTCCGAGCCACGCGAATCTTTCTGCCATCGACCAGCGCCTTGGCGGGAACGAGCACATCGTCTTCGCCGAACAGCAGCTGCGCGCGCCATCCCGTGACCAGCATACGGTGGTTGGGTGAGACCGCGAAGTCGCCGTTGTTCTCGATCGCTCCGTCCTTGAACAGGATCGGGGCTCTACGGCCGGTCCCGTCAACCGTCCGCGATCCGATCCACAACAATTGCTGCGCACCGTGATCCCGCGTAAGCACCAAGTCGCCGGGGCGCAGGGTTTCCACCAACCGCTCCCCCTCGGGTGTCGCAATCCGCGTGCCCGGCGTGAAGCACGGGGGCCCGAGATCACCGACCGGAAGGTTGGTGCTCCCAGTGACGAACGTCGAACTCTGGAATATCGCATCGTCGAGAATCGTGCCGTCGGTCGGGGTGAAAATTGCGGGCTGGCCCGCGATGTAGAACGTCGTCCCGGTGATCGTGACAGTCGACCCGCCCATGGTCACGGTGATCGTGTCGCCGCGCCAGACCGAGGTGATCTCATCGAAAATCTCGGGATCGGACCCGGGTCGCAGGACCGTGTCGCCCACGTTCGGCTCGATCAGCCCATCGTCATCATTGTCGAAGAAATCGAACAATTGCGGCGTCAGCGCCGTTCCGGGCGCTGGCGGGTTGCCAGGGTCCATCACAAAAAACTGGTCGGTATATTTCGTAGGCACACGCACGTTCCCGCTGGTTACAGCGCGAAAGTGTCAAACCAACGCGGCGGAAAAGCGAATGAATCTGGGCAAGATGGCGTCATCCGCCCCGATCACCGAAGGGACCGGGGCGGGACAGCTTTACTCCGCCGGGACCGCCGTCTCTTCGACGCTCAGCGGCACCTCCAGCTTGTTCAGCATCTCCTTCGGGCAGACCTGGAGGAAGTTGCCCTTCTCCGTCTCCCAATGCTGCAGGATGTCCCGCGCCTTGACGCTGATGGTCTCCTCGGCATGGCGCTCCACCAACCCGCGCAGCTGGGTTTCCCAATGCTCCATCGTCACCGGGCAGGTGACCAGCGTTTCGAGGTTCATGTTCACCCGCGCCTCGCCGTTCGGATCATAGAGATACGCCATGCCGCCGGTCATGCCCGCGCCGAAGTTCGCGCCGATTGATCCGAGGATCACGGCCACCCCGCCGGTCATGTATTCACACCCGTTCGACCCACAGCCTTCGATCACCACCTTGGCGCCTGAGTTCCGCACCGCGAACCGCTCCCCGGCCCGGCCGGCGGCAAACAGGTAGCCGTCGGTTGCGCCGTAAAGCACCGTGTTGCCGATGATGACGTTCTCCGATGCCTTCAGCGGCGACGCCATCGGCGGACGGACCACGATGGTGCCGCCCGACAGGCCCTTGCCGACGTAATCGTTGGCGTCACCGGAAACCTCCAGCTTCAGACCCGGCGCCGCGAAGGCCCCCAGCGATTGCCCGGCGGAGCCTTTCAGCTTCACCGTCAGGTGATCTGGCTGCAAATCGTTCCGCATCCCGAATTTCCGTACGATGTGGCTCGACGTCCGCGTGCCGATGGTCCGCAGGGTGTTCTGCACGGCATAGGACAGCTGCATCTTCTCGCCATCCTCCAGGAACCGGTGCGCGTCCTTCACGATCTGGGCATCCAGCGTGTCGGGCACGGCGTTGCGCTCCTTGTCGCGGTTGTAGGTGATCTGGTCCGCGCCATCGACGGTGATCAGCAGCGGGTTCAGGTCAAGATCGTCCAGATGCGCGCTGCCCCGGCTGACCTGCGTCAACAGATCGGCCCGGCCGATCACGTCGTCGAGGCTGCGCGCGCCCAGACCGGCGAGGATCTCGCGCACCTCTTCGGCGTAGAACGTGATGAGGTTCACGACCTTGTCCGCGTTGCCGGTGAACTTCTCGCGCAGGCTCTCATCCTGCGTGCAGACGCCAACGGGGCAGGTGTTGGACTGGCACTGGCGCACCATGATGCAGCCCATGGCGATCAGGGCGGCGGTGCCGATGCCGTATTCCTCGGCCCCCATCATCGCGGCCATGACGATATCGCGGCCTGTCCGCAGCCCACCATCGGTGCGCAGCGTGATCCGGTCCCGCAGCTTGTTCATCGCCAGAACCTGGTGCGCCTCGGTCAGGCCCATTTCCCACGGCAGACCGGCATACTTGATGCTGGTTGCCGGGCTCGCCCCCGTGCCGCCGTTATGGCCGGAGATCAGGATCACATCGGCCTTCGCCTTGGCCACACCGGCGGCGATCGTGCCGACGCCCGAGGACGCCACCAGCTTCACCGTCACCTTGCAGCGCGGGTTGATCTGCTTGAGGTCGTAGATCAGCTGCGCCAAATCCTCGATCGAATAGATGTCGTGGTGCGGCGGCGGCGAGATCAGCATGACGCCCGGGGTCGAATGCCGCAGACGGGCGATCAGGTCGGTCACCTTCATGCCGGGCAACTGGCCGCCTTCCCCGGGCTTTGCACCCTGCGCCACCTTGATCTCAAGCTCTTCGCACTGGTTGAGGTATTCGGCCGTTACACCGAACCGGCCCGAGGCCACCTGCTTGATCTTGGCCGACGGGTTGTCACCGTTCGATTCCGGCACGAAATGCGCCGGATCTTCGCCACCCTCGCCGGAGTCCGACTTCGCGCCGATCCGGTTCATCGCGACGTTCAGCGTCTTGTGCGCCTCGGGCGACAGCGCGCCGAGCGACATGCCCGGTGTCACGAACCGCTTGCGGATCGAGGTGACGCTTTCGACCTCGTCGATCGGCACGGGCTTGCCCAAGGGCTTCATGTCCAGAAGGTCACGCAGATGGATCGGCGGGTTGGCCTGCATCTTTTGCGAATACTGCTTCCAGAGGCCGTAGCTCGCCCGATCGCAGGCGGCCTGCAGCATGTGCATGGTCGTCGCCTGCCACGCATGCGTCTCGCCCGACCGGCGCGCCTTGTAGAAGCCGCCGATGGGCAGAACGCCCTCGCCGCGCAGAAAGCCGCGGGCGTGCACCTCTTCGACCTTTTTCTGAAGGCCGCTGACACCGATGCCGCTGATCCGGCTCAGCATGCCGGGGAAGTATTCCGCGACCATCGCGCGCGACAGGCCCACGGCTTCGAAGTTCAGGCCGCCACGGTAGGACGAGATCACGCTGATGCCCATCTTCGCCATGATCTTCAGCAGGCCGGCGTCGATGGCGTTGCGATAGCGCTCCATCGCTTCGGTCAGGGTGCCGTCGATCAGGCCCCGGTCGATCCGGTCCGCGATGCTGTCCTGCGCAAGGTAGGCGTTCACCGTCGTGGCGCCACAGCCCACGAGCACCGCGAAGTAATGCGGGTCGATGCATTCGGCGCTGCGCACGTTCAGCGAGCAGAAGGTCCGCAGGCCTTTCTGCGTCAGGCCGGAATGCACCGCGCTGGTGGCCAGGATCATCGGCATCGCGACACGGCCTTCGCCCTGGTGCTGGTCGGTCAGCACGATGTGTCCCGCGCCCGAGCGAACGGCATCCTCGGCCTCCGCCCGGATCCGGGACAGGCCGTCGCGCAACGCGCCCGGCTTGCCGGTCGCCTCGAAGGTGCAGTCGATTTCCACGACCGAAGCCTGGAAATACGTCACCATCTTCTCGAATTGCGCGTTCGTGACGAAAGGGCTTTCCAGCACGAGGATCTCGGTCTGCGATGAATCCTCGTCCAGCACGTTCTTGAGGTTCCCGAACCGCGTCTTCAGCGACATCACCCGGTATTCCCGAAGCGAGTCGATCGGCGGGTTCGTGACCTGGCTGAAGTTCTGCCGGAAGTAATGGCTGAGCGGACGGTATTGCGACGACAGCACCGCCGACGGTGTGTCATCGCCCATCGACGCCAGCGCCTCCTTCGCGTCCTCTGCCATCGGGGCGAGGATCTGTTCCAGCTCCTCGATGGAATAGCCCGCCGCGATCTGCCGCTTGCGTAGGTCTGACCCGCTGAACAGGGTCGTTTCCGAGGCACCCGCCATCTCGGCGGCGAGGTCGGTGATCTTGTCGGTCCAGTCGCCGAACGGACGCGAGGACGCCAGCGCGTCCTTGATCTCGGTGTCGTGGAACAGTGTCTGTTCCTGCATGTCGACAGCGATCATCTGGCCGGGGCCAAGCGCGCCTTTCTCGACAACGGTGGCTTCATCGACCGGCACCATCCCGGCCTCCGACCCCGCGATCAGCAACCCGTCACCGGTCACCACGTAACGCATCGGACGCAGCCCGTTCCGGTCCAGCCCGGCGCAAACCCAGCGCCCGTCCGTCATGGCAAGCGCCGCGGGTCCATCCCACGGCTCCATGACCGAGTTGCAGTAGGAATACATGTCCTGCCACGCCTGCGGCAGTTCCGTCGCCGTCTGGCTCCACGCCTCTGGCACCAGCATCGTCTTGGCCATCGGCGCGTTCCGCCCGGCCCGGACCAGCACCTCGAACACGGCGTCCAGCGCGGCCGAGTCGCTCGACCCGCCCGCGACGATCGGCTTGATGTCGTCCGCCATGTCCCCGAAGAACGACGAGGCCATGCGGATCTCGTGGCTCTTCATCCAGTTCAGGTTGCCTTTGATGGTGTTGATCTCGCCGTTGTGGGCCAGCATCCGGAACGGCTGCGCCAGCCACCATTGCGGGAAGGTGTTCGTCGAATACCGCTGGTGATAGATCGCGAAGGCGCTTTCGAAGCGTTCGTCCATCAGGTCCGGGTAGAACTCGGCCACGTCCTGGGCCAGCATCATGCCCTTGTAGATGATCGACCGGCACGACAGCGAACACAGGTACAATTCCCGCACGCCGGCCGCCGCCGCCGCCTTCTCGATCCGCCGCCGGATCACGTAAAGCTCGCGCTCGAACTCCTCTTCCGAGATGTCCTTGGCGTTAGAGATCAGGATCTGCTCGATCTCGGGCCGCGTCGCGTTGGCCTTCTCGCCCAGGACCGCGACATCGACCGGCACGTGCCGCCAGCCGTAGATATAGTGGCCCATCCGCAGAACCTCGGTCTCCACGATGGTCCGGCAGGCCTCCTGCGCACCGAAATCCGTGCGCGGCAGGAACACCTGGCCCACGGCAAGCAATTGCCCCTCGTGCGGCTCGTGGCCGGTGCGACGGATCTGGTCGCCAAAGAAATGATGCGGGATCTGAACGTGAATGCCGGCACCGTCGCCGGTCTTGCCGTCGGCATCCACCGCGCCCCGGTGCCAGATGGCCTTCAGCGCGTCGATCCCCGATTGCACGACCTTGCGCGACGGCTGGCCGTCGATCGCCACCACAAGCCCCACCCCGCAGGAGGAATGCTCGTGCTCTTCGCGGAAGAGGCTGTTTTCCTCCATCCATGCGCGCTTTTCAGACTCGGCCTTTGCCCAGGTGTGGTCAAAACGGGTCATGGGTGTCCCTCCTCAAGGTCAGGGGTGGATGCCGGCCGCGCCGCTGCGCTCAGGGCCGTCATGTCCAGGATAAGCTTGCGAAACAGAAGTGCCGCCGGAATCGCCGTCACCGACGACACGACATCCAGCGTGGTGCCGGTGCGAAACTCTTCGATCGTCGCGGCACTGAAATTGATGTTGTTGCCGATGGCCGCGACAAGGGATCCCGCCACCCACAGCAACCACCAGACGATGCCCCATGCAGGCCACACCGGCCCGCCGTGGCCAGCCAGGCCATCCCATGTCTGGCGCATCGCCTTGTAAGGCATCACGAGATTGGCGAAGGGCACGAAATACCAGCCCACCGCCCAGCCGGGCGTGATCATGCTGTCATCCTGGCGGATCGCGCGGGCATTGCTGGCCGCGCGGTAAATCCACATGCCGCTGGCGATGTAGCTGCCGAACAGCGTGATCAGGAACAGCCCAGCGACCAAGATGCCGGCATTGTCGATGCGCGTGGCCTCTGCCTCGATCTCGGCCTGCGTCAAAAGGTTCGAGTCGATATCGTCGTAGAATGCGAACAGCTCGAACGAATGCCAGGTGAACACGATCTCCGCGAGGCAATATGCCAGTAGGAAAATCGTCGCCACGCGCGCGGTTTTCGACAGGTCGTACGGCAGCCACGCACTCATGCGCCACCCTCCGCAACGTGCCGGTTCTTCGCTTCGTATTCCGCCTTGGTCCCGCGCCGATGCTCACCCGAAAGGGGCGCATAGGCCGGCGCGCAGTCGGCATAGACCTCGGAAATCAGGGGAAACGCAGCCGCTTCGGGAAACAGGCCCGGCATCAATTCGTAGGGTGCGTCTTCTTCGTTATCCCGCAACCACAGGTTGCTACCGCAAATCGGGCAGAACGTCCGAACCGAGAACGCCGTCGGCGCATAGCTGACAACCGCGCCGCTGACGCTCACGGCCTCCGGGCTCGCCTGAAACGCACCCCACGCAAGTCCGTTCGACTTCTGACAATTCCCGCAATGGCAGACACCCACGGCGGCGACATAATCGCCCTCCACGGTGATTGACACCGCCCCGCACAGGCAGGCGCCATCAAGACGGCCCGTCTTGCGGAAAGGGTCGGCGATGCTCATTGCGCAACCCTCCAGACCGGGGCGGCGGGCAGCGCGCTCATCACGTCACCGCAATCGTATTCGGGCGTCATGGTGAGGAAATCCGGGTCACCCTCTTCATGGAACTCAACGGGGCTGAAGTTGCCCTCGGCGGTTTCGCCGCTGGGGGCCGTTACAGTCTCGATCCCGCCAAAAAACAGGCCGGCTTCGGGCCAGACGAATTGTGAGCCTTCGGTCTGGCGCGGCCCACCGCCAGTTTCCCATTGGTAGGAGAATTCCGTCACCAGAAGCGTGCGGCCATCAATCGTGACCTCGTCACCGGTCAGCCGGTCATATCCGGTGTAATCGCGCCGGAAGATGCCTTCGGCACGTTCTTCGCGGATTGAGAAGACCATCGTGTCGTTGCCGGTTTCCAGAAGCTCGCTCAGGCTCGCGGGGTCTTCTTCCGGTTCGATCAGCACGTCACGGCTTCCGCCCCGCAGGTCGAAGGCTTGCAGCCAGCGGAACTCGGCGTCGGTGTAATTCAGGTAAAATGGTCCGTCCTGATCCAGCGTCACCCGCCAATGGGTCCCCTCGGGGTCGCCCTCGCAGCGCCAGTGGTGCGACACGAGGCACGACCGCGACTGCACCGTCAGGAACGCCGTACATCCTTCGGGCACCTGGAACGTGCCCGGATTCTGCGCCAGCGCGGGGCTGGCCGAGACAAGGCCCAGCAGCGCGGCGTTTACCAGATGTTTACGAACGGAGCACATTGGGTCAGTCGTCCTGTCTTTTCAATTTTCCGCAGAACCTGGGTCATCCAATTTTGTAGTTACGAATTCACTACGGGATAACTACAGGTTCACTCCATCGGATTTCGGGGGGGCGGAGGGTTACTCCGCCGCCACGGTTTTGGGCATGGTCATGACCCGTTCAAGGATCGTATCCGCCGCCTCGCGACCATCGCGGATCGCCCAGACAACCAGCGACGCACCACGCTCGATATCGCCCACGGCAAAGACGTTCGGCAGGTCGGTTTCATGGGTGATCGGCTTGGTCTTGACGGTGCCCCAGCGCGTCACGGCCAGTTCCGGCGTGTCCCACAGGGTCGGCAGATCCTCGGGCTCGAAGCCCAGCGCCTTGATGACCATGTCGGCATCTTCGACATAATCGGCACCTTCGATCACTTCCGGGCTTTGGCGACCTGTCGCATCAGGCGCGCCAAGGCGCATCTTCTGCACCATCACACCCGCGACGGAATCGGGATGCGTGCCTTCCTTGGCAATGCCTTCCAGCGCGGCGGGATCCTGCCCGGCCGGCCCGCCGGAGGTGAATCCCTTGGGGGCGGAAAGCCAAACGAATTCAACGCCTTCTTCTTCCGCGTTCTGAACCTCGCGCTGCGAACCCGGCATGTTGGCGCGGTCGCGACGGTAGAGGCATTTGACGCTCGCGGCCCCCTGCCGCGTGGCCGTGCGAACGCAATCCATGGCAGTGTCGCCACCGCCGATCACGACGACGCGCTTGCCGTCCGCGTTCAGTTCGCCGCTGTCGAAGTCCGGCACCGCGTCACCGAAGGATTTCCGGTTCGAAGCGGTCAGGTAATCAATGGCGCGGATGATCCCGGCCGAGCCCGATCCGGGGCCGGGCAGGTCACGCGACTTGTAGACACCGGTAGCGATGATGACGAAATCATGCTCCTCGCGGATCTCCTCCAGTGTGATGTCCTGGCCGACGTCGCAGTTCAGCTCGAACGTCACGCCGCCGTCCGCCAGCAGCTTGTTGCGGCGCATGACGACGTCCTTTTCCAGCTTGAAGCCGGGAATGCCATAGGTCAGCAACCCGCCCGCGCGGTCGTGGCGGTCGTAGACCGTGACCTGCAACCCGGCACGGCGCAGACGGTCCGCCGCGGCGAGGCCACCGGGCCCCGCGCCGATAATGCCAACGGATTCAGGACGTTCCTCGGCGGGAGAGATCGGCATGACCCAACCTTCATCCCACGCGGTGTCCGTGATGTATTTCTCGACCGAGCCGATGGTGACAGTGCCGTGCCCGGACTGTTCGATCACGCAATTGCCTTCGCACAGGCGGTCCTGCGGGCAGATACGTCCACAGATCTCCGGGAAGGTGTTCGTCGCCTGGCTCACCTCATAGGCTTCGCGCAGGCGGCCCTCGGCCGTCAGCTTGAGCCAATCGGGGATATTGTTGTGCAACGGGCAATGCGTCTGGCAATAGGGCACGCCGCACTGGCTGCACCGCCCCGCCTGCTCCGCCGCCTTCTCGCGCGCGTACTCGCCGTAGATCTCGGCGAAATCCTCTTTCCGCTGGTCCGCAGCCCGCTTTTCGGGCATTTCCTTCCCAACGGTCACGAACTTCAACATCGGTTGCTTAGCCAAACCACCGCTCCCCTATCCTGAGCGCCCCGTATATCGGGGGTGTTTTTGGAAAAAAAGACAGTCTTGCTGACGTATTTACGGAAAGATGCCCGGAAAGCCACGCCTTTTACCGCTTGGAAAAGAACTAATATGACAGTTTAGTTTACCTATCTCTCAATTATCCTATTTAATTCAATAGCCTACGTAGACGCCGAATCTGACAAAAATGAGCCTTCTTCACCTCCTTATTCTTGCGCTGATCCAAGGCATCACCGAGTTTTTGCCGATTTCTTCGTCCGGACACCTGATTCTCCTGCCGAATCTCATGGGGATCGAGGACCAGGGACAGGTCATTGACGTGGCGGTTCATGTCGGGACACTCGGGGCCGTGATCCTCTACTTCTGGAGCGATGTGAAATCGGGTATCGCGGGCATCCCGCGCATGTTGACGGGCAAGCTCGATACGCCGGGGGCGAAGTCCGCCTTTCTGCTGTTGATCGCGACCATTCCCGTGATTGTCTTCGGCTTGGTGCTGGAGATCACGGGGCTCTATGACCAGCTCCGTTCGATCGCCGTAATCGGCTGGACCATGCTGATCTTCGGCGTTGTGCTTTACTGGGCAGACCAGAAAGGCCCCCAGCTCAAGCAATCGGATGATTGGTCGCCACGCGATGCCATCGTCATGGGGTTGTGGCAGGCGATCGCGCTGATCCCCGGTACGTCCCGCAGCGGGATCACGATCACGGCCGGGCGCGCGCTTGGCTACGATCGCGAAAGCGCCGCTCGCATCGCGATGCTGATGTCCATTCCAACGATCATCGCGTCCGGTATCTTTGCCGGGGCGGAGGTCATTGCCACCGCCGATGCAGCCGCCGCGCGCGACGGGGCGATCGCTGCTCTGTTCGCGTTTCTTGCCGCGCTTGCGGCGCTGGCCCTGATGTTCCGGCTTTTGCGCAGCGTAAGCTTCACGCCCTACGTCATCTATAGGGTCGTGCTCGGGCTTGTCCTGTTGGGGATAGCCTACACCTAACCTTCGCGAAGGTGACGCGCGCTTTCCTTGATGTCCGAATACTGGCCGGATGGGCGGTAGACATAGAGGTAGTCGTCCAGCACCGCGTCCATCGACGTTGCCTCGATCCCGAGATCCGCCAGCGTCTGCGCGTCATCCCCGACGACATTGTCGTATTGGAGGGTGCGCACCTGGTCGCGCGTCAGCATGGAGTTGTTGAACAAGCCAAGCGTGGCAGTCTGAACCATGTCGAGACCCCAGGCGATGATCCGCGCCGCGAAGAACGGCATGTTCAAGACAAGCCGACGACGCCGGATCACCTCCAGCATGCGGTTCATCAACTCCCGGAAGGTCGCGACTTCAGGTCCGCCAAGCTCAAAAATGCCGTGTGCCTTGCCAAGGATGCCCTTCTGTGCGGCATGGGCCACGTCGTCGACATAGACCGGCTGGAACCCCGTATCCCCGCCTGCGATCGGCAGGACAGGCCCGAAACGCGTCATGGCGGCAAAGCGGTTGAAGAACGCATCCTCGGGTCCGAAGACCACGGAGGGGCGCAAGATCATGGCGGAGGGGAACGCCTGCAGCACTGCGGCCTCGCCTTCTGCTTTGGATCGGGCGTACAGGCTGTCGCTTTCGGCATCCGCACCAATTGCCGAGATATGCACCAGGGTATCGACGCCTTCTTCCTTCGCGAGCCGCGCGATGCGCGCAGCACCCTCGTGCTGGACGGCGCCGAAATTGTTTTTCCCGCCCGCATCGAACGTTCCGACACAGTTCACGACGGCATCCGCCCCGTGGATCGCCTCGCGCACGGAATTGTCATCCCGGATATTGGAAAGGATCGGCTCCACCTGGCCGACGACGCCGTACGGCTTCACGAAAAGCGCCTCGTTCGGGCGACGGACGGCCACACGGACACGCCAGCCTTCCTTGGCCATGCGACGGGCGATATAGCGGCCCACAAAGCCCGATCCGCCGAAAATGGTGACGAGTTTGGCCATATGAAGGCTCCTCCGGTCGCGTTGTCGGTTTGGTGATACGTGGCAGCCCCTTAACCGGCAAGGCGCAAAACGTCTCAACTTTCCGCCGAAGGAAGCAGAACTAACTGTATACCGCTGGCCTTTGGCAGCATCGCAATTTACGAATCGAATATGTCTGCGCGAATACCCCTTGTCCTTTCAGTCGTCCTCGGCCTCGGCGTGACTCCCGCGGCCGCCCAGAACGTTCAGATTCTTGCTCCCGAAGCGGACGAGGATTTGCAGAACCGGCTGCGCGCCGCTTCACTTCTCTTGCAGGAAACCGCCGAACCTCGCACGGCGCAGGATATCGTCGCAGCCGCCCGGGCCGACTACGGCCGCCTTGTCGCCGCGCTTTATGACCAGGGCTATTTCTCACCGGTGGTGCGGATTGACGTCGATGGGCGCGAGGCCGCCCGCATCCCGCCTTTTGGCGCTCCAAGCTCGGTTTCGAACGTCACGATCCGCGTCACACCTGGACCGGACTTCACATTGGGAACGGCCGAGATCGGGCCGCTGGCACCCGACACGGAACTTCCTGACGATTTTCGTCCGGGCGGCCCTGCTTCCACCCCGCTTCTGCGTGATACCGCCGGTGCGGCAATCGACGCCTGGCGGATGGTCGGCAACGCGACAGCGGACGTTGCGGATCAACAGATCACGGCGCGCAACGGGCAGGCCGTTCTGGATGTCCGGGTCCGGATCGACCCGGGGCAACGGGTACGTTTCGGTGTTCTGAACCCCGAAGGTCACGAGCGTATGAGAACCGAGCGGATCCTCGCGATCGCCGGATTGCCCGAAGGTGCGGTGTTCTCGCCTGAGACATTGGATCGCGTCGAGGGACGGCTGCAGGATACCGGCGTCTTCTCGGCCATTGCGCTTCAGGAAGGCGAGGTCCGGCCTGACGGCACGATGGACATCACCGCGACACTTGTCGAAAGCCTGCCACGTCGCTTCGGCGCCGGTGTTGAATTTTCGACCAGCGACGGCCTCGCGGTGAGTGCATACTGGCTGCACCGCAACCTGTTTGGAGGCGCGGAACGTCTGCGCATCGAGGGTGCGATCAGCGGCGTCGGATCCGAAGGCATATCCACCGAAGACGTGGAAGGCATCGACGCGTCACTTGGCCTGCGCTTTTCCCGGCCGGCGACGTTTACCCCGGATACTACCGCCTATTTCGAATTGGGTGGCGAATATCTGGACGAGCCTGCATTCACGTTGTCCACGGTTGGTGTGGAAGCGGGGGTGGAACACCGTTTTTCTACGGAATTGGAGGGCTCCATAGGCCTCCAAGCCGCTTATTTCGATCTTCGGGACGACTTCGGTGCACGTGAACTGGTTCTTGTCACGATACCGGCCTCGGTCACATGGGATCGGCGCGACGATCCATTGGATGCGCGTCGCCTGTTCTACATCTCGGCTGACGTGGAACCGTTCGTTGAACTGAGCAATCTATCGGGTGAATCCGTCGGCGCTCGGGTCTTCCTGGATGGTCGTGCCTATTTCGGGTTCGGAGAGGACAGGGCCAGCCGCATTGCTGTTCGTGCTCAGGCAGGCAGTGTATTCGGAGGGGTCATCGATGAAATCCCGCCCAGTTTCCTGTTCTTCTCGGGTGGCACCGGCACCGTGAGGGGGCAGGAATTCCAGTCGCTCGGCGCAACGCAAATGGGCGTCGAAACCGGGGGACGCAGCTTTGCAGGTCTGTCCGCCGAGTTCCGGCAGGATATCGGCGACACGAATTTCGGCGTCGTCGCCTTCGCCGATGCAGGCTATGTCGGCGCCGATGCTCTGGGCGAAATGGGCGATTGGCACGCAGGCGGTGGGCTCGGCGTGCGCTACACGACGCCGTTCGGCCCGATCCGTGTCGATGTGGCCACGCCTCTGCGCGGTGAAGGCGTGGGTGAAGACCTGTTCCTCTACATCGGTATCGGGCACAGCTTCTGATGCGTTGGCTCTGGATCCTTCTGCTCGTTTTCCTACCGACCGCCGTCGTCGCCCAGGATGATGACCGGTCTCGCCTGACGCGGTTTCTCGAAGACCAGCTCTCAGATGGTGCAGCGCGTCAGATCCGGATCGAGGGCTTCAGCGGCGCCTTGTCCTCGGAGGCGCGGCTCGAGCGTCTGACCATCGCCGATTCCGAAGGGGTTTGGCTGACGCTTGAGAATGCGACGCTTGATTGGACCCGGTCGGCCCTGTTGAGGGGAAATTTGGAAATCGACGCGTTGACCGCGGACCGCCTGGAGATCCTGAGGCCGCCAGTGTCCGAGGAACGGGTGGAGCTCGCTGATGCGGAAGCCACGCCGTTCTCGCTGCCGGACCTTCCGGTCAGTATCAATGTCGGGCGTTTTGCCATCGCCGAGGTTGTGCTGGGTGAGGAGATCATCGGGCTGCCGGCGACATTGTCCGTAGAAGGCACCGCGCAACTGAGTGGCGGCACCGGTTCTGCAGAGATCGCGCTGGAACGTCTGGACGGACCCGGCGGGTCGTTTACGCTTGACGCGGCCTACGACAATGCAAACCGGGAGCTGTCCCTGTCGCTCCTTCTTGAGGAGCCTGAAAACGGGATTGCGGCGGATTTGCTTGGCCTGCCGGGCCGTCCTGACCTTCGCCTCTCGATCGAGGGCGACGGACCCATCACTGACTTTTCGGCCCAGATCGCCCTACAGACCGAGGGGGAAGACCGCTTCGGCGGACAAGTCATCAGCTCGACGGGAGAGAGTGGCGACCAGCTTCTCGCCGTTGATCTTGGAGGCGATCTTCGTCCGCTCTTCCTGCAGCAATACCAGGACTTCTTCGGCGACGATACGGCGCTCCAGGCGCAGGTCCGGCGCGCCCTTGACGGTGGGATCACGCTCGAATCACTCAGGCTTGCGTCCGCTGCGTTAACGCTGGAGGGGAACCTTGCGCTCGCCCCGAATGGATTGCCCGAAAATATCGACCTGACCGGTCGGATTACCCCGCCCTCCGGTGAAAGCGTCCTCCTGCCGGTTGCCGGGACGGACGCGCGCCTTGCATCGGCGGAACTCGATATCGCGTTCGACCGCGCCCAAGGGAGTGGTTATGGCCTGGTAATCGCTGTCGATGAACTCAGCATCGACGATTTGCAGATTGCGAGCTCGCGTCTCACCTTCGCTGGCGTCGTCGATCTGACCGACACCGGTCTGGACGCCGCCACGGCAGAGACCTTCGGCAGTCTTTCCGGCATTACCCACGAAGATCCGGGCCTTGCACAGGCCATCGGCGAAACCATCAACCTCAGCGCGATGATGACCTGGGTTTCGGGCGCGCCGCTGATGCTGTCCAACCTCTCCCTGGAAACCGGCGGCGTCACGGCGAATGGAGGTGCGTCGGTTCAAACGGGCGAGAACCGGTTGGACGTCGTCCTGAACCTCGCGGCCAATGTAGCCGACCTGTCGCGTTTCGCTGCCGTCTCGGGCCAACCGCTGGACGGCGCGGCAGACGTGACCCTGTCCGGCAGCGTGGAGCCGCTTTCCGGTGCGTTCGACCTGACGCTGGCGGGCACCGGCAGGGACCTGAGGTTTGTCGAGGCAGTGCCGCCGGAAATATTCGCCGGCCAAACCGATGTTGCGGCGAGCGTGGTGCGTGACGAGACCGGGCTGACCCTGCGCAATCTCACCCTCCGGAACGGTGAGCTTGATCTCTCAGCTCAAGCCTCGCTTTCATCCGGCGACACGAATGCCTCAGCCGAATTCGAACTGCGGGAGGTCGGCCGTTTCACCGAGCTTCTGTCCGGCCCGGTCACCATTTCCGCGGACGTGGCTCGCACAGGCACAGACCCGTTCGACATCGACGTGCAACTCTCTGGCCCGAACCAGATTGCGGTTGCGACAGGGGGCAATTTCGACGCCGAAACCGGGGATTTCTCTCTCGATCTGACCGCTTCCGCCGTAGATCTGAACGTAGGCGACGCCGTCCCACCGCAGCTTCTGGCTGGCCGGACCGAGATTGTCGCCACGGCGAGCCGTTCGGGCGACGTGCTCAGTCTTACCGATTTGTCCGTCCGCAATCCCGAGCTGACCCTCACCGGCGAGGCCAGCGTAAGCCCCACCGTCAGCCGCATCGACGTCGATGCGCGGCTTGCGAATGTCGGATTGTTCACCGATGCCCTTTCCGGTCCGGTCAGCGCCAACGCCACCGTGAACCGGCAGGGCGAGGACCCATGGCAAGTGGACGCGGACCTTGGCGGACCGGGCGGCATGAGCGCCAATGTCGTCGGCCGTGTGGGTTTGCCCAACGGTGCGGTTGATCTGCGGGTCAACGGGCAGGCACCACTGGCCCTCGCGAATCGCTACATCGCGCCCCGATCCATCCAAGGCACTCTGGGCTTCGACCTCGCGGTCCAGGGGGCGCCTGGCCTGAACGCGATAAGCGGACGCCTCACGACGAATGGCGCACGCGTTTCGGCACCGACCTTCGCGGTCGCGCTTGAGAACATCGGTCTGACCGCGCAGATCTCCGGCGGGCGGCTCAGCCTGAACGGCAACGGCACCCTTTCCAGTGGGGGCCAATTGACGGCACAGGGTTCGATCAACCTTGCCAGCGCCGGGATAGACGGACAAATCGACCTGTCACTGGTCAATGCCCGGATCATCGACCCCACGCTTTATGATGCACGGATTGCCCGTGCGGACCTCTCGGTCAGTGGCCCGCTGGCGCGGGGGCCGCGCATAGCGGGGGATATCACGCTGGGGGAAACCGAGATCCGGGTGCCTGAAGCCAGCCTTGCCGGAAGTGCCGCGATTCCCGACATTCGTTTCGTCAATGAAACCCCGGAAGAGCGGCTGACGCGCCAGTTCGCCGGTCTTCTCGGTCGGAACTCCGGCGGCGGTGGCGGGGGCAGTGCGTCGACGGCGCTCGACATCAACATCACTGCGCCGGGCCGCATCTTCCTGCGTGGCCGCGGCATCGACGCAGAGTTCGGCGGTGCGATCCGACTCTTTGGCACAACCGCGAACGTCATCCCCACCGGCCAGTTCGAACTGGTGCGCGGGCGACTTTCGATCCTCGGGACCCGACTCGATTTTGTCGAGGGGCAGGCGACCCTACAGGGAAGTTTCAACCCGTTCCTGCGTCTGGCCGCTGTCAGCCGCGCCTCCGGGTACCAGATCACGATCTCGGTGGTCGGGCCGGCTTCGAACCCCGAAGTCACGTTCTCTTCCGACCCATCGCTGCCAGAAGACGAAGTCATGGCGCAATTGCTGTTCGGACGCTCCGTTTCCGGCCTTTCGCCCTTGCAGCTTCTGCAATTGGCCGATGCTGCGACGGCGCTGGCCGGGGGGTCAAGCAATTCCGGCTTTATCGCCGGGCTGCGCGACAACCTTGGCCTCGACGATCTTGATCTCTCGACAGATGCGGAGGGCAATGCCGCGGTGACCGCCGGGCGCTACCTGTCCGAAAACATCTACACGGATGTGACGATCAATGCAGAAGGCGATGCCGACCTGTCTCTGAACATCGACCTGACGCCGAATATCACCGCGCGGGGCAGTGTCGGATCGGACGGCGGATCGAGTATCGGCATCTTCTTCGAGCAGGACTATTGACGCCCCCGTTGCGCGGATATATCAGCCGCTCACACGACACCTGCCCAGGTGGCGGAATTGGTAGACGCGCCAGCTTCAGGTGCTGGTGTCTGTATGGACGTGGAGGTTCGAGTCCTCTCCTGGGCACCAATATCCCCCAAGCACTGATGGCCTAATTCCCTGAAAACCTTTGGTTTTCAGAGCAACAGTGCTTGAGAATGGGTGTGCGATTCCCGTTCCTGAAAATATGAGACCGCAATTCGGCGAAAGCCGCGTCGGGATCAGGCGAGTCGCAAGCGTCGTGAAGACAGGCTCGCCAGAGCAAGCATGGTGCCCGCGATGGCGAGACACGCCGCAAGTCCACCGATCTGATAGCTCAAACCGGACAGAAGCGTGCCGATCAGACGCCCCGCCGCGTTCGCCATGTAGTAGAACCCGACATCCATCGTCACCCGCTCACCGCGCGTGAAAGCGAGGATGAGGTAGGAATGCAGGGCGGAATTCAGCGCGAATACGGCACCGAATGCGAGCAAGCCCGCGACGATCGTTAGCGTGAGCCAAGGTGCCGGATCACCCACGACGAACACCAGCGCGGCCAAAGCGAACGGCACGATGGACAGCACACCGGACCAGAACGGTGCAACTCCGATCAAGTCGGCAAGGGGCCGCCGCTTGGCGCCGAGAAGGCGCGGCGCGGACGCCTGAACCGCCCCGTAAAGAATCACCCAGATCGCCATGAACGTGCCGATGGTGAAGAACGCCGCACGGTTCCCCTCGATGCTGCCATCCGAAAGGACCGCGTAAAAATAGATCGGGATTCCGACGACAAACCAGACATCCCGCGCTCCGAAAAGAAAGACCCGAGCCGTGCTGAGCCAGTTCACGTTGGGGTCTTTCGAGAAAACCTCGCGAAACTTGGCCTCCTTCCGGCCGGCGGGCAGGCCGGCGGGCATTTTCAGGACGATCGCAAGGAGAATGCAGGCAAGGACAACTGCCATACCAAGGACGGAGGGCACGAATCCGACCAGCGCAAGGGCAGCCGCGCCGACCAGAAAACCTAAGCCCTTCACCGTATTCTTCGACCCGGTCAGGATCGCAACCCAGCGAAAAAGACCATCGCCCTCGCTCGGCGCCAGCAGCTTGACGGCCGATTTCGAGGACATCTTTGCAAGGTCCTTGGCAACCCCCGAGAGGCCCTGCACGCACATCACGAACACGACCGACGCCGACAAACCCCATGCCGGGTCAAGTTGCGACAGGGCGATCAACGCCACGATCTGCAACCCAAGGCCCGCGTAAAGCGTGGACGTCAGCCCGAACCGCGCGGCGATCCAGCCCGCGGAGAGGTTGGTGACGATTCCCGCGATCTCGTAGAGGACGAACAGGTAGGCCAGCTGAACCGGCGAAAAACCGAGCGTGTGGAAATGCAGGAGCACCAGCATGCGCAGCGCGCCATCGGTCAGCATGAACGCCCAGTAGGCTGCAGTGACCGCGATGTAGGCGGACAGGCCTTCCGGGCGATCCGGCGTCGTGGTCACAGCGACTCACCCACCATCATGGCAACATCTACCAGCCTGTGGGCATATCCCATCTCGTTATCGTACCAGGCGTAAACCTTCACCTGCGTGCCATTGATGACCATTGTCGAAGGCGCGTCCACGATGCTCGACCGTGTGTCGTTCGTGTAATCGGTGCTGACCAAGGGCCGGGTTTCATAGCCTAGTATGCCTTTCAGGCTCGATTCCGAGGCCTTGCGGAACATTTCGTTCACCTCCTCGGCAGTCGTCTCGCGCTCGACCTCGAAAACGCAATCCGTCAGCGAGGCGTTGAGAAGTGGCACCCGCACGGCGTGACCGTTCAGCCGGCCTTTCAGCTCGGGATAGATCAGCGTGATCGCGGTGGCCGAACCGGTTGTCGTCGGGATCAGCGAATTCAGCGCCGACCGTGCTCGGCGCAGGTCTTTCGCAGGGCGGTCGACGATGGTCTGCGTGTTGGTGACATCATGGATCGTGGTGATCGACCCATGGCGGATACCCAGCCCCTCGTGGATGACTTTCACCACCGGTGCGAGGCAATTGGTCGTGCAGGAGGCGGCGGTGACGATGCGATGCGTGTCGGGCTGATAGGTTTCATCGTTCACGCCCATGACGATATTCGCGGTCGGACCGTCCTTGACCGGCGCGGAGACGACGACCTTTTTCACACCGGCTTCAAAATAGGGCTCCAGCTTGGCCTCGGTCTTGAACGCGCCTGTGCAGTCGATCACCACGTCGACCCCCTCAAGCGGGAGTTTCGCCGGATCCCGTTCGTTATGGAGCGGCAGGCGCGTGCCGTCGATCGAAATTGCGCCTTCAAGCGCTTCGAACTGCGCCGGCCAGCGGCCGTGGACCGTGTCGAATTCCAGAAGATGCGCGTGCATCTCCGCGTCGCCCACTGCGTCATTCAGACACGCGATCTGCGCACCGGTTTCGAGAAGCGGGCGGAGGGCCAGCTTCCCGATCCGACCCAGTCCATTCAACGCATAGGTAGTCATCGGCATCCCCCAAGACGTGTTGCAGCCCGGTTAGAAAAGGCGTGTGCCCCCTGCAAGTGACAGTTCCATGACAGAATGCGGGGTTGCAATGCGTCCTGATCCCGAGAAAAAAACCAAGGATTATGAGCAAGCGATACGGCGCCTATTCCACGATGCGATTTACCAGCCTGTCCTGGCTGATCGCGGGGATGTGCCTGCTGCCCATGGTGGCCGCCGTCATCGCGGCGCTTTCCGGCGGGTTCGAGACCCTCGCCGGGCTGTGGAACAGCGTTCTTGGCGAGTTCATCCTGGCAACCTTCTGGCTGATCCTGCTGGTCGGCACGGGCACCGCCATCATCGGGACCGGGTCGGCTTGGCTGGTCACGGCAACGCGGTTCCCGGGGCGTCGCCTTCTGGAGATAGCGCTGGCGCTTCCTCTCGCGTTTCCGGCCTATGTTCTGGCCTATGCCTATACCGATTTCCTCGACCATCCGGGCTGGGTCCAGACTACCCTGCGCGACCTGACGGGATGGGGCCCACGGGACTATTGGTTCCCGGAAATCCGCTCCCTCGGCGGGGCGGCGGCCATGTTGACGTTGGTGCTTTATCCGTATGTCTACCTGCTGGCGCGGGCCGCGTTCCTGCAACAATCTGCAACGGCCTACATCGCCGCGCGGACCCTTGGCCAAACTGCCTGGCAGGCATTCTTCCGAGTCAGCCTGCCCATCGCACGGCCGGCCATCGCGGGTGGCGTCCTTCTTGCCCTGATGGAAACCTTGGCCGATTACGGCACCGTGTCCTACTTCGGCGTCCGTACCTTCGCGACCGGCATCTACCAGGCGTGGTATTCGTTCTTCGACCGGGGCGCGGCGGCCCAACTGGCGCTGTGCCTTCTGGTCATTGCCCTTGTGATCGCCTCTCTGGAGCGGAGGCAGAGGCGCGACCAACGTCATCACGGGGCCGGACGTCGATTCGAGGCGATGCAGGTCGTCGACCTGACCGGATGGCGCGCGATTGGGGCAATTGTCTTCTGCGGCCTCCCGGTGCTTCTGGGCTTCATCCTGCCCGTGATCCTGCTGCTGGACCTCGGGTGGGAGTCCTTCGGCAACATGCTGACGCCCCGATATCTGGATTTCCTGCAGAACTCCGTCGTGCTTGCCATGGTCGCGGCAGCCCTGACCGTTTCCTGCGCCGTTGTTCTGGGCTTCAACGCGCGGCTGCATCCGACGCCGGCGATGAAAACCTCGATCCGGATCGCCAGCCTTGGCTACGCCGTGCCTGGTGGCGTCATTGCGGTTGGTCTGCTGGTGCCATTCGCCACCTTCGACAACGTGCTCGACCGTTTCATGGAGGCGCGGTTCGGTATCGACACTGGCCTGCTCATCACCGGCTCGATCTGGTTGCTTGTCGCGGCCTATGCCGTGCGGTTCATGGCCGCCGCGCTGAGTGCCTATGATGCGGGTTTGAGTACCATCAACCCCAACGTGGACGCGGTCGCCCGGACCCTTGGACATCGGCCAAGGTCGATGTTGCGCGGAGTGCACCTGCCGATCCTGCGCCCGTCGATCCTGACCGGCCTGCTGATCGTGTTCGTCGACGTGATGAAGGAGCTTCCCGCCACGCTCATCATGCGGCCATTCAATTACGATACGCTGGCCGTGCAGGCGCACCGGCTCGCATCCGACGAACGGTTGGGCGAGGCGGCGGTGCCATCGCTGGTCATCGCCGCCGTTGGGTTGCTGCCGGTGATCCTGCTCTGTCTGGGGCTTGGTCGGGAACGCGACGCAAAACGTTTCGTCCCCGAACCCGCAGCCTGAGAGCTTACATCAGCTCACGCACATCCGTCAGCTTGCCGGTCACCGCCGCTGCTGCCGCCATGGCAGGCGACATCAGGTGCGTACGTCCGCCCCGGCCCTGACGGCCTTCGAAGTTGCGGTTCGACGTCGCCGCGCACCGTTCACCGGGCTGGAGCTGGTCGGGATTCATCGCAAGGCACATGGAGCACCCCGCAAGCCGCCATTCGAAACCCGCCTCGCGGAAGATATCGGCCAGACCCTCTTCCTCGGCCTGCGCCCGGACGAGGCCCGAACCGGGAACCACCATGGCGCGTTTCACGGCGATCTTCTTGCCCTTGAGGATCTCGGCCGCAGCCCGGAGATCCTCGATCCGGCCGTTGGTGCAGGAGCCGATGAAGACCGTGTCGATCTCGACGTCGCGCAAAGGCGTTCCAGCGGTCAGACCCATGTATTTCAGCGACCGGGCCGCCGCTTCGACCTTGCCGCCCTTGAACGAGTCCGGAGCGGGCACGTCGGCGGTGATCGGGAGAACATCCTCGGGCGAGGTGCCCCAGGTCACGACAGGCGCGATATCCTCGCCGCGGATCGTCACGACCTCGTCCCAATGGGCGTCATCGTCGGAATAGAGCGTTTTCCACCACGCCATGGCGGCTTCCCATTGCGCACCCTTCGGCGCGTGGGGGCGGCCCATGCAATATTCGAAGGTCTTTTCGTCGGGCGCGATGATCCCGGCGCGGGCGCCGCCTTCGATTGCCATGTTGCAGACGGTCATCCGCCCTTCCATGGACAGAGACCGGATTGCCTCACCCATGTATTCGATCACGTAGCCGGTGCCGCCTGCGGTGCCGGTCTTGCCGATGACGGACAACGTGATGTCCTTGGCGGTCACACCGGGCGCAAGTTTGCCGGTGATCTCGACCTTCATGTTCTTGGACTTCTTCTGGATCAGCGTCTGTGTGGCCAGCACGTGTTCCACCTCGGACGTGCCGATGCCGTGCGCGAGCGCGCCGAAGGCGCCATGCGTCGCCGTGTGGCTGTCACCGCAGACGACCGTCATGCCGGGCAGGGTCCAACCCTGCTCGGGGCCGACGATGTGCACGATGCCCTGACGCACATCCGTCACCGGGTAGTAGTGAATACCGAAATCCTTGGCGTTCTTGTCGAGCGCCGCGACCTGGATGGCGCTGTCCTCGGTCATGTTCTTGGGGTCTTCGCGGCCCGGCGTCGTGGGCACGTTGTGATCCGGCACGGCGATGGTCTTGTCCGGAGCGTGCACGGTGCGACCCGCCATGCGCAGACCTTCGAAGGCCTGCGGGGAGGTCACTTCATGGACGAGGTGGCGGTCGATATAGAGAAGGCAGGTGCCATCTTCGGCCTCGTGGGCCAGGTGGGCGTCCCAGATCTTGTCGTAGAGTGTCTTGCCGGTCATGGGTGAAATTCCTCGTATCCCGGATGTGTCTGGCTGGTCGAAATCGGAAAGCGTGCCGGCGCTATAGCCCGCCAAGCCGCGTGGCGCGCATCCCGTGGAACCGCCACGGAAGGCGGGCACGGTCGCCGATATCGAAAAAGCTGGTCATGGCGCATGGGATTACACGGGCAAGGCAGGCTTGCCAAGGTGGGCCTGCGCACCACTATACTCAGTCAAGGCAGGCGCGGAGACGGCATGGAGCCAGAAGACGGACAGGTGACGGAGGCCGAAGCGGTTCAGGCCGCCATCGGCGAGATCGTCAGCGTCTGGGACCAGGGCGTTGCCTTCGCGGAAAGCCTGCTGCGCCCGTGGAATGCCTACCAGGTCGGGATCGCCATCGCGGTCTTCATTGCGGCACTTGTGCTGCGGCATATCCTCGGCCCGCGCATCCGGGCGTGGATGGCCGCACGCGAGGGCTGGCCAAAGTGGCGGATGCGCGTCCTCGTCGTCATTCACAAACGCCTGAAGATGATCTTCTTCGTGATCCTGATCTGGGCGGTGATCCTGGTGATGCGGGAGGTCACGTGGCCCTCGCGAACGTTCCTTCTGACCATCATCGCGGAGCTCGCGACCGCCTGGCTGTTCGTGGCCTTCGCGACGCGCCTGATCCGGTCAACGGTGCTTCGCGCAGTCGTCCGTTATGGCGCGTGGGTGTTCGTGACGCTCGCGATCCTCGATCTGCAGGACGAGGTTGGCGCGATCCTCGACTCGGTCGGGTTCAATATCGGGGAGACGCGGCTGTCGCTTCTGACGTTGCTGCAGGCCATCCTCGTCGTCGCCGCATTAATTATAGTCGCGCGGTTCCTGACCGGCACGGCGACATCCCGGATCGAGAAGAACGACGATATTTCCCCGTCCATGCGGGTGCTTGCCGTCAAGTTCATGCAGGTGGCGTTCTACGGCGTCGCGATCTACGTCGGTTTGCGCTTGTCAGGGATCGACCTGACCGGTTTGGCTGTGCTGTCCGGTGCGATCGGTGTCGGTCTCGGCTTCGGTCTGCAGAAGGTCGTCTCGAACCTCGTCTCAGGCGTCATCATCCTGCTCGACAAATCGATCAAGCCCGGTGACGTGATCTCGCTCGGCGATACGTTCGGCTGGATCAACTCCCTCGGCGCGCGCTACGTCAGCGTGGTCACGCGGGACGGGAAGGAATACCTGATCCCGAACGAGGACCTGATCACCAGCCAGGTGGTGAACTGGTCCCATTCCAACGATTTCGTGCGGCTCGATATCTACTTCGGCACGTCCTACGGGGACGATCCGCACAAGGTACGGAAACTGGCGATCGAGGCCGCGAAAGGCGTGGAACGGGTCCTCAGCCACCGACCGCCAGTGTGTCATATCGTGGGTTTCGGTGACAGCTCGGTCGACTACATCCTCCGGTTCTGGATCACTGATCCGACCGGCGGGCTGACCAACATCAGGGGCAATGTCTACCTGGCGCTCTGGGATGCGTTCCAGGAAAACGACATCAACATTCCCTTCCCTCAGAGGGAAGTTCGCATGCTGGAAGACAGGACCAAACAGGCCGACTAGAGACTTTTCGTGGTCGCAAGCATCTTGGGATCGAGCCGCAATTCAATGATGTGAAGACCGCCCGTCGTGGCCTGTTCGAATGCGGCGGCGAACTGCGCGTTCGTCGTGATCGTGTGCCCGGTGCCGCCGTAAGCCCGGGCCAGTGCGGCATAGTCGGGATTGAACAGGTCGGTGCCGGACACGCGACCGGGATAGGTCTTTTCCTGGTGCATGCGGATCGTGCCATACCGCCCGTTGTTCGCGACGATCACGATGATTTCGGCCCCGTATTGGCGCGCCGTCGAAAGCTCCTGGATCGTCATTTGCAGGCAACCGTCACCTGCAAGGCAAACCACCGGCCGATCCGGGTGCTGCAGCTTTGCCGAGACAGCGGCCGGAAGGCCATAACCCATGGAGCCGGAGGTCGGCGCAAGCTGCGTGCCGAATTGGCGGAACCGGTAATAGCGGTGCAGGAACGCCGCGTAATTGCCGGCACCATTGGCAATGATCGTATCCGGACGCGCGTGGTCTCGCAGCCATCCGATGATCTGTTCAAGTTGCACATCGCCCGGGGTGGGCTGCAATTCCTGCCAGGCCTCGTAATCTGCGCGCGCTTCCATGGCGCCACGATCCGCATCCCGCGCGTCGATCCGTTCAAGCAACAAGGGCAAGACGGCGCGTGGCGTGGCCGTGACGGCGTGGGTCGCCGGGTAGACTCGTCCGATGCGATCCTGTTCGGGATGGATCTGCAAGATGACCGGCGGGTTCGCGGGATCGAGCAGGGAGTATTCGGCCGTGGTGATATCGTTCAGCTCAGCGCCGAGGAGGAGGATGCAATCGGCTGCGGTCATGCGCTTGCCGAGCGCCGGGTTCATCCCCACGCCGTAGTCGCCTGCATAATTCGGATGGTCATTGTCGATGTAATCCTGTCTTCGGAACGTGACCGCGACTGGCGCGCCAAGCCGTTCGGCCAGGCTTTGTGCCTCCTCACGATCCGCTTCGGACCATTGCGATCCGCCGCAGACGATCAGCGGACGTTCCGCCCGTTCCAGCTCTGCCACGAAGGCGGCAAGGGCGTCCGCGTGCACGGAAGGTGTGGCGCGGGCGCCGATATGCACCGCGGGTGCTTCGGCCTCGGCCGACAGGATATCTTCCGGCAGGGCGAGAACCACGGGTCCGGGGCGTCCCGATTGCGCGATGGCGAATGCCCGGTCGATGTATTCGGCAAGCCGGTCCGTCCGTTCCACTTCTGCGACCCATTTCACGAGGGGCCCGAAGAAGGCGCGGTAATCGACTTCCTGGAAGGCGCCGCGGTCTCGATGCCGCAACGGGATCTGGCCTACGAAACAGACCAGCGGCGTTGCGTCATGCATGGCGATGTGCAGACCGGCGCTGGCATTCGTCGCCCCCGGTCCGCGGGTCACGAAGACGACGCCGGGTTTACCCGTCATCTTGCCATGGGCCTCGGCCATCATGGCGGCACCGCCTTCCTGCCGACAGACGATGTTCGGGATATCCTCGTCGTAGAGACCGTCGAGCGCCGCGAGGAAACTCTCACCAGGAACCGAGAAAACGCGGCTGACCCCGTGCGAAGCGAGCCGTTTTGCCAAGATTTTCCCGCCATGTTGCTTGGTCATCTGTTCCCCGTGCGCTAAGTGCCAATCATCCGAGTTGTGTGGCGGAGAAACGGATATGTCCAGCGGTCGACTCCTGGGAATTTGCGGCTCTCTTCGCGAAGGGTCGTTCAATCGCAAGCTGCTGATGGAAGCGAAGTCAGCCTTCGATCCGGAGACGTTCGTCTTCGCCGATCTGCGCATTCCGCTTTACGACGGCGATCTCGAAACAGCCGAAGGCATCCCCGAAGGCGTGCAGCGTCTTGCCAACCAGATCGCCGAGGCTGATGCCGTCCTGATCTGCAGCCCGGAATACAACAAGTCGATTTCAGGCGTGTTGAAGAATGCACTCGATTGGATCAGCCGGACCGACGGATCGCCGTGGCGCGACAAGCCCGTTGCCATCATGTCGGCGAACGCGGGCCGATCCGGCGGTGAACGTGGACAGCTGATCCTGCGGGAAAGCCTCGTGCCATTCCGGCCCTTGCTTCTGACCGGGCCAGAAGTCTTTGTCGCGGGTGCGCCGAAACAGTTCGACGGCGAGACACTCATCAACGAGCTCAACCGCAAGGCGATGACCGAGCTGATGAGTGAGTTGCGGAAGTTCGCGCGGCTCTAAAGGCTGGCTTCGGGTCGAAACAGATCAGGGATACGGTCTTCGCCGTCCATGATGAGATCTGCCAGCATCTCGGCCACGACAGGCGCCATCGCCAGGCCGATCTTGAACCCCCCGTTGGCAATAAACGCCCCTTTGCGCGTCGGATGCGGCCCGACCATTGGTGCCCGGCTGCGGGCGCGGGGGCGGAGCCCGGCCCATCGCTGAATCACTGGCGCGGCAGCGAGGGCTGGAAGCGTAGCACGGGCCTTTTCGATCAATGGCTCAAGCAGAGCGTCGGTGGCTTTCGGATCCTCAAACTCCCGTTCCGTGGTGGAACCGATGGCAACCGTTCCATCTGCATGGGGAACAATGTGCAGACCGTCGGCAAAGACTTGCGGCGCCTTACGAAGGTCACAGCGGAACAGCGCAGCCTGTCCCTTGATCGGGGCACCGACCGATTTGTCGAGCGTTTCCGATATTTCGGCAAGATCCGCCGCACCGGTTGCCCGGATCTCGATGCCTTTCGTCTGCGCCTCCCGCAGGATTGGCACACCGAGCGTACTGAGCGCAGCAGAGAGGCTCGAACAGGCCTGTTTGGGATGAATCCGGGCGGTCAACGTATCATGGATGAACAGGCCCGTTGCGGAGTGGACGTCCATCCCGATGTCATCGCGGGATACCACGCGCCACATGTATTTCCCTTCCCACAGGTCCTTGGCGGTCTCGGCACGTTGCCGTGCTAGAGCCTCGCCAGCCTCGTCGTTCAGCGGCTGCAGCCGTCCGGTACGGCCATAGCCCGGATCGGTCCCGCCAACCTGTGCGATCTCCGCCCAAAGCACCTCGGCCCGGTCGAGGGCGTGGAATTGCATGGCCTTCTTCGAGTTCCAGTTTTCCGGCACATGCGGCGCAAGCGCGCCGACGATCCCACCTGACGCCCCGGCTGCCACGCCGTTCGGATCGACGACCTGCACCTTCGCACCACGCCGGATCAGAACCCATGCGCACATCAGGCCCATGATCCCCGCACCCCTGACCGTGATGTCAGCCATTGCAACTTCCCACGCGTTGAAAGATCGTCCGCCGGACAGGTGATAGGGCGCGACATGGGGCAGGACCAGCACAAGATCGAATGGCGCGGTAACGTGCCAGTCTCGACCCGTTTCGATGATCCCTTCTATTCGCTCGACAACGGGCTTGCAGAGACTGAATATGTTTTCCTTGAGGGGAACGACTTGCCTGCACGGTTCCGGGATGGATTTCACGTGGCAGAGCTTGGGTTCGGCACCGGACTGAACTTTCTCGCGACCCTTGCAGCTTTCCGCGCGGCCAATGTCTCGGGGCGGTTGAGGTTCACCTCGTTCGAGGCCTATCCGATGTCGGTTGCAGACCTGGCGGAGGCGCTCTCTCCGTTCACGTCTCTCCCGACGGACGTTCTGCTGGATACAGATGCTGAAACCATTCCCGAAACGCTGATCGGTACCGATTTCGACCTGACAATCGTTCCCGGCGACGCTTTCGGAAGCCTTCTGGCATGGGACGGCCAAGCCGACGCGTGGTTTCTAGACGGGTTCGCGCCTGCCAGGAACCCCGAGATGTGGACACCGGATCTGATGGCAGAGGTGGCCCGCCACACGTCACCGGGCGGCACATTCGCGACCTACACCGCCGTGGGGGACGTGAGACGCGCCCTGTCTGCAGCAGGGTTCGAGGTATCACGCGTTCCAGGCTACGGGCGCAAACGCCACATGACGCGCGGGCGCCTCGCATGACCGAGAATCCGCGCATCGGCATCCTCCTGATGATCGCCACCACCTTTGTGTTTGCCGTTCAGGACGGGATCAGCCGGCATCTTGCCGCCGAATACAATGTCCTGATGATCGTCATGATCCGTTACTGGTTCTTCGCAGGCTTCGTCGTGACGGTGGCCTCGCGACAAGCGGGCGGCGTTCGGGCTGCGGCGAAAACCAGCCAGCCGTTCCCCCAACTGGCACGCGGTGTCCTGCTGGCGACGGAGATCTGCGTGATGGTCGGGGCCTTCGTCCTCCTCGGGCTGATCGAGGCTCATGCGATCTTCACCTGCTACCCGCTTCTCGTGGCGGCGCTGTCCGGGCCAATCCTCGGTGAAAAGGTGGGTTGGCGGCGCTGGTCCGCCATCGGGATCGGCTTCATCGGCGTGTTGGTGATCTTGCAGCCGGGTTATGCTGTCTTCTCCATCGAAGCGCTTGTCCCGCTCTGCGCAGCCTTCATGTTCGCGCTCTATAACCTGCTGACCCGGTTCGCCGCGCGGAAGGATCGCGCGGCCACGAGCTTTTTCTGGACGGGCACCGTTGGCGCTGTCGTCATGACCTGCGTGGGAATATGGTTCTGGGAGCCGATGATTGCGCGCGACTGGGTCTGGATGGGCACGCTCTGCATTACAGGTGCGACCGGGCATTTCCTGCTGATCAAGACCTATGAATTCGCAGAGGCGTCGACCGTTCAGCCCTTCGCCTATCTGCAGCTGGTCTTTGCGTCGACCATTGGACTTGTTGTTTTCGGTGAGGACCTGGCGCGGAATGTCATGATCGGCGCGCTGATCGTCGTCTGCGCCGGTTTGTTCACATTATGGCGCGCGCGGGCCAGGGCGCAGGAGTGAGGCAATCGCAGCGCCCACGAAAAAGGGCGACCCGAAGGCCGCCCGATCCGTGTTGCGAGCTCCAATGAGCTTACTCGCTTTCGGCTTCTTCCGCTTCCGGGCCACCCAGCGAAACGAGGTAGGCGTAAAGGTTCAGCGCATCTTCTTCGGAGCGAACGCGGAAGCTCATCGCGCCGCGCAGGCTGTTGTCGCCGGCGACTTCGCGGATCCATCCGGTCGGGTCCTGAACGTAGCCCACAAAGGCCTCCTCGTCCCATTCCATGCCCATGTCCATCAGCGCGGTCAGGCCATCGGAGTAGCGAAAATCATCGACCGAGCCGATAAGGCGGCCGTGGATACCCCAGAGGTTCGGGCCGGTCCGCGCGTTGCGGCCAGCAAGCGTTTCGCCTGCATCATCGACGACAACGTGGCACGAAATGCACTGGCGGAAGGCCGCTTCACCAGCCTCGGCATCGCCGGTTGCGTGGCCATCTGCGAGGGCGGGACTGGTCAGAAGTGCGGCTGCCGCTGTCAGGACGGAAAGTCTGTTCATGGGTTGCTCCCTGCAAGTGTGATTGCCTTTGATATAGCTTGGGTCAATACGAAGTCGTCCACATTATTCTGTGAGCTCTTTGTGAGACGGACAACCGCTCAGCCTGCGGCGCATCGTATCTTTTCGCGGCTTCTGAATTGGTTCCGGCACTCCAGAGTGTTGGCAAACGAACCGCGCCTGCCCCATATCTGGTACAACATCGAAGACCTTGCAGATTCACTCACAGCACCATGTCCGACGGTCAGACGAATATCGAAATTCCAACCTGGGTCGATGGCACCCTTCAACCAGTGGAGAAGCTGGAGGCCCATCGGCGTGGCCTGCGGCACAAGGCTGTATCCGTCTTTGTGCTGCGCGAGGGACGGGTGCTCTTGCAACGCCGTGCATTGGGGAAATATCACACGCCCGGTCTTTGGGCGAACACCTGCTGCACCCATCCCAATTGGGACGAACGTGCCATGGATTGCGCAATGCGGCGGCTGGATGAAGAGCTTGGACTCGCTGGGGTTTCGTTGGAGTTTCGTGACACGGTCGAATACCGGGCCGAGGTCGGCGGTGGCCTCGTCGAACATGAGGTTGTGGATATCTTTGTGGGGGATTTGCCGGCCGGGGTAGAGCCGGTTCCGAACTCCGACGAGGTGATGGATACCATCTGGGCTCCGCTCGATACGCTCGCGGAAGAGGTGCTGCGCAAGCCGGATGGGTTCACGCCATGGCTGCAGATCTATCTGCGCGACCATTCCGGCGTGATATTCGAAGGCGCGACCCGGTCCTGACCACCCCTGCCTTGCGACCACGAACCGCCCCCTCCATATAGGCCGGAACGAATGGAGGCCCCGATGGCGAGAGATGAATTTCCCGGATGGCACGGCACGACGATCATCGGTGTCCGCAAAGGCGGCAAGGTCGTGGTTGCCGGCGATGGCCAGGTCAGCCTTGGTCAGACCGTCATCAAGGGCAGCGCCCGCAAGGTGCGGCGGCTGAAGCCGGGCGGTTACGAGGTTGTCTGCGGATTCGCCGGATCGACGGCTGACGCCTTCACGCTTCTGGAACGGCTGGAGAGCAAGCTTGAAGCCACGCCCGGGCAGCTGCAGCGCGCTTCCGTGGAACTCGCCAAGGATTGGCGGACGGACAAATATCTCCAGAAGCTCGAAGCGATGCTGATCGTGACCGACGGGTCCGAGCTCTACATCATCACCGGCGCGGGCGACGTGCTCGAGCCCGAGCATGGCATTGCCGCCATCGGCTCGGGCGGGAACTATGCACTGGCCGCCGCGCGTGGCATGCTCGACACCGACAAGGATGCCGAAACCATCGCTCGCGAAGCGATGCAGATTGCTGCAGACATCTGTGTCTACACCAACGGAAACCTGACGGTTGAAGTGATCGAGGTATGAGCGACATCACCCGCGACGATCTGCGGGCCGCGGTGGGTGCCGGGATGATGACCGAGGCCCAGGCGGCCTCTCTCATCACCTTGTCCGAAGAACGGGAAGGTGTGCGCGCGCGTCGCAGCGGTCTTGATGAGCCGTTCGAGCTGTTCAAGGGCTTCAACGAGATCTTCATTGTCGTCGGTTTGACCATCCTTTTCCTTGGTTGGTCGGGGATCACCGGCTTTTCCATTCTCGGCGTCACACGCGGTTGGGTCCTGGGGATAGTCTTTTCTCTCGTGGGGATGGCGAGCGTGGGATTGCTGGCACGCTACTTCACCCTGACCCGGCGAATGATCGCGCCGTCAATCGCGCTGGCGATCATGTTCGCCCTCTCGGCAATGCAATTCGGCGGATCCGTCGGGGCAGCCCTGAACCTGCCGTTGCCATCCGCAACAGCGCTGAACGGCATTATCGTGACGGCCTTGCTATGCGGTTTCTACGCGGTGTTCCGGGTGCCGTTTACCATGGCGCTGATCGCCCTTTCGGTCGTCGTCACAACCTTCGCCGCCTTCACCATCGGCGGTGCCATCCCGAACGAATGGCGCGACTTCTTCCTTCTCTCATCCGATGGACCGTTCGCTTTTGCGACCATCGGTCTTGGCCTGATCGGTCTGGCTGTCGCGCTGAGTTTCGACATGTCGGACCCGCATCGGGTCACCCGTCGATCCTCATCAGGCTTCTGGCTGCATGTGATCGCGGCCCCGGCCATCGTGAACACCGTTGCGCTGACCCTGTTCCAGAATGGTACGCCCACGGCGAAGCTGATGCTCGTGGCCTTCGTTGCACTCATGGCGCTGTTCGCCATCATCATCGACCGCCGGTCCTTCCTCGTGTCCGGTGTCGGCTACGTCGTGGCGCTGTCGATCTCGGTCGTCGAGGGCGAAGGCGCGTTTCTCGTCATCCTGTTTCTCGGCCTCGGGCTTGTTCTGCTCGGGGCGCAATGGGAGATGCTGCGCGGCGCGATCATGCGCGCGCTTCCCGCCTTTCCCGGAAAATCACGTCTGCCCCCATGGGCGGCAAAGGAGTCCACATCATGAGTGACCTCACCCCCCGCGAGATCGTCTCGGAACTCGACCGGTTCATCATCGGCCAGAAAGACGCCAAGCGCGCCGTGGCCGTGGCCCTTCGCAATCGCTGGCGGCGCAAGCAACTGGGCGATGACCTGCGTGACGAGGTCTATCCGAAGAATATCCTGATGATCGGGCCGACCGGCGTCGGCAAGACCGAGATCTCCCGCCGCCTGGCCAAACTCGCCCGCGCGCCCTTCATCAAGGTGGAAGCGACGAAATTCACCGAGGTCGGCTATGTCGGCCGCGACGTGGAACAGATCGTGCGCGATCTCGTGGATGCCGCGCAGGTGATGATCCGCGAACACATGCGCGAGGAGGTGAAGGCCAAGGCCCATGACGCCGCCGAAGAGCGCGTGATCGAGGCGCTGGCCGGCGAAGGCGCCCGTGACCAGACCCGCGAGATGTTCCGCAAGAAGCTTCGCGCCGGCGAGCTCGACGACACGATGATCGAGCTTGAAGTCACCGACAATTCCAACCCCCTCGGCGGGTTCGAGATTCCGGGCCAGCCCGGGATGGGCGGCATGGGCGGCATGATGAACCTCGGCGACCTTTTCAAAGGCATGGGCGGGCGCAAGGTGAAACGCCGTCTTTCGGTGGCCGCGAGCTACGATATCCTGATCGACGAGGAAGCCGACAAGCTGCTCGACCCCGAGATGGTGTCGAAAGAGGCCCTGCGTGCCGTCGAGCAGAATGGCATCGTCTTCATCGACGAGATCGACAAGGTCTGTGCCCGTTCGGATGCACGCGGCGCCGATGTATCCCGCGAGGGTGTACAGCGCGATCTGCTGCCCTTGATCGAAGGCACGACCGTCTCGACGAAGCACGGACCGGTGAAGACGGACCACATCCTTTTCATCGCGTCTGGCGCGTTTCACATCGCCAAGCCCTCGGATCTTTTGCCCGAGCTTCAGGGCCGCTTGCCGATCCGCGTGAACCTGCGGGCCCTGACGGAAGGCGACTTCGTGCGCATCCTGACGGAAACCGACAATGCGCTGACCCGGCAATACACCGCGTTGATGGCAACCGAGGAAGTGGAAGTCACTTTCACGGAGGAAGGGATCGCGGCGCTGGCCAAGATCGCGGCCGAGGTCAATGAAAGCGTGGAGAACATCGGTGCGCGCAGGCTCTACACGGTTCTTGAGCGCGTGTTCGAGGAACTCAGCTTCAACGCACCCGACAAGTCCGGCCAATCGGTCACGGTGGATGCGGACTTCGTGGAAGCGAACCTCGGCGAGCTGACGCGCAGCACGGACCTCAGCCGTTACGTGCTCTAACGGACCTAAATTTGCGGGCACGTCATGACACATGGTCGCCTGGCGTGTCCGTCTACGCGGCCACCTGACGCGGAACACCGTCTCAGCGACGGCGGCGAAGGTAGACGTAGTAGGCTCCTGTGCCGCCATGGCGCTGATGCGCTTCACGGATATCGAGGACCATCAGCCCGAGCGGCGGGGCATGAAGCCATCCCGGCACCTGGTGTTTGAGAATACCGCGCCGGATGGGGATCGGCCCGCCACCGTCGCGATCCTTGCCTTTCCCTGTAATCACCAGGACAAGGCGCAGCCCACGTTCATAGGCGCTGCTGATGAAGGAAATCAGCGCCGGATGCGCCTCGGCGAGCACCATTCCGTGCAAGTCGATCCTATCCTCGGGCTTCAGCTTGCCGCGCAGCATCCGCTTGTGGGTGCCGTGATCCATCCGGACGGGCGCATGGGCAAGGCGCGCGGACAAGGTCGGTGCGTGGTTCACCGGATTGGCAGAGAAAGAGGCCTTTTCACCAACACGGAAGGCGGGCAATCGCTCGGCCGTCGTGGCCTCCCTTCGGATCGGTGGCTTTGCCTTCGGACTGTCTTCGGTGATCTGCGGCGCGCCGCTTCGGTCCATCGGGTTGGCGGTGGCGGCGACCCTGTCCCACAATGCCTTGTCCTCTTTGGACAGGCCGCGTTTGCTGCGCCGCGCCATGCCGTCAGGCGTCCGGGATCAGTTGGTGCGCCCGTTCGATCGGCAGCAGTACCATCATCCGACCCGGATCGCGGATAACGCCAGCCGCTTCGCCTGCCTCGTCGCCGAAGCCGAAGAAGATGTCCGCCCTTTGTGCCCCCTGAATGGCGCCCCCGGTGTCCTGAGCGATCATCAACCGCCGGATCGGTCCGTCGCCGTCCTTTTCGATCCAGACCGGTGCCCCGAGTGGCGTGAAATCCGGATCGATAGCAATCGTACGGTGCGGCGTGATATTGCGGTTCATCGCCCCCAGAGGGCCAAGGTCCGGATCGTCGATCTCGACCTCGCGGAAGAAGACATAGCTGGGGTTGTGGTGCAGCAGCGTCTGCCCGGCGGCCGGATTGCGCCGCACCCACGACTGGATGACCTGAGCCGAAACCTGATGCGGCTGGTAGACGCCCCGGCGAACGAGTTCCTGGCCGATACTGCGATATTCATGGCCATTCCGCCCACCGTAACCGACCCGGATATAACCGCCTTCGGCCAGCCGAATGCGCCCCGATCCCTGGATCTGCAGAAAGAACAGTTCCACCGGGTCATCGACCCATGCGATCTCCAGGCCACGGCCTTCCAGAACCCGGGTTTCCTCGATCTCCTGCCGCGAAAGCCATTGCCCGTTCACCTCAGGCGGAAGCCGGTAGACGGGATAGCGGTATCGGCCGGACCGCCTGCGGGATCCGTCGAGTTCCGGCTCATAATACCCGGTAAAAAGCGCAGGTTCCTCCCCGCCGATCAGGACAGGTCGAAAGAACAGCTCGAAAAAGGTGCGGGCATCGGGTGCGGTTTCGGCCACGGCGCAAAGCGCCTCCCAATCCGAACCGTCCAGATCCATGCAGGTGTTGCGGAAAACGGAAAGGGCCGCGGCATGATCATCCTCGGCCCATCCATCGAGATCGTCGAACGTCAGAAGCTGCACGGGCTCATCTGCCGTGGCTGCGGTGGCGAGGCAAAGCGCCAGGGCAGTGGCAAACGCGCGCAGTCCCATCGGTCATCCGTCGGTCGCCACGAGTTCCCAGTTCGGATCGTCGCGGCCCATCTTGCGGGCGAATGTCCAGACATCGCGCTGTCGTTTGATCTCGGAGGAGTCGCCCTCGATGATTTCACCATCGGAATTGCGGACCACGCTGGTCAATTCTCCGACAAACCGCACCGTGATCTCGGCTTCGTTGGTCGACCGGTCGAAGGTGGCATTGTGCAGGGCGATCTCTCGGACCCCGACGAATTCCGCCTGTATGCTGAGGCCTTGCGCGTTGCGCTGCTCGATCACCGTCTCGAAGGTTTCCATCACATCCGCGGCGAGAAACGGTTTCAAAGCCTCCACATCGCCACGTTCGAACGCCATCAGGATCATTTCGTATGCCTGACGTGCTCCGCCAAGAAATTCGCCGACGCTGAAACCCGGCTCGGCCATTTTCATGGCAGCAAGCGCCTTCGCACTCTCGGACCCATCCTCGACGTGGTCGATGATATCCTCGTCCGGACCACCTTCGATCACTTCGAAATCGCGGCGCGGGCCGGTGCGGCCGCTTTCCGGGCGGGCGGGAGGGCGTTCGAACCCCTCTCGGGACCCAAGCACGGAGCGCAGACGCAGGATCAGGAAAATCGCGACGCCGGCGAGCACCAGCAAGGACAAAAGAGACGAGTTCATGGCACCTCGGCGGGGGAATGGGTTCAAAACCGGTTCAGCACGCACATATGTAAGGCAGGGTGGGGGTCAAGTCCATGACACCCGGCCCGCTTCATTGATGGGGATATGCGCCGATGCGGCTCCTTTTGTTATTTATCGCGGTTCCGTTGATCGAAATCGCCCTGTTCATCCAGGTTGGTGGATGGCTTGGCCTATGGCCGACGCTGGCGATTGTCCTGTTGACCGCCATCGCCGGAACCATGCTGGTGAGAAGCCAAGGCGCGCAGGCGATGCAGCAGTTGCGAACCTCTTTCGATGATTTGCGCGATCCGACGGAGCCCCTCGCCCACGGCGCGATGATCCTGTTTTCCGGTGCCCTGCTTCTGACGCCGGGGTTTTTCACGGATGCCATCGGCTTTGCGCTGCTGGTTCCGGGTGTGCGCAATTCCGTGCTGCGCGAGCTGAAGAAGCGCGTGAATGTCCAGACCGTCCGCACCGACCGGGGCTGGCAGCCGCAGGACGAGACGATCATCGAAGGCACTTACAGCGCGACGGAGGAGGACCGCCCCTCTGGTCCCTCTGGCTGGACTCGGCATTGAGACCATCGCGCGGGCCTGTTATGTCGCCTGCAACCTTAAATTCAGGAGAATGATCCATGTCCGACGCCTCGGCCAATGGCGAAACCGAAAACGGCGCAGCACAGCCTGCGGCGCAACTTCCCAAGATGCAGATCCTCGGCCAGTTCATCCGCGACCTGTCGTTCGAGAACGCGGCCGTGCAGAACGCCGTTGTCGCGCAGGGACAGCCCGATATCCAGGTCCAGGTCGCCCTCGACGCGCGCAAGCGCACGACCGAGAACCAGTACGACGTGATCATGAAGCTCAAGGTCGATTCCAAGACCAAGGAAGACGAGCCAAAATCCGTGTTCCTGATCGAGCTTGAATATGGCGGCGTCTTCCAGATCGAGAACGTCAGCGAACAGCAATTGCACCCGTTCCTGATGATCGAATGCCCGCGGATGCTGTTCCCCTTTGTCCGCCGCATCATCTCGGACGTGTCGCGCGACGGCGGCTATCCGCCGCTGAACCTCGATCAGATCGACTTCGTGGCGCTGTATCGCCAGCAGTTGCAGCAGCGTCAGGCGCAGCAGCAGCCTCAAGGCACAGCCTGATCTAGTCGAAGCGCGACCAGATCGCGCCTTCCCCAAGCTTCTCGACAAAGGCCGCATGCGCGGCCTTTTCGCTTTCCGTGATCCGAGGTTGCAGCGGGGCAGGGCGCGGCTTCGGGCGCCAGTCGTCGTTGGTGCTGGCCCGGTCTTTCCGCGATTGACCCTGCGACAGGGCGAAATCGGGCTGCTTGCCACCAGTAAGCTCCAGGTAGACTTCGGCGAGAATTTCCGAGTCCAGCAACGCCCCGTGCTTTTCACGCGCGGAATTATCGATCCCGAACCGGCGGCACAAGGCATCGAGCGAGGCAGGCGAGCCGGGGAACCGGCTTCGCGCGATCTTCAGGGTATCAAGCGCCTGATCGTTGGGCAGAAGCCGTTTCCCCGCCCATTCCAGTTCCGCGTTCAGGAACCGCATATCGAACTCGGCATTGTGGATGACGAGTTTCGCATCGCCAACGAAATCGAGAAACTCCTGCGCCACGGCTGCGAATACGGGCTTGTCAGCCAGGAAGTCGTCTCCGATCCCGTGCACCTCGAACGCCTCGGTCGGCATATCCCGTTCGGGATTGATGTATTGGTGATAGGTGCGGCCTGTTGGGACCTGGTTGAACAGCTCGACGGCGCCGATCTCCACGATCCTGTGGCGCGGCGCGTCGAACGGGTTCAGGCCCGTGGTTTCGGTGTCGAGAACGATTTCTCTCATGTCAGCTCTGCAATGATCCGGTCCACTGCATCTTGTGCCACATCCATCGACGAAGTGTCTATGATGTAGTCCGCACGGGCGCGTTTCTCGGCATCGGGTGTCTGGCGCTTCAGGATGTTCTCAAGGTCTTTTTCGGTCATCGTGCCCCGCGACAGGACCCTATCGCGCTGTATCTCCGCATCGACGGATACGACCGCGACCTTGTCGCAATAGGCGTGACCGTCGGTTTCGAACAGCAGCGGCACGTCCAGAACGACCAATCCTTCCGTATCGGCGAGAAAGGCTGCGCGGTCTTCCGCCACGAGCGGATGGATGATGCTATTGATGCGGTCGAGCACGCTCGCGTCCTCGCCGATCAATTTCCGCAGATGCGCCCGGTCGACATGGCCATCGGCTTGTACCGACCCCGGAAATGCCGCCTCGAGCAATTTCGGCGCCGGACCATCGGGCGCGTAGAGCTTGTGGACCGTCGCATCGGCATCCCAGACCGGAACACCGCGGTCCCGGAACATCTGCGCCGTCGTGCTTTTGCCCATTCCGATGGAGCCCGTCAGGCCGAGAATTGTCCTCATCCGCCCAGAACCGCCGCGCGCAATTCGTCGTCGACCATCGGCGTGTAGCTGAACCAGCGCTCGAAGCCAGGGACCGCCTGGTGCAACAGCATTCCCAAGCCGTCGACGGTTTCGCAACCGCGCTCGGCCGCTTCGCGCAGAAGCGGAGTTTCCAGCGGCGTGTAGACGATATCGGTAACGACCGTCGGCGGTTTCAGGCGCGACAGGTCGATATTCAGTGGCGATTGTCCCTGCATTCCCAGCGACGTCGTATTCACAATCAGCGCCGCGTCACGCACGTATTCGGGAATCTGCGTCCAGTCGATCGGCGCGACGCGCGCCCCGAATTGTTCGCGGAGGGCGTCGGCCCGCCCACGGGTTCTGTTGGCAACATGAATGACGGGTGCCCCGTCCGAGATCAGCGCCGAGACAATCGCTTTCGCAGCCCCGCCCGAGCCGAGAACCAGCGCGGGACCGGAAGAGGCCGACCAACCGGGCAAGGTTTGGCGAATATTCGACAGGAAACCCATGCCGTCCGTGTTATCGGCCTGGATGCGGCCATCCGCCGTGAAGGTCAGTGTATTGGCCGCTCCGATCAAAGCCGCGCGGTCGGTTACGGTATCCGCCAGCGATAGAACCAGCTCCTTGTGAGGAATGGTGACATTCGCCCCGACAAACCCCATGCGAGGCAGCACACCGAGCGCCTCGGGCAGATCCTGGTGGTTGATGTGCAGCGGAACGTAATGACCCTTCAAGCCATAGCGTTTCAGCCAATGGCCGTGCAGTCGCGGCGACAGCGAATGCGCCACCGGGTCACCGATGACTCCTGCCAATGGGATCGTGTCTCTCGTCATGGGCTCAACATACCGCGCAGGCGCAGATGCGAAAGCACTTCCAGTAACGGCAATCCGAGCACCGAGAACCAATCACCCTCGATCCGGGCGAACAGGCGCGCGCCCAGAGCCTCGGCCTGATAGGCGCCGACACAATAGGCCACGTCGGGCCAGGCCTGATCGAGATAGGCGTCGATCTCCGCATTGCTCAGCGCGTGCATCGTCATCCGCACCACGCCAACATGTCGCCATACCGGCTTCAAGTCTTCGTAGAGAACCGCTGCCGACATCAGGTGATGGGTCTTACCTTGCAACTCCTGCAAATGTCTTGCGGCCTCGGCCTTGTCTGCCGGCTTTGCGTAGAGCCGGCCTTTCAGGGCAAGCACCTGGTCACAGCCGAGGACAAGCGTACCCGGTTCCGCCTTTTCCGCCACGCGACGCGCCTTGTATTCGGCCAAGGCATCCGCAACGTCCCTTGGCCCCGCCTCCTCCGCGAGGAGCGAATCGCGGATGGCTTCCTCGTCGATGCGGGCGGGCCGCGATTCGATGCGCAGCCCTGCATTTTCCAGCATCTCCCGCCGGATCGGAGAGGTGGAGGCGAGGATAAGATCAACCATTCTTGGGGGAACTCTGTGGATAGCGTGCAGGGCTGACTATGAGGGAAATGTGCAGGAATCGGCAAGCGACCCCTCCAAGCAAATACTTGGCTGATTTTTGGTGGCCCGTTCCCGATTCTTGCCCCGGGTATAGTTCCTCGGGCTGGAAACTGCAGAGAACATGATTACCCCCGGTTCCTCAAAATTCATCCACATGGTTTCATCTGGAAACCAAATTCTAAACATCTGAAAAGAATATATTTTATGAGATTTTCGGCTTGTACAGATCTTTCTGGAGTGCGTTTCTGGATCCTCGAAACTTTGTGGACAAGTCTTTAGCTTCCAGGTTTTCCTAGAAATCCACTCTCCTACAAAGAACAACAAACTTCTTTCTTTCTTTTTCCTTTTAGTAGGAAGAACGGACACGGATGCGTCGGTTGACTTGGACAGGCGAAGTCCTTACCTCCATCGTTGCACTTCGTCCGAAGATGCAGCCTCACAAGACCAGACTTCGAAAGAAGACCTACCCGACACTGGCACGTCCAGCCTGTCGCCGTTTGGATGAATTCCCATGACAACCGAATCCGTCAGCCTTGCCGACCTGAAAGCGAAATCGCCAAAAGACCTTCTGGCGATGGCCGAAGAGCTTGAGATCGAGAATGCCTCGACCATGCGCAAAGGCGACATGATGTTCGAGATCTTGCGCGAGCGGGCCGACGAAGGTTGGGAGATTTCGGGTGATGGTGTGCTCGAAGTCCTTCAGGATGGGTTCGGCTTTCTGCGGTCGCCGGAAGCAAACTACCTGCCCGGCCCGGACGATATCTATGTCTCGCCTGACATGATCCGACAGCATTCCTTGCGCACGGGCGATACGGTCGATGGCGTCATCACCGCGCCGAAAGAGAACGAGCGTTATTTCTGCCTGGTCAAGGTCACCCGGATCAACTTCGAAGATCCCGAGAAGGCGCGCCACAAGGTTGCCTTCGACAACCTGACCCCGCTCTATCCCGACGAGCGCCTGAAGATGGAAATCGAAGATCCGACCATCAAGGATCGCTCGGCACGCATCATCGACCTTGTGGCGCCGATCGGGAAAGGTCAGCGCGCTCTGATCACCGCGCCGCCGCGGACGGGCAAGACCGTGCTGATGCAGAACATCGCCAATTCGATCGAGACCAATCACCCGGAGTGCTACCTGATCGTTCTGCTGATCGACGAACGCCCGGAAGAGGTGACGGACATGCAGCGCTCGGTGAAGGGTGAGGTGATTTCCTCGACCTTCGATGAACCCGCGACACGGCACGTGGCGGTCTCCGAGATGGTCATCGAGAAAGCGAAGCGCCTTGTCGAACATAAGCGTGACGTCGTGATCCTGCTTGACTCGATTACGCGCCTCGGCCGCGCCTTCAACACGGTTGTGCCGTCGTCCGGCAAGGTTCTCACCGGGGGTGTGGATGCCAACGCACTTCAGCGTCCCAAGCGTTTCTTTGGTGCCGCGCGAAATATCGAAGAGGGTGGTTCGCTCACGATCATCGCAACCGCTCTGATCGATACCGGCAGCCGGATGGACGAAGTGATCTTCGAAGAATTCAAGGGCACCGGTAACAGCGAGATCGTGCTCGACCGCAAGGTGGCCGACAAGCGCGTCTTCCCGGCGATGGACATCCTCAAGTCCGGAACCCGGAAAGAGGATCTGCTGGTCGACAAGGGCGATCTGGCAAAGACCTTTGTTCTGCGTCGCATTCTGAACCCGATGGGCACAACCGATGCGATCGAATTCCTGATTTCCAAGCTCAAGCAGACGAAGACCAATTCGGAATTCTTCGACTCCATGAACACCTGATCCAGGGCGCTGATGATGCAGACCATTTTCGCCCTGGCCACAGCCCGGGGGAAAGCGGGCGTTGCGATCATCCGTGTATCCGGACCTGAAGCTCGAGCCATTGGCGAGGTGCTCTGTGGATCCGTTCCAACTGCCGGATCGCATTCTTTGCGTGCGGTGCGGGGCGAGGGCGGTACAACGCTCGACCAAGCGCTCGTACTTTGGTTCGAGGGCCCCAATAGCTTCACCGGCGAAGACGTTCTGGAACTGCACCTGCACGGAAGCGTCGCTGTCGTCAGGGCAGTTGAAGCGCGGATCGCTGCAACCGGTTTGGCCCGAGAGGCGGAGCCCGGAGAATTCACGAAGCGGGCGCTTTTGAATGATCGTCTCGACCTGGCTCAGGTGGAGGGGCTGGGTGATCTGATCGAGGCCGAGACCGAAGCACAGCGCGAGCAGGCGCAACGGGTCTTTACCGGTGCACTCTCCGAAAAGATGGCACATTTACGGGAACTCGGTATCCGCGCAGCTGCTCTTCTGACGGCGACCATTGATTTCGCCGATGAGGAGGTCCCCGTCGATGTTCTGCCGGAGGTCCGGGATTTGTTGACGGAAGCGATGGTTGAACTTGAGCAAGAGATCGAAGGCTCACATGTCGCGGAACGGGTCCGGGATGGGTTTGAGGTTGCGATCCTCGGCGCTCCGAATGCGGGAAAATCGACACTTATCAATACATTGGCTGGTCGCGAGATTGCCATCACCTCCGATATCGCGGGGACCACTCGCGACGTTCTCGAAGTGCGGCTGGACATTGCCGGCCTTCCGGTGACCGTGCTCGATACGGCTGGTCTACGGGATAGCGAAGATGCGATCGAGGTCATCGGCGTGTCGCGCGCCGTGGAGCGTGCATTGGCCGCAGACCTTCGGGTGCTCTTGAAAACAGATGATTTCGAGCTCCCCACTGCTTTGGAACAGAACATTGATCTCGTCTACGGGGCCAAGGCAGACCTCACCGGCAACGGCGGTATTTCCGGGCTCACCGGGGAAGGCGTTGATCAATTCGTGGCCGATGTCGCACGCATTCTGTCTGAGAGAGTATCCAAAGTGCGCACAGCGATCTCCTCGCGTCAGCGTCAAGGAATGCAGCGCGCGCTTGTGGCATTCGGGCACGTGATCTCGTCGGTGGAAACGGAGATTGCCGCCGAGCATGTTCAGGATGGGCTTCACGCGCTTGACTCGGTCATCGGTCATGTGGATGTAGAGGCCATTCTCGGCGAAATTTTCTCCCGGTTCTGTATCGGGAAATAGGAGTGTTTCACGTGAAACATCCGGACTTCGATGTTGTGATTGTGGGCGGCGGGCACGCGGGGGTTGAGGCCGCCGATGCCGCACGCCGTACCGGTGCGCGGACAGCGCTTGTCACGCTGCGCAGGGAAGACTTGGGCGTGATGTCCTGCAACCCGGCGATTGGCGGTCTCGGGAAAGGCCATCTTGTCCGCGAGATCGACGCACTTGGGGGCATCATGGGCCGGGCGGCCGATGCGTCTGGCATCCAGTATCGCCTGCTCAATCGTCGAAAGGGCGCAGCGGTGCAAGGACCGCGGACTCAATCGGACCGCGCTCTCTATGCAGCAGCGATTCGAAACCACGTGGCAGAGGCGGATGGCCTTACGTTGATTGAGGCCGAGGTCGCGGATCTCATCGTACGCGACAACCGCGCATGTGGTGTCGTTCTTGCAGATGGGTCCGAAGTTCCGGCCAATGCCGTCGTGCTGACGACCGGCACCTTCCTGCGCGGCATCATCCACATCGGTGACCGGAAGATCGAAGGCGGACGAATGGGTGATCGACCGTCCGTGGCGTTGGCCAACCGGATGGAGAACCTGGGTTTGCCCCTTGGGCGCCTGAAAACAGGAACGCCGCCGCGCCTGGCGGGGAAGTCGATCAACTGGGACATCCTGCAAGAGCAGCAGGCCGACGAGGACCCAACGTTCTTTTCGTTCCTCACGACCAAGGTTCATGCGCGTCAGATCGCGTGTGGGATTACACATACCAACGCGCATACCCACGACATCATCCAGAAAAACCTCGGCCGATCCGCGATGTACGGTGGAATGATCGGGGGGATTGGACCGCGCTATTGCCCGTCGATCGAAGACAAAGTCGTTCGGTTCGCGGACAAGGACTCGCACCAGATCTTTCTTGAGCCCGAGGGCCTGACGACGGACGTTGTCTATCCGAACGGCATTTCAACGTCGCTTCCGGAAGACGTGCAGCATGACTACGTTCATTCCATCGTAGGGCTTGAGCGGGCCGAAATCCTGCAACCGGGATACGCGATCGAATATGATTTCGTAGATCCGACCAGCTTGTCTGACCAGCTCGAGCTGCGCGTTCTTGGCGGATTGCATCTCGCCGGCCAGATCAACGGCACAACCGGTTATGAAGAGGCGGCCGCGCAAGGGCTTGTCGCAGGGCTGTCTGCCGCACGGCAAAGCCTCGGGTTGGATCCTGTCACGTTCTCACGGCGTGAAAGCTACATCGGCGTAATGATAGACGACCTGGTGACCCGTGGCGTCGCCGAACCGTACCGCATGTTCACGTCGCGGGCGGAGTACCGTCTCTCGCTTAGGGCGGATAATGCTGACGCGCGGCTCACGCCGATTGGCTTGTCACTGGGGATCATTGATGACACCCGCAAGCAGGTATTCGAGGCCAAGATGGAACGTCTGGAGAAGGGACGTGCCCTGCTGAATTCCGTTACCGCGACGCCAAAAGAGGCGCAGGCAGTGGGGATCACCGTGAACTCTGACGGCAAGCGGCGAACCGGGATGGAGCTTCTGGCCTTTCCTGATCTGGACATTGCCGATCTCGCTCGAATTTCGCCGGAGGTTTCTGGCCTCGATTGTGAGACAGCGAGCCAACTGAAGATCGAGGCAACCTATGCAACCTATGTTGCGCGTCAGCAGAAAGATGCAGAAGCGCTCAACCGCGACGAAGCCAAGCAAATCCCGCAGGATTTCCCCTATGGCGAGGTCGTTGGGCTGTCGAATGAATTGCGTGGAAAGTTGACACGGGTGCGTCCTTCGACCTTGGGCCAAGCGGGCCGGATCGACGGGATGACGCCGGCGGCGCTGGCCTTGATCCTGACCAAGCTGCGTCAGTTGGATCGGATCTCGGCGTGATGCCAGCGGATGGCAAAGCGTGGTTTGAAGCCAGTGTTTCACGTGAAACACTGGAGAGGCTAAAGACCTATCACGCACTTCTGTCGAAATGGCAGCGCACCATAAACCTCGTCGCGCCCACAACCTTGGACGACGCCTGGAACCGCCACTTCATGGATTCCGCGCAATTGTTCTCGATGGCGCCCGAGAAAGCGGAACGCTGGTTGGACCTTGGATCAGGCGGCGGTTTTCCAGGTCTGGTCGTGGCCGCAATGGGTGCCGAGCGCGAGCTCCCCATGAGCGTGACGCTGGTCGAAAGCGATATTCGCAAATGTGGTTTCTTGAGGGAAACGGCCCGCGAAATGGGTGTGAGGGTCAACATTCTCTCGCGGAGGATCAGCGAAATTCCCCGGCAAACTCCTGACGTCATTTCTGCCCGTGCGCTCAGTGGTCTGGATAAACTCATCGCCTTCGCCGAACCTCATCTGACCGAGCGTACACACCTTCTTTTTCCGAAAGGCGGCAACTGGCGAGAAGAACTTGAAACGCTCCCTTCACACTGGCAAACGATCTGTGAGCCGGTCCCCAGCATGACCCATGAGGACGCGGTGGTCCTGAAATTCGATGTCTCCAATCTGAAGGACGATGCGTGAAATGCGGATTATTGCGATCACCAACCAGAAGGGCGGCGTTGGAAAGACGACCACGGCCATCAACCTGGGCGCCACACTTGCCTCGATGAACTTCAAGGTTCTGGTTGTTGATCTTGATCCACAGGGAAACGCCTCGACCGGGCTGGGAATTGAGCCGGCCGATCGCAACATGACCACCTATGACCTTCTGCTGGACGGCGCCGACCTTGCCGACGTCGCAATCGAGACCGAAGTCGAGCGGCTTTGGATCGCACCCGCGACCACGGATCTCAGCTCGGCCGACATTGAAATGGGACAACGCGACAACAGGATTTTCCTGCTGAAAGAGGCGCTCGCGACAGCAACGGCATATGATTTTGTCCTGATCGACTGCCCGCCCTCACTCAGCTTGCTGACGCTGAACGCCCTGACTGCGGCGCATTCCCTGCTGGTGCCTCTGCAGGCGGAGTTCTTTGCGTTGGAAGGCTTGTCTCAACTGATGCTAACTGTTCGGGAAGTTCGTGAGACGGCCAACCCAGCGCTGCGCATCGAAGGTGTGGTTCTGACCATGCATGATGCGCGCATGAACCTTAGCCGGCAGGTGGAGGAAGATGCCCGCGCGACCCTCGGAGAATTGGTGTTCGACACGGTCGTTCCAAGAAATGTCCGGCTGAGCGAGGCGCCTTCCTACGCGTTGCCGGTGATCGCTTATGATCCGGCCTCCAAAGGCAGCCAGGCGTATATCGACTTGGCCAACGAATTGCTGGAACGCAGCCCCCGAAAGAAGGAAAGCGCATAAATGGCACGGACACCGGATAAACGGCGCTTGGGCCGCGGTCTATCGGCTCTGATGGCCGATATCGAACCAACCACTACCGAGCCTTCCGCCGAGCCCGAGCAGGTCGCCGCGCCCCGGGCGGATCGCTTGGTTCCCATTGAAGACATCCACCCTAATCCGGACCAGCCCCGTCGCGCGTTCTCAGATGAAGCCCTACGCGAATTGGCTGCTTCGATCCAAGCCCACGGCATCATTCAACCCCTGATTGTTCGACCCGATCCGGCAGCGTCGGGACAATATCAGATTGTTGCGGGTGAACGCCGCTGGCGGGCAGCGCAGGTGGCGCAATTGCACGATGTGCCGGTTCTGGTGCGAGAGTTCGATGACGATGAAACGCTTCAGGTGGCGATCATCGAAAACGTGCAGCGCGCTGACCTGAACCCGCTGGAAGAAGCGCTTGGTTACAAGCAACTGATTGACCGGTTCGGGCACACCCAGCTGGAGTTGTCGACGGCGATGGGCAAAAGCCGTTCGCACCTGGCGAACGTCATGCGGTTGCTGCAACTGCCCGACGAAATTCAGGTGATGGTCCGTGACGGGGATCTGAGCGCCGGCCACGCGCGGGCGCTTTTGACCGCGGATGAACCGATTGCGCTGGCGAAGCGCGCCGTGCGCGAAGGACTTTCGGTTCGGGCGGTAGAGAAAGCGGCGAAATCCGCGGGGCAATCGACGGCGGCACCCGGGCGAACCAGACCGGAAAAGGATGCCGATACACGTGCGCTCGAATCGGATCTGTCGGCGGCCTTGGCGATGAAAGTCGAAATCGACCACGGCAAAGATGGATCGGGAAAAATGGTCATTAAATACAATGACTTGGAGCAGCTCGACGATCTGATGCGCAAGCTGAACGCCGGATAGGTTTTAGGCCAGAAGGCTGCGGAGAATACCGTTGAGAACCGGACGCCCGGCCTGAGTCGCCGCTAGACGATCGTCTTTCAGCTCTACAAGCGCAAGGTCCTCAAGCTCGTTTACTCTTGTCCTATCAATAGGTTGGCCCATAAGCCGGGTAAACCGGCGCAGGTCGCTGCCCTCGGCCAAGCGAAGGGACATCATCAAGTATTCCTCGGCCTGTTCGGTCGGGGTGATGATGACGCGATCACTCTCACCTATGCCCCGCGTTGAGACCGCTTCTATCCATTTCTGTGGTGCGAGATACGTCTCGGTGGCAAGGCGCTGGCCCTCGAGGGTCAGGCGACCGTGAGCGCCGGGGCCGATCCCGACGTAATCTCCACCACGCCAATAAATGAGATTGTGCCGCGACTGCGCCATGTCAGCGGCGTGGTTCGAGATTTCATAAGCGGGCAGGCCAGCGTGATAACAAATCTCCTGTGTGACCTCGTAAAGATCAGCGGACAGGTCTTCATCGGGGAGACCTTTCAGACCGCCGGCCTTGTGCCGTGCCCCGAAGGCCGTGCCAGGTTCGATCGTAAGCTGGTAGAGCGACAGGTGATCGCTGCCCCAGGATAACGCCTCCATCAATTCGGAACGCCAGTCCGCCAACGTCTGATCCTGACGCGCGTAAATCAGGTCGAAACTGACCCGCTCGAAACAGGACCTGGCGATCTCGAACGCCTTTCGGGCCTCTTCCACCGAGTGCAGCCGCCCAAGACGCCGCAAGTCATCGGCGTTCAGCGCCTGAACACCCATGGAGATCCGTGAAACACCGGCATCGCGAAACCCGGCAAACCGCCCTGCTTCAACCGACGAAGGATTGGCTTCCAGCGTAATCTCAATGTCGTTCGCAACCGGCCACGCCTTCCGCACGGCTTGCAATATCTCGGCGACCGTTTCCGGCTGCATCAGGGAGGGGGTGCCACCTCCGAAGAACACGCTTCGCAACGTTCGACCCGGTGTTTCGGCGGCCGCGCGGGCGATCTCGGAGAGATAAGCCGTCCGCCAGGCCGATTGATCGATCGACGCAGCAACATGGCTGTTGAAGTCGCAATACGGACATTTGGCCTCGCAAAACGGCCAATGGATGTAGAGGCCGAAGCCGCCTTCCTGCCAATCAGGCGTCACCGAAAATCTTCACAAGCTGTGCGACGGCGCGTGCACGGTGGCTGATCTTGTTCTTCTCCCACCGGTCCATTTCGCCGAAGGTGATATCGTAGCCGTCGGGCTGAAAGATCGGATCGTAGCCGTGCCCCTGGTCGCCGCGCATCGGCCAGACCACCTGGCCTTCCATCACGCCGGGGAACACTTCGTCATGGCCGTCCGGCCAGGCAAGGACAAGCGTGCAACAGAAGCGCGCGGTGCGGGGGAACGGCGCGGCAATCGCCGTGAGTTTCTCGTTCGTCACCCGCATCGCCATCTCGAAATCGCGACCGTTCGGGGTTTCGGCCCAATCCGCGGTGTAGACACCGGGCGCTCCGCCCAAGGCGTCGATTTCGATACCACTGTCATCCGACAAGGCCGGAAGGCCGGTCGTCTGCGCGGCGGCATGGGCCTTGAGGCGCGCATTCTCGACGAACGTCGTTCCGGTTTCCTCGGGCTCCGGCAGATCATGGTCCTTCGCGCCGGTGACCGTGATGCCGAACGGTTCGAGCAGATGGCGCATCTCGTCCAGCTTGCCCTGGTTGTGCGTCGCCACCAGAAGCTCTGACCCGGTGAACCTGCGCATCAGGCAGTTGCCGCGTTCTGGGCGGCGACCAGTTCGGCCACACCCTTCTCGGCGAGGATATAAAGCTGGTCGAACTCCTCGCGCGAAAAGGTCGCCCCCTCTGCGCTTGCCTGAAGCTCAACGACCTTTCCGGCACCGGTCATGATGAAGTTGCCGTCTGTCCCGGCCTCGGAATCCTCGGGATAATCGAGGTCGAGCACGGGCTGGCCCGCGTAGATCCCGCAGGAGACGGCGGCGATATTGTCGATGATCGGATCGGTGATGATGTCGCCCGCTTTCAGCAGTTTGTTCACAGCAAGGCGCAGCGCAACCCACCCACCGGTGATCGACGCGCAACGCGTGCCGCCATCGGCCTGAATCACGTCGCAGTCGACCGTGATCTGGCGCTCTCCCAAAGCGTTCCGGTCGATACAGGCGCGCAGGCTGCGCCCGATAAGGCGTTGAATTTCCTGCGTGCGGCCTGATTGCTTGCCCGCCGCAGCCTCGCGCCGGCCACGGGTGTGCGTGGCGCGGGGAAGCATCCCGTATTCCGCCGTCACCCAGCCTTGGCCGGAATTCCTCAGGAACGGCGGAACACGTTCTTCCAGCGAAGCGGTGCACAGCACATGGGTATCGCCACAGCGGATCAGGCAGGAGCCCTCCGCATGGCGGGTCACGCCGGTGTCGATGGAAATCGGGCGCATTTCGTCTAGGTTTCGACCGGAAGGACGCATAAATATCTCCATCATGTGCTTGGTTGTGCCGTGCCGGGATAATCCGGCAAGCCGATGGCTCGCAACCCCGAATGGATGAGTTCGACGAACGAGACGATGACGGAACAAGGCAAAATCCTTGAAGAGCTGAACGACCGGTCGCGCGAAGTGTTTCGCCGGATCGTGGAAGGCTACCTTGAAAGTGGTAGCCCCGTCGGATCCCGAACGCTGACGCGCACGATGACGGAAAAGGTCTCTGCCGCGACGATCCGCAACGTGATGCAGGACCTCGAATTCCTGGGGCTGCTCGATTCGCCGCATATCTCGGCGGGACGGGTGCCAACGCAGCTTGGCCTGCGGATGTTCGTGGACGGGTTCCTTGAAACCGGCGACCTGTCGAACGACGACAAGCTCGCCCTGCAGGAGACATTGGGGAACAACGCGTCGGACGTGCCGGCGTTGCTGGACCGTGTGGGCTCCGCGCTGTCGGCCGCCACCCACGGGGCAAGCCTTGTGCTGACACCCAAACGCGAGGCGCCGATCCAGCATATCGAATTCGTGCCGCTCTCGGCCGAACAGGCCCTGGTTGTGCTGGTGTTCTCGGATGGTCATGTCGAGAACCGACTGTTCACACCGCCCAAGGGCACCACCCCGAGCGCGATGCGGGAGGCGGCGAATTTCCTGAATGCGCGCATCGGCGGGCAGACCGTGAATTCGATACGCAGCCAGCTCGAGGCCGATATGGAGACCCGGCGCCGCGAGATCGACGACCTCGCCTCCGGCCTGATCGATTCCGGTCTGGCCGTGTGGGACGACAATGACCGGCAATCGGCTCGCCTGATCGTCCGGGGGCGCGCGAATCTGTTGTCCGACACCCGCGAAGCCGAAGACCTGGAGCGCATTCGAACCCTATTCGACGACCTCGAACGCAAACGTGACATCGCCGATTTTCTTGAATTGACCGAGGAAGGCGACGGTGTGCGGATTTTCATCGGGTCGGAGAACAAGTTGTTCTCACTTTCGGGTTCCTCTCTGGTGGTGTCTCCCTATATGAACGCTGATCGAAAGATCGTCGGCGCGGTGGGGGTGATCGGACCCACGCGCCTCAACTACGGACGTATCGTTCCGATCGTGGATTATACGGCGCAACTGGTCGGGAAACTCATCTCGGACCGGTCGTGAGAGGATGACATGGGTGAACCGAAAAAAGACGGCTTCTACGACGATGGTCAGGCGGAAAAGAAAGTGTCGCTGGCCGAGGACGGCCTTGGCGACGCGCCGGATTACGATGACGAAGATGTCGGTGATGTAGACCTTGGGGCCGAGGCAATTATTGCCGCTCTGGAGGCCGAGCGGGACGAGATTCGCGATCGCATGCTGCGGGCGCTGGCCGAGGCCGAGAACATGCGCAAACGCGCGGACCGAGATCGACGCGAGGCCGAGAATTACGGCGGCTCCAAGCTGGCGCGCGACCTGCTGCCGGTCTTCGACAACCTGCACCGCGCGCTGGACGTGGCCGACGAGGCCTCGAAGGAAACCGCAGGCCCTCTGATCGAAGGGGTGGAGCTGACGTTGAAAGAGCTTCTGAACGTCTTCTCGAAGCATGGCGTCACACCGGTTCAGCCCGAAGTGGGCGACAAGTTCGACCCGCAACTTCACCAAGCAATGTTCGAAGCGCCCGTGCCGAACACGAAGGCAGGCGACATCATCCAGGTCGCTGCCACCGGCTTCATGCTGCACGATCGCCTGCTGCGCCCCGCGCAGGTCGGCGTGTCGTCTACTCCGGCGAGCTAAGCTGCGCTTTCAGCTCATAGAGCAAATTCAAAGCCTCGCGCGCCGTCATCTCATCGGGATGCACGGCGCGTAGTTTTTCTTCGACCGCCGAAGGCTTCGCCGGCCGTGGCGCGGGGGCAGGTGTGGCACTGAACAGCGGCAGATCGTCGATCACCGCCTTGCGCTGGCCACCTTCCCGCTCGCCCTTTTCGAGCGCATCCAGAACAACTTGCGCGCGTGTGATCACAGCCTCGGGCAGCCCCGCGAGCTTCGCCACCTGCACCCCGTAGGACCGATCCGCAGCACCGTCGCGGACTTCGTGCAGGAAAATGACCTCTCCCTCCCATTCCTTGACGGCCATGGTCGCGTTGATCAGCCCCTCCAGCTTCGCGGACAGCGAGGTCATCTCATGGTAATGGGTGGCGAACAGGGCCCGACAACGGTTCGTATCGTGCAGATGTTCAAGCGTCGCCCAGGCAATCGACAGGCCGTCATAGGTCGCCGTGCCGCGCCCGATCTCGTCAAGAATAACCAGCGCGCGTTCATCCGCCTGGTTCAGGATCGTGGCGGTTTCGACCATTTCCACCATGAAGGTCGAGCGGCCCCGGGCAAGATCGTCAGACGCGCCCACGCGGCTGAAAACCTGGCTGACGACGCCGATCCTCGCGCGCGATGCAGGCACGAAACTGCCGATTTGAGCCAGAATCGCGATCAGCGCATTCTGCCGCAGGTAGGTCGATTTACCCGCCATGTTCGGGCCGGTCAGCAGGCTGATCGCGGCGCCGTCCTCGGCAGTCAGCCTGCAATCGTTGGCGATGAAAGGCTCACCGTCTTTTGCAAGGGCAGCTTCGACGACCGGATGACGACCGCCCTCGATTTCGAAGCTCCGGTCCTCGCTCATCTCGGGCTGAACCCAGTCGCCTTCCCGCGCACGGCGCGCGAGCGCACTGGCAAGGTCAAGTTCCGCCAGTCCACGCGAGGCGTCGCCGATCTTGTCCTGCGCATCGAGAACCGCTTCGCGGAGTGACGCGAAGAGTGTCCGCTCAATCTCCAGCGCACGATTCCCGGCGTTCAGGATCTTCGTCTCGAGCTCCGATAGCTCCACAGTGGTAAAGCGCACAGCATTTGCAGTGGTCTGGCGATGGATGAACCGTTCCGACAGCGGCGGGTTCAGCATCTTCTCGGCGTGGGTCGCCGTGGTCTCGATGAAATACCCCAGCACGTTGTTATGCTTGATCTTCAGGCTCGAAACGCCGGTCGCCTCACAATATTCCGCCTGCATCGACGCAATCACGCCCCGCCCCTCGTCTCTCAGCTTGCGCGCCTCGTCCAGTTCCTCGTGGTAGCCGGCCGCGATAAGGCCGCCATCACGGAGCTGGACAGGAGGCTCCGCGACCAGCGCGGCGTCCAGCAGGTCGATCAATTCCGAATGGCCGGTGAGGCTATCGCAGGCGTCGGCTAAAATGGTGGGCAGGTCGATGCCCTCCAAGCGTTGATGCAATCGGTCCGCGCCGATCAGACCGTCCCGAATGGCGGCAAGGTCTCGCGGTCCGCCGCGATCCAGGGCCAACCGTGATAGCGCGCGATCAAGGTCGGGGATCCGGCGCAGTTCTCGCTCCAGACCGTCTCGAACAAGCGTGTCAGAGACACAGAACGCCACCGCCGCATGCCGATTTCGGATCACGGCAAGGTCGGTGGACGGCCCGGTCAGGCGCCGCTCCAGAAGCCGCGCACCGGCGGCGGTCAATGTGCGGTCCAAGACGGCAAGGAGCGAATTGGCGCGACCGCCCGACAGCGCGTGGGTCAACTCCAGATTGCGGCGCGTCGCCGTGTCGATTTGCAGGAGCTTTTCCGCCCTCTGCTTCCGCGGCGCCCGCAGCAGCGGCAGCGCCCCCTTTTGTGTCAATTCAAGATAATCTATCAACGCGCCCATCGCGCTCAGCTCGGGTCGCGTGAAGCTTCCGAAGCCTTCCAGCGTCGAAACGTTGAACAGGTTCGAGAGCCTTTTTTCGGCGGAGGCGGAATCGAATGATCCGGGCGACAGCGGCGTGACCGCAGCCCCCAATTCTACCATCGAATCCTGCCGGGCGATCTCCAGCCCGTCCGACACCAGCACTTCTTTCGGAGACAGGCGCGCCAGTTCTGGACCCAAACGCACCGGAGGGCAGGCCATCACACGAAAATCGCCGGTGGAAATGTCGCACCACGCCAGCGCACCGTCACCGCGCACCTCGGCATAGGCTGCGAGGTAATTGTGTCTCCGCGCCTCAAGCAGCGTGTCCTCGGTCAGCGTGCCGGGCGTGACAAGCCGCACCACATCGCGCTTCACGACCGACTTCGAGCCACGCTTCTTCGCCTCTTCCGGGCTTTCCAATTGCTCGCCGATGGCGACGCGGAATCCCTTGCGGATCAGGGTCAAAAGGTAGGATTCGGCACTGTGTGCGGGCACGCCGCACATCGGGATATCGTCGCCGTCGTGCTTGCCGCGCTTGGTCAGGGCAATGTCCAGCGCCTCGGCGGCGGCAACGGCGTCGTCGAAGAACATCTCGTAGAAATCGCCCATGCGATAGAACAGGATCGCATCCGGATGCTGCGCCTTGATCTCCAGATATTGCGCCATCATCGGCGTCACTTGCGCGTTCATATTCGCACCCCCCGGCGAGAATCTACGCAAGGCGGGACCGGGATTGAAGCGCAATCAGTTGCGAATTCGCGCGCTGTCAGGCTATGCCGGTTCGGCACCGGAGGAGAGGGCACCATGGCCGACAAGCAGAAGATCACCCGTGAAGAGGCGCTCGCCTACCACCTCGAACCGACTCCGGGGAAAATCGACATCAACGCCTCGACCCCCATGGCGACGCAGAGGGACCTTTCGCTGGCCTATTCGCCCGGCGTCGCCGTGCCCTGCCAGGTGATCGCCGAAAAGCCCGAGACCGCCTACGATTACACGACCAAGGGCAACATGGTCGCCGTGATCTCGAACGGGACGGCCGTGCTGGGTTTGGGGAACCTCGGCGCGCTGGCGTCCAAGCCGGTGATGGAGGGGAAATCGGTTCTGTTCAAACGGTTCGCCGACGTGAACTCCATCGACATCGAGCTCGACACGGAAGATCCGGATGCCTTCTGCAACGCCGTGAAGCTGATGGGGCCGACCTTCGGGGGCATCAACCTCGAAGACATCAAGGCGCCTGAATGTTTCATCATCGAGCAGCGCCTGAAGGAAGAGATGGATATCCCGGTCTTCCACGACGACCAGCACGGAACGGCGGTGATCTGTGCGGCCGGCCTGATCAACGCGCTGCACCTGAGCGGCAAGAAGATCGAAGACGTTCGCATCGTGCTGAACGGGGCCGGGGCGGCCGGGATCGCCTGCCTCGAGCTGCTCAAGGCGATGGGAGCGCGGCATGAAAATTGCATCATGTGCGACACGAAAGGCGTGATTTTCCAGGGTCGGACCGAGGGGATGAACCAATGGAAGTCGGCCCACGCCGTCGCCACCGAGCTTCGCACGCTGGAGCAGGCCATGGTGGGTACGGACGTGTTCCTCGGTGTATCGGTCAAGGGGGCCGTGACCCCCGAGATGGTGAAAAGCATGGCCGACAACCCGGTGATCTTCGCCATGGCGAACCCCGACCCGGAAATCACGCCGGAAGAAGCGCACGCGGTGCGGGTCGATGCGATCGTTGCAACCGGGCGCTCGGATTATCCCAACCAGGTCAACAACGTGCTGGGATTTCCCTACCTCTTCCGCGGCGCTTTGGACATTCATGCCCGTGCAATCAATGACGAAATGAAGATCGCCTGCGCCCGTGCGCTGGCCGAGCTTGCGCGGGAGGATGTGCCGGATGAAGTGGCGATGGCGTATGGGCGGAAGCTGACGTTCGGGCGGGATTACATCATTCCGACGCCGTTCGATCCGCGGCTGATTTACACGATCCCGCCGGCGGTTGCGCAGGCGGGGATGGACACCGGCGCGGCGCGGCGGCCGATCATCGACCTGGAGCGATACGCGACGGACCTGCAGGCACGGATGGATCCGACCTCGTCGATCCTGCAGGGGCTCTACGTGCGCGCGCGGAATGCGCAGGCGCGGATGATCTTTGCCGAAGGTGACGACGTGCGCGTGCTGCGTGCGGCGGTGGCGTACCAGCGGCAGGGGTTGGGCAAGGCGCTGGTTGTCGGACGTGAACAGGACGTGCGTGAGAAGCTCGAAGGTGCGGGGCTTGGGGACGCGGTGCGCGAGCTGGAAATCGTGAACGCGGCCAACACGCGGCACCTCGATACCTACAAGGAGTTCCTCTACGAGCGGCTGCAACGCAAAGGCCATGACGCAAGCGATATCCACCGGCTCGCGGCGCGGGACCGGCACGTCTTCTCGGCCCTGATGCTGGCCCATGGGCATGGCGACGGCCTTGTCACCGGCGCAACCCGCAAGAGCGCCCAGGCCCTTGAGATGATTGGAAAAGTCTTCGACGTGAAGGCCGAGGATGGCGCCGTCGGTGTCACCGCCCTGCTGCACAAGGGGCGCATCGTCCTGATCGGCGACACGCTGGTGCACGAGTGGCCATCGGACGAGGATCTGGCGCTGATCGCGGAGCGTGGCGCCGCCGTTGCGCGGGGTCTGGGGCTGGAGCCCCGGGTGGCGTTCGTCAGCTTCTCGACCTTCGGCTATCCGATCAGCGAGCGAGCGGAAAAGATGCACATGGCGCCCAAGGTCCTGGACAAGCGCGGGGTGGATTTCGAGTACGAGGGCGAGATGACGGTGGACGTTGCGCTGAACCCGCGCGCGGCGGAGGCTTACCCGTTTTCGCGCCTCAGCGCGCCTGCGAATATCCTCGTGGTTCCGGCGCGGCACTCGGCTTCGATCAGTGTGAAACTGATGCAGGAAATGGCGGGCGCGACGGTGATCGGGCCGATCCTGACGGGGCTGGATCACCCGGTTCAAATCGCCTCGACCGTGTCGACGGCGAACGACATTCTCAACATGGCGGTGATGGCGGCTTGCGAGATCGGGCGGGTCTGAACGACCGAAAATCGGTGTAAAGATCCTGTAGTTATCCCGTAGTGATCCCGTAGTTACCAAGATCGTGTGGGCCGAAGGGCGATAGGCACAAGAAAGCCCCCGGCCTTACGGCGGGGGGCTTATGGTGGGAGATCCTCGGGTCAAGCCCGAGGATGACGGGACCGTCCGAAGTCAGTCCTTGATGGAGTCCCAGAAGGTCTTGACCTTGTCGAAGAAGCCCGAGGCATTCGGATTGTTCGACTTCTTGAGGCTTTCGTCGAGCTGTTTGAGCAGGTCTTTCTGATCGCTGGTGAGGTTCACCGGCGTCTCGACCTGCAACTCGATATACATGTCGCCGTGACCCGGGCCGCGCAGGGCGGGCATGCCCTTGCCACGCAGGCGCATCTGGCGACCGGATTGCGAGCCTTCCGGAACCCGCACACGGGAGCGGCCGCCGTCGATGGTCGGCACCTCGATCTCGCCCCCCAGGGCGGCGGCGACCATGGAGACAGGGACGCGGCAGAACAGGTCCATCCCGTCGCGCTGGAACAGCGTGTGATCGGCGACGTCGACGAAGATGTAGAGGTCGCCCTGCGGTCCGCCACGCAATCCGGCCTCGCCCTCGCCGGAGAGTCGGATGCGGGTGCCGGTTTCGACACCGGCCGGAATGTTCACGCTGAGCGCGCGTTCCTTTTCGACCCGGCCTGCACCGCCGCAGACCTTACAGGGGTTCTTGATGATCTGGCCAAGGCCCGAACAGGTCGGGCAGGTGCGCTCGACCGTGAAGAAGCCCTGCTGTGCCCGGACCTTGCCCATACCCGAGCAGGTCGGGCAGGTCGTGGGCTCGGCGCCCGCTTCGGAGCCGGTGCCGTCACAGCTGCCGCATTGCACGGAGGCAGGCACGGTGATCTGCTTGGTCAGGCCCGAGTGCGCCTCTTCCAGCGTGATCTTGAGGTTGTAGCGCAGGTCCGAGCCACGGGTCGCGCGGGAGCGACCGCCGCCGGCGCGGCCACGCTGGCCGCCCATGAAATCGCCGAACAGGTCTTCGAACACGTCGGAGAAGGCGGAGGCGAAATCGCCCTGACCGGCGCCACCGGGACCGGGACGCGGGCCGGCACCCATACCACCGTCAAAGGCCGAGTGGCCGAACCTGTCGTAGGCGGCTTTCTTGTCGGCATCCTTCAGGACGTCATAAGCCTCGTTCGCTTCCTTGAATTGCGACTCGGCCTGCGGGTTGTCCTTGTTGCGGTCGGGATGGAGTTCCTTGGCCTTCTTGCGATAGGCCTTCTTGATCTCGTCCGCGCTGGCGCCTTTGGCGACGCCAAGCACTTCGTAATAATCGCGTTTTGCCATGGTTTTCCCTTTTGAAAACACATGGGCCGGCCGGGGAAATCCCCAGCCGGCCGCATGGGGTCAAACAGCGATCAGCCGCGTTTGCGGTCGTCGTCGAGGTCTTCGAAATCGGCATCCACGATGTCTTCGTCGACACCGCGCTGCTCATCCTTGTCCTCGGCATCGTCGGAGCCGGTTTCCGCCTGCTCCTGCTCGGCCTTGTAGATGGCCTCGCCCAGACGCATGGCGGCTTCGGTCACGTTCTGAATGCCGCCCTTGATCTTGGCTGCATCGTCGGTTTCGAGCGTCTCTTTCAGGGCGTTCAGCGCCAGCTCGATCGCCTCGATCGTGGAGGCGTCGACCTTGTCGCCATGCTCTTCGATGGACTTCTCGGTGCCGTGGATGAGGCTTTCGGCCTGGTTCTTGGTTTCCACCAGATCGCGGCGGCCCTTGTCGGCCTCGGCGTTTTCCTCGGCTTCGCGGACCATCCGGTCGATGTCCTCGTCGCTGAGACCACCGGAGGCCTGGATCGTGATCTGCTGTTCCTTGCCGGTGCCTTTGTCCTTGGCGCCGACGGAGACGATGCCGTTGGCGTCGATGTCGAAGGTCACCTCGATCTGCGGCACGCCGCGCGGGGCGGGCGGGATGTTCTCGAGGTTGAACTGGCCGAGCATCTTGTTGTCGGCAGCCATCTCGCGTTCACCCTGGAAGACGCGGATCGTCACGGCGTTCTGGTTGTCTTCCGCAGTCGAGAAGATCTGCGACTTTTTCGTCGGGATCGTCGTGTTGCGGTCGATCAGGCGCGTGAACACGCCCCCCAGCGTTTCGATGCCGAGCGACAGCGGCGTCACGTCGAGCAGGACCACGTCCTTGACGTCACCTTGCAGAACACCGGCCTGAACGGCGGCGCCCATGGCGACGACTTCGTCGGGGTTCACACCCTTGTGCGGCTCTTTCCCGAAGAAGTTGGTCACTTCCTCGATCACCTTGGGCATGCGGGTCATACCGCCGACGAGAACGACTTCGTCGATCTCACCCTTGGAGAGGCCGGCATCCTTGAGGGCTGCGGCGCAGGGCTTGAGGGACGCCTTGATGAGGTCGCCGACAAGGCTTTCCAGCTTCGCACGGGTCAGCTTCATGACCATGTGCAGCGGCTGCCCGTTCGAGCCCATCGAGATGAACGGTTGGTTGATCTCGGTCTGGGTCGAGGAGGACAGCTCGATCTTCGCCTTCTCTGCCGCTTCCTTCAGGCGCTGGAGCGCCATCTTGTCCTGCGTCAGGTCGGTGCCGTGTTCCTTTTTGAACTCGTCCGCGAGGTAGTTCACGATGCGCATGTCGAAGTCTTCACCGCCGAGGAACGTGTCGCCGTTGGTGGATTTCACTTCGAACAGGCCATCGTCGATTTCGAGGATGGTCACGTCGAACGTACCGCCGCCGAGGTCATAGACCGCGATGGTCTTGGTTTCTTCCTTGTCGAGGCCATAGGCCAGTGCGGCCGCGGTCGGCTCGTTGATGATGCGCAGCACTTCGAGGCCGGCGATCTTGCCGGCGTCTTTCGTGGCCTGACGCTGGGCGTCGTTGAAGTAGGCGGGCACGGTGATGACGGCCTGCGTGACTTCTTCGCCGAGGTAGGATTCGGCGGTTTCCTTCATCTTCTGGAGGATGAAGGCGGAAATCTGGGAGGGAGAATATTTCTCACCCTTGGCTTCGACCCATGCGTCGCCATTGCCGCCGTCGATCACGTTGAACGGCAGGTTCTTCTTGTCCTTCTTGAGATGCTCGTCATCGAACCGGCGACCGATCAGGCGCTTGACGCCAAAGATGGTGTTTTCCGGGTTGGTGACGGCCTGACGCTTCGCGGCCTGGCCGGCGAGGCGTTCGTCATCCGTGAAGGCGACGATCGAGGGGGTCGTGCGGGCGCCTTCGGAATTCTCGATGACGCGGGGTTGCGAACCATCCATGATGGCAACGCAGGAGTTGGTTGTACCGAGGTCGATACCAATGACTTTAGCCATTTGCGTGTCCCTTTCTTAAAGCGAACAGGCGGGAGCGGGTCCAAGCTGCGGCCCCCGCGCCGCCATTACAGTGACTGTGACGAACGCATGACGCGCCCGCTTGAGTTCGAGGGGTATATAAGTAGGGGGTTTTGGGGCTGCAAGCGGTCCGGGGCAGGGGATTTGCAGGGAAATTGCGATGATTGTCGATGTCGGTGGGATCAAGGTGCATCCGGGCGTGCTCGATGCGGGCGAACAGGCGGAACTGGTGGAGCAGGTGCGCCGCGTGGTGCGGGCGGCACCGCTGTTCCGGCCCGAGACGAAGCGCGGGCGCAAGATGTCGGTCCGGATGACCTCGGCCGGGCGCTACGGGTGGATCTCGGACCGGGCGGGATACCGGTACGAGCGGCACCATCCCGACGGGCAGGAATGGCCGCCGATGCCGGCCCTGGCCAAGGAGGTCTGGCGGCGCGTCTCGGGCGTGAGCCGCGATCCGCAATCCTGCCTGATCAATTACTATGACGCCGATGCGAAGATGGGGATGCACCAGGACCGGGACGAGGCGAATTTCGAGATGCCGGTGGTCTCGATCTCGCTGGGGGACGATGCACTGTTCCGCGTCGGCGGGGCGGAACGCGGCGGCAAGACGCAGTCGATCTGGCTGCAGTCCGGCGACGTGGCGGTGATGGGGGGCGACGCGCGGCTGAATTTCCACGGCATCGACCGGCTTCGGCCCGGGACGTCTTCGCTTCTGCCGAACGGCGGGCGGATCAACCTGACGCTGCGGGTGGTCGACTGACGGCTGAAGTTACCGCTTCGCGCCCCAGCTCTGCGAGGCGTGCTGGCGGGTGTAATGTTCCAGCATCATGCCGATCAGCAGGAACACCAGCGACATGTAGAAGGGGTAACCCGCGTTGGTGTTGTGGGGCACGTAATTCACGAAGACATGGCCGCGCGTCTGGTCGATGATGTGGAACAGCGGGTTCCACGTAAAGACCGGCAGCATCATCGCGGGCATCATGTTGGCCACGAACATCTTGCCCGAGAAGATCATGTTGGCGCGGATGTAGACCATCGACAGGATATTGATCAGGTCGGGGAACCAGAGCTTCAGCGACATGAAGATGATGCCGAGGGTCACACCCACGAACCAGGCCAGCAGGAACATCCCGAGTGCGCCGGGCCAATAGTAAATTTCGACCGGTTCGATCACCGTGTGGATCAACAGCAAGATACACAGGAGTGAGACGAACTGCGTGTAGAGGACAGCGAGGGCCGACGAACAGATCGAAACCAGCGTGTTCATCGGCGCATGTTGCATCATGTCCGATGTCGGACCTTCGGCCTGCATGACGCCCCGCATGGTCTGGATATGCGTCAGGTAGATGAAGATCCCCGACATCAGGTACAGCAGGTAATTGCCCCGGATCGCCATGGTGCGACCGCCGAGGAACTGGAACATGAAGAAGAAGGCCGCGACGAAAAGCAGGCTTTGGACGATCGACAATGCGATGGCGAGAATGGCGTTGCCGTGGTTCTTGCGGACCTTGCGGACGGTCGCGTGGAACGTGACTTCCAGGAAATTGAAGATCAGACCCAGTGTCGAGCTGGTATTCCGAGTGGATTCGAACATGAATCATCCAGCCTGTCGTTCGGGCCCTGCCATCCGGGGGTCGGCTTTGTTGAACTTGATTTCGCCCGAAGAAGGCGAAGCTTGCCGTTCCCACCTTCGCGGACGATAACGCGGGAGCCGTTAATATTCAATTCAACCGCAAGCGAGACGAGATGGATTACCAGAAACTTGTTGCCGTCATGCGCGAAGCCGCGTTGGAGGCCGGGCAGGTCATCATGGAGGTCTACGAGGCCGATGATTTCGACGTCAAAGTGAAATCCGACGACAGCCCGGTGACGGAGGCTGATGAAAAGGCCGACGCCGTGATCTCGGCCCACCTGCGGGCGGCCTTTCCCGATGTCGCCTTGGTGACGGAGGAGCAGGCCGACAGCCACGATCTGAGCGCCTCGGAATTCCTGATCGTCGACCCGCTGGACGGCACCAAGGAGTTCATCAAGCGGCGCGGCGATTTCACCGTGAACATCGCGCTGGTGAAGGATGGAACGCCGATCCGGGGGATCGTCTACGCGCCCGCAAAGGGGCGGTTGTTCTATACTGACGCCGATGGCGTGAGCGTCGAGGAACAGGGGCCGTTCGACCCGAAGACGCCCGGTCGGGTCGAGGAAATGGCCGTTTCCGACCCCGATAACAGTGCCTTGCGTGTCGTGGCGTCGAAATCGCACCGGGATCAGGCGACCGACGATTACATCAACAAGTACGCCCATGCGGACATGAAATCGGCGGGGTCGTCGCTGAAATTCTGCCTCGTGGCGACCGGGGAGGCGGATCTTTACCCGCGCCTCGGCCGCACGATGGAATGGGACACCGCCGCGGGCGACGCGGTCCTGCGCGGCGCGGGCGGCAAGATGGTCCGTTTCGAGGATCACGCCGTGTTCGATTACGGCAAGGACGGCTTCGCCAACGGGTTTTTCATCGCCTACGCGCCGGGCGTGGAGCTGAAACAGCCGTGAGCGTCGCCTGTGTGATCCCGGCGCGCTATGCCTCCAGCCGCTATCCGGGCAAACCGCTTGCCGTGCTGCGCGGCGCGACCGGTGAAGGCCGGAGCCTGATCGAACGGTCCTGGCGCGCGGCGCAGGGGGTTGCGGGGCTCGACGCGGTTTACGTCGCCACCGATGACGAGCGGATCGCCGAGGCCGCGCGCGGGTTCGGGGCGGAGGTTCTGATGACCTCCTCCGACGCGCGGAACGGGACGGAACGCTGTGCCGAGGCGCTGGAACTGCTCGGCGACGTCGAGATGGTGGTGAACCTGCAAGGCGATGCGCCCCTGACGCCGCACTGGTTCCTGGAAGAGCTGATTGAAGGATTGCGCGCCGACAGCCAGGCGGCGCTCGCCACGCCGATCCTGCGTTGCGACGGCGAGACGCTGGCCGCGTTCAAGGCCGATCGTGCGGCGGGGCGTGTTGGCGGCACAACGGCGGTGGCTGACAGCAAGATGCGCGCGCTCTACTTCTCGAAGGAAGTGGTGCCTTACACGGCGGAGACCTATGCGCCCGATGCGCCGACGCCGGTGTTTCATCACGTCGGGGTCTATGCCTACCGGCCCTGGGCGCTGCGGGCCTATCCGCATTGGCCTGTCGGGCCGTTAGAGACGCTTGAAGGGTTGGAGCAACTGCGCTTCCTCGAGGCCGGGCACCCGGTGCTGTGCGTCGAAGTGGAGGCGCGCGGGTCGAAATTCTGGGAATTGAACAATCCCGAGGACGTGCCACGAATCGAGGCCATGATGGCCGAGATGGGGACCGAGTGACACCCGCGGACCTGAGCGTTGTCGTCGTCAGCGCCGGGCGGCCGGAGGCCCTGCATCGGTGCCTTTTGGGGTTGAGCCAGCTTGCCCATGCGGGATGCGAGGTTGTCGTCGTTGCCGACGAGGCCGGGCGCGGGGCGGTGAAGCCGTTCTGGGATCGCATCAAGCTTCTGCCGCAGGACGTGCCCAACATCTCGGCCGCGCGGAATGCCGGGATCGGGGCGGCGGCGGGTCGGATCGTTGCGTTTGTCGACGACGACGCCGTGCCGGAGCCGACCTGGGCCGATGCGCTGATGAACGCTTTCGATGATCCGGACCTGATGGCCGTGACCGGGCCCGTGCTGGGGCGGAACGGGATTTCTGTGCAATGGGGCCCGCTGGTGGTGAACGGGCTGGCCGAGGACCTTCCGAGCGACCCGAATGCGCCGGTTCGGCACGGTTTCGCCCGAAAGTTGCTGGGCACGAACATGGCCTTCCGCCGGGAGGTTTTCGAAAGTGTCGGCGGCTTCGACGAGGCGATGCACTTCTACCTCGACGATACCGACATGGCGCTGCGGGTCGCACAGGCCAATCTGAAGACGGCGTGGGTGCCGGGGGCGGTGGTGCATCACGGGTTCCACGCCAGCAGCCGACGCTCGGACGACCGTGTGCCGCTGAGCCTGTTCGATATCGGGGCATCTACGTCGGTGTTTCTGCGCAAACATGCGGATGGCGCGGATGTGTCGGATGCCGTGCGGGACATGGAGGCGGCGCAAAGCTCGCGCCTGTTGCGGCTGGCGCGGGAGAAGAAGCTCGATCCCGACAAGATGCGCGCCCTGATGGAGAGCCTGAAAGACGGGCTGGCCGAGGGCGAGACACGGCAGAGCCTCTCGCCCGCGATCATCGACGAGGGCCAGCCGTTTCTGCCCTTTGCAAAGACTGATCCGCCGCCCCCGCTGGTGCTCTCGGGGCGTCCTTTTCAGCGGTATCGCCTGCACCGGGAGGCCGCCCGCCACGTCGCCGCGGGCCAGCCGGTGAGCCTTTTCGTGTTCGGGCCGACGCCGCGCAAGCACAAGGTCACCTTCACGCCCGGCGGCTGGTGGGAGCAGAGCGGCGGCCTCTTCGGCCCCGCCGACCGTCGCGAGCCGCGATTGCGGATGCACACGTTCCGAGGTCGTCTTTCGAAGGAAGTCCGTCGCATTTCTGCCACGCGGGGTCTTACCCCGCCGGGGGGACCCAATTGAACATTTCCCATATCCTGATCTTTCGTTAAACTTCAGGGTATAACAAGAAAGCGGCACGCTTCGGACAACCGATCAGTGCATCGAGAGGCAAGGTATGAAGAGAAAAGTAACGAAGGCGATCTTTCCGGTCGCGGGTCTTGGCACCCGTTTTCTTCCGGCCACGAAGTCGATCCCGAAAGAGATCATGACGCTGGTCGACCGCCCCCTGATTCAATACGCCATCGACGAAGCGCGCGCGGCGGGGATCAAGGAATTCATCTTCGTGACGAGCCGCGGCAAGGGTGCGCTGGAAGATTATTTCGACCATTCGCCCGAGCTTGAGAATACGCTGCGCAAGAAGGGCAAGACCGACCTGCTCGAGATGTTGAAATCCACCAACATGGACAGCGGCGCGATTGCCTACATCCGCCAGCACAAGGCGCTGGGCCTTGGCCACGCGGTTTGGTGTGCGCGGCGGCTGCTGTCGAACGAGCCATTCGCGGTGATCCTGCCCGACGACGTCATCGCCGCCGACACTCCGTGCCTGCAACAGATGGTCGAGGCGCATGCCGAGACCGGCGGCAACATGGTCGCCGCGATGGAGGTGCCGACCGAGAAGACTTCGGCCTACGGTGTGCTCGACATCAAGGAAGACATGGGGTCGGTCGTGTCCGTCAAGGGCATGGTCGAGAAGCCCGACGCGGACAAGGCGCCGTCGAACCTTGCCGTGATCGGGCGCTACATCCTGACGCCGGATGTCATGAATCACCTGAACCGGATCAAGTCCGGTGCGGGCGGCGAGCTGCAACTGACCGACGCCATCGCGCAGGAAATCACCAGCGCGGACAACGTCTACGGCTTCCGGTTCAAGGGGCAACGGTTCGATTGCGGATCGAAGGCGGGCTTCCTGCAGGCGACGGTCGCCTTCGGCCTTGCACGCGACGACCTGAAAGACGAGTTCCAGGATTACCTGGCTGACATGATGTCGGTCCGGAGCGCGGCGCAGTAGGCCGAGATTCCCGATGAACGCGGTGTCTCACCTTCCGGCCGCGTGGCTGGACGTGACGCGCACCCTCACCCGGATCGGCTGGGGCGCCGCCACGGGCATCGACCGGGTCGAGGTGGAATACCTGCGCGCCTTCCTGGACGCCGGATGCAATCGCTTCCTGTGCCGCACGACACGGGGCTACCTTCTGCTGGACAGGATCGGGGCGGAGCGGCTTCTTGAGCTGGCCGAGGGAAAACGCCCCTTGGGGCGGGCCGACTGGATGTCCCGGCTTACCTTTCGCGGCAACCGCCCGCGCCACAGGGCCGAGGCTGACCTGCGATCGTTGGCGATTGATCGGTGTCGATACAAGGCTCTGTTCTGCATGATCGAGCGGAACGGCGGTGCCGGGTGCACCTATGTGAACGTGGGTCATTCCAACCTCACGGAGGGGACCCTTTCGGCCTTCGGCACGCTTGGGCGGTGCGTGGTAATGATCCACGACCTGATCCCGATCACGCATCCCGATCTTGTCGCCGACACCCAGCCGCAGAATTTCGCGGGACGGATCGCGCGGGTGCGAAAACACGCCAGCCACGTCATCGCCAATTCGCAGGCGACGGCAGATGACCTTGCCGAACATTGGGCGGACGAAACTCGTATCCCCGAGGTGTTCGTCGCGCATCTGGGTGTCGCCGAGATCGAGGCCATGCCGACCCCCCGCGACCCGCTGCATTTCGTGATGCTGGGCACGATCGAGCCGCGCAAGAACCACGCGATGATCGTGGACGTCTGGGAGGCCCTGGCGAAGGAATACCCGCCCGAGAGCCTGCCGCAGCTTCACATCATCGGCAGGCCCGGCTGGAAGGTCGATGACCTGATGGCGCGGCTTGAGGCGCATCCGCTTCTCGGGACCGCGATCCATCTTCACGGCGCGCTTCCCGATGCCGAAATGCGCGCCCATCTGGCCAGCGCAAAGGCCCTGTTGTTCCCTTCGATCACCGAAGGCTACGGCTTCCCGCCGCTGGAGGCGGCGATGGCCGGGGCGGTTCCGGTCTGCTCGGACCTGCCGGTGTTTCGGGAAACGGTTGGCGAATGTGCCGTTTACGTCAACAATTCAACGGCGTATCACTGGAAAGAAACCCTTGAGCAACTCATTGCAGGTAGTATCGCTTTGCCGGATCTGACCAAGGTCAAGCGTCCGACCTGGAAGGAGCATTTCGAGATCGTGGCAAAGGCTTTGAATTCGCAAGACGGGCGCGGCCGGTCATGAAGGCCGTGCGGCGATACGGGCTGCGTCTCGAACGCAAGCGGTTCCTTGTGCGCGCGTGGCGCAAATCGCGCGGGCTGGAGGAGATTGCCAACCGCACCGACAAGATCCGCGACGGCGATGTCCTGTGTTTCGTCACCTTGCGGAACGAGAAGATCCGGCTGCCCTATTTCCTCAAATACTACCGTGAGCGTGGCGTCTCGCATTTCCTGTTCGTGGACAACGACAGCGGCGACGGCACCCGCGAATACCTGAGCGAACAATCCGATTGCTCGGTCTGGTGGACAGACGAAAGCTACAAGCGATCGCGGTTCGGCATGGACTGGATGAACCGGCTGCTCCGGCTCTATGGCCACGATCACTGGTGCCTGACCGTCGACCCGGACGAATTCCTCGTCTACCCGTTCTCGGACACGCGGCCGATCCCGGCGCTGACGGATTGGCTGCAATCCTCGGCGATCAAGTCGTTCGGCGCGATGCTTCTGGATATGTATCCGAAAGGTCCGATCACGGCGCAACCCTACCAGGAGGGGCAGAACCCGTTCGATATCGCCTGCTGGTTCGATGCCGGAAACTACGCGATCGAGCGGAACTGGGACTACGGCAACCTGTGGATACAGGGTGGGCCACGGGCGCGCGCCTTCTTCCAGGACAACCCGGAACGCGCGCCGGCGCTGAACAAGACGCCGCTGGTTCATTGGCAGAAGCATTACGCCTACGCGTCCTCCACCCACATGCTGCTGCCGCGCGGGCTGAACCTCGTCTACGACGAATGGGGAGGGGAGAAGGCGTCGGGCGTCCTGATGCATGCCAAGTTCCTCGACACCTTTACCCAGAAGGCCGCGGAAGAGCTGGACCGCCGCCAGCATTACGCGGCCTCCGCCGAATACAAGGCCTATGCCGACGGGTTGCGCGACAATCCGGATTTCTGGACGAAATGGTCTGAGAAATACATCAACTGGCGCCAGCTCGAGATCCTCGGCCTCATGTCCAAGGGAAACTGGGCATGAGCACGCTCGGCTTTGTCATGATGTGCCATACCGCGCTGGACCGCGCCGCGCAGGTCGCGCGCCATTGGGCCGAACGCGATTGCCCGGTGGTGGTTCACCTCGACAAGCGGGTGGCAAAGGCCCGGTTCGAGTGGCTGAAGAAGGAATTGTCAGACCTCGAGAATGTGAAATTCTGCAAGCGCCACAAATGCGAGTGGGGCACGTGGAGCCTTGTGGCCGCCAGCCAGACGGCCAGCGAGATGATGCTGAAGGAGTTTCCGGGAGTGCGGCACGTCTACCTCGCCTCGGGCTCGTGCCTTCCGCTCCGGCCCGTGGACGAGCTGCGCGCCTACCTCGCCGCGCGGCCGATGACCGATTTCATCGAAAGCGTCACGATCCGCGATGTGGACTGGACGGTGGACGGGCTGAACACCGAACGGTTCCAGCTGCGGTTCCCCTTTTCGTGGAAACGGCACCGGTTCCTGTTCGACCGGTACGTCGAATTTCAGCGCCGGATCGGCTTCAAGCGCAAGATGCCCGAGGGGGTCACGCCGCATCTCGGCAGCCAATGGTGGTGCCTGTCGCGCCAGACGCTGAGCACGATCCTGACCGATCCGAAGCGGCGCGAATTCGACCGCTACTTCAAGCTCGTGTGGATTCCGGACGAAAGCTATTGGCAGACACTGGTCCGCAACTATTCGCGCAACATCGAAAGCCGGTCCCTGACGCTGTCGAAGTTCGATTTCCAGGGCAAGCCGCACGTCTTCTACGACGATCACCTGCATCTTCTGAAACGGTCGGATTGTTTCGTCGCCCGCAAGATCTGGCATCGGGCGGACCGGCTTTACGAGACGTTCCTTGATGATTCCACAAGTGACGCCCGGCGGGCGGAGCCGACGCCGGGCAAGATCGACCGCGTCTTCGCCAAGGCGCTGGAACGCCGGACGCAGGGCCGCGCGGGTCTTTACATGCAAAGCCGGTATCCCAACGTCGAATGGGAAAACGGCAAGACGGCCGCGCCCTACTCGGTGTTTCACGGCTTCAATGAACTGTTTCTGGATTTCGAGCCGTGGCTGTCGCGGCGGCTGGGGACGTCGGTTCACGGCAACCTGTTCGACCTCAAGCGCGCACGGTTCGCGGGGGATGCGGATACCTATGCCGGGTGCCTTTCGGCGGCACCGATCCTGCGCGATTACAACCCCGAACATTTCCTGACGAGCCTGATCTGGAACACCCGGGGCGACCGGCAGGTGTTCATGTTCGGCCCGCAGGACAACCAGCGCCCCGGTGCCTTCATGGCCAGCGACTCGAACGCGCAGATCAGTGTCATCACCGGCGCCTGGGCGGTGCGCCTGTTCACGGCCAACCGCAATTTCAGCGACATCCGGACGGAAGCCGCGCGGCTGCAACGGCGCGAGGTGGAATTCGTGAACACCCTGCGCCATGTCCGCAGCCGGGCCGAGATCCGCATCTGGTCGCTGGCGGAATTCCTCGAAGAACCGATGGAAAACCTGCAACGCATCCTGGATTCCATCGAAGGGGCGCAGGCCAGCCGCCTGACCGAAGCGCCGCGCATGGCCGATCTGACCGGCCTGCCGAAATTCCTGCAATACCTGAAGAACCAGGGGATGAACCCGTTCGCCGTGGGGGACTTCCCGCCAGAGGGCGTTGCCCCGATCCCCGATGGGGCCAACAGCCGCCCCTACCTCGTGAGGTAAGCCATGAGCCGCCGTTTCGACGCTTTCGTGCTGTTCGCCGAAATGCGGACCGGGTCCAACTACCTTGAGGATTCGCTGAACAATTTCGAAAGCATCCAGTGCCTGGGCGAGGTCTACAATCCCACCTTTCTCGGCCATCACAACACGTTCGAGATGCACGGCTACGACATGGACCGGCGCGAGGCCGATCCGCTTGGCCTGCTGGAGACGATCATCGAAAATGCCGGCGACGCCTTGCCAGGCTTCCGCCTGTTCCACGACCACGACGACCGCGTGGTGGAGCGTGTCCTGCCCGACCCGCGCATCGCCAAGGTGATCCTGACGCGCAATCCGCTCGACAGCTACATCAGCCGCAAGATCGCAAGCGCCACGGGGCAGTGGCGGCTGACGGACCTGAAGCACGCAAAGACCGCGAAGGTCACATTCGACGCGGCGGAATTCCGCGATCTGGTCGATACGCTCGGCGGCTTCCAGGAGCGTCTGCGCAAGGGCCTGCAACGCACGGGGCAGGTGGCGTTCCATGTCCGCTACGAGGATATCAACGAGGCCGATGTGCTGAACGGGATCGCCGCGTTTCTGGGGTCGGACGAGCGGGTCGACGCGACCTCGAAGAAGCTGAAAAAGCAGAACCCCAGCCCGCTGCGGGACAAGGTCGAGAATTACGACGAGATGGTCGAGGCGCTGGCCGACCTGGATCGCTTCGGGCTGGAGCGTTCGCCCGAGCTGGAGCCCGAGCGCGCCGCGCAGGTGCCGAATTTCGTGGCGCATCCGACGAAGGGCCTGCTGTTCTGCCCGATCAAGGGCGCGCCCGAGAACGCGGTGCTCGACTGGATGGGCAAGATCGACAACGTGGGCCGCGATGCCCTGATCCGCAAGATGAGCCAGAAGCAGCTGCGCCAATGGATGAAGGACAATCCGGGCTTCCGCAGCTTCAGCGTCCTGCGCCACCCGGTCGCGCGGGCCTATTGCACGTTCAACCGGTATATCCTGCCCGATGACCGCCCGATGTATGCCGATCCGCGCAAGATCCTGCGGCAACGCTACAAGGTGCCGATCCCCGGCAAGACCCCGGGCGACGAGTGGACGGAGGAGGAGCAGAAGGCAGCTTTCGCCGGGTTCATCGACTTTCTGAAGGGCAACCTGAACGGCCAGACCTCGGTGCGTGTGGATCAGGCCTGGGCGACCCAGACGGCGATCCTGCAGGGTATCGCGCAGGTCATGATCCCGCAGGCGCTGGTGCACGAACACCAGATGAAAGAGGTGCTGCCAGCCCTCGCCCATGAGGCCGGTGTCGAAGATGCGCCCGAGGTGGTGGGTGAGGCGATGCCGGGGGCTTACCCGCTGAAATCCATCTACGACGGCAAGATCGAACAGGCTTTGATCGACACCTATCGACGCGACTACATCGGCTTCGGCTTCAAGCGCTGGAACAAATCGTAAGCGTCAGGCCGCCTTCGTTGTCACATGCTCGGTCAGCAGCGCATACAGCGCGGCGGGGTCCGAGTTCGCCCGCAATTTGGCGCAGAGATCCGGGTCGCGCAGGGTGCGCGACACCAGCGCCAGCGCCTTGAGGTGATCGACGCCGGAATCCACCGGCGCGATCAGGGCGAAGATCAGGTCGACGGGCATCCGATCCGCCGCGTCGAAGTCAATCGCACGCTCAAGCCGCATGAACACGCCAGTGACACGGTCAATGCCCGGCAGGCGGGTGTGGGGCAGGGCGATGCCGTTCCCCACACCGGTCGGCCCAAGGCTTTCGCGTTCCTGAAGCGACTCAAAAATACGTGCGGCGGGCGTACCGGTCACGTTTTCGGCCACCTCGGAGAGGGCCTGGAACAGGCGCTTCTTGCTGCTGACATCACTCAGAACCTTGACGGCCTGCGGTGCAAGCAAGGCAGAGAAATCCATATCCAAGCGTCCCCTTCGCCAGCCGTTCGGCCCGGCGGTTTCGATGTCAGTCTTTTCCGGGGTCGATCCAGCCCACGTTGCCGTCGTCGCGGCGGTAGACCACATTCACCCTTTCGTGCCCCTCGTTGCGGAACACCAGCAGGGGTGCGCCCGCGATCTCCATCTGCATCACGGCCTCGCCGACGGACAGGGATGGGATACGTGTTTCCATCTCGGCCACGATGATCGGCTGCAGGCTGTCGGGTTCGGACTCCTCATCCGTCTCCTCAGATGACGCGAGGATATAGGAGGAGCCGCCATAGACATCAATGGGCTGTGACCGCTCGCGGTGGTGATCTTTCAGGCGCCTCTTGTAGCGGCGCAACTGTTTCTCGAGTTTCTCGGCCGTGGCCTCGAACGCGGCATAGATTTCGTGGGCATGGCCCTTGGCGGAGGCGGTCAGGCCAGTGGACAGATGAACGGAGGTTTCGCAGACGAATTCGGACCCGGACTTGGAAAAGATGATCGTCGCGTCGGTCGGGCGCTCGGCGTATTTTTCGGCGATCGCGCCGAGATTATCCTGCACATGGGTTTGCAGAGCCTGGCCGATCTCGATTTGTTTTCCACTGATCTGATACCGCATGAAACCTCCGGTCTTTCTGGGGTGGCCGACGGGGTTATCACGCGTGATAAGGCCCGTAAGCCTCTGTTTATCTTGTATTTTTGAGATATAGGTATTCCAACGCATGCGCGGAAGGGCAGCACCGGAATAAGATGAAGCAAATGCAACCATCGCCTTCATTTGGCGACGAGTCGCACCATTCTGTCAACGAAAACCGGATCGGCGCGTTCCGGGAAAACATTGAATCGCAAATACCTTGCCGCGCTTCGCGCTCTCAGGACATTTGCGATCCGAGGGTCCGTGAGATTTCCCGAAACGCGTTAACCGATCCGGAAGCTCTGGCCCAGGTAGACGCGGCGGACGTTCTCGTCGCGCACCACTTCATCGGCGGTTCCGGACATGATGATCGACCCGTCGTGCAGGATATAGGCGCGGTCCACGATGGCCAGCGTCTCCTGCACGTTATGATCGGTGATCAGAACGCCGATACCACGCCCCTTCAGTTCCGCGACCAAAGCGCGGATATCCCCGACCGAGATCGGATCGACCCCGGCAAAGGGTTCATCGAGCAGGACGTAACGCGGATCCGAGGCCAGGCAGCGGGCGATTTCCACCCGGCGTCGTTCCCCGCCCGACAGCGACAGCGCGGGCGCGCGGCGCAGGTGTTCGATGGAAAACTCGCTGAGCAGTTCCTCCAGCCGGTCGCGCCGTTTCTTGCGCTTGGGTTCGACCACTTCGAGGATCGCCATGATGTTGTCCTGCACGGACAGCCCGCGAAAGATCGACATTTCCTGCGGCAGGTAGCCCACACCGGCACGGGCGCGGCGATACATCGGGAACAGCGTCACGTCCTGCCCGTCAATCGTGACCTTGCCGCCATCGGGCGTGATGAGGCCGGCGATGCAATAGAAGGACGTGGTCTTGCCGGAACCGTTGGGGCCCAGCAGGGCGACGACCTCACCCCGGTTCAGTTCCAGCGAGACGTCGCGGATCACCGGGCGCTTGCGATAGCTTTTGCGCAATTTCTCGACGCGCAGACCGGCCGAGCCCTCTGTGACGTCCAGCGCCATGTCAGTCGCCACCGCCAAGCACCGTGCGCACGCGTCCGTCGACCGAGCCGCTTCCCGTCCGCATGTTCACGACCATGCTGTCGCCGGCGATGGCCGTGGCACCTTGCGTGACGAGCACGTCGCCCGAAAGCGTCAGAAGGGACGAGGCGACGTCGAACCGGGCCTGCCCGCCTTCCGCCGCATCGTCGCCGCGTGTCACCAGCACACCGCCGGACGCAATCACCTCGCGCACGTCCTGTTGACCGCTGGTCGCGTAAACCACGCGGACCGAGCCGGCCGCCATGCGCAGATCCCCCTGCACGACGATGACGTTGCCGGTGAACACGGCCTCACCGGTGGCCTGATCGACGGTCAGGGCGTCCGAGGTCACTTCGATGGGCTGGCGGGAGTCGTAGCTGACACCGCCGAAGCCGATATCGACCTGCGCCGTGGCAGGGCCGCAAAGGCTCAGGACAAGCCCCAGAAGGACGAAAATACGCTGCATGTGATGCCTCTCAGTTTTGCGGATCGTATAGCATCCGAACCGAGCCAGTGAAACGGAGGATTGGCGCACCGTCCACTTCCTCCATTTCCATGGCATCCGCGGTCAGCTCCAGCCCGGGGCCGGTGATGCGAACCGGCGTGGGCGCGTTCAGCCGCACTTCGTTGAGGGCCACGTTCATCGTGTCGCTGTCCAGCCTGTATCCGCGCGTCGTCTGAACCGTCACGCCATCCCTCAGCAAGGCGGTTTGGCCTGCCATGTCGATATCGCCGAGCGCGGCCCGCAAGGTCATGATCTCCGAGATCCCGAGCTCGATCCGCCCGTCAATGGATTGCGCATGGATCTGTTCGATCTCCTCGCCCTGAACCACGACCGCCTCGGCCCGGAGAACGATTTCCTGATCGTCGCCCACGACACCGGCAAAGCGCGGCGCCGTCACGCGCTGTTCGCTGGTGATCTGTTCGATATCGACTTCGGCATAGGGCAGCGCCGCGTCCGGGTCGGGAGTGCCGGACAACAGGAACAGGCTCGACAGCAGGGCAAGCGCGATGATCGGCAGGGTGATTTTCACCCAGACCACGAGATTCGAATAGAAATCGGTGCGCGCCATGTGCGGAGCCTCAGCCCGGGGCCGGTCAATGCGAGAAGATGTCGATCTCGGGCCAGCCGGCAAGGTCGAGCTTCGCACGGGTCGGCAGGAAGTCGAAACACGCCTGCGCGATCTCGGTGCGGTTTTCGCGCGCGAGCATCGCGTCGAGCTTGTCCTTCACCCGGTGCAGGTAAAGCACGTCGGAGGCCGCGTAGGCCTGCTGGGCCTCGGTCAAGTCCGCCGCCCCCCAGTCCGAGCTTTGCTGCTGCTTCGAGATATCGACGTCGATCAGTTCCTGGAGAAGATTCTTCAGCCCGTGCCGGTCGGTGAAGGTCCGCACCAGCTTGGAGGCGATCTTGGTGCAATAGACGGGCGCGGCCAGCGCGCCGAAGGCGTGATACATGACCGCGATGTCGAACCGGCCGAAGTGGAACAGCTTCAACGTGTCGGGGTCTTCCAGCAGGCGGCTGAGGTTCGGGGCCTCGGTCTGGCCCTGGGCGATCTGAACCAGGTGCGCGTGCCCGTCGCCGTCCGACAGCTGCACCACGCACAGCCGGTCGCGATGCGGGTTCAGGCCCATGGTTTCACAGTCGATGGCCACGATGGGACCAAGGGTCAGGTCATCGGGCAGGTCGCCTTGGTACAGGTGGTTGGTCATGGGTTTTTTCGCCGATCTCGCCATTTCTGCTGGCTCCTTACACCGAAGCATCCTCCGGGGGAATGTGTCCTACCGGACGGTCGCGCCCTTGGGCAGGATCGGGTCGGAGGCGTTAAGCCGCTCCATCGCGAAGCCAGCGGCGGTCTTGTAGGCCGACATGAACTCCGCCCTCTCCTGCTCGGGGATGATATCGTCGATATTGTCGAACTCGCCTTCGCAGCGGTCGTTGACCATGTTCAGCAGGCCGAACGGGCCCGCGCCCCGGTTGCGCAGCACGATTTCCGAGACCGGGCCGCACAGCTTGGCGTCGAAGGCGGCGAGTGCTGCGGGCGTCACGCCATGGTCGACCATCGCCAGCCCAAGCTCGCGCGTGTCGATCACCGCCTGGCTCGCGCCGTTGGAGCCGGTCGGATACATCGCATGGGCCGCGTCGCCGATCAGGATCACCCTGCCGTCGGCCCAAGTGTCGATCGGATCGCGGTCGATCATCGGGTTCTCGTAGGCCACGTCGGCCCCGCGCAGCAGCGTCGGCACGTCGAGCCAATCGTAGGTCCAGCCTTCGAAATGCCCGATGAAGTCGTCGATCTCGACGGGGCGGAACCAGCCCTCCTGTTGCCAGCCATCGGCATTGTCGACGGTCAGCTCGGCAATCCAGTTGATGAGGGCCAGGCCGGTCTCAGGGTCGGCCGGGCCGATGGGGTAGATCACCATCCGGTGCCGATGGGTGCCGAGCCCGATGAAGGACGAGTCCGTGCGCACGGGCTTCGCCATGCTGGTGCCGCGCCACATGATCGCGCCGCCCCAGTTCACCGGCGGCTGATCCGGATGCATCTGCGCGCGAATGGCCGAATTGATGCCGTCCGCCCCGATCAGCACCGTGCCGGTTTCCTCGGACCGGGTGCCATCGGCGGACTCGACCAGCGCCGTGACGCTGTGCGCGTCCTGCCGGTAGCCGGTGATCCGCTGCCCAAGGCGCAACGCGTCCGGTCCCAGGCGATCCTCGACCTTGCGGGCCAGCAGCATGTGCAACTTGCCCCGGTGCGCGGCGTATTGCGGCCAGTTGTAGCCCGCGTCGGTGCCGCGCGGCTCGGAATAGATCTCCGCCCCGTTGAGGCCCACAAGCGCCCATTCCTTCGCCGGGATGCCGACCTCGTCCAGATCTTCGGCGGTGATGCCCAGGTCGAACAGTTCGCGCACCGCGTTGGGCTGGAGGTTGATGCCGACGCCAAGGGGCTTGAGGCTGCGGACGCTTTCGAACACCACGCAGGGCACGCCGATCTGGTGCAGCGTCAGCGCCATGGTCAGCCCGGCGATCCCGCCGCCGGCGATCAGAACCTTGGTTTCGGTCATGCAGGACCCTCCCGATATCAGTTCAGCGCCTTTACCATTGCGGCGAGGCGGATCGCCACCCTTTTGGGGCGATCACGAAAGATTTGGCGATGTTCTGAAAATTGGTCGGAGTGGCGAGATTCGAACTCACGACCCCTGCCTCCCGAAGACAGTGCTCTACCAGGCTGAGCTACACTCCGACCGTGGGGCGCGGCATAGCGGGGGGCGGTCGACTTGGCAAGGGGTCTCAGTGCGCATCTTCGGCTTCCACCGGGCCGCGTCGGTCCCGGCTGAGGAAGGGCGAGATGCGGAATCCGGCGGGCGTGCCAAGGCGGGTGCGCGTGCGCAGCACCGGCGTGTTGGCAGACCGTCCGCTTCGTCCCTCGCGCAGGACGATGTAGATGCCCGATGCGACGATGATTGCCGAGCCGATGACGGTGGGTCTGTCGAGGCTCTCGTCGAACAGAACCACACCGAACAGCGTCGCCCAGATGATCTGCGAATACTGCATCGGTGCGACCATGACGGCCGATGCCAAGCGATACGCGAGGATGAGGAAGAAAGTCGCGATGAACGCCAGCGCCGCCATGACCGCCAGGCCCGCAACGTCCAGCCCCGGCATGGGTTCATAGACGAAGGGCATCGCCGCCCCCATCAGCAGGAAATTGGCCACCATCGGGTAGAGGATCAGGACAACGGGCCGCTCTTCCTGTCCGATCTTGCGCACGACCAGCGATGCGAAGGACCCGGTGAAGGCGGCGACCAGGGCTGCGGCATGTCCCAGTGACAATTCGGTCTGACCGGGTTGCAGCACCACCATGACACCGCCAAGACCGACGAAGACTGCCATTGTGCGCCGCCAGCCGACCTGTTCACCCAGCATTGGGATCGCGAGCAGCGTGATCAGCAGGGGTGAGGCGAAAAGGATCGCGTAGGTCTGCGCCAGTGGCAGCACCGAAAACGCGTAGAAGGCGCAGAGGCCCGTGACGACCGTGGCAAGCGTGCGCAGCGCGATCCACCATGGATGCCTGGGGATCAGGTTCGCCTCCGACGCGTCCCTGAGGAGCATCAGCGTGACGAAGGGAAAACCGAACAGGACCGAGAAGAAGACGATCTGGAACGGGGCGTAGCTTCCGCCGAGCCATTTGATGATGACGTCATGGGTCGCAAAGATCGCGAATGCCAGAAGCGCGAGAAGGGAGCCGCGAAGAGAAGCCGACATGGTACTGTTCCGTTTTGGGGTATCGAGCGGGCCGATACTCAGAGGCAGGGATCGCTCGTCCAATCCCGGTTTTCACCGCGATAACAGCGTTGCTGTATCTCGGCTTGAAGGACCTCCCATCCCTCGGCGGTACGGGTCACCACGTAGATCGCCCGCTGTCCTTCGACGGAATCGTCGAGAAAGCCGGTCTCTTCGATGATGACCTCAAGATAGTTCTCGTCATTCGGCGCCATGCTGATGTTCAGCGCTGGTCGCCCCTCCCCAAAATACTCGAACGCGGAAACGAAGGGGTCCGTCAGGTCGCTGAGGCTGGGCACGACATCCCCGACCGAACTGCCGAAATCCTGCGCGTGGCAGGGCAGGCCGATGCAAAGGGCGAGGGCGGTCAGGCGCAGCATGGGACATCTCCGCATCAAAGCTGCGCCCGAGTCTGCAACAGGTGGGCGAAAATTGCGAGGGGGTCAGGCCGCCAATTTCGCGACGATCGCATCCCCCATCTCGGAGGTGCTGATCGGAGTGCCGCCTTCGGGGCCCATCAGGTCCGCGGTGCGCGCGCCATCGGCCAGAACCGCCTCGACCGCGTCTTCCAGCCGGGTCGCCTCGTCTCCGAGGTCGAAGCTGTAGCGCAGCGCCATGGCGAAGCTGAGAATGCACGCGATCGGGTTGGCCTTGCCCTGGCCCGCGATATCGGGGGCGGAGCCATGGACGGGTTCGTAAAGCGCCTTCGGGCGGCCATTGGCCATCGGTGCGCCCAGCGAGGCCGAGGGCAGCATGCCCAGCGAGCCGGTCAGCATCGCGGCGAGGTCGGACAGAAGGTCACCGAAAAGGTTGTCGGTCACGATCACGTCGAACTGCTTGGGCCAGCGGGTCAGCTGCATCGCGCCGGCGTCGGCATACATGTGGCTCAGCTCCACATCGCCGTATTCGGCGGCGTGCACTTCGCTGACCACGTCGCGCCACAGGATGCCCGATTCCATCACGTTGGCCTTCTCCATCGAGCAGACCTTGTTGTTGCGGCGGCGCGCGAGTTCAAACGCCGAGCGGGCGACACGGGCGATCTCGCTTTCCGTGTACCGCTGGGTGTTGATGCCGACGCGCTCGTTGCCTTCCTTGTGGATGCCGCGTGGCTCGCCGAAATAGACGCCCGAGGTCAGCTCGCGCACGATCATGATGTCGAGGCCCGCGACCACGTCCTTCTTCAGCGACGAGAAATCGGCCAGCGCGTCGAAGCACTGCGCCGGGCGCAGGTTCGAGAACAGGTCCATCTCCTTGCGCAGCCGCAAAAGGCCGCGTTCCGGCTTCACCGAGAAATCCAGATCGTCGTATTTCGGGCCACCCACGGCGCCGAGCAGCACCGCATCGACATTCTGCGCCTGCTCCATCGTCTCGTCGGTCAAAGGCGTGCCGTGCGCGTCATAAGATGCCCCGCCGACCAGCCCCTCGGACACCGTGAACCCGATCCCCCGCGCCGCACCGAACCAGTCGATGACCTTGCGGACCTCCGCCATCACCTCGGGGCCGATCCCGTCACCGGGAAGGATAAGCAAGCTGCGGTCGGACATGGTCTGGATTCCCTCGTTTGTATGCTGCGCCTCGCGTAGCCCGGCGCGGAGGGAAGTTCAAGAAAGCGGTGCGCAGACCGGACCGGATGGGTGGGTGCAAGCCCTCACGCGATGCCAACCGGCCTTGCGCAAAGGGGCATGCCCTCACGCTAGCCGTTCAGGTCGATGTCGACCCAGACCAGCCGGTGATCGGAGGCTGTCGTGGCGTCCTCCGTCAGCGCCCCCTCCTCCGGCCAAAGGACGGCACTTTCAATCACTGAAAGATCGCTGGATGGCAGGATGTAATCCACCCGCAGATCACCGGGCGTCGGGTCGTTCCAATCGGCGGTTGCAAGGCCGCCCGCACCCTCCGGCCTCGGATCCTGAAGTCGGTCCAACGCGAGCAGCTGCTGCACCACCTCGCGTCGCCCCTCACCGCGTTCCGGGTCGACGTTCAGCGTGCCCATCAACGCGAAGGGACCGGCGGCCGGCCCTGCGCCATCGGGTGACCAATCGCCTTCGATATACATCTGCCAGAACCGGATCTCATCGGCATTGCGCAACCCGTTGCGGTCTTCCGGACCGTCGAAGACCGGGGCCGAGGCGTGGGAGGTGAGAACGCGAAACGGGCCATCCGGTGTCAGGATTTCCACGTCCCACGCCGCCACCGAATGCAGCCGCAAGACCGAAAGGGCGTCGGCGGGCGTCACGTCGGCGGCGTGGTTTCCCGGCAGGTCCCGCCACAGCACGCCCGAGAAATCGCGCACCTCGCCGATCGGGTAGCGCGACAGCAGCGCCATGCCGCCGTCTCCGTTGAACCGCCCGTATCCGTGGGCATCTGTCGGCCCGGCGCTTGAGCCGTCGCCGTCAAGATCATGGCCCGTCGGCCAACCGCTGTTCGGCCTGAGCGAAACGTGATGAGGGTAATCCAGCCCCCGCGCGGCAAGCGCATCGCGAAGGGCGGTCAGGGTCGCACCGCCCGCGTCGTAGTCGATATCCTGCAAGGCGATGATATCGGCGTTGGCGGCGACAATGACCTCGATCGTGGCAGCGGGACGGTCAGCGAGCCGCAGGATATCGTGCAGGATCTCGCCCGGGCCGCGCCCCGACAGGTCTGTGTGATAGGTGGCAAGCCTTAGCGTTTCGGCATCTGCGGCGGGTGCGGCGACCCCCAGCGCGATCAGGAGGGCAAGGCCGATTTCGGCGCGTCCGCGTCGACCCCGGCGATCAGCCTTGCCCGTCGGGCCCGGATCATGCGCGCGACCTGGATCATCGCCATTCCGCGCATCAGGAGGCTGAGGGGAAGGAACATCCATATCGTGATTGCCCAAACCATTGTCTGAGGCGAGCCGACAACACTCGCCCCCATCTGGTTGGCCGCCATCACGGCGACCACCGGAATCACAAATGGGCTGAAAATTCCAAAGATAACGTTAACGCGGCCATCGCGGTTTAACCGGGTAATCACGTCTCCGCCCGCCGTGGGGTCGAACGTCGGCAGGTTGATCCAGACATTGAACGGCGACGCACGGTTCGGCCACGCCCCGCTGCGGATCATGATCGAGAAGATGAACAGCGACAGCATGGCGATCAACACGGCCAACCCGGCCATCGACTGCACTTTCGTCGCCGCGATCGCGTCCATGTTCTCGGGCAGATGATCGAGAACCAGCCGCAACGGGCTGAACGGGAAATCCAGGGTGCGCCCGACGACAAGGCCGAGGGCCGTCATGACGACCGAAAGCGTGGTGCCCTCGTGATCCACGCCGATGATGATCGACAGGCCGAACAGCGTCAGCATCATCGCGATGATACGGATGCGATTGAACGGCGGCGCATCGCGGAATTCGATCAGGGCCGGGAATTTCGCGCCGTATTCAAGAAGTGTCACGGCCGCGAAAGCCAGTGCTGCGAGGGTAATGACCTTGGCGTCTTCACCATTTGCGCCGGGCACAAGCAGGGACGGCGTCAGAATGACGAGAACGATCAGAATCGCCCGCAAAAGTGCGCCGGCCAGTCTTGTGAACACCGCGACTACCTCAATCTGATGCCAGTTCGTGCCGACATCTTGTTCTGCCTTTTGGCCCGCTTCGTGGTGCGATCTGTCCAATTTCGTGTGAATTGGTTCGGATGCGCTCATTGCGGGCACGATTTTGACACATTTGTGCCCAAATTGGCCCGGTGCCGCAACTGAAACGGCGCGCCTGTTGCACAGACGCGCCGGTTAAGTCTCTGACCTGTCGCAGTTTTGCATCACCGCTTTTGCGGATGACGCCAGCGGCTCAGACCCAGGGACGCGCCTCGGCGGCCTTGGCTTCGAACGCTTCGATGGAGGCGGATTTTTCCAGCGTCAGGCCGATGTCGTCGAGGCCGTTCAGCAGGCAATGCTTGCGGAAGGCATCGACCTCGAAGGTGATTTCGCCACCGTCCGGGCCGGTGATCGTCTGGCTTTCCAGGTCCACGGTGATGACCGCGTTCGCACCGCGCTCGGCATCGTCCATCAGCTTGTCGACGTCTTCCTGCGGCAAAACGATCGGCAGGATGCCGTTCTTGAAGCAGTTGTTGAAGAAGATGTCCGCAAAGCTCGGCGCGATCACGCAGCGGATGCCGAAATCCAGCAGCGCCCAGGGCGCGTGCTCGCGCGAGGAGCCGCAGCCGAAGTTGTCCCCGGCGACAAGGATCTGCGCGTTGCGGTAGGCCGGCTTGTTGAGGACGAAATCGGGGATCTCGTTGCCGTTGTCGTCATAGCGCATCTCGTCGAAGAGGTTCACGCCGAGGCCCGAGCGTTTGATCGTCTTCAGGAACTGCTTGGGGATGATCATGTCGGTGTCGACGTTGATCAGGGGCATCGGTGCAGCGATACCGGTCAGCTTCGTGAACTTGTCCATGGGCGCTCTCCTTCGGTCCGAAGGCGGAATAGCGCCTTGGACGTCGGGTCACAAGATCGCTTGCGTCACCCGGGCACGGCGAAAGTCATGTTGGCCCAGTGCGTGACCCAGATCGCGTCGCCTTCCTCGGCCGGCTCCACCGCCTCGAGGAACACGGAGTCCGCCATGTAGATCATCCCAGGCTCCACCGGCAGGTGCACGATCCCGTCGGCATCGGTCCGGTGATAGGTGATCTCCACGTTGCCCTCGGCATCCTCGGCGAACAGCTCCACCTGGTAGTCGGGCCGCAATTCATCGTCGTACCACAATTCCATCGAGATCGTGCCGTCCAGCGCGTCGGTATAGGGATTGTCCAGCGCCACAAGCTCCGCCCGCATCCCGTAGCGTGCATCGGCGCCTGCGCCGTCACCCACGGCCACAAGCGACTTGGCGTAGCGGATGTAATCCTCTCGCACGCCCTCCTGGCTCAGACCGCGTTCCTCGTGCATCGCGGTCACGTCGCCCAGGTCCTTGTGGATGGCGAAATCCAGGAACCGCTGCCATTCCGACCATTCCAGCTCGCTCACGCCGGTCTGGTGCACCACCACGGCCAGCCCGTCCGACAGGCCCTCCATGGCCAGCGCCGGAATATCGCCGATCCGCCCCTCGACCTCGACCGTGTCCCCGCCATTCAGCACCACGAACGTCTCGAACCGGCGCGGCACGTAACTCATGGGGGAGCCTTCGAACTCCGTGCCAACGCGCAGCTGAGCCGACAGCCCCTCCCCCACGTCGATCATGAAATCCTCGGGATCGATCCAGAATTCATGGGCCGCGCCCTTGTCAGTCAGGGCGAGAAGCGCAAGTGTCGCGGCGAGCAGAACAGGTTTCATGAAGGGTCCTTTACATGGGTGCAGCAACGATGATGCGCCGCGCGCTGATGTCAATCGCATTGCTCATCACGGTTCTGCCAGCGACGGCCCACGAGATCCGCCCGACCATCGCCGATATCGAGGTGGGTCAGGACGAGGTCACGATGAGCCTCCGCCTGACGCTGGAAACGCTCATCGCCGGGATCGACCTGCGCGACGTCAACGACACCAACGATGCGCCAGAGGCCGCCGTTTACGACCGCCTGCGCGGGCTCGACCCCGCCGCGCTGGAGGAGGCGCTGCGCGAGGCATGGCCCCGCATCAGCCAGGGCTTCATCCTGCAATCGGGGGGCGAGACCCTGACGCCTGAGATCGCCGCGGTGCAGATCCCGCCGGTCGGCAATGTCGAGCTTCCGCGTGACAGCCTCCTGACTCTCACCGCTGCCCTGCCCGAGGGCGACGCGGGCGTGCAGATCGGCCTCGCGCCGCAATTCGGCACGTTCATCCCGCGCCAGATCGGCGGCGGGACCGACGCCTACGAAGGGTTCCTCGACGGCGGCGAGCTGACGCCGGAACTCCCCCGCGCCGAGGTGCTGACCGAAGGCTGGCTCGACGTTTTCCTGCGCTACATCGGCGCCGGGTTCGAACACATCATTCCGCTCGGCCTCGACCATATCCTGTTCGTGCTGGGCCTGTTCTTCTTCGCCACCATCATCCGCCCGCTTCTTGCACAGGTGACGGCCTTCACGGTGGCCCACACCATCACGCTCGCGCTGGCCGCGACCGGTGTCGTCACCATCCCCGCCAGCATCGTGGAGCCCCTGATCGCCGCAACCATCGTGTTCGTGGGCGTCGAGAACACACTCGGCTGGGGAACGACCCGGGGCCGCACGCTGCTGGTTTTCGCCTTTGGCCTTCTCCACGGCCTCGGCTTCGCCAGCGTTCTGGGCGATTACGGTATCGCGTCCGAGCGGTTTGCCGTCGCCCTGATCGGCTTCAACATCGGGGTGGAATTCGGCCAGCTGGCGGTGATCGCCATCGCCTTCGCGCTCGTGGGCTGGTTCATCTCGAAACCCTGGTATCGCAAGGTCATCGCGATCCCCGCATCCGTCGTGATCGCGGCGATCGGTGCGTATTGGGTCGTTGAACGGACACTTCTATGACCTTTATCCGAGAGAACGCGCGGTGGCTTGCCACCGGGCTTCTCCTGTCCCTTGGCTCATCCTTCGGCCAGACCTTCTTCATCTCGCTTTTCGCCGGTGAAATCCGCGAGACCTACGGGCTTACCGACGGGCAATGGGGCGGCCTCTACACGATTGCGACCCTTTCCTCCGCCGCGCTGCTGATCGCGTTCGGCGGCCGCGCGGACACGATGCGGCTATCACGTCTTGCGGTGATCGTGGCGGCCGTTCTCGCCGTCGCCGCGATCCTGATGGCGGTCGGTCAATCCGTCTGGCTCCTGGTGGTGACCGTGTTCCTGCTGCGCTTCTGCGGGCAGGGCATGATGACCCACATGAAAGCCACCGCCATGGCGCGCTGGTTCGTGGCGACGCGCGGTCGGGCCATGGCCATCACCAACCTCGGCTACCCGGCGGGCGAGGCTGTCTTGCCGTTCCTCGTCATCGCCTCGGTCGCGGCGATCGGCTGGCGCGCGACCTGGGGCGTGACCGCCGCGGTGATCGTGCTCGTGCTGATCCCGGTTCTGGTCCTGCTGCTGGCACAGGATCGCGCGCCGTCTGGCTCCGCCGGGGCGACCGGCTCGGCGGGGCTGTTCGGGCGTCACTGGACCCGGTCCGAGGTGCTGGCACATCCACTTTTCTACGCGCTGATCCCGTTTCTCCTGACGCCGGGATTCATCGGCACCGTGGTCTACTTTCACGCGGTCCACGTGGCCGAGGTGAAGGGATGGGAGCTGATCGAGCTTGGCCCCAGCTACACGACCTATGCGCTGGCCAGCGTGACCGTGGGTTTTCTGTCCGGCGGCCTGGTCGACCGGTTCGGCCCGGAAAAGCTGCTGCCACTGGCGCTGATTCCCATGGCGACGGGCATGTTCCTGATCGGCCCGGCGGAGACACCGTTCGCCTGGGCCATGGCGCTGGGGCTTGTCGGCGTCACGCAGGGCATGGCCGCGACGTTGGGTGGCACGCTGATGCCGTCGCTTTTCGGCACCAATCACCTCGGGTCGGTCCGGGCCATCGCGGTCGCGATCATGGTCGTGTCCACCGCCATCGGCCCGGGTCTGACCGGCTGGGTCATCGACCGTGGCGTGACCTACCCCGAGCAGGGCGTGGCGCAGGGCTTGTGGTGCCTGTTCATCAGCGCCGCGATGGTTCCGGTGATGCTTTGGGTCGGACGGCTCAACAAAAGCGAACGGGCGCCCGTATAGGGGCGCCCGTTGCTAGGGTCTGATTGGCGCGGGGGCGCTTATTCCCAGCCGACCTCGTTGAAGATCTGCTGTGCGAGCGGGATGTTTTCGGCGACTGCGGCCAGATCGACATCGTCGGCTTCCCATTCACCAAGGGCAGTCACCGATTCGGCCAGCGGCACGCCTTCGACGACCGGGTATTCATCGTTCCCGGAGCTGAAGTAGACCTGCGCCTGTTCGGAGGCGAGGTATTCAAGGAAGGCGACCGCGGCCTCCCGGTTCGGCGCATGGGCCGCGACACCGCCACCCGACAGGTTCACGTGGGCGCCGTTGCCGCCTTGGTCGGGGAAGACCCAACCGATCGTCTCGCGCTCGGCCTCACCCAGGCCTTCGACTTCGGTGCGAATGGCGCGGGCGAAGTAATAGGTGTTCGACACCGCGATGGAACATTCGCCCGAGGCCAGTCCGCGCAGCTGGTCGGTATCGCCGCCCTGCGGGTCGCGGGCCATGTTGGCCACGATGCCGGTCGCCCAGTCGCGGGCCACTTCTTCGCCGTGGTTCTCGATGATCGAGGCCAGCAGCGTCTGGTTGTAGGTGTTGGTCGACGACCGGATGCAGATCATGCCCTCGTAGGCCGGGTCGGCAAGGTCGAGGTAGGTTTGCGGCGGCGTCTCCACGGCTTCGGTATCGTAGAAGATGATCCGTGCGCGCTGCGAGAAGCCGAACCAGAGGTTGTCGTCGTCGCGCAGGTTCGAGGGGATGCGCTCGGCCAGTACGTCGGAGTCGACGGGCTGCAAAACGCCCATGTCGGCGGCGCGCTGAAGGCGGCTCGTGTCGACGGTCAGGAAGACGTCGGCGGGGCTGTTCTCCCCCTCGGCTTCCATGCGTGCCAGCAGCTCGTCGGCATTGCCCTCGATGCGGTTGATGGCGATGCCGGTAATATCCGTGAAGTCGGAATAGAGCCGCTCGTCGGTGTCGTAGTGGCGCGAGGAATAGAGGTTCAGTTCCTGCGCCTGCGCGGCGGTGACGGCCGAAACGGCGATCGCGGTGCCCAGAAGGACGGATAACGTGCGGCTCATTGGAAGCTCCCTTGAGTCTCTGACAAAAATTATCAGGAGTGTTTCAAACCGAGCGCGGACCTGTCGTCAAGAGATTCCGACAAAAATAGTCTGAAACTCGGGATGCGTTCGATTAAGAACGATGGCCCCTTCAGATCAGAATTTCGCGGTTGCCGCTCCGGAGAGGGAACGTCAGTCTCCCGACGAGCGACAGACAGGATAGGGAGGCCTAGATGCGCGCAGGCCTGACCTTTCTGATCGTCGCCTATTGCCTCAGCCAGTTCTTCCGGGCGTTCCTCGCCGTGCTCAGCCCCGTGCTGATCGCGGACCTCGGCGCAACCACGGCCGACCTTGCCCGCGCCTCCGGTCTCTGGTTCGCCACCTTCGCGCTGATGCAGCTTCCCGTGGGCTGGGCGCTCGACACCATCGGTCCGCGCCGCACCACATTCACCCTGTTCACCCTCGGCGCCGTCGGCGGTTGCATCGTCTTCGCCACGGCAACCACCCCGCTCTCCATCACCCTCGCCATGGCGCTGATCGGCATGGGCTGCGCGCCGGTCCTGATGTCCACCTATTTCATCTTCGCCCGCACGTTTTCGCTCGCCGTGTTCGGCACGCTCGCGGGCGTCACGGTCGGTGTCAGCTCGCTCGGCAACCTGCTCTCCGCCGCCCCGCTCGCCGCCGCGGTGGAGGCCTTCGGCTGGCGCGAGACGCTCTGGGCCACCGCCGCCTTCACCACGTTCATCGCGCTCGGCATCGGCGTCTTCGTCCGAGACCCGAAGAAGCCCGACGGCGAACAGCACGGCTCCTTCGCGGAACTCCTGCGCATCCGCGCCCTATGGCCGATCCTGATCGGAATGTTCGTCTGCTACGGCCCCACGGCGGGCATCCGCGGCCTCTGGATCAGCCCCTACCTGACCGAACGCTTCGACGCGACGCTCGACCTCGTGGGCATCGCCACCCTTGCCCTGGGCCTAGCCATGGTGGCGGGCAATTTCCTCTACGGCCCCATCGACAGGATCACCGGCAGCCGCAAATGGGCGATCTTCGGCGGCAACCTCGTCGTGGCGTTGCTGTGCCTGTCGTTCTTCATCCTGCCGCCCGCGACCGCCACGCTGGCCATTGTCCTCTTCGCCGCCATCGGCCTGTTCGGCGCGTCCTACCCGGCGACCATTTCCCATGGCCGAAGCTTCCTGCCGCCGCACCTGACCGGGCGCGGCGTGACACTTCTCAACCTGTTCGGAATGGGCGGCGCCGGGGTGATGCAATTCGCCTCGGGCCCGACGCACGTGGCCCTGACCCGATCCCTCGGGTCAGAGGCCGCATATGGCGCGTTGTTCGCGATTTTCGCCGTGGCGATCCTCGTGGGCCTCGCCCTCTACGCCACGTCGAAAGACGCTTAGGCCGCGGACTTGCGCCGACGGTTCCGGCGCGGACGGCGCGGCTTGGCCTCGGCGCTGGCCGGCTTGGGCGCACGGTTGCGCTGACCGCCACCGCCACCACCACCACCACCGCCGCCACGACGGCGACTGCCACGGGAGGGTTTCTCGACCCGCACCGGCTCGGGCCGTTCCCCGAAGGCCACGGGAATGGAGATCTTCATCACCTTCTCGACGTCCTTCAGCAGATCGACCTCCTCGGCGGAGACCAGCGCAATCGCCTCACCTTCGCGGCCGGCGCGCGCGGTGCGGCCGATCCGGTGCACGTAATTGTCCGGCGTATCCGGCAATTCGTAGTTGATGACGTAAGCCACACCGGGAATGTCGATGCCCCGCGCGGCCACGTCGGTCGCCACGAGGATTTTCACCTCGCCATCGCGGAACGCCTTGATGGCGCGGTCGCGCTGGCCCTGGCTCTTGTTGCCGTGGATCGAGGCCGCGTTGAACCCGTCCTTCACAAGACCCTTCATAAGCTTCTCGCAGCCATGCTTGGTGCGTCCGAAGACCAGCACCAGCGCCTCGGGATCCTGCGAAAGAATCTCGCGCAGCGCATCACCCTTGTCGGCCTTCTCGACGAAGCGCACCGACTGGGTGATCTTGTCCGCCGCCTTGCCCGGGGGCGAAACCTGCACGCGCTTGGGGTCGGTCAGGTAGGCCCTGGACAGTTCTTCCATCTGCTTCGGCATGGTGGCCGAGAACAGCATGGTCTGGCGCGGCGTGCCCAGTTCGGGCGCGATCCGGCGCAGGGCGTGGATGAACCCGAGGTCGAGCATCTGGTCCGCTTCGTCCAGCACGAGGTGCTGCACGGTGTCGAGGTGAATGGCCTTGCGGTCCATCAGGTCGATCAGGCGGCCCGGCGTCGCGACAAGGATGTCGGTGCCTTTCGCCAGCGTGTTGATCTGCCGGTTGATGCTCTGCCCGCCGACGACCGTGGCGATCTTCACCGGCGTGTTGCGGGTGAACAGCTTCAAGTTGTCGGCGATCTGGTTCACCAGCTCGCGCGTCGGCGCAAGGATCAGCGCGCGGGCGGTTTTCGGCTCGGGCTTGCCGTGCAGGCCAAGCAGGTGCTCGATCAGCGGCAGGCCGAAGGCCAGCGTCTTGCCGGTGCCGGTCTGGGCGAGGCCCAGAATGTCATGCCCGTCGAGCGCCAGCGGAATCGCCTGGTTCTGGATCGGGGTGGGTTCGGTAAAGCCGTTTTCCTTGAGGGCTTTGGAAAGGCTCGGCTTCAGGCCGAGCATGTCGAAATCAAACAATACGTATCCTTTCGGGTAAGTGCCGAACGGCACAAACCGGGAGGGCCACACGTCGCGTGCGGCCAAACGAGGGTGCGACCGGGCGGCTCATCCGCCGATCGTCAGAGCCCTGCGTGATGGGGGTCTGGGAATTCTGTTTCAGAGCTGCTGGCCCGATCCCGAAGCGAGTGGGAAGGCGACTGCTCACGCGGCAGTGCAGCATCCGATGGGCCGCATGTGGACGTGTGGGGGGCATAAGTCAAGCTTTGCCTGAAGGTTGTGCTCCGAACGAAGGGCAGCCCCTGACCCTGGGTGGGGGTGAAGCCCCCTCGTCGCGCCGCAAGCGCGCCTCCGGCACGACGGGAGGGTCGGGGGCTGCCCGGTGGTGCCCACCGGGCGGGAGGCTCATTCAACGCCAGCACCAATATCAGCGACCCTTATGACACCCTTCAGAACAAGTGTCGTGCCGCCCCCCTTCCCTTGTGCATCCCCTTCGCGTAAAGCCGCGCCGTCCCATTCGAAAGGATCAGATCATGGGTTACCGAGTCGTCGTCGCGGGCGCCACGGGCAACGTGGGCCGCGAAATGCTGAACATCCTGGCCGAGCGCCAGTTTCCCGTCGATGAGATCGTCGCTCTGGCGTCGCGGAAATCGCTGGGGACCGAGTGCAGCTTCGGCGACAAGACCCTGAAAACCAAGGATCTCGACACGTTCGATTTCACCGGCTGGGACATCGCGCTGTTTGCCATCGGCTCGGACGCGACGAAGAAATACGCGCCCAAGGCCGCAAAATCTGGCTGCATCGTGATCGATAACTCCTCGCTGTACCGCTACGACCCGGAGATCCCGCTGGTCGTGCCGGAAGTGAACCCCGAGGCGGTCGAGCAGGTGCACAACAAGAACATCATCGCCAACCCCAACTGTTCCACCGCGCAGATGGTCGTGGCGCTCAAGCCGCTCCATGACCGCGCCAAGATCAAGCGCGTTGTCGTGTCGACCTACCAGTCGGTTTCGGGTGCGGGCAAGGAAGGCATGGACGAACTCTGGAACCAGACCAAGGGCATGTATGTCCCGGGTCAGGAGGTCGACCCTTCGAAATTCCAGCGCCAGATCGCCTTCAACGTGATCCCGCAGATCGACGTCTTCATGGAAGACGGCTCGACCAAGGAAGAATGGAAGATGGTCGTGGAGACCAAGAAGATCGTCGACCCCAAGATCAAGGTCACGGCCACCTGCGTGCGGGTGCCGGTCTTCGTCGGCCATTCCGAGTCGATCAACATCGAGTTCGAGGACTTTCTCGATGAGGAGGAGGCCCGCGATATCCTGCGCGAGGCGCCGGGCATCCTCGTCGTCGATAAGCGCGAACCGGGCGGCTACACGACGCCGATCGAATGCGTCGGCGACTACGCGACATTCATCAGCCGCATCCGCCAGGACCCGACGATCGAGAATGGCCTGAACCTGTGGTGCGTCAGCGACAACCTGCGCAAGGGCGCCGCCCTGAACGCGGTGCAGATCGCCGAAACCCTGGGTAACCGGGTGCTGAAAAAGGCCTGAAACGGGATCTGGAAGGGGTTAAGGAAGAGTAAACGTTCTTCCGGAAATCATTCATAAACAGATACTTAAGCCAGGTGTGCAAGCTTGCACACCTGGTTTTTTTGTGCCCGGCCAAGGATCGCGCTCCGGGCCCCGTCCTAGAGATAGAACCGAACCCCGACGGCCCGGTTTTCCGCACCTTGTTCCAGGGCGGAGGCTGGCCGATTGTCTTGCTATCCAGATGAAGGACCGCCCCATCATGAAACGCCTTTTCCTGACCACCGCCCTTTGTGCCGCCCTCCCCGTCGCCGCGCAGGCCGATGATTTCGTCGTCCGCGCCGACCTCACCGAAGCCCTCGTCTTCGCCAACGGCGCCGAGATGACCCGCAGCGGCTCCGTCATGCTGCCCGAGGGCCGCCACCGCCTGATCGTCGCCATGCCCGACCTCTTCGAGGCCCGCATGCCCCAGATGCGTGGCGCCGACGGCATGCGCCTCGGCGTACCGCAGCAGCTCCAGAACCACCCGATCGAGGAAGGCGCGCTGGACACGCCTGAGCAGGCCGAAGCCCGCGCGGACGTGGAGGCCGCCGAAGATGCATTGCAGGCGGCGCAGGACGCGCTGACCGAAGCCGACGCCCAGATCCGCGCCATCGAGACCCAGCAGAATTACGTCGCCGCCATCCTGCGCGGGGGTGAGAACGGCGTCGCCATGCCCGAAGATCCCGCGCTCGTCCCGCAATTCCTCGCCACCCTCGGCGCCGAGACCGAGCGCCTGTCGCAGGAACGCCAAGCCTCGCAAGTCGCCCGCCGAGACCTCGCCGAAGCCGTGACCGAGGCGCAAACCGACCTCGCCCTCGCCACGCAGGCGCTGCGCGAGTTGCGCCCGCTCGGCACCCAGATCACCGCCTATGCCGTGGATGTGGAGGTCGCCGCAGAAGGCGAGTTGGCTTTTGAGTTGGACTACATAACCCACGCCGCCGGTTGGTCGCCCTCCTACGAGCTGGAACTGGATTCCGAGACCGGCCTGCTGGAGATCGAGCGTTTCGTCACCCTGCGCACTGGGGGGCAGGCGATCTGGAACGACGTCAACGTCACCTTCTCCACCGCCACGCCCGACCGTGCGCGCAGGCCGTCCGAACTGGCGTCCATCCCCGCGCGGATCGTGGACCCGGATGAGCTTCGCCCCGTTCCCATGCCGCGCACGCCGGCCCCGTTCGAAGACGCCGCGACCGTCGGGATCGCCCCGCAATCCCTGATCGCGGGCGCTGCTGCTCCCGCGGCTGAACCGGTGATCGCGGTGGAAGAGCGTGTCGGATCGCTTGGCGCGGAATTCGCGGGCCTGTCGATCACCTATCCCTACGGCGATCCGGTCAGCGTCGGCCCGTCGGGTGAGGCAACGCTCGCCTTCGACACGGTCGAGCTTGAGACCGAGATGGAGAACCGCGCCGTTCCGCGCTTTGACGAGACCGCGTTCCTCGTCGCCATGGTCGATAACACGCTTGGCGAACCGATCCTGCCCGGTTCCGCCAGCTTCTTCCGCGATGGCGCGCTGATGGGTGAAGGCTACCTGCCCCTGATCGCAGCCGGTGCGGATGTGGAGATGGGCTTCGGTCCGCTCGACCACCTGCAACTGCGCTGGATCGATCGCTCGTTGGCCGAAGGTGACCGGGGCCTGTTCACAACCTCCACCACCCAATCGCGGGAACTCGCATTCGGCGTGACCAATTCGGGCACCGAGGCGGAGGAAGTCCGCATCCTCTACGCCGTGCCGTTTGCCGAGCAGGAAGACCTCGACCTTGAAGTCACCCTGATGCCTCGCCCGACGGAAACCGACGTGGACGACATGCGCGGCGTCAACGCGTGGGAGGTGACTGTCGAACCGGGAGAGGAGTTGCTGATCGAGTTGCAGGCCGACTTCGAATTCCCCGAGGGCCAGATCCTCGACTGGCGTCCTTAATCGTCCTCGATCAGGATGACATCTTCGCCCTCATCCCAGCCGTCCTGAAACAGGCTGGGGTGGGGGCACCTCGCTACGGGTGGTTGCGGCGACAAGTCGGGCGCGAGCATGCCGACCAGCATCAGGTGCGCCAGCGTCGCCGGGGTCATGCCACGCGCCTGAGCTTGCCGGCGCAGGGCGGTGAGCGCCCCGGGCGGCAGGCTGATCGGGATCGGGGCGGACATCTCCATGCCCCACACTCCACGTGATTCCGGTTAAGGCCGCGTTAAGTCAGCCCTCGACGGTCGCCCGTAGCCGGGCAAGGCCATCCTCGTAATCGGCGCCGACAATTCCATCCATCATCAATCCGACCCAGCGCCCGATGGGCCCGGCACCCATGTCGGCATCGAGGCCCCAGACCACGCGCGTGCCTTCGCCCTCTGGCACCAACCGCCACCAGGCGTCGGCCAGGCCCATGTCGCCGAAGTCGATCTCGGTGCGGACGCTCTCGTTCTCGACAAGCTCCACGATCTCCTGCCGGCCATTGCCGACATTCGGATGATCCGAAGTCCATACCATGACGTTGCCGACGCCGGTGTCGGGGCCGGAATACTCCACCTGCATATCCGGATCGAGGTCGTTCCACGGGGACCAGCCCGTGAACGCCTGAAGCGAACTGACATGGGGAAACACGGCTTCGGGTGGCGCGTCGATGACCACCTCACGCTCGACGATCACGTGCCGCGGCAGAAAGAGGCCGACGATCAGGAAGGCCGCGACAAGGGCCACGAGCCCGATGATGATGTTCCGAGCCAGGCGCATGTTCCCCTCCCCTTGGCGCAACCACACAGGGCCAATCGTAGCACAGGTCGGGGCGCTCTGCGAAGCTGCGTCAGAACCGCTCGGCTCTCAGAACTTCGCAGTCGCTGACGGTGATCACGCCGATATGTCGTTCGACCAGCGGGAAGGCATTTTCGAGAAGGTTGTCCAACTTCTCGGGCGAGATGATGCAAAGCACCTGAACCATACCCTGGCCGCGGCTGATCTGGCCGTCACGGCTCCAGTTGCCGGACCGCCCCCCGCCGGCAAGAACCGGCAGGACGGAGTAGCCCGTGATCCCGGCGCTCTCCATGGCGTTGGTCAGTCGCGATTGCATGATCGCTTCGATGATGACGGCGACGCGTTTTGCCTTGTGGGTTTCCATGGTCAGCCTCCGGTCACGAGGGTGGCGACCGCCAGATACAACGGTATGCCGAGGGTCAGGTTGAAGGGGAATGTCACGCCCAGGGACAGGGTCAGATAGATCGACGGGTTTGCTTCGGGCAGCGCCACCCGCATGGCTGCCGGTACCGCGATGTAGGATGCCGACGCCGCCAGCGTCATGAACAGGACGATGCCTCCGGTGCTGAGTTCGAGCAGGCTGCCGGCGAGAAGGCCGAACATCGAGCCGATGACAGGCATGAGCACCCCGAACAGGAACAGGCCCGGTTTCAGCACACCACGCGCCTCACGCAGGCCGCGTCCCGCGACGAGGCCCATATCCAGCAGGAACAGGCAGAGGACGCCCTGGAACGGCGTCACGATGAACGGCGCGATCATGGTCAGCCCGTCGGTGCCGGTGATGACCCCGATCAGGAACGACCCGATCAGAAGCACGATACTGCCATTCAGCAGGATTTCGCGCAGGAGGCCGGCGTCCATTTTCGTCGTCCCCTTGCTGAAACGGGCGATGAGCCAGAGCGCGGACAGGATGGCAGGCGCTTCCATGACGGCGGCGACCGCGACCATGTAGCCCTCGGACGTGAGGCCCGCGCTTTGCACGACAGACGTGGCCGCGACGAATGTGACAATCGAGATCGAGCCGTAGTGACCGGCCACCGCAGCGGCATCGACGACTGACAGCCGGGTCATCGCACGCAGCAGCATGAAGGCCACCAACGGCAGTGCGAAGGAAAGCACGAGGCCGGCCACGAGGGAAAGGAGCAGGGTCGCGTCGATGCCGTTGTCAGCCACCGCAGCGCCGCCTTTGAAACCGATCGCGAAGAGCAAATAGATCGACATGCCCTTGGCGATCGCTTCCGGAATCGACAGGTCGGAGCGCGCGAAGGCGGCCATGACACCAAGGACGAAGAAAAGGATAATCGGCGACAACAGGTTGTCTGCAGCCAGCGCCAACATACCGTCCATCTCAAGCTCCGTTCGGGTCCGCCGGATCGTGGCGCTTCGATTAATCCGCGCGCCGCCCGGTCTTCAAGTCCGTGACGCCAGTCACGCCCGGATGAATTCCTCGATCTTTCCGTCGAACAGGTGGAGTTCCATGTCCGAAATGTCGGTCCATAGGCCATGGAGGCTCAATCGTCCCCCATCCACCGCGGATTTCACGAAGGGATAGCTCAGCAAGTTCGCAAGGCTGACGTGGACCCCTTCCTTCTCCAGCGCGGTTTGCCGGGTCTGGTCATCGTCGATGCCCGAAACAGTCGCATAGCCTGGGCGAAGGACGTCGAGCCAACGGCCGATCAGGCTCTCGTGCGCATCGAATTCCTCGGACTTTCCCTCGCACATGGCGATGCATCCGGCCACGCCACCGCAATTCGAATGCCCCATGACAAGGATGTGTTTCACCTTCAGGTGGTTCACGGCGAATTCGATGGCAGCGCCGGTGCCGTGGTGGTTTCCGTCCGGCGTGTAGGGCGGCACGAGATTGGCGATGTTGCGGTGCACGAAGAGTTCGCCGGTGCGCTGGCCGAAGACCGAATTGATGGCCACCCTGCTGTCGCAACACGCGATCACCATGGCGCGGGGGCTTTGGCCTTCGTCTGCAAGCTTCTTGAACCACTCCTGACTGTCGGGGAAGGTCGTTTCCTTCCAGCTTTTGTAGCGTTCCAGAAGATAGTCAGGCAGCGATTTGATGCGTTGCATATCGGCGTCTCCGTGTCGGTTGCACCGGCGTTTATCGGAAATGCGGATCAAATTGCAGCCGTTTTGTGGGCGACGATAAAGAGATTGTTCAGCACCAGTCATGAAGTTGGGTCCATGTCCCGGTCAGCGGGAGCGTCCTTGTGGTGGGGGCGTATGAGTGGAGCGAGTTCATGAGACGGAATTCAGGGGCCGGGGTGGCCCCTCAAATCATGGCGTTGGCCATGGACGAACCTGCGCGGTTCGATCCGGAATGCCTGGAAAACCTGTGTCACCGGATCGGCGAGGTTCGGGCCGAGGCCGAGGTCGCCCTTGCCCTGCACCGGATTTCAGAGGGCCTGCCGAAATTGGCGGGCCTGGTAAACAAGGACGAAGCCACCTTCCTGCAGGAGATTGGCCAGATCGCGCGCGATGCCGAATTGATCGGTATGGCGACCCTTGCCCGCGTCGCACATTCTGTCCGCCAGTGTCATGCGGACGCAGATCACGTGGCGCTTGGTGCGACGCTGGCGCGGGTCCAGCGGGTAGGCGAGCGTTCGATCCACGCCGTTTGGGACCTTGAGGATCTGTCGGGGTGAGACAAAACGGGTCGTCGCATCTCTCCGGGTAGCCTAGGAAAAGCCACCAAGATTCGGCGGTGATCCGCCTGATCCCATCTTGCGAAGCCCTCGCTAAACGTTACCCTGCGCCCTCAAACCAGGGGTGCGAGCATGGCGCTGAAATTTGCCGATACCGGGGCGGAGTCCCTGCCGATCTATCTTGTCGGAAGCGACGATCCGGCCGCGACGCTTGGCGGGCTGTCGCAAGACCTCGTCGATTGGATCGAGTTCAACGGGTTTAACGGTCAGCTTGGCCGCGGCCTCGTGCTTCCCGGGAAGAAGGGCGCGGTCGTGGGGATCGGAACGGCGGCAGCCAGACTGCGCAAGCGGTTTGCCGTCGGCGATGCGATCGCCAACTTGCCCGCTGCGACATTCCAGATAGCCAATCCGCTGCCCGCAGGGCCGGATGCGGATGAACTGGCGCTCGGCTTTCTGCTGTCCGGCTACAGGTTCGACCGGTATCGCGCGCAGACCGCACCCCAAGCGCAACTCGTCGCGCCGGAAGGGGTCGATGCAGCTGCGCTCGAACGGATCGCCGCGGCCGAGGCGCTGACCCGCGACCTGATCAATACGCCGGCCGAAGACATGGGGCCGGATGCTTTGGAAGAGGCTGTGCGGGATCTCGCCTCCGAATTCGGGGCCGGCATGCAATCCATCGTGGGTGAAGAACTGCGCGCGCAGAACTTTCCGCTGATCCACACGGTAGGACGGGCCGCCGCGAAGGCGCCGCGCCTGATCGAGATGACATGGGGCACCGACGGCCCCGCGCTGACGCTGGTCGGCAAGGGTGTGTGCTTCGACACCGGCGGCCTGAACCTGAAGCCGGGCGCCTCGATGGGTCTGATGAAGAAAGACATGGGCGGTGCAGCCAACGTTCTGGGCCTCGCGCGCATGATCATGTCGGGCGAGATGAACTGCCGGTTGCGGGTGCTGATCCCGGCGGTCGAGAACAACGTCTCGGGCAATTCCTTCCGCCCCGGTGACATCTACAAGGCGCGCAACGGCCTGACGGTGGAGATCAACAATACCGATGCAGAAGGGCGGCTGGTGCTGGCCGATGCGCTGTCCTACGGGGCCGAGGCGAACCCGGATCTGATGATCTGCATGGCGACACTGACCGGTGCCGCGCGGGTCGCCGTGGGGCCCGACATTGCGCCGTTCTACACCGATGATGACGCGCTTGCGCAGGCGCTGTCCGCCGCGGCGGCGCGGGTCGCCGATCCGGTCTGGCGCCTGCCGTTCCACGAGGCTTACGAGCCGATGATCGAGCCCGGTATCGCCGATCTCGACAATGCGCCCTCCGGCGGGATGGCCGGGTCGATCACTGCGGCCCTGTTCCTGCGTCGTTTCGCCGACGCGTCACGTTTCGCGCATTTCGACATCTTCGCTTGGCAGCGCACCAACGCACCGGCCCGTCCGAAAGGCGGCCTTGGCCAGGGCATCCGCGCGATCTACAACGCCCTGCCCGAGGTTCTGAGCTGATGAGCGATCCCCGCACCACACCGTTCAACGGCCAGGTCGCCCATTCCTCCCTGAAAGGCGTGATCGAGGCGGATCGCTACACCGATGGTCGCATGATGATGGTGCAGCAGCCCATCGCCAATGTGACAGACAAACCCCGCGGCGCGCGCACGACGCAGCTTGTGTTCGGCGACAGGTTCCTCGTGCTGGAAACCGAGGATGGATTTGCCTTTGGCCGGTGCGAGAAGGACGGCTACGTTGGTTATGTCGTGGCTGCCGCGCTGACCGGGGCCGAGCCTCCGACCCATTGGGTGATTTCACCCGCGACCCATCTTTATCCGAAGCCCGACCTCAAGGCGCCGCCTGATGTCTGCCTCTATTTCGGAAGCCAGGTGAAGGTCGTTGGCGAGAAGGGTGGCTATAAACGTATCCACACCGGGCATTTCATGCCTGCGCAGCATCTGATGCCGATCTCTGCGCGTTTCGCGGACCCGGTGGGGATCGCGGACCTGTTCCTCGGTACGCCCTACCTTTGGGGTGGCACGAGCCGGTGGGGCATTGACTGTTCGGGACTCGTTCAGGCCTGCCTTCTTGCCTGCGGGATCGAGTGCCCGCGCGACAGCGATCAGCAGGAACTGGAACTGGGGGAGGATATTCCCCCGGACGCGGCCTTGAAACGGAACGACGTGATCTTCTGGAACGGCCACGTCGGGTTGATGGCCAGCGACCGCATGCTGTTGCACGCCAATGCCCACCACATGTCGGTCGCATACGAGCCGTTGAAAGACGCCGCCGCGCGGATCGAGGCAAAGGAATACGGGCCGATCACGTCACGTAAACGGTTGGCTCTGTCCTAATCCACCGCTCGGATTAGTTTGCGTTCCAGAACACGGAGCACGGTCTTCAGGTCGTGCCCGCGTTTCAGGATACGCCCATCCATGCCAATCACCGTGTATTGGCCCTGTTTGTCCCGCAGCTTTGGCCGCTTCTCGATCCGGTAGATTGGATGTTCGGCCGTGCGCCGGAAGATCGAGAAGATCGCCACGTCACTGAGGTGGCTGATCCCGTAATCCCGCCATTCACCAGCCGCGACCATGCGACCGTATAGCGCCAGGATCACGCCAAGCTCCGTGCGATGAAACGCGACCTGTTTTTGGGAAGATGAGGGGCCCGTGGGCTGGAAGTGCATCACCATGACGGGATGGTGGGCGCGAAGAGTCCGGCGGTCAAGCGGAAGGTGATCACGTTAGTCGGTATCATGGCTGAACAAAGTTATTATTGATTTTGAGTCACTTACTTGGATGTGGATTAATTGTGGATTCACAGGCGCTTGCTCAGTTGTTATCGTCAACACAACGGAGGGCCAGTACAATGAGTCAATCGCTCATGGAAATTTCTCGGAACTTGCTTGGAGCAAGGTTCTTCGTAGATTTGCGCGTACGCGAGGAAACCAATTCTGACGATCTTGAAGTCGTTTGGCTTGATATTGTTTATCAAGGTCTCACTGAAGGACCCGATAATGCGGTCGTATCGCAAATTGTGGATGCGGCTTGGGAGGCTTACTCTGCCGAAGATGTGACGCCGATTGTGAGTTTTGTCTCATTGGATGAGGATCAACCGCTTGCGGCAGCTGAGTGATGAATTTCTCGAGTGCGCGCGGCGTCGGCTATCGACCGAAAAAACCCAGAAGATAGAGGGCGAACTAAGGCGCGCTGCCAGTGACCTATACTTTTCAATGTTTCACGCAGTATGCGGTGCGCTCGTTGAACCCTTTGGTCTAGACTCTGACACAGAAGGCTTCACGACAGTTTTTAAGGCAGTCTATCGTCAGGTCGACCACGGACGAATGGAGAAAAATTCGCGCGATGCAGCTCATCGATCGTCGGCGTTCTCTGATCCGCTAAAGTCATTTGCAAAACAGATCTCTGGCCACAAAAACAAGCGTGAACAGGCCGATTATGATCCGCTGGCGAAGATCAATGTCTCGACTATTAGTAGTGACCTTCAAACAGTCGAGACAATATTAGATCAATTCTGGCAAGCCGACGCTCGCGAACGCGCAAGATTCGCTGTGTTTTTGGCGATGCGAAGGTAACTTACGCCCGCACCAGGTCCTCGTAGCTCTGCGCGATATCGCGGGTCATCGCGCCGACTTCGAAGTTGTAGTCGCCGATCTGGCCCACCGGAGTGACTTCGGCGGCGGTGCCGGTCAGCCAGCATTGTTCGAAGCTTTCAAGTTCCTCTGGCATGATGTGACGCTCGTGGACCTTGATCTGCTTGCTTTCCAGCATGCCGATCACCGTCTGGCGGGTGATGCCGTTCAGGAAGCAATCGGGCTTGGGCGTGTGCACTTCTCCGTCCTTGACGAAGAAGATGTTGGCGCCCGTCGCCTCGGCCACGTAGTTGCGGTAATCCATGAACAGCGCGTCCGAGCAGCCCTTGGCTTCGGCGGCATGCTTCGACGTGGTGCAGATCATGTAAAGGCCGGCAGCCTTGGCATGGACCGGGATCGTCTCGGGCGAGGGGCGTTTCCACTTGGAAATGTCGAGCTTGGCACCCTTCATCTTCGCGTCGCCGTAGTAGCTGCCCCATTCCCAGGCAGCGATTGCCAGGCGGACGGGGTTGCGGGCCGAGCTGACGCCCATGTCATCACCGGCACCACGCCATGCAACGGCGCGAATGTAGGCGTCGGTCAGGTTGTTGGCCTTCATCACCTCGTATTTCGCGGCCTCGATCTCGTCGACCGTGTAGGGGATCTCGAAATCGATGCAGGAGGCGGAGTAATGCAGACGTTCGGAGTGCTTGCGGCTTTCGAAGATCTTGCCGTTATAGGCGCGTTCGCCTTCGAACACGCTTGAAGCGTAGTGCAACGCGTGGGTCAGAAGGTGTACGTTCGCATCGCGCCATTCGATCAGCTTGCCGTCCATCCAGATCTGACCGTCGCGGTCATCATAGGCTCCAGCCATGGTCCCTTCCTTTCCTCGTTTGACCCGCTTCCATTCGGGTATGATTTACAAATGTTGCGCGATTTGGGTCCGCATCGGACATAAAATTACGCAAAATGCCAGTTTGGCTACCAATTGATTCTTGGAAAGTCAACAAGGCTGACATAAAATGTCCTGACTGGCTGAACCGGTCAAGGAAGGGACAGACTATGACCGAACGTGGCAGCAGTGCCGCAATGGTGCGTGGGGACAGCCTGCTGTTCCTGACCGACGACCAGTTGCGGCGCGGGATCGAGGCGATGTTCTTCGCCTATCGCGGCTTTACCGCTGATCCGGACCGCATCCTGATCGAACATGGCTACGGACGGGCGCATCACCGGGCGGTGCATTTCATCAATCGCACGCCGGGGACGACGGTGAACAACCTCCTCGCGATCCTGGGCGTGACGAAGCAATCGCTCAATCGCGTGCTGAGGACGCTGGTTGAAGATGGGCTGGTCGAGGCGCGGGTCGGCAAGCGCGACAAGCGGGAAAGGCACCTGTTTCTCACCGATGCCGGGAAGGAGCTGGAACAGGCCCTGTCGGAAGCGCAGCGTAACCGGATGCGCGTGGCGTTCCGCAATGCGGGGCCGGAGGCGGTACAGGGGTTCCGCGCGGTGCTGGAAGAGATGATGGACCCCGAGATGCGCCGCCAGTACCTTGACGGGGTGGATCAGGGCTAACTCATGGACATCGGCGCACATCTTCTTATCGTCGATGACGACGAACGTATCCGGCAACTTCTCCAGAAATTCCTGATGCGGAACGGCTTCATGGCCTCGGGTGCGCGGGACGCGGCGCATGCGCGGAAGCTGCTGGACGGGCTCAGCTTCGACCTGATCGTTCTGGACGTGATGATGCCGGGAGAGGATGGGATAAGCCTCTGCCGCGATATCCGGACGCGGTCCGCCACGCCGATCCTCCTGTTGACCGCAAAGGGCGAAGCAGACGACCGGATCACGGGGCTTGAAGCAGGAGCGGACGATTACCTTGCCAAGCCCTTCGAGCCAAAAGAGCTGCTGTTGCGGATCAACGCGATCCTGCGGCGGATGCCGGTGCCGTCGGAAGAAAGCAGCATTCCGCAGGTCCTCCACCTGGGACCGATCCGGTATGACATCGAGCGCGGCGAGATGTTCGAGGGGCAGGAGCCGGTGCGGCTGACGGCCACGGAAGCGGCGTTGATGCGGATCTTCGCCCATCAGCCGGGCGAAGCGATCACGCGGGCCGACTTGGTGAGCCTGCTGAACCGCGACAAGGTGGGCGGAGAGCCGGTGCAGGAACGCGCCGTGGATGTGCAGATCACCCGGCTGAGGCGGAAGATCGAGATGAACCCCAAGCAACCCCGGTATCTTCAGACTGTGCGGGGCGCGGGCTACATGCTGGCTCCGGATTGATGACTGTGCACGCTTGAACAGATGGGTTATCTATCGGTTTCAAAAGGAAAAGTGGCGTTTCGTTCACTTCTTGTTAAGCCTCTCAGGCCGCAGCCAGGGCGACGTCGCCCTGTGCCTGCGGCCTGATGCATGTCACCGGATCAGGGCAGGAATACCGCCTTCACGTTGACGAATTCCCGCACGCCGAACCCACCGTGTTCGCGGCCGTAGCCGGAGTCTTTCACGCCGCCGAATGGCATGTTCGGATGCGCGGCGCCGAAGCCGTTGATGTGGACCATCCCGGTATCGAAATGCGTCCGTGCAAGCTCGGTCGCGCGCTCGACATCTTTCGAGAAGATGCCGCCGCCCAGGCCATACCGGCTGTCGTTGGCGATGCGCATGGCGTCTTCGTCATCGTTGGCGCGGATCACCGATGCAACCGGTCCGAAGATCTCGTCATCGTAGGCCGGCATCCCCGGCACGACGTCGCCCAGAACGGTCGCCTGGTAATAGGCGCCGGGCCGGTCGAGCGTTTCACCGCCGCAGAGCACTTTCGCGCCCTTCGCGACACTGTCCTTGACCTGCTTGGCCACCTTCTCAAGCTGTTCGTCGCTGCTGAGCGGGCCGAGTTGCGTGCTGTCGTCCGTCGGGTCACCCACCTTGATCTTCGACATCGCATCGACATAGGCGTCGACGAACTGATCGTAGACCTTGTCAGCCACGATGAACCGCTTGGCGTTCACGCAGGTCTGACCGTTGTTGTAGAGGCGACCGGTAACGCAGGTTTTCACCGCAAGCTCGATATCGGCATCTTCGAGAACGAGATAGGCGTCGTTCGAGCCAAGCTCCAACACCGTCTTCTTCAGGGCGGCGGCCGCTTTTTCGCCAATGTGACGGCCGGCATCGTCGGAGCCGGTCATCGTCACGCCGCGCACCTTGTCATGGGCGATGATCTCGTCCGACGTGTCATGGTCGATGACCAGCACGCGGAACAGGTCGGCGGGAAGGCCTGCTTCGACGCAGATCTCGCGCAGGCGCAGGGCGCTGCCGGTACAGATCGAGGCGTGTTTCAGCACACAGCCATTGCCCGCCATGATCGCTGCCGCGAGCACGCGCATCGGCTGGTAGATCGGGAAGTTCCACGGCTGGACCGAGTAGATCACGCCGATGGGCTGGTAGGTCACAAGACCCTTCTTGCCGTCCCCCAGGTCGCGGGTTTCATCTGCCAGTTGCGTCGGGCCGTTTTCGGCGGTGTATTCACAAATGGCCGCGCAGAGCTCCACCTCCGTCTTGCCACCCTTCAGCAGCTTGCCCATTTCGCGGGTCATGAGGGCGGCGATCTCGTCGGAATTGTCGCGCAGTGCCTTGGCGATGGCCTTCAGCACAGGCGCACGGTCTTCCGGTGACTTCTTGCGCCATTCAAGATGCGCTTTATGGCAGGCTTCGACCGCAGCGAAGGCTTCGTCCTTTGTGAGCTTGTCGTAGGTTGCGACCTGTTCGGAGGTCGCCGGATTGATGGTTTCGATCTTCGACATGATATGCGTTCCTTTGATAGGTTGGCAGGAAAACGCGGCGATGCAGGGTCGGGTTCCAACCCCTGACTTCACGCAAGCGGACTTGCAATCCCGCAGGATTGCAGGTCCTCCTCTAGGCCCCTGAACGACGGACATTTCATGCTGATCATCAACAATCCCGCCGGCCTCGCCCACGAGATGCCAGAAGGCCACCCCGAGCGGATCGCGCGGTTGGAGACCGTCTTCGCGGTGCTGGCCGATGTCGAAGCCGAGCGGACAGAGGCACCGGCAGCGACCGAGGATGACCTCGCGCTGTGTCACCCTCAGGACTACATCGACGCGATGCGCAACGCGCAGCCGCGTGCCGGAATGGTGCAGCTCGATGCCGATACCAGCGCCTCGCCGGGGACGTGGGAGGCCGCGCTGAAAGGCGTTGGCGGCTGCCTTCTGGCCGTCGACCGGGTGCTGTCCGGTGCCCATAAGCGCGCCTTCGTCGCCACGCGTCCGCCGGGCCACCATGCCGAGAAAAGCCGCGCGATGGGCTTCTGCCTGTTCGGCAATGTCGCCATCGCCGCGCAGCATGCGCTGGACCGGCACGGGCTGGATCGGGTCGCCGTGGTGGATTTCGACGTCCACCACGGCAATGGCACGCAGGACCTGTTGTGGGACGAGCCGCGGGCGCTGTTCGTGTCGTCGCACCAGATGCCGCTTTATCCCGGATCGGGTGCGGTGCATGAGCGGGGTGCCCATGACAACGTGATGAACCTCCCGTTGCCGCCGGGATCGGACGGGATGGCCATGCGATCCCGCTACGAGAGCCACGTCTTTCCCCGCTTGCGTGAATTCGATCCGGACTTGATCCTGATTTCCGCCGGGTTCGACGCCCATGCTCGCGACCCGCTCGCCAACCTTCTTTGGGAGGATGGAGATTTTGCCTGGGTCACGCGGGAACTGGTGAAGGTCGCCGAAGAGGTCTGCGAGGGGCGCGTGGTCTCGACACTCGAAGGCGGCTATGATCTGCAAGGGCTGGGCGGCGGCGTGCTGGCCCATGTGCGCGAGTTGGAGGACTGACATGGCTGAGACCCCGATCGAGGAAATGAGCTTCGAGGATGCGATCCGCGAGTTGGAGCAGGTCGTCACCCAGTTGGACCGGGGCGAAGTCGCGCTGGAGGATTCCATCAAGCTGTATGAACGCGGTGCGGCGCTGAAGGCCCGTTGCGAGGCGAAGCTGAAGGAGGCCGAGGAGAAGGTCGCTCAGATAACACTCGACGCGAACGGCGAGGCCACCGGCACGACGCCTGTCGAAGGCCTCTGACCCTTGTTCAAGACGACCCTGACCGAGGCGCAAAGCCGCATCGGTGATTTTCTGACCGACCAGATGGCGCGGCTGGGCGATGACCGGATCGCCGAAGGCATGCGTTATGCCACGGGCGGCGGGAAGCGCCTGCGCGGGTTCCTCGCATTGCAGAGCGCCGCGCTGTTCGACGTGCCGGTAGAGCGGGCGCTTTACGCGGCGGGTGCGGTCGAATGCCTCCATGCCTACAGCCTTGTGCATGACGATCTGCCCTGCATGGACGATGACGATCTGCGGCGCGGCCAGCCGACCGTCCACGTGAAATGGGACGAGGCGACGGCTGTCTTGGTGGGCGACGCGCTGCAGACCTTCGCGTTCGAGTTGCTGAGCCGGGCCGAGGCCGGGACGGCCGAGATGCGCGTGCAGTTGGTAAATGCCCTGGCTCGCGCGAGCGGCGCCGAGGGGATGGTTCTGGGGCAGGCGCAGGACATCGCCGCCGAGACGGCGGGTCGTCCCCTGACGCTGGAGGAAATCACCGCGCTTCAGGCCAACAAGACCGGCCGGCTGATCGAGTGGCCCGCGCTTGCGGGGGCGATCCTTGGCGAGGCCGATCCGGCACCGTTGCGGAGTTATGCTCGGGCCATCGGGTTGGCCTTCCAGATCGCCGATGACATCCTCGACGTCGAAGGGGATGCCGAGACCGCCGGAAAGGCGCTGCGCAAGGATGCGGAGGCCGGGAAAGCGACCTTCGTTTCGCTTCTGGGGCTGGAAGGGGCGCGGACCCGGGCCCATGACTTGGTCGCCGAGGCCGATGCGGCGCTTCAGCCCTATGGCGAAAAAGCGCAGGCATTGCGGGACCTCGCGCACTACATTGTGACTCGTGACAAGTAAGCAGACGCACGGAAAATGACTGAACGCCCGAACACGCCCCTGCTGGACAAGGTCCACCGGCCCGCCGATCTGAAGAGCCTTTCGGATTACGACCTGCGCAAGCTGGCCGACGAGTTGCGGGCGGAAACGATCTGGAGCGTCAGCCAGACGGGCGGCCATTTCGGGGCCGGTCTGGGCGTGGTCGAGATGACCGTGGCGATCCATGCTGTCTTCGACACGCCGCGCGACAAGTTGATCTGGGACGTGTCGCACCAGAGCTATCCGCACAAGATCCTGACGGGGCGGCGGGAGCAGATGCTGACGATCCGCCAGAAGGACGGGTTGAGCGGGTTCACCAAGCGGTCCGAGTCGCCTTACGACCCTTTCGGGGCGGCACATTCGTCGACCTCAATCTCAGCGGCGCTCGGCTTTGCCGTGGCACGTGACCTCGGTGGCGATTGCGACACCGGTCATGGCGATGCGATCGCGGTGATTGGCGATGGCGCGATGTCCGGCGGCATGGCCTTCGAGGCGATGAACAACGCGGGCCACCTGGGCAAGCGGCTGATCGTCATCCTGAACGACAACGAGATGTCGATTGCGCCGCCCACGGGCGCGATGTCGTCCTACCTGTCGCGGCTCTATGCCGGTGCCGCGTTCCAGGAATTCAAGGCGGCCGCGAAAGGCGCGGTCTCGCTTCTGCCGTTGCCGTTCCAGGAAGGCGCGCGGCGGGCGAAGGAATTGCTGAAATCGGCGACCGTGGGCGGGACCTTGTTCGAAGAGCTGGGGTTTTCCTACGTCGGGCCGATCGACGGGCATGACATGGAAAGCCTGCTGGCCGTTCTGCGGACAGTGAAGGCGCGGGCCGACGGGCCGATTCTGATCCACGCGATCACGAAGAAGGGCAAGGGTTACGCCGAGCACAGGGCGGACCGGGGCCATGCGACGGCGAAATTCGATATCGCCACCGGTGAGCAGAAGAAGGCACCAAGCAATGCGCCGAGTTACACGAAGGTGTTCGCGGAAAGCCTGATTGCCGAAGCGACGGATGATCCGAGAGTCGTGGCAGTCACGGCGGCGATGCCGGATGGGACGGGGTTAGACCTGTTCGCCGAACGCTTCCCCAGCCGCTGCTTCGACGTGGGCATCGCCGAACAGCACGCGGTGACGTTCAGTGCCGGCATGGCAGCGGGCGGGCTAAAGCCCTTCGCGGCGATCTATTCGACCTTCCTGCAACGCGGATACGACCAGGTTGTGCATGACGTGGCGATCCAACGCCTTCCGGTGCGGTTCGCCATCGACCGCGCGGGCCTGGTTGGGGCAGACGGATGCACCCATGCGGGCAGTTACGACATCGGCTTCCTGGCGAACCTGCCCGGCTTCGTCGTCATGGCGGCGTCAGACGAGGCAGAATTGCGCCACATGGTGCGCACGGCTTTGGAGATCGACGACCGGCCGAGTGCCTTCCGGTTCCCGCGCGGCGAGGGTGTCGGCGTAGAACTGCCCGAACGCGGCACGGCGCTGGAAATCGGCAAGGGCCGCATGATCTCGGAAGGGTCGCGTGTGGCGATCCTGAATTTCGGGGCGCGGCTGAAGGAAGTGCAGGAGGCGTCCGAGCGTCTGGTGCAGCGTGGCATTACGCCGACCGTGGCGGATGCGCGGTTCGCGAAGCCACTCGACGAGGATATGATCCTGCAACTCGCCCGGCATCACGAGGCGCTGATCACGGTCGAGGAAGGCGCGGTGGGCGGTTTCGGCTCTCACGTGGCGCAGCTTCTGGCCGAGCGCGGCGTATTCGACACCGGCCTCAAATACCGCTCGATGGTGCTGCCGGACATCTTCATCGACCAGGCCAGCCCGCGCGACATGTACACGGTTGCAGGAATGAACGCCGAGGATATCGAGGCGAAAGTCCTGCGCACCCTCGGCGTGGAAGTCATCGAAAAGCGGGCCTGACAGGCGGTTTCGGCCCTGTTCAGCAATCCGTGCAGGTCTTGATCCCGACGATCCGGTAGAGCGGGCAGAAGTTGAGGAATGCTGTCGCGAGCGGGATCACCCCGATATAGCCCCACACCCCGATGGTGCCGGTGATTGCGAGGACGATAAGCAGCGCTCCGATGATGAAGCGGGCGATGCGGTCGACGGTTCCCATGTTGCGAGCGATGGTCATGGCGAGACTCCTTTTTCCCTTATCGGGAGCCTAGCTCGTCTACACCGATTGGTCGGTGACTATGTCACCTTGATGCTTCCGATCATCGGTTCCGCAGTTGTTCCTCGATTGCCTTCAACCGATCCAGAACCTCGTCCCGATAGGCGTCGGTCGCGGCGACCTCCTCCTCCGAATGGGCGTCCTGCATCGAGTTCACCACCAGGCCGACGATCAGGTTCACCACGGCGAAGGTGGTGACCATTATGAAGGGCACGAAGAACATCCAGGCGGTGGGATAGACCTCCTGCACCGGGCGGACGATGCCCATGGACCACGACTCAAGCGTCATGATCTGGAACAGGGAATAGAGCGACCGGCCAAGCGTTCCGAACCAGTCCTGGAACTGCGCGGCCTGTTCCGGTGTGCAGGCCGGGCAGGCGCCGCCGAACAGTTTCGTGGCCATGACCGCGCCGATGTAGAAGATGATCGACATCAGCAGGAAGACCGACCCCATGCCGGGCAGCGCCGTCAGCAGCCCCTCGACCACGCGGCGCAGCGATGGCACGCCCGAGATGACGCGCAGCACTCGCAGGATGCGCAGTGCCCGCAGGACCGCGAGGCCTTGGCCCGCAGGTACCAATGCGATGCCGACGATCACGAAATCGAAGACGTTCCAGCCATTTCGGAAGAACCGCAAGCCATGCGCGAAGAGCTTCAGCAGGATCTCGATCACGAAGATGGCGAGACAAAGCCGGTCGAGCGCGTAGATCACCTCGCCGAACCGGGCCATGACCGGCTCGGACGTTTCCAGCCCCAAGATGATCGCGTTGAAGATGATGACGCCGATGATGAAGTTGCGCACCTGGGCGCGGTCGAGGAAATCGGCCAAGCGGGTGCGGAAGGTCGACGTGGTCATCAATGGGCGCTCCTGATGAAATCAGGGCTGGATATGGGGCAGGGTGAATTGCGCTGCAAGTTCCACGTGGGGCGACCAGCGGAATTGGTCGACAGGCTGCACCCAGTCGAGTCTGTAGCCGGCGTGCACGAGGATCGCGGCGTCGCGGGCGAAGGTCACCGGGTTGCAGGAGACGGCTGCGATGCGCGGGACCTGGGCCTTCGCGATTTCGCGTGTCTGCGCCTCGGCCCCGGCACGGGGCGGGTCGATGACCACGGCGTCGAATTTCGCCAGTTCGTCGGGGAGGAGGGGACGCCGGAACAGGTCCCGCGCCTCGGTCGTGACCGGTTTGAGGCCGGTGCTATGGTTGGCGGCGTGGGTGAGCGCATTGAGGAGGTCCGGGTCACCTTCAACGGCGTGGACGGGTGCATTGGTCGCAAGGGGCAGGGTGAAGGTGCCGAGCCCACAGAAAAGGTCGGCAATCCTGACGGCTCCGTCCGTTCCCTCGGCCACGGCCTGTTGCAGGGCCGCTTCGCCTTCGGGCGTCGCTTGCAGGAAGGCGCCCGGGGGCGGTGAAACGCGGGCCGGACCGATGCTCAGCGCCGGAGGCGTTTCGGTGAAGACAGGCTCATCGTCCCACGTCAGGCGGGTGAGGCCCTGCGCGATGGGCGGCAGCGAGACACGAAGCGGGCCGTCGAGCGGTTTTCCCCCGGTCACACGCAGGTCGATGCCGGTATCCGTAAGCGTCAGCGCGAAGCTGAGCGTGGCGGATCGCGACGCGCCGATGCGGGTGATCTGTTCCAGCACAGGCAGGGTGTCGAGCAGGCGCGGATGGATCAGGAAACAATCCCTGATCGGCACGATCGTGTCTGATTTCCGTGCGTGGAACCCGACCAAAGCGCCCTTCTTGGTGCGGGTGCCGGAAAGGGTCGCGCGGCGGCGGGTGCGGGGTGGTGACGTGTCGATGGGGCGGAGCGGTGTGGGGAGGCCGCGGGCCATGAGCGCGTTTGTGATCACATCTGATTTCCACGCGGCGACGAAGCTGTCAGAAGCGTGCATCAGGCTGCACCCGCCGCAGGCTTTGTAATGCGGACAGGCGGCCTTCACGCGATCCGGCGATGGTGTGATCACGGAGGGCGTGGGCATGCGGTCACCCTCTATCTCGCCCGATACGACCTCACCCGGTAGGGTCAGGGGCACGTAGATCGGCCCGTCGGCAATGCCGTCACCGTGGTGGCCAAGGCGCTGAATGTTCACGTCTGCCATGGGCATGGGATATCTCGCGGGGGCTGGTCCATGGTCCGAGGTTTGCGGGAAAGCCGGTTGCGCGGCAAGGCCTCGGTCCGGGCTATTCCGCCGCCTCCACATCGTCCGTGCCGATGAACCCGCCCGACTGTCGGGTCCAGTAGCGGGCGTAGAGGCCGTTTTGCGCCAGCAGATCTTCGTGCGTGCCGTCTTCGACGATGCGGCCCTGGTCGAGGACGATGATGCGATCCATCACCGACAGCGTCGACAGGCGGTGGGCGATGGCGATGGTGGTCTTGCCCTCCATTACGGATGCAAGCGTGTCCTGGATCGCGGCCTCCACCTCGCTGTCTAGCGCGCTGGTGGCTTCGTCCAGCACCAGCACCGGCGCGTCCTTCAGGAAAGCGCGGGCCAGCGCGATGCGCTGACGCTGGCCACCGGAAAGCTTGACGCCACGCTCACCAAGAAACGCGTCATAGCCTTTGCGGCCGCGAAAATCCTCGAGTTCGAGAATGAAATCATGCGCCTCGGCCCGCTTGGCGGCGGCGATGACGTCGGCCTCGGTCGCGTCTGGGCGACCATACTGTATGTTGGCGCGGGCGGAGCGATTGAACATCGCGGTTTCCTGCGTGACCATGGCGATCTGCTGGCGCAGGCTGTCCTGGGTGACTTCGCTCACATCCTTGCCATCAATCAGAATTCGGCCCTGTTCGGCGTCATAGAGCCTGATGAGCAGGTTCACCAACGTGGATTTCCCGGCACCGGAGGCACCGACCACGCCGAGTTTCTGGCCCGGCTCGACAACAAGATTGATCCCGTCCACACCGCCTGTGCGCTGGCCGTAAGCGAAGCTGACGTTCTGAAACTCCACCCGCCCCTTGAGGCGCGGCAGCGTCGCTGCACCTGCGGCATCGGTCAGTCCATGGGCTTGGGTCAGCGTGCGCATCCCGTCCTCAAGCTCACCGACGTTGGAATAGATGCCCATCAGGGTGAACGAGACCCAGCCGGTCATCTGGCTGATCCGCATGGAAATCGCGCCGACGGCGGCGATGTCACCGGCGGAAGCGGCACCGGCGCGCCAGAGGAGGACCGTTCCGATGACCAGCAGCACCGGAAGCAACCCACCGACCGCCATCAGGGCGAACCGGAAGGCGGTGGAGAGGTAGCCGAAATGAAGCGCCGCGTCGCGGTAGCCGGACATCGCACCGATGGCGGCGGTATCCTCATGCTCGGTATGGCCGAACAGCTTCACGGTCTTGATGTTGGTAATGGTGTCGACGACTTGCCCGGTGACGTTTGCGCGGGCGGCGGCGCGCGCCTTGGCGCGAACCCGGATGCGCGGTAGATACCAGCGGATCAGCGCGGCATAGACCCCGATCCAGACGAACAGCATCGCCGCAATCCGCCAGTCGATCGCGGCCAGAAGCCCGATCGTGCCGAGGATCGTGATGACGGCATAGACGGCGGCGGAAATGACCTCCTGCACGACGTTGACGAGGGCCGAGGCGGCCTGCGCCTGTTTCTGCGCAATGCGCCCGGCGAAGTCGTTGTCGAAGAAGGTCACGTCATGCCCCAGCGTCCAACGATGCAACCGCGACTGGATCAAGGGCGCGAGGTTCGGCGGCAGAACGATGCCGGTAAAGGCGGCCGAGAGGCCGAAAAAGATCGGGCGGACAAGGATGTAGAACAGGATATAGCCCGCAATCAGCAGGGCGTTTTCGGCGAGGTAGGCGGCGCTTTCCCCGGCGGTGCTGTCGATCACGGCCCCGAGGAACCATGCCGAGACGACCTCCATCAACCCGGCAGTGCCGGAAAAGACTGCCGCGAGAATGATCGCGGGCCAGGCCCCGGACAGGCACCAGCGGATGAACGCCCCGAGCGTCTGCGGCGGCGGCCCTTCGGCGGGGGCGAACGGATGCACCATCGCGGCCAAGCGTTCACCGATCCGTTTGAAATAGGTCATTCCGCGGCCTCGTCCGTTCCGATGAACCCGCCCGACTGGCGCGCCCAGAAACTGGCATATAGCCCGTTCGCCGCGAGAAGCGCGCCGTGGGTGCCATCTTCGACGATACGCCCATCATCGAGGACCACGATCCGGTCCATCCGGGCAATGGTCGACAGGCGGTGCGCGATGGCGATGACGGTCTTGCCCTCCATCACGCCGTAGAGCGTGTCCTGGATCTGCGCTTCGACCTCGCTGTCGAGCGCACTTGTCGCTTCGTCCAGCACAAGGATCGGCGCGTCCTTCAAAATGACGCGCGCGAGGGTGACGCGCTGGCGCTGCCCGCCGCTGAGCTTCACGCCGCGTTCGCCGACATGGGCATCGTAGCCCTTGCGGCCCTGCGGGTCTTCGAGGTCGAGAATGAAATCGTGGGCTTCGGCCCGTTTCGCGGCGGCGAGCATCTCGGCCTCGGTCGCATCGGGGCGTCCGTAGAGGATGTTGTCCCGCACGGAGCGATGCAGGAGCGAGCTGTCCTGCTGCACCATGCCGATGCAGACGCGCAGGCTATCCTGCGTGACCTGCGCGATATCCTGTCCGTCGATCAGGATTCGACCCTGCTCCGCATCGTAGAACCGCAGCAGGAGCTTCACGAGAGTCGATTTTCCGGCCCCGGACCGGCCAATGAGGCCGACCTTTTCACCGGGCGCGATGCTGAGCGACAGGGAGTCGATCCCGCCAGCGCCCCGGCCGTAATGGTGGCTGACGCTGTCGAAGGTGATCGCACCGTCTGTCAGATTCAGGGGCGCAGCGCCCGGCGTGTCGGTCAGCTGGATCGGCTCGGTGATCGTCTCCATTCCTTCCGCGACCACGCCGAGCGAGCGGAAGAAGGTGGAAACGGCCCACATGATCCAGCCGGTCATGGCGTTGAGGCGCAAGGTCAGGGCGGTGGCCGCCGCGACCACGCCGACCGAGGCCGCGCCTTGCGACCAGAGCCAGATGCCCCAGCCGACAACCGCCACGATCAGGAAGCCGTTTAGCGTGACAAGCATCACGTCCATGGTCGTGAAGATCCGCATCTCGCGCCCGAAGGTCTGGCGCGTCTCCTCGATCGCGTCCTTCGCGTAGGCGAGTTCGCTGTCATGGTGGGCGAACAGCTTCACGGAATGAATATTGGTGTAGCTGTCGACCACGCGCCCCGTGGTCATCGAGCGCGCATCCGCGCTGGCCTTGGAGGCGGGGCCGACACGGGCCATCGTCCAGCGCAGCAGCAGGGCATAGAGGCCGAACCAGAACACCAGCGGAATGGCGAGGCGCGGATCGGCCTCGGCCAGCAGGATCGCGGCGCCGACGAGGTAGGCGAGCGAAAAGGTGATCGCGTCGAAGACCTGGAAGATCGCGTCGCCCGCGCTGCCCGGCGTCTGCATGATGCGATTGGCGATGCGGCCGGCGAAATCGTTCTCGAAGAAGCCGACGGATTGCCGAAGCACCTGCTTGTGCGCCCGCCAGCGGACAAGCGCGCCGAACTGCGGCAGGATGGCATTGTTCAGGAGCAATACGTCGAGGGCCTGAAGCACAGGGCGGAAAAGCAGGATGAAAACGGCCGCAAGGATCAGCTCGGTCCCGTAATCGGCCAGAACCTCCGCCGGGTCACCACCGGTGAGAATATCGACGACGCGACCCATGTACCAGATCAGCCCGATCTCGACGGCGGCCACGACAACAGACATCACTGCCGTGATCGCGAAGAGCCCTTTGAACGGCTGCGAATATTCCCAGAGGAACGGCCACAGACGGCGAGGGGGGCGGTCATCCTCGGGATACCCCGTGTAGGGATCGACCAGGTTTTCGAAAAAGCGGAACATGACATTTCCCGTGCCAGACGGCAGATATAGCGCCGTTGTCGGGGAAAGACCATCAGGGCGGAACAGGTTCCTGACAGTTGCATTCGGCCCATGATCGGCGGATGGCTCAAATCAGCCGAGCAGGGCCTCTTTCTTCAAATCGAACCCGCTGTCGATCCAGCGCTTTTCAAGCTCGCGCAGGCGCTGACCGAGCGCCGGGCCTTCCAGACCTGGCATGAGATCGGCGGCCTCCACAGGAAACTCGGCCGCCGCGCCGCGTTCGACCTCGGCATCGTCCGCCGCAGTGACAGTGCGTTCCTGCAGGGCGGCACGAAGGGCAAGCATGTCACGCGCCGGCTCAAGGCCGAAGCGATAGCCGAGCTCACCGGGCGACTTCGTACTGACCATCTCGTCGTGATAAAGCGCCAAGCGCGTGATCTCCGCCCGAGAAAGGCGAAGGTGGTTGGCCGTGTCCTCGCCGCCAAGCGTGGCGAGTCGACGGATCGCATCATGTGGAAGCGCGCCTTCGACGGCTGTGAGAATCGTCAGCAATCGTGACGTCGCGCCCGGCAGGATCGCGGAGAGGACGCCGGAGTGCTCCATCGCGGCGACCGCGGGGGCCGGATCGGGCGCGGACAGGAGTTTCAGCAGCTCGGCTGTGACCCGTTCCTTGGCAATGCGGTGCAGTCCCTCGACATGGGCCGCACAGGCGGCAAGGCCGTCCGGGTCCAGCCCCTCGGCTGGATCGGCATAATGGGCGTGAAAGCGGAAGAAACGCAGGATGCGGAGGTAATCTTCCTCGATCCTTCGCGCCGCATCGCCGATGAAGCGCACGCGGCGGTTCTGAAGATCGTGCACGCCCTCGCCATTCGGGTCGAGCACCTCTCCCGATCGCGTGGCGTAAAGCGCGTTGATGGTGAAATCGCGCCGCGCGGCATCCTCGGCGATGTCGGTGGAGAAGGCGACGGTGGCGTGGCGGCCGTCAGTCTCTATATCGCGGCGCAGGGTCGTAATCTCGTGAGGCTTGTCATGGGCGATGACCGTAACCGTACCGTGGTCGATACCGGTGGGAACGGCGCGGAGGCCGGCGGCCTCGGCGCAATTAAGCACCGTTTCAGGCGTTGCGTCGGTGGTGATGTCGATATCGTCGACCCGTTTTCCCAAAAGCCCGTCACGGACACAGCCGCCGACGAACCAGGCGTTGTGATCACAAAGCGCGTCGAAGACGGCAACGGTGCCGGGATGGGTCATCCAATCCGCCTGCAAGCGCATCATGCCACCCTGTCCGCGAGGCTCTTCAGCATGCGCGCCGTCGCGCCCCAGATGTAATAGGGGCCGTAGGGAACGGTGAAGAACTCCCGCCTCTGTCCGCGCCAGAGACGGCCTTCGACGATGTAGTTCGACCTGTCCATGAGGAACGGCAGCGGTACGCGAAAACATTCCTCGACTTCGCCGGGTTCGGGAACGGGCACGAAATCGCGTTCGATCCGGGCCAGAATCGGTGTGACCGTGTAGCTGGTGACGGTTTCATGGGGCGGCAATTCCGCCAGAACAGAGACCGAAGCGGGATCAAGCCCGACCTCCTCCTGCGCCTCGCGCAGGGCCGCCTGAACCATCGTCTCGTCGCCTTCGAGCTTCCCACCGGGAAAGGCGATCTGGCCGGGATGATGTTTCAGGGTGGAGGCGCGCTTGGTGAGGATAACCTGGTTGTCGAGCACGCCGATCAGCACGGCGGCACGGCGCAGCTTGCGCCCCTCGGGCAGGACGATCCCGGGAACAAGATCGTAATCCGAGGATGGCGGCGCCGGGGTTTCCAGCGCCGCCACAAGGGTGTTCAGATCAACGGGGCGTCCCATCGGGTTCTTTCTCGGCCTCGAACCCGAGGGTCAGGGGGTCGAACTCGTAATGCGCTCCGCAGAACTGGCAATCGGCGGTTACCTTTCCCTCGTCGGTCGTCATGTGGCCGATATCCTTGGCCGAGTAGATCGACAGGCTCTGCCGCACGCGATCTTCCGAACAGGTGCATCCGAACGACACCGGTTGGGCGTCGAAGACCCGTGGCCGCTCCTCGTGGAAGAGGCGAACCAGCAGGTCGGTCGGCGACACGTGCGGGCCGATCAGCTCCATCTCGTCGACCGTGTCGAGGAAGATCAACGCGCGGTTCCAATCCTCGGCCATATCGTCATCGACCAGATCCTCCGCGCTCAGAAGACCCTCTTCGCCGCTGCCGCCTCCTTTCGCCTCGGGCGAGGCTTCGGGCATGACCTGCACCATGACGCCACCTGCGCGCCACGAGGGTTCGTGTCCCGGTTCCTGGGCCTTCCCGTAGGACAGCTGGAACTTGGTCGGAAGCTGCTCGGACTGGGCGAAATATGCCTCTGCACAGGCGGACAGAGACCCTGCGGTGAGCGGGGTGATCCCCTGGTACGGCGTCATGTCCGGCCCCTGGTCGATTAGGATCGCGAAGTAGCCGCTTCCCACCTGCGGAAAGCCCGCGCCGTTCGGATCGAGCCTTTCGGCGTCGTAAGAGGCATAGGCGCGGATGCGCGCAGGCTCTCCCTCCGCGGAGGGCGCTAGGAAATCCGTCGCGATCAGGCGGATCGGCCCGTCGGAGCGGACTTGCAGCGACAATTTCCAGCGTAGCTTGATCGTCTGCCCGATCAGCGCGGTCAGCAGGGCCATCTCGGCCACCATCGCCTCGACCGGCGCGGGGTAATCGTGCTGCTCGAGGATCTTGTCGAGCGTGGTATCGAGCCGTGCGACGCGGCCCCTCACGTCGGAACGGTCGAGCTGGAACGGCAATACCGTGTCGTCCCACGCGAGTTTCGTGGTCAGGGTCATGTTGAGCCCCCTTTTACGCAATCTTTGGAAGGTCTGGTCCCATATAGGTCGCCCTTCGGCAACACCAAACCCTAAGCCTGCCGCAGTTCTGCCTTGCGTCCGCCGCATGGGGCTGTGAGATCACCGCCAAGCAAGAAACGATCGGCAGCAAAACGACCCATGAATATCCTCTTCGTGCACCAGAATTTCCCAGGCCAGTACCGCGAATTGTTCTCGTGGTTGCGCGCGCAGGGAGGGCACGAGCTTGTTTTCCTGACCCAGCGCAGGGACGTGCCGAAGATGGAAGGGGCGCGCGTGGTGCGATACGACAGCCACCACAAACCAAAGGAAGGCACATACGCCCTGACCCAGTACTGGGAGGAATGCGCCGGCAACGGGTTCGGCTGCGCGCAGGCCGCCGAGAAGCTCAAGAAGACTGGCTTCACCCCTGACGTGATCCTCGGCCATGTCGGCTGGGGAGAGCTGACCTTTCTCAAGCAGGTGTGGCCGGACGTGCCTATCATCGGCTATTTCGAATACTACTTCCTGTCCGAAGGCGGCAGCGTCGGGTTCGATCCTGAATTTCCGGCAGGGCCCCATGCGGCCTACACGATGCATGCGCGCAACGCGGTGAACTTCGCCAACATCCAGACCGTCGATCTCGGCCATTCGCCGACACAGTGGCAGTGCGATACCTTTCCCGAGAATTTCCGCGAGAAGATCTACGTCAAGCATGACGGTATCCGCACCGACAAGCTGGTGCCGAACCCGGACGCCCGGGTTGCACTGGGGCGGCTGGGGCGCGCCGTGACGCGCGAGGATGAAATCTTCACCTACATGGCCCGCAACATGGAGCCGACGCGCGGATTTCACTCCTTCATGCGGGCATTGCCCCACATCCTCGATGCGCGGCCGAACGCGCGGGCGCTGATCATCGGCGGCAGCGAGACATCCTACGGCAAGAAGTCCGGCGCCCAGGGTGGCTACCGGGCCGAGATGGAACGGGAAGTGGGCAGCCGGCTCGACTGGGATCGCGTGCATTTCCTCGGTCGCGTGCCCTACGAGGATTACCAGAAGATCATCCAGGTCAGCCGCTGCCACATCTACCTGACGGTGCCGTTCGTGCTGTCGTGGAGCTTGCTGGAGTCGATGTCGATGGGGGCGACAATCGTCGCCTCGGACGTGGCGCCGGTGCGTGAGGCGATCACCCATGGCGAAACCGGATTGCTTGCCGATTTCTTCAAGCCCGAGGAAATCGCCAAGCGCGTCATCGATGTCCTGGAACGGCCCGGCACCTATGCGCATCTGGGCCCCAATGCGCGCAAACACGTCATGAAGACCTACGACTTCAACAAGGTGTGCCTCCCCGAACATCTCCGGCAGATCAACGCCCTTGTGCCCGCGAAAAAACGCATCAAGCTGCCCTGATCGTCGCGGGCTGTTAAACCTTTGATGTGCGGGGCTGTTCCGCTACAGGTCATCTGCGGGACGGGCTGAAGAAACCGAACAGGCTGCGAATGGCAGAGAAGATCCTATTGACGGGCGGGGCGGGTTACATCGGCTCGCATACTTACGTGGCGCTGATCGACGCGGGCTACGAGGTCACGATCCTCGACAATTTCACCAATGCCAATCGGTCGGTCGTTGATCGACTGGAGCAATTGACCGGCAAGCCGGTTTCGATCGCCGAAGCAGACATTCGCGATGCGACCACGCTGGCTGGCCTGTTTGCCGAGCATCAGTTCGACGCCGTGGTGCATTTCGCGGCGCTGAAGGCGGTGGGCGAAAGCGTGGAACGTCCGCTGGATTATTTCGACGTGAACATCTCTGGCCTGATCAACCTGCTGCGCGTGATGGATGCAGCAGGCTGCCGGAGGATCGTGTTCTCGTCGTCCGCCACCGTCTACGGCGTGCCGGATGAAACGCCGACGCCTGAAACGGCCGAGTTTCGGGCGATGAACCCCTACGGCCAGACGAAGATTTCCGGTGAGCAGATCCTGAACCAGCTTGTTGCCGCCGATGAGCGGTGGAAGGTGGGCATCCTGCGCTACTTCAACCCGGCAGGGGCACATGACAGCGCTTTGATCGGGGAGGATCCGCGCGATATCCCCAACAACCTGATGCCCTATATCGCCAAGGTGGCCGCCGGTGAACTGGCGGAATTGCAGGTCTTCGGCGATGATTATGATACGCCCGATGGCACCGGCGTGCGCGATTACATCCACGTGGTCGATCTGGCGAAGGGCCATGTCCTGTCGCTGGCGGCCCTTCTGGGCGAGGGGCAGGGGCACCTCGTGAACCTTGGGACCGGCGAGGGCCATTCCGTCCTGGAGGTGGTTTCCGCCTACAAGCGTGCCAGCAATCGTGACGTGCCCTACCGGATCACCGAGCGCCGGGCCGGCGACGTGCCTGTCTACGTGGCGCGTGCCGACAAGGCGGAGGAGGTTCTGGGCTTCAGGACCGAGCACACGCTGGACCAGATGTGCGCCTCGTCCTGGAAGTGGATCACCGGGCCGCACAGCCAGGAAGATCCCGGACCGGAGGGCAACGCATGACACGCACCGCGCTTGTGACGGGATCGGCCGGATTCATCGGCTTTCACCTGTGCCAGCGCTTGCTGGCGGAGGGCTGGCAGGTCATCGGCCTCGACGCGATGACGGATTACTACGAGGTCAGCCTGAAGGAGCGGCGGCAGGCGATGCTGTTGCAATCGCCGGGCTTCACCGCCGTCAACGAACGGATCGAAACGCCGGGTGTGCTGCACGACCTGATGGACGCGCACCGCCCTGAGGCGGTCATCCACCTCGCCGCGCAGGCAGGTGTCCGGTACTCGATCGAGAACCCTGAAAGCTATGTCGAGGCCAACCTGGTCGGCACCTTCCGCCTGCTCGAGGCGATGCGGGCCTTCCCGCCGAAGCATTCCCTGCTGGCCTCCACCTCCTCGGCCTACGGCGCGAATACCGAGATGCCCTATGCCGAGACGATGCGCGCGGATCATCAGATGTCCTTCTACGCCGCAACGAAGAAGGCGAACGAAGCAATGGCGCACAGCTATGCGCATCTTTACGACCTGCCCACGACGATGTTCCGGTTCTTCACGGTCTACGGGCCATGGGGGCGGCCCGACATGGCGCTGTTCAAGTTCACCAAGGCGATCTTCGAAGACCAACCCATCGACGTTTACAATCATGGCGATATGTGCCGCGATTTCACCTATGTCGCCGACCTCGTCGACGGGATCGTCCGCCTGATCGAGGCAGTCCCGGGGGACGAGCCGGTGGAAGGGGACAGCCTGTCGCCCGTCGCGCCGTTCCGGGTGGTGAACATCGGGAATTCGAACTCCGTCCGGCTGCTCGATTTCATCGAAGCGATCGAGGCGGCAACGGGTCGGGAAGCGCAGAAGAACTTCATGGATATGCAGCCCGGCGATGTGCCCGCGACCTGGGCGGACGCGAGCCTTTTGCAGAGCCTGACGCAATACAAGCCGCAGACGCCTGTAAACGAAGGCGTGGCCGAATTCGTCGCGTGGTATCGGGACTATTATCGCGTATAAGCCGCCGCAAAGGCAGAATGAGCAGTAAGGAATTGCCATGCGTATCACGATGATTGGCACTGGATATGTCGGCCTCGTCTCCGGTGTCTGTTTCTCGGATTTCGGCCATGACGTGATCTGCGTGGACAAGGATCCCCGCAAGATCGAGATGCTTCGGAACGGCGAAGTGCCGATCTACGAGCCGGGCCTTGACGCGCTGATGGCAAAGAATGTCGAGGCGGGGCGCCTGTCGTTCACCACCGACCTCAAGTCTGCCGTCGACGGCGCCGAAGCCATCTTCATCGCGGTGGGCACGCCAACGCGGCGCGGCGACGGACATGCGGACCTGACCTACGTGATGGCCGCCGCCGAGGAGGTTGCGCAGGCGCTGACCGGTTACGCCGTGATCGTGACGAAATCGACCGTGCCTGTGGGCACCAACCGCAAGGTCAAGCAGGTGATCGCCAAGGCCAACCCGGCGGCCGAGTTCGACGTCGCGTCCAACCCCGAGTTCCTGCGCGAAGGCGCGGCCATCGACGATTTCATGCGGCCCGACCGCGTGGTCGTCGGCGTGCAATCCGAGCGCGCCGGAGAGGTCATGGCCGAGATCTACCGCCCCCTCTTCCTGCGGGATTTCCCCATCGTCACAACCGATCTGGAAAGCGCCGAGATGATCAAATACGCGGCCAATGCCTTCCTCGCCACGAAGATCACCTTCATCAACGAGATTGCCGCGCTGTGCGAGAAGGTCGGGGCGGACGTCAAGGAAGTGTCGAAGGGCGTGGGCATGGACGGCCGCATCGGCAACAAGTTCCTGCACGCCGGGCCGGGCTACGGCGGTTCGTGTTTTCCCAAGGATACCTCCGCGCTGGCGCGGATCGGGCAGGACCACGCGGTGCCACAGAGTATCGTCGAGACGGTCATTCGCGTGAACGACAACATCAAGCACCGGATGATCGAAAAGCTGCGCGATCTGTGTGACGGATCGTTCAACGGCAAGGTCATCGCCGTCCTCGGCGTGACCTTCAAACCCAACACCGACGACATGCGCGATGCGCCCTCGCTCACCATCGTGCCCGCCTTGGTCGGAGGCGGCGCCAAGGTGCGCGTCGTCGATCCCCAGGGCCGTCGCGAAGGCGAACACCTGCTGCCCGGCGTCAACTGGGCCGACGATCCCTACAAGGCCGCTCACAAGGCGGATCTTGTCGTGATCCTGACCGAGTGGAACGAATTCAGGGCCCTCGATCTGGAGCGGCTGGCCAAGAAGATGGCAACCCCAAGGATGGCCGATCTTCGCAACATCTACAGTCCCCGCGACGCCAGGCGCGCTGGCTTCGAGGCTTACGAGGGCGTGGGACGGTAGAAATAAGCTTCTGGAACCAAAGGGCTTTCCACCGCGTTGACCACGCAGAAACTGGAAAGGATACCCAATGAACCGCCTGAGCACCCTTGCCGTGATCACCCTGCTGGCCGCGGGTCCGGTCTACGCACAGACGTCCGTCGAGACCGCTGAAGAGATCCTGAATGAATCGGCTGACACGCCGAGTGAAGAGATTGATCCGACGCCGATCGCCGGCGAAGAGGATTGCGACAACCCGACCGCTGAGGTCGTCAACGATTCCGCAGACACCCCGTCGGAAGAGATCGGTTGCGTCGAAACCGTCGACAGTGAACCGGTCGCTGGCGAAGAGATTTTCGAGGAACTGGAAGAGGCCGACGACAGCGATTGATCGCTGAGGTCAGACAGATCCGGCCCCCGTGTGCTAGAGGCTCATGGGGGCCTTTTCGTGTCCGGTTCAGGCCAGACCCGCGCGCAGAAGGTCGTGCAGATGCAGCAGCCCCAGCGGGCGCCTCTCGGCATCGACCACGAACAGCGCGGTGATCTTGTTTTCAGACATCATCGCCATGGCCTCGGCCGCCAGCATCTCCGGCCCGATCACGCGCGGGGTACGGGTAGCGACCTGGCCGGCCGGGCGGCCCGTCAGGTTCGTGATGTTGCGCCGCAGGTCCCCGTCCGAGATCACACCGACGAGTGTGCCGCCCTCGACCACGCCGGCGATGCCGAAACTCTTCTCGGACATCACGACGAGTGTTTCCGGCATCGGCGTCTCGGCCTCGACCAGCGGCAGGGCTTCGGGCCCGTGCATGAGTTGCGCAACGGTGCTGAGTTGCGCGCCAAGCTTGCCGCCGGGGTGGAAGGTGCGGAATTGCTCGGGCTGGAAGCCGCGCCGCTCCATGACCGCGACGGCCAGCGCATCGCCCAAGGCCAGCGTCAGGGTTGTGGAGGTTGTCGGCGCCATGCGCAGCGCGCAGGCTTCCTCGACATCCGGCAGAAGCAGGCGGTAATCGGCGGCGCGCATCAGCGTGCTGTCGGCGTTCTTGGAAACCGCCACCATCGGGATCGAGAACCGGGCGACGTGGGCCACGATATCACCAAGCTCGGAGGTTTCGCCGGAGTTGGAAATCAGGATCGTCAAATCGCCCGGCATGATCATGCCAAGGTCGCCATGGCTGGCCTCGGCCGGGTGCACGAACGCGGACGGTGTGCCGGTCGAGGCGAAGGTGGCGCTGATCTTGCGCGCGATGTGGCCGGATTTCCCGATGCCGGACAGGATCACGCGGCCCTTGGTTGCCAGAACGGCCTCGGCCGCCGCTTCGAAATCTTCGGGGAGTGCGTCGGCCAGTGCCCGCACGGCATCCCCTTCGGTTTTCAGCACGCGCGCACCGGTGTCGCGCAGGGAGGGTGTCTTGTCTTTTGCCATAGTCGCCCTTTAGCCCGTTGCATCCGCCTTGGCGAGAGGATTGGGTTTTGGTTCTGTGCAGCAGTTGGCACAAGCCCGGTGAAGGAGACCCCGACCATGAACAGACGTTTCGGCCCGCCGCCCGAAGACGGTGTACGGTATCCGCCGCGCCCGGGGGCCTATGTGATCATCGACGCCGGGGATGGCTTGCTGGCGTCGTTCCAGCAGGCCCCGACGCCCGAGTTGCAATTGCCCGGCGGCGGTATCGACCCCGGAGAGGGGACGCTGGCGGCGCTGCACCGCGAGGTACGTGAAGAAACCGGATACCGCATTCATGCGCCGCGTCGTCTGGGCATGTTTCACCGCTATACGTTCATGCCGGACTACGACCGCTACGCGCAGAAGCAATGCAGCGTCTATGCCGCGCGGCTCGGTCCGCGCATCGGCGATCCGACCGAGCCGGGCCACGATGCGGTATTTCTGCCGTGGGATGTGGCGCTCGAACGATTGGCCGTGGCCGGGGACAGGCATTTCGTGGCGCTTTACCTTCGCGTTACCGGCCGCTGAATTCCAGAAGCAGGGCCGAAATGTCGTCGGGGAACTCCTCCTGTCCGGCGAAGCTTCCCAATTCGGCGCGAAGGATTTCCAGCAGATCCGCGCCCTCGCTGACCGGATGACGCTCCATCATCGCGATCAGGCCCGCGTCCTCCAGCATCGCGCCATCGGGGCGGGGGCATTCCGTCAGCCCGTCGGAATAGAGCAGCAGCCGGTCGCCGGGGTGAAGCTGCACCTCGAAGGACCGGTAGAGCGTGTCGGGTAGCAGCCCCACCGGCATGTCCCCGTCACCGACAAGTTCGACCGGGCCGTGGGCGCGCTGCACCATCGGGTGCGGGTGTCCGGCCTGCACCATCCGCACGAGGCCGGTGGACAGATTCGCAAAGGCGAGCGCGATGGTGAAATAGCGGTCGGTTTGCACCTCCTTCAACATCAGCTCGTTAAGCCGACCGACGGCGATATCCGGCGGCAGGTCCACCAGATCGCCATCGAGACTGCGCAGAAGCGAGATGTTCTGGTCGGGAGAGGCTTCCGACAGTACGCCCGCAACCCGCGCGGCGATCATCGCCGAGGCGACCCCATGCCCCGAGACGTCAAGGCTGAACAGCCCGATCACATCGTCATCGACGGCGAAGTGGCCCACCATGTCGCCACCGACATGGCCGCTCGGCTCCAGCATCAGCGACACCTCTGCGCCGTTGAAGCTGCGCCGGCGATCCTGCACCAGCGCCAGTTGCAGGCGGCGCGCCTCGTCCAGGTCACGGTCTATCGCGCCGTATAGCGACCGTAGTTCAGCGAGCGCATAGGTCAGGCTGAGGTTCTTGCGCTGCAATTCCCGCTGCATGGCGACGATCCGGGCACCCGCATTCATCCGGGCGCGCAGTTCCGGCGGGCTGACCGGTTTTTGCAGGAAGTCGTCGGCCCCCGCCTCCAGCCCCTCGGCCAGGGCATTGCGTTCGTTTCGCGAGGTCAGCAGCAGGACATAGGCATACGGGTTCGTCAGGTCGGCCCGCAGGCGGCGGCAAAACTCCGGGCCGGTCATGTCCGGCATCATCCAGTCGCACAGAATCAGCGAGATTTCCGGATTGCGCGCGTGATCCAGCGCCTCGAACGGGTCGCCCGTGGACACCGCCTTGTGGCCCCACTTCCGCAACAAGGCACAGACAAGGTTGCGTTGCGCCGGACTGTCGTCGAGCACGAGAACGGTCAGCGGTTCTGCCGGCACCGTCAGGGCGGTAACTTGCGGCTCCTGCGGCGGAGCGGGCGCAACATGCATCGACAGGCCTCTCCTTCCGAGAATCGTCGCGCACCCTGCCCTGCCACCCCTTAACGGCCCGTGAAGCCGAAAAATTGAGCCTCTTTGGCCAGCGATGGTACCAATTTGTTAAGTTTGTCACCGCAAGGGTGCGCGCGGGGGCATCTGTTGAGGTGCAAGATGTCGAGCGTTGATTGGAACCGGCTGCATGAACTGCAGGCCGATATCGGGAAAGAGGATTTCCTCGACGTAGCGATGGTGTTCGTGGCGGAGCTTGAGGAAACGCTTTCGGGAATGACCGCAGAGGCGGCGACCGCGGACGATTTCCATTTCCTGCGCGGGTCCGCGGCCAACCTTGGCTTCACCGCATTGGTCGAAGCCTGTTCGCAGGCTGAAGCACGCACGAAGACCGGCGCTCTGCCGGATGTCGATGCGGTGAAATCCGCCTTCGGCCAGGCACTGACCGAGATGTCGGCGCAGATGCCGGGTTTGACGATCGCGGCCTAGATCAGGAAATCGGCGAGGATCTGGTCGTCGGTAATGTCGCGGAATCCGAACCCGCGCGAGGCGACCCGTTCTTCCAGATCCCTGAAGCTGTCCGGGCGTTCCGTTTCGATCCCGATCAGGACCGAGCCGAAGTTGCGGGAATTCTTCTTGAGATACTCGAACCGCGTGATGTTGTCGTGCGGCCCGAGAAGATCGAGGAAATCACGCAGCGCACCGGGGCGCTGGGGCAGCCGCAGGATGAAATACTTCTTCAATCCCTGCCAGTTCTGCGCCCGTTCCTTCACTTCCGGCAGACGCTCGAAATCGAAATTCCCGCCGGAGGTCACGCAGACCACGCTCTGGCCCCTGATCTTGTGGGCAATGTCGTCCAGGACGTTGACCGACAGAGCACCCGCAGGCTCCAGCACGATGCCCTCCAGGTTCAGCATCTCCTGGATCGTGACGCAGATTCGGTTCTCCGGCGCGATGAGCACGTTTTTCCGGGGCACATCCTTGAGCACTTCGAACGTCCGGTCCCCGATCCGAGCCACGGCTGCCCCATCGACGAAGGTATCCCGGATCTCGATGGTCTGGGGTGCCCCGATCTTCAGGGCGGCGGTCAGGCTGGCACCACCAGCAGGCTCCACCAGCGTCAACTCGGTCGCCGCGCCCATGTCACGCAGGTAGCTGAGCATGCCGGCGGACAGGCCACCGCCACCCACAGGAAGCACCAAATGGTCTGGCGCACCGCCCAGCTGTTCCATCATCTCCACCGCGACGGAGCTTTGACCCTCGATCACATCGGCATCGTCGAACGGTGACAGGAAATGCGCACCGGCCTCGGCGCACCATTCCTTCGCGGCAGCGAGCGTCTCGTCGAAATAGTCGCCTTCCAGCACGATCTCGACCGCATCGCCGCCGAAGGTCCGGGTCTTTAGGATCTTCTGATCGGGCGTCGTGACCGGCATGAAAATCCGGCCCTCCACCCCGAAATGGGAACAGACGAAGGCGACCCCCTGGGCATGATTGCCCGCGCTGGCGCAGACGAACTGGGTCTGGTCAGGTTGCGCCTCGCGCACCTTGCGCATCGCGTTAAAGGCCCCGCGCAGCTTGTAGGACCGCACCGGCGACAGATCCTCGCGTTTCAGCCAGATATCCGCGCCGTACCGTTCGCTGAGATAGGCGTTCCTTAACAGCGGCGTCGCCGGGAACAGGTCGCGCAGGGCCTCGGTGGCGGTGCGGGCGGCAGTGGCGAAGCCCATGGGTTCCTCCGGTTTTTCGTGACCCTAGAAGGGCGACTACCGAAGGGCAATGGGATCAGCCTGTCCTTACTTCCAGAGGTCGTCGGTCGCGGTATAGCTGCCGCCGCGCGGCCCACCGATGGTCCCGCCGGTCGTGACGGAGGTGTTCAACCCTTGAATACCCTGCCCGCCGCGCGGGCCATCGGCCATGGCGACGGACCCAAGGGTCGAGAGAACGGCGGTAAGAACAAAAATGCGGGTCATGAGAAATCTCCTCTGAATATGAAGGAGAATATCGGCTCTTGCCGACCGGTCTTCAACACGGGAAAGCCTTACCGTAAGGCGGTCAGTTCAGCTGACGCCCTTCGATCAGGTTGCCGTAAAGCGTGGTCATCAAGGCGAGGTTCAGCAGCATCTGAAGCCACGTCACGATCAGGCTGAGGATTGTCCCCGCCCACGACAGTGTCACCTGTTGCTGCGCGAAGAAATCATCCGGCAAAGCGGCAGCCGTTTCGGCGAACAGCACGATGATCGCCTGGTTCAGGATGGTGCTCGCGAGCGCCAACACGAAAATGGGCAGGATGATCTGTCCGGCCACCGGGGCCGTCGCACGCCAGCTTTCGCCGATGCCCAAGCGCTCGCCAATGGCGGCGGCCGGCAGGATCAGACCGATCCGCGTGGCGACCCAGGACAGGCCGAAAACCAGCCCGATCAGCAGGAAAATAGCCAGAGCTTCCGACTGGATGCCGATGGACAGCAGCGCGATGCCGATCCCGAAGGCAAACCCGAGGCCGAACATGATCAGGCCGATCAGAAGCGAGTTGCCGAAGTAATTGCCGATATTCGATCCGCGCCATGCGGGGAAAATGCCCGTCGGGTATTCTTCGAGCAGAACGAAGCGATGCCAGGCGACAGCCGCCCAGAGCCAACAGATCACGCCGGTCAGCAGCGCCAACAGAATACCGATCAAGGCCATCCCCGAAAAATCGTCGGACGGTGCCGTCGGATCGTAGGCGAAGGCCCCACCGGTCAGGACGCCGGGATTGGTGGCCAGCAGGATGCCGATGGGAATGAGTGCCAGGACCAGCGTGATGCGCGCAGCGGTCAGCAGATTGCCGAAAACCTGGTGCACGATATGCCGCAGAAGTTGGTACCCGTAGTCCATCGCGCGCCCTCGCTTGCTTGCCCATCTTCTGAAAACCCGGTATCGCCCGCGCGGTCAACCAATTGCGACGGAGTTCCCCATGTCTGCGCCCAAGAAGGTGGTGCTCGCCTATTCCGGCGGCCTCGATACCTCGATCATTCTCAAGTGGCTGCAAACCGAATACGGCTGCGAGGTCGTGACCTTCACCGCCGATCTCGGACAGGGTGAGGAGCTGGAGCCCGCGCGCAAGAAGGCCGAGATGCTGGGGATCGCGCCCGAGAACATCTTCATCGAGGATGTGCGCGAGGAATTCGTCCGCGACTTTGTCTTCCCGATGTTCCGCGCCAATGCGCTTTACGAGGGGCTTTATCTTCTGGGCACCTCCATCGCGCGCCCGCTGATTTCCAAGCGTCTGGTCGAGATCGCCGCCCAGACCGGGGCCGATGCCGTCGCCCACGGCGCAACCGGCAAGGGCAACGACCAGGTCCGGTTCGAGCTCTGCGCCTATTCGCTGAACCCCGAAATCAAGGTGATCGCGCCCTGGCGGGAATGGGACCTCAGCAGCCGCACCAAGCTGCTCGAGTTTGCCGAGCAGAACCAGATCCCGATCGCCAAGGACAAGCGCGGCGAAGCGCCGTTCTCGGTCGATGCGAACCTCCTGCACACCTCGTCCGAGGGCAAGGTTCTGGAAGATCCGTCCGAGGAAGCACCCGACTACGTGCTCCAGCGCATCACGCGCCCCGAAGATGCGCCCGACACGCCCGAAATGGTCGAAATCACCTTCGAAAGGGGCGACGCGGTGGCCATCAACGGCGAAGCGATGAGCCCCGCGACCATCCTGACCAAGCTCAACGAGCTTGGCGGCAAGCACGGTGTCGGCATTCTCGACCTCGTGGAAAACCGTTTCGTCGGCATGAAAAGCCGCGGCATCTACGAGACGCCGGGTGGCACAATCCTTTTGGAAGCGCATCGCGGGATCGAGCAGATCACGCTCGACAGCGGCTCGGGCCACCTGAAGGATTCGATCATGCCGCGCTACGCAGAACTGATCTACAACGGCTTCTGGTTCTCACCCGAGCGGGAGATGCTGCAGGCGCTGATCGACAAGAGCCAGGAGCATGTCTCCGGCACGGTGCGCGTGAAGCTCTACAAGGGTTCCGCCCGCACCGTCGCGCGCTGGTCCGATCACTCGCTCTATTCCGAGGCCCACGTGACCTTCGAAGAGGATATGGGCGCCTACGACCAGAAGGACGCGCAGGGCTTCATTCAGCTCAATGCGCTGCGCCTGAAGCTGCTGGCTGCCCGGAACCGCAAGTTCAAGTAAGCGCACCGACTTCGCAAAGAAAAACGGCGCGCCAAAGTCAGGCGCGCCGTTGGTCACCGGGCCGAAAGGGACAGCAAGCCCGGTGAGGACACTGCTCGTGCCCGCGGTGGTTACTGGGCGGTCACAACCGTCATCACCAGTTCACCATCCATGCGGATCGGGCCGTCTTCGGTGGCGCCGAGCGTGTATTCGAAGATGCCGGTCTGCGTGCCGCCCGCTTCGGAGTGCACCATCAGCATCAGCATGTCGCCCGCGGCGACCTCTTCGGTCAGGATCGCGGCAACGTCGGTGTTCATGCCGGCACGCAGCGGCGCATGGCCGACAACCGGGCCCGGCGCCATTTCAGCATCCGTGCGGTGCACGACCAGCCAGCCGTTTTCCGGCGCCACGATCGCATCTGCGCTGACAATGCCGTTCTCGACGCTCTGGTCAGCGGCTTCGACCATCGGGGCCGCATGTGCGTCAGCAAACGCTGCGGTCGAGGTCAGGGCGAGGGCTGCGGCGGAAATCATAAGCTTTTTCATTGATCTAACTTCCTAATCGGTTCGCGTTCCGGCCTTTTCTCGACCGGGTCACTGCAACTCACGAAAGCTCGCCTGCAAGAGTTTCACGCGTGCGGAACTTTTTTCGGCGAAGGGTCATCCCCAAGGTGTTTCGGCGGCACGTTCATAGGCAATGAGCCGGCATCTCTGCCCGTGGCTCCGGCCCTGTCGCAAAGGCCGTAGCGTCACTCTTGTCGTGTCGAAATTTGTCTGGATAGCGTTTCCGTCAGTACTCACGGAGACTCGAAATGACTTTGAGCGAAATGGCCGACCGCGTGCGCGACGCGCTGATCGGCAAGAGCTTCGACGGTTCGCTGAAGTTCGACTGCGGGGAGGACGGCGTCATCGTCCTGGCCGACAATTCCGCCAGCACCAACGACCGCGACACGGATTGCACCATCCGCATCAGCCGCGAAAACCTCGGCAAGCTGCTGTCGGGCAAGCTGAACCCGATGACCGGCGTCATGATGGGCAAACTCAAGGTATCCGGCGACATGGGCGTCGCCCTGGGCCTCGGGAAGTTGCTGGCCTAAAGCGTCGCCGCCAGTCGTACGCCCTGGTTGATCGCGCGCTTCGCGTCCAGTTCGGCGGCCACATCCGCGCCACCGATGACATGGGGCGTGACACCCTGCGCGATCAGCGTGTCGGCCAGTGACCGCTCCACCTCCTGTCCGGCGCACAGAACCACCGTGTCGCATTCGATCAGCGTCGGCGTCTCCCGCGCCTCGCCGAAGGTCACGTGCAATCCATCCCCGTCGATCCGCTCGTAATTCACGCCGGTCACCATCTTCACGTTCTTCATCTTCAGGCTGGCGCGGTGAATCCACCCTGTCGTCTTGCCCAATCGCTTGCCCGGCTTCTCGGCCTTGCGTTGCAACAGCGTGACCTCGCGCGCCGCCGGTTCCGGGCGCGGGCCTTCCGGTGCAAGCCCGCCCCGATGCTCCGCCGGGTCCGCGACGCCCCATTCGCGGCGCCACAACTCGGGCACTTCCGTCGGGCTTGCCCCCTCGTGGGTCAGGTATTCGGCAACGTCGAAGCCGATGCCGCCCGCGCCGATGATCGCCACGCGCTTACCGACCGAGGCCTTGCCCGCGAGCACGTCGATGTAGCTGAGAACATTCGGCCCGTCCTGCCCCTCGATCCCCGGATCGCGGGGCATAACCCCGGTGGCGATGATGACCTCGTCATAATCGGCAAGCTCCGCCGCCGTGACCACCGCGCCAAGCCGCAGGTCGATACCGTCGCGTTCCATCATCGTGGCGAACCAGTCGACCAGACCGACGAATTCCTCCTTGCCGGGGATCTCCTTCGCCATGTTGAGCTGCCCGCCCACCTTCTCCGCCTTCTCGAACAGCGTCACCGCATGCCCGCGCTCCGCACAGGTCATCGCCGCCGCCATGCCCGCCGCACCCGCGCCGACAATGGCGATGCGCTTCGGCTCGTCCGCTGGTCCGTAATCCAGCTCCACCTCGTGACAGGCGCGCGGGTTCACGAGGCAGGAGGTCAGCTTGCCCGAGAACGTGTGGTCGAGGCAGGCCTGGTTGCAGGCGATACAGGGCGCGATCTCGTCGGCGCGCCCCGCCTCGGCCTTGGCCACGAAATTCGCATCCGCAAGGAAGGGCCGCGCCATGGACACCATGTCGGCGCAGCCCTCGGCTAGAACTTCCTCGGCCACGTCCGGCATGTTGATCCGGTTCGAGGTGATGACAGGGATACCCACCTTGCCCATCAGCTTCTGCGTGACCCATGCAAAGGCCTTGCGCGGGACGGAGGTGGCAATCGTCGGGATGCGCGCCTCGTGCCAGCCGATGCCGGTGTTCAGGATCGTGGCGCCCGCCGCCTCGATCGCCTGCGCAAGTTGCACGACCTCTTCGAAGGTCGAGCCACCGGGAACAAGGTCGATCATCGACAGCCGGTAGATGATGATGAAATCCGCGCCGACGGCCTCGCGGCACCGGCGCACGACCTCGACCGGCAGGCGCATCCGGTTCTCGTAGCTGCCGCCCCAGCGGTCCTCACGCTTGTTGGTGTGGGTGACGAGGAACTGGTTCAGGAAGTACCCCTCGCTCCCCATGATCTCGACGCCATCATACCCGGCTTCGCGGGCGCGGGTGGCGGCGGTCACGATGTCGGCGATCTGCTTTTCGATGCCCTCTTCATCCAGTTCCTTCGGCGGGAAGGGCGAAATGGGTGACTTGATGGCCGAGGCGCTGACACAATCGGGCGAATAGGCATAGCGCCCCGCGTGCAGGATCTGCATCGCGATCTTGCCGCCCGCCGCGTGCACCGCGTCGGTGACCATGCGGTGATTCTCGATGTCCTGATCGGTGTAGAGTCCTGCCGCGCCCGGGAAGACCCCGCCCTCCTTGTTGGGCGCCATGCCTCCCGTCACGATCAGGGCCACGCCACCCGCCGCGCGATCCGCGTAGAATCGCGCCACCCGCGGCCAGTCCTTCGTCTCTTCCAGCCCGGTGTGCATCGAACCCATCAGCACGCGGTTCTTCAGCGTGGTGAAGCCGAGGTCGAGCGGGGCGAGCAGGTTCGGATAGAGATCATGTGCCATGGCTGGGGCCTCCCTTGCTTGTCCCGCAGGTAATCGCAACCGCGGCGCCGCGTCACGACAAACCCTGCGTCACACCGGACGCGTCCGCGTCATGCCCGGGTCCTCGCGTCACGCGAATGGTCCGGGGGTCGCTCTACACGCAGCAGATTATTCGCATCGTCGGGAGTGCGCGCGTCACGCCATCTTTGTTCCGAAAATATGCTGGGGGAGTCCGGGGCCCTTCAGGGTCCCGGGCGGGGGCAACGCCCCCCCAATGCAAAAAAGAAATGCGCCGCCAGGCGCGCCGCTCAACCGCGATCCGCCAGGATCATGCCCCCGGTCAGTCCTGCCCGGTTTCCGTGCAATGGCGGCGGAAGGCGCGCTTCAGCATCTCCAGCTCCTCGCGCAGCAGCACAAGTTCGCCACGAATGTCCTCGGCCAAGGCCGAGCCGGCCATCAAAGTGATCCGGTCCAGAACCTCGCCCGTCGCGGTCGAGCGCAGGCCGACGACCTGGACACCGTCGCTGACCACGTCCAGCGGAAGCTGGAGCGAGATCGCAATCGCCCCGTTCTCTTCCGGATGCGGCGACATCTGCGCGATCCCGATGATCTTGCCGCGATGAATCGCCTCGATCTCGGTCTGGCCGGCCCCGGTCAGAACGCCCTCGTAGCGGCCGGCTTCCAGGGTGGTGCAGGTAAGTGTCTCGGGCATCCCGATCTCTCCGGTTGAGTCAGAAATCAGCGCGCGGTGCGCGCAACAGGACCATGTCCCACAGGGCGACGCGGGTCATCTTCGGGCCCTCGATGATGAGGTCGAGCCAGGCTTTTTCCAGCCGCTTCTCGTTGATCTTGGAATAGGCCAGGTCGAATTCCGCCCGACCGTCCGTGCCATCGAATTCGACCTGCCGCACGATCTGCTCCACGTTGGGACCATGCTGCACGTTCAGCCGGGCATACATTTCCACCGGCTGTTCGCGTTCGGCCACCAGGTTGAGCGCGATGAAGTGGTTCCGCGTCAGCCCGACAAGCGCCTCGGCCGGCAGGTCCTGCACGAACGAGATGAACGACCCGTCCGAGCGGTAGACCTCCAGCACCAGCCCGAATTGCGGCCCCTCCACCCAAACCGGCACGCGATCTTGTACAAGGCTGAAATCGGCATTGGTGGCATCGTGAAACAGGGTGATGCCGCCGGACAGCGGCTGCGGCGAGGCCAGCCCGACAATCCCGCGCGGGCGCATCTCGGTCATCCATGGTCCCGGACGCGCCGCCCAGTCGCATTGATCGGGGCGGTCGATGCCATCACTCTCACGCGCCCGCCGCGCGAGAAGTTCGGACCGCGCCTGCGCCGACATCAGGTCCAGACGGTCGCGCATCCTGCGGATGTCTCCGGCCATCTTGCCAAGCTCCGCACTCGAAAGGTTCCGTGGCATCTGCAGGGCGCGTTGCCAGCGCCTGAGTGTCTGCCCGAGGCCGAATCCACCAAACTTCCCAGGAAACTCCTGACCCATACGACCCATCCTTAGCACCCACACCCGTCGGCTGGCCCCGATCCTAACAGGGTTCTCTTGGCAGACGGTTACCGGAATATCCGCTGAAACAGCCCGCCGCGAAAGAGGCCCGCTCCGGCTTGGGTCGCTCCCTGTGGCAGCTCTGCCGCGTTTGCCACGGCGGAAGTCCCTGAATTGGCACGCTGAACCGCGTCGGCGAAGGTCGTCAGGGTCAGCAGCGCGTCGGCATCGCTCACGTCCTGATCGGCCAGCGCCAGCACCGAAAGCGTGGCCAGACGCGGCCCCAGGTCCATGTAAGCCCGCCAGTAATCCTGCGCCACGCCAGCGACCGCCCCGGCACTGGTATCGCGGGCATGCAGCAGGACCATGTCGCCCGCGATGCGGGTCTCGAGGATCGTGACGCTTGCGGGATCGTTGCTGCGGCTCAGCAATCCACGCCCGGCCTCGGACCGGAAAAACGTCTCCAGCTCACCAAGATTGGCGCTCAGCGATCCGCCTCCGTCCGACCGCGCGCCAACCGCCGCCGTCAGGACCGCCGGAATGTCGGGCTGCGGCGCGCGCGCCCGCCCCGAGATCGCGGCGCAATTTCCCAGCAGCACGAAACCGGTATCCCCCTCGTTCCGGGTCGAGGTCGGATCGACACAAAAGCCGCGCGGCCCCGTGATCGTCACCGCGTCGGCCGTCACCTGCACCTCACGCGGCGCATCAGCCCCGTCACCGAGGCCCACGCAAGCCGCAAGCAGGAACACGGACCCCGTGAGCGTCAGCCGCCCAACCAGACGCGCGCCGAAGCGCAGCGCCTCAGAGGTCGGCATAGACGTGCTTTTCCTTCGCCGCGCCCGGATGGGTCACCGCGCCGTAGCGCGCTTCACCCACAAGCTGCGCGTATTTCCACAGCACACCCGAGGCATAGATCGTCTCCCGCGGGCCGGACCACGCGCGGCGACGCTCTTCCAGCTCCTCGTCGCTCAGCGCCACCGAAAGCTCGCCGGTGATCGCGTTGATCGTGATGACATCGCCGTCCTGCAGCAGGCCGATCGGACCGGCCACCGCCGCCTCCGGCCCCACGTGACCGACGCAGAACCCGCGCGTCGCGCCCGAGAACCGGCCATCGGTGATCAGCGCCACCTTCTTGCCCATCCCCTGACCGGACAGAGCGGCCGTCGTCGCCAGCATCTCGCGCATGCCGGGGCCGCCTTTCGGCCCCTCGTTGCGGATCACGATGACTTCGCCCGCCTCGTAGGCCCGCGCCTTTACGGCGGCAAAGGCATCCTCTTCGCATTCGAAGACCCGCGCCGGCCCGGTGAAGACCTGTTGCTCCTCGCTCATGCCGGCGACCTTCACGATCGCTCCTTCAGGTGCCAGGTTGCCGCGCAGCCCGACGACACCGCCGGTCTTGGTGATCGGGTTCTGCACCGAATGCACCACGCGCCCGTCCGGTCCACCGTCGATCTTGTCGAGCGCCTCTTCCATCGTCTCGCCCGACGCGGTCAGGCAATCGCCGTGCAGAAGGCCCTCTTTCAGAAGTTCCTTCATGACGATCGGCACGCCGCCGACCTCGTAAAGGTCCTTCGCCACGAACTGCCCGCCCGGCTTCATGTCGACGAAATAGGGCGTGTCCTTGAAGATGTCGCAGACGTCGAACAGGTCGAAGTCGATCCCGGCCTCGTGGGCAATCGCCGGCAGGTGAAGCCCTGCATTGGTCGACCCGCCGGTGCAGGCCACGACGCGCGCCGCGTTTTCCAGCGACTTGCGCGTCACCACGTCCCGCGCGCGGATGTTCTTCTCCAGCAGGTTCATCACGGCGCGGCCCGACGCCTCGCCATATTCTTTCCGGCCCTCGTAGGGTGCCGGCATGCCTGACGAATTCAGCAGCGCCAGCCCGATCGCCTCGGAGACACAAGCCATGGTGTTGGCGGTGAACTGGCCACCGCAGGCGCCTGCGCTCGGGCAGGCCACCCGCTCCAGCACCGCCAGCGCGGCATCGCTCAACTCGCCCGACTGGTAGCGGCCGACCGCTTCGAACATGTCCTGAACCGTCAGGTCGCGCGTGGCGAAATCCTCCGGCACGTCGGCTCCTTCCGGAACCTTGCCGGGCAGGATCGTGCCGCCATACATGAAGACGGACGGCACGTTCAGGCGCACCATCGCCATCATCATGCCGGGCAGGGACTTGTCGCAGCCCGCCAGACCCACCAGCGCATCGTAGCAATGCCCGCGCATCGTCAGCTCGACCGTGTCGGCAATCCAGTCGCGCGAGGCGAGCGAGGACCGCATGCCTTCATGGCCCATGGCGATCCCGTCGGTCACGGTGATCGTGGTGAATTCGCGCGGCGTGCCATTGGCGCTCAGCACACCGGCCTTGGCCGATTGCGCCTGCCAGTTCAGGGCGATGTTGCAGGGCGCGGCCTCGTTCCAGCAGGTCGCCACGCCGACGAAAGGCTGCGCGATCTGCTCTTCGGTGATGTCCATCGCGTAGAAATACGACCGGTGCGGCGCCCGCTCCGGGCCCTCCGTCACGTGGCGGCTCGGCAATCTGGATTTGTCTGGCCGGTTTTGCAGCATGGCGGGATCCTCGCTTCCTGTCGGTAACTCGGTCCTGTGGATAGACCCACCGCCCTAGCGGCACAAGCGCCATTGAAGCGGCGCGGTGCGGCGCGTAGGATGCGGAAAACAACAATCATAACGGCAGGCCCGATGCAGTACCTCGCCCCCGGAAACGCCTTCGACGATTACGTCGAACCGGCCCGCAGCAAGCCAGAACTCTGGCGTGTCCTGTTCGGCATCGTCATCATCGCGGCAGTCTACGCCCTCGGAATCGCCCTTGTATTCGGTGGCATCGCCGTCATTGCCGGGCCCGGAAACTTCGAACTCTGGGCCTCCGAGATGATCGAGGCGACCGGCCCGACCGGCACGCTGCTTCTCTTGGCGACCTTCGTCGGCATGGCCCTCGGCCCGATGGTGGCCGCCGCCGCGATCCACGGCCGCCGCATCGCCTCGCTCTTCGGGCCATTGCCGCGGACCGTTCGCCACTTCCTGATCGCCCTGGTCGTCTGCGCGGCGTCCTATTCGCTGTCGTTCCTGCTGCCGAACGACGTGCAGCTTCAGCCCAATCTCGACCGCGCGCTCTGGCTGTCGTTCCTGCCCCTCGCCCTCGTCGGCGTGCTGGTCCAGACCGGGTCCGAGGAGATCCTGTTTCGCGGCTACATCCAGCAGCAACTCGCCGCGCGTTTTCGCGCAACCTGGGTCTGGATGGTGCTGCCGGCTGTCCTCTTCGGGTCTCTCCACTGGCAGCCCGCGATCATGGGCGACAACGCGATCTACATCGTCGCCGCCGCAACGCTTTTCGGCCTTCTGGCCGCCGACCTGACGGCGAAAACCGGCTCGCTCGGCGCGGCCTGGGGCTTTCATTTCGCCAACAACACCGTCGCGATCCTGGTCGTCGCGATGGACGGTCCGCTGTCGGGCCTCGCGCTCTATTCCGCCCCGCTCGATGTCGCCTCGGCCGATATCCGGCCCCTGATCCTGCTCGACATGGGGACCACCTTCGTGACCTGGATCCTGATCCGGCTGGCAGTGACGCGCGTCCCATAAACCGCGTCCGGTTTGCAATTCCCCGCGGCGCGCAATATCTGGGCGTGAAGCGAGACCTAGGCGGCTGAGGCGCACATGAACTGGATCACCAACTACGTTCGTCCCCGGATCAACTCGATCTTCTCGCGCCGCGAGACGCCCGAGAACCTCTGGTCCAAATGCACCGAGTGCGGGACGATGCTGTTTCACCGCGAACTCAGCGACAACCTGAACGTCTGCACCAATTGCGGGCATCACATGGCGATCACGCCGCGCGCGCGGTTCACGGCGCTGTTCGACAATGGCGTCTTCACCGAGATCAAGGTGCCCGAGCCGCTGGCCGACCCGCTGAAATTCCGCGACCAGAAACGCTACCCCGACCGCATGAAAGCCGCCCGCGCCCAGACCGCCGAGACCGAGGCGATGCTGGTCGCCGAGGGTGAGATCGGGCGCACCCCCATCGTCGCCGCCGCGCAGGATTTCAGCTTCATGGGCGGGTCGATGGGCATGTATGTCGGCAACGCGATCATCGCCGCCGCCGAACGTGCCGTGCAAGCGAAACGACCGCTGATCCTGTTCTCCGCCGCCGGCGGCGCGCGGATGCAGGAGGGCATTCTCAGCCTGATGCAGATGCCGCGCACCACAGTGGCCGTGCAGATGCTCAAGGAAGCGGGCCTGCCCTACATCGTTGTGCTGACCCACCCCACGACCGGCGGCGTGACGGCCTCCTACGCGATGCTGGGTGACGTGCAGATCGCCGAGCCGAACGCGCTGATCTGTTTCGCCGGCCCCCGGGTGATCGAACAGACGATCCGCGAGACGCTGCCCGAAGGTTTCCAGCGCTCCGAATACCTGCTCGATCACGGCATGCTCGACCGCGTCACCCACCGCAGCCAGATGCGGGACGAACTGATCTCCATCGTGCGGATGCTGATGGGCGAGACGCCCCCGGTGAAAGGGGATCTTCCCGCCCCCGAACCCGCGCCCGAGCCGGAGAAGCTCGAAGCCCCCGCCGAGGATGCGCCCGCCGACGAGACCCCGAAGGAGGGCGACAGCGCCTGATCGCGCCCGACCTTTCATCTTGCCAGAAAAACTCCCGCCGGAGGCATCCCGCAGGCACCGCCCGCGCCCCGGCCCGATCCTTAGGCCCGTTCCATGACGCAGCCGCGCTCCGACGTCCTGCTCGACCGCATGATGACCCTGCACCCGAAAGTCATCGACCTGACGCTCGACCGGATGCACCGCATCCTCACCGCGCTGGGGGAGCCGCAGACCAGCTTGCCCCCGGTGATCCATGTCGCGGGCACCAACGGCAAGGGCTCCACCATCGCGATGATCCGCGCGGGCCTCGAAGGGGCGGGATTCTCCGCCCATGTCTACACCTCGCCGCACCTCGCCCGGTTCCACGAACGCATCCGCCTTGCCGGCAAGCTGATCGACGAAGACGCGCTCTCCGATCTGCTCGACGAATGCCTCGCCGCCAACGGCCCCGAGACCATCACCTATTTCGAGATCACCACCGCCGCCGCCTTCAAGGCCTTCGCCGACACGCCCGCCGATTACACCCTGCTGGAAGTCGGCCTCGGCGGTCGCGTCGATGCCACCAATGTCGTTGACACGCCCGCGCTCACCGTCATCACCCCCGTCGACCTCGACCACCAGCAATACCTCGGCGACACGCTGGCCGCGATCGCCTTCGAGAAGGCCGGCATCCTCAAGCCGCGCGTCCCCGTCGTCATCGGCCCGCAGCAGGACGAGGCGCTCGAAGTGATCGAGAATCGCGCCAGCGGCCTCTCCGCCCCGATCTTCGCCCACGGCCAGCACTGGCACGTCACGACCGAGCGCGACCGCCTGATCTACCAGGATGAAACCGGCCTTCTGGACCTGCCGATGCCGGTCCTCGCCGGTCCGCACCAGGTCCAGAACGCCGGCACCGCCATCGCAGCCCTGCGCGTTCTCGGCCGCGGCAATCCCGACGCCGCGATGACCCGTGCCGAATGGCCCGCCCGGATGCAGCGCCTGCGCCATGGCCCCCTCGTGGACATGGCCCTGGAGGCCGAGCTCTGGCTCGACGGCGGCCACAATCCCCACGCGGCCCGCGCCATCGCGGCAACGCTCGCCACCCTGCCGGACCGCCCGACCCACCTGATCTGCGGCATGCTGAACACCAAGGACGTGACGGGCTACATGGCGCCGCTCAAACCCTACGCCGCCAGCCTGACCGCCGTCTCCATCCCCGGCCAGACCGCCACGCTCAGCGCCGAGGAAACGGCAGACGCCGCGACACGCGCAGGCCTCACGGCAACCACGGCCCCCAGCGTCGAGGCGGCCCTGGCCGGCATCGTCGCCCGCACCCCGCACGCGCGCGTCCTCATCTGCGGATCGCTCTACCTCGCCGGGGAAATCCTCAAGACCAATGGATGAGGCCCGCCGGGCAAGGCTTTCCACCGGTTGACCGCCCCCGCGCCACGCGCCACGTTCGCCCCATGCGCCTCTGCCTTCCCCTTCTCGCCCTACTTGCTGCCACGCCCGCCCACGCCGCGCAATTCCAGTTCTGCTGGACCGGCGCGAACGGCTACACGATGGAAGGGCTGATCGAATTTCCCGACGCCTTGCAGAACACCGGCCTGATCACAGAGACGGACGTCACCGGCTTTCAGATCATCGGCTTTCTCGACGGGGTCGCCATCGGGTCGTGGAGCCTCGATCAACTGACGCCCGGCACCTCGTGGACCCTGCGCTTCGACACCGACACGCTGCGCTTCCCAACGGGCGGCATCCGCTCGCTCAACAGCTATCAGGAGTGGAACGCCAGCGGGCAGGTGAACGATTGCGGCGCGGTCGGCGGTTTCGGCTTCAACGGCGGGAATTACGCGCAGGATGTCTGCGTGGACAATGTCTGGATCGAAGACAGCTCCATCGACCCGGAAACGCCGCTCTTCGCGCAGCCTATGGACGTCGCGCTGGTCTGCGAAACCGTCGTGCCCACAAGCTGATGGCCCGCGTCATCGACATCGACACGTGGGAACGCGCACCGCAATACCGCCTGTTCCGGGGCTACCAGCGCCCGCATTTCGCCACCACCGCCCGGATGGACGTGACCGTGCTGATGGCGGCCAGGGCCGCGCGCGGTATCTCACCCTATCGCGGGAGTCTCTACGCGATTGCGACGGGCCTCCATGCCGTGCCGGCGCTTTGCCTCCGGTTCGACGGCGACACGCTCACCCAACATGACCGGATTGCCCTGTCGATGACCGTCCCGCGCGAAGATGGGACGTTCGGCTTCGGCTACCTCGACTTCGACCCCGATTTCACCGCCTTCGACGCCGCCGCACAGGCCGAGATCGCCCGCGCCCGCACCGCCCCGGTGGAGCCTGACAAGGACGGGCGCAAGGACCTGGCCTACCTCTCCTGCATGCCGTGGCTCGATTACGTGTCGATCACCAACGCCATGCCCTCGCCCGAGGACTGCATCCCGAGGGTCAGCTGGGGCAAGATCGTGACGGAGGGCGACCGCTTCGCCATGTCCATGACGATCGAGGTGCACCACGCGATTGCCGACGGCCGGCATGTCGGCCAGTTCTTCGAAGCCGTCCAGATTGCGCTGGACAGGTTCGCAGATTGATCCGCATCAAGACGGGGCGGATGCGGCTCTGCTATCTTGAGGAAATAACACAAGGGAGCAGGACCAATGAAACCCAGTCATACGATGGTGCTTTTCGCCACGCTTCTCGCCTTGGGATGCACGCCAAGCCTTGACGATCAGGTCAGCGTCTCGCGCGGCGCGGATTTCTTCGCCGAGAATTGCGCCGCCTGCCACGGCACAAACGCCCGTGGCGACATCGGCCCGGACCTGACGCTTCTGTCCCGCAACAACGGCGGCACTTTCCCCGAGGTTGAGACCCTCGCGACGATCTACGGCCCCGCCTACCACCAGAGCCGCGGCACCATCATGCCGGAATTCGGCGCGGATGATCTGGGGCCGCTCGTCGTGGTCGAGGTGGAGGAGGGCGTGGGAACACCGATCCCCGCCGACCTGATCGCGCTGTCGGAATACCTCCAGACGTTGCAACGCTAGGTCACGGCGACCTCCGTCCCGTGTGATGGCGCGGCCATCGCCAAACAGGTTGGACGTCGGGCGCTATTTGCCAGTCCGTCCGAACGGCTTCACCGGGGGTGTCGCGAAGCCGACCGGCAAGTCTCCGAACAACCCGCCCTCGGCGCCTCCCCACTTGCGCATCCATGGCAGCGGCTCGGCCAAGGTGCCGCCCGCCTCCCACGTGAAATAGCCCAATTCTCCGCTTGCCGGGATCGGGTCACAGGGGGCCGGGTCGCGCAGAAGCAGACCGGCCTCGCCGCCGAACCATGGGCTGTCGCTTTCGGTGATGATTTCCACGACCTCGACCGAGCCGATGATCGCGCGCCGTGGCAGTTCATCGGGGCGGGGCACCGCTACGCCGTCCCGCGCCCATCTCCACACGAGGTAATCGTATTCCGCCTGCTTCATGCCGATGGCCGCGTGGATCGCGATGCGACCGGGCCGCATCCGCCCGGCCCGGATCGACCCGAGCGACCGGTTCTCGACATCCTTGCCGCCATGGATGATCGCCCAGGCCGAGGGCTGGCGCACCGACAGGGCAATGTCAGGAACCGAGGTCATGGAGGACGAAATAGCACGCCCGTCGGGCCGGGCATCTGCGTTGGCGATAGCGGGGCCGCGAAAACGCGGGTTAAGCGAAAAAAAGCACTACGGGATAACTACGGTATAACTACAGGTTCTTGCACCCTGCTTTACCCGTGTCAGTTCAGAAAATCTTGTCTCACGCCGCGCCCCAATCGGCGCTTTGCATTTCCCGCAGGCGGCTTGCCGTGCGCTCGAATTCAAACGACCCGGCTCCTTCGACATAGAGCTCTTCCGGCTCGGCCGCCGCACTGGCGACAAGCCGGACATAGCCTTCGTAAAGCGCGTCGATCAGCGTGACGAAGCGTTTTGCCTCGTTCGCCTTCGCGGGGCTCATCACCGGGATGTCCTCCAGCACCAGGACCTTGGCCGCACCGACCAGCGCAAGGTAATCCGCCGGACCCAGCGCCTTGCCGCAGAGCGCGTCGAATGACGCCCGTGCCTGCCCGGCCCAGAACCGCGGGATCACGACCTCGCGCCCCTTCACTTCCAGCACCAGCTCCTCTTCCCTGCCGCCCGTCAGGTCCCGCCAGATCAGGTCGATGGAGGATTTCGCGCTCGCGTCGGCGGGCGAGAACCAGACTTTCTCACCGGCCAGCCGGTCCTGCCGGTAATCGGTCTCGGCCGACAGCTCGTGAACCTCCAGCCGCTCCTCCAGAAGGGCGATGAACGGCAGGAACAATTGGCGGTTAAGTCCATCTTTATAAAGGTCTTTCGGGTGTCTGTTCGACGTGGTGACAACCACGACCCCCGCCTCGAACAGCCGCTCGAACAGGCGGCCCACGATCATCGCATCGGCAATGTCGGTGATCTGCATCTCGTCGAAACACAGCAGTTTGAGGTCCTTGGCGATGGCCTCGGCCACGGGCTTGATCGCATCGTCCACGCCGGTCTTGCGCGCCTCGTGCAGGGCGGATTGAACCTCCTGCATGAAGGCGTGGAAATGGACGCGGCGCTTGCCCGAAACATGGGCGTGCTGGAAGAACAGGTCCATCAGCATCGATTTGCCACGTCCCACCCCGCCCCAGAGGTAAAGGCCCTGCTTTCCCATCGGCTCGGCCTTGCGGAAGCGGGCCAGGAAACCGGTGCGCTCGGGTGCCTCCAGCCGTTCGCGGACCTGTTCGAGAAGGTGGATCACCTCCCGCTGCGCCGGGTCGGGGCGAAGCAGGCCTTCGGCGACGCGGGTATCATAAAGGGCGGTCAGATGCTGCGACATGGGGCCAGTTCCTACGAAATCCCGCTCGAAATGCCCATGGAAAACAGCGCGATCAACAAAATTGAACTCTCACCACAGAACCTCTGATTTGATCTTTTCCCCGCACCCGGTAAATCTTCCCCGATTCCGGGAGGGACCCCACACATGGAACGCACCGATCGCCTCGTGACACCGGTTCTTGTCGGCGGCTGCGCTATCATCCTGATCAGCTTTGCGGTCCGGTCGAGTTTCGGCCTGTTCCAGATCCCGATTGCCGACGAATTCGGCTGGCTCCGGGCCGAATTCTCCATGGCCATCGCTATACAAAATCTTGCCTGGGGCATCGGACAGCCAATCTTCGGCGCAATCGCCGAGAAAGTAGGCGACCGCAAAGCAATTGCCCTTGGCGTGCTGCTCTATGTAATCGGGCTGGTCGTGTCGGCCTATGCAATCACGCCTGGCCAGCACCAGTTGCTTGAGGTGCTCGTCGGCTTCGGCATCGCGGGCACAGGGTTCGGCGTCATTCTCGCCATGGTGGCGCGCGCGGCCTCGGACGAGAACCGCTCGCTGACCCTCGGCATCGTGACCGCCTGCGGCTCGGCCGGGCAGGTCGTCGGCCCGCCGCTGGCAGAGGCGCTATTGAGCGCCTTCCCATGGCAGACGGTGTTCCTGATCTTCGGCGGAATCATCCTGGCGGCGCTTCTGTTCCTGCCGATGCTGAAAGCGCCGGAAAAACCGTCCACGCCGGAGCTTGAGGAAACCCTGGGCGCGATCCTCGGGAAAGCCTTTCGTGACCCGTCTTTCCTGCTGATCTTCATCGGCTTCTTTTCCTGTGGCTACCAACTCGGTTTTATCACCGCCCATTTTCCCGCCTTCATAACCGAGTATTGCGGCCCGATCGCGCCGGGTGGCGTCCTGCACACGATGGGCGTGACGACAACCTCGGCCCTCGGCGCCATGGCGATTGCGATGATCGGTCTGGCCAATATCGGCGGGACCCTCTTCGCGGCGTATCTTGGCAAGACGTATTCGAAGAAGAACCTGCTCGCCCTGATCTACCTTGGCCGAACCGTTGCGGCGGCGACGTTCATCCTGCTCCCGATCACGCCGCTTTCGGTCATCGTCTTTTCGGTCGTGATGGGCTCTCTCTGGCTTGCCACCGTGCCGCTGACCTCCGGCCTCGTCGGCTACATCTACGGTCTGCGCTACATGGGCACGCTCTACGGCATCGTCTTCTTCAGCCATCAACTCGGCAGCTTTGCCGGGGTCTGGCTTGGAGGGGAGCTGTATGATCTCTACGGCAACTACACGATGGTGTGGTGGGTCGGCATCGGCGTCGGCGCGCTCAGCGCGATTGTTCACCTTCCGATCAAGGAAATCCCGCTTCGACTCCGCGCCGTTCAGGCGGCTTAGCCAGCTTTCACCGCGTCAAGAATGTAGCGCGCCACCATCAGGTCCAGATGCGCGCCACCGCCGTTCTTGCAGAGCGTGATCTCGCTGTCCGAGCCGCGTGTGAACTTGTCCATCTCGTAGAAGTCGCCTTCGACATCCGACTCGAAGAACACGCCTTCTTCCAGCGGGATCTTCAGCTCGCCGATATGGCCGAAGGTCGTGGCGCGGCTGTCCACGAACACCCGCGCGCGGCGCAGGCAATCGTCGTCGGCCTCGCGCATGTCCGGGCGATAGGCGCCGATCAGGTCGACATGCTGGCCGGGTTGCAGCCATTTGCCCTTGAGCACGGGCTGCGTCGCCATCGTGCCCGTCGCGATGATGTCGGCAGCTTCCACCGCTTCACGCAGATCCAGCGCGATGGAGATGTCCGGGTAATCCGCCCGGATACCGGCGACATTGGCCAACGTTCGGTTCCAGATGGTGAACTCCGCCTCGGGAAAGGCGCTGGCATAAGCCTGTCGCATGGATCGGACGACGTTGCCCGCCCCGATCAGGAGGATGTGCCTGCTGTCGGGCCGGGCCAGCTTGCGCGCGGCCAGAAGACTGTCGCCGGCGGTTTTCCACTTGGTCAGCAGGTGGAAGTCGATGATCGCCTCCAGCGTGCCGTCACTGTCCGAAAACAGGCACGCGGCGCCATTGATCACCGGCTTTTTCTTTTCGCTGTTGCCGGGAAAGATCGTCGCCGTCTTCACCAACTGGCCGAGCCCGTCGATCCAAGCCGCGCGGGATAGCAGCGTATCGTCGCCACGATACAGGAACGTGTCGTCGATTTCGGCGCGGGGCAGTGTGTGTCCGGCCTCGATCGCATCACTGAGTGCGATCCAATCGAGCTTTTCCTCGGCCTCCGGCCCGATGATCAGCGTCATTCCCGTGCCTCCTCTGCGCTCAACAGGCCTTCGGAAACCAGCCTGTCCGCGAACCCTTGCGGCCCTTCGAACAGGTGTGTCCGCCAGCCCCGTGCCTTCGCGGCTTCGATATTATCGGCCCGGTCGTCGGTGAAAAGCAGGCTCTCCGGCGGCAGGCCACAATCCGCCTCGACCCGGGCGTAGATTTCGGCATCCGGTTTCGTCACGCCCATGTAGCCGGAGACATAGGCACGGTCGAATTCGGCCAGGAACGGGTAGACTGGTTGGGCGGTTTCGAAGGTCTGGATGCCGAAGTTCGACAGGGCGAACACGGGCAGGCCGCGCGCCCGTAGATTGCGCAGAAGCGCAACGGAATGCGGAATCTCAGGGCTTGCCATGTGCAGCCAGTCATCGTGCCAGAGCATGATCTCGTCATGCCAGTCGGGATTGGCGGCGGCGCATTCGGTGACCTTGGTGCGAAAGTCCTCGCCCCGATCCACCCATTCGTTCATGCCATGCAAATCGACGGCGTCGAACATCTTGCGGCGGCGCTCCTCGCCGATGACGCGGTCATAATGGCGTTCGGGATTCCATTCGATCAACACGTTGCCGATATCGAAAACGACGGCCTGAATTGCCATCAGACGGAATAGAGCGCGTCGGCGTGGAAGCTGACATGCTCCTCCATGAAGCTGGACACGAAGAAATAGGAATGGTCGTAGCCCGGCTGCATCCGGAGGGTGATCTGCTGCCGACGCGCGGCGGCTGCGTGGGCGAGCGCCTCGGTCTTCAGGAGGTCGCCGAACTGATCGTCGGTGCCGGTGTCGATCAGCATCGGACCGTCGAAACCCTTTTCACGCACAAGCAGCGACGCATCGTGAGGGGTCCATTTCGCCTCGTCGCTGCCGAGATAGGCGCCGAGCTGTTTGCGGCCCCAGTCGCTGTCCGTCGGGTTGCAGATCGGCGAGAAGGCCGAGACCGAGGCAAAGCGGTCAGGGAAGTGCATGGCGATGGTCAGCGCGCCGTGCCCGCCCATGGAATGCCCCGTGATCGCCTGGCGTTCGGGGTCGAGGGCGAAGTTCTCGAACACGAGGTTCGGCAGGTCCTCGGTGATGTAATCCCACATGCGGTAATGGTCGGCCCATGGCGCTTCGGTCGCGTTCACGTAGAAGCCCGCGCCCTTGCCGAGATCGTAAGCCTCGTCATCGGCCACATTGTCTCCACGCGGCGAAGTGTCGGGAAAGATCAGGGCGATGCCTTGCTCGGCCGCCCATCCTTGCGCGCCGGCCTTCGTCATCGCGTTCTCGTGGGTGCAGGTGAGGCCCGAAAGATACCAAAGAACCGGCACGGGGCCATATTTCGCTTCGTCCGGAAGGAACAGGCCAAACGTCATGTCGCAATTCGTGCTTTTCGCAGAATGGCTGTAGACGCCCTGCGTGCCGCCGAAGCACGTGTTCTCGGAAATCGTTTCCATTGGCCCGGATCCCTCAATCGTTTTGCATTGCCTAGCGCGCCGGGCGGGGCGCGTGCAATCCTCAGGTTCCCGTCAGCGGCGCGAGCCAAGCGATGACGGCGGAGACGGTGAGGATGGATACGGCGGTCGAGATCAGGATCGCCGCGGAAACGCGCTGCGGCGCGACGCCGTAGTGCTGCGCAAGGATGTAGACATTTCCAGCAACGGGCAGCGCGGCGGCGGCAATCATCACGACCGCGTCGTAGTCGGGTACATCGAACAGGAAAAGCGCGGCCACGGCGACGGCGGCGGGGTGCAACACCAGTTTGCAGAAGGTCAGCCAAACCGCGACCGACATCCGCTCGGCCGATTTGTCCGCCAGCGATGCGCCGATGGCGAACAAGGCGCCGGGCGTGGCGGCCGCACCCAGGATCGCGAGGAACTCGTTGGCCGGCGCGGGCACCGTCCAGCCCGTCGATGACCAGGCGAGGCCGAGGACGATCGACACGATCATCGGGTTTTTCAGCAAACCGATGCCAACGGTGCGCAAGACGCCCAAGGACATGCGGCCATCCCGGCTGCCTGTGACAAGGATCACGATCAGGCTGGAGAACACGATCAGGTCCACCGACAGGACCAGGATCACCGGGCCGGCGGCGGCCTCCCCGAGGAGGACGACCAGCATCGGGATACCAAGGAAGCCGACATTGCCGATGATGGCGCATTGCGCCTCGAACGCGGCTTCGGCCACGGGGCGTTTGCGGATCATCGCAACGGCTGTGGCTAGCACGTAAACCACGATGCAGCCGGACAGGTACGCGCCCACGAACTGCCAGTCGAAGATATCGGCCAGCGACAGGTTGGCTGCAAAGCGGAAGAGCATCGCCGACAGGGCGAAGTAGAAGACGAACTTGGTCAGGTAGGCGGCGGCCTCGGACGTGAAAAAGCCTGTCCGGCAGGCCTGAAACCCCAAGGCTATCAGCGCGAAGAACGGCAGGGTTTTCAGAAAGATATCGACCATCCTCCAGCGCTACGGCACGGGTCGGGTACTGTCCAGACGGGATCACGTGCCAAAACCTGCATCTTGCCCAAACTGAACGGATCAGTTTACAATAGATGTCAGGAAGGGAAACGCCACCAAGATGAACGCGGAAGCGCAGATCAAGAAGGGTCGCAAGTTCGACCAGGTCCTTGCCGGTGCCCGGGCGGTCTTCATGCGTGAAGGCTTCGAAGGTGCGTCGGTCGATGAAATCGCGCGGGATGCCGGTGTGTCGAAGGCAACGCTCTATTCCTATTTTCCGGACAAGCAGCACCTGTTTCTCGAGGTGCTCAAGCTGGAATGCGTCGCGCAGTCAGAGGTCGAGGTGCTGTTCGAGCAGAAAGGCCTGAGCGTCGAGGAGAAGCTTGGCGTGATCTGCAGGAAGCTGATCACCTTTTTCCTCAGCGACTTCGGTCAGGACATGTTCCGCGTCTGCGTGGCCGAGGCCAAGCGGTTTCCCGAACTGGGCGAGGCCTTCTACAACACCGGCCCAAAATACTGGGGCGGCAAGATCGCGGGCTTCCTCAGCAGCGAGAAGGCCCGCGCGGTTCTCGATATCGACGATCCGTATCTGGCGGCCGATCAGCTTGCGCAGCTCTGTCGCGCCGACCTCATGCTGAAAGTCATGTTCGGGGTCGAAACGGACCCGTCGGAGGCAGAAATCGACCGTGTTGTCGACGAAGCCGTGCGGACATTCCTTGCCCGCTACCGCCGCGCCGACTGAGTTTCGTACGAGCAGGTGCTCAATCCAGCCGCCGCACCAGGATCTGGTTACCGGCCCCGCGCTTCACTTCCAGCATCTTCAGGCTTTCGACCAGGTCGCTGAGCTTGCGCTTGCCGTAGGTCCGCGTGTCGAAATCGGGATCGGCAGCGGTCAGGTATTGGCCAAGCTGGCCAAGGGAATACCAGTCATCCCCCTGTTCGATCGCGTCCATCGCCCGGAAGATCAGGTCGCGGGCTTCGGTGATCGGCCGGGCCTTCGGCTTCTCCGAGGACTTTTCCTCGCCTTCTCCCTTGGAATCGTCGGCGAGGATGTTCTCGATGAAGATGAAACGCTTGCAGGCCTTCCGGAAGGCCTCGGGCGTCTTCTGCTGGCCGATCCCGTAGACGTCGAGACCCTGTTCCCGAATGCGGCTGGCGAGCCGGGTAAAATCGCTGTCACTGGAACACAGGACAAACCCGTCGAAGCGCCCCGAATGCATCAGGTCCATCGCGTCGATCACCAGCGCGATGTCGGATGCGTTCTTGCCGACCGTGTTGGCGGGTTGGTGATGCGGAACGATCCCGTATTCCGCCTGCACGTTCGACCAGCCCTTCATGTGGGTCGAACTGAAATCCCCGTAGATGCGCCGGACCGAGGCTTCGCCGAAACTGGCGATCTCGTCGAAAATCGCCTTGGCGTGCTTGTGGCTGGTGTTGTCGGCGTCGATGAGGACGGCGAGGAGGGGGGTGTCGTTTGGCATGTCTGCTCCGGTTGTTTGGGCGCAGACTTGCACACCGTGCCCCGGACCGCTAGCCGCGCGGGCCAAAGTGCTACGTCCAATCAAAAAGGCCGACCCTGCAAGGGCCGGCCAATAAAGCTCATGTGGTTCGGTCTTACTTGGTCGAACCGCCAGCCGGGGCCGGTGCGCCGCCGGGAACGCCGTTGCCGGCGACGATCTCGTCCCAGATGTCACCAAGGCGATCCGCGATGGTTTCGCGCGCATCGCTGTCGTCATCGTAATTGTAGACCACGAGGAACGGATCGACGACGCCGTCTTCCTCGGCGCAGATGAACAGGCCGTCGACCACTTCGCCGCGCAGATCGTAGCCACCGATGGTCCAGTTCGACCGGCCGGTGAATCCGTCGCCACCGAACCGGGCGCGGTAGGTGTTAAAGGTCGTTTCGGCATAGTCCATGCAGGTGTTGAGGGTGCCGATCGGCGAGAAGTCGGTGACGGTCCAGCCTTCGGCCTGAGCGGCACCGGCAGCGGCGAGGGTCAGCGACGCGGCAATCAGGGTCTTTTTCATGAGTGGGGTCCTTTCAAAAGTCTTTCTGGGTGAAGGGTTAATAGACGACCACGGACCGGATCGATTTGCCTTCGTGCATCAGGTCGAAGCCGTCGTTGATCTGGTCGAGGGTCAGGGTGTGAGTGATCATGGGGTCGATCTCGATCTTGCCGTCCATGTACCAATCCACGATCTGCGGCACGTCGGTCCGGCCACGGGCACCGCCGAAGGCCGTGCCGCGCCATGACCGTCCGGTCACAAGCTGGAAGGGACGGGTGGAGATTTCGGCACCTGCAGGCGCCACGCCGATGATGATCGACTCGCCCCAGCCCTTGTGGGCGGATTCAAGCGCGGTGCGCATCACCTGCACGTTGCCGGTGGCGTCGAACGTGTAGTCGGCCCCGCCGCCCGTGAGTTCCACGAGGTGGCCGACAAGATCGCCTTTGACCTCGCTCGGGTTCACGAAATCGGTCATGCCGAAATGCTTGGCCATCTCGACCTTGCCCGGGTTCAGGTCGACGCCGACGATCTGGTCGGCACCGGCAAGGCGCAGGCCCTGGATCACGTTCAGACCGATGCCGCCGAGGCCGAAGACGATGGCGCGGCTGCCGATCTCCACCTTGGCGGTATAGATCACGGCGCCGATGCCCGTGGTCACGCCGCAGCCGATGTAGCAGATCTTGTCGAAGGGCGCGTCCTTGCGAACCTTGGCGAGAGAGATCTCGGGCAGAACCGTGTGGTTCGAGAACGTCGAACAGCCCATGTAGTGCAGGATCGGCGTGCCATCGAGCATCGAGAAGCGGCTGGTCCCGTCGGGCATCAGGCCCTGTCCCTGCGTCGCGCGGACCTTCTGGCAGAGGTTGGTCTTGGGATGCAGGCAGTATTCGCACTCGCGGCACTCGGCGGTGTAGAGCGGGATCACGTGATCGCCCGGTTCGAGCGAGGTCACGCCCGGCCCGACTTCCAGCACGACGCCCGCACCCTCATGGCCGAGGATCGCGGGAAACAGCCCCTCCGGGTCGGCGCCCGAGAGGGTGAATTCATCGGTATGGCAAATTCCGGTGGCCTTGATTTCGACGAGAACCTCACCGGCCTTCGGACCTTCGAGGTTTACGTCCATGATTTCCAGTGGCTTGCCCGCTTCCAGCGCGACAGCGGCACGAGTGCGCATATTTTCCAGTCCTCCCACAGACTTACTTTTCATGCAGACTGTGCCAAACTGAACGTCAAAGCAACGGAGGATAGCATGACCCGTATGACAGTTTTCTCTCTCGCGTTCGTGATCGCGGGGTGTGTGCAGGCGCAGGAAGCCGAGGATGAGTGTGGCGCTGCGGGGCTTCAGGGGCTGGTGGGGCAGACGGCTGCGATCGCCGAACTGCTCGAATTTCCCGGACAGGTCGTCCGCATCGTCGGACCCGGTGATGCCGTGACGATGGACTACAGGTCGGACCGGCTGAATATCCTGATCGAAGATGGCCTGATCGAGTCGATCAGCTGCGGCTGAGCCCGCCTTGAAGAGCGCGTCTTGCGCCGCCGTGCGATTCCCCCTATATGCACGGCAACAGCGGCGCCGGGGCAACCTGGCACCACCGAAAATCAGCGGGCCGCACGGCCCGCTTTTTTGTTTCTAGGACCCTGAAGACAGCAAAATGTCTGACCTGATCGCAAAGACCGCCATCGACCGTCGCATGGCCGAAATCCTCACCCCGGTGATCGAGAACCTGGGATTCGAGGTCGTGCGCATCCGCGTCATGGGCGGCAAGACCAATACGCTGCAAGTCATGGCCGAGCGCCCCGACGGCGGCATCGAAGTCGATGAATGTGCCGAGATCTCGAATGCCATTTCCGTGGTGCTCGATGTCGAGGACCCGCTGGAGGATGCCTACGCGCTGGAAGTCTCCAGCCCCGGCATCGACCGCCCCCTGACGCGGCTGAAGGATTTCGAAACCTTCGAAGGCTACGAGGCCAAGATCGAGACGACCGACATGATCGACGGACGCCGCCGCTTCAAGGGTGTGCTGGCGGGGGTCGAGGGCGACGATGTCCTCCTCAATCTCGACGTGAACGGCGAGGTCCAGACCATCGGCCTGAATTTCGATTGGCTCAGCGACGCGAAACTTGTCCTGACCGACGACCTGATCAAAGAGATGCTCAAGCAGCGCAAAGCGGCCGGCATCATCGACGAGACCCAGTTTGACGAGATCGAGGAAGATCCCTCGACGCCTGAGGAGTAAGACCCATGGCCATCACATCAGCCAACCAGCTGGAACTGCTGCAAACCGCGGAAGCCGTGGCGCGCGAGAAGATGATCGACCCGTCGCTGGTCGTGGAAGCGATGGAGGAAAGCCTCGCCCGTGCCGCCAAGTCGCGCTACGGGTCCGAGCTCGACATCCGCGTCTCCATCGACCGCAAGACCGGCCGCGCCACCTTCACCCGCGTGCGCACCGTGACCGATCCCGACCTTCTGGAAAACGACAAGGCCGAGATGCCGCCCGCCGAGGCGCAGGCGCTTGTGAAGGGCGACCGCCCGAACGTCGTCGTTTTCAACGCCAAGTCGCCGGTCTACAACGAGGAAGGCGAACTGATTGAGACCCGCGACGTAAAGCGGTTCGTCCTGCGCGCCCCGACCGAGAATGACCGCCTGCTGACCGCCGACATCGACCAGAACGTCGAGCCCCAGCTTGGTGACATGATCGCCGACGAGGTTCCGCCGGTCGAGATGGGCCGCATCGCCGCGCAAAGCGCCAAGCAGGTCATCCTGCAGAAGGTGCGCGAGGCCGAGCGCGATCGCCAGTACGAGGAATTCAAGGACCGCGCGGGCACCATCATCAACGGTGTCGTCAAGCGCGAGGAATACGGCAACGTCATCGTGGACGTGGGCGCCGGCGAGGCGCAGCTGCGCCGTAACGACAAGATCGGCCGCGAAGCCTACCGCAATGGCGACCGTATCCGCGCCTACATCAAGGACGTGCGTCGCGAGAACCGTGGCCACCAGATCTTCCTGTCGCGGACCGCGCCGGAGTTCATGGCCGAACTGTTCAAGATGGAAGTGCCGGAAATCTATGACGGCATCATCGAGATCAAGGCCGTGGCACGGGATCCCGGTTCGCGCGCCAAGATCGCCGTCATCTCTTACGACAGCGGCATCGACCCGGTCGGCGCCTGCGTTGGTATGCGCGGCTCCCGCGTGCAGGCCGTCGTCAACGAGCTTCAGGGCGAGAAGATCGACATCATCCCGTGGAACGAAGACGCTCCGACTTTCCTCGTGAACGCGCTTCAGCCCGCCGAGGTGACGAAGGTGGTTCTCGATGAGGACGCCGGCAAGATCGAAGTTGTTGTGCCGGACGAGCAGCTTTCGCTCGCCATCGGCCGCCGCGGTCAGAACGTGCGCCTTGCCTCGCAACTGACCGGTCTCGACATCGACATCCTGACCGAGGAAGAGGAATCGAAGCGTCGTCAGGCCGAGTTCGAAGAGCGCACGAAGCTGTTCATGGATACGCTCGACCTCGACGAATTCTTCGCTCAGCTGCTGGTGGCCGAAGGCTTCACCGCTCTGGAAGAAGTCGCCTATGTCGAACTGGATGAACTGCTGGTCATCGACGGTGTGGACGAAGACACCGCGAATGAGCTTCAGGCGCGTGCACGCGATTACCTCGAAGAGCAGAACAAGAAGGCCCTGGAACACGCGAAAGAACTGGGTGTCGAGGACAGCCTCATTGAATTCGAGGGGCTGACACCCCAGATGCTGGTGGCCCTTGGCGAGGACGGCGTGAAGACGCTGGAAGACTTCGCAACCTGCGCAGACTGGGAACTGGCCGGTGGCTGGACGACAGCAGGCGGGGAACGCGTCAAGGATGACGGCCTTCTGGAACCTTTCGACGTGACGCTGGAGGAGGCGCAGAACATGGTCATGACCGCGCGCCTGCAACTCGGCTGGGTGACCATCGAAGAGCTCGAGGCGCAAGCCGCCGCCGAGCTTGAAGGTGCCGATCTGGAGCCGGCAGAGGGCTGACGCCCTCTGTCCCGCGCCCGCGCCTTGAGCCGCGGTGGCCGACATAAGGACCGGAGTGACGGGCCTGAGCGTAAGTGCATCGCAACCGGGGAGGTCGCGCCGAAGCGCGGCCTGATCCGGTTCGTGGTGGCACCGGACGGGCAGATCGCGCCGGATATCCTCGAACGGCTGCCGGGCCGGGGAATCTGGGTCAGCGCGGATCGCGCGGCACTGGAACTGGCGGTGAAGAAGAACCTCTTCTCGCGCGCTGCGAAGCAGCCGGTCCAGGTGCCCGAGGATCTGGTCGACCGGGTCGAAGCTGCCCTGGCGCGCCGATTGACCGACCTGATCGCGCTCAACCGCAAGGCGGGTGGTGCGGTCGCAGGATTCGAGAAGGTGAAGGATTGGCTGGCCACGCGAAAGGTCGCCGTCCTGCTTCAGGCCTCCGACGGGTCTGAGCGTGGAAAATCGAAACTCTGGACCCCGGAAGGGGCCCGGTATTTCAGCGTCTTGACCGCCAAGGAATTGGGTTTGGCATTCGGACGCCAAAGTGTGATACATGGCGCGCTTGCCGCTGGTGGACTCAGTGCCTCTGTTGTAGAGGGGGCCGCGAAACTCCAGGGACTGCGCGTTGCAGACGGTGGCCGGACCACCGGGAAGGACGAAAAAGACGCATGAGCGATCAGGACGGAAAAAAACCCCTTGGGCTCTCGGGTGGAGCTCGGTCAGGCCGCGTGAACCAGAGCTTCTCGCGCGGGCGGACCAAATCGGTCGTGGTGGAAACCAAGCGCAAGCGCGTGATGGTGCCCAAGCCGGGTGCCCAGTCTGCGGCTGCGCAGAATGCCGAGGGTGGCAAGCGTGAGAAGTCGGTCCCCGATGCCGAGATGGAGCGTCGCCTGAAGGCGCTTCAGGCCGCGAAGGCACGTGAAGCCGAAGACGAGGAACGCCGCGTCGCAGAAGAGCGCGAGCGCGAGGAAGAGCGCGAACGCCGCCGCGCCGAGGCCGAGGCCAAGGAACGCGAAGAGCGTGAGCGTGAAGAGGCCCTCAAGGCCAAGGAAGAAGAAGACGCCCGCCGCATGGCGGAGGAAGAGGCGCGCCGCAATGCGCCGCCGCCCCCCGCCGATGCGGATGCAGCTGGTGGCGCTGCCGCTGGTGGCCCGCGTGGTGGCGGCAAGGCCGCGCCGGCGCGGCGTGAGCCCGAGCGTGAACAGAAGCGCGAGACCCGTGGTGGCCGTGGCAACGACAGCAACCGCCGCTCCGGCAAGCTGACCGTGAACCAGGCGCTTTCGGGCGGGGAAGGTGGGCGTCAACGCTCGCTCGCCGCGATGAAGCGCAAGCAGGAACGCCAGCGTCAGAAGGCGATGGGCGGCAGCCAAGACCGCGAAAAGGTCACTCGCGACGTGCAGGTGCCCGAAACCATCGTGGTCAGCGAACTTGCCAACCGGATGACCGAGAAGGTCGCCGACGTCGTCAAGGCGCTGATGAACAACGGCATGATGGTCACCCAGAACCAGGTGATCGACGCCGACACCGCAGAATTGATCGTCGAGGAATTCGGCCACCGCGTGCAGCGCGTGTCCGACTCTGACGTGGAACAGGTGATCGACACCGTCGAGGACAAGGCTGCCGACCTTGTGCCGCGCCCCCCGGTCATCACGATCATGGGTCACGTCGACCACGGCAAGACCTCGCTTCTCGACAAGATCCGCGAAGCGAACGTCGTGTCGGGCGAGGCCGGTGGCATCACCCAGCACATCGGCGCGTACCAGGTGAAGGCGCGGGGCGGCCAGGTTCTGACCTTCCTCGACACGCCCGGCCACGCCGCGTTCACCTCCATGCGGGCCCGTGGCGCGCAGGTGACGGATATCGTGGTTCTGGTGGTTGCGGCGGACGACGCCGTGATGCCGCAGACCATCGAGGCCATCAACCACGCCAAGGCCGCCAAGGTCCCGATGATCGTGGCGATCAACAAGATCGACAAGCCCGACGCCAACCCCGACAAGGTCCGCACGGACCTGCTTCAGCACGAAGTTATCGTCGAGAAGATGTCGGGTGAGGTTCAGGACGTCGAAGTCTCCGCCATGACGGGCGATGGCCTCGATGACCTGCTGGAAGCGATCGCGCTGCAGTCGGAGATCCTCGAACTAAAGGCCAACCCCGACCGCCAGGCACAGGGTGCCGTGATCGAAGCACAGCTCGACGTGGGCCGTGGCCCGGTCGCGACCGTGCTGGTCGAGAAAGGCACGCTGCGCCAGGGCGATATCTTCGTCGTGGGCGAGCAGTGGGGTAAGGTCCGTGCACTGATCGACGATCAGGGCAACCGCGTGAAGGAAGCCGGTCCGTCGGTTCCGGTCGAGGTGCTTGGCCTCAACGGCACGCCCGAAGCCGGTGACGTTCTCAACGTCGTCGACACCGAGGCGCAGGCCCGCGAGATCGCCGAATATCGCGAACAGGCCGCGAAGGACAAACGCGCCGCTGCCGGTGCCGCCGCCACGCTCGATCAGCTTCTGGCGAAAGCCAAGGAAGACGAGAACGTCAGCGAATTGCCCATCGTGGTGAAGGCCGACGTGCAAGGTTCGGCCGAGGCCATCGTTCAGGCGCTGGAAAAGGTTGGCAACGAGGAAGTCCGCGTGCGCGTGATCCACTACGGTGTGGGCGCGATCACGGAATCGGATATCGGCCTTGCCGAAGCCTCCGGCACGCCGGTCATCGGCTTCAACGTCCGGGCCAATGCGCCTGCACGCAACGCCGCGAACCAGAAGGGCGTGGAGATCCGCTATTACAGCGTGATCTACGACCTCGTGGACGACGTGAAAGCGGCCGCGTCCGGCCTGCTGGGTGCGGAAATCCGCGAGAACTTCATCGGCTATGCCACAATCAAGGAGACGTTCCGCGTCACCGGTGTCGGCAATGTCGCTGGCTGCCTCGTGACCGAAGGTGTTGCCCGCCGCTCGGCCGGTGTGCGCCTGCTGCGCGACGACGTGGTGATCCACGAAGGCACGCTGAAAACCCTCAAGCGCTTCAAGGACGAAGTGAAAGAGGTTCAGTCCGGTCAGGAATGCGGCATGGCCTTCGAGAACTACGATGACATCCGCGTCAATGACGTCATCGAGATCTTCGAACGGGAAGAGGTCGAACGCACTCTCGCGTGATCTCTGCCACCAGACATCAGAAAGGCCGCGCGATCTGCGCGGCCTTTTCGTTTGTGCAGGCTGTTACTGAAGCAGCCGCTCGCTCAACCCCAGCGTTGGTAACTCACCGGTCAATTGCGCCTCGTAGATCGCAAGGCTCTCGGTCACGCGCATGATGTAATTCCGTGTCTCCGAGAACGGGATATTCTCGATCCAGTCGAGCACATCGTCCGCATCGCGCGGATCCCCGAACCGTTCGAGCCATTGGTTCACCCGCCCAGGCCCCGCGTTGTAGCCGATCGTCACGAGGATCGGGTTGTCGTCGTAATTCTCCAGCAGCCCGGCGATGTAGTTCGACCCGAGCAGGACGTTGTAAGCCGGGTCGTTCCGCAACCGGTCGAGCGAGAAAGAAATGCCCATGGCGCCTGCCTGGTCCCGCCCGGTTCCGGGCATCACCTGCATCAGCCCCAGCGCCCCGGCACCGGATTCGACGATCGGGTCGAACTCGCTTTCACGGCGGGCAATCGACAGGGCGAAGGCGCGCGGGATCGGCAGGATCACGTCCTCGAGGTCGGCGAGGGGATAATAGGCGCGGTAGATCTCGTGCCCCGATTGGGCGGCGCGTTTGGCGACGACCAGTGCGAAATGAGGCTCCCCGAGGTCGAGCATCAGCTCGCCCATCAAACCGGCCTCCTCTTCGCTCAACCTCTCGGTGATATGGGTGAAGAACCGCTCCGCAAGGGTGCGTTGCCCGGCGGTATAAAGCAGCATGGCGGCATGGAAGACCGGAAGGTTCGTGAATTCCGCCGTCGCCCAGTCTCCGTAATCGCGATCACCGAGGAAATCCGGCTCTACCGGAAGGCCGCCACGTTCCTGCGCCAGTTGGCCATAGAAGCTCGATTGATATTGCGCCCCAAGGGCATAGGCCTCGGCTGCCGCTGCGTCGTTGCCTGCGGCCTCGTGCGCGCGACCAAGCCAATAGCCGGCCCGGCCGACGGATATCGGTGAAAAGACAACTTCGCGGAAATCTTCGAAATGGGCGATGGCGCGGTCGTAATTGCCAAGCCGGAAGGCGCAGTAGCCGGCGATCCACTCAAGGTCCGAGAACGCGATGTAATCGACAGCCGCATCAATCCGATGGGTGGAGGCCATGCGGTAACACCCCTCGTGGTCACCCTCTCGCATCACGTCGCGCGCAAGGTCGGCACGGCGATCGCCCCAGGCTTCTGGGCGTCCGAGGTCGGCAGCGCTGTCGGAATGCTCCATCATCAACTCGGCGGCGGTGTCCCAGTAACCCTCTGCCATGCGCCACAGGAACCGCTCATATGACAGGCCCGGGTGCGACCGCAGCTCCTCCGGTACCCGGTCGATCAGGTCGTTCACACCGGCGCGCCGGTCACGCAGGGCCAGCCGAGCCTCGGCCATGGCGACCCAACCCTCCGGCACAAAGCTGAACATGGCGCGCGCCCGATCCTCGGCGCCTTCCCAAAGCAGGTGATCGAGGCGTGCGATGTGATGCTCGTCCGTCAGGATCGACCCGTATGCGCCGTTCAGCGCCTGCGCATGGGGGCCAGTCATCACCATGGAGGTCCACGCGCGGATCACCTCGGCCTCCGCGGCGGCACGATCCCCGGTTTCTTCCAGCGCACGCGCATAGGCCAGCGCACCGGCGCCGGTTTGTGGCAATTGCTCGGCGAAGAAATCCAGCACGTTCTGCGGATCGCCGCCTTCGGGAATCGACGGCTCCCCTTGGCGGCGCAGGTAGTCCATGCCGGGCCAGTCCGGGTTCCGGTCCACGAACGAGATGTATTCGCCGAAATCACCCTCGCCCCGGCGCAGGCGGGTCCATGCAAGAAGGTCGAGCGCGATCGGATCGTCGAGGTCCTGCGCGGCTTCGGAGCCTCCGGCAAGATCACCCCTGTTATAGGCGTCCAGAGCCGCAGACAGGGCCTCGGCATCGGTCTGCGCGTGCAGGGGAACAGACATGCTCGAAAGCACGGCAAGAAAACACAGGGGTATCAGGCGTCGCATATTGGCGGCGTCTCCAAATTCGTCAAAGTCCCCCGAACACACAGGATAGGGCAGTTGCACTCAGACGCAACTCACGAACTTGGCAATTGGCTGCGGGGGGCGTATTGGGGCGGCACGTCGAAATGAATTCAATCCGCAACAAAGGACGCGCGTGATGTTCCAAGGCTCTCAGGTCGCTCTGGTCACTCCGATGGCAGATGGTGCCGTGGATTTCGACGCGCTTAAACGTCTGGTGGAGTGGCACATCGCCGAGGGCACGAATGGCCTCGTCCCCGTGGGCACGACCGGCGAAAGCCCGACGCTGACCCATGAAGAGCATGAGGCGGTGGTGCGCTGCGTTGTGGAAACGGCGGGCGGGCGCTTGCCGGTCATGGCGGGCGCTGGCTCGAACAACACGGTCGAGGCGCTGCGCTTCGTCGAATTCGCCAAGGAAGTCGGTGCCGATGCCGCCCTCGTGGTGACGCCCTATTACAACAAGCCCACCCAGCGCGGGCTGATCGCGCATTTCAGCGCCCTGAACGAGGTCGGCATCCCGATCTACATCTACAATATCCCGCCCCGCTCGGTCATCGACATGACGCCCGAGACGATGGGCGAACTGGCGAAGCTGCCGAATATCGTCGGCGTCAAGGATGCGACGGCCGACCTTGCCCGCGTGCCGAAAACGCGGATCACCTGCGGCACGGATTTCATCCAGCTTTCGGGCGAAGACCCCACCGCCGTCGGCTTCAACGCGCAGGGCGGCAAGGGCTGCATCAGCGTTACGGCCAATGTCGCGCCCAAACTCTGCGCCGAGATGCAGGCGGCGACGCTGGCGGGCGACTACGCCACCGCGCTGGAATATCAGGACCGTCTGATGCCGCTGCATTCCGCGATCTTCGCGGAGCCGGGCCTTGCCGGTGCGAAATACGGCCTCTCGGTGCTGGGTCATTGCCGGGACGAGGTGCGCCTGCCGCTGACCGACGTATCCGACGGCACCAAGGCGCAGATCGAGGCGGCAATGCGCCACGCGGGCCTGATCAACTGAATGGCCCATCGGGACGGTGAAACGCTTCTGCCGTTCGATCCTGCCGACCGGATCGACGCGGGGCTTTCGTTCATCGGCCATATCCGCAGTGACTGGGGGCCGGGCACGGCTCCCAAGAACGTGCGCCAGGCAAGGGAAAGCGGCAGCGCGGCGCGCATCGAACTGCTCGACGGCTACGCCGAGGCGCTGACCGGGCTGGAGGTCGGTCAGCCGATCCAGCTTCTCTACTGGGTCGACAGGGGCGAGCGGAACCTCGCCACGCAATCGCCGAAACACGCCGATGCCCCGCGCGGCACCTTCAGCCTGCGCAGCCCGGTGCGCCCCAATCCCATCGCGCTGGCCACCGTGTTTCTGACCTCCATCGACGGCCACACCCTTGGCATCGACGCCATCGACGCGTGGGACGGGACCCCGGTCCTCGACATCAAGCCGTGGATCGCAACCGTTGATGTGCCGCCGGGCTGGCAGCCCTAGGCGCAAACGCCTATATGCGAGCCCATGGCACAGAAACCTGACAACGAGAACTACAAGGTCATCGCCGAGAACCGGCGGGCACGCTTCGATTACGCGATCGAAAGCGATCTCGAGGTTGGGATCGTGCTGGAGGGGTCCGAGGTCAAAAGCCTCCGCGAGGGCGGCACCAACATCGCCGAAAGCTATGCCGAGGTGAAGGAGGGTGAGCTCTGGCTCGTGAACTCCTACATCGCGCCATACCAGCAGGCGAAGACCTTCCAGCACGAGGAAAAGCGCCGCCGCAAGCTGCTCGCCTCCAAGCGCGAGCTTTCGCGCCTTTGGAACGCCACCCAGCGCGAGGGCATGACGCTGGTGCCGCTCGTCATGTACTTCAACCACAAGGGCTTCGTGAAAATGAAGATCGGCGTGGCGAAGGGCAAGAAGAACCAGGACAAGCGGGAAACCTCGGCCAAGCGCGACTGGAACCGCCAGAAACAGCGCCTTCTGAAGCAGAACGGCTGAGATGCTTGCGCCTTTTGCGCCGCGCGCGTAGGGCTTTGGCTAAGCAATCCTGCGCGGAGGTCATGTCATGGGAAATGTCATCACGGGCGACGACCCGAAGACGCTGGTGTCGACCGACTGGCTCGCCGCGCATCTGAACGATCCCGATCTGCGCATCATCGACGCCTCCTATTACCTGCCGGACATGGGCCGCGACGCGAAGGCCGAATATGACGCCGCGCATATCCCCGGAGCCCGCTACTTCGACATCGACGACATCTCCGATGCCCGCTCGGCGCTGCCGCACATGGTGGCCCCGGTCGAGAAGTTCATGTCCCGCATGCGCGCCATGGGCGTGGGCGACGGTCATCAGGTCGTGGTCTATGACGGCATGGGCCTGTTCTCCGCCGCGCGTGTCTGGTGGAATTTCCGCCTGATGGGCAAGACCGACGTGGCCGTGCTCGACGGAGGTTTCCCGAAGTGGCAAGCCGAGGGCCGCCCGGTCGAGGATATGCCTCCGGTCGTGCGCGACCGCCACATGACCGTGCAGCGGCAGGCACATCTTGTAAAAGATGTCACGCAGGTCGCGTCGGCCAGCAAGCTTGGCGATTGGCAGATCGTCGACGCCCGCTCCGCCGGCCGCTTCCGCGGGGAAGAGCCCGAGGCGCGCGCGGGTCTGCGCGCGGGTCACATCCCGAATTCGAAGAACGTGCATTACGCCAGCCTGTTCAACGCCGATGGCACAATGAAGGAAGGCGACGCGCTGCGCGCGGCCTTCGAGGCAAACGGCGTGGACGTCGAGAAGCGCACAATCACCACCTGCGGCTCGGGCGTGACGGCGGCGATCCTGATGCTGGGGCTGACGCGGCTCGGCAATCTCGACGTGTCGCTTTATGACGGCTCGTGGTCCGAATGGGGCCAGTTCGAGCAACTGGCGGTCGAGACCGGATGACCCTCATTCCTGCAGGCACCGAGGTGCCGTTCACGGTCACCTATCTCGAAATGACCCGGCGCCCGGAGTTCGAGCGCCCTCAGCTTGACGGCGATATCCGTCTGGAACGGGCCATCGACCCGCCGGTCTGGTATTTCCTGTCGCTCTACGACGCGGTGGGCCGTGAATACGAATGGCAGGACCGTTTCGATCAGGCCGAGGATGATCCCGCCGCCCTGCAAGCCTTCGTCCGCCATCCCGACGTCGTGATCTGGACCGCCATCCGCAACGGCTGGCCCGCCGGATTTTTCATGGTCGACTGGCGCGAAGCCGGGGTCTGCGACCTCGCCTATTTCGGCCTTGTGCCGCAGGCCGTCGGCGCGGGCCTTGGCCGCAAGCTGCTGCAGATCGCCATTCTCACCGGGTGGGAGCGTGAGGGCGTCGAAAAGATGACGGTGAACACCTGCACGCTCGACCATCCCTCCGCCCTGCCGCTCTACCAGAAGATGGGCTTCGAGCCGGTGGAGCGGGAGGAACGGACCCGCATTCTGGTTTATGATCGGGAGGCTTAGGCCATGTTCGAAACCCTGACCCCGCCCGAGGCGGACAAGATCATCCGCATCATGGGCATGTTCCAGTCCGACCCACGCAACGACAAGGTCGACCTTGGCGTCGGTGTCTACCGCGACCCGCAGGGACGGACGCCCGTGATGGCTGCCGTTGCCGAGGCCGAAGCCCAGATTGCCGAGGCGCAGACGACTAAATCCTACGTGGCGCTTTCCGGTGACATCGCCTTCCGCGATGCCCTGCGTGACCTGATCCTTGGCGATACCGTATCGACTGACCGCGTCGCCACCTGCGCCACGCCCGGCGGCACCGGCGCCGTGCGGCAAGCGCTGGAAATGGTGCGCCGGGTGAACCCGGATGCAGACATCTGGATGCCTGACCCGACCTGGCCCAACCACAACGCGATCGTCCGCGACCTCGGCCTGACCGAGCGCATCTACCGCTACTACGATGCCGAGACGGGCGGACTGGATCGCGACGGTATGCGCGCCGATCTGGCACAGGCGAAGGCGGGCGACGTCATCGTCCTTCACGCCTGCTGCCATAACCCGACCGGCGCGGATCTGAACGCCGACGACTGGGCGGATATCGCGGCCCTCTGCGAACAGACCGGGGCCGTTCCCTTCGTGGACGCGGCCTATCTCGGCTTCGGGGAGTCCTTCGAGAAAGACACCGCCGGCCTGCGCCTGATGGCCGGCCGTCTGCCCGAGGTCCTGATCGCGGCCAGTTGCTCCAAGAACTTCGGCATTTACCGGGAGCGTGCGGGCCTCTGCATGGCGATCACACGAACGCCGAAAGCGCGGGATGCCGTGTCCGGATTGATGACGAGCCTCAACCGCATTCACTTCGCGTTCCCGCCCGATCACGGTGCGCGGATCGTGCAGGTGATCCTCGCCTCGCCGGACCTGAAGCAAAGCTGGTCCGACGAACTCAGCGAGATGCGCAGCACCATGACGGCCAATCGCAAGGCCCTTGCCGACGCGCTGCGGGAGGCCACCGGCTCGGACCGTTTCGGCTTTCTCGCCGCGCACAAGGGGATGTTCTCGCTGATCGGTGCGACGCCCGAACAGGTCGTGCGCCTGCGGGATGAACATGGCGTCTACGTGATCGACGATGGGCGCATGAATGTCGCGGGTCTGACCCCAGAAACCATCCCGACCGTCGCGAAAGCCATCGCCGAGGTGCTGGCCTGAGGGGCTTTACACCCCAGCGAAACAAGGGTATCCGGCCCGCCTGCGTGGTTCAGGCCACGCCAAGTCTCCGACTACCTTGTCAAAACGGAACCGAAATCATGTCCAAGCTCTTGCCCGGCGTTCTCGCCATGGCGGCCGTTGTGGTCGCGTCCAACATCCTCGTGCAATTCCTGTTCGGCCAATGGCTGACCTGGGGCGCGTTCACCTATCCGCTGGCCTTTCTCGTCACCGACATCATGAACCGTGTCTACGGTGCATCGGTCGCGCGGCGGGTCGTGTTCACCGGTTTTCTTGTCGGCGTCGTCTGCTCGCTGATCGGGACGCAGATCATGGGTGAATTCGGCCCGCTGGTGACCTTGCGCGTCGCGCTCGGCTCGGGCATCGCCTTCCTGGCGGCGCAGCTTCTCGACGTCGCGATCTTCGACCGGTTGCGCAATGCGAATTGGTGGCAAGCGCCTGTTATTTCTAGCTTAATCGGGTCTTCCGTGGACACGGCGCTGTTCTTTTTCATCGCCTTCTCCACAGCGCTGTCCGGCCTACTTCCGGGCGACGTGGCTTGGGCGAACGAGATCCTGCCAATCCTTGGCGTCGGCCGCGAAGCTCCGCTCTGGGTTTCGCTGGCAATCGCGGATTGGGGTGTAAAACTTGCCCTCGCTTTGATCGCATTGATTCCGTTCCGCCTCATTACGCGCCGTTTTGTGGCACAGGTTGCGTAATTTATTTTGACAACCACGAAATCTGTGGCAGCATCTCCTTAACGGCAACCAATCGAAAGGAGGTGATCCAGTGTCTAGAGAGGTATTGGAGAAAGGTTTTGGGACAGCTTGGGAGCGGGCGACCTGAGGTAATGCTCGGGCCGTTGCGGCCCCTTCCAAGTGGGTTTTGACCTAACCGACCCACCTCCTGATTTCTCGAAAGGGTCGTCTACGGACGGCCCTTTTTCGTGGGAAACCGGTGTCGTGATCCCATAGTTATCCTGTAGTGAACCCGTAGTTACACGCCGATTGAGCCATGCCCCTTCGAATTACCGACACGATCACCATCGAGGATTGGGAACTGACCGAGCAGTTTGTTCGGTCAAGCGGGCCAGGGGGGCAGAACGTCAACAAGGTGTCGAGCGCGGTGGAGCTGCGGTTCGAGGCGGAGCGGTCGCCTGCGCTGCCGGGGCCGGTGAAGGGGCGGCTCAGGCGGATCGCGGGGCGGCGGTGGACGAAGGACGGGGCGGTGGTGATCCAGGTCTCGGAGGAGCGGAGCCAGGCGCGGAACCGGGAGATCGCGCGGGAGCGGATGGCGGAGCTGATCCGGCGGGCCTCGGTCGCGCCGAAAAAGCGGGTGAAGACGCGGGTCTCCCTGAACCAGAAACGCAAGCGGGTGGAGGCCAAGAAACGGCGCGGCGAGGTGAAGGCGCTGCGCGGCTCGGTGGACCCGGAGTGAGGGTTTGTGCAAGCTTGCACAAGGGGGTTAAGGGTTTGGATTCCCATAGATTTCGGAATTTCGTTTACGTTTGATTAACCGTGTTTGGACGGGGTGTGGACACATCTCCACCGGACCAGTCCCGAGGGAGGAGCGGACATGCAGACATTCCTGAAGATCACCCGCGACGGGCCGGGCGAGGCGGGCGCGCCGGAGCCGGACCGGATCGTGCACGGCGCGCCGGAATTCACGACATGGAACGTGGAGGAGGCAGATGGGCTTTACGCCGGCATCTGGCAAAGCACGCCGGGCCGCTGGCGGATTTCCTACAGTGAATGGGAGTTCTGCCACATCCTCTCAGGCCGCTCGGTGATCCACGGCCCGGACGGCGCGATGGAGGTGGGACCGGGGGACTCGTTCGTGCTGAGACCGGGATTCGAGGGCGAATGGGAGGTGCTGGAGACGACGGTGAAGGAGTATGTGGTCAGGGTTTGACGGGGGTGGTGGGTTTCGGCCGCCCTACGATGGCGCCCGTTGACAATCCGTGGCGGGATACCAATTATTGGTACATCTGGATTTGAGGCGAATATGGCGCGCAATACCTCGGTGTCCCTCGGGGACCACTTCACCGGCTTCATCGACGAGAAGGTAAAGGAAGGCCGCTACGGCTCGGCCAGTGACGTGATCCGGGCGGGGCTGCGGCTTCTGGAAGAGGAAGAGGCGAAACTTGCGCACCTGCGGGAGTTGATCGCGCAGGGGGATGCGAGTGGGATTGCGGAGGACTTCGACTGGGACGAGTTCCTGGCCCGGAAGCGCGCGCAGCATGGCCTCAGCAATGACGACGCCGCATGAAGCGGACCATCTATTCGGCGGACTCCGAAACCGACCTTGACGATATCTACGATTACTCGGTTCGGGAGTGGGGCGCCGTTCAGGCCGACAAGTATGTCGTTGGAATTCGGTCCCGCATCGCAGGCTTGGCGAGTGGCGCAACGGCCTCCCGCGCGGTGGACGAGATCGCGCCGGGGTTGCGGCGGGCGCTGGCGGGGAGCCATGTGGTGTTCTTCCGCGAGGATGAGGCGGCGGTGACGGTGGTGCGCGTGCTGCATCAGCGGATGGATGTGGGGCGGTAGGTGGGATTGGTGGGTTTCACCCACCCTACGCTTGCTACGGTTGATGAGAGCGGACAAAAAAAGAGGTGGCCGATGCCACCTCGAAAATCATCTTAGTGTTGATCAAGCCACTCTGAATTTTCCCGCTAGATAAGTACGTGAAGCTTCGGACTGACGTTGCAAGATGCGTTCAAACACTTGTTTCTCTGCTTGTAGGTCTCGTGCTGTTTCTTGATCTTGCTCTCTCGTATCTGTTTGCATGTCTTCCTGTAAGTGTTGGGCTTTCATTGTTGCGCCTCCCATAGCGTACTTCATGATGAATCATTGAAGCAGAGACATCAACAGTTGTGTTGACGCCGAACCGTCATGCGCAAAATATGGTGTGGATAAGGACATGGAGAAGCATCATGCCGCAATACCCCGAGCTTGTTATCGGACTAGTTGGTCCGATCGGTTGCCCTATCCATGAAGCCGGTGATGCGCTTGCGGCAGCCTTTAAGGCAATGGATTACTCTCCTACTTCCATTCATCTAAGTCGGGAAATGGATCGTCTTTTGCTGGCGAAAAAAGCAGAAATTCCTTCCGATGGCGAGTCGATTCTAGAGAACAAGATCAAGAAAGGGAACGCAGTACGGACAGCATTCAAAAATGACTCAGTACTCGCTGCCGAAGCGATCAGACAAATTGTCGAATTCCGAAAGCAGAATGCTCGAGATATGGGATATGTCACCGATGATGATATTGATGCGCGTGCCTTAATTCCCTTGGACCGTAAGGTTTTCATCATCCATCAGTTAAAGCGTGAAGAAGAAATTGAATTATTGAATCGTGTATTTGGTAAACGTTTTATCCAAGTATCAGTAGTGAATGCTCTTGATGATCGAAAAAGTGCATTGGTGGCCAGGTTGCAGTCGGAGCAGCCAGGATGGGATTTAGAGAAGTGCGAAGTCCATTCTGCAAAATTGATTAAAACAGACCAAAATGAATCACTGCAAGATCGAGGTCAGAGAATATCAAAGATATTTCACTTGGGTGACGTATTCATAAATGGGAACTCTGAGGCGGCACTTCAAAGATCTTCAATGAGGTTTGTTGAGTCACTATTCGGAAGAAATAGCATCTCGCCATCACGAGATGAATTTGGAAGTTATATGGCAAAGGCTGCGTCTTTGAGGTCTGTTGATTTATCCCGACAGGTCGGCGCAGCAATCATGACAAAGGAAGGAGACATAATTTCAGTGGGTTGTAACGAAGTGCCAAAATTCGGTGGTGGCAACTACTGGGACGACGACCCCGACGAAGTCAAGCGTCGAGATATCGATATGGGAGGTGAGGCAAACAAGAGTGAGGTCAATAGGATTGTATTTAATTTTATTGAAGTTCTCAGCAAACAGGGCTTGATGAAGGGAGACAAAAGCACACAAGATATTCTTGAAGATCCTGAGCACCGAAAGGCGATAAAAAAGTCATTAATTGGTGGAATAACGGAATATGGCAGGATGGTGCATGCTGAAATGAACGCCTTATCAGACGCAGTGCGCCTCGGCCGTTCGGTGCGAGGGGCGACCATATATGTTACAACTTATCCGTGTCATAATTGCGCTAAGCATCTGATAGCTTCTGGTGTAGATCGGATTGTGTTCATTGAACCGTATCCAAAGAGCAAAGCTGAAAGCCTATTTAAAGATATTCTTGCTCCAGATAAGGAGAACTCAGATGTGGTGTCCATTGAGCACTTCTTTGGCATATCCCCTAGGAGATATCGTGATATTTTTGAAAAAGAGATGCGCCAAACCTCAGATGGCGAGGTCCAGAAATGGTATAAAGGTTTTCCGGAGCCACGATTGGGAAGCTTGGCCGTAGGCGTGTCCGGTAGCGAAATTCAGGCAATCGTTGAAAACCTGTATTCGTAGCCTTTAAACCACCACCTCCACCCGTTCCTGCTCGCCAACCCCGAACACCCGCTTATAACGCGCGATCTCTTCCCCCGGCCCCATGGCCTTCTCGGGGTTGTCGCTCAGTTTGACGGTTGGTTTGCCGTTGGCTGCCACAGCCTTGCACACCAGGCTGAACGGGGCCAGCGCGTCGTCTTGGGTCAGGCCTCGGAAATCGTTCGTGAGCAGGGTGCCCCAGCCGAAGCTCACCCGCACCCTTCCGGCGAATTGTTTGTGGAGGGTCTCGATCTTGTCGACGTCGAGGCCGTCGGAGAAGATCACCAGTTTCTCGGTCGGGTCTTCGCCACGGCTCTTCCACCAGTTGATGGCGGTCTCGGCGCCGGTGGCCGGATCGCCCGAGTCGATGCGGATGCCGGTCCAACCCGCCAGCCAGTCGGGGGCGCGGTCGAGGAAGCCTTCGGTGCCGTAGGTGTCGGGCAGGATGATGCGGAGGTTGCCGGAATGCTCCTCATGCCAATCGGAGAGCACGTCGTAGGGGGCGTTCGCCAGGGCCGCGTCATCCTCGGCGAGGGCGGCGTAGACCATGGGGAGTTCGTGGGCGTTGGTGCCGATGGCCTCCAGATCGCGGTTCTTGGCGATGAGGCAGTTGGAGGTGCCGGTGAAGGCGGGGCCGAGCCCCTCGCTCATGGCCTGAACGGCCCAATCCTGCCAGAGGAAGGAATGGCGGCGGCGGGTGCCGAAATCGGCGATGCGGAGGCCGTCGATCTGCTTGAGGCGTTCGATCTTTTCCCAGAGCTTGGTCATGGCGCGGGCGTAGAGGACCTGAAGCTCGAACCGGCCCATCTTGTCGAGCACGGCGCGGCCGCGGAGTTCCATGAGCACGGCGAGGGCGGGGATTTCCCACAGCATGACCTCGGGCCAGCTGCCTTCGAAGGTCAGCTCGTATTGGTCGCCCACGCGTTCGAGGTGGTAGGGAGGGAGTTGCAGCTTCTCGAACCAGTCCATGAACTCGGGCGTGAACATCTGGCGCTTGCCGTAGAAGGTGTTGCCGCGCATCCAGGTGGATTCGCCCCGGCGGAGGCGGAGGGTGCGGATGTGATCGAGCTGTTCGCGCAGCTCGCCCTCGTCGATGAGATGCGCGAGGGGGATGCGCGTGGTGCGGTTGATGAGGGAGAAGGTGACCTGCGTGTCGGGCTTGTTGCGGAAGACCGACTGGCACATCAGGAGCTTGTAGAAATCCGTGTCGATCAGGGACCGGACGATCGGGTCGATCTTCCACTTGTGGTTCCAGACGCGGGTGGCGATGTCGACCATGTGTTGGGCCTTCCGGTTGTTCGGGGCGATAGTTTCGGCTGGGTCGCCGATTGTCCAGAGTTCAGCGGGGGGATTTGCCGGTGACGGACGCGACGAGGGTGGCGACGGCGCGGGAGAGGCGGCCATCGGTCCAGCCGCGCAGGTAGTAGTAGCCCGCGGTCGCGCCGATGGCGGCCCCGATGGCGTCGACGATCAGGTCCCCCATCGTGTCGTCGAGGCCGCTTTTCTGCATGTTCAGGGAGAAGATCGTGTCCATGCCGTATTCGAAGACTTCCCAGAGCGCGCCGATGGAAATGGCGAAGCTGAAGGCGAAGAGCGCGCCGAGGCCGGGGGCGAGCGCAAGCTTGTCGCCGCGCACGAGGAGGACGACGAGGACGGTGCCGACCATGCCGAAACCCACGGCGGAACCGGAATGGGCGGCGAGGTCCCACCACCATAGGCGTTCGTAGAAGTCGAAGGCTTCGCCGAGGAACACGGTGGCGGTGATGAAGATCGATACGGCGGCGATGAAGCCCGCGGGCAGACGGATGCCGGTCCAGCTTTGGCCGAGGATCGGGATCAGGGTGAGGCCCACGGTGAGAAGGGCGATGAGCACGAGGCTCCATTGTCGTTCCAGCACACCCCAGAGGGCGACGAGGGCCAGAAGGCTCCAGATCGTGTAGGTGATGGGGTGCTGGCGTTCGATCATCAGTCTTCGTGCCGCAAGACAAGGGGGCTTGCCAAGCAATGCCGGAATGCGTTGGTGGAGGGCAAGCGGATGGGGACACGAGATGAGCGGATTATTCCTTGTGGCGGTGCCGGGGCTGGAAGGCCCGCTGGAAGACGAGGCGCGGGCGCTGGGCTTCGAGGATGTGAAGGCCGTGGCGGGCGGCGTGGAGGTCGCCGGCGGGATGGCCGAGGCCGCGCGGGCCAACGTGCAATCGCGCTGCGCCGTGCGGGTGCTGGCGCGGGTGGCGGAATTCCGGGCGATGCATCTGGCGCAGCTGGACAAGCGGGCCCGACGCGTGCCGTGGCGTGACTGGCTGCGCGATGACGTGCCAGTGAAGGTGGAGGCCACGTGCCGCCGGTCGAAGATCTACGTTAACAAGGCGGCGGTTCAGCGGGTCGAGGGCGGGTTGAAGGCCGCCGGTGTGCCGGTTTCGAAAGACGCCGAGATCGTGGTGAAGGTGCGGATCAACGACGACCTCTGCACCATCTCGCTCGATACGACGGGGGAGGCGCTGCATCGGCGCGGCCACAAGGAATTCGTCGGCAAGGCGCCCCTGCGCGAGACCATGGCGGCGGGGTTCCTGAAGGTCATGGGCTTTGACGGGACGCAGGCCGTGGTCGATCCGATGTGCGGATCGGGGACCATCGTGCTGGAGGCCGCCGAGATTGCCATGGGGCTGGTGCCGGGGCGGTCGCGTTCGTTTGCGTTCGAGCGGATGGCGGACGGCGGGAGCCTCCGGCGGGAGTTTTTCGGGCAAGATGAAAGCAGGGGTGCGGTCGAGGGGCCGCGGTTCTTCGGCTTCGACCGCAACGATGGCGCGATAAGGGGCGCGCGCGGGAATGCGGAACGGTCGGGCGTGGCCGATGTGGTGGCGTTCGAGCGGGGCGCGGTGAGTGACTTTGTGCCGCCCGAGGGCGTGGCGCCGGGGATCGTGCTGGTCAATCCTCCCTACGGGGGCCGGATCGGGGAGCGGAAGCTGCTGTTCGGGCTTTACGGTGCGCTGGGCGCGGTGCTGGCGGAGAAATTCGCAGGCTGGCGCGTGGGGATCATCACCAGCGACGGCGGGCTGGCGAAGGCGACGGGGCTGGCGCTGGAAGCGTTCGGGCCGGTCGATCACTCGGGCACCAAGGTGTATCTGTGGAAGGGGCAGATATGAGCGACCAGCTGTTGTTCAGTAACGCGTTCAGCGTGCGCTTCGACGGGGCGGGAAGCGCGATCGCGATCGACGGGCCGGTCGAGGATGGGCCGGACGCAACGGGCAGCTTCACGTGGCACCATTTCCGGCGGGAGGGTGACGGGACGCGTGCCGAGCTTGAGGCGCTGGGCCTCGACCCGTTCGTGATCGACGCGCTCGTCGCGGAGGAGACGCGGCCGCGCTGCACGGTGCATGGGCACGGTGCGGTTCTGAACCTGCGGGGCGTTAACCTTGCGGAGGGGGAGGAGCCGGAGGACATGGTCTCGGTCCGGCTGTGGCTGGAGAAGGACAGGATCGTCGGCGTGTGGCTGCGGCCCCTGTTCGCGGTGCGCGACATGCTGGCGGCGGCGGAGCGGGGCGAGGGTGCGAGCAGCGTCGGCGATTTCGCGGCGCGGCTGGCGATGCGTCTGGCGGACCGGGCGGAGCCTTACATCGGCGAGGTGGGCGACCGGATCGACGCGATGGAGGAGGCGCTGCTGGACGATGGCGAAGACGTGTCGTTCGGCGACCTGTCGAGCGTGCGGCGGTCGGCCATCGTGATGCGCCGGTTCCTGGTGCCGCAGCGCGAGGCGCTGTCGACACTGGAGATCGAGGACCTCGGCTGGCTGAGCGAGCGGGACCGGATGCGGCTGCGCGAGGCGACGGACCGGATCACGCGTCTGGGCGAGGAGCTGGACGCGGTGCGGGACCGGGCGCAGATCGTCTACGACGAACTGGCCAACCGGCGGGACGAATTGCTGAACCGGCAGACGCTCCTGCTGTCGGTCGTGGCGGCGATTTTCCTGCCGCTGGGCCTTTTGACCGGGTTGTTGGGGATCAACGTGGGCGGGGTTCCGGGGGCGGATAACCCGTGGGCGTTCTGGGCGGTGACCGGCGGCTTGGTGGTGCTGGGCGTGGCGCTGGCTTTGTGGGTGCGCAAGATGGGGCTGTTCCGCTAGCGCCCTGGCTGCGCCTAGCTGACCGGGGTGGCGAGCGTGATGGTGCCGAGCTGGTCGAAGGTGAAGCCCGGGATCTGGCCGATGTGATAGGCGCCCATGGCGGTGCCGCTGGTGCCGTCGAGATCGAGGGACATGGCGAAGGACGTCACGGTGCCATCATCGAAGCCCGCGCGGCTGTCGAGGGTGATGGTGCCGTCGAAGACGATGCATTCATGCCCTTCGGCGCAGGCGAGATAGCCGTCCTCGGTCAGCGGCGGGCGGCCGGTGGCGGTGACCTCTCCGAACAGGTTCACGTGGTCGAAGTCGATGGTGAGGCCGTATGTGCCGTCGCCGTTGCGCGTCAGGTCCAGCGTCAGGGCGGCGCGCACGCCGACGGTAGCGTTGTGGGCGGAGCCGGTGAAACGCTGCACCTCCTGCGCGGAGGCAAGGCCGGGCAGGAGCGTCAGGGCGGCGGCGAGGGCCAGCAGCAGGGCGGAACGGATCACGGGCGGCTCTCCTTCAAGCGGTTGGGCGCAGCAGAGCCGACGGAAAGCTGCAAGTAAAGGGGCCGCGGGCGGTTACCGGATTGACCCGGCGCGCGGGGTGCAGGATGGAAGGGGGGATATCCCCGATGGAGCCATCATGCTGGACTGGTCGACCCTTCTGCGCGAATTCATCACGCTGATCGTGGTGGTCGATCCGATCGGCACGCTGCCGGTCTTCCTGTTCGCCACGGCGAGTGTGCCTGTGGCTCTGCACCGCCGGATCGCGATCCGCGCCGTGCTGGTGGCGGGTGTGGTGCTTTATGCCTTCCTGATCGGCGGGCAATTCCTGCTGGAGGGGCTTGGCCTTCGGCTGGGGTCGTTCCAGATCGCCGGTGGCGTGGTCCTGTTCCTGTTCGCGCTGACGATGATTTTCGGGGAGCCCAAGGCCGCGCGCGAGATCGAGGAGGCTGAACGCGACCACATGGCCGGTGCGATATTTCCGCTGGCGATGCCGTCGATTGCCTCGCCCGGCGCGATGCTGGCCATCGTGATCCTGACCGACAACCACACGAACCCGGTGAGCGATCAGGCGGTGACGGCGGCCTTGCTGTTCGTGGTGCTGCTCATCACGCTGGCGGTGCTGTTGGTGGCACCGTGGCTGAACCGGCTGATCGGGGCATCGGGGTCGAGCGTGATCAGCCGGGTGATGGGCATCATCCTCGCGACCGTCGCGGTGGACGCGGTCCTGGGCGGGTTCGAGGCGCTGGAGTTGTTGCAGCTTGCCCCCGCGCCGGAGGGGTTGGGGTAGCGAGTTACTGCACCGGGAAGTAATCCTCGCAGGTGCCTTCGCGGTAGACGTCCGCCGTGCAGCAATGCAGGCCGCCGCCGAAGGCGTAGGCGTCGCGCAGCTCGACCGGGACGACCTCCATCCCGAGCTTGTCCATCTGGTCCATCTGGTAGACCTCGGAGGCTTCGACGCAGACGGTTTTGGGGTCGAGCACCAGCACGTTCATGCTGAGCCACGTGGAGGAATAGCAGAGCGGCGGCGGCGTGTTGTGGGCCGGTTGGGCGGCGTCCACGATCTGCCAGTCGTTCTTCTCGAACAGGGCGCGCTGTTCGTCGGGCAGGCGGCGCTGGGGGTTGTTGAGGATCAGGCCGGGGCGGAGCGGTGTGAAGGTGGCGTCGATGTGGATCGGGTAGGGGTCGCCGGGGAAGTTCACCGCGTGGACGCGATGATCGGGGAAGTGGCGGCGGAGCCATTCGATGCCCTTGAGGTTCGTGGTGAAGCCATGTTGCACGACAAGGTCGCGACCGAAGCGGAGCACGTCGGCGGCATCGAAAAGCGGCTCTTCCTCGGTGGTGACGAAGAACTTTCTGGCGGCCCATTCGAGGCGCTTGGCGGTGCCGATCTTGTCGCTGAGGTAATCCGGGCGGTAATCGGCGTCAGTCAAGCGGGGCTTGGGCGCGGACTCATGCCGGAAATTGGGGTCTTCTTCCCAGTATTTCTGCAGCAAGGGCCGGTAGTTGAGGTATTCGAACCAGCGGCAGCGATAGGACATCGTCGCCTCAAGAATTTCTGAACCGACGGTCAGGAGCACGTCGCGTGGCGGCATGCAGCCGAACTGGCTGTCGGTGTGGAAATCGGGCGTGGTGACGGGCTGGGAATGGTCGATTGGCGTGGGTCGGTCGACGCGGATGCCGCGGGATTCCAATAGCGCCGCGAAATTGTCGAGAAGCTCGTTGGCTCGGTCGATGGTGTCCTGCGGGCGGCGGCCCCACTGGCCGCGCATGTCGCTGTCTTCGGGCACCTTGGCGTCGAGCGCGGGTTCCTCGGGCGGGATATGGCAATTGTCGGCGCGGCCCACGATGACATGGCGCAGCGGGTCCCATTCGGTCCAGCTGTTGACAATCGTCCTGGCAGCCATCTTTCGCCCTCCCGATACATGACCGAGATGGTTTAGGGGCGGATCCTGACCCGTTCAAGGGAGGGAAGAATCTTCCGCGCGTTTAATCTATTTGATTGCGCGGTTCTCAGGACCTGCGATAACTTGCGTGTTTCGCCACGCGAACAGGGCTGGAGTGATAGCACACATATGCGAGACATGACCGCCTCTCTCAAGGAGGAATACCTGGTTGCAGTCGAGGCCGCAGGGCTTGGGTTGGGGCAGGTGGACTATGTTGCCAACACGGTAATGCTCGATGACCGCGCGGCGGCGCTGCTTGATCTCCCGGCTGACAGCCCCGTTCCGCGTGGGGCGATGCACGACCGTATCCATCCCGATGATCGGGATGAGGTCGAAAAGCTGTTGGCGTTGCTGCTGGAGCCGACCGAAACCCATGCCATCGACGTCAAGCACCGCGTGGTGCATTCCGACGGCACTGTCGTGTGGGTCAGCGTCCGGAAGAAGGTGACGTTCGAGGATCGCGGCCATGGGCTGGAGCCGGTCTCCGGCGTTCTGGCGATCATGGACATCACCGAACACAAGGTCGCGCAGGAGCACAACCGGTTCCTGATCGAGGAACTCAACCACCGGTCGCGCAATCTTCTGACCGTCGTGCAGAGCATCGTGCGCCGCACCTTCCGGACGGGCAACGCGGACACGTTCGAGGAACGCGTGTCGCTGCGGTTGAACGGGCTTCTGCGCAATGCCGAGGCGCTGTCGAAGGACACCTGGCAAAATGCCGACCTCGAGGAACTGGCGCTGGCGCAATTGTCGCCCTTCGTGCAGCCGGACAGCGTGCGCGTGATCCTCAATGGGCCGGCGACGAGCCTTCCGCCGACGGAAGCGCAGGCGATTGGCATGGCGTTCCACGAGCTGGCGACGAACGCGGTCAAATACGGGGCCCTGTCCGGGCCGGACGGGCGGATCGACCTGTCGTGGGGCGTGGCGGAGGATGACCCCGCGCAATTCGAGATCCGCTGGGCCGAAGTCGGCGGCCCGCCGGTGACGGAGCCCGAGGGTGCGGGGTTCGGGACCAGCGTCACGACCGAACAGGCGGCCTACGCGGTGAAAGGCAAGGTGTCGCTGACCTATCCGCCGGAAGGTGTGGTGTGGTGCCTGCGAATGCCGAAGGACGCGATCGCCTGAGCGGCGCGCCTAGACCAGCGCCGCCCCGGCCGATTTCATCCCGTCCCGCGCGGCGGCGAGCGAGCCACCAATGTCGATGGCCCGGCAGAGATCCTGCCGCACCGTGACCTCGAAGCCGAGCTTCGCCGCATCGACGGCGGAGAAATTCACGCAGAAATCGGTGGCGAGGCCCACGAGCGTCAGCGCGGTGATGCCACGGGTGCGCAGGTAGCCCTCCAGCCCCGTGGGCGTCTTCTGGTCATTCTCGAAAAACGCGGAATAGCTGTCGATCGCGGGGTTGTAGCCCTTGCGGATGATCAGGTCGGCGCGGTCGGTCGTGAGGTCCGGGTGGAACTGCGCGCCGATGGAGCCCTGGATGCAATGGTCGGGCCAGAGCACCTGGGGCCCATAGGGCATGTCGATCAGGTCCATGTCCTGCTTGCCGGGATGGCTGGAGGCGAAGGAGGAATGCCCTGCCGGGTGCCAGTCCTGCGTGAGGATCACGGCGGGGAAATCGGCCATGAGCTCGTTGATGCCTGGGACGATGCTGTCGCCCTCGGGCACGGCCAGCGCGCCGCCGGGGCAGAAATCGTTTTGCACGTCGATGACGAGAAGGGCTTGGGTCATGTCTGGGCCTGCGTGGTCTGGATGCGGCAAGCCTACGCCTTGAGCGGGCGGGGGCAAGGGCGTAATGGAGCGCCAATGTTCACCGTTGCCGCCCTTTATCATTTCGCCAAGGTGCCCGACCCTTCAGCCGTGAAGGGGCCGTTGGCGGAGGTTGCCTGCAAGGCGGGGGTGAAGGGCTCGCTTCTGATTGCGCCGGAGGGGATCAACGGGACGATTGCGGGGAGCCGTGAAGGGATCGACGCAGTGCTGGCGCATATCCGGGCCTTGCCAGGGTTTGGCGCGCTGGAGTGGAAAGAAAGCCACGCGAGCGAGGCGCCGTTCAACAAGCTGAAGGTGCGGCTGAAGAAAGAGATCGTGACCATGGGCGCGCCGGGGTTGGACCCTGCGAGCGTGGGGACCCATGTGGACCCGGCGGATTGGAATGAGCTGATCTCCGCCCCGGACGTGGCGGTGATCGATACGCGGAACGATTACGAGGTGGCGATCGGTACGTTCGAGGGCGCGGTGGACCCGGCGACCGAGAGCTTCCGCGATTTCCCCAGATGGTGGGAAGAGAACCGTGGGCGGTTCGGCAACAAGCGGATCGCGATGTTCTGCACCGGCGGCATCCGCTGCGAGAAATCGACGGCCTACCTGAAATCGCAGGGGGTCGAGGAGGTGTTCCACCTGAAGGGCGGAATCCTCAAGTACCTCGAAGAGGTGCCGCAGGAGGAGAGCCTGTGGCGGGGCGGCTGTTTCGTCTTCGACGAGCGGGTGGCCGTGGGACATGGGCTGGAAGAGACCGAGCATTTCCTGTGCCGGGCCTGTCGGCGGGCCTTGTTGCCTGCGGATCGGGAACGGGACGAGTTCGAGGAAGGCGTGTCGTGCCACCATTGCCTGCATGAGCATTCGGATGCCGACCGCGCGCGGTTCCGGGAGCGGCAGCGGCAGATCGAACTGGCGAAGGCGCGGGGCCAGTCTCACCTCGGGGGATGATCGGGAGACGCTCGGCTTGCGCCATCGCCCCTCCCGCCATCCCGCAGCATCCCCATCAGCAGGATCGGAATGGCCAGAGCCGCGACGCCGGATGACAGGAGAATGGCGGTCCGGAAATCGGCGAGTTGCGCGATGAGACCTGCGGCAGGCGCGGCGAGCAGACCGCTGAGCATCATCGCGTTCCAGTAGAGTGCGGTCGCCTGTGCAGGCCGGTCCTGCGCGAAACTCTGGATATAGCTGATCCCGATGCTGGCGAAGAGACCGTAATAAAGGCCTTCGAGGGAGGAGCCGAGGGCCATTTGCGGCAATGTCTGCACCGATGACAGCACAAGGATCGCCACGATCGCGAGGCAGGCGCAGGCCATGAGCGGAATGCGCAGGCCGAGGCGGGCCATCAGGAACGAACTGGAAAAGATCGCGATGACCTCGACGAAGGTCTTCACGCTGAACGCGGCGCCGGGGGCGAAGTCGGGCAGGCCGACCTCCTGCACGAAGTAGAGCGGGAGCGAGGTGGCGGTGAGGCCGTGGGCGAGCGAGAGGCAGAAGACGAAAGCCGCCGCGAGCCAGAGGTCGATCGGGGCGGAGGCGATGTCGACATCGGGTTTCGGAGGCGCGGGGGCGGTGACGTCTCGGGGGAGACCGACATACCAGACGACGGCCCACAGGATGGCGAGGCCACAGGCGAAGGTGAAGACGGCGGTTGCCCCGATGCTCCCGGCGATCGAGAAGCTGACGGCGGGGCCGATCATCCAGGCGGTCGAGGTGGTGGCGCGCATGTAGGCGTTGAACTTCGGGCGGGCGACACCGTTACGCTCGGCCATGTGACCGCCGGTCGCGAACATCGCCGAGATCGACGAGGCGCTGAGACCGAAGCCGAAGACGCCAAGGGTAAGCGCAACCGGCAAGGTGGGCGAGACGGCCATCGACAGGCTTGTCAGCGCGTAGCCGGCCACGGCGCAGCCGATGATCGGGAAGACCCGTGTCCCGGCGTCGATGCGGCGGGCGAAGACCCGGTTGAGCGTCAGGGTGAGGGTGACGGCCATGCCGGTGTAGACGCTGAGCATCCAGGGCGGCTGCTGAAGCTCGTTGACCAGGTAGAACGGCATGAAGGGCATGATCGCCGAATTGCCGAGGGTCCCCGTGAAGAGCAGGAACAGGAACGGGGCAAGGCGGCGCTTGGGGCTCATGCGGTATCAGTGGATCGGGCGCGCGGCGGGCGCAAGGTGGCGCAGGAAAAAGCCCCCGACCGCGAGGGCCGGGGGAGGTTGGGACACGTCTGAGGGACAGAGTCTTCCCTTTCGGGAAGGAGGGGAGAGAGCGCCGGGGGGGGGGGGAGGGAGGAGAGGGGAGGAGGATTTGGCGCTCTCTATTCGAATGTCTGGTTCCGGACGCCCGACCGCAGGGGAAACGGGGGTTGGGGTCGATCGGGCGTCCGGGGTTTCGGCCTTTCTCGGGCCGATCTGGGGGCCGGTTGGATTACCAGCCGAAGGTGAAGACCAGGTCGCCGTCGCCGCCGTTCTGGACGATGGCACCGTTGGTGTTGTTGCCGAACTGGAAGAGACCGCCGGCGTTGCCGCCACCGCCCTGAACGAGGGCGCCGTTGTGGCCGTTGCCTTCCTGGTGGACGACACCGATGCTGCCACCGTTGGCCACGTTGGTCAGGATCTCGACCGCGTCGCCACCGTTGGCGAGTTGGTAGCCGATGAGGCCGAGGGCGATCAGGTCACGTTCCTCCTGGGTCTGGGCCGAGATGCCGAAGCTGATCTGGCCTTGCGCGGCGGCGGGGACGGTCGTGGCGGCAGTGGCGGCGACGAGCGTGGCGGCGATGAGTGCTTTCTTGAACATGGGTAAATTCCTTTGAGAAAATTGGGTGGTTGAGAAAAAGAAGGGGTTTGAAAAAGGTCTTGGTCTTAAAGGTCGGCGGGGCAGCGGTATTCGCGCCCGTCGATGGTGAGGATCAGTTCCGCGTCGAGGCTGGAGGCCGACCCGGAGGTCATCATCCGGCCGAGTGTGACGGTTTCACCGGCGCGGGCCGAGAACGCTCCGCCCTGGTTGAGGCGGGTGCCGGGGCCTTCGACGCGCAGGCTGTATATGCCCGAGACGGCCTCGGATGCCTGGACGACGGGGGCGATGGTGAGCATGTTGCCCTGGGCTTCGGCGGTGATGACGCAGGCGACCGGAGCGGAGGCTTGCGCATGGGCTTCGCGGGTCACATCGGCGGTTTCTGCCGAGATCGCGGTGCAGCCGAGGACGGCCGTGCTGATCGCGGCAAGGCCGAGCGCCGTGCGGGATTTCGAAAAATTGGTCATGGGCCTGTCCTTTCAAAAAATGGATTTGGTCTTTGAACGATGGGTCCGGGGGTGGGGCGAAGGGGATAACCCCGCCCCCGGCTGTCCGGGGCTTAGTTGCCCTGGATGATGAGGCTGGTGTTGCCAACGCCGCTCTGGTTCACGACGCCGGTGTTGCCAACGCCGGCCTGGATCACGGCACCGGTGTTGAAGGCGCCGTTCTGGACGACTTCACCGTAGTTCAGGGCACCGGTCTGCTGGACTGCGCCACCGTTGAAGTTGCCGTTCTGGCCGACAACGCCGGTGTTCAGAGCGCCGTCCTGGCCGATGATCACGGTGTTGAAGTCACCGTTGGACACGCCGGCTGCCGAGTTGGACCAGCCGATCTGGTCGATCTGCGTGAAGTTGCAGTTGCCGAACTGCTGGACGCCGGCCTGGTGATCCCAGCCGAACTGGTTTGCGGCAGCGAAGTTGCAGGCGGATGCGGCACCGGCGGAAACGATCAGTGCGGTTGCGACGGCAGCGGTTTTGATGAGTGCGAATTTCATTTTGGAAGTCCTTAAATAAAGTTTTGGTTCAGGTGTGTGTTTCAGTTCAGGTGGTATTGGCCCGGTGGGGTGTGTGCCCCGTTGAGCCGATGACCAGAACTTGGCCCCTTCCGCCCCTGTCAGACAATTTCAGCGAAAAGAAAGGTCATAACAGGTCGATGTTATCGGATGTCATTGGATTAAATTACTGATTTTAATACATAAAAAATAGGTTCGGCGATGTGCCGCATCTGATGAAAAGGTTTGGCGATAGCAGTCTGACACGATCCAAAAACGGCGGTGTTATCGGGTGTCGGAGCGGCAGGTAAGGTTTCCCCGCAGTTTCGGGGACGTGGTGCCGGAGCGGGATTCTGATGAAGAGAGGCTTAAGGTAAGGGCAGCCTTACCCTTGGCGCGCGATTCGAATCGCTGGGGCGGGTCAGGCCTGTCCCGGAAAGGTTTCGTGCAGAATCGTCCAGGCGGGCAGGAGCGTGGGAATCACCGAGTTCAGGGCCTTGAGAAGCCCCTTGTCCTGCCAGCCGTCCGGCAGATCGCGGGTCAGGGCGAAGGCCTTGCGCTTGAGGAACTCCACATGGGGATGGTCCTGATCGTAGGGTTTCGGGACCCGCTTGAGCGGATCGGGGCCCCAGTCGGACAAGCGCGCGCCAGAGGTTTCCATCACCTCGGTCAGATCGTCGCCGCGGCGGTCGATCATACTGCGATAGGCGGTGAGACTTTCCTTCTGCAGGTTCATGACCCCCATCCCGAGCAGCAGGTAATCCGGCGCGCTTCCGAAGAACCACGCGGGCGAGGGCGCGTCGCCGGGTTGCGACCACATCATGTGGAGATGCGTGTTGTAAGGTGTCTTGTCTTTCGAGAAGCGGACGTCGCGGTGGATGCGGAAGACCTTGGGCGCGTGGAGCTTGCCGGTGTGGCGGGACAGATCCTCGGCCACGAGGTCGGCGAGGAGTTCGGCCGGTTTGCGGATCTCGGAGGTGTAGGTGTCCTTATGGGCCTTGAAGAAGTCGCGATTGTTGTTGGCGCGCAGCTTCGTGAAGAAGCCGTTGGCGTGCTGGATCATCTCGGCGAAGCCGTCGGACATCGGGAGCCTCCCATATTCGGTGCGAAAGGTAACGGAGCCTGTGCGCCTGTCCAGTGACTTGGGGGTGGGACACGGGCGCGATCCGATTATGTAAGGGGCATGGATGATCTTTCCCTCGCCACCCGCCCCAAGCTGCCCGATGCGTTGAACACGCTCGTCCTCGATTTTCCGAGGGACGAGTGGCAGGCGCATCCGCATTTCCATGGACTCGTCAGTTTCTGGCTGGAACGGCACATGATGTTCCGGCAATTGCTGGAGGCGTTGCAGAACGAGACGCAGGGCATTCTCGACGGCAACCGCGATCCGCGTGCCTATGCGGGGGCGGTGTCGCGATACGGCGGGATGCTGGTGAGCCAGTTGCATGGACATCACCAGATCGAGGACCACCATTATTTCCCCGTGCTGGCCGCGAAGGATCCGCGGGTGGCCGAAGGGTTCAAGGTGCTGGATGCCGATCACCATGCGCTGGACGGCTACCTGAACGGCTTCGTCGAAGCGGTGAATGGCGGGTTGACCGGCCTGATGGAGGGCAAAGACCCGAAGGCGGAGGCCGGTCTGATCGAGACAGAGGTGACGCGCCTGGCCGGGTTGCTGGACCGGCACCTGCATGACGAGGAGGACCTCGTGGTGCCGGTGATCCTGAAATACGGCGCGGCGGGGCTGGGCTGAGACGACTGGCGGGCCGGGTGGCCCGGGAAGGAGAGACATGAACAAGCTGCAAGTGCAGGGTCTGCATCACATCACGCTGATGGGCGCGGACCGGCAGACCTCGATTGATTTCTGGGAGGGCGTGCTGGGCATGCCGTTCCTTTTCGAGCAGCCGAATATCGACGACCCGGACCAGGGGCATCTGTATTTCGATCCCGGTGACGGGCGGCTCATCACGATCTTCACCAGCGAGGACCGCAAGCCCGACCCGACGCGCACACCGACGGACGTAGGCTGCGTGCATCACATCGCGTTTGCGGTCAGCCAGTCGATGTATTCGCAACTTGCCAGCCGTCTGGATGCGCGGGGGATCAAGCACAGCGGCGAGAAGGACCGGGGGTTCATGAACTCGATCTATTTCAAGGACCCGCTCGGGCACCTGATCGAGCTGGCATCCTACCGGTTCGTGCCGCCGCAGGGGTTCACCCATGCGGAGGTTCTGCACGAGGCGCATCTGATCCGGGTGCGGGATGGCGATGACACGATCGGTGATCCGCATCTGGCGGAAGCGATCGAAGTGCTGTCCGAGCGCGGCACGCGGAGCCTGTCGGCGGACCGGTCGGCGAAGAACCCGTATTGAGGGGGGCGGCGCGGCCCGGTTGGCGGGCCGACGCCTTTCGCTTCAGAAGTCGAGGTTTTCGACGCTCAGCGCGTTCGCCTGGATGAACTCCCGGCGGGGTTCGACCACGTCACCCATCAGCTTGGTGAAGATGTCGTCGGCCTCGGCCAGGTCTTCGACGCGGACCTGCAGCAGCGTGCGCGCCTCGGGGTCGAGCGTGGTTTCCCAGAGCTGGTCGGGGTTCATCTCGCCCAGACCCTTGTAACGCTGCATCTGCTGGCCCTTCGCGCCCTCTTCGAGGATGGCCTGCAGAAGCTCGGTGGGCCCATGGATCAGTTGCTCACGGTCCTTGCGGGCCAGCGTGGCGGGGTCGCGGTAGACGGTGCGGGTGTCCTTGGAAACCTCGGACAATTTGCGCGCCTCGCCGGAGCGGAGGACGGCCCCGTCGAGGGTGCGGATCTCTTCCACGCCGCGCAACACGCGCGAGAGGCGAATGCCGTGATCCTGCGTGATGCGCCCCTGCCAGCCGCGTTCGTATTCGACGGCCACGAGGTCGAGCCGCTTGGCCACGTCATCGGCCACGCCCTGAAGGTCGCTGTCGGCCTTGCCGGGGTCGAATGCGCCCGCGATGGCGGCCTGTTCGACGATGTGGCGGGGGTAGTGGGTCGGGAATGCATCGAGGATGCGCTTGAAGTTGCGCGCGCCTTCGACGACGCGGGCAAGGTCCTGCCCGGCGATTTCCTCGCCCGAGGGCAGGCGCAGGGTCGCGCCTTCGATGCCCTGGGCGATCAGGTAATCGTCCAGCGACGCCTGGTCCTTGAGGTAGACCTCGGACTTGCCGCGGCTGACTTTGTAAAGCGGCGGCTGCGCGATGTAGAGGTAACCGCCTTCGATGATCTCGGGCATCTGCCGGAAGAAGAAGGTCAGCAGCAGCGTCCGGATATGCGCGCCGTCGACATCGGCGTCGGTCATGATGACGATCTTGTGGTAGCGCAGCTTGCCGATGTTGAACTCGTCGCGCCCGATACCGGTGCCGAGCGCGGTGATCAGGGTGCCGATCTCCTGGCTGCCAAGCATCCGGTCGAAACGGGCGCGTTCCACGTTCAGGATCTTGCCCTTGAGGGGCAGAACCGCCTGGTTGTGCCGCGAACGGCCCTGCTTGGCGGAGCCGCCGGCGCTGTCGCCCTCGACAAGAAAAAGCTCGGATTTCGCCGGGTCCTTTTCTTGGCAATCGGCGAGCTTGCCGGGCAGCGAGGCCACATCCATCGCGGTCTTGCGGCGGGTCAGTTCGCGCGCCTTGCGGGCGGCTTCGCGGGCGACGGCGGCCTCGATGATCTTGGTGACGATCATCCGCGCTTCGTTCGGATGTTCCTCGAACCACTCGGACAGTTTCTCGTTCATCAGCCCTTCGACGGCGGGGCGCACCTCGGACGAGACCAGCTTGTCCTTGGTCTGGGAGCTGAACTTGGGGTCGGGCACCTTCACGGACAGCACGCAGGTCAGACCTTCGCGCGCGTCGTCCCCGCTGAACGCGACCTTCTCGCGCTTCGCGATGCCGGTGGAGTTGGCGTAAAGGTTGATCGTGCGGGTCAGCGCGCCGCGGAACCCTGCAAGGTGCGTGCCGCCGTCGCGCTGGGGGATGTTGTTGGTGAAGGGAAGCACCATTTCGTTGTAGCTGTCGTTCCACCACATCGCGACTTCGACGCCGATGCCGTCCTTTTCGCCCTCGACGTAGATCGGTTCCTCGATCATCGGGGTCTTGGACCGGTCGAGATACTTGACGAATTCCCGCACGCCGCCTTCGTAGAACAGCTCGGACTCGAGCGCATCGGCGGGGCGTTCATCGCGCAGGATGATCCGGACGCCGGAGTTGAGGAAGGCCAGTTCGCGCAGGCGGTTTTCCAGCGTCTTGAAGCTGTATTCGAGGTTCGAGAACGTGGAGGTGGAGGCCATGAAGCGGACTTCGGTGCCGGTCTTGCCCTCGGCGTCGCCGACGACTTCGAGGTGCCGTGCCGTTTCGCCGCGTTCGAACCGGGCGGTGTGTTCCTTGCCGTCACGCCAGATGCGCAGCTCCAGCCAATCGCTGAGCGCGTTCACGACGGAGACGCCCACACCGTGCAGGCCGCCCGAGACCTTGTAGGAATTGCTGTCGAACTTTCCGCCCGCGTGCAGCTGGGTCATGATGACCTCGGCCGCCGAGACGCCTTCTTCCTCGTGGATGCCCACGGGGATGCCGCGCCCGTTGTCGTGCACGGAGACGCTGGAATCCGCGTGGATCGTGACCGTCACGGCGTCTGCATGGCCGGCCAGGGCCTCGTCGATGCCGTTGTCGACGACCTCGTAGACCATGTGGTGCAGGCCCGAGCCATCGTCGGTGTCACCGATATACATGCCGGGGCGTTTGCGAACCGCCTCCAAGCCCTTGAGAACCTTGATGGAATCGGCGCCGTACTCTTCCGGCTTCGGGGTTTGCTCTGCCATGTGATTTTTGTCCCGTTTTGTTGCGCAATATATACGCATTCCGGCCGGGGATGTCACGCGAATGGCACAAGATTTGGGGCGGGTGTCGTGGTTCGAGGTGTCGCGGAACCGGGACAAAAAAAGACGGCGCAAAATGGCGCCGTCGAGGTGGCCCTTACGGGGCTGGGGTACGTGGATGAGCTAATCAGTGGTCGGGACAGTTTGCGCTGCCTAACGTATCGGAATTACTGGGGAATTCCGATCTGCCCGCCGCAGGGTAACAAGGCGCTCATCGCTGATGTCAGCCCGTCCTCTAGCCAGGAGGCCAGGCTGGTTGCACGACAGCGCTAGGAGTCGGCGCTGTCGGGCAATCTCGAGATAGTCTTTCGTGCGAGTGGTGTCGCCTTTGTCGAGTCTCCGACGGGTCAGCATGGGTGGGGGCGATGAAATATCGCTGACCACGTCCGCACGCTCTTGAGGAGTTCCGTGCCGGATCTTCCGAGATTTGCGGGCCGGTTCATCGGCAAAGGCGGTTCTGAACAATTTCGGTTCCTTTCTCCAGGGCACCAACGAAACAACTTGACGTTGCGAAACCACGATGAGGGGGCGGGGCAGAGCCTGACTATCAATCGCTGGACGGAAAGCGGGCATTTCCACCCTTTGGTGGGTGTGTCGGAGCGTCTGTCGCCAATGGCCGATCTTCCCGTGTCGAGCCGCCTGCATTCCACCACGCACGACATCGAACATTTGAGTTTCAACCCTTGGTATGATAGCCTTGGTTTTATTGGGTTTAATCTGCACGACGCCCGCAATCGTCCGTTACACTGCCACAACTTCGCCCGATTGAAGGGCGATGATCTGCGGCAGGAAGGATTATTGTACTATGGCACGAAACGCCCTTTCACGAGTTCTTTTTGCCGGGGCATTGTTGCTGACTTCAGCCCTGCCCGGACTGGCGCAGGATGGTCAGGGTTGGGGCTCTGCGGGCTCGATACAACAGCAGATCGTATCACGCCTCGACGCGCAGGGGTTCGAGGTGGTGGAGATTCAACGCACCCTGCTGGGACGGTTCCAGTTCTTCGCCGTCCGCGGAGATTCGATCCGCGAAGTGGTTGTCAGCGGATCGACGGGCGAAATCCTCCGCGACGTGACGCTGGATGGCGTGGGGCGCAACAGTCCCTCGGAGGCCTCGCGATACTCAAGCGATGTCATTGTGACGAGGTGAGTGGCCATGGACCATAGAGCCCGCCTGTACGGAACGGGATGGACGTCGCCGGGCACGGCCACGTTCTCCGGGGAGTGGCGGTCATGATCCGGACCGTCCCGCGCTGGCTGATCTATTCGGTCCTGATCTTTCAGGTCGTCAGTTCGACCGTCTTCCTGTCCAGCCTGTGGGGCGATGTCCTTTATATCCGTACACGACCGCTTCCCTACGTGGTCGAGGAAATCACGCAGATCCTTGCGAGCGTCGGGTTGATCCTGGGGCCGATCATGACGGTCCTGTTCATTCGCCGCAGCCAGGCCGTGATCCGGCGCCTGGACCAGCAGATCGGCGCGGTGTCCGGAGGGTTCGAGGCGCAGGTCCATGATCTGTTCCGCGATTGGGGCCTGTCGCAATCCGAACAGGAAATCACGATCTATGCGATGAAGGGCTTTTCGAACGCCGAGATTGGCGCGCTGCGCGGCACGTCGGTCGCGACCGTCAAGAGCCAGATGAACGCGATCTACCGCAAATCCGAATTCGCGAACCGGCAGCAGTTGATTGCGTTCATGGTCGAGGAATTGCTGGATGGTGTCGACGTACCGGGCAACCAGCCGGTGCCGGAGGAGAGTTTGCGGAACATCGGGCTTGCGGCGGAATAGTCCGAACTTGCAAGTCAGATCGCATCCAGCATCTTCGTAATTGCCACGATGGTGTTCCAGTTCCGCGCGGTGATCGGCCGAGCTGCAAGACGGTCGGATTTCTCGGCAAACTTCGAACGGCCGATTCCGTCAGGGGCATGGAGCCACAGGACACGGTATTGGCTCGCGAGGCGCTCGTTCTCCGCGAGAAACGGCAGCATCGCGTCGGTGTCGATCGGGTCGCCAGCATGGAAGAAGCCGTGGACGGCCTTGGGCACATCGACCGGGAAAGGGTTCGTTGCGACAACCCTGCGCCAGGTTGCGCCGGTGAACGCGTGAATCTCGCGCCGGAAGCCGTAGGCCTGCTCGATCCGGTCGGCGAGGGCGTCCGTGTCGATGGTCACCGGGCAGACGGCGTTGCCGGACTGGATGTAGGTCCTGGCCCCGCCCGCGCCCAATTCATCCAGCAGCGTCCGCAACTCGGCCATCGGCAGCTTGCCATGTCCACCGACATTGATCCCCCGCAGGAGGAGGACCTGGGCGCTCATGCCTCGGCGACGGCGCTTTCGCCGCGCTCTTCGGTCACTGCGAAATGCTGGGCGCGGTCGCCGAGTTCGACGAACAGCTCCGGCCCCGTGCCTGTCATCCACGCCTGCGCCTCCAGCGCGCAGATCTCGTCGAAGAGTGCGGCGCGACGGTTCGCGTCGAGGTGGGCGGCGACTTCGTCGAGCAGGACCAGCGGCGCGGCGCCCGTCTCGGCCTTCAGCGCGCGGGCATTGGCGAGGATCAGGGAGATCAGCAACGCCTTCTGCTCGCCGGTGGAACATTGCTTCGCCGCCACGCCCTTGTCACGGTAGATCGCGACCATGTCGGCGCGGTGCGGGCCCACGAGGGTGCGGCCGGCGGCCATGTCGCGGGGGCGGGAGTCGGCGAAGGCGGTCTCGAACTCGGCGGCGTCAGCGCAGGGCTGTTCGACTTCGATCGACAGGTCGGCGGCGGGAAATGCCGTCGCGGCTCCGTCCTGCGCGGCGGCGATGCGGGCCAGCGCCGTGTCTCGTCCCGCGACAATCCGCACGGCGGCCTCGGCCATCTGGCCTTCCAGCGCGCGATACCAGGCGGGATCGCGGATATCGTCCTTCAGGAGCCTGTTCCGCTCGCGCATGGCCTTCTCGTATGTCAGCACGGCCTCGGCATGATCGGGCAGGAAGCTCATGGTGATCCGGTCGAGGAACCTGCGGCGACCGTCCGCCCCTTCCAGCCAGAGCCTGTCCTGGGACGGCACCAGCCAGACGATGCGCAACAGCCGGGCCAAGGCGACCTGTGGCGCGGTCTTCCCGTCGATCTGGGTGACGCGCGGCTGAGCCGGCTCTGCCGTCAGCGCGATGTCGTGGCCGACCCCGGGCCCTTCGATCCCGGCAGATACCTTCCAGCCGATGGCTTCGGGCCGCCGGATGATATCATCCGCCGCCGCGCGCCTGAGCCCACGCCCGGGCGACAGCAGTGAAACCGCTTCCATCAGGTTGGTCTTGCCGGCGCCGTTGGGTCCGAACAGCGCCACGGGCCGCCCGTCGAGGGCCAGCCGCGCCCGGCGGTGCGACCGGAAATGCGACAGGGCCAGAGACGCGACGAACACCTTGCTCATCGCGGCCTCCTTTCATCTTGCCAGAAAAACTCCCGCCGGAGGCTCCCGCCGCCGATCACACGCGCATCGGCATGACGACGTAGATCGCGCTTTCGTCATTGCCTTCGCGCATCAGCGTCGGCTCGGCGGGGGAGGAGAACATGAACACCGCGTTCTCGCGGTCAACCTGGCTGGCGATTTCCAGCAGGTATTTCGCGTTGAAACCGATCTCGAGCTTCTCGTCGCCATAGGCCACGGCCAGTTCTTCCTCGGCATTGCCGGCGTCGGGCGCATTGACCGACAGGATCAGGCGATCCTCGTCGAGCGCCATCTTCACCGCGCGGGAGCGTTCGGACGACACGGTTGCGACGCGATCGACGGCCTTTGCGAAATCGCCGGCGTCCACTTCCATCCGGCGGGTGTTGCCCATCGGGATCACGCGGGAATAATCGGGGAAGGTGCCGTCGATCACCTTGGAGGTCAGGGTGATGTCGGGCGCGGCGAAGCGGATCTTGGTCTCGGACACGGAGACGGCGATCTGGGTGTCGTCGTCTTCCAGCAGCTTGCGCAGCTCTCCCACCGTTTTGCGGGGGACGATCACGCCGGGCATGGTCTCGGCGCCGTCGGGCAGGTCGGTGTCGATGCGCGCAAGGCGGTGACCATCGGTGGCCACGGCGCGCAGGACCTTGCCGTTCTCGCTGTCCGCGACGTGGAAATAGACCCCGTTCAGGTAGTAGCGCGTCTCTTCCGTGGAAATCGCGAATTTCGACTTGTCGAAGAGGCGGCGCAGAACCGGTGCGGTGGACGTGAAATTCGCCGCGTATTCGGTCGACGCCATGACCGGGAAATCTTCGCGCGGCAGGGTGGCCAGCTGGAAGGACGAGCGCCCGGCCTCGATGGTGAGTCGACCGGCGGTGCTGTCCTCGGTCAGGTTGACCAGTGCGCCGTCCGGCAGCTTGCGGACAATCTCATGGAAGGTTACGGCGTTGACCGTGGTGGCACCGGCGCGTTCGACCTGTGCAACCGCCTTGTCGACCACCTCGATATCGAGATCGGTGGCGCGGAACGAAACGCTTTCGCCTTCCGCCTCGATCAGCACGTTGGCGAGGATCGGAATGGTGTTCCGCCGTTCCACGACCGATTGCGCCTGAGAGACCGCGCGCAGAAGTGTGGCGCGTTCGATGGAAAGCTTCATGTCCCTGTCTCCGACAGATGGCGGGGCCGCGAGATTGTCCCGGACCCCAACCATAAGCAAGGTGTTTTGTGCAGAATTCGCTGGCTACGCGCGTGGGGTCAACCCCCGGCGCGCGTCAGGCCTCCAACATGCGGCGCAGAAGTTCCGCATCTTCGGCGATCTGGCTGTCGACCTGCATCAGCTCTTCGATCTTGCGCACGCCGTAAAGGATCGTGGTGTGATCGCGGCCACCGAACTTCTTGCCGATTTCGGGCAGGGAACGGGTGGTCAGCCTTTTGCAAAGAAACATGGCCATCTGACGCGGCCTCGCGATGGCACGCTGGCGGTTCTGGCTGATGATGTCGACCTGGCGGATCTTGTAGTAGTCGCAGACCTTGCGCAGGATCTCGTCCATCGTGACCTTGCGGTCCGACGCGCGGAGGATATCGGCGAGGTTGTCGCGGGCGAAATCCTCGGTCACTTCGCGGCCCACCAGATCGCCGGTGGCGAAGAGGCGGTTCAAGGCACCTTCAAGCTCGCGGATGTTCGAGGCGATCTTGCGGGCGAGGAATTCCAGCACCCCGTCGGCGAAGCGGACATGCGGGTATTTCTGGCCGAGGATACCGGCCTTGTGCTGAAGAACGCTCAGGCGCAACTCGTAATCGGTCGGATGGATGTCCACGACGAGGCCGCTTTGCAGGCGCGAGGCGATCCGGCCGTCAAGCTCTTCCATGTCGACGGGCGCGCGGTCGCCGGAAATGACGATCTGCTTGCCCATCTCGACCAAGGCGTTGAACGTGTGGAAGAATTCCTGCTGGGTGGAGCGTTTGCCGGCGATGAACTGGACGTCATCGACCATCAGAACGTCGACGTTGCGGAAGGTTTCCTTGAAGTCGAAGGTGTTCTGTTCGCGCAGGGCCCGCACGAAGAGGTGCATGAACTGCTCGGCCGAGAGATACAGGATGCGCGCGTCCGGGAACCTCTCCTGCAGGTCCCATGCGATGGCGTGCATCAGGTGGGTCTTGCCGAGGCCGACGCCGCCATAAAGAAACAGCGGATTGAAGGTGACATCGAGCGTCTCAGCAACGCGGCGGGCGGCTGCATGGGCGAGTTCGTTCGGTTTTCCGACGACGAAATTCGCAAACGTCAGGCCGGTATTCAGCTTGGTCCCGGGCAGATCAGCTGCCTTGGCGGTGCTGGCAGGCTGAGGTGCGGGTGCGGGCTGGACGGGCGTCGGGGCGGAAACGGCAGGAGCGGCAGCGGCGGCAACGGTTTCGGTCACGGGCCGCGGTTGCGGCGCAGGCGCAGGCGCAGGGGCGGAGGTGTTGGCCGCGACGGATGGATTCGTGCTGGGACCAACGGCGAATTCCACGCGATCGGCGCCGACGCCGTGCGACACGAGATGGCGCAGGATCAGATCGCCGAAATTGTTCGAAACCCAGGAGCCGATGAAGCTGGTCGGTACGTTGAAATGAACGGTCCGTTCATCCACGCGATTGAAAGAAATCGGCTCGATCCAGGCGGAGAAGTTGTTCTTTCCGACCGCCTGAAGCAATTCCGCGCGCACCTGGCCCCATGTTTCGTTCGTCATTCCCTCATCCAGTCCTTCTTTTTGTGTCCGGGCGTCCGCTGCGCCCGGCCTGTTTCCATTTTTTCCGCCAGCGCGCTGCCCAGTGGGTTTCCCACACACCTCCATTGCCCGCTGGGATCCCAACGGAAGTCGGTGTTGTTCGCGCTTTGAGTACAAGCGGGCTGATGTTGGCGACGCGGTCAAAAATCATGGACGTATCCCGAAAAGGATTACGACGTGATTCCCAACACTCCCTTTCCAAGGCTTCGATCCTGTCCGATCGGAGCGGGTGGGATGCTGTCCATCATCCGTACCGCCTGAGCCTTGAACCGAGGCTTGCGCCCCTCATCCGCCCCCCAGGCGTCTGACTCGCCAGAGGAAGGTATCGGGAGTCGCGTAGCCCTCGCAACATCTCTTCGCGCTTGACTCTGCACCTTTCGAATATCGAATCTCTCTGGCCCGAATAGAGCCTTGTCAGCGCAGGGATTTTCGAAAACAAAAAAGGCGCTCCGATGGCGGAGCGCCTTCAAAACAAGGGCCGTGTGGGGGCGATTATGCGCCCATGCCTTTCACGCGGGACGCGAGACGCGACATTTTCCGCGACGCGGTGTTCTTGTGCAACACCCCCTTGGTGACCCCGCGCATCAGTTCGGGCTGGGCCTCTTTCAGGGCTGCGGCTGCGGCGGTCTGATCGCCGGAAGCGATGGCTTCCTCGACCTTGCGGAGGTAGGTGCGGATACGTGAACGGCGGGCTTTGTTGACGGCAAAACGACGCTCGTTCTGGCGGGCGCGTTTCTTTGCCTGGGGCGAATTTGCCATGGTGTCTGATCCTTCGTCGGAACGGTTGCAACGGTTTACGCGCGGGAGAGTCCCGACCCCGGGTTCACTACCGGGCGAATCTGGCCGAAGCGGGCCTCACACGCATGTCTGGCGGGGCGTTTAAGCGAAAGGGGCGCCCCTGCCAACCCCTTACTTGTCGCGGAATTGCGCTTCGCGCTTCTCGATGAAGGCGGCCATGCCCTCCGATTGATCCTCGGTGGCGAAGAGTGCGTGGAACAGGCGGCGTTCGTGCAGCAGGCCCTCCGAAAGGCTGACTTCCTCGGCGCGGTTCACGGCCTCTTTCGCGTACATGGTGGCGATCATGGATTTCTCGGCGATCTTGGCGGCAGCGGCCATCGCCTCTTCCATCAGCTTCTTGGCGGGAACGACGCGACTGACAAGCCCCGCACGCTCGGCCTCTTCGGCGGCCATGAAGCGGCCGGTCAGATGCATTTCCATCGACTTGGACTTGCCCACGAGGCGGGTCAGGCGCTGGGTGCCGCCCATGCCGGCGATGACGCCGAGGTTGATTTCAGGCTGGCCAAATTTCGCGGTCTCGGAGGCGATGATGAAATCGCAGATCATCGCCAGTTCGCAGCCGCCGCCGAGCGCGTAGCCCGAAACGGCAGCGATGATCGGCTTGCGAATGCTCTCGATGCTGGCAGCCGCGGAGGCGAAAAGGTCCTCGTAGACGACGTCGGTATAGGACTTCTCGGCCATCTCGGTGATGTCGGCCCCGGCGGCGAAGGCCTTCTCCGAGCCGGTGATGACGATGCAGCGCACCTTCTCGTTGGCATCGGCCTTCGACAAGGCGGTGCCGAGTTCGCCCAGAAGCTGCGTATTCAACGCATTGAGGGCGTCGGGGCGGTTCAACTTGATGAGGCAGATATGATCTTCGATTTCGACGATCAGGGTCTCATAGGCCATGGACTTTGGTGCTCCGGCACTGGTGAAACGAAATTCGAGGCTTACCACCGGTTTCGCCGGGTTCAACTACCTTTGACAGGCGGCGCAATAGAAACTCGACCTGCCGGATTGCACCTTTCGACGGATTTTCTGTTCACAATCTGGGGTTTGGCAGAGTTGCCCCTCGCGCCCATAGACCGAAAAACTGTGTTGAAAATATCCCAGTTCGCCATTTGCTTGCCGGTGATCGCGCAAAGACGAGCCACCGGCCTCGATCGCTTCGGCCAACACGTCGCGGATGATCGGAACCAGAGCGGCGACTCGGGCCGGGCCGATGCGACCCGCATGACGGAGCGGAGAGATGCCCGCCCGATAGAGCGCTTCGCAGACGTAGATATTGCCCAGGCCCGCGACGACGCGCTGATCCAGCAGGACGGATTTCACCGGGCTGCGCTTTCCGGCGAAGGCGGCGATCAGGTGCGACTCGTTGAAGGAATTCCCGAGGGGTTCGGGCCCAAGGCCCTTCAGCAGCCAGTGATCGTCTTGCGTGACCGTGTCCATCAGGTCCATCGCGCCGAAACGGCGGGCGTCGTTGAAGGTGATCCGCGCCCCGGCGTCGGTGTCGAGAACGACATGATCGTGTTTCGCGGGCATCGGGTGGTCGTGATGGAAAACGCCGAGCGGGTCGCCCGAGACGGTCATGCGCCCGGACATTCCGAGGTGGATCAGCAATGTCTCACCGGTATCGAGATCGGCAAGGATGTATTTCGACCGGCGGCGAAGAGCCGTGACCTTGGCGCCGGTCAGCCGTTCGGCCATGCGATCGGGGAACGGCCAGCGCAGATCGGGGCGATTGACCTGCGCCCGGGCGATACACGCCCCTTGAAGGGCAGGCAGCAAGCCGCGACGGACTGTCTCTACCTCTGGTAATTCGGGCAAAACGGGCTTTCCTTACGTGGCGTGGTGGCGCGTTGCAGCCGTGCGGCTGGCCTCTATAAGAAGGGGCGCAAGGTTAAAAGGACAAGACCGATGGCAGAGGACCGCAAGACCCATTTCGGCTACCAGGAGGTGGCCGAGGACCAGAAGGCCGGAATGGTCCACGGGGTCTTCACCAACGTCGCCTCGAAATACGATGTGATGAACGACGTGATGAGCGTCGGCATTCATCGGGTCTGGAAAGACGCGATGATGGACTGGCTGGCGCCGCGTGACGGTCAGCGGCTTCTCGATGTGGCAGGCGGGACCGGCGACATCGCGTTCCGGTTCCTCAAGCGCGCGCCGGGGGCCCATGCGACGGTCTTCGACATGACGCAATCCATGCTCGATGAAGGTGCGAAACGCGCCGAGGCCGAGACGATGGCCGACAAGCTCGACTGGATCTGCGGTGACGCGATGGCGCTGCCCTTCGCCGACAACAGTTTCGACGTCTACACGATCAGTTTCGGGATCCGGAACGTGACACGGATCAACGAGGCGCTGTCGGAAGCCTACCGCGTGCTGCGGCCGGGTGGGCGGCTGATGGTGCTGGAGTTTTCGCAATTGCCCAATGACGGGCTGCAGAAGCTCTACGACCTTTACTCCTTCAACGTGATCCCCCGGATGGGCCAGGTGATCGCGGGCGACCGGGATTCGTATCAGTATCTCGTCGAGTCGATCCGCAAGTTCCCCGATCAGGAGACTTTCGCTGGGATGATCCGTGAGGCCGGGTTCGAGCAGGTGAAATATCGCAACCTGTCCATGGGCATCGCGGCGCTGCATTCGGGCTGGAAGCTCTAAGTGCGCGGTCCTCACAACATCTGGCGGCTGGCGCGGACGGGTGCCACGTTCGAGCGCACGGGTGCAATGGGTGCGGTGCTGGAGGCGATGGACGCCCCGCGCGCGATCCGGGTGGCAGCGCGGATAGTCGGCTGGCCGTTGAAGTGGTTCGGACTGCGCGGCGACCCGACGATGCCACCGGTGCCGCGGGCGCTTCAGGCGCTGGGGCCTGCATACATCAAGTTCGGACAGATCCTGTCGACCCGGCCCGACGTGGTCGGCCCCGAGATGGCGCTTGAATTGCAGGTGTTGCAGGACAAGCTGCCGCCTTTCCCGACCGCTGACGCACGGCGCGTTGTGGAGGGCGAGATGGGGCAACCGCTGGAGACGCTGTTCTCGGACTTTTCCGAGCCCGTCGCCGCCGCGTCCATCGCGCAGGTGCACCGGGCGAAGCTGGTGGACGGCGGTCGCGATGTGGCGGTGAAGATCCTCCGCCCGGGGATCGACCGCGCCTTCCGCAAGGATGTGGATGCCTTTCACCTCATGGCGACTTTGATCGAGACGCTGTCGCCGTCGTCCCGCCGGTTGCGCCCGCGCGACGTGATCGACCATTTCGAAGGGGTCGTTCTGCAGGAGCTGGACCTGCGCATCGAGGCTGCCGCCGCCGGCGAGTTCTACGCCAATACCGCCAATGACGACGGCTTCGTCGTCCCGCAGGTCGAATGGGGCCTGTCGTCGCGCCGGATGATGGTGCTGGGTTGGGCCGAGGGCATCCCGCTGAGTGATCTGGGGGCGATCACGGCGGCTGGCCACGACAAGGCGGCGCTGGCGCGCACCGCGTTGCAGATGTTCCTGCGCCATGCCCTGCGCGACGGCTATTTTCACGCCGACATGCACCAGGGGAACCTGAAGGTCGCGCCGAATGGCGATCTAGTGGCGCTGGATTTCGGCATCATGGGCCGGCTCGATGAATACACGCGCCGGGTTTATGCGGAGATCCTGATGGGGTTTATCCGCAAGGATTACCGGCGTGTCGCCGAGGTGCATTTCGAAGCCGGATACGTGCCGCAGGATCGCGATATCGACGAATTCGCGCAGGCGCTTCGGTCCGTAGGTGAGCCGATTTTCGGAATGGAAGCGTCCAAGATCTCGATGGGTCGGCTGCTGGCGTTCCTGTTCGAAGTTACGGAGCGCTTCGGGATGGAAACGCGGACCGAGTTGATCCTGTTGCAGCGCACCATGGTTGTGGTCGAGGGAGTGGGACGGTCCCTTGACCCGGACCTGAACATCTGGGCCGCGGCGCGCCCGGTGGTCGAGGATTATATCGCGACCAATATCGGCCCGCAGGCGGTCGTGCGTGACCTCTGGCGGACGGCCGTGGTTCTGTCGCGCTTTGGCCCGCGCCTGCCGCAACTGGCCGAGGCGGCGCTGATCGCGCAGCGGCATCAGGAGCGTCCGAAGCGGGAAAGCCGCACGGCGGAGCGTCTGGCCATCGGTTTCGGCGGTTTGGCCCTGGGTCTTGCGGTGGCCCTTGTCTGGACAGCCTTCTGATCATCCCGCCCGGCGCAGGCCCTGCACAGAATCGGACGGGATGCTGACGCCGTTTTCCATCGTCACCCAGACCTCGCCATTCAGCGTCTGCGCTTCGGTGATCTCGCCGAAGACGAAGGCGTAGCGTTCTTCAAGCACCTCCTCCCCGCGCCAGCTTTGCGAGGACAGCGTGTAGGTGCCCGGCGGCAGCGGGTTGCCGTTGTTGTCGAGACCGGCCCATTCGAACGGTTCGTCGCCAAGGACGGCGGGTGTGTTGGCAACCACGTTGCCGTTCTGGTCCCGCACGATCAGTTCGACCCGGTCGGCGAGCGGTGAGGGTGCAATTTGCATGGTCGTGGTCTGCCCGGTGAAGTTCACCGGCATCTCCGCCCGCGCCTCCATCCCGATCCAGCCCGAGAGTTGCCCCATGTTCATCGCCGTGAACGCGCCCTGCAATTCGCGCAACAGGTCGTTCGTCTGGACCTGCTGTTCGACGCCTGAAAAGGTGGCGAGTTGGGCCGTATACTCGGTTGAATCGGCGGGATTGAGCGGGTCCTGGTTGCGCATCTGCGTCGTCAGAAGTTGCAGGAACATGTCGAAATCGGAAGTGATGGCCGAGGCTGTATCGGCCACGGCAGCGTTGCGGGCACTGGTGGCCTGCAATTGGGAAGAGAGAATTTCCATGGGGTCAGGTCCTATAATCTGAGGTCCAGTGCGCCAGTGGCACGGCGTGTCGCGGATGCGGACATATTGGGTGCCGTATCCTCGGGCGCGCTGCCGGCAGGATTGACCGATTGGTCGGCGACGCGTTCGCCTGGTTGCCCGTTCGCGCCACCGTGCGAGATGTTCACCGAGGGCGCGTTGACACCGGCCTCTGCGAATTCTTGTGCAAGAAGGTCCATGTGCCGCCGCATGAGGTCGGCCGTCTCGGGGCGGTCGGCATGGATAGTCAGGGTCAAGGTTCCGGCGAGGTCGACCATCTGAAGGCGCACACGCCCCAGTTCCGGAGGATCGAGTGCAAGTTCTATCGGTTGTCCGATGTCGCGATTTCGATCCTGCAATGCCGCCGCGATCTGCTGTGCGACCATGGAGGGTGCCTGGTGCGGTAGGCTGAGCGGAACTGGAGACGTCTGCGTTGTCCCGCCGTTCGAGTGAAATGCACCGGGTTGGCTGGATAGGGTGATCTCTTCCGAAAGAAGCTCTACCGCCATGGCAGAACGCGCTGGTGTGGCCTGTCCGTTGAACGCGATGGGCATCTGGGCTGGACGCCAGGCATAGGTGGGGAGGGCAACAGACCTTCGTGTACCGATCAATCGGACGACGTCGGGCTCAGCCCGGTCGATCAGGTCAGGTGTGTCGGCGTCGGGCTGGGGTAGTTCGCTGGTCACCTTCAAGCGCGGCACGCTGCCGGGTTGGGACGTGTCCGGCGGTGCAGGCGTCGTGGGTTGAGGTTGCCGTCCGCCGGCCTCCATCTGCCTCGCGGCGATGGGTTCCTTCGCCGACTGCAGTAGTGAAACTGGCAGGTCCGGGTCACCGTCGTTCGGCCGGGCCACCGCGCCCGGGAAGAGTTCGCCGGTAGCGGTGGGTTCGGCCGGTATCGACGATCCCCGTTCCCGGTTTGCGGAACCAAGTGCGGATTGCATCGAAGGGGTCGAGAGCCGCTTCAATACCTCCATGGCTTGATCAGATGAGGCTCCGTCCTGACTGCCGGAGTGCCTGTCCGGGGACGCCATGTCGGAGGCGGTCCCTTCGGTGGGTTGTATTGGCACGGTCGGCTGATGCGCTGAGCGGATCATCGGCGGGCGACCCAGGGGCAGTGCGGGATCGTGCGGGGCGTATGACTGGGCGGGCGACAGATCCGTATTGCCCGTACCTGCCCCGGACATCGCGGCTGGATATGGCCCGTCCACATCGACATGGGAGGGAGGGGCCACTCTTTGGGCTTCGCCGTTCTGCAACGGCTGCACCGGTGCATTCGAAGGTTGCGCATTGACCGCGGGTGCCCTGGCGGGGTCCGCGGGTGTGGGCGGAGAGACGTCACCGTAAACTATTGGTGGGGCGAAGGCGTTCAGAGCTGGTAGCGGATTTTCATTTTCGAGCGCACCCATGGCCGGATCAGACACGGATGACGGGTCGTCGGGTTCGGCGGCGAGCCCTTGCGTGAATTCAGTCTCCGGCGGGTCAGGCACGAGGCGGGTTTCACCCGAAGGTGTGCCGGGTGTCTGCGTTCGCGAGTGATCTGAAGGGGCCGACTGGACCAATGATGCGAGATCCGGCTGGACCGGGGCATTCGTGCCGGCTTCGACAGGGGATCCCGAAACGGTGACGATCGGATGACCGGTTTCGGAAAATACCGCGAGAAATGGGAGCCCCGGCGCTGGAGACAGACCATCGGCCGCCGTCTGCATTTTCGAATGCCCGCGCCCCATGGACGGCAAAGCGTGAAACAGATCATCCATTCTGGCTGTCCGTCTGATTTCGGTTGCCCGAGATGTAGCTGCCGGACCCTTACCAATTATTTACGGAGCTCTGTCAGGCTCACGAAAGATCCTTAGAATGTGAGAGAATTCCATGACGACGGACGTGATCCCGGCCCTTGGCTCCCCGGCGCACCCGGTCGCGAGACCTTCGGCCGACCATAACGCCCTGCGGGAGGTCGCACGGGACCTCGAAGCCGCGTTCCTGGCCGAGATGCTCAAGCATGCCGGCTTCGGAGAGGCGCGGGACAGTTTCGGCGGCGGCATCGGGGAAGAGCAGATGACCTCCCTCCTGCGCACCGAACATGCACGCGCGCTCGCTGAACAAGGCGGGATCGGGTTGGCCGAGTCGATTTTCGAATCTCTCGTGCGGCGGTCGGAGGGTTGAGTGTGATCGGGACACGGAAATCCGCGCAGGATACGATCTCGGAGCTTCTGAAGGCTCAGACCAGTGCTTTGCTGAGCGGTGATTTCACACAATTGAGCAAGATCGAAGGGCCGCTCGGACGCGCCTTCGACCGACTGAGAACCGAGTCGGCTTCGGCTCAGGTCTTGGCCGATATCAAGCAGAGAGCGCAGCGAAACGCGGTTCTTCTGCAAGCGGCCCAGGCCGGTGTCGCGCAGGCGCGGGAACAGATCGGATCACGACACAGGGCAACGCTGAACGTATACGATGCAACCGGGAAAACCCATGCGACGAGGCCGGGAGACTCGCGCCTTCTGAGCCGTCGGTAGCATGCTGCGGTCGCGGCGAGGTCGGCATGTCATACCCACCCGGCGCAAACCGGATCGTTTTTTGCCAGTCCGGTTCGATTTTTGCTCAAAAGCGATGGAATGCGGCTTCCCGGATTAAGACGTTGTTCACGTGATTGACGGCAAATCGGCCGCGCACCCGCCGCGGTGGCGTGGGCCGAAACAAGCCGGTCCGCAATCGTCAGAAAGACGCTTCACCCGGCACCGGAAATCACGGTGTCGCCTGTCATCCTGCGTGAAAAACCACGCTTTGGAACATCAAGGAAAGGGACACCATGTCCAGCATTCTGACGAACACCAGCGCCATGGTCGCGCTGCAAACCCTGAAATCCGTCAACGCCAGCCTCCAGCAGACCCAGTCGGAAATCTCGACGGGCAAATCGGTCGGTTCCGCGAAGGACAACTCCGCCGTCTGGGCCATTTCGAAGGTCATGGAATCCGACGTGAAAGGGTTCAAAGGCATTCAGGAAAGCCTCAGCCTCGGGGAATCCACCGTTGCCGTTGCGCGCAACGCCTCGGAAACGGTCACGGACCTTCTGACAGAGATCAAGGGCAAGATCGTCTCTGCCCAGGAAGAGAATGTCGATCGGGACAAGATCCAGACCGATATCGAAGCCCTGACCAACCAGATCAAATCCGTCGTGGGCGCTGCGCAGTTCAACGGCCTGAACATGGTCTCCGGCACCGAGGATGTGAATATCCTGTCGTCGCTCGACCGTTCGGGCAACGGCGACGTCGCAGCGTCGAACATCACCGTCAGCCGACAGGACCTGACCAGCGATTCGGGCACCTACGGCTCGACGGCCGTGACCGGTGGCGACCTGACCGCGCTTGGCTCGCTCAACGGTGCAGCATCTGCGACGAGTGGCGCACAGGCCGGTCTGAACGCTCAGGTCCAGATCACGGAAGGCTCCGGTGCGGGCTTCGCCGACGGCGACACGTTCAGCGTGACGGTCGGCGGATCGGTGATCACGGTTACGCTCGACGGGACCGAGGATTCTGACGGTGTCGTGGCCAAGCTGCAGGGTGAAATCAACGCCCGGGATATCGAAGGCGTGGTCGCAAGCGCCGGTACGAACGCGGGTGAGTTGGTGATCTCGAACACCAATGCCTTCTCGGAAGTCGATATCGAAGTGGCTTCGACCCTGACCGACACGGCTGGCGGTGCTGGCGCGAACGTGGAGGCACTGAATGGCACGACCGGCCTGACGCAGACCACCGGCACCATCGCGCAGCGCGCCGAAACGCTGGATTTCAGCGCCGGGGCCAATGTCAGCGAAGGGGACGGCTTCGAAGTGACGGTTGCCGGCTCGGCGTTCCGCTACATCGCCGGTAAGGGCGAAACCATGGAAGACGTCGCGCGCGGCCTGAAGACCGCCATCGACTCGAACCCGCCGGACGGTGTCACCACCAAGGTTCAGCAGGACGAGAGCACCGGCGCGTATTCGTTGGCCGTGGATTATGACAACGCATCCACCACGACGATCTCTTTCAGCGCCTCGACGGGTGGCGAGGCATCGGGTGGCCTTTTCGGTCTCGACAACATCGACGTCACCACGAATACCGGTGCGGATTCGGCGCTCGATAACATCGAAACGCTGATCCAGAACTCGATCGACGCCGCGGCGGAATTCGGCTCGGCCCAGGGCCGGATCGAAACCCAGTCGAGCTTCGTCGGCAAGCTGGTCGACTCGCTCAAGACCGGGATCGGCACCCTTGTCGATGCGGATATGGAAGAGGCATCGGCGCGTCTGCAAGCGTTGCAGGTGCAGCAGCAGCTGGCCACCCAGTCGCTGTCGATCGCCAACCAGGCACCGCAGAACATCCTGTCGTTGTTCCGGTAACCGGATCCTGACCGGGGCGCGCAACGGCCTGCCCCGGTCTGACTACCTTTACGCCCCCGATGGGCGACCGGATGACCTCAGACCCAAGCCGCGGCCCCGTCGCGCCTCAAGGAGCCTATCCATTGATTTCCACCTCGCTCGCCCAATCCGCCTATGCCGCCTCCGCCGCGCCTGTCCGGTCGGAACGTGGCACCGAATATGCGGCCTTCCAAAGCATCACCGCGCGCCTGCACAAGGCCATGCGCGCCGGGGCCCCGATGACCGAACGCGCCGCGGCCCTGCATGACAACCGGCGGCTCTGGACGATCCTCGCCTCCGACCTGGCCGATGAAGACAACGCGCTTCCAAAAAGTTTGCGCGCGCAATTGTTCTACCTTGCGGAATTCTCGCTTCTGCAATCGCGCAAGGCGCTCGACAGCGCAGAGGCGCTGCAGGCCTTGGTCGATATCAACACCTCCGTCATGCGAGGGCTCAGCGGGCAGGCGGTGTCGACATGAGCGGGCTGGTTCTCAAGCTGGGGCCGAAAGAGCGGGTCTTGGTGAATGGCGCCGTGATCGAGAACGGAGACCGGCGCACGCGCCTGTCCATCGTGACGCCCGGTGCAAACATCCTTCGATTGCGTGATGCAATTCATCCTGAAGAGGCGAATACACCGGTCCGTAGGGTCTGCTATATCGCTCAACTCGTGCTGTCCGGTGACGCGGATTTCGATGATGCAAAGGCGCAGCTTCTGCGCGGGATGGAGCAGCTAAGCCAGGTCTTCACCGACTCGGACAGCCGCGCGCTGCTGTCCCGGGCGACGCAGCATCTTGTCGAGGGCCAAATCTACCAGACGTTGAAAAACCTGCGAGGACTGCTTGCGCGGGAGGAACGGCTGCTTGCAGCCGGCAAGTCATGACTTTTCAGCCGGTTCTTCCCGTTGGTGGCTACGCGGGTTGGCGATTTCTGCAGTCGAGCCTCGCGACTCAGCAAGGCCGCTTCGCCGCCTCGCTGGTTCAGGATCGGGACCGCGCCTATTTCAGCGAGAATATCGGCAAGATCACCACGGCGGAGGAACTCGTCTCTGACTATCGTCTGCTGCGCGTGGCCCTTGAGGCGTACGGGTTGCAGGACGATCTGTCGAACCGCGCCTTCATCGAAAGGATCCTGTCGGACGGCGTGGATCGTGAGGACGCGCTGTCCAACCGGCTGGCGGACAAGCGGTACCGTACATTCGCGGAAGCCTTTGGGTTCGGCTCTGTCCTGCCCCCGCAGACGCAGAACCCGGCTTTCGCCGAGAGGGTTCTGGCTCGATTCGACCGACAATCCTTCGAGGTGGCCGTGGGGGAGGTGGACGGCGATATGCGTCTGGCCCTGACCGCGTCCCGCGAACTCCCTGAACTTGCCGCGTTGGGCAGCAGCGACACGACTGGCTGGCTGTCAGTCATGGGGACGCCACCGTTGCGGCAGGTATTCGAAACGGCTTTCGGATTGCCCTCGGCAATCGCGACCCTCGATCTGGACAGGCAAGTAGAGAGCTTTCGCGACGGTGCGGAACGGACGCTTGGCAGCGCGGATTTTGCCCAGTTCAACGACCCTGAAGCAGTGGAGGACCTACTCAGGATCTTCACGATCCGGGCGCAGGTGAATGCCGGTATTTCCGCGACAACGCCTGGCGCGACGGCGATCACGCTGCTTCAGAACCTGGCCTAAGAAGCGAACGGAACGCCGGCCTCAGCGGCCCATCGCGACAATGAGGGCCGGCCATTCTGCCGAAATCTTCGGAGATTCAGCCCTACCTGTTCGCAACTTTGCTCGGCACTCTTGCGGGCGACAGGATCTTGTCGAGCGCTGCAAAACTGCCAGCGATCCCGTCCACGGATTCTTTGCCCACGAAAGCGTCGAGTTCAGGCCAGACCTTTACCGCACCATCGGTCAGCGGGTCGGAACCGGACGTGTAGAGGCCGGTTTGCACCATGATCTCGGCCCGGTCATAGGCGGCGATCAACTGGCGCGCCCGTTGGATCGTGGCATTTTCATCTTCGGTAGCGGCGCCGGGCAAGGATCGACTGACAGACCGCAGGACGTCGATGGCGGGATAGCGCCCCCGCTCCGCAATGTCGCGCGACAGCACGAAGTGGCCATCAAGCACCCCGCGCGTCACATCGGCCACAGGCCCTTCCATATCGGACCCTGCAACAAGGACCGAGAAGATCGCCGTGATGTCGCCCTGTGCGCCTGCGCCCGGGCCGGCGCGTTCGGCCAGCCCCATGATGGATTGCGACATCGAGGCCGGGAAACCGGAGGGGCCGAACGGCTCCCCCGCTGCGGCGGCGACGTCTCGCGTGGCTTCGGCGAAACGGGTGATGGAATCGGCCAGCAGAAGGACGTTCCGACCCCTGTCACGAAAGTATTCAGACACTGTCATCATGGTGTAGGCGGCACGCGCACGGGTCGGGGCGGGGCGGTCGGACGTGGCTGCAATCACGACCGACCGTTTCAGGCCGTCAGGCCCCAGCGTATCTGACACGAAATCGCGCACCTCCCGCCCGCGCTCACCGATCAGGCCGATTACAACCACGTCCGATTGCATGTGTTGTGCCAGCGCCGCGAGAAGCCGCGACTTGCCGACGCCCGACCCGGCGAACAAGCCGACCCGTTGGCCCTTCACGATCGGCAGGATCGTATCGAAAACCGCATGCCCGGTTTCCAGCCGCTGCCCAAGTCCGCGCCGATGGGTCGGAGAGGGCGGCGGCGCGAGGAGGCTGCAAGTCTGTCCACCCTGGAACAGCGCGCGACCATCCAAGGGTGCCCCGTCGGGGTCGATGATGCGCCCAAGCCAGCTCTTATCGGGGGCGATGGTCTGCGGGCCAATATGCGACACATTTGCACCGAGGCGAAGACCATCGGTCGGCCCTTCGGGCATGACGCGTGCGGTTTGCTGATCCAGCGCCACGATCTCGCCCGTCAGATCGGCGCCGAAACGCACGCGATCGCCCAACGCCGCCACCCTGTTTAGCCCGGCAACCGTAATGCAGGAGCGGCCGAGGGCCGTGACTTCGCCAACTGCGCGCGCATGGGAAATGCCCTGCAACTGAGCACGTAACAGGTTGATCGCATTGGAATTCGACATCACGGGTTCTCCGGTCTCCGGCACAAAACCGCGCCGCAATTACGGAATGTAAAGGAATCACTCTTAAGCCTTCGTGTAGCCGAGATGGGAGAAACCCGGATGTTCGACAGGCTAGAGATTTTTCAGCTGGCAGGTGGTCTTGCCCGACACTCCGCGGCCCGACAGGCCGTGGTCGCGCAGAATATCGCCAATGCCGACACGCCCGGCTATCGCGCCCGTGACGTGGCTGATTTTGCCGAAACCTGGCGCAACATGACTGCCGAAAACAGGCTCGGTCGCGGTGAGATGCCAATGCGTGTCCTTGATGCCGGCACGCCTGCCTCGCCCAATGGCAACACCGTCTCGCTCGAATTCGAGATGCTTCGCGGTATCGAGGCGCAACGCTCCCACGATCGCGCCTTGCGTGTTTACGGGTCCGCCATGTCGATCCTGCGCACCAGCCTCGGACGATAGGGGCGTGCCATGACCGATTTCTCAAATGCTCTGTCGGTGGCGGCGTCCGGCATGCGGGCGCAGGCGCAGCGCCTGACCCATGTGTCCGAGAATATCGCCAATGCCGATACGCCCGGCTACAGGCGCAAGATCACCAGTTTCGAGGTCGAGCGCGCGCTCGGCGCCCCGGAAGGTGCGGTGCGTCCTGGCCCGGTGCGGCTGGATCAGACGATCCTTCCGGTGATTTTCGACCCGGCCCACCCGATGGCGGACGAGAGCGGCAATTACGAAGGCTCGAACGTAGATCTTGTCATAGAACTTGCCGATGCGCGCGAAGCGCAGCGGTCATACGAGGCCAACCTGCGGATATTCGATCAGATCCGCCAGATGTCCTCCTCGCTCAACGAATTGCTTCGACGTTAACCCCCAACATCTGAGGAGAATCCCGGATGGATATTCGCCAATCGCTTGCCGCGCAGGCTTACCAGCCCCAACGCCTGACCCATGAGCGCGCCGAAGCCGCCGACGGCAACGCCTTCTCGCAAGCCGTTTCGACCTTCGCCGAGACCGTTGCCCAGGGCGAAGCACAGGCCCGCGCGGCCATGACCACCGGCGCCGATCCGCACTCGCTCGTGACGGCGCTGGCACAGACCGAGCTGGCCGTCGAGACGGCGGTGACGATCCGTGACCGCGTGGTCGAGGCGTACCAGGAAATCCTGCGGATGCCGGTCTGATACGATGGATGAAATGATCTTCTTCGATACGATGCGACAGGGATTGTGGGTGTCCGTGGCCATTGCCACGCCGATCCTGGCTGCCGCGCTGATCTCCGGCATCCTCGTCGGCCTCTTCCAGGCGCTGACCAGTGTGCAGGAAATGACACTGACCTTCGTGCCGAAGCTCGCCGCGATCGTCGTGGTGTTCTGGATCTCCATGGGGTTCATGACCCAGACCCTGATCACCTATTTCGCCGACACGCTCGTGCCGATCATCGCGGGGATGTAGACGATGGATAATCCCGGATACGCCGCACTCACCCGCCTCTCCGGTCTCGCCCGCGAGATGTCGGTCGTTGCGAACAACATCGCCAACATTTCCACCACGGGGTTCCGCTCCGAGGGGCTGATCTTCGCGGAGTTCATTGCCCGCACAGGAGGGGACGAGCCGTCTCTCAGCATGGGCACCGCCCACGGACGGTCGATCTCGGGGCAGCAGGGCGCGCTGGAGCAGACGGGCGGCCCCTTCGACTTCGCCATCGAAGGGGAAGGCTTCTTCATGGTCAATACCGCTCAGGGGCAGATGCTGACGCGTGCGGGCGCGTTCATTCGAAACGATTTCGGGGAGTTGGTAACGCCGGAAGGCGCACGGCTTCTCGATGCCGGCGGCGCGCCGATCTTCGTCCCGCCGGATGCCCGCGGCGTGAACCTTGCGCCCGATGGCACGATCTCGGCCGATGGACAGCCGCTGACCGTGGTTGGTCTCTACTTGCCCGTCGATCCGCTGGAACTGACGCGCCAGTCCGGCACGGCCTTCACCGCCGACAGTGGTTACGTCGCGGCGGAAAATGCGCGGGTGATGCAGGGGTTTCTTGAACGCTCCAACGTCAGCGCGGTCGCGCAGATCTCGCGCATGATCGAAGTGCAGCGCGCCTACGAGCTCGGGCAGAGCTTCATGGACGCCGAAGACAACCGCATACGCGATTTCCTGCGCACCGCAGGCCAACGCAGCTGATCCAGAAAGGACCGCCCCCATGAGAGCCCTTGATATCGCGGCCACCGGCATGAGCGCGCAGCAACTGCGTGTCGATGTGATCTCCAACAATATCGCGAACATGTCCACGACAGGCTATTCCGCCCGCCGCGCGGATTTCGCAGACCTGCATTATCAGCAGATGACGCGGGCCGGCGCGATCAATGCCGCCGATGGGACCATCGTGCCTGCGGGTGTGCAGGTCGGTCTTGGCGTGCGACCCACGGCCGTGACGGTGACGTGGCAGCAGGGCACGGTGGCCGCGACGGGCGGCGATCTGGACATGGCCATCGAAGGGCGCGGCTATTTCGAGGTGACGCTGCCGAACGGCGACAGCGCCTATACGCGTGACGGTGCATTTCAGCGCACGGGCGATGGTCTGATCGTGACCGCCGACGGGTTCGAAGTGAACCCGGGCATCACCATTCCGGCTGACGCCCGGGCGATCGAGATCAACGCATCGGGCGAGGTCTACGCCAGCTTTCTCGGGCAGATCCAGCCGCAGCTTCTGGGCCAGATCAACCTGGTCGGCTTTTCCAACGACAGCGGATTGGAGGCGATCGGGTCCAACCTGTTCCTGGAGACCGGGGCCTCCGGCGCTCCGTTCGCCGCGCAACCGGGCGAGGACGGTCTGGGAACCCTGCGACAAGGATACGTGGAGCAGTCTTCCGTAGATGCGGTGCGGGAGATCACCGACCTGATCGAGGCGCAGCGGGGCTACGAGTTGAATGCCAAGGTCCTGACCGCCGCCGACCAGATCCTCGGCGCGACGACGCAGGTGCGCTGATGCGTTGGTTGTTCCTGTTGCTTGCCCTTTCGCCCCCCGCCACCGCGCAGGAAACCGTGATCGCTGCTGGAACCATCCGCGGCGCGACGCTGATCGGGCCCGCCGATGTCGCCACCGTTGAAGGTGAAACGCCCGGCGCCCTGTCGGACATGGCGGAGGCCGTGGGGATGGAGGCGCGGATCAACCTCTATCCCGGGCGCCCGATCCGGCCCGGCGATTTGCGTCCGCCCGCCATTGTCGAACGCAACGAGATCGTATCGCTGCGCTACGATCATGGGGGCCTTCTGATCATCACCGATGGCCGCGCGCTGGATCGCGCCGCCCAAGGCGAAGCGCTTCGCGTCATCAACCTCGCCTCTCGCCAGACCGTCACCGCCGTAGCCCTAGCGCCCGGCCTCGTTACCGTTGGACCTCAAGAATGATTTCCTACCTTACCAAGTTCGCCTGCATCAGCCTTGTCACGCTGACCTTCTCAGGATGCGGACGCCTCAGCCAGATCGGGCAGGAGCCCGAGCTGTCGTCACCCACGAACGGCAACGAGGTTTTCGCGATGAACGTGACCCCGCTCCCTGATACGGCGGATGTGCCAGACCGGGCGGAGGGCGCGTCGCTCTGGACATCGGGCCGCGCCTCGCTTCTGGGCGACCGGCGCGCCGGGCGCCGTGGCGACATCCTCACCGTCGTGATCGAGATCGACGACAGCGCGGAATTCACCAATTCGTCCGAACGCGAACGATCCGGATCCGAGACGATGGGTATCCCGAACCTTTTCGGACTTCCGCAGCGGCTGGACGGATTGTTTACACGCGGCGGATCGCTGGGTGAGGCGGTCGAGTTCGACAGCGCCAGCCGCTCCGCCGGGGAAGGCACGGTCCAACGCAACGAACAATTGACGCTGCGTGTGGCGGCCACGGTGACTGAGGTTCTTCAAAACGGAGTTCTGCGGATCGAAGGCAGCCAGGAAGTCCGTGTCAACAACGAGATACGTGAGCTTCTGGTGACCGGTTACGTTCGGCCCGAAGATATCTCACGACAGAATTCCATCGAATACGACCGTATCGCCGCTGCGCGGATTTCATACGGCGGCCGCGGCCTGATCACCGACGCGCAACGCCCGCGTTATGGCCAGGAAATCGCTGACACGATCCTTCCGTTCTGAGTTCAAGGGACGTTTGCAATGAAACGACTTCTGATCCCCATCGTCCTGTTTCTTGTTGGCATCGGGGGCGGCGTGGGTGCCGGTTTCATGCTTGGCGGAGCAGAGCCTGAAGAGGTCGCTGCCGATGAAGACCATGCCGGTGCAGAGGATGATGGCCACGGAGACGAAGAGGCGGGCACCCACGATGAGCCGGGCGATGGGGAGCACGGTGATGGCCACGGCGAAGAGGGCGACTCAGAGCCGCCGCGTGTCGAGCAGACTGGTGAGGGCACGGAATACGTGCGCCTCAACAACCAGTTCGTCGTTCCAATTGTTCGCAACGGCTCTGTCCGATCGCTGGTGGTGCTCGGTCTGACGATCGAGGTCACGACCGGACAGAACAACCTCGTATTCGATCAGGAACCGCGGCTGCGCGACAGCTTTCTGAGGGTGCTATTCGCCCATGCAAATACCGGCGGATTCGATGGAATTTTCACGGAAGCCGACGCGATGGAGCCGTTGCGCGAAGGCCTGCGCGAGGCTGCGCAACGCGCGCTCGGACGTGAGATCGTCTTCGACGTGCTCATCACCGACATCACGCGGCAGGACGCCTGAGCCTCCGCTACCGTGATTTGCGGCGCGCTGCTTCCATGCGGACTTCCGCCGTTCGCTTCTCGATCAATTTCCTGAGCGCAAGATCGCGACCCACGTCGCGCTTCGCCTTGGCTTTCTCCTGCTCGAACGTGACGCGCGCGGTGGCCAGATCACGCAGCGCGGCGGCTTGCAGTTGTCGAAGGCGTTCCGCCTGGGCGAGCATCGTTCCCGCGAGAACCGGATCCGTTCCGGCATCCAGCAGGTCTGCACGGTGATCGCCCAACGCCGATGCGCGCGACTCGATTTGCCGCATCGCATTACCGGCAGCGGAAACAGGTGCCAACGCGCGCTCCGCCAGCAGTGAGGTGATCATCCTGAGCCGCTGCAGCCTTTCGAGGTCCTTCGTCATCGTGCCGCCTTTGCCTTGGCGCGCATGAGATCCGCGAAGCGAATGGCGGCGGCGACGGCGCGGTATTGATCAGGCAGGATGACCCCGCCGACCTCGATGCCGGCATGCAGGGCGCGGGCGGTCGGCGGGTCCGAATAGATCGGTACGCCCGCTTCGGCGGCCGCTTCGCGAATTCGCCGCGCAACCTCGTCCACGCCCTTGGCCACACAGGTTGGCACACCACCTCCGCCGCGGTCCCATTTCAGCGCAACCGCGTAATGGGTCGGATTCACAACGATCACGTCAGCCGTTGGCACGTCTGCCATCATCTGGTTCATCGCAATGGATTGCCCGCGCGCGCGCCGTTCGTTCTTGAAGTGCGGGTCACCCTCGGCGCTTTTTGTCTCATCCATGATCTCCTGCCGCGACATGCGGTTGCGGAGTTGCAGCTGGCTCCATTCCCAGAACCAATCCAGCACCCCGATCAGCGCGGTCATTCCCGCGATCACCATGAGAAAATCGAGCGACAGATGCCCGAGCAATTCCAGGATCTGGCCGGGCGTGGCGTAGATGGAGACAAGAATCTGCTCAGCCCTGGCCCAGAGGTAAACAGCGAGGAATACCGACACGAGGAAGAGTTTCGCGGCCGATTTCCCGAACTGGAACATGCCTTGCGGACCGAATTTCTGTTTCGCGTTTCCGAGGATGGAAATCCGGTTTAGCTTCAGGGCCAACTTGGATGGCGTGAACAGAAGAGCCCGTTGGCCGATCAAGGCCACAATCAGCAGGCCTGCTGGGATCAGCGCGACGATTGCGGTTGCCAGGAGGGCGCCGGACAAGAGCCCGACAGCAGGACCAGCGCCGCCTGGACCCAGCAACGCTGGGGCCAACGTGTCGGCGCGCCCGAGGCTGGCCTGGGTCAGAAGGCCGATCCGCTCCATCAGCCAGGGGGCCAGCATTGCGCCAGACAGCAGGAACCCGCCGTAGATGATCGCGGTGTTGAGGTCCGTCGACCGGACGATCTCGCCTTTCTTGCGGGCTTCCTCGAGCTTGCGCGGGGTCGGGTCGAATGGCTTGTCGGATGGGGATTGGTTGTCGTCCATCAGCGAAGCCCAAGCGGTGCCGCCAGTGCGCCTTCGAATGCGTTCAGCCAGATCGGCAGGATGAATGGCGTGGTCAGAAGCAACAGGACGAGGCCACCCCATGTGATCGCCGGGGCACCGACGAAAGCGACCATGAGCTGCGGCATCGCCTTGTTGATGACGCCGAGCGCGACGTTATAGACGAGCGATGCGATCAGGAACGGGGCCGCAAGCGACATGGCAAGCGAAAAGCTGTGACTGACCTGTGCAACCCCCCACCCGGCAAAGTCACGCGGCCCGGGCATCTGGCCAAACGGCAACAGGTCGTAGGATCGGATGAAGGTCTCGACCAGGTGGATATGCAGGCCCGAGATCACGGCCAGAGTGAGCCCGCCGAGCATGAGGATCGCACCCATCGCGGGCAGGGGATCGGGCGTCGCCCCGCCCATGATCTGGCTGAGTGACGTTGATTGCGCGGCAATGGTTCCCGCGATCTGGAGGGCGTGCACCAGAAGCCGCAAGGCCAGCCCGAGTATCAATCCGGCGATTGGTTCCGATACAAAGGCAATCACCGGGGGGATGAGGCCGTCATCGACGATCAGCCCTTGCACGGCAGCCGTCAGGAAGACGGTAAATGCCAATGCCGCGCCAAGGCGCACGCGCATCGGGATCATCTGCTCTCCGAAAGCGGGTAGAACGAGAAAGCACGCACCGACACGCAGGAAAACGGCCATGGCTGTTGCGAGCAAGTGCTGTGAGAGGGTGAGGATTTCTGCCAACAGGTCGATCATGGCGCGGCCAGTCCGACGAGGGAGGGCTTCGCCTCGAGTCCGATCTCCTCGAAGGACAGGACCGGGTTCGGGATCCCCCGCGCGCTCAAAACCGTGCGCAGGAAGCGACGGCGGATCGCCGAAGTGACGACTGCCGGATAGGTGCCCTTTGCGCTGGCGCTTGCGACTTTCTCGCTGACTGATCTGGCGAGCGCGTTGAACTCGTTCGGAGGCAGCGCGACCTCTGGCAAGCCGGAGTCGCCGCCGATCTGGTAGCGCAGAAATACATCCTCCCATTCGCTGGACAGCTGCACCAGCGGGAGGGTGCCATCGGTCCGTTTCAATTCGGCAATCAACTGGAAGCCGAGCCGCTGGCGCACGTGCTCGCAGATCATCTCGGGTTGCGGGGTCGATCCGCGGGCCTCGGCGATGGCTTCGAGGATCAAGGGAAGATTGCGGATGGACACCTGTTCCGCCAGCAGGAGCCGCAGGATCGTATGGAGCAGGTCGAGCGGCACCTTGTCGGGTACCAACTCGTGCAGCAGGCGGCGGTTCTCCTCGGATCGGGTGCCGTCCGAGAGGGTGACGAAGGCGTCGAGCTGGCGCTGCAACGTCTTGAACGTCATCAGCCGCGAGAGATTGCGTTTCAGCACCTCCAGGAGGTGCGTGGCGAGCACTTCCGACGGCGTGACAACGGTCATCCCGGCCAGCGCGGCCTTTTCACGGTCGGCGGGACTGATCCACCTCGCAGGTGCTCCGTAGACCGGCTCGGACGTGTCTTGCCCTTCCGGCAGATCGAAGATGCCGTCCTGGGTCAGCATCAAGACCTGCCCCGGGCGCAATGTGGTCGAGGCATGTTCTACCCCGAGGAGCCGGATCGAATAGGTGCCGGGAGGCAGGTCGCCGCGGTCCGTCAGGCGCATCTCTGGCAGAAGGACGCCAAAGGCGCGCGCGATATGTTCGCGCATGCTCTTGATCCGCGCATCAAGGCCGGTGGCCGGGTCGAGCGCAAGGCTCACGAGGTCAGGCGCGAATTCGACGTGGATGTCATCGACATCCAGTAGGTCGCCTGTGGTGCTCCGCTTGTCTTCTTCGGGTTCGGCGGAGGGGAGTGCCAGTGCTTTCCCGTCCTGCTCCTGCGCGCGGAACCGCCACCAGGCGGCGGTCCCGAGCGCTGCCGCGCCGATCAGGAATGGGGCGATCGGAAGACCAGGGACAAGTGCGAAAATGCCCATGAGCACACCCACCGTCGCCAAAGCGGAGGGGTATTTTCCCAGTTGTGACAGCAGTGCCGTGTCCGCCGCACCGGTCGCGCCGCCCCGTGCCAGGAGGAGGGCAGATGCAATGGCGATAATCACGGCGGGGATCTGGCTGACAAGCCCGTCCCCCACGGTCAGGATCGTGTAGGTCTCGAAAGCCTGGCCGAGGGGCATGCCGTGAATCGTCGTCCCGATGATCAGTCCGACAACGAGGTTCAGAAGCGTAATCAGCAAGCCCGCGATTGCATCGCCCTTCACGAATTTCGATGCCCCGTCGAGTGATCCGAAGAACGTGGTTTCCGCCTGTTCGCGTTCACGCCGTTCCTTGGCTTCAGCGTGGTTGATGGCGCCTGCCGCCATATCGCTGTCGATCGCCAGTTGTTTGCCAGGCATCCCGTCGAGTGCGAACCGTGCACCGACCTCTGCCATGCGCGCGGCGCCCTTGTTGATGACGATGAAGTTCACGATCAGGAGCACACAGAAGATGACGAGCCCCATGACGACCGAGCCGCCGATCACGAACATCGCGAAGCCTTCGATGACCCCCCCCGCGGCATTGGTTCCCGTGTGGCCCTGCCCGATGATCAGCTTCGTGGACGACACGTTCAGCGAAAGCCGCAACATGAGCGATGCCAGGAGGACTGTCGGAAAGGCCGAAAAATCCAGTGGGCGCTCGATGAAAAGGGTGACCGTGAAAATCAGGATCGCAAGACCGAAGGATGTGGCGAGTCCGAGGTCGAGAATGAACGACGGGACCGGCAGGATCATCATGATGATGACCGCCATGAGGGCCAAGGCGAAGAGGATCGTGGGTTGGAACAGGGTTCGAACGGTCATCGGACGTGTTCCGCGGTCCGGAGGGATAACCGAACTTCACATTTGACGTTCTGCGAGGAAGTAAAACGCATTCTGCGTATTCCGCTGGATATGTTTATTCGGGTGCCGGATCTGCCAGCAGTGCGCCAATCGCTTGTCGCAGGTCCCTGCTGTCCGAAACGGCCGCGCTGAGTGTGGCAAGATCGCCAAAAGGCTCCTGCGGGCTGTCTGCATCGGGACGGGAAGACATTCGCGTGGCGATCGCGGCATGTGGGCCTTCGGCCAGTTCCGCAAGCCGTTCCCAATCCGATGTCTCCCATGCGACGACGAGCGGATCGGGCTCCGTCTCTTCTTCAGCGCGAGCTGGAAGGATCAGGGGGCGACGCACGTCTCGAAGGATCTGTGCCGCCTCGTAAAGTCCTTCTTCGCGCAATATCGCGATGGCCGAGACCTGCGTGCGCCCGGCGTCTGAGCCTTCAGGGCGCCAGTTTTCTCCGAAACTGTACGCCAGGATGAGAAGGGCCGCGGTGTCAGCGGCGCGAACGCGGTTGGCGATCAGCTCGGTGAGCGCGGTTTCCCGAACCGGGCCGTCACGCGCGGGGTCGCCGAGCATTGAAATGGCCGTCTCGACTTCGCCCAAGGCTGCGTGACCAAGAAGCACTTCCTGCCACAGCATGTCGGTAGCTGGCCCGTCCCCGTATTCGCGCAGCAAGGCTTCAGCCGCCGTCAAGCGGTCGAAAGTCGGGAGAAGGCCGGTTTCCCGATCGAAGGCCAGTGCTCGGGCCATGGTATGAGCCGGATCGGCGCCGTCATTGGTCAACAAATCCGAGAGCGCACCGCGTGTATCGTCTTCCGAGCCGGAAGGCGTCAGGCCGAGATCGAAATCGAGGAGATCAAGCTCCGCTTCCGGAATACGTCCTCCACGTTCGAGCACGTCCCGGACGTTTCGTGCAGCAGGGCCGTGCCGGTCGGCGTGCAGGGCGCGGGCCAGGCGGGGGCCAAGGAGGTCACGCAGGGGGATCGGCAGATTGACATAAGCGCGTTGGATCGCGGCAAGATCAACTGAATTGAGATCCACTGCGACGGACCCGCCGATGTATCGCCAAAGAAGCTCTCCGTCCGAGCACTCGGCGGGCGAAGTGATCGGTTCGAAGCCTGCGACTTCCGTGCCGTCGACGATGGCAGACACCGCAAGAAGATCATCGGGTGGTTCTTGCAGCTGGTTCAGCCAATATCGGGCCTCGGCCCCGAACCCGTAGTACAGGTAGTAGAGCGCCAGGTCGCGGGCACCGTGTTCGATGAGAACGTCCCTGTCATCGTAGAGCGCGAGTCTTAGCGTGCCCAATTCTTGTTCGAAACCGACGCCCTCGGCCCATGCCCCAGGGTCGAAAGGCTCGGCTCCGCAGCCGGCACTGTCCTCCGCTGGTGGGAGGGCCGCTTCAAATCCGATGCCGGGATCGAGCGCGGTTTGTGTCCGGATCGGAAATTCATCCGGGAGCGATATGTCCTCTGGCCGTGGATGATGAGGCGCCGGATGGGGGTTTTGGGTGTCTGGAGCGTCGCCGAGATCTGGCTCGGACTCGACATCCCCGGGGGTGTCTCGAGCTGAAACAGGGTCTGCGAAGGTCTGAGGCTGGTCCAGTGCCGGGTCGAGCAGGCCGGATGCCGCCGCGCGGGCCAGTTGCTCCGCCATGATCTCGGCCGCTTCGGCGAGACGCGGGTTGGGCGCGTCTTCAGCTTGTCCGGCCTCATCTCCGTCCGGGGTGCCTTCGGGGTGCGGCATGGCCCCCTCGACCGGGTCTGGATGCTGGGGCACGGCCAGCAGTGGCAAAGTCGGGAGTTGATTGGGGCTCGTCAACAACGACGCGAGATCGGGCAATGCTTCGGCCGCGCGTTCGCGATCTTCAGAACGGGGATCGGCGTCTGGGTCAACAGCAACAAGCTCCGCATCCGGATCGGGGTCGGCGATGTCGATCACCACGAAGCGGTCCTGGTAGCGGAAGCTGTCGATCCGGCAATCGCAGGCGAGGGACAGGGTCAGAGTGTCACCGGCCTCCAACTCCGCGAGACGGGAGCGCTGGATCAGGTCGAATGCGCGAGAGATGTCAAAGCCATCGATCGCGGGGTCAACGGCCAGCTCCCAACGGCGGTTGCCGCTTTGCGTAAGTTCCCATTCCCGGTCGGCGCCAAGTGGAATGACAAGCCGCGTAAAGCCGGCGTGGTCGCCTGATTGCACGCGAGCGGTCTGAGCCGAGGCGGCCCCGGCGGTCAGGACGAGGGCAACTGCCAGCCACCTCATGCCGCCTTCAGGCCGCGCAAGGCCTCCTCCAATTCGTTGAAATCCGGGCGGACGTGGTGCGGGGCGTTCTGGCGGCCGACCTCGATACAGATGTTGGTGGCGTGGTTGTGGAGGTTGGCGACCAGCACCTCGCGGATCATCAGGTAGAATTGGTGATCTTCCTCTATTACGCCCTTCATCTTCGCCGCGAATGGGCCGGCGAATCCGTAGGCAAGAAATACGCCGAGGAAGGTTCCAACGAGTGCGCCGCCGATCAGGCCGCCCAGAACTTCAGGTGGTTGGTCGATGGCCGCCATGGTCTTGATGACCCCAAGGACTGCCGCCACGATTCCAAGCGCTGGAAGACCGTCAGCTACCGTCTGCATCGCGTGGCTGCCATGCATCTGGTGATGCACGTTCTGTTCCAGTCGCTTGTCGAGAACTTCTTCGACCTGATGGGGGTCGTTGTAGTTCATCGCCGCTGCCCGCATCGTGTCGCAGATCAACTCGACAGCTTCATGATCTTTCAGGATCTTCCCATAGCGCCCGAAAATCTCTGACTCTGCCGGGTTTTCGATATGCTCCTCAACGGCCACGGCATTCTGTTTCTGCAAGCGGATCAATTCATACAGCAGGCAGAGAAGATCGTGGTAATCCTCGTGTTTCCACGAGGGGCCCTTGAAGACCCGCTTCAGACCCGACAGCGTCGCCTTGATGGTTCCCTTGTCATTCGAGATCAGGAATGCGCCGAGCGCCGCGCCCAGGATCATCATCATCTCGAAGGGAAGTGCCTTGATGATGATGCCGAATTTGCCGCCGGCCAACTTGTAGCCGCCGAAGACCATTCCAAAGACGACAAGGATTCCAACGATACCAAGCATTGCGGGTTCTCCAGCGGATCAGAGAGTTGTGCCGATCAGACCTTAAGATTCGGTGTCAGGGTCAGGTGGCGCCTCCGGTTCGTTCAGCGTGGGGGCGCCGGCGTTGCGCGTGGCGATCACGACAGAGATTGCATAGGCATAGGCGGGGTCGAGCTCGGCCATGATGGCGGCACTGGCCGCAGGCGACATGCGTGTCAGAAACCCGGCTGCAAAATTGGGATCCATTTGTGAAAACAAGGCCGCGGTCTGGTCCGGTCCCATGGTTTCATAGACCTCTGTCAGGCGGGCGAGGTCGCCTTCCGCCGCCGTGTCCGAGATTTGTATCAGGCCCTCGAGCCGCGCCTCCGCGGCCTGCAGCTCGGCCAAACGTTCTTCTAGAAGGATCTGGGCGGCATCGACGGCGCGTTCCCGATCGTCCAGCTCTGCTTCCCGGGCAGCGAGCCTTTCGCGAAGAGCGTTGACCTCATCCAGAGCGGCGCGAAGAGGCGATGTCGGTCCGACTGCCATCGGGACCGGGTCAGGGTCAGAGGCTGAGGCGGACGAGATAAACTCGAAATCGAGTGTCCCGACCCGCAAGGCGATGGAGGCCGCAAAAAGGCCCCCCAACGTCATGAGAACGCTACCGCGTTTGAGCCATCTGAACGTCTTGCGTCTTGCCATTGTTAACCTGCCATTGGTTTCCGATGCCGAAACAGGGCCGTTGGCGCGTTGTCTGCCGCGGCCCCGGAAGCTGACTGCGCACGTCGCGACCCAAAGATCGGCGTGATTTCGGTCTTTTCAGGCTCGGCGAATGGAGCCTCAGGTCGATCGGATTCTGCGGTGGTCGGTGGAAGGGGCTGTTCAACCCCGTCTGCGAGAGCCGTCTCGGGCTCGGGTGTTGGCCTTGTCCTGTCCTGGATCGCCAAGGCGTCTTCAGCGAAGTCGTGGCACGCAGCGATCATCATTTCCAGTTCGGTGGAAATATCACGCGCCTGGTGCACAAGTTCGCTGAGTTGCTTGCCCTCGCCATCGGACCCGGCCTTGGCTTCGTGCAGCGCGGCCTTCATTTCATCCACCTGGCTCGACATGACCGCAATCGCGCCACCCAGCCCCTTGTCGAAACTGGTCAAGCGGTTGAGCCGTCGTGACAAAACGATGCAGTATCCCATGGCTCCGAGGCTCGCGAGTATCACGAGAAAATCGGCACCGTAGGTCAGAAGGATGGTCATTCAGTTCACCAGGAATTGTGTGACGAGAAGGTCACGAACCCGACCGGAGCCGGTCACCACCTGTATGCGCCGCAACATCTGTGCGCGCAGCCGGGCGAGGCTCGTCGGCTCGCTGAGTTCGGCAACCGAGATCACCCGCAGGTAGGAGTTCAGGACATCCAGAACGCGTGGGCTCAGCTGTGTCACTTCCTCAAGGTAAGCCGGGTCTACCTCCAGCGCGGCTGTGAAGATCAGGTTCCGGCCCGATTCCGAGGCTCCGAGAGAAACAACCAAAGTCTCCAACTCGACGAATGCGATATCCGATACCGCATCTGCGCCATGTTCATTGCCGCCGTGATCGTCATCTTCTTCGGCATGGTCGTTGCCACCTGAGCCCCCACCGCTCAACGGACCTTGTGTGACGGCCCAGAAGCCGCCACCCCCACCCGCTGCAGCGAGCAGAACCCCGAGCAGAAGGGGCACAAGTAAACCCTTCTTCTTCTTGGGTTCTTCGATTTCGTCATCTTCCGCCATGATTCTCGTGATCTCGTTTCGTTCTTCCGCGTTTTAGCGGCAAGGCACTAACCGATTGTTAAGCGTGGGGCGGCTATGACCGGGCGCAACGGGCCAGAACGGGTCGATTGGGAAGGTGCTGCGGTGAACAGGCTGCTCGAGCTTTGGAACGACATGGACGGCCGCCGCCGGGGCATGCTGGTCGGTGGCGTCGCCGCCCTGGCCATCGTCCTCGTGATATTGACGCGGATTGCATCGCAACCTTCGTATTCGCTGCTTTATACTGGCCTCGACCCGGCGGCGGCCGGCGAAGTGGTAGAGGCTGTTTCGGCCCGAGGCGTCGCACATCGGGTCGAAGGTGACTCCATTTTCGTGGACAGTGCTGAGCGGGATGCCCTGCGGCTCGCCCTGGCCAGCGAGGGGCTGCCGGCGAATGGCCCGCAAGGATACGAGCTTCTCGATTCGCTTTCGGGCTTCGGCACCACATCACAGATGTTCGACGCCGCCTATTGGCGGGCGAAGGAGGGCGAACTGGCGCGCACAATCATCGCGTCGCCGGCGATCCGGGCGGCGCGCGTGCATATCGCCAATCCGTCGGCCGATCCGTTTCAGCCGACCCGTGACGTGACAGCCTCCGTCGCGATCCGACCAGCTGCCGGAGGCCTTGCGCCGGGACATGCCCAGGCGCTGCGATATCTCGTGGCCTCTTCCGTTCCAGGCCTGAGCCCCGAGAATGTCACGGTCATTGATGCCGATTCCGGCCAGGTTGCGGGCGCGCAGGAACAGATGACGCCCGCAGCAGATGCAAGCAGCCGGGCGGAGCAGCTGAGGTCAAACATCGAACGGCTTCTGGCGGCACGGGTGGGGCCCGGCAACGCGGTCGTTCAGGTATCGGTGGAACTGGAAATGGCGCGTGAAACGGTGCTCGAGAGGGTCATTGATCCGAACAGCCGCGTCATTGTCGCGACGGAAACCGAAGAACTCGACAATTCCACGCGCGATGGGGCGGGCGATGGCGTGACCGTCGCATCGAATTTGCCCGAAGGTGATGGGGTTGGTGGCGAAGGGTCTTCTGCACAAAGGTCCGAGGCGCGGGAACGCGTCACCTTCGATTTGTCCGAACTCCAGAGAGAGACCGAACGGGAACCTGGGGCCGTTCGCCGGATCACGGTCGCGGTCTTGCTGAACGGCGTGGAAGACGTGAGTGCCAACGGCACGGTTATCACCGTCCCGCGGCCGGACGCTGAAATCACGGCGTTGGCCGATCTCGTCCGATCGGCCGTCGGCTATGACGAAACACGAGGCGATGTCGTCACGATCCAGTCCATGGCCTTTGACGCGGCGGCGGTAACAGATTTGACCGAAGCCGGTTTCGCCGAGCGATTGAACCTCGATGTCGGACGGATCGTGCAAACGGCGCTCTTGTCATTGGTAGCCGTAGCGATCGTCTTCGGTCTTCTTCGTCCGATGTTCACATCGACGGGCGGAGCCACCGCCGACGGCACACCTGACCTGCCATCGTTCGAGCCGGGCCCGGGATTGCCGGCGCCTGAGACGGACGCTCCCTTTGACCCGAATGCCTTCTCGATGGCCATCGACCCGGCCTACCAAATGGACGCACCGGACGACCCTGGCTCATCCTTTGTCGGCAGAGACTTCTCTGATCCACCCCGAAACATCGGGGATGCCTTCGACCGGGCCCTTCCGATGATGATGTCCGGCGCGGTGTCAGACGAAACGGCGGAGAACCTGAGCCAGCTCGATCCTGTCGAACGTCTGCGTCTGTTGATCCAGGAGCGCGAGGAAGAAACCGTGCAGATCCTGCGGAACTGGATGAACGAAGACGATGAGGCCTCGCAATGAGCCGCTCGCTCATGCTCGAGGACTTTGCGACCACCGGCCCCAAGGCCGACGTCGGTGCACGTCCGGTGGTGTCCGTGCCGGTAGAGGAGGACGATAAGTCCCTCGAAGCATATGAAGCTGGCTACAAGAGCGGATGGGCCGATTGCGCAGCGGCGGAAGCGGAAGAGCGGAAATCCGTTGGTGCACAGCTTGCCCAGCACCTGCGGGAAGCGGAAATGACCTACGAGACAGCTCGCAAGGACATCTTCGACGCGCTCTCGCCTTTTTTCGAGGAGATGGTTGCGACGCTCCTGCCACGGCTCGCCGCCGAAGCTCTGGCCCCGATTGCGTCCGAGCAGTTGCGACTGCTTCTGGAAGGAGCCGGCGACGCGTCGGTCGAAATCCTTGCGGCTCCCAGCGCCTGCGAGAGCTTGCAGAAATTGCTCGATACCGAAGGCCTCGGGTCGGCGTCGGTCCGGTCCGAACCTGCGTATTCCGAAAGCCAGGTGTCGATCCGCGTCGGGCCTGAACGGCGCGACATCGACCTCGCGGACGTAACCGAAAAGATCGCGGAGGCCGTCCGCGCCTTCCAGGCTCAAATCGAAGATCCAGCCCTTGCACAAGGAGCAGCGTAATGACGGATATCGTAACACATGGCCGGGCATCGGCGCTCCGATCCGTGCCGATCGAAATCCGGGTCTGCGTTGGTCGGGCGCGCCCGAAACTCTCGGAAATGCTGGAGATGGATCCCGAGACCGTGCTGCCTCTGGACAGCCGGATCGAGGACAAGGTTGGCCTCTGGGTTGGTGACAAATTGATCGCCGAAGGTGAACTTGTCGAACTCGACGGCGACCGTGAAGGGCAACTGGCCGTGCGCGTCACGGAACTGATGGATCGCGGCGATGCGCCAAGCTGACGCTATCCTTATTTCGACCCTTCTTGCCACGGCCCTGATCGTACCGGATCCCCTTTCTGCACAGGAGATCACGTTCGATCTCGGCAATGGCGGCAGCCTGACGGCGCGCACGTTCCAGTTGATCGCGCTGATCACGCTTCTCAGTCTCGCGCCCGGCCTCGCCGTCATGGTGACCTGCTTTCCGTTCGTGGTCACAGTCTTGTCGATCCTGCGGCAGGCAATCGGTCTGCAGCAATCGCCCCCAAACATGTTGATCGTCAGTCTCGCGCTGTTTCTCACCTATTTTGTCATGGCCCCGGTTTTCGAGGAGGCCTATGCCACGGGCGTTGCCCCACTGGTCGCGGGGAACATCACCGTCGAGCAGGCGATCCCGACGATTTACGAGCCTTTTCGCGGCTTCATGCTGAACCGTGTCGACAGCGCGACGCTGACCAGCCTTGCCGAGTTGCGTCCGGGCACGCAGGTCGCGGACCCCGAAGCCTCCGTCCTGATTCCCGCATTCATGCTGAGCGAGGTCGAACGCGCGTTCCAGATCGGCTTTCTCGTCTTCCTGCCATTCCTTGTGATCGACCTCGTCGTCGCGGCGATCCTGATGTCCATGGGCATGATGATGGTCCCGCCCGCCATCGTTTCGATGCCGTTCAAACTCGCCTTTTTCGTCGTGGCCGACGGCTGGGCGCTCATCACAGGTGCGCTTGTTCGCAGCTATTTCTGACCTTTCGGAAAGGGGACGCCCCATGCCCAGATCATCCAACCGAACGACCTCCCCAGAGGTGGCGCGTCAGGAAAAGCTAAGCGTGCTGGAAACCCTGCTAGGCCCAGATGCCATGGATAAACTGAGGGTGCGAAGCGGTGATCCGACCGGAGGGGCCGGCCCCGTCCCGCCCGCAGTCGATCCGAAGCGCGTTGAATGGCATCGGAACCGATTGCTCGAACGTTTTCGCGCCGCCGGAGGTGCAGATGCCCGGGATATCGAACGAGAACAGACTCGCGCTCAAAACAACCAGCCGATCTCCGTTCCGAAAAGTGTCGACCGCCGCCTGGCACCGTTTGCCGGATCATGCGATCTGCAGGCAGAACATCCCGCGGTCGTCGCGCGTATCCTACTCCAGATGGGTCGGGCGGACCGCGTGGCCGCCCTGAAGTCTCTTCCCGGTCCGTTGGCGCGTTCGGTCGTGCAGCGGTTGCGGTAGTCGGCGGGGTTTGCCGACGCGCGCGCCCTTCGGAACCAAGTGTTCCCTCTGGCGGCCGGGAAGATGGCGTGCTGCCGTCGCGAACCATCAGTGCCGCGATAGCGAAACCTGTCGGCCCTTATTGCGGATATTCGCTCACTTCAGTCAGACCCGTTCTTTCGCTCACCGCAGTGCGAGCGAGCTACGATTGGCCGAGTTGCAAGTCCATTGAAATGCGAAAGAACTGGCGCGTTTGCCTCGTTGAACGCGGCCCGGTACCGCGATGCGTGTTCCTGAGCGGCCATGCCGACCAGGTTGCAACGTTGTACGGCCTCGGAGCGAGCGATCTCATAATCGAATGTCAGGGTTCTGCATAAGATCGAGCTTGCTGTCGCGCCTGCGTGCCCGGCCAATTCGAAAAAGAAATTGAATGCACGCGGTCAGGCCAACGGATCCGTCCCCCGAGGCGGTCGTTTGTTGGACCGCCACATTCGAAGGCCCTGCGTCACTTCCTTCTGCATTGCTGGACGGGTTTATCGCACGATGAATTCCGCATGGAGTGCCCCTGCCGCCTCGATGCTCGACAGGATGTCGATCATGTCTCGGGGTGAAACGCCCAAGGCGTTCAGGGCACTGACGACTTCGGATAGCGAGGTGCCGCCTGACACTTCTGCAAGGCCGGTCCCGGGTTCTTCGATGATTTCCGCACCGGTCCGGGGCAGAACGACGGTTTCGCCTTCCGCAAACGGGTTCGGCTGCACGGCGACGGGTGCTTCTTCGATCCGCAATGTCAGATTGCCCTGCGCGACCGCCACGCGACTGATGCGAACGTCCTCACCCATCACAATTGTGCCGGACCTTTGATCCACGACGACGCGGGCACGAGTCTCCGGCTCGACCAGGATATTCTCCACACGTGTGATTGCGTGGGCCGGGGAGGCGGCCTGGGTCCGTTCGATATCGACGAGCACTGTGCCCGCATCCAGCATGGCGGCCACCGCGCGCCCGAATTCCACGTTGATAGCTGCCTCGATCCGGGCGGCAGTGGTGAAATCCGGTGACCGCAGCGCAAGCCTTATCTGACCGAGGGAGGTGAAATCGAATTCCACTTCCCTCTCCACCCTTGCGCCCGTTGGAATAACGCCCGCCGTCGGGACGCCTTGCGTAATCTCGGCCCCGTCACCTTCCACAACCGCGCCACCGGCGATCACGGCCCCTTGCGCGACGGCGTAGATCTCGCCATCCGCAGCGGTCAGGGGTGTCATGACAAGGGTTCCCCCCAGAAGACTGCCGGCGTCGCCAATGGCGGATACGGTGACGTCGATTTGTCCGCCTTGCCGCGCGAACGGGGGGAGAGTGGCCGTCACGATGACGGCGGCGACGTTCTGGGGACGAAACTGCTCTCCCGTGACGTTGACACCAAGCCGTTCAAGGATGTTGACCATGATCTCTTCGGTAAAGGGCGCATTGCGAAGTCCGTCGCCGGTGCCGTTCAACCCGACCACGAGGCCATAGCCCACGAGGTCATTGCCGCGCACGCCGTCGAACTCGACAAGATCCTTGATCCGGATCGGGGTCGAAGCGGCAGCCGTGGCGAACAGGCAGGCGCACAGGAAGGCGAGGAATGGGCGGATCACCGGAGAAACTCCGTCAGGTTAAGGCGCGACATGCGTGCGGTCAGGATATAGAGGCTTTCGAGCTGAAGGGTCACGGCCTCCAGTTCGGTCGCCGTGCGATAAGGATCGGCATCGACAAGGCGGCCATATTCAAGCTCCATCGCGCCGCGCGCTGCCTCGGCCGCTACCTTGGCCTCCTCGATGTGGGCTTCCTCCGACCCGATCCGTGCCCGAAGGGCGACGAGGGAGGTCTCGCTGTTCAGAACCTTCTGGCCGGATATGGCGATCAGCGCTTCGCGTTCGTCCGCTAACAGCGGCGAAGGTTCGTCGCTCGCCAGCGTGGCCAACGCCAAGGCGGTCAATGTTTCTCGAACGGCGGGGTCCAGTGCCGATACGCCCGAGTTCGTTGCGTCGGCTTCCCCAAGAAGCGTTTCCAACGGCACTCCCTCACCGCCTTGCCAGGCGAAAGTCTCGTATCCGCCACCGGTGTCGTTGAACCATGCGGTGACCAATGCATCGACCGATGCCGCGTCTGTTGCGCCGGCGATGACTGTCCGAAGTTCGGTCAGGATCGTGTCACTGTTTGCCAGCGGGGTGGCTTCTGGTGCATCTGCGGCGAAGATACTTTGCCCGGCCACGCGCGTGTTCAGCGCTCTGACCGCAGCATCGAACCGCTCCGGCGCGTCCAGAGGGTCCAAGCGCAGGCTGTTGACCTGTTCCATGCCGGTGAGGGACATGAGGGACGCTCCAAACCCGTCAAGCTCGTCGGCCACACGTTCCAGCGCCGATTGTCGGCCGGTAGCGAAGATCGCTGCATTGGCGATGGAATTGCGGTAGGTCTCGTTCAGGCGCAGACCCCTTGTGATGTCGGCGAGTGTCGAGAAATCTCCGCCTACCGCGCGCCCCTTGTCTTCGATCTTGCCCGAGGAGAGTTCCGCGGTCAGCCGCGCGAGATCGGACCGCAGGGAAATCCCCTGCCTTCGCAGCGTCTGGAATTGCGCCATGTCACCGAAGCTCACCAGGCTCATTGTGCGATCCTCATCAACTCGTCCATCAGTTCCTCGGCCACATTGATGACCCGCGCATTGGCGGCGAAGGCTTGCTCGATCTTCAGCAGGCGCTGAAGCTCATCATCGGTGTCGACTCCGTTGGCGAGTTCCGAGGTTTTCAGGACGGAATGCAGGTTCGACGTGTGGCTTAGCGTGGCTTCGCCCGTGATCCGTGACAGGCTGGCAAGCGACAGGGTTTCGCTTGCCAACCCTGCGACCGAGCGCGTGGTCGGAGTGAAGCCACCGGATAAGGTTGTGCGTTGTGCGGCCAATGCCGCGATCTGGGCGGACAGGAATGAATTGTCGCCCGTCGGCCCCTCCGCTGTTGCGGCCAGACCGTCGCGCAGGCGCCAGACGGCGCCACCTTCCGATGGGACGACCGCCGAATTCAGCTTGAGACGACCGGCGAGCCCAACCTCGTTCAACGGATCAACAATGGTGCCCGCATCGGTGAACAGTCCCGGGTCGCCAACGGCAATGGTCGTGTCAAGACCAGTCTCATCGAACCGTTCAGCAAGGTCGCGGGCGACCGCGTCCATGCGCGCTTGTGCTTCGGGTCCGAGCACGTCCCGGATTTCGAACAGGGCGCTCAATTCGCCACCGTGAAATGCCGGGTTTGATCCATCCAGCCGCAGCGGCCTCCCGTCCAATGACAAGCCCGAAATGTTACCGTTCGCCAACGACACGAACGGGTCCATTCCCGGCGCCTGATCGAACCCAAGTTTCATTGCGCGATGGCTCAGCAACACGTGCCCGTCGTTGCTGTAGAGCTGGAGGGTTCCGTTAGTATCGCGCCGCGATTGCAGCGGAATGAAGGGCGCAATCTGCTCGACCAGTTGCGCCTGCGAGTCCAGGAGCGCGGCCATTTCGCCACTATTGGGCTGGGTGGACAGGATGCGCTTGTTGAGATCGGCGAGCCCCTCAAGCGCAGAATTGATCCGCCCAACGGCCCGCCCGATCTCGGTGTCCGCGCGATGGCGTTCGTCCTGGATGCCTTCGCTGATGCCGTTGATTGTGTCGACCATCGCCTGTGCCGATTGGACAGCACCGGTCAGTGTCGTGGTGTTCCAGGGTGCGTTCGATGCCGCGATCAAGCTTGCTTCGAAATCTGCGATCCGACCTGACAGGCTACCGGGCTGATCGGGCGTGCCGATCAACGTCTCCAGCCGCTTGGCGAAATCGACCTGCCTTCGAGCTGCGCCCATTTCTGCTTCTGCCAATCGCCGCTGTCCCGTCAGGACTGCGTCTTCGTGTCGGGTTACGCCGGCCACACGCACGCCTGAACCGTTGTTGCCAAGCATGCGGCTGACTGTTTCAAGCCGCCTCGTGCCGTAACCGTCCGTCATCGCGTTGGCGATGTTGGACGAGACGACATCGGCGCGGCGGGCGGAACTGGTCAGTCCGCTCAGCGCGTTCGACAGGGTGGATGAGATGCTCATGGCGGGGGCCTAGCGGGGGTTGGGGTCACGCCGATCAGCGGATGATGTTGGTGGTCTCCTGCAGCATCTCGTCCACGGTCTGAATGATCTTTGCATTCGAGGAATAGGCCCGTTGGGTCTGGATCAGCTGCGTTAGTTCGGCGGCCACATCAGTAGCCGATTCCTCCAGCGCATAGGCCACCACGTCGCCCGTCGGGCCGTCACCCGCGTCCCACAGGAAGAACGAGCCGCTTTCGGCGGAAGTCGAGTAAAGCTGGTTGTCATGCGATACGAGACCGTTGGGGTTTGGTAGGTCGATGAGCGGGATCTGGTAGACGGTCCGGGTGATGCCCACGTCGAAATTGGCATGCACGTAGCCATTGGCATCCACCTCCACCGAGACAAGGTTGCCGACGGGCGATCCGTCTTTCGAGATCGCGGTCGGTGCGAAATTGTCGGACAGCTGGGTCAGTCCGGAGCCGGTGCCCTGGGCGCCGATGTCGATTTCGATGGGTCCGCCCAGGACATCCACGGTGAAGGTCCCGGTCGTGCTGCTCCATGCGCCACCTATGGCGGGAAGGCCTTGCGTGACGTCCTGGATCGTGCCGCCGCCGGTTCGGCTGTCGTCGAATTCGACCGTGTATTCACCGATGACAGCACCGTTCTGGGCCGAGTCGGTCAGCACCATCGTCCATGTGTTCGAAGCCGGGTCACCGCTGGCCGGTACGTTCGGTGTGAAGGCCACGTCGATGGATTGAGAGGTGCCGAGATTGTCGAAATACTCGATCGACAATTGGCGCGTGTCGCCTGCCGAGCCTGCGGTCGTGTCCGTGCCGGGCAGGTTGACGCCCATCGAGATGCGCGTGGTCGGCTCGGACGTGAACTGGTTCACGTTGACCTGCACCGGCTCCAGTCCCGCCCCGGTGTCGCGCGGGAAGGAGGGGATCGTGCCGTCGGCATTGGCGGGCCAGCCCATCAGCGTGACACCGGTGGAGGTGCGCAGGTAGCCCTCCGCATCGGTCCGGAACGAACCGGTCGTCGCAAGGAAGAGCGGCAGATCGCCGGCCGCCTCGATCCCGACGGCGGCGCCGGTCGTCACGGGCAGGAAACCGCGGCCCCGCACGGCAAGATCGGTGGGGTTGTTGGTTGTCGCGAGGGCGCCGGGCTGATCGATCATACGTTGGGTCGTGACCCGCACGCCGCCCGCGGAGTAGATGCCGCTGCCGGATTCGATGACCATGGAATGAAAGTCGGCCACGGCGCGCTTGTAGCCATGGGTGCCGGAATTGGCGATGTTGTCCGCAATGGTCGCCAGGCGGCTGGCATTGACCGAAAGGCCCGCCACGCCTGCATTCAGCGAAGAAGAAATCGTCATCACATGCACCTTTCTGCTGCATCTGGAATTTGGCCGAAGGTGGCTTGAGAAGGATTAAGGGCGCCCTAACAGCTAAAATGGTCCGCGTTTTCTGCGCCCACAAGCCGCAGCGTGGAGCAGGCGGACCGTCGTCGAACTTAGTAGGCGTTGCGCAGCAAGATCACCTCGAGCCGGTCATTGCGCGGTGCGATGAGAGGCTCGACCACCGGTTCCCTGTCCGAATGTCCCGTCACGCGAGAGACGCGCTGTGCATCAAGCCCCCCGGCCTCGAGAAGGGCGCGCATCGTTTGGGCGCGATCCGTGGTGCGTTGCCAGCCGCTGACGCTTGCGCGTACCAATGGCTCGGCCGCTATATGCCCTTCGATCGCAACGCCATTGGTCACCGTGCCAAACAGATCTGCCATGGTGATGGCCAGTTCCGCCAGCCAGGGCTGGGGCATGCCCGTGTCGTCGAAGATCGGCGCGCCGGGCCGTGAGAATATCTCGATCAGAAGCCCCTCGTCGGTCAGCCGCGTCTCGATGTGCGGGCGCGCCAGCTCGCTGACCGCGCTGTCGCCGCCTTCCCCGTTGAGCGCGGCCTCGATCTCGGCGAGGTCGACGGCCTCGCGTTCGGCGTCGTGATCGGTGCCTTGTAACCCAAGTGCCTGTCGACCTTCCGTTGGCTGCGTGCTTGACGCGCCGGCGCCCATTTGCGGGAGGGTCTCTTCCGAGAAAGGACTGTCGCCTCCAAAGGCGCCTTCACCGCCACCGGAGACCCGGGCGATGGGCACATTCGGGCTGAAGTAATCTGCCAGGCCCTTGCGCTGGTTCTCGGTCGTGGCGTTCAGCAGCCACATCAGCATGAAGAACGCCATCATCGCGGTCACGAAATCCGCATAGGCGACCTTCCACGCGCCGCCATGGTGGCCCTCGCCACCGCCGCCTTTCTTGCGCTTGATGATGAGAGGGCGCAGCTCGTTCTCGGCCATCCCGACACTCCCGAAAGTCCGGGCAAGATGTAGCCGGTAGCCGTGAACAGACGCTTAATCACCGCCAACGATTTCGGCGTATGCGCTCTTCCAGCGACATTCGCCCGGCATATTCATCGAGGTCGAGAACCATCGGCACCGACAGGCCGTTCTCGTAATGCACGAAATCCGGGGCCGTGCGTTCGAACCCCATGGTCGCGTAGAACCGTGCCAGTTTGGGAACGCAGTCGATGAAGATCGCCTTGACGCCGGTGGAATGCACGAAGCCCGCGATGGCGGCGAAAAGGCGGATGTAGGCGCTGCCACCGCGATACGCCTCTCGGATCGCGTATTTGGTGATGATGGAACTGTCCTCGACCGCGAATGGCGTGCCTTCTACGCCATAGATCTCGGTAAGGGGGCCGAAATCGGAATCCCTGCCGATATTCACCCTTACCGTCCCGATTGCGCGCCCCTCGTGAAAAGCCAGGAAACTTGTTCCGGTCGTGTCGAGATCATCAATGATTGTTCCTTCCTCGGGGTCGGCGTAGGGGGACGTGCGCCCGAATTCGAGGCAATAGACATCGTAGCGCAGCTTTTGCGCAATGCGCAGTTGGTCGAGCGTGGAACAGCGCATGATCTCGAAGGCACTCTGTTCGTCGCCAGCTTCGATGTTCGCCAGAAGGTCGACGTTTTCCTCGGTCCGGCTTTGCATCAGCATAGCCAGATGCCGAAGAACCCCGGCCGCGTCTGTCGGTGCGTCACGTTGCAAGCGCGCCAGCGCCGCGCCGTCAACGGACAGTGCCGCGACCGGACCCATCGCCCGCAGGGTCGCGTTCGCGCCCTTGCCAGTCAGGAACCCGATCTCGCCCACGATATCGCCGGGGCCGACCTCCAGGTGCACGTCGCCGTCTTCCGACAGGATGCAATCGACCGCACCCTCGGTGATCAGCAGGATGTCCGATGCGAACACGCCCTTGAGGCGCAGGGCGTCACCGTCGGCGAAGGTCACGGGCCGGGCGACCTTGCGGAGGGCGGAGATCAGGTCGTGCTCCATCACCGTTCCACCCGCTCCCGCAGCCCGGTCAACGGGGTTTTCTCGATCACTACGCGGTCGAAAACGGCCTCCGCGTCCGGCCATTCCGTTCCGAGCAGACGATCCAACACGCGCGTTCCCAATCCGTAGTTCCCGGTGTACCGGCTGTGATGCAGCGCATGGTAGACGGTAGAGGTCAGGACCGTCCCCTTGATCCTCATGAACGTCTCGCCCCGGATCTCGTAGTTCGCGTGGCCGTAGGAATTGATGATCAGATAGAAGACAAACCACATCGCCACGCCGAACCAGTTCAGCGGCAGGAGCAATCCTACAAGCGCCATGCCGCCGATCATTCCCAGGTCGAAAATCAGTTTTTCGGTGAAGGAAAAGGACAGCGCGGTGAAGGGGCTTGAAAGCCGACTTCGATGATGTTCGGCATGAATCCAGTGCAGTGATTTCAGATGCATGGCCCGGTGCGAGGCATAGTGCCAGATCTCTGCCCAAAGGGCGGTCAGGACGAGCGTGTAGACAAAGCTCCAAAGCCCGCGTGCATCGAACAGGCCGAGTAAAAGTGCCGCCATCAGGATCAGCGCGTGCATCGGAGTGTGGAGGGAGTTCTTGAGTTCGCGCCGAACCTGAGGGTCCTTTATGGGAAGGTCGTAGATCCGATCGCGCGACAGGTCGACTTCGTACTCCTCCACGCACAACCAGAACAGCGCCATCAGGTGGCCGATCACCGCCACGAGGCACAGAACCGTTGCTTCAAGGGCGGTCATGTCGTGCATCCTCCAACCTCTCGATAAAGCTGCACGAATGAACCGACATCATCAATGATTATGCCGCAAAGCGCACCAAATGATGGTTCGGGATGGCCAAGATACAGACCGCTGGATCTACGTCTGACCGTCCATTTCGGCGAAGGTCGCCTTGGCGAGCTTGATCGCGTGGTTGGCCTTCGGCACTCCAGCGTAGATCGCGACGTGCAGGAACGCCTGCATGATTTCGTCGCGGGTCGCGCCGGTCTGGGCGGTCGCGCGGATATGCATCGGGATTTCCTCGAAATTTCCGCAGGCCGCCAATAGCGCCAGTGTCAAAAGCGACCGATCCCGGCGCGAGATCGTGTCATCGGCCCAGACCGTGCCCCAGGCCCCTTCGGTGATCAGGGTCTGGAACGGCAGGTCGAACTCCGTCTTCGCAGCCTCTGCGCGGTCGACATGAGCATCTCCAAGAACCTCTCGCCGGACGCGCATTCCCGTCTCGTACCGATCCGCCATGGCAATTTCCTTTCAGTAGGGCAGGCCCACGTAATTCTCTGCCATCGCCTTCTGAGCCGCCGCACTGGAGCGCAGGAACTCCAGATCGGCGATCTGCATCTTCAGGTCGAATTCGGATTGTTCCGGGAATTGGTGCATCATCGTGGTAAACCACCACGAGAAACGTTCCGCCTTCCAGACCCGTGCCAGCGCGTTTTCGGAATAGCTGTCAATGCCCTTGGTAGAGCCATCGGCGTAGAAATCGACCAGAGCGTGATAGAGGTAATGCACGTCCGACGCGGCAGTGTTGAGCCCCTTTGCGCCGGTAGGTGGGACGATATGTGCGGCGTCACCGCACAGGAACAACCGGCCCCATCGCATCGGCTCGGTCACGAAGGACCGCAACGGGGCTATGGATTTTTCTATCGACGGCCCGGTTACCAGCTTCGCGGCCTGGTCAGGCGGGATGCGTTTTTTCAACTCGTCCCAGAACGCCTCGTCACTCCAGTCTTCGGGTTTGTCGTCGAGGCTGCACTGGATGTAGTAACGGCTGAGGTTGGCGTTCCGCATCGAGCACAGGGCAAAGCCGCGCGGCGAATTGGCGTAGATAAGTTCGTGGTTGACCGGTGGCGTTTCCGAGAGAACGCCGAGCCAGCCGAAGGGATAGACCTTCTCGAATTCCTGCCGCACATCTTCGGGGATGGTCTTGCGGCTGACGCCATGAAAGCCGTCGCAGCCGGCAATGAAATCGCAATCGATCCGTTGCGCCTCGCCGTCCACCTCGTAGGTGACATGGGGTGCGTCGCTGTCTGCATCGTGGATCACCACGTTCTCGACGCGGTGGATGATGGTGCCGCCCGCCTTGTCGCGCGCTTCGTAGAGGTCACGTGTCACTTCCGTCTGACCATAGACGACGACGGGCTTGTCGACGTGTTCGGTGAAATTCACGCGGAACATCTCGTCCCCGTAGGAGATCAGAGTGCCATCATGGAGGAACCCTTCGGCGTGGAGGCGCTCAGCGCACCCCGCTTCTTCCATCAGGGCGACAAGACCCCTTTCCAGGACGCCCGCACGGATGCGGCCAAGGACGTGTTCCCGTGTCTGGCGTTCCAGCACGATGGACGAGATGCCCTTGCGGTCCAGCAGTTGAGATAGAAGCAGCCCCGAAGGGCCGCCACCGATGATCGCGACCTGAGTTTTCACGTCAGTCCTCCCTTACGCGAGACGATGGCTCACTCCGATGATTTTGCCAACAATCCATCGCTTCCGCAATTTGATTATACATCATATCGGTTCAGGGTATGAACTTTAGTGACCTGTTTTCAGCACCGTGAGGCGAAGATCGGTCTCGTTGAGGCGGCGACCGTAAATGCGCCAGACCGTTGATCGTTTTGGCCCCGAAGAAGATCGCGCGGCCTCTCCGACATGGGGCCGGCGCAAACAGATCTGACCTTGAAGGATCCGGTTGAAACGAGGTCCAAATCGCTCAGGCTTCGATTTTCCGGGTGGCCAAAATTATGATAGAAGTGGTTTTCCGTCACAGAGAAGCAGTGGGGCCGATAATCAGACTCCACCGATATCGCGGATCAGGCGCGCGATCTCGTCCACCCCTTTGCGCGCCTTGAGTTGAGCGAAAACGGTGGGTTTGTCTGGCCGCATCCGCTTGGAGTCCCGATCCATCACGGACAGGTCGGCGCCGACGTGGGGCGCGAGGTCCGTCTTGTTGATGACCAGAACGTCCGACCGGGTGATGGCCGGTCCGCCCTTCCGCGGAATCTCTTCGCCCGCCGCGACGTCGATGACGTAGAGGGTCAAATCGGCCAACTCCGGGCTGAACGTGGCCGAGAGATTGTCGCCCCCGCTTTCGATGAGAACGATTTCGAGGTCCGGATGCCGACCCGTCATCTCGGCCACGGCGGCCAGATTGATCGAGGCGTCTTCGCGGATCGCGGTATGGGGGCAGCCACCGGTTTCGACGCCCAGAATACGGTCAGACGGCAGGATCTGCAGCCTCATCAGCGCCTCGGCATCTTCCTGCGTGTAGATGTCGTTGGTGATTGCCGCGATGGAGTGGGTGTCCTTGAAGGTTTCGCATAGCGCCGCGGTCAGCGTGGTCTTGCCCGCGCCAACGGGGCCGCCGATGCCGATGCGAAGTGGGCCATTCGGGCTGCTCATGTCCGGAAGATCCTTGAATATTGAGTTTCGTGCCGCATGGAGGCGATGTCCGCCATGAATGCGAAAGAAGACAAGTTGGAAAGGTCGCCGTCTTTTGCGGATTCGGCGATTTCATGACACAGAGGCATCAGGTCACGCACCAGGCGCTGCGCCTCGGTCTGCCCAATCGGCGCAAGGCGCTGGCCCGCAGAAACAAGGTTGGACACGGTGGCCTGAAGAAACAGGCGGAGTGTCAGGTCGAGCGGTATGTTCTGAAGGGACGCGGCGCGGCCCAAGGCGACGGGATAGCACAGAGCATTGGCCTCGTGCTGCCAGATGTCGTTGGTGACCTTGCCGAAGGCGGCTCCGAGTTGATCGGTCTCGATAACACGTTCTCTCGAAGCAGCCAGTGCGCGTGCTGTTTCGTCGATCGAAGCCACCGCCTCGGCACTTGCTGCCTTCCAGGCGGCTGCCAGCAACCGGGCGTCGCAAAGGCCCGTGCCACAGCGCAGAACATCCTCAAGCCAGGCGCGCAGATCGTCGGCGGTCTTGACCCGCCCATCGCCGACGAGAGCTTCAAGCCCGTGACTGTAAGCGAAGGCCCCGACCGGGTAGGCTGGCGAAAGCCACTGGGTCAGCGTCAGAATGGCGTCTTCAGTGGTCATGGCTGTGAGTGCGTCCATGGCCATAGGCACCGCCTTCTGGCGTGAAGGGTTCTTCGACTTCGCGCAAGGTCGCGCCGATCTTTCCCAGCATGTCGCGGATCACATGGTCGCGCTTGATCAGCAACCGCCCCGCTTCGATCTGGCAGGGCGTGTGGCGGTTGCCGATATGCCACGCCAGACGCACGAGGTCGTCACCGGTGACTTCAAGCAGAGGTTCCGTGGCGGCATTCACTTCGATCAGGCTGCCGTCGTCGAGTTCGAAGGCATCGCCGTGATCCAGCGAGGTTGTATGCGCAAGGTCCACAAGGAAGCGGGAGCCGTCCTGTGTGGACAGAACCTTCCGGCGCAAGAAGCGATCGTCATACGACAGTGTCACGACATCGCGCGCGTCCGACCAGTGGCCAGCGCGCCGGATGTGTCGGCTGGAGGGCAGGGTCATTGCACTGCCCTCCGAACATGTTTGGTCGATCGTCGCCCGTGTTCTGTCAGATGTAGAACAGGTCGCGGTACACATAGCGCGGGATGTCGTCGCGCTTCAGGCCCATTTCGGCCAGCTCCGCATCGGTTTTCGCATCCAGTTGCCGGATTTGATCGAAGCGTGTTTCGCGCTCCAGGTAGGCGTTGAAGCCCTGACCGAGTGCGGCGAAGAAGGTGTCGAGCCGAGCGCGAAGGCTGCTTTTTGGCTCCGTGAATGTCGAATCTGCAAGTGCCATTGGAAACCTCTTGTTGGTTGGGACCGGGTTTCCTCCCTTGGCACTGAATGTCGGTCGGCATGGCCCTGTTCACCACTGTTAATCGGGCAAACTGGATATGCGCATGCTGCAACGCGGCGTGAGTGTGGCGAGCCGCAGCGTGGTTGGTTGTGTCGGGCATCAAGATTCTCAGAACAGGAAATAGCGTTGTGCCATGGGCAGACTTTCGGCGGGCTGGCAGGTCAGCAGTTCCCCGTCGGCGCGCACTTCGTAGGTTTCGGGGTGCACCTCGATCTGCGGTGTCGCATCGTTCAAGATCAGGTCTTTCTTTCCGATCCCGCGCGTATTCGACACGGCCACCGTCTGCTTGGCGAGACCAAGTCGGTCGCCGATCCCCTCCGACTGGGCCGCGGCGCTGACGAAGGTCACGGCGGAATGCTCGACGCTGCGCCCATAGGCCCCGAACATGGGTCGGGAATAGACCGGCTGCGGCGTCGGGATGGAGGCGTTGGGGTCACCCATCTGCGCGCAGGCGATGGTGCCGCCGAGCAGAACCATCTCGGGCTTCACGCCGAAGAACGCGGGGTTCCAGAGCACGAGGTCAGCACGCTTGCCCACCTCGATGGAGCCGATTTCATGGGCGATGCCATGGGCGATGGCCGGGTTGATCGTATACTTCGCCACGTAGCGGCGCACGCGCAGGTTATCGTTGTCGCCCTGCTCCTCGGCCAGACGCCCGCGCTGCTTCTTCATCTTGTCGGCCGTCTGCCACGTGCGGATGATGACCTCGCCCACACGTCCCATCGCCTGGCTGTCAGACGCGATAATGGAGAACGCGCCCATGTCGTGCAGGATATCCTCGGCCGCGATGGTCTCGCGACGGATGCGGCTTTCGGCGAAGGCCACGTCCTCGGGGATGGACTTGTCGAGGTGATGACAGACCATCAGCATGTCGAGATGCTCTTCGACCGTGTTCACGGTGAAGGGCCGCGTCGGGTTGGTGGAGGAGGGCAGAACATGCGCCTCGCCACAGATCTTGATGATGTCCGGCGCGTGGCCACCACCAGCCCCTTCGGTATGGAAGGCGTGGATCGTGCGCCCGGCGATGGCCGCGATCGTGTTCTCGACAAAGCCACTCTCGTTGAGCGTGTCGGTATGGATCATGACCTGCACGTCCAGCGCGTCGGCGACCGAAAGGCAGCAATCAATCGCGCCAGGCGTCGTGCCCCAATCCTCGTGCAGTTTCAGAGCGCAGGCTCCGGCGTTGATCTGTTCCTCAAGCGCGGCGGGGAGTGACGCATTGCCCTTCCCCGCGAAGGCGAGGTTCATGGGGAAGGCGTCGGCCGCCTGCAGCATCCGGCCGAGGTGCCAGGGCCCCGGCGTGCAGGTCGTCGCCAGGGTGCCATGAGCGGGTCCAGTGCCACCGCCGAGCATCGTCGTAAGGCCGGAATGCAACGCATCCTCGATCTGCTGGGGGCAAATGAAGTGGATGTGGCTGTCGAAGCCGCCGGCGGTCAGGATACGCCCTTCGCCGGCGATGGCCTCGGTGCCCGGGCCGACGATGATGTTCACGCCCGGCTGGGTATCCGGGTTGCCCGCCTTTCCGATGGCGGCGATGCGCCCGTCCTTCAGCCCGATATCGGCCTTGGTGATGCCGGTGTGATCCACGATCAGGGCGTTGGTGATCACCGTGTCCACGGCGCCGTCGGCCCGGGTGGCCTGGGCCTGCCCCATCCCGTCGCGGATCACCTTGCCGCCGCCGAACTTCACCTCTTCCCCGTAGCTCAGCGCGTTTGCACCTGACCCGCCGGTGACGGACCGGCCAACCGCCTCGGCCGTCAGGTCGCGCTCCACCTCGATGATGAGGTCGGTATCCGCCAGCCGCACCTTGTCGCCAACGGTGGGTCCGAACATGGCCGCGTAATCGGCGCGGGAAATATGTGTGGGCATGGGTCTACCTCGACTTCGGGCCGCGCTTGGCGAGGCGGCGGTAATTCGAACGGGTCTTCTGGCGCAGCGGCCTGATGGCGGCTTCGGCGATCTTGTTGGGGGTTTGCCCGGTCAGCAGTGCCGCGCTCGCGTTCGTCATGCTCTTGGTCAGAGCGACGGCCTTCTCATCGACCATGCGGCGATTCTCGGAACCGGTCACGGACCAGAGCCCGACCATCCCGAGCAGGCGCATCCCGATAACAGCCTGCGCTTCGACGGCCAGAAGGCCGAATTGCATTGCACTGGCCCAGTAAACACCGGGGTTGAGATAGGGGTTCATTCCAGATCCCCCATGACCTGCTTGTTGAAACCGAAGATGCGCCGCGCACCACCCATCGGGATCAGGTTTACCTCCCGGCGCTGGCCGGGTTCGAACCGGACGGCGGTGCCCGCCGCGATGTCGAGCCTGCACCCTCGCGCCGCGTCGCGGTCGAAATCAAGTGCGCTGTTTGCTTCGGCGAAGTGATAATGGCTGCCGACCTGTACGGGCCGATCGCCGGTATTCGCCACCATCAAGGTGATCGCTTCGCGGCTTGCGTTCAGCACGAGATCGCCCTCGGCTGGAAAAATCTCCCCGGGGATCATTTGCGGCGCGCGATCAGAATGGTCGCCACCGTGGCGAGGGCGAGGGCAAGGGCGATGATCAGCCAGCTCTCACCGCCGTGAGGGTGCAGGTGCGCGCCGGGATGGGCGAGGGCGGGCGTCGCGACAAGGGCAAGAGCAACCGGGAGAAGTCGTGTCATGATGGGCCTTTCTGGGTAAGCCGGTCAGTCCGGCTGGCGGAAGTGTTCAGCGGATCGGGTTGTGGACGGTGACAAGCTTGGTGCCGTCGGGAAACGTGGCTTCGACCTGCACTTCGTGGATCATCTCCGGCACGCCCTCCATGCATTGCTCCCGCGTGATGACCTTGGCGCCGGCCTGCATCATGTCGGCGACGGATCGCCCATCCCGCGCGCCCTCGACGACGGCATCGGTAATCAGGGCAATCGCCTCGGGGTGATTCAGCTTCACGCCACGCGCCAGCCGTTTGCGGGCCACCTCGGCGGCCATTGCCACCAGAAGCTTGTCTTTTTCTCTCGGGGTCAGGTTCATTTCAGATCATCCAGCATCGGGGGAGGTCGGATCTGTGAATACGGTTCAGCACCGGGATCAGGGTTTGGCGCAGCACAAAGCCGTCTGCCGCAAGAAGCCGCATGACCAGCAGGTCCGGCTCCAGCAGTGTCGCACCGGCAGTATCGGGGAGCATCTCTCGGAGTGGCTCGAGATGGGTTTCGGCATCGTGAGCCGCATAGACGACACAGGCCATGGCGCGCGCGCCGTTTGCCACGAATGGCCGATCCAATTGTGCCTGGATGTCTGCGTCGAGCCGGATGGCATCCAGATACAGCAGCCGGCCATCGCGACGAATTTCGACCCGGTCGTAGAACTGCCCGGTTCGAACGGACTCACCCATCGCGAGACGCCCGAACACCACGGGTTCGCAATAAAGCAGTTGTGCGTCGCCGTTGAGGTCGATGTGTGTCGTTCGGCGCAAGGCGCACGCGTCGAACAGGATCGTTTCCTGCGGCAGCCAATTCAGGCGAGACCCCGGCTGAGCGGTCAACTCGTTGCGGATCGTTCCCACATCCTGTGCCGTCGCACGGTAAGCGCGTTCTGCCGCCTGCGTGGTCACGGTCAGCGTGCATCCGGTTGCGGCATCCGCGCGGCAGGAGAACGAGTCGCCTCCGGTCACGCCGCCGGCTGTGTTGACAAGGACCGATTCAAGCCCGGGACCGGACCGGCGCGGAAAAAGGCATTTCAACGAGCCGGCTTGCCGCAGGTCGGCAAGCACTGTCGCGGACGAAACGGATTTGACCTTCAGCTCAACATGCCCAACAGCACGCGGCTGCACCGGCACGGCGGTGCAAGAGGATATGGCTGTCGGATGTGTGATGGTCGGACCCAGCGTTTGTTCGACCTCAAACCTGCAAAAAACTCCGGCGAAACGCCAAGCCTTTCGGCGGAATTCTCGACAACTTCGCAGGCGCTGCACAAAAATTGTGCGCCCGGCTCGGAGAGAAATCTGACGCGTGTTTCGGTTTACATGTGTGCCGGATGAAGCGTGCCTTGCCGGGGAGCGGGGCATCAGATCAGAGGCTGAAGGCCTGCTGCACCTCGGCATGGGTGGTGTCGGCTTTGCGGGCATCGAAGCTGACCGCACCACGACGCATCACGTAGAACCGGTCAGCAAGGTTGTAGGCGAAGTCAAAATACTGCTCGACCAGCACGATTGCCATCTGCCCTTCATCGCGCAGCTGCGAGATGACACGGCCGATGAGTTGGATGATGTTCGGCTGAATGCCTTCGGTCGGCTCATCCATCAGGAGAAGTTTGGGCCGGGTCACAAGGGCGCGCCCGATGGCGAGTTGCTGCTGCTGACCGCCGGACAGATCGCCGCCGCGCCGGTTCTCCATATCCTTGAGAACCGGGAACAGCTCGAAGATCCGGTCGGGCACAGCGCGCTCTCCGGGCGGAAGGCAGGCCAGCCCGGTCTCCAGGTTCTCGCGCACCGTCAGGAGCGGAAAGATCATGCGTCCCTGCGGCACGTAGCCGATGCCCGCATGGGCCAGCTTGTGCGCAGGCAGCTTGGTGATCGTCTCGCCGTCCAGCACGATCTCGCCGCCGGACGCGGGATGTGTCCCGGAAATCGCCTTCAGAAGCGATGTCTTGCCAACGCCGTTGGTCCCCATGATGCAGGTGACCTCGCCGGTCGCCGCCTGCATCGAAAGACCATTGAGGATCTGGCTGCCGCCGTAATGCAGGGTAAGGTCCTTGGTTTCCAGCATCGCTCAGCGTCCCAGGTAAACTTCGATGACCCGTTCATCGGCCATGACGTGATCGAGCGAACCCTCGGCGAGGACGGAGCCTTCGTGAAGGACGGTCACCCGGCAATCGAGGCGACGGACGAATTCCATGTCGTGTTCAACGACGACGACCGCATGACTTTGCGCGAGACGTTTGAGCAGGGCGGTCGTGTGTTCCCGTTCCTCGGTCGTCATGCCCGCCGCAGGCTCATCGACCAGCAAGAGCTTCGGGTCCTGCGCGAGCAGCATCCCGATCTCCAGCCATTGCTTCTGCCCGTGGCTCAGGATGCTCGCCGGGTCCTCCAGGCGTTCGGTCAGGCCGATCTCATCGGCGATCTCCGCGATGCGGGCGCGGTCGTTATCCGTCACCCGGTCGAAAATCGCGGCCATCGGACCGCGTGGCTTCTTGAGCGCGACGCGAAGATTGTCCCAGACACTCTGGTCCTCGAACACGGTCGGGCGCTGGAATTTGCGGCCGATCCCGATCTGCGCGATCTGCGCTTCGGATTTCGACAGCAGCGAATGACTCAGATCGCCCCACTTCACCGTGCCTTCGTCTGGTCGGGTCTTGCCCGTCACAATGTCCATGAACGTGGTCTTGCCTGCCCCGTTCGGCCCGATGATCGCGCGCAACTCGGGCAGGCCGATCTCGAAACTGAGATTGTTGATCGCCCTGAACCCGTCGAAGGTTACGGAAATGCCCTGAACTTCCAGAAGGCTGCTCATGTCCTGTCCTTCCGCACGATGTAATCGACCAATCCGCCAAGGCCCTTGGGTGCGAACAGCGTGACCAGCACGAAGCCGAGTCCCAGCAGAACCGGCCACCAGTCGACCCATTCGATCGTCATGAAGCCAAGGTTCACGTCTGGGGCCCGACCACCGGTGAAATAGGTCGACAGCAACGACACGACAGCGGCGCCGATGACGGCACCGTAAAGCCGCCCGCGCCCGCCGATGGCGACCCAGACGGCAAGGTAGATCGAGGCAATCGGTGCGATCTCATCCGGGTTGATAATGCCCGCCTGAGGGTAATAGAGCGCGCCGGCGACGCCGCAGAGAACGCCGGTCAGGGTGAAGACGAAGAGCTTGTAGGCCTCCACCTTGTAGCCGAGGAAGCGCACGCGCTGCTCGTCGTCACGGATGCCACGCACGATGTTGCCGAACTTGCCCGACACGAGCCACGCTGCCCCGATATAGGTCAGCCCAAGCGCCAGCGCCGAGGCCCAGAAGAACCAGATCGAAATGCGGTCCTGGCCGATGCTCTCAGCACCGGGGATGTTCTGAAGGCCCGAGAGGCCATTGTTCCCGCGCAGTCCGGTATCGTTCTGGAACAGGTAGAGCGACAGGGCGAGGGTCATGGCCTGCGTCAGGATCGACAGGTAGACGCCGGTCACACGGCTGCGGAAGGCGAGCCAGCCAAAAACCAGTGCCAGCAAGCCGGGCACGACGACTATCAGCAGGAGGCTCAGGAACAGGCTGCCCGATGCGGCCCACATCCACGGCCAGTCCTCGCCTCCCACGACCGAGAAGATCTGCAGGGCCGTCGCCTCGCTGACCTCGGCTTCCGTCGGTGGAATCACCTGGTTGGCCAGGTTCGCGCGCACCACGGCCTCCGTCCGAGCGGTCATCAGCCACATGCCGATGCCGTAGCCACCAAGCCCGAAGAAGGCGAAATGCCCGAGGCTGAGGATGCCGCAATAACCCCAGACGAGGTCCATCGCCAAAGCGGCGAGGCACAGGCAGAGCGTCATGCCAAGCACCTTGGTGAAGCTGACCGAAATGGCACCGGTGCCATAGGCCTCGGACATCACGGTCACCAACAGCGCGAACAGCGCGAGGATGCCGATAAAGATCGGGACGGAGCGGTTGCGTGTGAAAATCGACATGGCCTCAATCCCCCGCCGCACGTCCGCGCAGCGCGATGATGCCGCGTGGCCGGAACTGAATGAACAGGATCACGAACAGGATCATGTAGGTCTGCGCGGCCAGCGTGTTCGTCGGGTTCAGCCATTCGATGGCCTTCTGAAGCGACCCGATCATGCCGGCACCGATCAGCGTGCCGAAGATGTTGCCGACACCACCGACAACCACTGTCATGAAGCTCTGCACGATGTAGTTGGAGCCCATGTCGGGCACGACCTGTGCGAAGAGGCCGATGGCGACCCCTGCGACGCCAGCAATGCCGGACCCAAGTCCGAAGGTCAGCATGTTGATCCGGTCGGGGTTGATCCCCATCGAAGCCGCCATGGCGGGGTTCTGGGTAACCGCGCGGACCTCCAGCCCCAGCCGGGTGCGATTCAGGATCAGCCAGAGCATCACGAAGAAGATCACGCCGAGAAGGAAGATCGCGATCCGGATCGACGAGATCGAGATGACATCGTTGATCGTGACCGACCCGGCCAGCCAGTCCGGCGGCGTGAAGGGGCGAGCTTGTGTGCCGAAAATCTGGCGGATGATCTGTTGCAGGGCAATCGAGATGCCGAAGGTCGCCAGGAGCGTTTCCAGAGGGCGATGGTAGAGCCAGCGGATCACCGCGCGCTCCATCAACACCCCGAGCGCGAAGGTGACGGCGAAGGCAAGCGGCAGGGCCACGGCAATCGACAGCGTGTAATCGGCGATGAGCGTCTGCACGACGTAGCCGGTGTAGGCGCCGATCATGATGAACTCGCCATGCGCCATGTTGATGACGCCCATTACGCCGAAGGTGATGGCCAGTCCGATGGCGGCGAGGAAATAGATCGAGGCGAGCGAGATGCCATCAAGCGACAGGTCGAAGAACCGGTAGACCCCGACGCGCGTTTCGATGCTGTCGAGGGTTGCGCGGGCGGAGTCGGTTACGGCAGACGACGGTTCGGTATAGGCATCGTAAAAGACGTGGCTCTCGATGGCGGCATCCACCTCGTCCTGTGTGGGCAAAGGCGTGGCGATCCCTTCCGCAACCAATGCGTCATAGGCCGCATCGCGTGCGGTTTCGGTGTTGAGCGTGGCGACGGGGACACCACCGACACGACCGTCGACGACATTGGCGGCAAGGACGTCTCGCTGTTCGGTACGCGAGATGAGTGGCGGAGCCAGGTCGGCCGCAACCAGCATCGCATAGGCGTCTTCGATGCTCAGCTGATCGCTGCCCGGTGTCAGAACTGTCGCGACATTCGCATCGTCAGGCAGGACATCGGAGACCTCGCGCGAGGTGGAGAGCAGCCGGTTCAGCGTGGCCCGCGCATCAAGGCTGACATTCCCGTCCAGAGATCGGATCGCTTCGACCCGGGCGGCGTCGTCCTCGGCGAACGCGATGATCAGTCCGGGAAGCACAACTTCGAGGCGGGCGCGAACGGCGGGGTCTTCTTCGGCCTCAAGTCTAGCCCGGACCATTGGGAGGTAGCTTTCATCGGGGTCGTTCGCGATGGCGCTCAATGCCTCGAGACGTGTCGCAGGGTTTTCGGCGCCGAGTTGGAACTGGACCAGCGCGCCCCCGATCACGCGCCGCACGCCGCCGTTCGGTCGCAGTTGCGTGACCTCGCGCGAACCGGCGGTTCCGATGGGCTCTCCGCTTTCGATATCAAGCAGAACAAGTGGGTCGGCATCCTCATCTTCGACATAGACAAAAAGTCCGTCGGCATCTCTTTGGTAGGCTTCGCGGTTTTGCCAGCGCGTCAGAAACCCCGGCAGAGCGGGATGGTCCGTCTCGACGAGTGCAGTGAGCGTCTGTCCCACCGTGCCGCGTGACGGGTCTGCGATCTCTTCGGCATGTTCCTGAAGGATGTCCTGAAGCGAGGCGTCCTGTGCCGAAGCAGTGGCTGCCAGACAGAGGGAAATCGCCAGGGTCATGGCGGCGCGCAGAAGGGTTTTCATGGGGAACGGCCTGCTCATGAAGAAGTCTTGGCGGGCCGCACGAGGAAGGCGGCCCGCCGCAGTAGGTCAGATCAGTAGTTGGACTGGATCTGGACGCAGGTCTCGGTCTCGGTGTTGTACATGCCGCATCCGAGGCCCGGCCAATCGCTGACGAGAACGGCCGATTCCGGCAGGAAGTCGGTCCATGCGTCACCCGGAACCGGATCGGTCTGGCTGATGATCGAGAACTGGCCATCGGCCTCGATCTCACCGATCAGAACCGGTTTGGTCAGGTGGTGGTTCGGCAGCATCTCGGCGATTCCGCCTGTCAGGTTGGGCACCTGGATGCCATACATCGCGTCGCGGACCGCGTCGACGTCCGTCGTGCCGGCGGCCTCGACCGCCTGAACCCACATGTTGAAGCCGATGTAGTGGGCTTCCATCGGGTCGTTGGTCGGGCGGCTCTCGTCGCCGATGAATTCATGCCAGGCGGCGATGAATTCCTCGTTTTCCGGCGTGTCGGCGGACTGGAAGTAGTTCCACGCGGCCAGGTGGCCGACCAGCGGGCCGGTATCCAGACCGGCGAGTTCTTCCTCGCCCACCGAGAAGGCGACAACGGGGATGTCGTCGGCTTCGATACCGGCCGCGGCCAGCTCGTTGTAGAAGCCGATGTTGGCGTCACCGTTGATGGTCGAGATCACGCCGACCTGCTGACCGCCTTCACCCAGCGCCTGAACATCCGCCACGATCGACGACCAGTCGGAATGACCGAAGGGCGTGTAGTTGACGAAGATGTTCTCCTGCGGGATGCCCGCGTCGAGCAGGTATTGTTCCAGGATCCGGTTCGTGGTGCGCGGGTAGACGTAGTCGGTGCCCAGGAGCGCGAAGGTTTCGACGCCGAGTTCTTCGAGGAAGTAGTCGACCGCCGGGATCGCCTGCTGGTTGGGCGCGGCACCGGTGTAGAACACGTTGCGCGAGCTTTCCTCACCCTCGTACTGGACGGGGTAGAACATCAGACCGTTGAGCTCTTCGAGCACCGGCAGAACAGACTTCCGCGAAACGGAGGTCCAAGCGCCGAAGATCACATCGACTTCATGCACGGTCAGAAGCTCCCGCGCGCGTTCGGCAAAGAGCGGCCAATCCGAAGCCGGGTCGACGACGACAGGCACGATTTCTTCCCCAAGCAGACCGCCAGCGGCGTTCTGCTGCTCGATGAGCATGAGCATCACGTCGCGCAGCGTTGTTTCGGAAATGGCCATGGTGCCGGTGAGCGAGTGCAGAATGCCGACGCGGATTTCTGCGGTCGCGGCATGCGCCGAAACCAGCGAAAGCGCGCTGGCGAGAAGCAGTTTTTTCATGGGTGTCCCCTCAGTCCTAAGCAGGTGCTATTTTGCAGGTGCAGCATTATGGATACGGATTGACGTGATGTTGTCTGCCGTTATTTATGCGCCCCTGTTGTGCAATTTTTGCACCGCTAAATGGGGGTGCCATGCGACACCTGAAAATGTACCGGGCGATCCAGATCATTCACCGGTCTGGGTCCATTCGGAGGGCAGCGCAGGATCTTGCCATCTCACCGTCCGCTCTGAACCGTGCCGTCCAGGCGTTCGAAGAAGAACTGTCCTTCACCCTGTTTCAAAGGACGGCGAACGGCGTCGAACTATCCGAAGCCGGAGAACTGCTGCTGAATGTCATCGACCGTCATCTGGTGGAGTTCGATGAACTGCAACGTCAGCTTGGGCGCCTTCGCGATGGGGAAATGGGCGATCTGCGGATAAGCGTCGGCACTGACATCCTCGGGGGCGAGATCTCGGAAGTCATTTCCGACATGGAAACGCGGCACCCAGGCATTTCCATCGAAGTTATCAGTGATGATGGCATCGGCGGGCTGAAGTCCCGCCAAACACAACTTGCGCTGCTGACCAACCCGGCCACCGACGACGCGGTCGAAGTCATCCATGCGCAGTCGGTTCGATTGGTGGCCTGGCACAACGCAGCAGATGGCGCGACGCCGTCGAGTCTGTGGGACATCGCTCAATCCCGCGTCCTCCTTCCGGGCGAAGCGACGGGTTCTCGAACGGCGCTTAGCCACGTGTTCCGGCGCAATCGCATCACTCTCGGGAAGACCTCTTCGCTGCCTGCATCGCAAGTGCCGGACTATCTTCGCCGCCCGGGCAAAATCGCCTTGTTTCCCGAACTGGTGATTTCCCGGTCCGAAACGAGCGTGCCCTTGAGGGATTTGCCGGTGAACTTGGGTACGGTGCAGTTCTGCGTGCTGCGGTCCGCACGCGTGCCGCTAACGCGGCCCGCACAGTTGTTCCTGACATTGCTTCAGCTTCGCCTGGTGGAGGCCACCACCGAATAATGCCGGTCAGGCGGCCTGATTATCCGGCGCCAGCACACCGAGGCTTTGCAACAGGTCAGCGCACTCAGCATCTTGGGCCGCAAGCTCAAGCGTCGCGGCCAGCATGCCGACCTTCGTACCGCAGTCAAAGCGCTTGCCTGAATACCTGAAACCGACCAAGCCCACACGCTCGACACCGCGTGTAATGGCATCGGTCAACTGGATCTCACCACCTGCGCCGGGTTTCTGCGTCGCAAGTTCCTCGAAAATCGACGCGTCAAGCACGTATCGGCCGACAACAGCTTCGCGCGACGGAGCCTTCTCTGGCTCGGGCTTTTCGACCATGCCGTCGGCGCGGATCAGTTGACCGTCGCGAGCTGTCACAGACAATACGCCGTACTTGCGCGTGTCCGCTGCGGGCACTTCCATCGTGGCGACCATGTGGCCGGCATCGCTGCGGCCGTAATTCGACACCATCTCGGACAGAGCGCCCGGCGGTCCGAGGATCAGATCATCGGGCAGCAAAATGGCAACGGGGCCGGGCAGGACGTGGTCTCGCGCGCAGAGCACGGCGTGCCCAAGCCCCAGAGGTTTCTCTTGCATGACGAACACGACATCATCTTCCGCCGGAGAGAGGGCAATCTCTTCCAGTTCGGCCGCGAGATCTTCCTTACCACGGGCCGAAAGCGTGGCGCGCAGGCGGGCGTCGTCCATGACGTGACGCTCAATCGCCTGTTTCGAAGGGTGGCTGACGAAAATCAGGCGTTCGATACCGGCCTCTCGGGCCTCGTCGATGGCATACTGGATCAGGGGTGTGTCGAGAACCGGCAGCAGTTCCTTGGGTGTCGCTTTCGTGGCTGGTAGAAACCGGGTCCCCAGGCCTGCGACCGGAAAAATAGCTGTTTTGACCTGTTCTGACATCTCTTTTCACACCTCTTCATAATGCTGCGCTGCAACGTCAATTAAGGGTTGCAGCGGATTTGTCAAAAAACGACATACGAATGTCGCTTGTGATACATGGACGCCCAAACATTGGGCAAAGTGCCCAGTGTTTTTCCCATTCGCTATGCAAACGGTGGGTATGACGGACGGTTCCATCGCAAGGACAGGTATTTGCAGGTGCAGCATTGACCTGAGCCGATCGAGGTGCAGATTTGACGGTATGACGATACTTTGAACGACACGACGTCCGCTGCTTCAGGCGGGCATTAGGTTGCGCGTTTCTGCTCCAACCTGTCACTTTTTCTAAGTCGGGAACTCAGTATGCAGCATCATCCGGTTTCGCCAATCCCCGATCGCACCCCGCCGAAACCCTTCGGTCGCGTAGCTGTCCTTGGGGCAGGGTCGTGGGGCACCGCTGTGGCAGCGACGTTCGCAAAGGCCGGTGTCAGCACCCGCATCTGGGGCCGCGATATCCGTGTGTGTGATGAGATCAACGCGAAGCATCAAAACCAGCGTTATCTGGCAGACGTTCCACTTCCGCCGAAGCTCTACGCGGTACACGAGATGCGCGCGGCCCTCGATGGGGCGGAGGCGGTTGCGATCATCGTGCCGTCGCGGTCGATACGGTCGGTCGCCCGGCAGATGGCCGAATACGTTGAGCCACACATACCTGTCGCCGTCTGCGCAAAGGGTATCGAGGCCGAAACAGGGCTCTTGATGACCCAAGTGGCCGAAGAAGAGCTTCACGGAAATCCCGTTGGCTGCATCTCGGGCCCGACCTTCGCAGCAGAGACGGCGTTGGGCCATCCGACTGCGGCCACAGTCGCCTTCCCTTTCTCGCACCGCGACCGACTGGATCCGGACCGCAGTCCGGCGGTCCGCATGGCCATGTCGCTGTCCACAGAAAGCTTTCGCGCCTACGTATCGGACGACCTCACCGGTGTAGAGGTCGGTGGCGCGGTAAAGAATGTCATCGCGATCGCATGCGGGATGATGATGGGGGCAGGTTTCGCGGAAAACACGCGCGCCGCGCTTATCACGCGAGGCGTCGAAGAGATGAAGGCTTTGGCCGAAGCCTTGGGTGGTCGGCGCGAGACTGTAACCGGACTTTCCGGGGTCGGAGACCTGACTTTAACGTGCTCCAGCCCAACTTCTCGGAACATGTCGCTGGGTTTGCAGTTGGGGAAGGGTATAGCGCGTGATGCCTGCTTCGACGGCCAACCGGTTGTCGTTGAAGGTGAGATGAACGCGCGGTCTGTCACGGACCTTGCCCGACGCGTGGGGGTTTCGATGCCCATCTGTGAAGCGGTGAGGTCCGTGTTGCACCATGGTGCCGAGCTTGGCGAGACCTTCGCCGCGCTCTGGTCGCGGCCCATCGAGGCCGAACCGCGCGCGCTCGACCTGTCGTTTGATCACCCGGCCTCTGACACGGCCGTACAAAAATTAGCAGAAAGGTTCTCATGACCCAGATTACACTCTCCGAAGGCCCCACAGATCTCTCGAACAAGACCGTCGTTCTGGCGACCGACCTGGACGGGACGTTCCTCGGTGGATCCGAGGCCTCGCGGGAGCGGCTCTATGGCTGGATCGAGCAGAACCGTGAAAACGTCGGTCTGATCTTCGTGACGGGCCGCGACCCGGGCTTCATTCGCGACCTGACCCGCAAAAGCGGCGTGCCGCGGCCGGATTATGTCGTCGGCGATGTGGGGACCACCATCGCTTCCGTCGATGTGGACCACATGCTGAATCCGATTGAGGAGCTGGAGGCCGAGATTGCTTCGGCATGGGCCGACGCCGGGGCGCGTGTGCAGGCCGCCCTGCACCAGAAGAAGGGTCTGCGCCTCCAGTCGACCGGCTTTCGCTACCGTGCCAGCTACGATATGGACCCGGACCTGTTCGACAAGTCGGCTTTGGATGTTGTCGCTGATCTGGGCCTTGACGCATTGGTTTCGGACAACCGTTACTTCGACGTCCTTCCAAAAGGTGTCAGCAAGGGGCCATCGCTTCTGCGACTTCTGACACACCTCAACGTTCCCAACGAACGGTGCCTCGTTGCGGGTGACACGCTGAACGATCTCTCCATGCTTGAACTCGGCTTGCCCGCAGTCGCGGTCGGCAACTCCGAACCGGCGCTAGTGGAAGCCCTCAAGGGACAAAAGCACGTTCACTTCGCATCTGGCGAGGGCGCCGCAGGCATCGCCGAAGCGATTCTGGCGCTTGACGTTCTGCGCCGCGACGCGGCTTGAGAAAGGAGCCTCCGCATGTCTTCTGACCTTGTGATCGTCTACCACCGCCAGCCTTACGAAGAGGTCGAGGAAAACGGCCGGATCGTGTTGAAGGAGAATTCCAGCCCGAATGGCATTGTGCCCACTCTGAAAAGCTTTTTCGGCGCCGTCGACCATGGCGCCTGGGTCGCTTGGAAACTGGCCGATGACCCGTCCAATCCGGAATTCGAGCAGGTGATCGAGATCGACGATGCCTACGGCAAGTACTCGGTTTCACGCCTGCCTTTGTCGCCCCACCAGGTACGTGAGTTCTACCACGTGACTTCCAAGGAGGCGTTCTGGCCCATCCTTCACAGTTTCAAGGAGCGCTACAATTACGACCCGGTCGATTGGCCCAATTTCCGCGAGGTGAACTGGGCCTTCGCCGAAGCGGCCGCGGCTGAGGCGGCGCAAGGCGCCTTGGTTTGGGTGCACGATTACAATCTTTGGCTGGTGCCCGGATACCTGCGCAAGATGCGCCCCGATCTGCGGATCGCGTTCTTCCACCACACGCCGTTCCCTTCGGCGGATGCGTTCAACGTGCTGCCGTGGCGGAAAGAAATCATCGAGAGCTTGCTGGCCTGCGATGATGTCGGGTTCCACATCCCCCGTTATGCCGCGAATTTCGTCTCTGCAGCGCGCAGCCTTTTCGACCTTGGCCCGGTCGATCGCGAACCGGTGCCGGACAAGTGGCTTTCCGAAGGGAGTGCCTTGATGGAGCGCACGGTGCCGGTCGGGTTCACGTACGGCGGGCGCGACGTCTCCGTAAGCGTCACCCCGGTGGGGGTGGACGTCGAATACATCGACGAGCAGGCCCGATCTAAGGAGGCTGCCGAGCGAACCGAACGGATCCGGCAGGAACTTGGAGAGGCCAAGCTGATCCTGTCGGTTGGACGGACGGATTACACGAAGGGCGGGATCGAACAACTTGCGAGTTTCGAGCGCGTGCTTGAGGCGAATCCAGACCTTATCGGCAAGGTGCGCCTGATGCATGTCTCCGTTTCCGCCAACCGCAACATGACCGCGTACGAGAATATCCAGAACGAGATCGAGCAGACCGCAGGCCGCATCAACGGCCGCTTCGGTACGCTTGATTGGCAGCCGATCACGCTGATTTCGCGCGCCATCCCGTTCGTCGAACTCGTGTCCTATTACCGTGCTGCAGATGTGGCTTGGATCACGCCCCTCGCAGATGGCATGAACCTTGTCTGCAAGGAATTCATCTCGTCCCGCGTCGACGGCGATGGCGTACTCGTGCTTTCGGAATTCGCAGGGGCGGCGGTGGAATTGGGCAGTGCGGTGCTGACCAACCCGTTCTCGCACCGTTCGATGGACAGCGCGATCCTGTCGGCCCTGAAGATGCCGAATGAAGAGCGGCACGTTCGAATGGCCAGCCTGCGGGAGGTCGTGCAGGGCAACTCCGTGCGAGACTGGACGCCAGGGCGGTTGAAGCTCAACGACCCGAATTCGGTGCCGTCTGCAGCCTGAAGAGAGTCCGGCCGAGGCGCGGATCGACACGGGACGGCGCGATGGTGTCCAATGGTAACGCGGGGCGCTCCGGTGGAGCGACGCCGCGTTGCTGCTCGTCGAGGTGGTTTCTTTAGAGAAAGTGCGCTTTCATTCGTCAGCGACACCGTTGCGCAAGATGCCGATGCCTTCCGCCTCCACCTCGACCACGTCCCCCGGCTCCAGCCAGATCGGCGGATCGAACCGCGCCCCCGCGCCCGTGGGCGTGCCGCAGACTATGACATCACCAGGGACCAGTGTCGTGAAGGTTGAGACATAGTTCACGATATACCGGAAGTTGTACATCATCCGGCCCGTGCGATCCTGCTGGCGCACCTCGCCGTTCACACGGGTTTCCAGCTTGATGTCGTCAAGCTGTTCGGGGCGCTCGAACGGGACGATCCACGGCCCGATGGCGCCTGAACGATCCCAGTTCTTGCCCTGCGTGACGTTGAACTTCGCGTGCCGCACCCAGTCCCGGATCGTCCCCTCGTTGCAGAGCGTGATCGCCGCGATGTGGTCATAGGCGTCTTCGTGGGCAATCCTCCGCCCGCTCTTGCCGATAACGATTGCGACCTCGCCCTCGTAGTCAAGCTGCTCGGATTCCGGTGGACGGATCAGGTTTTGTCCATGGCCGACGAAGCTGCGGGGGAAGCGGATGAACATGGATGGGAAGGCTTTGGCGTCCTTCGTGCCGTCGTTGTACTCGGCGCTGCGGTCAGGGAAGTTCACTCCGATGCAGATCAGCTTTTCCGGGTTGGCGATAGGGATCAGGTAAGTGACCTGATCTTCCGTCCAATCGGGCGTCCGCCCTTTGGCGGCGGCGGCCAGTTCCAATAGAGCGCCGGCCTCCACCACCTCTTTCAGAGCCTTGAACCGATCCCTGAACGCGGCGGTCAGGTCGATGATGCCGTCGTCGCCGACCACACCGTAGCGGTCGGCCCCGTCAACGTGGAAGGCTGCGATGCGGGTCATGACGTCTCCTTACGGTGCGATGATCGGCGAAGCGCCAAGTGTGGAAGGAACCGGTTCCAGCCCCTCGAAGGTCGAGCCGTGTTCGAACCATGACTTCGGGGCTGGAGCGCCCCAAAGAGTCTGACGCTGCGGGTCCTTGAGATCCCACCTGATGGCTTCGAGGTCGGGGTCAACGGTCTGGTAATCCGAGCAGTAAATCTCGATCCTGTGGCCGTCGGGGTCGAGGATGTAGAGGAAAAAGGCGTTGGAAATCCCATGCCGCCCTGGCCCACGCTCGATGTTGCCGACGTAGCCGGTGGTCGCCATCAGGTCGAGCAGGTCGATGATGTTGAGCGGTGTTGGCACCCAGAAGGCGGTGTGGTGCAAACGCGGGCCCAGACCATTGGTAAACGCCATGTCGTGGACGCCACCCTTACGATGCGTCCAGGCTGCCCAGAGCCGCTTGCTTTCCGAGTCCTCCGTATATTCCGTCACGCGGAAGCCGATCTCGTTGTAGAAGGCCACGGCCTCGTCCACGTCCGGAACGAAGCAGTTGAAGTGGTCGATCCGCAGCGGTTTGACCCCTTTGTAAAGCGCGTATTTCTGATGGATCGGGTCCAGCCTTTCCATCCTGAAATAGAATTCCATCGGAATGCCGAGGTGGTCGTGCGTCGCCAATGTCCGGCCCTGGTACGGGCGCTCGACCCAGTCCACGGCATGACCCTTGGCGCTGAACCAATCGTGGGCCTTGTCGAGTTCACCTTCGTCGAAAACCTTGTAGGACAGGGCTTTGACGTGGGCGGTTTCGGATTTGTGCAGCACCATGCAGTGATGCCCGCGCTCTTCCATGGCCCGCAGATAGACGGTGCTATCGTCCTCATCCGTGATCTGAAGCCCGAGGGTGTCGACATAGAACGCCTTCGACGCGGCCAGATCGGTCACGCCGAAATCCACGTGGCTCAGCCGGATGATGTTGAACGGCGGGTAGAGGTTCGGGGCAGGGATGGGCATGTCTGGTCTCCTCCTGACAGACGGACGGACGCGCGGCGCGGTCAGCCGCCCAGTTTCGGGATCTTGTGCGTGGCGCGCGGGAAGCTGACGTTCACGGTTTCCATGTAGAAATCGAACGACCAATCTCCCCCATCACGGCCGATGCCGCTGGATTTGACGCCGCCGAAGGGGGTCGGCAGGTGTCGGATATTCTCCGAGTTCACCCACATCATGCCCGCTTCCAGGTTGTCGGTCATCCGCATGGCGCGGTTCAGATCGTTGGTCCAGAGGTAGGCGGCGAGGCCGTATTGCACGTCGTTCGCCATGGCCAGCGCTTCGTCTTCATCCTTGAACGGGATCGCCGTCAGAACCGGGCCGAAGATCTCTTCCTGCGCGATGGCCATGTCGTTGCGCGCACCGGTAAAGAGCGTCGGCGCGACGTAGCAGCCATCCTCCCCCACCTTCGTTCCACCGGCAGCGATGGTCGCACCTTCTTCGCGCGCCTTGTCGAAATAGGACAGGACCTTTTTCTGATGCTCCGGATGGATCAGAGGGCCGACCACGGTTTCGGGGTCTAGCGGGTGGCCCACCTTGATACGACCAGCCACCTCTGCGACACGCTTCGTGACCTCCTCGTAGATGCTTTCCTGTACGAGAAGCCGGGAGGAAGAGGTGCAACGTTCCCCGTTCAGCGAATAGATCATGAAGGTCGCGGCATCGACGGCGCGGTCGATGTCTGCGTCGTCGAAAATGATGACCGGGTTCTTGCCACCCAATTCAAAATGAACCCGCTTCAACGTCGCAGCACCTTGCGCCATGATCATCGAACCGGTGCGACTTTCGCCGACAAAGGCGATCGCCTTGATATCCGGATGCTCGGTCAGGCGCTTTCCGGCGTCTTCGCCGAAGCCGTTCACCACGTTCAGAACACCCTTGGGCAGCCCGGCGCTTTCAGCGATCTCGACCAGCAGCTTGGCCGTCATGGGCGAGAATTCCGCAGGCTTGTGAACGACCGTGCAACCCGAAGCGAGCGCCGGGGCGATCTTCCACGTCGACAGCATGAACGGCGTGTTCCAGGGGGTAATGACCCCCACCGGGCCGATCGGGCGCTTCGAGGTGGTGTTCATCTGCGTTGGCGTGCGGGTCACTTGCCCGTCTTCGGCGTGCGGCGCCTGGTCGGCGAAATAGCGAAAGTTGGCAGCCCCCCGGATCGCCGCCTTCGACATGAACCGCAGCGCCTGACCGGTATCCATGCATTCGGTGAATGCAATCTCTTCGGCTCGCGCTTCGATGGCCTCGGCCACCTTGATCAGGATCTTGCGCCGCTCGGCCCCGGGCGTTTTCGACCATTTCGGGAAGGCGGCCTTGGCGGCCGCAACAGCGTGGTCAATATCCTCGACACCGCCTTTTGCCACCTTCGCGAGCACCGACAGATCGACCGGCGAAACGGTGTCGAATGTCGCGCCGGAGGCAGCAGGCACTGACTCGCCATTGATGTGGTTCAACACCCCGCCTTCACTCGCGGCGCGCATGTAACTTCTTGCCTTGTTTATATTTTCTTCGAGAATGCTCATGTCTCAATCCTCTTCCCGATGCGATGATGGATCGGCGTGTCTTTCCAGCTCAGCGTCGGGTCGGAAACCTGGATCTGCAGCGAGAGTGCGAAATGCGGGCTGGCCAAGGGCTCGGCCAAAGCGGCTTGCAGCGCTGCAAAAAGGTGTTGTCCTGCGTCGGCCAGCGCCTCTCGCGTCCGACCTGCGCCAACCGTCAGTGTGAAGGCAGCGAAATCATTGTCCTGGTGGTCGTCGGCCACGATACAAAAATCCGCCCGAAAGGCCCTGATCCGAATGCCTGCCAACGGGAAGATACCCGTTTCGATCATCGCCGCATGGGCCGTCCGGCACAGCGCGGCAATATCGATGCGGTCGGCCAACCCAGGCGAGTATTCTAGTCTCAAATGCGGCACGACGCGCCCCTCCCATGTGATTAACTTGTTAAGTTAATGCCAAGTTGTCAATATTTAACTTGTGAAGCAATATGCATCGAAAGAAGGGGTTTGCCCGAATGTCCGATAGTGCAGAGGTCCACAAAGTGTCTTTGGCGCGAACGCACCGCACGCTCCCCATTGCGCTGTTGCGCGCACGAGAGACCGTGATGGAGCGTTTCCGCCCGATGCTTCATTCGCATGACATGACCGAGCAGCAATGGCGCGTGTTGCGCGTGCTCAGAGAGTCGGATGAACTCGATGCGACCGCTCTGGCTGCGGGCGCCTGCGTGCTCGCGCCGTCGCTGTCGCGTATCATCAAGGCGCTTGAGGATCGTGGTTTGATAGAACTTAGCCGCGACCCGAGTGACGGGCGACGCGCGAAAATCCGGCTGTCTGACACCGGGCACGCATTCATCGAACGCCTGGCACCGGAAAGCGCCGGAATTTACAAGGAGATCGAAGCAACGGTTGGCACCGCGCGGCTCGAAACGCTGCTGACTGAGCTGGAGGCGCTGATCGACGCGCTGAAGCCGGATACCTGACTTGTCCGGACGCACACGACGCAGCGAGAGAACGACGACGTCATTTCTCAGATTGCCGCGAACCCCGCATCGAGCGCCGAGAGAATACCGTCAGCGTCTTCTTCGGACAGGATCAGCGGTGGTGAGAGGATGATGTTCGGTCCTGAAACGCGAACCATCGCGCCATGTGCATAGGCCGTTTCCTGCACGATCTGCGCCACCTCTGCGCCGATCGGTGATTTCGTGTCCTGGTCGCTGACCATCTCGATCGCGGTCATTAACCCATGACCGCCCCGCACGTCGCCGATCACGTCGAACTTCTCCTGCAGCGCAAGGCATCCTTCGTAAAGCTGCGTTCCGCGTGCGGCCGCATTCTCGATGACGTTGAGGCGCTGCGTCTCGGCAAGGCAGGCGAGGGCCGCAGCCGCGCCGACCGGGTGGCCGGAATAGGTGTAGCCATGGCCGATCTTGGCGGATGGATTGTTCTCGAAGACCTCCTGAACGTGGCCGCCGATCATCACCGCTCCGAAGGGGAAATAGCCATTGGTGATGGCCTTCGCGGTGCACATCATGTCGGGCTGAATGCCCCAGAGCCGTGCACCAGACCACGCGCCGGTGCGTCCGTAACCGGTGATGACCTCGTCGGTGATCAGCAGGATGCCGTGGCGCGAGCAGATCTCGCGCACCATCGGGGCGAAACTGGCATGCGGCGGGATCACCCCGCCCGCGCCAAGGATCGGCTCCATGATCATCGCGGCGATAGTGTTGGCGCCCTGGAAGGCGATCTCGTCCTCCAACGCCGCGGCACAAAGCTGCGCAAGGCGCTCCGGATCGGTCTCGTTGAACGGATTGCGGTAGGTGTAGGGCGCTGGAATATGGAAGCAGCCCGGCATCAGCGGCTCGTAGGCGGTGCGGAAATTGGCGTTTCCGTTCACGCTGGCGCCGCCGAAATGAGTGCCGTGATAACCTTTCTTGAGGCTTAGGAACTTGGTGCGTCCCGGCTCACTCTTCAGCTTGTGATATTGGCGGGACAGGCGCAGGGCGGTCTCGACCGAATCCGATCCGCCCGAGGTGAAGAACGCGCGCGTCATGCCGTCGGGGGCGAAAAAGGAATTCAGCTCGTAGGCCAGCTCGATGGCCACGTCGTTCGACGAGCCGCGGAAGGTTGAGTAATAGGGCAGGGCGTCAAGCTGTGCAGCGATGGCCTCTTTCACTGGTTCGCAGGAATAGCCCAGGTTCACGTTCCACAGTCCGCCGACCGAGTCGATGACCTCGTGCCCGTCGATATCGGTGATGCGGACACCGGACGCGCGGGTAATGATCTTGGGCGGATTGTCGATGCTGTCCTGTGGTGAGGTCATCGGGTGCCAGAATTGACGACCGTTGTTTTCCTTGAGGAAGTTGGAGTCTTTCATGGGACGTCCTCCGATTTGATCTGATGCGTCAGGCGGCCGTCGGGGCGGAACTCGCCCAATCGTCGGAAACCGGTGTGAAGGTTTTCGGGAAAGTCCCGCCGAGCGCGATGGAGGCCTGTTCGGCATGGGACAGGACGTCGGCGCTGATGCGACGCAACGCGATCGGGGTGGCCCTCACAGTTGGCACGGCGACCGAAAGCGCGCCGATCACGCGGCCACCCGGGCCGAACAGTGGAGCGCCGACCGAGCTGACGCCTTCGTCGAATGCAGCAGCCAAGGTGCAGACGCCGTGTTCGCGAGCGGATTCGAGTGCGGTACGCAGGATGTCAGGGTCTCTGATCGTGTGGTCCGTGTAGCGGGCCAAGTCTCCCGACAGAATACGCTCCTGCATCGCTTCCGGGCTGAACGCCAGCGCGGCGAGGCCGGACGAGGTGGCGTGAAATGGAAGCATCTCGGCGATATCGAAATGAACCTGCACGCCATGTTTGCAGGGGTCGGCATGAACCAAGGGCGACAAGGCATCGCTTTGCAGAAGGCTGGCATGGGCCAGTTCTCCGACTTTCTGCGATAGCTCCACCACGATGGGCTGCAGGATCTTGCGCATTGGGAACAACGTCTCGCGCAACGCGGACAGGCGCAGGACCGCGGGCCCGAGCCGGTAGGCGCGGCTGTCGATATCCTGTTCGAGAAAGCCGTTCTCGGCCAGTTCGGTCAGGTGCCGGTGCACCGTCGCCTTGTCGCGCCCGGACAAACGCACGAAGTCGCCAAGCCCGATCTCGGGCCGGGTGGGCAAGAAAAGGTTGAGCAGGTCGAGGGCTTTGCTGATCGTTCCCATTCAGTGCCTCGCAGTCTCGAAGAACGCCGCGATCTCCTCGGCGAATGCCTGTCGGTCGGCGGCGTGATCCCGGATCGAACGGCGCGCTTGATCGGTGACCTCAGGACCGACGTGATCCGCGTATTCCTCTACAAGATCTTCGAAGAAGGCCCGCGTCATCTCCGGGTGATGCTGAACCGTGAAGACCTTGTCGCCGATGACAAACCCGGCAATCGGGCAGCCCGGGCTCTCGAAGATGCGTCGCGCGCCGTTGGGCAGGTCCGCGACTTGCTCGATGTGAGACCCGTAGAGCTGAAGGTGATCTGAAGGCCCGGACCATGGTGTCCGCTCGATCCGGTCAAGGGGCACGACGCCATGCGCCCATCCGTCCGGATTGCGGATGATGCGCGAGCCAAGCGCGCTTGCGATGATCTGGTGTCCGAAGCACGCACCGAACAAGGGCTGGCCGCCGTCAACGATGCCGCGCAGCAGCTCGGCCAGATCGCCCATCCACGGTTTCGCGTCGTTCACCGAAGCCGGGCTTCCCGTCACCATCACGCCGTCATAGGCAGAAAGGTCGCCTGGAAACTCCCCCTTGCAGACCCAGTGGGCCGTCACCTCCCAATCCGGACGTGCCTCGGCGATCAGGTCGGCGAATTTCGCGTCGTCCAGCGGGCGCGCCATGGCGAAGTCGCTGAAGTCGGTGTTGGTGACGAGGGTGGCCAGCTTCATGTCAGACGAACCACACGTAGAAATCGAGAAGGGCGTCAGGTTCCATGTCGCGGGTCTTGCGGAACTCGCGCTCTTTCATGAAGGCATGGTTCTCGACCAACTCACGGCCAACCGCATCCACGAGGGCGGTGTCGGCCACCAGGTCGCGGATCGCGCCGCGCAGGTTCTCTGCCGTGCCGATCTTGGCATCGACCTTGTCGAACCCGTCGCCGGTTTCCATTGGCGGCAGGTCCAGCCGTGCCTCGTATCCCAGGCGCGCGGCCTGCAGCACGGCGGCGGCGGCCGTGTAGGGGTTGGCACTGGCGTCGGCCATGCGATGTTCCAGGCGCGCTTTCTGGCCGCCTTCGCCGGAGACGCGCGTCGTCACGCCCCGGTGGTCGCCGCCCCAGTTCTTCCAGTATCCCGACATCGAGGACGGCTGCAGCCGCCGGTAGGAACCCGTCGTCGGCGCGATCAGCCCGGCAAGGCCCTTGTGGTGATGCACGAGGCCGGCAAGGCAACCGCGCGACAGGTCGTTCAGGTGATCCGGCCCGCCGCGTTCGCCTGTGGCCAGCGCGTTCTTCCCCTCCGCGTCCCAGAACGAGAAATTGATGTGCATTCCGGAGCCGCCCATCTCGGACAGCGGCTTGGGCAGGAACGTGAGCACGACGCCATGATCGAGCGCGATTTCTCGCGCCATCTGGCGGAACAGGACCACGTCGTCGACGGCGGACAGCGCATCGTCGAAGCTGAGCGTGTATTCGAATTGCGGGCTGTCGTATTCGGCGGTGATCAGGTCCAGCCGGAAGCCCATCTCGTGCGCCTTGTTCCAGATCACGTCGTTGATCCGCATCGGGTCGGCGAAGGGGCCGGTGCCGTAGACCACACCGCCTGGTGCATCGTAGGGGCGCAGACGCCCATCCTCGCCGCCCTGCAAAGCGTAGGCTTCAAGTTCGATCCCCAGTTTCGGGCTCAGGCCGTGGCTATGCCAATCGGCAATCGCCCGTTTCAGCGCCCTGCGCGGGCAGAGCGGGAGGGGAGCGCCGTCGTCGCCGTAGAGATCGCCGAGCACGACCGAGGTATTCGGCTCCCACCCCTGCCGGATGTCGGCCGCCTGCCAGCGCAGTTCCATGTCCGGTGCGCCGTCCCGCACCTTGGCGTGGGGCGCATCCAGCAAAAGGTCGCGGTCGTAATGGACGCCGAAGACCGCGCGGGCAAAGCGGCTGGAGCCGTCGCCGATCTTGCTGGCGGGCAGATACTTGCCGCGGGCAATCGACAGGTGGTCGAAGAAAAGGGCGCGAAGGCGGTCGGTCATGGGCACCTACTGCAACGTGACGGTGACGGGCATGCGCTTGATGCCGTTGACGAAATTCGAGCGGACGAAGGCGTAATCCCCCGCCGGTTCAATGGATTTGATGCGCTTGGCCAGTTCCTGGAACAGGACCCGGACCTCAAGCCGCGCAAGGTGCATGCCAAGGCAGACATGCGGCCCGCCTTGCCCCCAGGCCAATTGCCGGTTCGGTTTACGCGTCAGGTCGAGGCGATAGGGATCGGCGAACATCTCCTCGTCGCGGTTGGCCGAGATGAACCAGTAAAGGACCTTGTCACCCTCACGGATCTGCTGCCCGTGCACCTCCACGTCGCGCATGGCGGTGCGGCGGAAATAGGTCGCTGGTGAGGCCCACCGGACGATCTCATCCGGCGCCGTGTCCCAGACCTCACCGCTCTGCAACTGCTCCAGCAGGCCGTCTTGATGGGCCAATGCCTGGATACCGGCAGCGATGGAATAGCGGGTGGTGTCGTTCCCAGCAGCGACCAGAAGACAGAAGAAATTGCGGAACTCGGCCTCCGAGATCGTCTCACCGTTCTCATCGGGTTGCAGGACAAGGTGCAGGATGCCGTCGGTGTCGCCGGTCGCATTCTTCCGGTCCATCATCTCGCGGGCGTATTCGTAAAGCTCCGCCCCGGCAGGCGAATTGAACGGCATCAGGCGGTAGGCGTCGGTTTCCATCCGGTCGACCACGTGATCGGTGAAATCCGGGTCCGAATTGGCCATCAGCGCGTCGCCCTTGTCGACAAGCCAGGGCAGGTCTTCGTCGGGCAGGCCAAGGATCTGCCCCAGCATCCGCATCGGCAATTCGCGGGCGATCTCGCGCGTGGCGTCGAAGCTGCCCATCTTGAGCGCGCGGTCGAGGATCGGGCCGCACAGGTCGCGGATCTGCGGCTCGAACTCGGCCACGACGCGGGGCGAAAAGGCGCGCGTCACCTTCATGCGGACCTTGCGGTGTTCTGCGCCGTCCACCTCCTGGAACGTCCGGCGGGCGAGGTATTCCTCGTAGGTCTGGTCCTCCATCCGGATGCCCTGCGCCGAGGAGAAGGTCTCGGTATCGCGGATCATCCTGTTGATGTCATCGTGCCGCGTGATCGACCAATAGCCCTTGCCACCGTCGAAGTCGGACCAATGGCAGGGCGCCTCGCGCCGCAGGCGGGCGAAGGTATTGTAAGGCGCGCCATTCGCGAAGCTGTCGTGGCTGCCGAGGTCGGCAAAGCCGTCGTCGTCAGGAACCCAGGTGGTCATAGAACCGCCTCCGTCGTTGCTGCTTGGTGCGGTTTTCGAAATGCCGCTCGGACCTGCCCGAGATGCGCGTCACGAAACTGCGGGCGGCCTTTTTCTGCGGCGTTCTCCGATCCGGCGCACGCCAGTCGCGCCATACGCGCCACAACGTGGAGCCAAGGATGATGACGATCAGGCAGAACAGGATGAAGGCGATGGGGCGGTCGATGAACTCCAGCGGGTCGCGCACCCGCGCCAGCGAGGTGCGCAGCTTGACCTCCATGATGCTGCCCAGAACCATCCCGAGGATGATCGGCACGATGGGCAGGTTCAGGCGCTTGAGCACGAAGCCGAGCAACCCGAAAACGCCCGCGATCATGCAATCGACCGCTGAGTTCCGGATCGAGAAGACGCCGACGAAACTGAGCAACAGGATGCACATGCCGAGAAAGCGGTTGGGAATGCGGGTCAGGTGCACCAGCCAGCCCGTCGATATCAGCAGGAAGATCACCACCAGCACGTTCAGGATCAGCAGCGCCATGTAGAGCGCCACGACGAAATCCATCTCGTTCTGGAACAGGCCCGGCCCCGGCACGACGTTGTGCACGTAAAAGACCGACAGCATCATCGCCGTCAGCGCCTCGCCCGGAATGCCGAGGGCCAGCAGCGGGATCATCGCGGCGGCGGGCACCGCGTTGTTGGCGCTTTCCGAGGCGATCAACCCTTCCGCCGAGCCGTTGCCGAAGCTGCGCGGTGTCTTGGAGAGCTTCCGGGCCGAGGTGTATGACATGAACTGAGCGGTGAATTCGCCGACGCCGGGCACCATACCCATCAGAACGCCGAAGCTGGAGGAGACGGCGGCAACACGCGGATGCCGGGCCAACTCGCGGAACCCTTGGAACAGCGAGCCGCGCGAGCGGGGAAGGCGGACCTTCTCGTCATCCATGGTCATCAGGATGAAGGCCTGCGACAGCGCGAAAAGCCCGAGGACCACGACGATGAGGTCGATACCGCCGGCCAGCCAGCTCTGATCGAAAGTGTAGCGGCGGGTGTAGGCTGCAGGCTCCAGCCCGACGGTCGACAGGAAAATGCCGAGACCCGCCAAGGCGGCCGCGATCAGCATCTGCCCGCGATGGGCCACCACCACGAGGATGATCCCCAGCAGCGCGGCGAGAAATATCTCGCGGGAGCCGAACATCGGCGCGATCCGAGCCAGAACCGGCGACAGGAAGATCAGGCACACGACCGAGAAAACGCCACCCACGAAACTCGCGGAATAGGCCAGCGACAAGGCGCGGCGGCCTTCGCCCCGCTGCGTCATCGGAAACCCGTCATAGGTGGTCAGCGCGTTGACCGCCGTGCCAGGCGTATTGATTAGGATCGCCGGGATCGCGCCGCCATACATGGACGAGCCGTAGATCCCGAGCAGCAGTGTCAGGCCGACGATCGGGTCCATCGAGAAGGTCGCGGGCAACAGGATCGCGATGGCCACGGCAGGGCCGACGCCGGGGATGGCACCGATGGCCACACCGCCGATGGAGCCGACAAGCAACGCCAGCGCCACGTCCCAGCGCCAGAGCACGTCGAGGGCGGCGGACACCATTTCCATCAGAGATACACCAGGAAGAAGGAGCGGATGGAGTCAGGGAGCAGATCGTATATTTGCCCACCGGGGATGTTCACGCCCAGAAACCCCTTGAAAATCGCCGTGACCGCAACCGCGAACAGCGCGGCAAGGATCAGGGCGGTGCGGCTGCGGTAGCCAAGGCGCCATGTCAGGGCGCAGGCCAGCACAAGGCTCATTGGCAGAAAGCCGAGGCGCGGGACCGCGAGAACATAGACGATGAACCAGCCGAGATATTCCAGCGGTTCGACCCAACGCTTCACCTCGATCCAGTCGAGCCCGTTCGGTCTCCGGCGGCGCATGAGACGCCAGTGCAGCCCGAAGCTGACGACCATCACTGCAAGCGCGATGGCCGGCCAGAGCCGGGGCTGCGCTGCAATGGTACGCGCATTGTCGTTCCACTCGGTCTGGGTGCCGATCTGCGACAACAGGAGCAGTGACACAACGAAGGCCGCAATCACGAAAATCACCTGTCCAGAGACACGCGTCTTCACTTCGATGAGGTCGGTTTTGCTCATGGCAGGGACAGCCCGGAAAAAGGGGTGGGGCGAAGGAGTGACAGGGGCGGACAACGCCCCCGTCGATCAGATTTGGTTCACTCGCCGAGGGCGGCCGAGATGGCCCCGAGAGTTTCGCGGTCCGCTTCGATCACGGCGGCGCTTTCCTCGGCATCGAGCCAGTAGACCAGCGCGCCGGTCTCGGCGGCCAATGCCTGGGCACGCTCGCTCATCACTGTCTGCTGCGCGACGGCGGCAATCGCCTCCCGCGCTTCGGCGGGCGTGTCCGTGCCCACGAAGAGACCGTTCCAGAGTGAGATGTTCAGGCTCTCGTCCACTTCACCGATGGCCGGCGTATCCGGCACCAGCGAAATCCGCTCGCCGGTGATCGACACCAGGACGTTCACATCGTCGAGGCAGGGCAGGATCAGCTGCAGCGTCGTGTTGATCACGTCCGCGTCGCCCGACGCCAGCGTGTTGCAATCCAGCGAGTCGAAAGGCGCGTCGCCGCCCCATTCGAAACCCATGTTCGCGGCCAGCGCCTTGGTCACCTGCGTCGGCGTCAGAACGTCACCGAAATGGCCTAGGAAGACGTCGTTCTCTGCGGCATAGGCGGCCAGTTCTTCCATCGTGGAATAGGGCGCGTCACCCGAGGCGGCGATCACGAAGGGATAGGTCAGGAAAATCCCGATCGGATCGAATTGCGCGGGCGTCAGTTCCGGGATGTCGATCTCGTGGCCGATCAGCGGAACGGCGGGCACGAAAGACCCGATGGTGTACCCATCGTCGGGTGCGGTCGCGACTTCAACGGCACCGGGGAAGGGGCCGCCCCCGCCGCCGGGGCGGTTCACCACCGCGGCCGGAACGCCGTATTCCGCCTGGAAATCTTCCGCGATCATGCGCGTCAGCACGTCTTCGAGGTCACCGGGAGGCCACGGGACGATGAAGGTCACGGGGCCTTCGGGATATTCCGCCAAGGCCGGACCAGCCAACCCAACTGCAAGCGCGGCCAAGGCGGCCGTAGTGAATCTGGACATGTGAACTCCCTGTTCATGTATTCGAGGTTCATTATTCGAACCATTGGTAACAAGATAATTGACAGGCCCCGGGATTCTGTCAATTTCTTTTTGACGTAGAGGAAGCGACGGATGTGGTGATGGCTCACAAGACAATCCTTCTGGTCGGAACCTACGACACCAAGAATGACGAGCTGACCTACCTTGCCGAAACGATCCGGGGGCAGGGTGGTCGGGTTCTGACGATGGACATCAGCGTTCTCGGCGATCCCTCGACGCCCACCGACATATCCAAGCACGATGTGACCGAAGCCGGCGGGCATTCCATCCGTGAGGCTATCGAGAGCGGCGATGAAAACACAGCGATGCAGATCATGGCGAAGGGCGGGGCGATCCTGGCGGCGCGGGCTCATGCCGATGGCCGCATCGACGGTTTGCTGGTCCTTGGCGGCACGATGGGCACCGATGCGGCGCTCGACATCTGTTCGGCGCTGCCGCTCGGCGTGCCAAAGTATGTCGTATCGACGGTGTCGTTCTCACCACTCATCCCGCCCGAACGTCTTCCCGCCGATATCCAGATGATCCTCTGGGCCGGCGGGCTCTACGGGCTGAACTCGATCTGCAAGGCCTCGCTCAGCCAGGCCGCGGGCGCCGTTCTCGGGGCCGCGCGCGCCGTCGAAGCGCCGCCGAAGGACCGAGCGCTTATCGGCATGACCTCCTTCGGCAAGACGGTTCTGCGCTACATGGTGGCGTTGAAGCCGGAGCTGGAGAAACGCGGCTTCGAAGTCGCTGTCTTCCACGCGACGGGCATGGGCGGACGCGCCTTCGAAAGCCTCGCGGCCGAGGGACGCTTCGCCGCCGTCATGGATTTCGCGCCCCAGGAAGTCGGCAATCACTTGATGGGCTCGAGCATTTCCGCCGGTGCCGACCGGATGACGGCAGCGGGACTGAATGGAACGCCTCAGATGGTGTCGATCGGCTGCTATGATCTGGTCGATTTCGTCGGCTGGCAGGAGGCGCCGTCGAAAGTCGCCGCGCAGGAGATGCATGCACATAACCGGCTTCTGTCATCGGTGATGATGACCGCGGATCAGCGCCGAGAAATGGCGCGTGAGATGTGTCGGAAGCTGGCGACGGCAAAGGGCCCGACCACGTTTTTTCTGCCCCTCCAGGGCGGTAACGAGTGGGACCGGCCCGGTGGTCCGCTTTCGGATCCGGATGGTCTTGCCGCCTTTATTGACGAGGTCCGCGCGTCCTGTCCGGACAACGTACGGTTGATCGAGCTGGATGCGCATATCAATGATCCGGCCTTCACCGAGGCCGTGCTCGAGACGTTCGATGCCTGGATCGAGAGCGGCGCACTCACCCGGTGATGTGTCGATTGGTCAGGCTTCGATTCTGACCCCTTGATTCACCCTTCCAATCGGCTCGCGCGCTCCCGACCCCAAGGTCATTTTCTAAACAAACGAAATACGGACGATTGCTCATAGCGTTCACCCGGGTCGAGGCGGATGGACGGGGCTTGCGGGTTGTTCGGGGCATTGGGCCAGCCCTGAGGCTCAAGCGCGAGACCGGCATAAGGCCCGTAGACCCGTCCACAGATGCCCGGAAAAGGTGAGGTGTCGATCCGTTCGCCGTTATAGGCCTGCAGACCCGTTGCCGTTGTCAGAACGTCAAGGGACAGATCCTCGGTTTCGAGCAAAGCGGCAGGGCGAAGCGCTTCCCCGGGCAGGCAGAAATTGTGGTCCAACTCGCCCGTGCTCGGGATTGGGCATCGTGGTTTGCGGAAGTCGAATTCGCTGCCGTCGACCGCCGCCGGCTTGCCGACAGGAATTCGGGACACATCGACCGGGAGGTAGGAGTCCGAGTGAATGGTCAACCTGTGACCACCAATATCGGGCTGACCATCGAGGCACCAATAGCCGTGATGGGCAAGATTGCAGAGGGTCGGCGCATCCGTCTCAGCGGTCAAAGTGATGTTCAGCGCATTGCCATCAGTGACTTCAAAATCGGCGGTGATGTCCAGGTTGCCGGGGAAGCCGCCCTGACCATCGGGCAGACGGGTCCGCATACGACAGCTTTTGCCGTCATGGCGGTCGATCCGCCAATTCACCGACGCACAGCCGTCCGTGCCGCCGTGAAGTGTGGTGCGATCATCTTCGTTACGCTCAAGCCGCAGCTCGCGGCCATCGAGCGAAGCCTGACCATTCTCAATCCGATTGGCGACACGACCGACGATCGCCCCGAAATACAGCATGGGTCCGAGATAAGCCCCGAGGTCCGGGCTGCCCAAGACAAGAGAATAGGGAAAATCCTGAAAGCGCACGTCCTGGACGGTGGCGCCCCAGGTCAGCACGCTGACTTTGAGATCGCCGGCTTGAATGGTGGCGCGCTGGATCGAGGTGCCGTCCGGAGCGATCCCGAGTAACTCAATTTCCGCCACGACCGCACTCCTATGTCAGATCGGGCGGTAGAATGGCATTGGGCGCGTTCTGGTAACAGACCGGCCTCAGGAAACGCCTGATGGCCAGTGTTCCGACGGAAGTCGCCCCGAAATTCGTCGATGCGGGATACGGGCCGCCGTGAACCATCGCGTCGGCCACCTCGACACCCGTCGGAAAGCCGTTGCACAACAGGCGTCCGGCTTTCCGTTCGAGGATCGGCGCAAGACGTGCTGCAAGATCGGTATCGTCCTCGTCCATTTGCAGCGTTGCGGTCAATTGACCATCGAGTGCGCGGGCAAGTTGCACCATCTCTTCGGCGTTCGAGGCCCGCACGATCAGACCGGCAGGTCCGAAGACCTCTTCGGCCAGAGATGGTGACTTGATCCACGTGTCGGCGTCGGTCTCGAACAAGGCGGGCGTGCCTTCGCGAGGTCCGGCGCTGCCTTTCATGAGCTCCTGCACACCGGCGACCTTGCCGATAGCGTCACGCGCCGTTTGGTAACTCGCGGCAATGCGATCGGTCAGCATGGTCTGGCCGCCGACGCCCTGAAGCGCATCGCGCGCGGCTTCGACAAACGCGTCCCCGTCGGCGCCCTTGAGGACAATCGCGAGGCCAGGGTTGGTGCAGAACTGTCCCGCCCCCATCGTCAGGGATGCAGCCCATCCCGCGCCGATCTCTGCCCCGCGATGCGCCGCGGCAGCGGGAAGCACGAAGACCGGATTGATCGACCCAAGCTCACCGAAAAACGGGATCGGGTCGGGGCGCGCGGCGCACGCGTCGAACAGCGCCCGTCCCGCCCCAAGCGAACCGGTGAAACCGACCGCCCGGATCAACGGATGCGTGACCAGCGCGTGCCCTACATTGGGCGTAGCGCCCTGCACGAAGGAAAAGATCCCGGCAGGCATTCCCGTTGCCTTTATGGCAGCATGGATCGCTTCGGCCACAAGTTCCCCCGTTGCGGGATGGGCGGGATGCCCCTTTACGACAACCGGGCAGCCGGCAGCAAAAGCGGCCGCGGTATCGCCACCGGCAACCGAGAAGGCGAGCGGGAAATTGGATGCGCCGAACACGGCGACCGGTCCCACGGGGCGCTGCACCATCTTCAGATCCGGGCGCGGCAGGGGCTGGCGGTCCGGCAAAGCGGGATCGTGCCTCCGATCAAGGTACGCACCGTCGCGGATGTGCGCGGCAAACAGGCGCCACTGGCCGGTCGTTCTGCCTCGCTCACCTTCCAGGCGCGCTTCCGGCAAGGCCGTCTCCGCGACGCCGACGCGGGTGAGGTCGGTGCCACGAGCCTCGATTTCGTCGGCGATGGTTTCGAGAAATGCCGCCCGCGCCTCGCGTGTGGAATATCCGAAGGTCTCGAACGCGGTTTCGGCGGCCCTGCAGGCGCGGTCAACCTCTTCCGCCGTCCCTTCGGATACCTCTCCAAAGGTGCCGGAGAAACGCCCTGACGACGACACCCAACGCCCGTCTATCAAGTGGTCGCCGCGCGGTTCGAAAGGTTTTTCACCCGCCATGGTTTCGCCTCCTGCTCAGTCGTCGAAAGGATTGGTGATGCTGCGTTTCCCCATAAGGAACGCGTCGGCGACAAGGCGCAACGGCGCCACGTCGACGTCGCTGGCGCGCCGGTCGATCAACTCGGCGAACCGTCGGTAAAGGCCCGCATATTCGGACTGCAGGGCTTCGGCGGTCGACAAGGTTTCGCCCGCTGCACTGACCCGGGCGCCGCCGTCATTCAGAACCAGGGTGCCCAGATCGGTTTCAACCTCGATGCGCCAGATCTGCGGCCCGGTCGTGCACCAGTCGAAGGAAGCGGTGATGCCGACGCCGCCCGGCCCCGAAAGGCCGAGGTCCGCTGCAATCGGGGTCTGTCGGTTCGACGGAAATTCGAGGTCCGCTGAAACCAGCCGTACCGGGAACGGCAGGATTTCCGTCAGGATGGACAGGGCGTTTATTCCCGGATCGAAGACACCCAGTCCACCGGCCTCCCAGATCCACTGCTGGCCGGGGTGCCAGTGACGCACATCCTCATGCCATGTGATCCTGACGCCCTTGATGCTCCGGTCTGCCAGCCACGCCTTCGCAGGTGCAACGCCCGCTGCGAACCGGGAATGCCACGTCGCGAACAGGACCTGCCCCCGCGCCCGTGCGAGATCCATTAGGATCTCGACCTCGGCTAACGTCGCGCCCGGCGGTTTTTCGAGAAGTACGTCAAGCCCGGCATCCAGCGCTTCCCGCGCGGTATCGAACCGGACCTGAGGGGGCACGCAAAGCGCGACGGCGTTCATGTCTGGGTGCTCTGTCAGCATTTCTTCGAGCGTGTGGAAGGAAGGAACACCGTCGAACGTGGCGTTTCGGCTGACGATGGCGGAGAGCGAAAAGGCGTCCGAGGCTGTAATGGCCGGGACGTGTTCGTCGCGGGCGATCTTGCCCAATCCGACGATCGCGACCTTAGTGACTGTCACGGGGCACGTCCCTTCCGCGGCAGCCTTTCAGGAAATCGAAATCCGCTCCGGTATGGGCCTGTTCGACGTGGTCGTGGAACAGCTTGGCATATCCGCTATCGGGCGCGACGGCGCGATGCTCGCGCTTGTCCCATTCTGCAAGGCGCGCGCCCAGTTCTTCGTCGGAGATATCCAGATGCAGGCGCCGCGCGGCGACGTCGAGTTCGATCATGTCGCCAGATCGCACCACGGCCAGCGGCCCGCCGACTGCCGCTTCCGGCGAGGTGTGCAGGATGACCGTGCCGTATGCGGTGCCGGACATGCGTGCGTCGGAGATCCGGATCATGTCGGTGATGCCCTTGCGCAGGACCTTCGGCGGCAGACCCATGTTTCCGACCTCGGACATGCCGGGATATCCTTTCGGCCCGCAGTTCTTGAGCACCATGATACAGGTCTCATCAATATCGAGCGCGTCGTCGCCGATGCGAGCCTTGTAATCGTCGATATCCTCGAAGACCACGGCGCGGCCCCGGTGCTTCATCAAGGCAGGTGTTGCGGCCGACGGTTTCAGGACCGCCCCGTCCGGCGCGAGGTTGCCGCGCAGAACCGCAATGCCACCATTGCTTGTCAGCGCGCGATCTGCCGGGCGGATGACATCCTCGTTCCAGTTCCGGGCATCTTTCACCTCGTCCCAGATCGGGCCGCCGGACACGGTCAGCGCGTCGCGGTTCAGCATCCCCGCATCGCCCAGATGCTTCAGGACAACCGGAAGCCCGCCCGCGTAGAAGAATTCTTCCATGAGATATTCGCCGGACGGCATGAGGTTCAGGATCGTCGGCACGTCGCGGCCCAAACGGTCCCAATCATCAAGCGTAAGGTCGATCCCGACACGCCCCGCAAGCGCCAGAAGATGCACGACCGCATTCGTGGAGCCGCCGATGGCACCGTTCACACGGATCGCATTCTCGAAAGCCGCGCGCGTCATAACGTCCGAGGGCTTCAGATCATCCTTGACCATCTGCACGATGCGCCGCCCGGAGAGCTGCGCCATGACCCGGCGGCGGCTGTCCACGGCCGGGATCGCGGCATTGCCCGACAGGGCCATTCCAAGCGCCTCTGCCATGGAGGCCATGGTGCTGGCCGTGCCCATCGTGTTGCAGGTGCCCGAGGAGCGCGACATCGCCTGCTCGGCCTCAAGGAAATCCGCCTGGCTGATCTTTCCGGCCTTGATATCCTCGGACATCTGCCAAAGCGCCGTGCCCGACCCGACCCGCTCGCCCCGGAACCAGCCGTTCAGCATCGGGCCGCCGGTCACGACGATCGACGGGATGTCGGTGGACGCGGCCCCCATCATCAGGCTCGGGGTCGTCTTGTCGCAGCCCACCAGAAGCACCGCGCCGTCGATGGGCTGCGCGCGCATGGTTTCCTCAACCGCCATGGCCGCGAGGTTGCGATACATCATCGCCGTTGGCCGGAACGTGTTCTCCGAGGCGGAGAACACCGGCACTTCCAGGGGCACGGCCCCGGCTTCCCAGACGCCTGCCTTCACCTTGTCGGCCAATTCCCGAAGGTGACCATTGCAGGGCGACAGATCCGACCACGTGTTCAGGATGCCGATAATCGGGCGGCCGTCGAACAGGTCTTCGGGATAGCCTTGGTTCTTCAGCCAGCCGCGATGGTAAATCGCGTCACGGCTGGTGCCGCCATACCATTCCTGCGAGCGGAGCCTGCGGGGCCATTCTGCCGGAGTGAACGCCATCTGCTACAGCGCAACCACCCGCAGCGCCGCGTCGCGGGCCGGCGGGGTTTCGATCTGCAACGGATTGGTCAGCGGCAAGCCGAACTCCGGCGCGTCGATCTCGAACACGTCCCCGGCTCTGGTCGTAATGCCCTGCGCGAACGACAGCGTCGCGGTGCCGAACATGTGGACGTGTACGTCGCCCGGGCGCCGGAACAGACCGTATTTGAAGTGGTGGTATTCGAGGTTCGCAATCGCGTGGGACATGTTGGCCTCTCCCGACAGAAATGGAGCCTCGAAAACGATCTTGTCGCCGCGTCGAATACGCGAGGTTCCACGGATGTCGTCCGGCATAGGGCCGACGCGTATCTCGGGGCCGATGCTGGCCGGGCGCAACTTGGAATGCGCGAGGTAGAGGTAATTCCGCTTCTCCATCACGTGGTCGGAAAACTCGTTGGCCAACGCAAAGCCGATGCGGAACGGCGTGCCATCCGGGCCGATGACGTAAATCCCTGCGATTTCCGGCTCTTCCCCAGCGTCTTCCGCGAAGGGCGGTGAGACGAGCGCGCCACCGGGCGCGACAAGGGCATCGCCGTTGCCTTTGTAGAACCATTCCGGCTGCACACCCGGGCGTCCGTTCGCGGGTTTGCCGCCTTCGAGGCCGAGATTGAACATCCTCATGGAATCGGTAAGCGAAACCTCTTCGTCGTTCGCCTTCGCGTGCATGGCGTCCCGGGTGGAAGCCGATCCAAGATGTGTCAGGCCGGTGCCCGTCAGGTGCAGATGCGCCGGGTCGGGATGCAGAATCGGCGGCAACATTCGGTTCTTGCGGTGCGCCCGTTCGATATCGACCGCGCGCCCGAAGCCGAGCGCATTCACCCTGGTGGCAATGTCTTCTCCACGGGCCGCACATTCCATCGCCAGCTCGTAGATGCTGGCCACACCGGCGATGACAAACGCCTCTGTCCCTTCGCGGGCGACAGCTTCGACGCCACCGGCCTCGGTCCTTATCTGCGAAAGCAGCATGTCGCCCTCCCCTGCGCACATCGCACGCGCTTCCATTGCCCGCACCGCCGGTTTCAGGGGCACAACCGCACCCCTGCTCGATAGCGATTTCAATGAAGTATGTGCGGCGTCTCTTCGGCTCAGACGCTATGGGACCCCGATATGGTTTACAAATCTGGATTCACAAGCTGGATATGCCGAACACGCTATATCTGTTTCGATGTCAGGCCGGCGCGACTCCGGATCGCGGACAGCACCCGTTCGGCCGCTGCGGTCGGGCTATCCTGTCGGCGTCGGATCAGGGCAAACGGCACCACGACCATATCCTCGGCGATATCGAGCGTCCGGATACGTCCGTCGAGCGCATCCTCGCCCGAATAGAATTGCGCAACCGATCGGGCGACCGGGGCGATGGCACTGGTCTGGCTGATAATCGCCAATGTCAGCAACAGGGAGGAGGTGCTGAGGATGCGGGCCGGCGGCTCGTAGCCGGCCTGCAACAGGTAGGCTTCGACCGTGCGCCGCAACAAACCGCCCCGGTTCTGCATGACCCAGTCATAAGCAAGGCAATCGTCGAAGCTGAGATTGCTTTTTTCCGTGAGCGGGTGTCCGGCCCGGACAATCAAACGTGCGGGTTCGGGGCCGATTTCCTGCAACTCGACCGCCCGCGCATCGACCCCATCGGGCAGTCGGCCGAGGTAGAAATCCGATTTGTGCGCCAGCAGGGATTCGGCGAGTTTGTCGCTCGTATCCACGTCGACCGCGATCTCGATATCGGGATAGGTCACGCGCATCTCTCGGATGACGGGAAGCACGAGTTCCAATGCCGGCCCCGACACCGCGCCGATACGGACCAGGCCGCGCGTGCCGGTTTCGATCTCGGAAATCTCGGCATGGGACTCGTCGAGAATACGCAGGATCGACTGCGCCTTCTGGGCAAGCCGTTCGCCGCTTTTGGTCAGCGTCACGCCGCGCGGATGGCGGTTGTAGAGCTTGGCACCGACCGTCTGCTCCAATTCCGCCAACAGCCGCGATGCCGCGGGCTGGGTCATGGCGATCTGGGCAGCCGCGCCGGATATCTGGTTAATGTCTTGCAACGCAACGATAAGACGCAGTTGCGAGAACCTCAGCCCTCGCCGGATCAGGTCGTCGCGCGTTCGGCGTTCGAGATCGTCTTCGTCCAATGTGCATATCCAAAATGGTATATCGAAAGGCCATATCGCAATTTGATTGCGATGCCAATGCAGGTCACGGTGCCTCAGGCGACCGATTGACTTCGGCGCCGACTGACGTCGGGGCTGCAATGCGGCGCGGCGTTGCAAAGGGAGGGAGAAGCGACTGCTAAGCGTCATGCCGGACCGGGTATTGCCCGATCATGCCGCGCAGGCAAAGCATCCAGAGATCGAGACGACCGGCTCGTTCAGAACGAACCGTGTCGAGAAGGGCAAAGTCCCGGACGCCCAAGGACGAACCGGGAGCATTTCCGAATGGGAGGAACAGACATGAAACGAATACTCACGTTGGCGGCCGCTGCTGTCGCGTTTGGTGCTGCGGCGTCGGCGCAAACGGTCGGCTTTTCGCAAATCGGCTCGGAATCCGGGTGGCGGGCGGCCGAGACGACGCTGACGCGCCTTCAGGCGGAAGAGCGCGGCATCGACCTGCGGTTCTCGGACGCGCAGCAGCGTCAGGAAAACCAGATCGCAGCGATCCGCTCGTTCATCGCGCAAGGCGTCGACGCCATCCTGCTCGCGCCGGTAGTTGCAACCGGCTGGGACTCGGTGCTGGAAGAAGCACAGGAAGCGGAAATTCCCGTCGTCCTGCTCGACCGGATGGTCGACAGCGACCCGTCCCTGTTCCTCACCGCGGTGGGATCGGACCTCGTGCATGAAGGCTCGGTTGCAGGCCAGTGGCTTGTCGATGCCGTCGCAGGCGAGGAATGCCGCGTCGTGGAGCTTCAGGGTACGACCGGATCGTCACCGGCGATCGACCGGGCCAATGGGTTCCGGGAGGCTATCGCCGAGCACGGAAATATCGAGATCGTGCGCAGCCAGACCGGCAACTTCACCCGCACCGAAGGCAAGGAAGTGATGGAAAGCTTCCTGCAGGCCGAAGGTGGCGGTGCCGACATCTGCGCGGTCTATGCCCATAACGACGACATGGCGATCGGCGCGATCCAGGCCATCGAAGAGGCCGGCCTGAACCCCGGTGAGGACATCCTGATCGTGTCCATCGACGCGGTGCCGGACATCTTCCTTGCCATGGCCGAAGGCAATGCCAACGCCACGGTCGAATTGACGCCGAACATGGCAGGCCCCGCCTTCGACGCGCTCGAAGCCTACTGGGCGGACGGAACGATCCCGCCGAACTTCATCCAGACGGAGTCGCGCCTCTATACGCAGGACGACGATCCGATGGCGGAGTATGAAGCGCGCCGCGATCTCGGCTATTGAGACCCGGACGGTCGGGGCGGTGCGCCGCCCCGGCTGTTCCCAAATGCCAGCGTTCTGTTAAGGCTGAACCATGCTTCTTTCGATCACTGGTTTGTCAAAGTCCTTCCCCGGCACACGTGCTCTGGACAACGTCACGTTCAATCTCGAAGCCGGCGAAGTGCACGCATTGCTCGGCGAGAACGGCGCGGGCAAATCGACCCTCATCAAATGCCTGACAGGCGCCTATCAGCGCGACGCGGGTGAGATCCTCCTCAACGGCCAGGCGATCCATCCGCGCTCGACGAACGAAGCGCAGGACCTGGGCATCGGGACCGTCTACCAGGAGGTGAACCTTCTGCCGAACCTGTCGGTTGCCCAAAACCTGCTGTTCGGGAGGGAGCCGCTGCGCTTCGGCATGACACGCGGCCGCGCCATGCGGGCCGAAGCCGAGGAAACGCTGAGGACATATGGCCTCGACATCGACGTGACCCGTGATCTGGGCAGCTATTCCGTCGCCGTCCAGCAGATCGTCGCAATCGCGCGGGCCGTGCAATTGTCGGGCAAGGTACTGATCCTCGACGAACCGACCGCAAGCCTTGACGCGGAAGAAGTCCGGATGATTTTCGAGGTGGTGCGGTCCCTGCGCGACCGTGGCCTGGGCATCATCTTCGTCTCGCATTTCCTCGATCAGGTTTTCGATCTGACCGACCGGCTGACGGTTCTGCGCAACGGACAGCATATCGTGACCGAACGAACCTCCAGCGTGGACCGCATGCAGCTGATCGAGCACATGCTTGGACACCAGCTCGAAGAGGTTGAGGAAAAGGCGCGCAGCGCCCGTGGCTCCGAGCCAGATGCACGCCCTGAATTGCTGCGCTTCGAGGGGCTTGGCCGCCGGGGCGACGTGGAACCGTTCGATCTGCGCGTCGGGCAGGGGGAAGTGATCGGGCTGGCAGGACTGCTCGGCTCGGGCCGCACGGAAAGCGCCGAGATCATGTTTGGCGCCCGCGCGGCGCAGAGTGGCACGGCACGGGATGCGGACGGCGCCATTGCAATCGACACCCCGCGCAATGCCATCGCAGCAGGGTTCGGCTTCGCGCCCGAGGACCGGAAGACTGACGGGATCGTCGCCGATCTGTCGGTGCGTGAGAACATCATCCTGGCCCTTCAAGCCAGCCGGGGATGGGCGCGCCCGATCCCCCGGAGTGAACAGAAGCGCCTGGCCGACATGTTCATCTACCGATTGGATATCCGTACTTCAGACGCCGAGAAGGCGGTCGGCGCCCTGTCGGGCGGAAACCAGCAGAAGGTCGTGCTGGCCCGCTGGCTCGCGATGAACCCGCGATTCCTGATCCTCGACGAACCCACGCGCGGCATCGACGTCGGCGCGCATGCCGAAATTCTGCTCCTGATCCAGGAAATGACCGCCGAGGGCATGTCGATCCTCGTGATTTCATCGGAACTCGACGAGCTGATCGCGATCAGTGACCGGGTGATCGTCGTCCGCGACCGTCGCCATGTTGCCGAACTGACCGGCGCGGATATTGACCGCGACACGATCGTGCGCAGCATCGCCGCCCCCGATGCAGCCGACGGGAAGGCTGCGTGATGTCGAGAACCCTGCTCCGCATCGCGCCACAGGCAATCACCTTGGTTGTCCTCGTCGCGCTTATCAGCGTCGTCTTTCCGGGCTTTCTGGACATCAGCATCTCGGATGGGCGCCTGGTCGGGCCGGCCATCGACATTCTGAAACGTGGCGCCTCCGTCGCCCTCCTCGCAGTGGGCATGACCCTCGTGATCGCAACGCGCGGCATCGACCTTTCCGTGGGCGCGATCATTGCAATCTGCGGCGCGATTGCGGCATGGGGGATCACCAACGATTACAGCCTCGGCACAACGCTGATGATGGCGGTTGCTGCCGGGCTGCTTGCGGGGCTTTGGAATGGCACCCTCGTGGCGGTCATCGGCATCCAGCCCATCGTCGCGACCCTGATCCTCATGACCGCCGGACGGGGAGTGGCGCAGCTCATCACCGAAGGCCGCATCCTGACCTTCAGCAACGATCAATTTGCCTACCTCGGGTCGGGCGATCTGTTCGGCATACCTGTGCCGGCGCTGCTTTGGCCCGTGACAGGGGTTCTCTTCGCGATTGCGATGCGGCGCACCGCCCTTGGTTTGCTGATCGAAGCCGTCGGCATCAACCGCCGTGCCAGTGCGCTTGCGGGGATCAATGCAACCTTGCTTCTGATCGCCGTCTACATGGCGTCGGGCTTTTGCGCCGCGTTGGCGGGCATCATCACGACTGCCGACATCCGCGGTGCAGATGCCAACAACGCAGGGCTGTGGCTCGAGCTTGACGCCATCCTTGCCGTGGTCATCGGTGGAAACTCCCTGATGGGTGGGCGCTTTTCCATCGCGGCGTCGCTGCTTGGTGCGATGATCATCCAGACCATCGACACCGGCATTCTCCTGGCGGGCTTCCCGTCCGAATACAACCTCGTGATCAAGGCCGGCCTCGTCATCGCCATCCTGATCCTCCAGTCGCCACGGCTCGGCGCAACATGGACGTATTGGCGGTATGCCTTGTTCTCGCGGCAACGAGGCGGGGCAACCCAAGCCGTTCGGGAGGGGCAGGAATGAACGCGCGCACCTATCCGCTGCTGGCGACGATTGCCATTTTCCTGATCGCCTACGCGGTTTGCTACACGCAATACCCGACCATGTTGTCCACGCGGGTGATCGGCAACCTTCTGACCGACAACGCTTACCTCGGGATCGTTGCCGTCGGCATGACCGTCGTGATCCTTTCGGGCGGAATCGACTTGTCCGTCGGTTCGGTCATCGCGTTCTCAGGCGTGTTCATCGCGGTGATCCTGCGGGACACGGGATTGCATCCCTTGATCGTGTTCGCGGCCCTGCTTTTCATTTCGACGGCATTCGGGGCGGCGATGGGCGGTCTGATCCATTCGCTCGCCATGCCCGCGTTCATCGTGACGCTCGCCGGCATGTTCCTGGCGCGTGGGGCTGGATACATGCTCACCATCGACTCGGTGCCGATCGACCACCCGTTCTATGAAGCGATCGACGATGCCTACTGGCTGATGCCGGGACGTGGCCGTTTCACGCTGATCGGCGGGATCATGTTGCTGTCGGTTCTTGTCGGCATGATCGTCGCCCATCGGACGCGGTTCGGGGCGAGCGTGTTCGCCTTGGGCGGCGGTGAGCAGACAGCGCGCCTAATGGGCGTGAAAACGGGCCGGACGACGGTACTCATCTACGCCTTCTCAGGGTTCATGGCGGGCCTCTCGGGGATCGTCTTCTCGATCTACACCGGGTCCGGATATCCACTCGCCACGGTTGGGACGGAACTCACCGCGATCGCGGCGGTGGTGATCGGGGGAACCCTGCTGACCGGTGGCGCGGGGTATGTCTTCGGCACGCTCGTGGGCGTCATGACCATGGGATTGATCCAGACCTACATCGTCTTCGACGGCAGCCTTTCGAGCTGGTGGACCAAGATCGTCATCGGGGCCCTGCTGCTGTTCTTCATCGTGCTCCAGAAGGGGATCCTGCACATCAGCCAGACCGGCGGCGCTCGACCGGCCGAGTCCCGCTAGACAGGACCTTCAGCGATCCAGGGCAAGAGCAACCATTCCCAGCACTATTCCACCCTGCGATCAGATCCGCATGCGCGGTACATCGTTCGGGTCCAGTCGCAGTTCGATGAGCAAGGGCTTGTCCCGACTTTCGATGGCGGCGATGGCGCGGTCCAGGTCGTCGTTGGTTTCGACCAGGATACCCTGCCCCCCCAGTGCCGTTCCCACCTGCGCAAAGGACGGCCAGTCGAACGTCGACAGGCCCGGGTCCATCTTGCGGTCGAGAAACTGGATATGCTCGGCCCCGTAGGCGGAGTCATTCGCCACGATGACGATCAGGTCCTGTTTCATCCGCACAGCGGTGTTGAACTCGTTGATGCCGCCCATCATGAAACCGCCGTCACCGGTGAACAGAACAACCGGCCGGTTCGGCACTGCGTAGCCTGCGCCGATAGCCACCTGGAGCCCCAAACCGATGGACCCGAAATTGGTGGTGGCGATGAAACTCTCGGCGTTGGGGCAAGAAATCCGGCACCAGACCTCGGTCATGAAGCGCCCGCCGTCCGTGGTCAGGAATCGATCCTTGGGAAGGGCCTCCTCCAGCCGATCCAAAGCGTATTCGAAATTCACGAAGCCCGGCGCGGCCTTGTCCGGATCGCCCTTGGGATGGGCGGTGAGCGCCGCGATATCCAGCTCGGCCGTAAACCCGCTACCGGGGATCTCGGCCTCATCCAGCCACCAGATGATATTGTCGGCGGTCAGGCCCGCATCGGCAACGAGCGCCGCGTCAGGGTGATAGTTCTTCGCCACCTCGGTCACGGTATTGTTGATCTGCACGACGCGTTTGCCCTTCATCAAGGCGCCCTTGTCGGTGGTGAAATGGTGCAGCGAGGTGCCGAACGCGACGATGCAATCGGCCTTGCCGATCGCCTCGTAGGCAGCCGGTGTCGAGAGTGTTCCGAATATGTCGATGTTGTAGGGGTGGCCATTGAACATGCCCTTCGCCTTCAACGTGGTGGCAAGCGGCGCTTCCAGCCGATCGGCCAGGGCCTTGATCTGCGGCACGGCATCCTTGGCTCCGATCCCGGCAAGGATCACGGGGCGTTTCGCACTCGCGATCATGCCGATGGCTTCGTCCAGATCATCGCCTTCCGGCACGTAGGACGGCGTCGTGAAGCCGGGGAAGACATGGCGGGCATGCTCGACTTCCTGCCACATGAAATCGACCGGCATGTTCAGGACGATGGGCCGCCGTTCCACCTGCGCCCGATAGATGGCATGCGCGACATCGTACGAGGCGGTCTCGGGCGACCGCAACTGCTCGAACCCGGCGCCTGTTATCTTGACCGTTTCGCGCTGGTCGATGTTCTGCAGGTTCTGCGGGTTGGAAACGGCGGTATCGCCGGCCAGCAGAACCATCGGAACATGGCCGCGCGCCCCCTCGGTCAGGGCGGTCACGCAATTCGTCAATGCCGGGCCGTGAGTGACCGTGGCGATGCCGACCCGGCCCGCGACACGGCCATGGGCCAGTGCCATCAGAACGGCGCTGCCCTCGTAGGCCACGGGGACGAAAGTCCCGCCGACAGACCGGACGAAATGGTCGACGATGAAAAGGTTGGCATCTCCCATCAGCCCGAACATCGTCTTGTGATCATGATCGGCAAGGGCTTGGGCGATGGATTGATAGACGTACAATTGGGTGCCCTCTCTCTGGCCAGACCTACCTGTATGGTTCAGACCGAGTGTTAGTGCATGACCGAACCTTGGTCCATCAACGGCACGCGGTCCGCTGCCGGTTTGCGTCCGTCAACACGAGTTGATCTGCCACGGTGGTTACCCGTGTGCGCGGATCGCTTCAACTCTCATCCAGGGAACAGGGCTGCGTTCATCGGGGACAGACCTTCGTTCAGCTGCCCTGCGAGCACATGCTCCGTGTCGAACAGTCCGACATAGCCGCGTTGGCCACACATCGCGGTGAAAATCCCGAAAACCCCTTTGAAAAAAGGAAATCGAAGGGAAACCGTCAATCGAACCGGTCGACGACCCGTCGTCGCAAGTTCGATCACTTCCGATCCGAAAAGGGGGTTTCAAGCCTGAGGAAACCACGTTTCCTTTCAAGCTCTTACGAGGATTATAACGGGTCGAATAAAAAGTGGTGCCGCTGAAGGGACTCGAACCCCCGACCCCATCATTACGAATGACGTGCTCTACCAGCTGAGCTACAGCGGCTTACCGGCGGCGCTCTTAGCAAGGCGCGCGCCGGATGAATAGACCTAATTTCGTGTTTCCGACGTGACCTCGGCATCCTCGGCCGTGACGGTTTCCGGATCGGTCGCCTCCGGCGCGACCGTCTCTTCCACGGTCACGTCCGTCGGTTCCTCCTCTACGTCCACCACTTCGGCTTCCTCTGCCGGATCGCGCCTGTCTTCCAGCACGCCGACGATCAGGGGCAACATCTGGGCGGGCCCTGCAAGGGCAGCTTGGGATTGGCGCACCTCGGACCACTCCAGCGTATCGAAGCTCTCGCAATTGGCACAGACCGGGCGCCAGTCCTCGTGGACGTGGCCGCACTTGCCGCAGACCCACTGGTTCCCGCGCGAGGCGGTGACGGCGCGCGCCAGCCAGCCGCGTACGACACGATCCTCGGCCCCTTCGCCGCGCTCGATCGCCGCCATCAGCGTCAGCGAGCGGGCGGTGGGGTTGGTTTCGGCCAAGTTGCCAAGCGCCTTGCGGGCGGCCGGGAAATCCTCGGCTGCGATCTGCAATTCGGCTTCCAGCATCCGCACCTCGGGATGGCCGGGGTGCTTGCCCAGAAGCGGGCGGAAGCGGCGCAGCCGCAGGGCAGGGGTCTCGTCCGGTTCGATGTCCGCGAAGGCCGCGGCAAGGTCGGGATGCGGGGCCTGGTCCCAGGCCTTGCGGATGGTCTTGGCCGCCTGCCGCTTGTTCCCGGCTTCGGTCGACAGGCGCGCCGACATGACCGATGCGGGCACAAGGCCAGGCGCAAGGCGGCTCGCCTCGTCCACGTCGCGCGTGGCGGTCACGATCTGACCCTCGGCCATAGCGTCGCGGGCATGGGCCAGCGCCAGAACCGCGTCACGGCGGCGGTGCAGGTCACGCGGCACGTTGCCGGATTTCAGCGCCTGCGCCAGCGTGCCCCGCGCGCCTTGCCAATCCTCGTGCCGCGATTGCAGCTGCATCAGCGTCGTCTGTACCTCGGCGTTCTTGGGCCGCAGCGCCATCGCCTTCTCACCCAGTTTCAGCGCCGTCTCCGTGTCGCCCTCTTCCAGCTTCTGTTTCATCAGCCCGCGCACACCGACAAACCGCGTGCGGTCGTCCTGCACCAGCGCCTTGAACGTCTCGGTCGCCAAGGCCCGGTCGCCGACCATCTCGGCGCCTTGCGCTTTCACGAGGTTGGTCAGTTCCGGCCGGTTCAGGTAGCTGCTCGCGCGGTCCGCCTTCCGGATCGCCAGACGGCCTTCGCCGGCGGCCAGCGCCATCATGCTGTCGCCCAATGCCTCGTAACCCTTCCGTTCCGAGCGGCGGTCGAAGTAGCGGCTGACGGCGGTCTCGTCGCCGTTGAGAAACCGCAGCGTGGCGACCAGAAGACCCACGATCTTGAACAGAAGCCAAACGGCCAGAAGCAGCACCAGCGCGCCGATCACGGCCAGAAGCGGCGTGATGATGTACTCGCGCCCCAGCAGTTCGAGGCGTCCGAGATTGTCCATTTCCCAAAGCGTGGTGACGCCCAGGGTCAGGCCCACGACGATCAGGATGAACAGGGTGATCTTCAGTAGCGACCAAAGCATGTATCGGTCCCCTTAATTTTCGAGCGAGGCGGCAAGATCCGCCATGGCGGCTTCGGCGGCAGCGCGGGTTTCGACCTGCGCAACCCAGCCGTCCATCTCGGCGCGTGCGCCCGGGGGCAGCGCCTCGACCTCGGTCAGGGCGGTGGACAGGTCTCCGGCTTCCACGGCCGCTCCGACGCGGCTCAGAACAGCATCCGGATCGTCCCCTTCGCGCGGCTCGATGGATCGCCCGCCAAGCTGGTTCTGAAGGAAGGCTCCAAGCCCGCCGATCACCCCATCCTCGGCGGTTTCGCGGTTCGCCTCTGCCAATGCGGCGCGGGCGGCATCGGGGAACGCGGCCTGCAGTTCCTCCAGCGTCGGCACGCCGGTTTCGGCGGCGGCTTGCAGGGCATCTGGAACGTCCGCGTTCATCGCGGCCAGCGCCTCGGCAAAGGGCTCACCGGTGGCCATCGCCACCTGCAGCTCTCCCATCGCGGCGCGCGCTGCCGTGGCGGCTGCGGTGGCTTCGGCCTCCGCCTGCGCCTCTGCAATCGCGGCCTCGGCCGCTTCGGCAGCGGCCTGCGCCTCGGCAGTTGCTTCGGCCCGTGCGGCTTCGGCAGCGGCGACGGCTTCCTCTGCGGCAGTGCGTTCCTCGTTCAGCCGCGTTTCCAGGGCTTCGACCGCCTCGACGATCGCGGCGTTGTCGGCAGCGATCTCGCCGGTGAAGACCGGCCGTTCTTCCAGTGCTGCGACCCGACCACTCAGCGCCTCCAGCGCACTGGACACCCCGGCCACATCCTCGGCAACGCCTGCAATCGACGTTTCGACGCCGGAAAAGTCGACCTCGGGCGCGGCGGGCGGCTCGGCACCGGCCAGCGCGGCGACCTGTTCCTCAAGCCCGGCGATGGTGCCTTGCTGCGCCTCGATCTGTTCCAGCGCGGCGGTCAGGGCAGGGTCCGTTTCGACCGTGTCGTTCGAAAGCATGCCGAAATATGCCGCGGCATAGCCAAGCGCGGCGGCAATCACGCCACCCAGCAGCAACGCGCCTAAGCCGGGGCCCCGCCGTTCGACCCGGGTCTCCACCGGAACCGGAGTGGGCGCCGGATCGGGCGTCTCGGAAGACGGCGTGGACTCGTCGACGATTTCGGTCTGGGTCGGACCTTCCGACGTCGTGGTATCGCCGGGTTCGATCGTCACCCGATCCCCGGCGTCCGGCTCTGCGGCAACCGCATCCTCGCCCAACGTGTCGTCACCGACCAGGACCGTGTCGCCGCCAAGCTCACCTGCGTCTGGTGTGTCATCAGAAGTCGGCTCGACGCTGTCGGCGTCGGAAGCAGGCTCGACCGTTTCCGCATCGGTCACGGTGTCGACCGTGTCCGGCGAAACACTTTCTTCTTTGTTCGATTTGCGCGTGTTCCGGCTTCCCGAACGGGAGGAAGATTGCTTCGCCATCTATTGCAGCCCTCATCTGTCGTCGTGTTCAAGGCGTCAACGTAGCGCGACGCAGGCTCCGAGTCAGCCCGGTTCAGCGTGTCATGACGGGGCATCGTCTACTAGGTGCAATTCCGCCGCAATCCAAACGGTTCCAATGCTTTGCGCATTTCTGCGCCGGTCGGACGCGCAAGGACGGTCGTCCTCGGCTGCAATTGCGCCGGCAAGGCATCCCTGACAGCGTCGCTCATCGCGATGAGTGTCGCAGCGTCGAGGGGGCATGACACCGCCTCCGCGAACAACATCGCGCTGCGGGGTGAAAACAGGGGAACGATGACCTGTGGCTGCCGCATCGCCTCATGGAACGCGTCGTCGGGCGGCACGGCACGCTGGTCGTAAACCGCGATGCCGTGCGCTTCCAGGCCCGCCTTGCGCAACCGGCCTTCCACCTCGCCGCGGGTATGGCGGCCGTGCACGTGCAAAAGCGGACCGCGTGGCGCGCGCCGGGACAACTCCGCCACAAGGCCATCGGCGTCCGGCCCCAGGACGTCCGCGTCGAAGCCGGCCGCGCGGGCCGCGTCTGCCGTGCGTGGGCCGACACAATAGGCTGGCAAGGCAGCCCGTGGCAGGAATGGCACCGCGTTTTCCGATGTCAGGATCACGCCAGCAATGCCGTCCAGCGTGATCGGCTCCCCTGTGCCGACGATCTCCATCAGCGGGGCGATCACCACGTCGAACCCGTCCAGACCTTCCGCGAAGCGCTCGGACGCGGCGCGTGGGCGGGTCAGCAGAAGGGTGGGGCGCGAGTGGACAGACATGGGGCGGAGTGATACCTCGCTGAGGCTTGGCAGACAATCGCGGCCCGCTCCCATGAAACTCACCATCCTCGGCATCGAAAGCTCCTGCGATGACACCGCCGCCGCCGTTCTGCGCGGGACGGGGGAGGCCCCCGTGATCCTGTCGAATGCCGTGCGGTCCCAGACCGACCTGCACGCGGCCTTCGGCGGTGTCGTGCCCGAGATCGCCGCCCGCGCCCATGCCGAGGCGCTTGACCTGATGGTCGAGCAGGCACTGGCCGAGGCAGGCGTCTCGCTGGCGCAGGTGGACGCCATCGCGGTGACGGCGGGTCCCGGCCTGATCGGGGGCGTTCTCTCCGGCGTCATGGCCGCGAAAGGATTGGCCATGGGCCTCGGCAAGCCTCTGATCGGGGTGAACCACCTTGCCGGCCACGCCCTGACGCCGCGCCTGACCGATGGGATCGGGTTTCCCTACCTCCTGCTGCTCGTCTCCGGCGGGCATTGCCAGTTTCTCCGTGTCGAGGGGCCGGACAGGTTCGTCCGCCTTGGCGGCACCATCGACGATGCGCCGGGTGAGGCGTTCGACAAGGTCGCCCGCCTTCTGGGCCTGCCGCAGCCCGGCGGGCCTTCGGTCGAACGTGCCGCGCTCGATGGCGACGCGACCCGCTTCAAGCTGCCGCGCCCGTTGCTGGACCGACCCGGATGCGACCTCAGCTTTTCCGGCCTCAAGACCGCCGTCCTGCGCGCGCGCGATGATCTTGTCGCCGCGAAGGGAGGCATGACCGAACAGGACCGCGCCGACCTTTGCGCCAGCTTCCAGATGGCCGTGGCCGATGTCCTGGCCGAGAAATCCCGCCGGGCGCTCGCCGACGCGGATGTCACCGCCTTCGCCGTCGCCGGTGGGGTTGCAGCCAACAAGACCCTGCGCGGGCGGTTGGAGTCTGTCACCGACCTGCCCTTCGTCGCGCCGCCCTTGGCGCTCTGCACCGATAACGCCGCGATGATCGCCTACGCCGGCCTGCTGGCGTTCGAGGCCGGACGAACTGACGACATGACCCTCAAGGCCCGCCCCCGCTGGCCCTTGGACGAAACAGCCGCGCCGATGATCGGATCCGGCAAGAAGGGAGCGAAGGCATGAAACTCGACGTGATCGGCGGCGGCGCCTTCGGGACGGCACTTGCCATCGCTTTCGCCGACGCCGGAATCGAGGTGTCCCTCTGGGCCCGCGACATCGGCGGTTTCGCAAACGGGGAAAGCCCGCGCCTGCCCGGCCACAAGCTGCCCGAAAGCATCCGCGTGACCGATGATCTTTCGGCCTGCACGTCCGATACGGCGCTGTTCGCCTTGCCGACACAGACCATCGGCCCGTTCCTGTCCGAGAACCGCGTCACGGCGGACGTGGCGATCTCCTGCGCCAAGGGCATCGACCGCGCCACCGGCCTTGGCCCCGCAACGCTCATCTCCGCGCACATCCCGCAGGTGGCGCAACTCACCGGCCCAAGCTTCGCCGCCGATATCGCGAAGGGCCTGCCCACGGCCCTCACCATCGCTTGCGCGGACGAGCCGGTCGGTGCGCATCTGCAACAGGTTCTCAGCACGCCGGTCCTCAGGCTCTACCGCACGACCGACGTGGTCGGCGCGGAACTTGGGGGCGCGCTCAAGAATGTCATCGCAATCGCCGCCGGGGCCGTGATCGGCGCGGGGCTTGGCGAGTCCGCCCGTGCCGCCCTGATTGCACGCGGCTTTGCGGAGATGACGCGCTACGCCACGACACAGGGCGCGCAGGCCGAAACGCTGACCGGCCTGTCCGGCCTCGGCGACCTCATCCTGACCTGCGGGTCCGAGCAATCGCGCAACTTCCGTTTCGGCTACGCGCTCGCCCGGGGCGAGACGCTGCCCGAAGGCACCACCGTCGAAGGCCTGCACACCGCGCGCCAGCTCAGCGACAGTGACGCCGATACCCCTATCGCCGACGTGGTGGCGGCACTGGCGGACGGCAGGCTCGACATAGCGGGCGCACTGGACCACCTTCTCAATCGGCCCCTGAAACCGGAGTAAGCCCCATGCACGTTGCCATCATCGCCACCGACAAACCGGGCCACCTGCAAACCCGTCTCGACAATCGCGACGCGCATCTCGCCTACGGGCGCGACAGCGGCAAGCTGGTGATGGCGGGCCCGTTCCTGAACGAGGCCGGCGAGATGTGCGGCTCTCTCCTCATCATCGAGGTCGAGACCATGCAGGAAGCGCACGACTTTGCCGAAAGCGATCCCTACGCCAAGGCCGGCCTGTTCGAGAACGTGCGGATCGAGCAATGGAAGAAGGTGATCGGCTGATGAACTACTGGCTTTTCAAATCCGAACCCTCGACGTGGAGCTGGGACGACCAGGTTGCCAAGGGCGACGCAGGCGAAGAATGGGACGGCGTCCGCAACTACCAGGCCCGCAATTTCATGCGCGAGATGGCGGTCGGCGACCGGGGCTTCTTCTACCATTCGCAATCGGAAAAGGCCGTCGTGGGGATCGTCGAAGTCTGTGCCGAGGCGCATCCCGACAGCACCACGGATGACGAGCGGTGGGACTGCGTGGACATCAAGGCCGTGCGCCCGTTCGCAACCCAGGTGATGCTCGACCAGATCAAGGCAGACGAGCGGCTTGCCGAGATGGTGCTGGTCAAGAACTCCCGCCTGTCGGTTCAGCCGGTGACGCCCGAGGAATGGAAGAGGGTCTGCGAATTGGGTGAGACAGACGCCAACTGATCTGGCATCCTCCGCGCGACAACGTCGGAGGATACCATGACCCTTCTCAACGTCATCGCCGCTGCGGCCGGTTCGTGGATTTTCGGTGCGATCTGGTACATGAGTCTGTCGAAGCCTTGGATGGCTGCTGCGGGGATCGAATACGACGAGCATGGCAGGCCCAAGAACAGCAGCGCCACACCCTTTATCCTCTCGGCGATCGCCATGCTGATCGTGGCGGGCATGATGCGTCACATCTTCGGCATGTCCGGGATCGAAACCATCGGGGCGGGCCTCGTCTCGGGCCTCGGCATCGGGCTGTTCTTCATCGCGCCGTGGATCATGATCAACAACGCCTACGGGCAGAAGCCCTACATGCTCACGCTGATCGACGGCGGCTACGCAACCTTCGGCTGCGCGATCATCGGGACGATCCTGACGGCGTTCTAGCTGTCCGTCGCGGGCGTGAAGGTCGCGACCGAGAACAGCACGCTGAAATCCTCGCACCAGATCACGACGCTGCCGTAATCGGACGCGATCACGCTCGACGGCACCTCGTAGGTCTGGGCGCCTTCGGGCGATTGCAGCGGCCCGAGCGACAGGTATTCGCTTTCCAGAACGGCGGCGCTGGTCGCGGGGGCGTCATCGACCACCAGCCAGACTTCGAGGTCGGGGCCGGGCGTCACGGCGAAATCTTCGACGAATTGCAGGAACGTGCGACCATCGTCGCTCTGCGCCAGGGTGGCGGTGCCTGCGCCCTGGTGGCGCTGGTCGGCATCGACGAACTGGCCGGTGGCGATCGGCGTGGCGACGGTATCCGCCACAACGGGCAGGGTCAGCGCAGCTGCGCTCATGGCGATGAAAAGGGCAAACGGGCGCATAATGAGGCCTCCGGCACGGGTGAACATGCGCGGATGATAGGGCGTCAAAGGGCGTTTTGGGAAGTCACGTGCACAACAGGCGCGCGTGAGGTCTTGGACCGTTTCAATAGAAATGGGGGGTTCCGACCCCTTGGAACCCCCCATCCACCCACGCGCGGCCTCGCTCCGCTCGTGTCACTGAATATCGGGTCCGCCGTGCTGGCCGGACACGAAAACCCATAGCCGAGCCTCGCGCCCTGCGCAAAGAAATTGCCCGGTGCATTTGACGTAAATGCGACAGCTGGGACGGGGTCGGGTCCGCACGTCGTGGCACCCCTAAACCATGCTGGTTTCGATGAAGCCTCGGTGCGCCAGGTAGCGCGCCACGACAAGGCAGATCATCGCCCAGGCCGCGCCCCCCATCCAACCCGCCAGCACATCGGTCGGCCAATGGACGCCAAGATAGACCCGGCTGACACCCACGAGGATCGTGATCAGCAGCGCGATACTCATCACGTAGGCCTTCAGACGGTTCTGCGGCAGGATGCGCGCGATCAGCACGCCAAGCGTGAGGTAGGCCGTCGCCGCCATCATCGAATGGCCGGAGGGAAAGCTCGAGGTATAGACGAGCGAATCGTAGGGCACCAACTCGGGCCGGGCACGCTCGAAGAACCCTTTGGCAAGGCTCGACAGGACAATCCCGCCCCCGACCGCGGCCAACAGGTACAGCATGGAGGCATACTGCCGCCGCAACAGGAAGAACCCGCTGGTCAGAAGGGTGATGCCGGTAATCATGATGGCCCCGCCGAACGCCGTCAGGTCGCGGCCGGCTTCTTCCACCCACGGCGCTCCAATGGGATCGGACAGGTCGGCGGGATTGCGCAGGAGCAACAGGATCGCGCGGTCGAACGTGGTCGTATCGCCCTCCACTACTTCCGATACCAATTCGGCGAGGCCCCAGATCGTCCCGACGACAAGCGCCAGGAACACCAGCACCTTCACCTCGACGTTGCGGCGGACCAGATCGGGCAAAGTGGCAAGGAACGATCCGTTCATGTCATCCGGGCTTTTAATAGGGGCAAGTACGCGACGCTTTGAAGTAGAGATAACGTGCCCTTCCGCCTGCGCAAAGACATCGCCCTGGGCAGCCGACCTGGATGCTAGCGCTCCGGGGGCGGACTATCCGCCAGCCGCGTGACCTTCTCGGCAACCTCCGCCGGCTATGAAAAAGGCCCACCCGAGGGGGCAGGCCTGCAATATTCGTGATACGCCCGGCCTCAGCCGTAGACGCTCTCTTTCCCGAAATGCTTGGTCAGCATGTAATAGACCACCGCGCGGTATTTGTTCCGCTCGGACCGGCCGTAGGTCTCGATGACGGAATGGATCGCGTTCATCAGGTCGGGGCTGTCGGGCAGGCCCAGTTTCTTCATCAGGAAGTTCTTCTTGACCGTTTCCAGCTCGCCTTCCTGCGTCGCTGCGACGGTCGAGGCATCGGCATCGTAGATCGCCGGGCCGCAGCCGATGGTGACCTTGGTCAGCAAGGCCATGTCAGGCTCCATACCGCATTTGTTGCGCAGATCGTCTGCATATTGCGCGATCAGATCGTCACGTTTGCCCATGGGTCAGTTTCTCCCCCGTTTGTATTTGCACAGCAGCGCCCGGCCCTTCTAAGCCAAGCTTGACGTGAAGCCTAAACGCCGTGCCCGCGTTTAAGAAAGGAAAACTTGCCGGGAAAAAGACTCAGGCGCTCCCCTGCGCCTAAGCGGCAACAAGCGGTGTGACCTCGCCCTCCCGGATCACGGCCGGGTCATAGGCCTTGCGGGCAAACACCTCGCGCACCATCGGTTCGAAATGCGAGAGCGGCCGACTGTCGTAGTCCGGGTCGAAGCTCGCCTGGTCCCAGCGTTCGCAGAACGTGGCGCAGCTGTCGAAACAGGGATGCCCGCGATAGCGGTCGCGCTCGTTGCGGTCCCAGTTGTAATGGTGGGCGTAGTAAAGCATCTGGAAAATGCCGTGATGCTCGACAACCCAGGCCACGTCCCAGCGCACGAAGGGGCGGACGACCTCGGCAGACATGCGGTCATGGTTCTGCGGCGCAAGCCCGTCACCGATATCATGCAAAAGCGCGCCGACGATCCAGTCGATATCCGCCCCGTCACGCTCGGCCCGCGTGGCCGATTGCAGGCCATGCTCCAGCCGCGTGATCCTGTAGCCCTCCAGTGTCACGTGCTCCTGCCGACGCAATTCGTCCAGCACCCGGTCAGCCGTGAGCGCGAGGAACGGTTTTTCCAGCTCGTGAAGGAGCTCGTATTCCTCCTTCGTGCCGTCCTTCATCTGGGTGAAGCTGACTGTGTTCGCCATTGGGCCCTCGCTGGTTCATGCGAACGCCAGATTGCGCCTCCGCGCGCTGTTCGGCAAGCGGCACGGCGCACAGCAGAACGCCCGGGGACGAGGGGCCCCGGGCGCAGCACTGGTCAGGTGTGCTCAGATCATTCGGAAATGACGTGGTCACCTTCCAGGGCTTCAAGCGCGCTTTCGTCGATCTCCGGCATCGCTTCCAGCTCTTCCTCGGTATAGCCGCGGACGACCAGCATCTCGGGTTCGCCGTTGTCGTCCATCGTCAGCGTGTACTCGCTGAGCGGCAGGGCCACGGTGTACTCACCAAGGCCAAGCAGGCCGCCGATGCCGATGACGGCCTCATAGCCGGACGCGCCTTGGATCACGTAGTCGATTTCGCCGACGTCGTTGTTCAGCTCGTTATGAACGTCGAGGCCAACGATATCGGCAACGGTCATGCCGACAAACGCGGAGATGTCGTTCTCCATGCCCATGTCGCCGTCCATGTCGGTTTCCGCCATGGCACCGTCAGTTTCGGTCTCCATGTCCGTTTCCATGTCGGTCTCGGCCATGTCGCCTTCGTCGGTCTCCATGTCCGTTTCCATATCGGTCTCAGCCATGGCACCGTCGTCGGTCTCCATATCGGTCCCGGCTTCGGCGTCGGCGGTCATCTCGTCTTCGCCGTCCATGTCGGTCTCGCCCATGTCCTCGGCCATATCGGCGGCGGTGCCTTCGGTGGCGAGGTCGGCGTCGGCTGCGGCGTCACCTTCGGCTTCGCAACCCTCGGGCAGCGGCGTGCCTTCTTCGACGGCACAATCGAGGTCGGCCGTCACTTCGGCGTCGGTTTCCTGGGCGAATGCGGGGCCCGACAGGATCAGGGCGGCGGCAGACGTCATGAGGATGTTTTTCAGGGTCATCTCAAATTCCTCCATAAGGTCGATGAATATTTCGTCATCGGATGCAGAGAGAACGACCATGCAGCGCCACAGGTTCCCCGGCGGATTCAATTAATTTTGGGAAAACAGGGGCTTATTGGACTCTATAGAACGCGCGCGCGAAAACGCATGGCAGCGCGAACGGTTCCCTGCCCCTCGCATTTCGGCGGGTCTTCGCCCTTTCCGGGGCGGCCGCCGGCAGCTTCACGCCAATGGTCAAAAAGCGGCCGGATTTGACCCTTCCCAATAGCCCACTGTCGAATTTTTCGAACCGTTAACCGGATCGTAACCCCGCCACAGGACAAACTCCCCGATGCATCACTCGCGGGACACCCGGAAACGGGGTCTCGACACCGACGACGGTTTGTCGATCCGGCTGAAGACAGCCCCCTCATCGGGCCAAGGTCAGGTCGAACGGACGCGCATATTCCGCCCCGCCATCAACGGGGATCAGACCGCCGCACCTGCGCGGCGCCGCGTATCTTATTCGCATACCGGAAAACCGCGTTTTCCGGGCGGATTTCCGCGAAATCCCGGCGCAAACGACAGCAGTCGTGCCCAAGGAAAACGCGGTTTTCCCTACGGATTTCGCGGAAATCCGGCTCCCTCCCGAGACGCTGCGCAAACGCAAATGGCCGCCCAAGCGGACGGCCATCGCGAAGGCATGTCTGCCCCGCTCAATACCGGTAGTGCTCGGGCTTGAACGGGCCGTCCTGCGGCACGCCGATGTAGTCCGCCTGTTCCTTGTTCAGCTCGGTCAGCTTCACGCCGATCTTCGCCAAGTGCAGGCGCGCGACCTTCTCGTCCAGCTTCTTGGGCAGGATGTAGACCTGGTTCTGGTATTCGTCACCGCGCTGCCACAGCTCCATCTGCGCCAGCACCTGGTTGGTGAACGACGCGCTCATCACGAAGGACGGGTGGCCGGTCGCATTGCCGAGGTTCAGAAGGCGACCTTCGGACAGCAGGATCAGACGGTTGCCCGAGGGCATCTCGATCATGTCCACCTGTTCCTTGATGTTGGTCCACTTGTGGTTGCGCAGCGCCGCGACCTGGATCTCGTTGTCGAAGTGGCCGATGTTGCCGACAATCGCCATGTCCTTCATCTCGCGCATGTGCTCGATGCGGATCACGTCCCTGTTGCCGGTGGTGGTGATAAAGATATCGGCGTCCGCCACGACGTCTTCCAGCAGCACCACCTCGTAGCCGTCCATCGCCGCCTGCAGGGCGCAGATCGGGTCGGCCTCGGTCACCTTCACGCGGGCGCCCGCACCGCGCAGGCTCGCGGCAGAGCCCTTGCCCACGTCCCCGTAGCCCATCACCACGGCGACCTTGCCTGCCATCATCGTGTCGGTGGCGCGGCGGATACCGTCGACCAGCGATTCCTTGCAACCGTACTTGTTGTCGAACTTCGACTTGGTGACGCTGTCGTTCACGTTGATCGCGGGGAAGGGCAGCTGGCCCTTCTTCTGCAGGTCATAGAGGCGATGCACGCCGGTGGTGGTTTCCTCCGACACGCCGACGATCTGGTCGCGCATCTTGGTGAACCAGCCGGGCGAGGCTTCCATGCGCTTCTTGATCTGCGCCTTGATGACTTCTTCTTCCTCGCTTTGCGGGACGGGAATGATCTCTTCCCCCGCTTCCGCCCGCGCACCCAGCAGCACGTAAAGCGTCGCGTCGCCGCCATCGTCGAGGATCAGGTTCGGGCCGTCCGGGAACTGGAACGACGCATCGAGGTAATCCCAATGCTCCTCCAGCGACTGGCCCTTCACCGCGAAAACCGGAATGCCCGCCTTGGCGATCGCCGCCGCCGCGTGATCCTGGGTGGAGAAGATGTTGCACGAGGCCCAACGCACGTCCGCCCCAAGCTCCACCAGCGTTTCGATCAGGACGGCGGTCTGGATCGTCATGTGCAGGGAGCCGACGATCCGCGCGCCATTCAGCGGCTTCTCAGCGCCGTATTCCTCGCGCAGGGCCATCAGGCCCGGCATTTCGGTTTCGGCGATGTCGAGTTCCTTGCGGCCATACTCGGCCAGCGCGATGTCCTTGACGATGTAATCACTCATATGTCCTGCCTCCTGCGGGCCGCGTCCAATTCGGAAAGTTGGCGTCGCCATACCAGCCCGATCTTATCTGGGCAATGCGACCCGATTATGCGTGGTGAAAGCAATGTAAAAAGGGCCGCCCTGCCGGGGCGACCCTTCGTCATTTGTTGTTCCGGCAGCGCGTCACTTGTCGGGCGCGGGGCCTTCCTGCGTGTTGGGGCCCTTGGGGCCGCCAGCGCCCGGGGGCGGTGTCGTCGTTGGGGTCTGGCCCGGACCTTCTGCGGGGCCTTTTCCATCTTTGCTCATGCTGAAATTCCTCCTTTGAAATTGCGGATGCCCGCGCAGGCTAAACCGAAAACCCGTCAACGACCTAGGGGTTTCGACCGTTCACCCGCGAGAGACCCGGGTTTGACCAAGACGAATTCGGGGATCTCGGCAAATGCAGGAACACTGTCCGGTCGGCAGCGTTGGTTCCCCATAGGAGGGAAATCCATGAGTGAACTGCATAGCGAAACCCAACCCCATACCCGTGCTTCGGTCACCGGTGACGTCAAGCGGCGCGTCGGGCCCGGCGATGCCGGCCGTCAGGACCGCCCCGAAACCTTGCCCGAAACGGAACAGGATCTTGCGCGCACCCGCGGCGTGGGGTCCTTCACAATCAGTGTGATCCTTGTGGGCGTGGTCGTGCTGGTTCTGCTCTGGCTGCTGATCTGACCTGAATCTGCCATGTCCCGCGCCTTGTGCCCTTCCGCTTGCCGGGGCATGACAGGGCAACGTCGAACGGAGCAGATCATGGCGGCACGGGCATGGCAGCGGATGTTATCGGGACGCAGGCTCGACCTGCTGGACCCGACACCGATGGATATCGAGATCGAGGATATTGCCCACGGCCTCGCCTTCGTGGCGCGCTGGAACGGTCAGACACGCGGCGACTACGCCTATTCGGTGGCCGAGCATTCCATCCTCGTCACCGATATCCACGCCCGGCTGGCACCGAATGCCCCGGTAAGATGGCGCTTGGCTGCCCTGCTGCATGATGCGCCGGAATACGTCATCGGGGACATGATCTCGCCGGTGAAGGCCGCTGTCGGTCCCGGCTACGGCGCGCTTGACGATCGGCTCAGCGCTGCAATCCACCTCCGCTTCGGTCTGCCCGCATCGCTGCCCAAGACTGTGAAGGCGATGATCAAACGCGCCGACAAGGTCTCCGCCTGGCTGGAGGCCACGCAGCTTGCTGGTTTTACAGAGGCGGAGGCCGACAGGTTCTTCGGCAAGCCCGACGCTGCTGTGACTGACGGCCTCACCCTGCGCCTGCGCCCGCCCGCCGAGGTGCGCGCCGACTTTACGTCTCGACATGCAGAACTGATGGCCGCGTTATGATCCACGTCCGCCCCGCCCATGACCTCGATGCGCGCCAAATGGCGGAGCTTCTGAACGAGGTGATCGCAATCGGTGGCACCACCGCAATGACCGGTCAGGTGGATGCGCAGTATTTCATCGACCGGATGCAACAACATCCGGAGGCGTCATCTTGGATCGTGGCCGAGATGCCGGACGGTGAAATCATAGGATTCCAGTACATCACGCGCGGCGGCGACTACCTGCCGCCAGAGGCCGCCGAGATCGCCACCTTCGCCAAGCCCGGGCAGCAGGGCCTGGGTATCGGCTCGGAGCTGATGGAGGCGACGAAGGCGGCGGCCAGGCGGTTGGGTTACGCGTGGATCAACGCCAACATCCGCGCCGACAACGAAAGCGGGCTGACCTACTACCAGTCCCGCGGGTTCGAGGATTACGGAAGGATCGAAGGCTATCGAATGGCCGACGGGCGCGTGGTCGACAAGATCCTCAAGCGCTTCGATCTCTGATACCCTGCTTCACAGGATGCCGGTCATCCGAAGCCAACGGCGGCGCTCTTCCTCGTCGCGCCGACGCTCGGCGCGGGTGCGGTGGTCGTAGGTCGTCCAATGGTCCGGGGCGTCCCAGTTGCGCTCTTGACGCGTAGCGGTCTTGAAGGTGCTGGCAAGAATTCCGAACATGTCATTCTCCTTTCGTTTTCCTGCCCTCTGGATACCCCCTTGCGCGGCGTCTGCCGAATCTGCAATCCTGACAACATGTCAGTTGGGTTAACATATGGATTGGCGTGACATCCCATCGCTCGCGGCGCTGAGGGCGTTCGAGGCGGCGGCAAGGCTCGGGTCGTTGTCCGAGGCCGCGCGCACGCTGAACGTGACCCACGCCGCCATTGCGGCCCACGTTCGCGCATTGGAGACGGAGTTCGGCCAGCCGCTGCTGACCCGGTCGGGCCGGGGCATGGTGCCCACGCAGGCCGGCGCCGAACTGGCGCGCGACCTCGGCACCGGCTTTGCCGAGATCGCGGCAGGCGTGCGCGCGATGCGGCAGGGGCGCGAGGATCGGCCGGTGATCCTGACCACGACGCCCAGTTTCGCCGAAAGCTGGCTGATGCCACGCCTGCCCGCGTTCTGGAGCGCGCATCCCGACGTGCCCCTGACCGTGCAGACCGATCAGGCGGTCGCGGACCTGCGCCGCGACGGTGTGGACCTCGCCATTCGCCACGGACAAGGCCCATGGCCGGGGTTGGAGGGCCATGTGCTGACCCATGCGACGATGGTGGTCGTGGGCCAGCCCGCCCGGTTCGAGGTGCTGCACGACCCGACCTCGCCCGAAGCCTGGGCCCATGTGAAGGGATTGCCGTGGTTGCTCGATGCCTCGCACGCGGAATTCAACCGGCGACTGGAGCGGCTTGGAATAGACCCGTCCGAGTTGAACGCGACCGAGTTGCCGTCCAACGCGCTGCTTCTGCCGTCCTGTCGGGCCGGAGGCGGCGTCTCGGCGCAGCCGCTTGCGCTGGTGGAACAGGACGTGGCCGACGGCCGCCTCAACATCCTCGCGCAGGAGCAGGACAGCGCCATGGCGTATCACCTGCTGCATCTGCCGGGGCCGCTCAGCCGCCGGGCACAGACCTTCGTCACCTGGCTGAAACGCGACTTGCAGCGGGCTGCCAAAACGGGCTGATTGCCATCAACGGAGGATCGCAATGGCACGTTTCAAGGGCTTCGTCCGCGTCGCGTCGAGCTACGACCTGATGGACATCCGCATGGCGGTTGCCGCGCTGGAAGGCGCGGACATCATGGCCATCACGCCGGGTGTGGAGCTTGGCAACACGATGCCGTACGCGAGCCTCGCCTTGGGGGCGATGGAGATCCATGTGCCCGAGGCGCAGGCGGACGAGGCGGCGGCGCTTCTGAATGCCATCGCGGCGGGCACGGTGATCCCCCACGACCAGCGCGACCTGATCGACGATGATCCGGCGCCCTTGCAGCGCGAGACGACCATTGGCGACAAGCTACGGAACCTGTTCGGTTTTCTGGTAGGTGGCGTGTCCCAACCGCTCAAAGGCGTGCTGGTCGAGAAACGACGGCGCGACGACGATTAGTTGATTGCCAGCGGCGCGCAGGTATCGCCCATGTCGCCGCTCTCCGTGCGCCAGCCGGTGAAACTGCCATTGCGGAACACGAGGATCGGCCCGTCTGACCAGCTTGCACCTGTCAGGCTTGCATTGTCGCATTGAAGGATTGCGGGGCGGTCGCCCTGAAGGCGGCTCATCGTGTCGATAACGCCCGCCTGCGCGCGCCCGAAGTCGATGCGCTGCCCGGAGCCGACCACGTCGATCCCGCGCGCATCGTAGGCCACCGGAAACACCGGTCCATCGGCCACCGGGGCAGCGCCACGCCCGCCAACGCAGGCGGCCAGCACCAGCGGCAGAAGCAGCGCGCCCCTCACCGGGGGGAGCGCTTGGCGAGGATGCGTTGCAAGGTCCGGCGGTGCATGTTCAGCCGTCGTGCGGTCTCGCTGACGTTGCGGTCGCACAGCTCGTAGACCCGCTGGATATGCTCCCACCGCACGCGATCCGCGCTCATCGGGTTCTCGGGCGGCGGCGGCATCTCTTCCTCTTCGGCCAGCAGGGCCGAGGTGATGTCATTCGCGTCGGCGGGCTTCGACAGGTAATCCGTGGCCCCCATCTTCACCGCCGCAACCGCCGTGGCAATCGCGCCGTAGCCGGTCAGAACGACGATCCTCGCGTCGGGCCGCTTCTCGCGCAGGCGCTCCACCACGTCGAGGCCGTTGCCGTCCTCCAGCCGCAGGTCGATTACCGCGTAGGCGGGCGGACGGGCGGTCGCGATGGCCGATCCGGCGGCGACGGATCCCGCGGCTTCGACCTCGAAACCGCGCTTCTCCATCGCCCGTTCGAGGCGGCGCAGGAACGGCTCGTCATCGTCGACGATCAGAAGCGACTTGTCGGGGCCGATGTCCCGAAGGCTGCGGTCGGTCGGTGCCATGCGCTGCGTCCTCTCTCTTCCCTTGCCATAAGGTATAGGAATGTTTGGGAAATGGTCAAACGGTCGCAGGTTGTCCATCTGTTTGCGCAAACAAGAAAGGGCGCCGCGATGGGCGCCCTTCCGATGCGATGATGCGGGGCCTCAGACGGCCTCGTCGATCCATTTCTGAAGCGCGGCCTTGGGCGCTGCGCCAACCTTGTTCGAGACGACCTCGCCACCGTTGAACATGAACAGCGCCGGGATGCCGCGCACGCCAAGCTGCATCGGCGCGTTCGGGTTCTCGTCCACGTTGACCTTCACGATCTTGACGCGGCCTGCATATTCCTCGGACAGCTCTTCCAGAGCCGGGCCGATCTGTTTGCAGGGGCCGCACCACTCGGCCCAGAAATCGACAACGACAGGAACGTCGGCCTGACGCACCTCGGCATCGAAGGTTGCGTCGGTGACAGCGGTGGTAGCCATGGTTTGCCCTCCAGGCACGTTAGAAATCCAGAACGGGAAGCTATGGTCGCACCGGGCAGGGGTCAAGCACCCCTAGCGTTTTTAAGGGCACTCGACACGAGATCGTGTGGCAGTTCCATCAGCTGTCCGGTGCGCGACCAGAGCACGGCCGTGGCGATTTCCCGATCCGGATAAACGGCTTGCAGCAATTCGGCATAGGCGCCCATCTGGCGCAGGATGCCGTCGGGCGTGTCCTCGGGGCGGGCCGGAACATTGGCGTTGGTCTTGAAATCGACGGCCAGAACACGGTCGGGCGTCACGACCAGACGGTCGATGATTCCCAGCATCGGCGCGTCGAGCGTCGCGGAATGGCCGGTGATCTCGACCTCCGCCAACGTCTCGGGCGCGAAGATCGCGGCATGGGCCGGGTCAGTCAGGACACGCGTTGCTTCCTCCAGCATCGGGGCAAGCTCGGCCCCGGTCACATCCCCGGGATGCAGTGCCGCGATGCCCGGTGCGGCGGCGGGCCATGCGGGCGCGGGCAGGCGCGGCAGGTGTTCCAGCAACAAATGCGTGATCGAACCGCGCCGCATCGCAACCTCGGTATCGTCGCCAAGCCCCGGCAGCGCCTTGGCTCCGCCGAGGTCGGAGGGGGATCGCGCCTGCTGATCCTTCAGCGGGGCGCCGACGGCTGTGACCGCCCAACCCGGCAACGCGGCGCGTCTATCGCCGGTGTCCGCCGGCTTGGACGTTGCGGTCCAGTCGCCGGTCTCGATCCGCAGACCTTCGCCCTCCAACTCGGGCACTTGCAACGGCTGCGGCCCGGCGCCTTCCATCGCGTCCTTGACGATCTTGTACCAGCTCGAGTCGGCCTTGTCCTTGCCACCCAGATCGCCCGCCGCCGCCACGATCAGCCAGCTTTCCGCCCGCGTCAGCGCCACGTAGAGCAGGCGGTTCGCCTCCTCCGCCTCGCGCTCCTTCGCGAGGTCCTTGGCCAGGGAGACGCCCCCGGTTTCCTCGCCCGATCTCGGCGGCCAGACCACCGGCCCGCCCTCCGGCTCATACAGTCGCAGCCGGGCACCGCCGCCCGAATGGGACCCGCAATCGGGCAGGATCACCACCGGCGCTTCCAGCCCCTTGGCGCCATGCACCGTCATCACGCGGATCTGCCCCGCCGCCTGGCTGAGGTCGCGTTTGACCTGCACGTCGCCGGATTCCAGCCAGCCGACGAAACCGGTCAGCGACGGCACTTCGGTTGCCTCGTAGCTCAACGCCTGCGCCAGCATCGCGTCGATGGCATCCTCCGCCTCCGGTCCCAGCCGCGCGATCAGGCGACGGCGCCCGTCATGTCGGATCAGGGCCCGTTCCAGCAGGTCGTAGGGCCGCAGGAAATCGGTCTGGTTGCGCAGGTCGCGCAGCATGGCGTGGGCGTCGGTGTAATCGGCCTTGCGGGCCCGCAATTCGGACCAGAGGTATCCGGGCCGCCCGTGGGCGAGGTCGTAAAGCTGCGCCTCGTCGAATCCGACGAGGGGCGAGCGCAAGACGCAGGCCAGCGACAGGTCATCTTCCGGCGTGGCGAGGAACCGGCACAGCGCCAGCAGGTCCTTCACCGCCAGCGGCGAGGTCAGCTGCGACCGGTCCACCCCCGCGACGGGCAGGTTCCGCGCCTTCAACTCAGCGATGATCTTGTGGAAGATGCGCGACCGCCCCCGCACTAGGATCAGGATATCGCCCGCGGTCACCGGCTTTCCGGGCGCGTATTCCACCGGGTTTTCGATCATGTCCTCGATCCGCGCGCCGAGTGCCTTGGCAAGAACCGAGGTATGGTGATCCTCGCTCACGAGGTCCTGCGGGTCGTCCCATTCGGGTTCTTCCATCTTCTCGGGCTTGGGCACATGCGGCCAGAGGTCGACCCGCCCCGGCTTGTCGAAAAAGGCCCTGTGTTCAACGCCTTCCCCCAATCCCGGCGCGCCGAGGCCGGTCGCCACGCGGTCCACGAGGTCAAGGATCGGCGCGGCGGAGCGGAAGGAATGCACAAGCTGCGCGAAGGGCTGGAACGGCGCTTCGATCGCGGTCAGGCGTTCGTTGAAGTAATCGCGCATCCGGTCGAATTCGTCGGGGTCCGCCCCCTGGAAGGAATAGATCGACTGTTTCTTGTCACCCACGACGAAGATGGTGCGCCGCACATCCGCCCGCGCGCCTTCCCCGGCGGCGAAATCCTCGGCCAGCCGTTTGACGATGTCCCATTGCCGGGGCGAGGTGTCCTGCGCTTCATCTACAAGAATGTGGTCGATCCCGCCGTCGAGCCGGAACAGCACCCATTGCGCGACGCTGCTATCGGACAGAAGCAACCGGGTCTTGTCGATCAGGTCATCGAAGTCGAGCCAGCCGCGCGCCTGCTTGGCCTCGGCATAGGCGGGCAGGAAGGCATCGGCGAAGCGGTGGAGCGCGTTGATGCGCCGCGCGGTCAGGAGACCGGTGCGGAGGGGGCGGGCGTCGGCTACTCGCCACATGAACTCTTCAAGCAAGGCGAGTTCATTTTCCATCGCCGCCTTGACGCCCTTGTTGTTAAGGATCGTTGAGCGAGGTTCGTTTGGAGACTTCTTTGCGTCCGCACCATTGAGGAAGGACGATTCAAGGTTAGCAATGTCCGCAAGTGTCGGCTTTTCCCAAGGGAATTCTGGCAACACCCGACAGGCCGTACTGTGCATACTGTAAGCAGGATTCATCCCCGGAAGAAGCTTATGAGCCAGATCGGCCTCGCCCCCGGTCAGAACGCCTGCGATGATTTGCTCTTCCGTCAGGTCCGGCGCGATGCCGCACCAGTCGCAGATCTCCTCCCACGTCGCGGTGGGTGTCAGAGCCTCGGCCTTGCCCGCCACCGCGCGGGCGAGCGTGATCGCGCCCTCGTCATCGGACAGATGCGCGGCGATCAGACTGATGGCGTCGCGGCCGGCCGGGTCCTCGGCCATGTCGTCGAGCAGGTCGGTCAGAAGCCGCGTCTGCACGCGTTCGTCGATCTCGGTGAAGGCGGGGCTGACCTGTGCCTCCAGCGGGAAACGGCGCAGGACGGAGGAGCAGAACGAATGGATCGTCTGGATCTTCAGCCCGCCCGGCGCTTCGATGGCGCGGGCAAACAGCGTGCGGGCCTCGTTCAGCCGCGTATCGCTCAGCCCGCCGACGCCGATCTCGGACAGCGTGTTACGCAAAGCCGCGTCGTCCTTCATCGCCCATGCGCCGAGACGCTGGAACAGGCGGTTCTGCATCTCCATCGCGGCAGCCTTGGTGTAGGTCAGGCAGAGGATGCGTTCCGGCCGGACGCCCTCCAGCAACAGCCGCGCGACGCGGTCGGTCAGGACGCGGGTCTTGCCCGAGCCCGCGTTCGCGCCAAGCCACGTCGACGTATCGGGGCGGGCGGCATCGTTCTGGGCGCGGGTTGCATCATCCATCGCGCGACCCTCCGACCGGGATCACCACGGCGTCCTGCGTTTCGTCCCATTCGCCGAGCCGCGCGAGGTGGTCGTAATCGCCATCGAAGCGCGTGTCCTTCACCGACCGGCGAGAGGGAAAGCCCACCTGCCGCAGCCGGTAATGGGTCACCAGTGTCTTCAGCCCGGCGAGGGTCTGGTCGAAAGTCTCCTCATCCACCGGCTGCTCGCGCAGTTCCGGGGTACTGCCGAGGCCGATGTACGCCAGCCGCGCAACGTCCAGCGGGCGTTCGGCAAAAGCCCCGCCGCGTGCCATCAGCCCCTCGATCAGAAGCTGCTTGGTGTAGGCGATTTCCTGTTTGTTCGTCGGCAGGTTGCCGGTCTTGTAATCGTAGATCGCGACGGAATTGTCGGGCAGGCGGTCGATACGGTCGGCCATGCCGGTCAGCGTCAGCGAGAGGCCGGGAACCTCCCAATGCTTCTTCTGTTCCAGCATCCACGGCTCGGCACGCTCCCGCAGCCCGGCTTCGGTTTCGAGGAGCCATGGCAGGACGCGTTGCAAACGCGCTTGCCAGAACTGCCTCGCGGCGGGCCAGGGCGCTTCGTCGGCCAGGATGCGGGCGGCGATTTCGGTGAAGATCTCGGCGGCGTTCGGGGGCAACCCCTCATCCGTGGCCTTCACGAAATCCTCAAGGATTGCATGCACCATCGTGCCCCTCAGCCGCGCGTCCGGCCCGGCGCGCAACGGGTCGATGGGTTTGAGGCCGAGAATGCGCTTGGCGTAGATCGCGTAGGGGTCGCGGATCAGTTTTTCGACCTCGGTCACGGACAGTTCGGTCAGCCTTTGCCCCGTCTGAGGCGCGGGTGCAGGGCGCGGGGCGGGGTCGACAGATGTCTCGGGCTGGGTCAACGCGGCGGCTTTCCAGAGCCAATCCGCCCCCCGCGCCCGCATGCCTTCAAGTGCGGCCTTGGACGCCTCGCTCGCCCCGTCGAGCAGGTTGACCAGCCGGTTCAGCCAGCGCGCCGGGACCGTGTCGGTTTCGTCGTCTCGCTTTGCTCGGCTCAGCCAGACCTCGCCGCCGGCGATGCCCTGCTGGAAATCGTGGGCGCTGAGCCCGATGACCCGGTCGGGCAGGCGCAGCCCGGCCTCGGCGCGCAGCGGACGGTTCAGCCACGGGTCGGCGTCGGGCGCGCCTGGCCACGTGCCCTCGTTCAGACCGGCGAGGATCGTCACATCCGCGCCCTGAACGCGGGCCTCCTGCGTGCCCCAGATCAGCACGTCGGCATGGGGGCGCAGGGCAAAGCGCACTTCGCGGTCGCGCGACAGGGCCGCGAAGAAATCGGCGTAATCGCGGGCCGACATCGCGCCGCCATGGGGGGCGTCGGCCGTGAGGTCGGTCAGAAGCCTCAGCGCCTCGCGGCCCGGTTCCTTGTCGTAAAGCTCTCCGGTGCCTTCGGTGCCGGGCGCGGCGGCGAGGTGGTTGGCCAGGGCAATGTGGGCCGCCACGTGATCGGCGATGGGGCGCGCGCCCTGCGCTGGCTGCTGCGCCAGAAGCGGCGCCAGCCACTCGGCCCATACAACTGCGCCTTCGTCGCCCTCCTGCTCTCGCGCCCAATCAAGAACGGCTTCCGGGGTCGGAAAGGCGAGGCCGCGCCGCAGCTTCTTCAGCTCGAGGTTGTTGACGCGCAAGGTGTGATCCCTGCGATCCGCCCCGCTGTGGCAGAGCGGGTGCTTGAGCAGCGCAACCAGCTGTTCCGCCGTGACCGTCCCGGTCCGCGCCTCGGCCACTTGCCGCAGGAACCGGCCCGGGGCGGTCTGGGCAAGGACCTGCCCCGCGCTGTCATCGGGGATGATGGTCCAGCGGTCGAGCTGCGCCGTGACCTTCCGCGCAAGGCTGCGGTCTGGCGTGACGAGGGCGGCGCGTTTCCCGTCCGCGATGGCGGCCCGCAGGCGCAGCGCGATGGCGGTGGCCTCCGCTTGCGGCGAGGGCGCCTCCAGCAGCGTGACCCCTTCCATGGCGCCGGCGATGTCGGGCAGGTTCGGCCCCTCGCGCCGCCATTGGTCGGTGACGGGCGCGGGCCGAAGGGCGAGCGAAACGGCGGCGTTCCGCGCCGGGTTTGCGGGCGTCGCCTGCCCCCAGGTCGCCACGTCGGCGGGGTCCAGCCCTGCCGCATCCAGCACCTTGGCAAGGCGGAACTGCGGATGATCCTCTCCGGCCAGCTCGCGCCGCCGCTCCTCCAGCAGGCGTTGCCAGAGCGCGCGCGGCATGTCGGTGTCGAGCCCCGGAAGGATCACCGCGCCCTGCGGCAGCGTGGCCACGGCCTGCATCAGCCTGAAGGTCGCTCGCCGCGACCCGGTGGAGCCCGCGACGATGATTGGATGCGCGGGCGGGCTGCGGTGCCACTGAGCGATCAACCGGTCCACCACCTGCGCCTGCCGCGCCTCTGGGATCAGCCGGTCGTCCTGCGCCAGAAGGCTTGCAGCGATCCCGAGGAAATCGCGCGCCCGGCTCCAGTGGCCCGAATGCACCCCCATGTCGAGCGCCGCGATCGCCTCGGGCGCGACCCCTTCCTCGACCATTTCGCCCAGGAAATCGGCGAGGCTGTCGGCCAGGTCGTAAAGCGCGCTGCGCGGGGCGAGGTTCGGGTTGGCCTCGATCAGTTGCGCGATGAGTTGCGACAGCTCCAGCCGCACTTCCAGCGGGGAGCGCGCAGGGGGCATCCCCTCCATGTCGGCGGTTTCAGACAGGGTCAGCACGGGCCGGATTCGCGGCAGCAGCCCCGGTCCGCGCTGCATGTAGAGCGTCTGCATCCGGCGTTGCATCCGGGCGTTGGCGACAAGGATCTCCACCCGCGCCAGCGCCTCAGGCCCCTGATTCTGCAAACGGCTGTCGATGCCGTCGATCAGGCTCGCGCAGAAATCAACGCCGAGGGGCGTGGCGAAGATGCGCGGTGTGGAGGAGGGCTCAAACATCGGCAGCCTCCAGCATGGCTTCGGCCTGCGCAATGCCCGCAGGGTGGCCGATATCGGTCCAATCGCCTTGGTGAACCAGACCGAAAAGGCGGCCCTCGCCCTGTAAGGACGTCCAGGAGTCGAGCAGCGAAAAAACAGCCTCCTCCCGCGCGTAGCAAATCGTCGGATCAAGCATTTGCGCGCCGAGATAGACGTAGCTGTCGTCGCGTTTATCGAGCGTCAGACGACCGTCCGGGTCCATCCTGAAATCTCCGGGGCCTTCGCGGCCCACCGCCCTGTCCCGCGGCGCAAGTAGCAGGAGCGCACCCATACGGGTCGGATCGAAGGCGGCGGCAAGTGCGGCAAGGGGGTTGGGCCCGGCCCAGGCATTGTCGGAGTTCAGCGTCAGGATCGGGCCGGCGCCCAGGACATCACGGGCGTTCTTCACAGCGCCACCGGAATCGAGAACGGCGGGCGTTTCGATCAGAAGGGTCACGTCGTCAGCCCCGGCCAGGTGCGCCGCGATCTGGTCGGCGCGGTAATGGGCGTTCACGGCAATGGGTGCGCAGCCGGCGTCGCGCGCGACGTCAAGTGCGCGGTCCAGAAGGCATCGGCCGGCGACCTCGATCAGCGGCTTGGGCCGATCGGCGGTCAGGGCGCCCATACGGGTGCCGAAGCCTGCAGCGAGGATGAGGCACGGCCGGGTCATGCGGCACCCCAAAACGCCGTGCTGTCGAGCAACTCGGTGACCGGGTCGCGCAAGCTGGGGAACGTTTTCGCCGCGCGCGCGATCAGGACACGCGTGCGCGGCAAGAAGGCCCGGTAGGCGGGCTTGCCGCAAGCACTGGAGAGGCGATGGAAGATGCCCAGGATCCGCAGATTGCGCTGCAGTGAGAGGATGTCGATGCGTTTCCGATCCTCTACAAGATCCTTTCGCCATTCCGCGGGCACCTCGCGACGCGGGTCGTCCAGCAACGAGGCAAGGTCGTAACCGTCCGGCAGGAGCATCGCGTCCTGGTAATCGAGCAGACCGATCCGTGCCGGACCATCACGATCGGGCAGCCAGATCAGGTTCTCGGCGTGGACGTCGCGCAGGGACAGGATTGCGGGGCCGGGGGCATGGCGGTCCAGCGCTTCGGCGAGAGCGGGCAGAAGGGTGGCCCGCAGATCGTCGCTGCCGGGCAGGAGGTCGAAGGTCAGGCCGGTCATCTCGGCCATACCCACGGGACCGGGCGTGACAACATCGTCGGGTGGCGGGGCGGACAGGAGGGGAAGCAGCCGGGCTGTCGCGCGATAGGCCCTCTCCGCCGTGGTCGGGTCGTCGGATAGAAGGCGCGCCAACGTCAGGTCGCCGAAATCCTCCAGCAATGCGAAACCCGCCTCCGCATCCACCGCCAACGTCTCGGGCGCGGAAAGGCCGAGGCCACGCAGATGCGCGCCGATGTGACGGAACCGGGCGAGGTTGGCCATGTCCGGATCCTGCATCAGGACCGCCGTTCGCGAGCCGTCCCGCAGGCGCGTGTAAATGCGCACCGACGCGTCGCTGGCCAAGGGGCTGCGCGCGGCCTTGCCCCAGCCGGACGCCGTGAGGAAGGCGTCGATCATTCCGCAAAAGCCCTGGTCAGCCGGTCCACCGCCGGGTGCTCGGGAAGGATGCGCAGCGTCGCTTGGCGGGTGTCGCCGGGCGTTAGGTCCAGGTGAAGTAGGGCGGCGTCCGGCCAGTCCGGGGCCATGCGGTCCGGCCATTCGATCAGGCAGACGGCAGTGCCAAGCGCCTCGTCGAGGCCCAGTTCGGTCAGTTCCTGCGCATCGGACAGGCGGTAGAGGTCGGCGTGCCAAACCTCGCCGCGCGGGCTGTCGTAACATTGCACCAGCGTGAAGGTCGGGCTGGGGACCGAGGCGCCGGGATCGCTCAGCCATGCACGGATCAGCGCGCGGGCGATGTGGGTCTTCCCCGCCCCGAGCGCGCCGGACAGGAGCAGGGTGTCGCCGGGGTGCAGATGCTCGGCCAGACGCTGTGCAAGGGCGATTGTTGCGGCTTCGTCCGGTAAGTCTGCACGGGCGACGACCGGCCAATCCGGCAGGATCGGGGCATCGTCGGCAGGCAGGGAAACGGGCTCAGCGGAAGTCATGGTCCGCCGGAGTCTAGTGCAGTTTTCCAGCGATCTGAATCGGAAAACGATGCAGTTGCCGTCAGGCCCGTTTCGCGGATTTGGCGGATCGGCCGGCGTCCCGGGCGGCATCCAGAAGCGGCGTTGCCGCGGTGTCGGCCACGGCCAGTAACGGATCTGTCATGCTGTCATCGAGAGGGATGAACTGCACGACAGTGGCGCGTCTGCGGGCCGGTTCCATCCGGACGGCCAAACGCAGGCCTTCGCGGGTGCAGACTTCCTCCACCCAGGATCCGCGTTCGACCTCGTGCGCGACGAACTGGCGGATCTCGCCCCAGACGCCGGACGGTTCGCAATTTGCCGACCAGAGCGCCGAAGCCTCCCCCAGAGAGGGCAGCTTTCCCCCGCTGACAGCATCGCGCCCCCAGAGCTGCGCATAGCCTTCGTTGCAGCCGAGCATCCGGCCATCAGCCTCGAAAACGGCCAGGCCGACCGGCAGGGTGTCCAGCACGGCCTGGAACATCGACAGGTCGGCATGAAACTTGCGGGTCAGCGACATCTCGGCGCTGATGTCCTCGAACATGAAGGCAATCGCCCCGTCCGGATGCGGACGACCCAGAACGCGGAAACTCTTGCCGTCGGGAAGCTCCCACAATTCCTGATAGGTGCCGGTTTCGGCGCCCTCCTCCAGCCGGGTGATCTCGTCGCGCCATGTCTTGTAGTTCCGTGGCTCGGGGATTCGCTGCCGCTCCCGGAGGGCGTCGAGGAAGCGCGACAGGTCGGGCCGGGTCGACAGGAAATCGAAGGGCAGATCGGTCAGGCCCAGAAGGGCCGGATTGAAGGTTACAAGCTCGCGCCGCCGGTCGAACACGGCGAGCCCGATAGGCAGGGCGGCGAAGGTCTTGGTGGAGGTCTGGAGGAAGGTGCGCAGAGCGTTTTCCGCACCGACAAGGCGGTCGATACCCTGCGCGGTGTACAGCGCCGCGCCACCGGGCAGGTGTTCGCGGCTGATTTCGAACCAGGATGGCTCCTCCCGGTCGGGCAGGGTCAATTCGCATCGGCGCAGGGTGCCATCTGTGGGGGCGTTCTCCAGTTTGTCACGGAACAGGTTGGGGAGCGGGAAACCGGGCATCTCGCCGCTGCGCATGCGTTGCACCGTGGCGACATAGGCGGCATTCGCCCAGGTCACGCGCTGACGTTCGTCTTCGCGCCACATCAGCGTGGCCCTTCCGTCGATCGTCGCGCGGAGATCGGCCAATTCGGTGCGCAGACTTTCAAGTGTATCGGCCTCGACCAGCCGGCGACCGGCCGCGTCACCGGCTGGGCCGACGGTCAGAACAATTTCGCCCTCCTCCCGCCGACCGCCGACCGAGATACGATCCGTGCCGAACTGCGCGTCCAGCAGGAACGCCTGCCCGCGGTCCTGAAGTGCCGCCAAGCTGTCCGGCAGGTCCGGACAGAGCGGCCTGAGCGCCGTTACAAGTTGACGGAGCGCCATGGCGCGGTCGGTCTCGGGCCCGAGGTAGGCATCGTCGGCGGAGATGTCCGACACGAGATAGCCGTCGCTGAAGCGATAGTGGTGAAGGATGTCCGTGGAGCGACCTGTCGTGGGCGGCGCCCTGTGATCCGCTCCGAGCCGCCGCAAAATATGCGTCGTCAGGCCCACGGCAAGAGCGGCCGTGCACAATACGATCGCCAAAAACAGGAGTGTCTGCGCGTGTCCCAAAGCCAGATTCGTTCGTGTTACCCGGCTTCGAGCATGTGGAAAAACGGTTAATCGCTCGTTAACGCCAGACGCGGTCTTCGGGGCAGTTGTTTCCAATTTGGAAATTATGATGTCTTTTCTAGCTGATTATCTGCTCGTTGGGGCCAAGTGCACCACCCGGACGGTCCAGCCCGAGCGCCGTTTCCGGCCATGTGACCTCGACGCGCGCGCCGGCAAGACCGACGGTGTCTTCTGCGGTCAGAAACGGATCACCGGCATTGAGAAAGCGCACCTTGGCCCCGGAGCGTTCCAGGAGCGTCTTGGCAATGAACAGGCCAAGCCCCATCCCCTCGTATCCCGGACGAGCGCTGTCGGGCGCTGTCTCGCGCCGCCTGAGAAACGGGTCACCCAGACGGCCAAGTAGGTCAGGGGGAAAGCCCTTGCCGTCGTCGGTGATCCGCAGGCTGAGTGATCCATTGCCCCATTCCCCTTCGATCCAGACCTGTTCGCTGGCGAAATCCACGGCGTTCTGGATCAGGTTGCGCACGCCGTGAATCACCTCGGGCCGGCGCAGGATATAGGGTTGCGGTTCGGGCTCGGGGCCGCCGCCGGTGTCATCCGCTCCGGTAGGATGGAAATCGAAATGCAATTCGATCCCGCGGTCGGCATGGGGGTCGGCCGCCTCCTTGATGACGGCGCCGAACGGGGCGTGGCGCAGGTGCAGGTCGTCTTTCCCCGCCCGCCCCATGGACCGCAGGATGTCGCGGCACCGGTCGGCCTGGTCACGGATCAGCGCGGCATCCTCGGCCAGCTCAGGCTGGTCGGCAAGTTCGTCGAGCAGCTCGGACGACACCAGCTTGATCGTGGCGAGTGGCGTGCCGAGTTCATGGGCCGCCGCGGCCACGACACCGCCGAGGTCGGTCAGCTTCTGTTCCCGGGCCAGCGCCATCTGCGTCGCCAGCAACGCCTGGCTCATCCGGTGACTTTCAAGCGCCACGCGCCGGGCATAGACCGACAGGAAGAGGATGCCGATCACGATCGCGAACCAGAACCCGAGAATGAATAGGCCCGGCAATTCCAGCACGATCCCGTCCTGCGAGGTCAGGGGCACGTTCCAAAGCGCAAGGCAGGTGATCAGGAAAACCGCCAGAACCCCAAGGATCAGGGTCGAGCGCAGCGTCAGCGCGGTGGCCGAGATCGTCACCGGGGCCAGGATCAGCAGCGCGAAGGGGTTGTTCAGACCACCGGTCAGGAACAGCAGGAACGCCAATTGCGACAGGTCGAACAGCAGGGTCAGCATCGCGTCGCGGTCGCTGAGGCGCTGGTTCTCGGGGAAGATCGACATGGCGATGAGGTTCGAGACGACCGATGCGCCGATCGCCATGACGCACAGGCCCAGTTCGACGCGCAGCCCGAGGTAGAAGGCCGCGAAGACAACGGCGACGGTCTGGCCGAGGATCGCGAGCCAGCGCAGCACCAGCAATGTCCGCAGGCGCACCCAGTCGACGCGGCTTTCGCGCTGCACCAGCGACAGCACGGGATCGTTCAGCGGCTCGGTCACGGCCATGCGGGGCATCCTGTCACATCAACGCACTCGTGAATTGATAGTGCCGCGTACCTAGGTATTCAACGAAGCACCTTATCCAGCGCCGGAGCCACCCATGATGACCCGCACCTATGCCCTTGCCTCCGCGGCGCTGATCGGGACGCTTGTGGTGGGCACGGGCGTGGCCGTTTACCTGGGGCGCGCCGATGACGGTGACCCGTTCGGGCAATGCCGCGAAGGTGTCGTGGCCGGTGGCGGCGGCTCCATCGGCGGACCCTTCACGCTGGTCAGCGAAACCGGCGAGACGGTGACGGACGAGGATGTCATCACCGGGCCGACGCTGATGTATTTCGGCTATACCTTCTGCCCCGACGTTTGCCCGCTCGACACCGTCCGGAACGCCGAGGCGGTGGATATCCTGGCCGAGCAGGGGATCGAGGTTCTGCCGACCTTCGTATCGGTCGATCCGAACCGTGACACGCCCGAGGTCATGGCGGCCTTTACCGCGAACGTGCACGAGAACATGCTGGGTCTGACCGGCACGCCGGAGCAGACAGATGCCGCCGCCGATGCCTACCGCGTGTTCTACCAGAGCCACGATGACGGCACCGATCCCTATTACCTCGTCGATCACACGGCGTTCACCTACCTGATGCTGCCCGAATTCGGCTTTGCCGAGTTCTTCGGCCGCGACGTGACGCCCTCCGAAATGGCCGCGCGCACCGCGTGTTTCGTGAACGCGGCGGGGTAGAGGGATACCCGGCGCGGGAAGCTCTACCGCCGTTTGCGCGCCCTGACGGAGGTAGAACGCCGTTGCGCCATGCGGCAATCGCTCATCAGGGCAATATGCTGGCATGAAAAAAGCGACCCGGCTGTCGGGCCGGATCGCTTGACGATCACTGAATGTATCGCGGCGGTCACTTGCCCTTCACGGCACCTTTGACCTCGCCCTTGGCTTGCTGTGCTTCGCCCTTCAGCTGCTGCTTCTTGCCTTCGGCTTTCAGCTTTTCGTTGTCGGTGGCTTTGCCGACCGCTTCCTTGGCGGACCCGGCGGCCTTGTTGACGGCACCTTTGGCCTTGTCTGCGAATTCACTCATGGCTTTCTCCTCCAGAATATATGGGGTTCACGGTATCTCCAGCGCCTGACGCAGGCGCAGTCCGACATGCGGATCGGTGGTCGTTACCGTCCTTCGGTCGCGGAATGTCGGGGTCACGTCTTGTCGGCAGATTTTTAACGCGGATGATCCGGCCTGGTTCCTTCGACCCCGAGGGAAAAGAAAAGGGCGCCCGCTGGGGGCGCCCTTCGTGTTTCAGGATCGTGGGGGCGATCAGCCCTTGGTGAAGTCCGGGTAGGCTTCCATGCCAAGCTCGGCCACGTCGAGACCGGTGATCTCGGCTTCCTCGTCCACGCGGATGCCCACGGTGGCCTTGAGGATGAACCAGACGACCAGCGAGGTCACGAAGACGAAGATGCCGATGGCCGCGATGCCGAGGATCTGCGCGCCCCAGTTGCCGGTGTAGAAGGCAACCGCCAGCGTGCCCCAGATCCCTGCGATCAGGTGGACCGGGATGGCGCCGACGACGTCGTCAATCTTCATCTTGTCGAGCATCGGAACCGTCAGGACCACGATCACGCCACCGATTGCACCGGTCACCAGCGCCATGAAGAGCGACGGGGCAAGCGGTTCTGCGGTGATCGACACGAGTCCGGCCAGCGCACCGTTGAGGACCATGGTCAGGTCGACCTTGCCATACATCACCTGCGTCAGGATCAGCGCGGCGACGGCGCCGGATGCTGCGGCCATGTTGGTGTTGGCGAAGATGCGCGACACGTCGGCGACGTCACCGATGGTGCCCATGGCAAGCTGCGAGCCGCCGTTGAAGCCGAACCAGCCGAGCCACAGGATGAACGTACCCAGAGTGGCCAGCGCGAGGTTCGAGCCGGGCATCGGGTTGGTGCGGCCGTCCTTGTACTTGCCCAGACGGGGCCCGAGGACGATGGCACCGGCCAGCGCTGCGAAGCCGCCGCCTGCGTGCACGAGGGTAGAACCTGCGAAGTCGGAGAAGCCCGCAGCGGACAACCAGCCGCCGCCCCACTGCCAGGACGCTTCGATCGGATAGATGAAGCCGGTCAGCACAACGACGAAGATCAGGAAGGGCCACAGCTTGATGCGCTCGGCCAGGGTGCCGGACACGATGGAGGCGGTGGTGGCGCAGAACATCAACTGAAAGAAGAAGTCCGAGCCGACTGATGCGTAATCGAGCGCGGTTTCGGTGTCGGCAAGGCCAACGGGCTCCAGCGAGGTGATCGAGAAGAAAGGTCCCAACCAGCCGTCGATCAACCACTTGCTGACCTCACCATCGGCCAGATCCGCGCCATAGGCCCCCGGATACATGATATTGAAACCAACCAGCCAGTACATGATCGCCGCGATCGAGAAGAGCGCGATGTTCTTGGTCAGCTGCATGGTGACGTTCTTGGACCGCACGAGGCCCGCTTCGAGCATCGCGAAGCCTGCCGCCATCCAGAACACGAGGAAGCCGCCGATCAGGAACAGCAGCGTGGTGAAGATATAGCCGGTGTGCGTCGCCGCTTCGACGCCCGCCTCTTGTGCGAAACCCATCGACGGCAGGGCCGTCAGGGCCACCGCAGCGAGGGGAAGGAGATACTTGGTTTTCATTGTCTCTCTCTAACCTTTGAATTGCAGGAACGAGGGCGATCAGATCGCGTCGTCGTTTGTTTCGCCGGTGCGCACACGCACCGCGCTCTGAACGTCGAGGACGAAGATCTTGCCGTCGCCGATCTTGTCGGTCTTCGCGGTGGTCTGGATGGTCTCGACGACCTGGTCGGCCATGGAGGCCGATACGACGATTTCCAGCTTCACCTTCGGCACGAAGTTCACGGCGTATTCCGCGCCGCGATAGATCTCGGTGTGGCCGGACTGGGAGCCGAAGCCCTTGATCTCGGTCACCATCATGCCGCGCACGCCGATTGCGGTCAGCGCCTCGCGGACCTCCTCGAGCTTGAACGGTTTGATTGCTGCAATGATGAGTTTCACCTTTTGTCACCCCTTGCGGTTGCTAACTGTCCCCACGACCACATGGCCGGGCCTTACCAGCGACCCGTGAGCGGGCCGGATACGCCGCTAAAACAGGCCGAGCGACCCGTGAGAGCAACGAAGCGCCCCCTAATTCGCTGGCGCATTTCGGGGCATTTGCAAAATTTTTGCGCAAAAACGACCGGATGCATAAATTTTAGTCGATAGGTTGATCGGTCAGATTGGTCTGACCCCTTCGCAATCGACTCGAATTTGCCTATCTTGATCCTCAAATGAGGTTGGTCCGGGCTTGTGCCGAAATGGACCCCCGGCAGAGGCAAGAGACGGATATGAGCCCATCTGGAAATGGTAACCGACGGCTGGTGGCCGACCGGCGCGGGACGCAGAGCCCGACGCGCACAACGAAGTCGCGCGCGTCCTCAGGCGGCGGGACCGGCGGTGGCGGGCGCGGCTCAGGCAGCGGGGGCGGCAGACGTCGCAGCCGTCAGCCCCGGCGCAGGGCGCCGCAGCGCAAGGGCGTCCTCGGGTTTCTCGCGCGCGTCATCAGCTTCTTCTTCCGCCTGATCTGGGGTGTGATGTGGCGGGGCGTCGCCGTTGTGGCCCTCCTGGTCGCGCTGGGAGCGGGCTATTTCTATAGCCAGCTTCCCGAGGTGGACGCCCTTCTGGACGCCCGCGCGCGGGGTTCGGTCACAATGCTGGACCGGCATGGTGAAATCTTCGCGTGGCGGGGTGAGCAGTTCGGCGGTGCAATCACGCCCGACACGACCTCGGAGCATCTGGTGAACGCGATCGTGGCAACCGAAGACAGGCGCTACTGGTGGCACCTTGGCGTCAGCCCGCGCGGCATCGCCAGCGCCATGATGATCAACATGCGCGAGGGGCGCAGCCCGTTGCAGGGCCACGGCGGGTCCACCCTGACCCAGCAGACCGCGAAACTCCTCTGTCTGGGTCGCGAATACGACCAGGACGAATGGGACAGCGAGGCCGCCTACGAGGCGGACTGCCGCCGCACGACCCTGTGGCGCAAGGTGCAGGAGATGGTCTTCGCCTTCGCGATGGAGCTGCGCTACTCGAAGGACGAGATCCTGTCGATCTACCTCAACCGCGCTTACCTGGGCGCAGGGGCGCGTGGGTTCGAAGCGGCGTCACAGCGCTATTTCGGCATTTCATCGAGCGATCTGAACCCGCAGCAATCGGCGATGCTTGCGGGGCTGCTGGTGGCGCCGACGCGCTTCGCGCCCACCAACAACCTGCAGCGCTCGCAAGAGCGGGCGAACCTGGTTTTGGGTCTGATGGAGCGGGAAGGTTACCTGACCGCCGAGGCCGCCGACCGCGCACGCGCCAACCCGGCCACGTTGTCGGATGCCGCGGGACAGGACACCGGCGGGTATTTCGCCGACTGGATCATGCGGGCCGGGCCTGACTTCCTGACCAATGAAACGACCGAGGATGTCATCATCCGCACCACGTTCGACCCTGCCATCCAGGCGGCGGCGGAGGCGGCGATTCAGAACGTGTTCGCCGACCAGGTGCGCGAAGGCTCCGAAGCGGAGGCGGCCATTGTCGTGATGAGCGCCGACGGGGCCGTCCGTGCGATGGTGGGCGGGCGCGACCTGGAAGGCGGTGGCGTGTTCAACCGAGCCGACCAGGCGTTGCGGCAGACCGGATCGGCCTTCAAGCCCTTCGTTTATGCCACCGCGCTCGACCTCGGGTTCCGTTTCGACGACCTCGTTCTGGACGCGCCGCTGACGATCAACGTGCCCGGCTCAGGCCCCTACAGCCCCGAAAACTACGACGGCCAGTATCGTGGCGAGGTCACGCTGACGGATGCGCTGCGGCATTCGCTGAACACGCCCGCGGTGCGCCTGTCGGAAGAGGTGGGCCGCGACCTCGTGCGCACCGTCGCCGCGCAATTCGGCATCGAAAGCGACCTGGCCGCCGGTCCGGCCCTGGCGCTCGGCGCGTCGGAGTCGACGCTGATCGAGATGACGGGCGCTTATGCCGGTATCCTCAATGGCGGCAGCGCGGTGCGCCCCTACGGCATGACCGAGCTGCGCCTGATGGGTGAAAGCGAGCCGATGTTCGAACAGGACACCGGCATCCAGGAACGCGTGATCTCGGAATTCTCGGCGCAGCAGCTCACCTACATGATGAGCCAGGTGACGACGGCGGGCACCGGCACCCGCGCGGCGCTTGCCGACCGGCCAACGGCGGGCAAGACCGGCACGACCAACAGCGCGCGGGATGCGTGGTTCGTTGGGTTCACCGCCGACTACGTCGCGGGCGTGTGGATGGGCTACGACGACAACCGCCCGCTTGCCGGCGTGACCGGAGGCGGATTGCCCGCGGAAATCTGGCGGCAGGCGATGGAGCGTATTCATGCCGACCTTCCGCCGCGTCCGTTGCCGATGATCGACCCGGTTGCCGAGGCTCGCCCGGCCAACCAGCCGCAGGCGCTGAACGCCGACGGGCTCGTGCGTGACGGGACCGGCCAATTGACCGGGCCGGTGACACCGCGCGGCACGCGCATTCCCATCGGAAACGGGAATGGCGGCGGCAACCTCGGCAACGCGATCAACGATGTGCTGAACCAGATCTTCGGGCCCCGCAACTGACGCCGGGGCCTGTGGTTCAGTACCCCAGCGCGATCCCGTCCTTGCGCGGGTCGCTGCCGGCCTCCAGCACGCCGTCGGGCCGGATACGGATCGCCTGTGCGCCGCCGACGGCGGTGACGGGAACCTGCACGTCATGGCCCTTCGCGGCGAGCCCTTCGTGCACCTCCGCCGCGTAGCCGCGTTCGACCTTCAGATGCCCCGCCTCGGCAAAGCTGCGCGGTGCGTCAATCGCCGCCTGCGGGCCCATGCCGTAGTCGACGACGTTCGACACGAAGCGCGCGTGGCCGGTGGATTGGTAGGCGCCGCCCATCACGCCGAAGGGCATCAGGCTGCCGTCTCCCAGCTTCAGCATTCCGGGGATGATCGTGTGCATCGGGCGCTTGCCGGGGCCGACCTCGTTCGGGTGCCCCTTCTCCAGCGTGAAGCCACCGCCCCGGTTCTGGAACAGAACGCCGAACTTGTCCGAGGCGATGCCGGAGCCGAAGGAGTGGAAGATGGAATAGATCAGGCTAACGGCCTGGCGGTTCTTGTCGACCACGGTGATGTAGACCGTGTCCTTGTGGATGTTGTCCGAAGCCTTGCGCGCGTCTGGCATGGCGCGGTCGGGGTCGATCAACCCTGCGAGGGATCTTGCGGTGTCCTTCGACAGCATGTGGTCCAGCCGCGTGACGTGATCCATGTCGGCGATGAACCGGTCCCGCGCGTCGTAGCCGAGCTTGGTCGCCTCGGCCTCCAGGTGGGCGCGCATCGTGCCGAAGGCGTCCTCCTGCGGGTCCATCGTCTCGAGCATGTTGAGGATCAGCATCGCTGTTGCGCCTTGGCCGTTCGGCGGGATCTCCAGCAATTCGGCATCTCGGTAGGTTGAGCGCAGAGGATCGACGTAGTCGCAGGCCGTGGCGGCGAAATCGTCGAGCGTGTGGGTGCCGCCGAGCGCGCGGAGGGAGGCGACCATATCCTCGGCCACCTCGCCCTCGTAGAAGCCGGCGCGCCCCTCGGCGGCGACACGGCGCAGGACCTCGGCCTGACCCGGCGCGGCAAAGCGGGCGCCAAGGGGCAAGGGCGCATCATCTTTCAGAAACAGTTCACGGGCGCGGCCCGTCAGCACGTTGCCGCTTTGCTCGTAGTCGAAGGCCACGCGGGGCGCGACGGGAATGCCGGCATCGGCGTATTGGATCGCGGGCCCGAGAACCTGGTCGAGCGGCAGATGGCCGTGGTCGCCATGCAACCGGCAGAAGCCATCGACCGCGCCCGGTATGGTCACGGCGGCCACATCATAGAGCGGCATGACCTCGTGCTTTGCCCGAATCGCATCGCCATCGGTACCGGCCGGGGCGCGGCCCGAGGCATTCAGCCCGATGATCCGACTGTCCGGCTGGGACACGATTGCGAACATGTCACCGCCTAGGCCGGTGCTCTGCGGCTCGCAGAAGCCAAGCAGGATCGCCGCGCCGATGGCCGCGTCCACGGCATTGCCACCAGCCTGCAGCAAGGCGATGGCGGTCTGGGTGGCCAGCGGATGTGAGGTGGCGCACATCCCCTGATCGGCGAAGACGGCGGATCGGCCCGGTTTCTGGAAATCGCGCATGGGGAACTCCCTTCCTGAGTTGCGTGCAGCCTAGGCGCGGGCGCGCTGAGGACAAGGCCAATCGTTCCGCTGCCGGCGTTGCGGACCCGGAGTCATGTTGTGTTTTCGGGGAAGGCTTCTTGCCACAGGGGACCTCGACGTCGCGCACTGGGTGGGGGCTTTGACACGCGACGCCGAGGGAAGCCTCTGCAGCTACAGTTTCGTTATCCCCCCGTTTCGGGGCGTGCGTTTGATCGGAAAAAGGCAATCTCGTGGCTGACCTGCACGTATTTGAAACAATCGCCAAGGAATATGCGGATTGGACGCGCGGTCTGGGGCAATGGCGGCGACGCGGGACCAGGTAGCGAGGGATTCGGGGTACCAGGCCGGGGAGAACGCGCTATAGCGAGCAGGTCAGGCAGCAATGCCGACTGTCGAGGTCCGAGTGCGGTCCGCTGGTCGTGCGATTCAGGCAGCGATGACCGGGATCGAAAAGGAAAGCAGGTTGCGATCCTTCTCACGGCGATAGGACAGGCCAACCGTCATTGCGTGGATCATGGCCCATCCGAACCCGCCTTCAGGCAGTGTGTCCCGTTGGCCGACCGTGACGCTTGGCATCTCCATCTTCGGAGGTGTCCCGCCCGGCATTGCGATGCCTTCATCCTCGATCCGGCATTCCAACGCGTCGGGGCAGAACCGGAGGCTCAGGTAGATCGGGCGGCTGGGGTCGCAATCGTAGGCGTGTTCCACGATGTTGTTGAGAGCTTCGCCCAGAACGATCTGAGCGGTATCGGCGATGTCTTCGAATCCCGGGGACCCGAGCAGGTGCTGTCGGACGCGTTCGAGGACGCGGCGCACCTCTTCGGCCCGAGAGGTCAATGTTTCCTCAAGCTCAGGCAGGGCCAAACCCGATCCCTCCCCCGGAGTTCGAAATTCAATCTCGCCAATCACTCCGCCGCGTGGGGCGCAGCCGCAGCGGCCAGCGCATCCTCCAGCGTGGGGAAGATCGCGAAAACCGTGTTCATGCGCGTCAGCGCCATCACCTTTTCCACCGCCGGTTGCAGGCCGGCGAGGGCCATGGTGCGATCCGGCCCCAGCCCCTTGAAGACGGCGACGATGGAGCCGAGTCCGCTGGAATCGAGGAATTCGACCTGCGACATCTCGAGGATGACATCTCCGCCTCCTGCCGTCAGGCTACGGAAGTCTTCCTTGAACTGGATGGCGATGCTGGCGTCGAGCCTGCTGTCCTCTACATGGACAATCTGCGCATATTCAGAATCACTGGACGTGAGGGGCATGTCGTGGTCTCCAACAAAGCGATTTGCCGGGAAGCCTAGGGGCCAAGTCTTACAAAACAGTTTTCAAGCGGCGCGACGCGGGAGGAAATCATGGATCAGGTTGTCATTTGTGGGGCGGCACGCACGCCGATGGGCGGGTTCCAGGGCAGCCTGTCACCGCTGACGGCGGCGGAACTTGGCGGCACCGCGATCCGGGCGGCGCTGGACGGGGCAGGAGTGGCAAGCGTCGACGAGGTTCTGATGGGCTGCGTGCTGCCCGCCGGCCAGGGCCAGGCCCCGGCGCGGCAGGCGGGTTTTCACGCGGGCCTCGATGACAGTGTCCCGGCCACGACGCTCAACAAGATGTGCGGGTCGGGCATGAAAGCCGCGATGATGGCCCATGACGCGCTGGCGCTGGGACAGGCCGAGGTGATCGTGGCGGGCGGCATGGAATCGATGACCAACGCGCCCTACCTGCTGCCCGCGATGCGCGGCGGCGCGCGGATCGGGCACCAGAAGACTCTGGACCACATGTTCCTCGACGGGCTGGAAGACGCCTACGACAAGGGCCGCCTGATGGGCACTTTCGCCGAGGATTGCGCGCAGGCCTTCCAGTTCACCCGCGAAGCGCAGGACGCATACGCGCTCGGCTCGCTGGAGAACGCGCTGGCTGCGATCGAAAGCGGCGCCTTCGATGGCGAGGTCACGCCGGTCACGGTGAAAAGCCGCAAGGGCGCGGCCGAGGTCACCACCGATGAACAGCCCGGCAATGCGCGCCCCGACAAGATCCCGCAGCTCAAGCCCGCCTTCCGCGAGGGCGGCACGGTGACGGCGGCGAATTCCTCCTCCATCTCCGACGGCGCCGCGGCGCTTGTGCTTGCCAGTGCCAGCGCGGCGGAGGCGCAGGGCCTGCCCGTCCGCGCCCGCATCCTCGGCCACGCCTCCCACGCCCATGCGCCCGCGCTGTTCCCCACGGCCCCGGTGCCCGCTGCACAGAAACTGCTCGCGAAACTCGGATGGAGCGTCGATGACGTTGACCTCTGGGAGGTGAACGAAGCCTTCGCGGTCGTGCCCATGGCCTTCATGCACGAGATGAACATCCCGCGCGAAAAGGTGAACGTGAACGGCGGTGCCTGCGCCCTGGGTCATCCCATCGGCGCCTCCGGCGCGCGGATCATGGTGACTCTTCTCAACGCGCTGGAAAAGCGTGGCCTCAAGCGCGGCATCGCGGCGATCTGCATCGGTGGCGGTGAGGGCACGGCCATCGCGATCGAGCGTGACTGACCATCGTTGTTCCATGAAAATGCAAAATCCGATGACTGCCGACTACGCAACGCTCAAGAAGACAATCGCCTCGCTAACCGAGGGCGAAACTGACCCGGTTGCCCTGATGGCGACGCTGGCCTGCGAACTTCACCACGCCGACGACCGCTTCGACTGGACGGGCTTCTACCGCGTTACCGAACCGGGCCTCCTGAAGATCGGGCCCTACCAGGGTGGGCACGGCTGCCTGCAGATCCCGTTCGACAAGGGCGTCTGCGGGGCGGCGGCGCGCACGGGCGAGGTGCAGCTTGTGCCCGACGTCGACGCCTTCCCCGGCCACATCGCCTGCGCGTCCTCCACACGGTCGGAGATCGTCTTGCCGGTGCGGGATGCGTCCGGAGAGATTATCGCGGTGCTGGATATCGACAGCGACCAGCCCGATGCCTTCACGGAAGAGGATGCAGCGCAGCTCGAGGCGATCCTGACCGCCACCTTCGCGCGTTAAACCGGAAACGCTCTAATCGTCCTCGTTCACGACGGTCAGTTCGGGTGCTGTCAACGTGCGCGGCACGGCCTCGACCCGCGGCGCGTCCTTCAGATCGTCGGAGGCTTCCTGCACCACCTGCATCGCTTCCAGCTTGCGGGCGGAGGGAAGGACCCGCGCCTCCAGCGAACCCATCGCCTTGTTGTAGCTGTCGACCGAGCGATTGAGCGCCGTGCCGACCTTTTGGAGATTGCCCGCGAAGGTGGCGAGGCGGCTGTAAAGCTCCTTCGCCTCGCGGTGGATGGTGATGGCGTTCTCCGCCACCGCCTCCTGCTGCCAGCCGAAGGCGATGGTGCGCAGGAGGGCGATCAAGGTGGAGGGCGTGGCGATCACGACGCGCGATTCCATTGCCCGTTCGATCAGGCCGGGATCGGCCTCCACCGCCGCCGAGAGGAACACGTCGCCGGGGATGAACATCACCACGAAATCGGGCGTGTTCTGCAACAGGTCATGGTAGCGCTTGGATGAGAGCGCGCGGACATGGTCGGCCACCTGCCGCGCGTGGCGGGTGATGGCGATGTCGCGGGCATCGGGTGTCTCTGCCTCTAGCGCATCGAGGTAGCCGTCGAGAGAGGTCTTGGCGTCGATCACGAGGGATCGCCCGCCCGGCATCCGGACGATGGCATCGGGGCGCTGCAAACCTTCGTCGGTGCGGTGGCTGACCTCGGTGTGGAAATCGACGTGCTCGGACATGCCGGCCATTTCGCAGACCTGCCGAAGCTGCATCTCGCCCCAGCGGCCCCGCGTCTTTGGCGCACGAAGCGCCTGCACCAGTTTGCGGGTCTCGCCGGTCAGGGCCGATTGCCCGAGCTTCAGCTCATCGACCTGCGTCTTTATCGCGGAATAGGCGTCGGTCCGCGATTTCTCCATCTCGCGCAGCACGTTGTCGAATGCGCCGAGTTTCTCGTTCAGCGGTTTGACCATGCCGTCGATGGCCTTCTGGCGCGCGTCCAGTTCGGCCTTCGCGGTCTCCGAATGGGTGGCGAAGCGTTCGGTCACGCGGTCGAGGAAGGCCTTGGAATTGCCCTCCAGCACCTCGCTGGCGAGGTTGCGGAACTGCGATTTCAGCGCCTCGTTGAGGCCCTGAAGTTCTTCTAGCCGCGCCTTGTGGGTCGCCTGTTCCGTCTCCAGCCGCGCTTCGGCCTGGTTCAAGGCGCCGAGCAGGTGGTCGCGTTCCTCCCGCGTGTCGGCAAGCGTTTGTTCCAGTTGCGGCAGACGCTCTGCCCGGGCCTCCATCGCGGCCATCTGGCGGCGGGTGTCTTCCAACCCGGCAAGGTCACGATTGGCCCGGCGCAGGCGGGTGCCGCGCAGGATGAGGGCGACCAGCAGGCCGAGGCCGATCAGCACGGCCAGCAGGAAATAGGCGGGCAGCGGGTCGATGTCTGGCCCGAACGGGCTGGTCGCGCGCAGGCTGGCGGCAATCGACTCGAGAAAGGCGAAGAAGGGCGCGTTTTCCATGGCTCAGGTCCGCCCGAACAGGCGTTCGATATCAGTGAGTTTCAGCTCCACGTAGGTGGGCCGCCCGTGGTTGCACTGGCCCGACATCGGCGTCGCCTCCATCTCGCGCAGGAGCGCGTTCATCTCGTCGGCGCGCATCTGCCGGCCCGAGCGGATCGAGCCGTGGCAGGCGACGCGGCTCAGGACAGCTTCGACGCGGGCCTGCAATGTCTGGCTGTCGCCCAGGTCATCGAGTTCATCGAGGATGTCACGCAACAGCGCCTCCGCGTTGATTTCCCCGAGGATCGCCGGGGTTTCGCGCACGGCGACGGTGCCGGGGCCGAAGGCTTCGATCAGCAGGCCGAACCGTTCCAGCTCTGCCGCGTGATCGAGCAGGCGGTCGGCATCGTTGCCCAAGGTGATGATCTCGGGGATCAGCAGCGCCTGCCGCGCAACGCCATGTTCGGCCATCTGGGTCTTCAGTTTCTCGTAGACCAGCCGCTCATGCGCGGCGTGCTGATCGACGAGCACGATGCCGTTGGGGGTCTGGGCGATGATGTAATTCTCGTGCACCTGTGCGCGTGCGGCACCCAAGGGGCCGTCGCTTTCGATAACCGGCTCGTCCACGCGGGCGGAGGGCGCGCTGCCCCAACCGGGGGCGGCTTCGGCGAAGCCGCGCGGGGCGGGGCGGTCCATCTGGTAGATGCGGGGTTCGGGATGCGAGGAGGGGGGCGCTCCGAGAGGGAGCGACTCCCGAGGCGCGGCGGAGAAGGCGCGCAGCGTCGCGTCGCCCACGGTCGAAGACGCGCGGTGCCCGGCCTCGGCCAGCGCATGCCGCAGGCCCGAGACGATCAGGCCGCGCGCCACTCCGGGTTCGCGGAACCGCACCTCGGATTTCGCCGGGTGCACGTTGACGTCCACACGCTCCGGCGGGCAGTCGATGAACAGAACCGCCGCCGGGTGCCGGTCGCGGGACAGCACGTCCATGTAGGCCGCGCGCAGGGCGCCGATCAGCAGCTTGTCGCGGACCGGACGGCCATTGACGAACAGGAACTGCGCCACCGCCGAGCCGCGCGAATAGGTCGGCAGGCCCGCGTAGCCGGTCAGTCGGAGGCCCTCGCGCTCCGCGTCGATGGGCAGGGCGTTCTCGGTGAACTCGCGGCCGAGGATCGTGGTCAGCCGTCCGCGCAGCGCATCGAACAGGTCGCCGGTTTCCGGGTCGGCGCGGAAGATCACGCGCTCGCCGTCCGTCACTTCCTTCAAAGTGAAGCCCACTGCCGGTTCGGCCATGGCCAACCGCTTCACGACGTCGGTGATCGCCTGCATTTCCGCCCGGTCGGAGCGGAGGAATTTCAGGCGCGCGGGCGTGGCAAAGAACAGGTCGCGCAATTCGACAACCGTGCCACGGTTCAGCGCGGCGGGTTTCACCGCTTCGGGCGCGCCGCCGGAGACGCGGATCACGTGGCCCGCATCGGACGCGCGCGAGGTGATCGACAGCCGTCCGACCGAGCCGAGCGAGGGCAGAGCCTCCCCCCGGAAGCCGAAGGAATGGATGTTCAGGAGGTCGCTGCCGTCAATCTTGGACGTCGCGTGGCGCGACAGGGCGAGCGGCAGATCCTCGGCCTCCATCCCGCATCCATCGTCGGTCACGCGGATCAGGGTCTTGCCGCCATGGGCGACCTCGATCACCACCCGCCGGGCCTCGGCATCGATGGCATTCTCGACCAGTTCCTTCACCGCCGAAGCGGGGCGTTCCACGACCTCACCCGCCGCGATCCGGTTGATTGCAGCTTCGTCGAGTTGACGGATCACGGGGCGCTGATTTGCGCTTATATTGGGGTTGGTGGCGGCCATGCCCCTAGGGATAGCATGGCCACCGGTCTCTTGGAACCGATTCGAGGATCAGTTCGAGGGTTCAAGCCCCTCGGGCCGGCCGACCACCACGAATTGCAGGGTCTCGGGGTCGATGATCCGCTCGGCGACCCGCTGGATATCCTCCAGCGTCACCTCCATCACCCGCTCGTTCCGGCCGTTGATGTAGTCGATGGGCATGTCATCGGCCTGCATCGCCGCCATGGTTCCGGCGATGGAACTATTGCCGCTGAACCGCAGCGGATAGGCGCCGGTCATGTACCGCTGCGCGGCCTCCAGCTCTTCCTCCGTCACGCCGTTCTCGGCCAGATCGGCCCATTCGGCGAGCACGACGTCGATGGCTTCCGCCACGAGGTCGTTGGAGGAACTGAACCCGCCCTGGTGCATGGCGATGTAATCGGACAAGGCCGTCCATGTGCTGATCCCGTAGGTCAGGCCACGTTCCTCGCGCACTTCCTGGTTGAGGCGCGAGCGGTAGCCGCCACCGCCGAGGATCTCGTTCATCACGAAATAGGGGAAGAAATCCGGGTCCGTGCGCTCGATCCCTTCGTTGCCGAAGATCACCGAGGATTGCGGGACGGGGAAGTCGATCAGTTCGATGCCACCGGGGGCACTGTATTCGGCCGGTTCCGGCAGAGGAACGTCCGCAACGGGCAGATCGCCGAGCAGGTCGTCCAGCAACACGCCCAGTTCCTCGGGCGTGATGTCGCCCGCCACGCCGACCGACACGCGGTCACGCACCAGCGCGCTGCGATGGGCCGCGACGATATCCTCGCGCGTCAGGGCGGAGACACTTTCAACGGTGCCATCGAGGCTGGTGGCGTAGGGATGGTCGCCAAAGGCCAAGGCGTTGAAAGTCTGGCCCGCGATCGTGTCGGGGTCGGTCAGGTCATATTCGATGCCGGAGATCACCTGCTGACGGACGCGTTCGATCGCTGTCGGGTCGAAAGCGGGATCCACAAGCGCACCGCGCAGGAGCGCCATCGCCTCATCGCGGTTCTGCGTCAGCACCTGGGCGCTGACGACGACCTCGTCGCGGTAGGTGTCGAAGCCGAAACTCGCGGCAAGCCCTTCCTGCGCGGCGGCGAATTCCTGCGAGTCCAACTCGCTGGTGCCTTCTTCCAGAAGCGCCATCATCAGGTTTGTGGCCCCGCGTGCGCCCGGCCGGTCGATTGAGCCGCCGCCGTCGAACCACATTTCGATGGCCATGAAGGGAATTGAATTGTCCTGCACCAGCCAGGCTTCGATGCCGCCGGGCGAGGTGACAAGCTGGATGTCGATGATCGCATCGACCGGCTCCATCTCGTCCTCGGCAAGTTGGGCCTGCGCCCAGAGCGGCGCGGGAAGCGTGACCGGCGCGGCGAGCATCGTGGCCGCGAGAAGCGGCGAGAGGTAACGGGCGAAGGTCATTGCGACACCTCTTCGGTTTCGTCTGCGTCAGGGGCGGGGCGGTCGAGGTAGCCGATCACGGCGGGATCCTGCGCGAACAGGGCGCGGGCCATCTCCATCACCTCGTCGGTCGTGATCGTGGCCGTGATGTCGAGCCAGTTCTCCCAATCCTCCACGGTGAAGCCGGTGGTCAGCGTGGCGCCGAGGCTTTGCGCCTGTCCCGCCGCGTCGTCCTGCGCGTAGATCTGGCTGGCTTCCCACTGAAACAGAATGCGGTTGAACGCCTCCTCGTCGATGCCGTCTTCTAGGAATTCATCGATCACGGCGAGGATGTCGTCCTCGGCTTGCTCAAGGGAGCGTCCGGGAACAGGCATGTTCAGCAGCGTGAAGGGCCGATGGTCGAGGCTGGTGGCGCTGTAATAGGCCGCCGCGAACAGGGAGAGTTCATTCTCGATCTGCAATTCACGGGCGAAGACGGAGGTGAAATCGCTGTCGCTCAGCACGGCGCGCAAAAGCTCCATCGTCGCGGCGGAGCGGACGTCGTCGACGAGCGTGTCGTCGACTGGAAACAGGATCGAGACGTAGGGGTTCGCAACCCGATCATCCTCGTAATACACGCGCCTAAGGGCGTTCTGCGGCGGCTCCACCGGCCGCATGCGAGATTCGACCGATGCGATGTCGGGGCTCGCAGGGATCGGGCCGTAATGTTCTTCGGCGAGGGCGCGAACCTCCTCGGGCGTCACGTCGCCGGCGACCACGAGAATCGCGTTGTTGGGATGGTAATGCAGGTCATACCAATCCTGCAGCATCTCGATGGTCAGGTTCTGAATCTCGTGCCGCCAGCCGATGATCGGCCGTCCATAGGCGTGATTGCGGAAATAGGTCGCCGACATCTGTTCGTTGAACAGCGCCCCGGGGGACCCGTCGGTGCGCTGCGCACGTTCTTCCAGGACCACGGAAATCTCGGTTTCGACCTCCTCGGGCACCAGCACGAGGTCGCGCATGCGGTCGGCTTCCATCTGCATCATCAGCCCCAGCCGGTCGGCCGAGACGGTCTGGTGATACGCGGTGTAATCCCAGGAGGTGAAAGCGTTGTCGGACCCGCCGTTGGCTTCGACCGTGGCCGAAAACTCTCCGGCTTCCATATCGTCGGTGCTGTTGAACATCAGGTGCTCGAGCAGGTGGGCGACACCGCCCTGACCGGGCAATTCATCGGCAGCCCCGGCGCGATACCAGATCATGTGCGTGACGGAGGGGGAGCGGTGATCCTCGACCACCACGACCTGAAGGCCGTTCTCGAGGGTGAAGTCACTGACCTGCCCGGTGGCCTGCGCAGCCAGTGGAGCAAGGGCCAGGCCTACAATCAGGCCAAGGCGTCGGAACATGGAAGGGATCTCCGGCAAGAACTGTCTGCCGGTGAATGTATGGAAAAGCGGGGGTGCATCAACCGTTCTGACGCAGTCGTGACGCGGGCGCGGGGTCAGGTTTCCCGCACTGGTCAGATGGACCGGCCGTCGAACCTCACTCCGCCGGTGGCGCGGACGGCGTCTGCACGCCCATGCGGCGCAGGCGGTCAAGCTCGGCGTAACGGTCCAGCGACTGCCCGCTGTAGGCGTCGAAATAGACGTTGTTGCGGAACAGCCGCTCGAGTATGCGCCCGTCATTCTGACGACGGAATTGCTCGTCCTCGGCGGCCAGGACCGCGCGGATGTTGGCGTCGACACCGAAACGTGACGCGTAGGAGACCATGCCCCCAGCCGACGGTGCCGCGTTGACGTTGCCGCCGAGCGCCGCGATGGCATCGGCTTCGGGGTTGGGATCGGCGCGGTTGATCCCGCCGGGCGTGGGGGTCGGCAATGCGGCGGTCGTGGGCAATTCCAGTTCCCGCGTGGGGACCACGCTGAATTCGTCGGGCCCGCTTTCCGTGTTGCGTAGGTTCATCAGCGTCGGCGTGCCGCCATCGCAGGCTGCCAAAGCCATGACCGCCACAGTCAAACCCAGAATTGTAACGCGCATCTGCATCCCAACCTCTCCTTGCTTCGCCGGTCTAACGCATCTTCTGCGGGGCGTCACGGGGTTACGAGGGATTTAGGCGTCCCTGTTGCGGGAATCCGCAAAGAAGATCAGCCCGAAGGCGCCCGCAAAGATGCCCACATCGGCGATGTTGAAGGCGAACGGGTTGTCGATTCCGCAGCAGGACATGTTCAGGAAGTCGATCACCGCGCCGTGGATGATCCGGTCGATCGAGTTTCCGAGCGCCCCGCCGATCACCGATCCGGCCGCGATCAGCGCGATGGGACGGGTCAGCCCGGTCTTCGCCCAGTAAAGCAGCCAGGCGACGATGACAGCGGCGACGCCCACCAGCACCCAGCGCATCACCTCCGGGCCTCCGCCGAAGAGGCCGAAGTTGATGCCCGTGTTCCAGCCGAGGTGGAAGTTCAGCAATGGCGGAAGGACTTCGATATGCCAAAGCTCGATCAGGTTGAGGCCATAAAGCACGCCGTATTTCGACCCCTGGTCGAGGGCGAACCAGATCAGGGCGCTGTAGAAGACGAGCCGCATGAAGATGTTCCTCAGTGACGGAAGTGACGCATGCCGGTGAAGACCATGGCAAGGCCGGCCTCGTCGGCCGCCGCGATCACCTCGTCATCGCGCATGGAGCCCCCGGGCTGGATCACCGCCGTCGCGCCCGCCTCGGCCGCGGCCAGAAGGCCATCGGCGAAGGGGAAGAACGCGTCGGAGGCGACAACGGAGCCTTTGGCCGGTGTCTCGGGCAGGCCCAGTTCCTCACCCATGCGCGCGGCCTTGAGTGCTGCGATGGTCGAACTGTCCACGCGGCTCATCTGGCCTGCGCCGATGCCGACGGTCGCCGCGTTCCTGGCGTAGATGATCGCGTTCGATTTCACGTGCTTGGCCACGGTCCATGCGAAGCGGAGGTCCAGCATCTCCTGCCCCGTGGGTTCGCGTTTAGTCACGATCCTCAGCGCATCCGGCTCGATCCGCCCGGTGTCCTTGTCCTGCACCAGAAGCCCGCCCGCGACCTGCTTGAACGCGGTCACGCGGGTTTTCGGGTTCGGCAGACCGCCGGTCGTGAGAAGCCGCAGGTTCTTCTTCGCAGCGAAGATCGCCTTGGCGTCGTCATCGGCTTCGGGCGCGATGACCACCTCGGTGAAGATCTTGACGATCTCCTCCGCCGTCGCACCGTCGAGCGGCTGGTTCAGCGCGACGATGCCGCCGAAGGCGCTGGTGCGGTCGCAGTCGAACGCGGCGCGGTAGGCGTCAAGCACCGTGTCACCGCGCGCCACGCCGCAGGGGTTGGCGTGCTTGATGATCGCCACGGCAGGACCGTCCGAAGGCGGGAATTCCGCCACCAGCTCGAACGCCGCGTCGGTGTCGTTGATGTTGTTGTAACTCAGCGCCTTGCCCTGGTGCTGGGTGGCCGTCGCAACGCCGGGGCGGTTCGAGCCATCGGTGTAGAATGCCGCCTTCTGGTGCGGGTTCTCGCCGTAGCGCATTTCCTGCGCCAGCGTTCCGGCAAATGCGCGGTAGGGCGGTGTGTCGATTTCGGCGGCATTGGCCATCCAGCTTGAAACCGCCGCGTCATAGGCCGCCGTGCGCGCGTAAGCGGCCTGCGCCATGCGCTGCCGGAAGGCGAAGGTGGTGCCGCCGTGTTTGCCAAGCTCTTCAAGCAGGGCGGGGTATTGGCCGGGCGTCGTCAGAACCGTGACCGCACCGTGGTTCTTCGCCGCCGCGCGGATCATCGCGGGGCCGCCGATGTCGATATTCTCGATGCAGGTCTCGTAATCCGCGCCGGCCGCGACGGTGGCCTCGAACGGGTAGAGGTTCACGCACAGCAGGTCGATCGGGCCGATGCCGTGTTCTTCCATTGCCGCGACGTGCTCGGGGTTGTCGCGCAAGGCCAGAAGCCCGCCGTGGATCATCGGGTGCAGCGTCTTCACGCGGCCATCCATCATCTCGGGGAACCCGGTGACCTCCGAGACGTCCTTAACTTCCAGGCCCGCATCGCGCAGCGCCTTTGCCGTGCCGCCTGTGCTCAGCAATTCCACGCCTTGCGCCGCAAGCGTCCTGGCGAAATCCAGAAGGCCGGTCTTGTCGGAAACGGACAGCAGCGCGCGGGTCAGAGGGGCGGGGTCTTGCATGGGCAATCCTTCGGTCTCGGGCCGCTCAGAACGGCAGGTCAGGGGCGGGCAGAAGCGCGGCAGGGCGCGCGATGGACCACGATACGGCTGCCCCATACCCCCGGACGCGGCTGGATAAAACGATCTGTTTTGTCGCGCGTGGGGTCAGCCGGTCTGCGTCGAAGTAAACCGAGGGCTGGATGGAGAGCTGCCCTTCGCCGCCATGGCGGAAGACCCAGACCTCTTCGTTCTCCAGCGTCAGGGAAACCGCCGCGCCGCCCATATCGAGTTCAACAATCACATCCGGGTGCAAATGGAATCGCGCCGCAAACCGCAAGCCCACGTCCGACGGCAGGTTGCGATTGATCGCGAGGAATTTTTCCCGGTCGTGGCCGTCGAGCGCGGCAAGCCCATCCTCACCGCGCAACAGGTTGCCGTGATCCTCCAGGGTAAGGGACCGCAGGTGCACCAGGCCATGGGTCCGCCGCCAGCCGTCGTGGGACAGGATCAACCCCTCGCCATTGGCGATCTCGGCGACCTGGATCGACACGTCAGAGGGGCCTTCCGCGAAACCGAGCCGTTCTGGCGGACGGTCCCGGGCCTTCTCGCTGAAACGGGAGGAGGAATAACCCTGAAGCGAAACGGTCGAATGGCTGACCGTCGCGCGGCCCGCCCGCCGCCAGTCCGGCCCGAAGGCCGCGCCCGAGCCCGCGTTGACGATCAGCGGATGGTTGGCCGAGGTCATCTCGAACGACAGCGTTCCGGCATGGGCGTTGGTCGAAGCGGGGCCGATCTGCGGCGGGGCGGCATCGGTGATGACGGTCACGCGACCCGAGGCCATGCGCGCGTAGCCCATCGCCAGCCCTTTCATGCGCGACGGCCGCACGCCTGACTGGATCAACGCCCCGATCAGACGCCCCGGCGCACCCCGCCCGCCGCCGTGGGCGCGCACGAGGCTGCCATCGGCATGGCGGATCGCGCGCAGGGTCGGCGCGATGCGCATGATCGCGGTGTCGACCGCCGGGTCCGCGCGCTTTCCGGTCTCCTGAAGGATCTGCGCAGCCCATGTGAGCAGCACGAAGACCTCAAGCAATTCCTCGGGGTTGCGGGTGACGATACCACCCTGCGGGTCGATCTCGCGCGCGCATTCCTGTGCCAGCCCGCGCAGGGCCGGGTCGAGATGCGTTTCCATCCCGATCAACGCGCAGGCGGAATAGATCAGGCCGGTCAGTGCTTCGAACCGGGGCAGCCCGCTGGAGGATTTGCGCCACGTCTGCGCCAGGTACGCGGTCTGGCGCGACAGGGCGGCGTGAAAGGCCTTCGTCTGCTTCGCTTCCTGCCCGTTCATCAGGAACAGCGTCTGGCTGAGCCACCGGATCTGTCGCCGGCCTGTCAGGTCCGCACTCCACCCCGGCCCCTTGCCCTTGCCATAGCGTGCCAGCCAATCGCCGAGCCATGCTTGCGCAGTGGCGCGGCCGCCGCCGTCCGGCACTGCGGCGAGGTCGTCGAGCCACTCGAAGCCGTGCAGCGCGGCCTCGAAATCCTCCGTCGGCGGGTCGATGTCCCACGGGCTTTGTCCCCTGGCTTCCACCAGCGCACCGCCAAGCCGGAAGTTGCCCGCCATAAGCTGCCGACCCCGGCTGGCGGAGCCGGGAAAGCGCGGCTCTGGTTGCCACAGGAAGCCCTGCATCTTCGGCCCGAACCCGGCGCGCCATGCCGCCCACCTTTGGCCGCGCCGCGCATCACGCGGGCGGGGCCTGCCGGGGGAAGGAGAATTCGGCTCGGACATGGAGAAAAGGCTGCTCGGCTTTCAGGTTTTGCGCGTCAGGATAATCGCTGCGGCGCGGGCTGTCACGAATGGCGGAGCGCCGCCATGTAGAACCCGTCGAGCCCGCCCCGATCCGGCCAGTGCGACGGGAACAGGCGCAGGCCGCCCTCCGGACTGGCCCAATCGGCCTCACCGCCAAGCGTAATCGGATCGGCCGGGATCACGCGCAGATCGGGATGGCGTTTCAGGGCGGCTGTGACCTGAAACTCGCCTTCGACAGGAAGCAGGGAGCAGGTGCAATAGACCAGCGTCCCGCCCGGCTTCAGTAGCGTCAGCGCGTGGTCGAGCAGGCGCATCTGGAGCTTCGTCAGAGGCTCCACTTCGCGCCCGTTCTTCACGAAGGGCAAGTCGGGGTGGCGGCGGATCGTGCCGGTGGCCGTGCAGGGCGCATCCAGAAGAACCGCGTCGTATTTCCCCGTATGATCAAAGGCATCCTGCGTCACGAGCTTGGCGTTCAGCCCCGTCCGCGCAAGGTTCTCGGCCACGCGTTCCATGCGCGGCTCGGACACATCGAGCGCCGTCACATCCGCCCCGGCCGCGGCTAACTGCATCGTCTTGCCGCCCGGCGCGGCGCAGAGGTCGAGCACGGATTTGCCCGCAACATCGCCGAGCAACTTCACCGGCAAGGCGGCGGCGGCGTCCTGCACCCAGAAGGCACCCTCCTCGTAGCCGGGCAGGGCAGTCACCTGCGGGTGGCCGTGCAGGCGAAGCGATCCGGTCGGCAGAATCTCGGCCCCTTCGAGGGTGAACCCCGGCTCTTTCGGCGTCAGGTCCAGCGGCGGGGCCTTGGCATGAGCCTCCTGGATCGCGCGCAGACCATCGGCGCCAATCCGCTTGCGCAGCGCCTTGTCGACCCAGGGCGGCACCCGTTGCGCAGGTGCGGCCGCGAATGCCTCCGGCCCATCGGCGATGACCTTGCGCAGGACGGCGTTCACCATGCCCGAGGCCTTCGCGGTCTTCGGATGCTTCTTGGCAATCGACACAAGCTCATGCGTGACGCCATGGGCGTCTTCGTCATTTCCCAGAAGCTCCACCACCCCAAGGCGCAGGATATTCTGCACCGCAAGCTGTGGTTTGCGCATCGCGTAGGGCTCCAGCACCGCGTCGGCGGCGCCGATCTGGCGCAGGACCTGAGCGGCGAGACGGCTGGCGCGGGCTGCCTCGGCCCCGTCGGCGGGCACCTTCACATGGGCGAGCATCCGCTTTTCGCGGAGAACGGCGTCGAGCAGATGAAGGGCGGCTTGGCGAGCCTGCATGGGCGCGTGTCCTTGTTGAACGAACAAGCGCCGCGTATATCAGGGGGACCGGTTGAGACAAGCGGAGGCTTGCAACGATGAGTGACCCGAAAGACCTGCCGCCCGAGGCGCAGCGCGCGCTGGCCGAGGCCGAAGAGCGCCGGAAACAGGCGAAAGCGCTTGAGCTTCCGACCGAACTCGGTGGGCGCGACGGCCCGGAACCCGTGCGTTACGGCGATTGGGAGCGGAAGGGGATCGCTGTCGATTTCTGAGGCGCGTGGCGCGGCCTACCGAATACGGAAATCCGCGATGTCGCCCGTGCCCTCGTCCGCCTGAAACCGGATCGAATTGCCATCGACCGAAACGACCTGGCAATTCCGGCCCCATTGCCGATCGCCCGCCGCAAGCGTGCGGCAGAACAGGCCGCTTTCCCACGCCCATGTCCCCGTCACGTCGCGCCCCAGCGCCCGGCCGGTGATCGCGCCATCGGGGAGGACCCGCAGCGAAATACCAAGGCGCGTGAGGTCGCGACCCTGCACGTGGGACAGGAACGCGCTGCGGTCCGTTATGCGGCTGAGGTCGGCCAGTGCCGGAGCGGTCAGGCAAAGGCTGGCCAACGCGGCTGTGAAGAGAGTTCTGAAGGTCATGTAACTCGGTTGCACCCTGGTCTGGATGCCGTTTGATCTAGGCCGATCCCGCTAGAGGCCAAGCACATCCATCATGTCGAACTGCCCAGGCCCCTTGCCCTGACCCCAGAGTGCCGCTTTCAACGCGCCGCGCGCGAAGATGGCGCGGTCGGTGGCAAGGTGGCGCAGGACGATCCGTTCGCCGTCAGCGGCGAAGATCACGTCATGCTCGCCCACAACGTCGCCCCCACGTATGGCGGTGAAGCCGATGTCGCCCCTTTTGCGCGCACCGGTAAGGCCGTCGCGCCCGCGATCGGACACATCGGCCAAGGATACGTTCCGGCCCTGCGCCGCGGCCTCCCCCAGCATCAGGGCGGTGCCCGATGGCGCGTCGACCTTGTGGCGGTGATGCGCCTCGACCACCTCGATATCGAAATCCTCGTCCAGTGCGGCCGCGACCTGCTGGGTCAGCTTCACCAGGAGGTTCACGCCCAAGCTCATGTTGCCGGCGCGGATGATCGTGGCGTGGCGGGCGCAGGGCTCCAGCGCGGCGATCTGGTCGTCATCCATGCCGGTGGTGCCGATCACATGCACGCAGCGCGCCTGCGCGGTCAGCTTGGCATGGGCGAGCGTCGCAGCGGGCGAAGTGAAGTCGATCACCGCCTGCGCCTTGACGATGGCGTCGAGCGGATCGTCGTAAACGGTCACGCCATTCGCCGCGCCGCCCATCGCTTCACCGAGGTCCTTTCCGATCCAGTCGTGGTCCGGCCTCTCGGTCACGGCGATCAGATGTGCGTGATCGGAGGCCCCGATCACCTCGATCAGCATCTGGCCCATACGGCCCGATGCGCCCATCACGGCAATTGCTGTGCTGTCCATCCTGCGCCTCCTGAACGTCCTTGCAGCGTCGTAGCGGAAGCCCGCCCGACAGGGAAGCGCCGCTTGCGGGCTAGGGACGCATGCCCTACCTCTGGGTCAAGGCAAGGACGACTGGCATGGCTCGCAATACACATCACGAAGGCTCAGGCCCATCGCAACGCCAGTTGCGCGTGGGCGAATTGATCCGCCGGACACTGTCGAGTGTGCTGGCGCGGGGCGACGTGCATGACCCCGAGTTGAACGCGATGTCGATCACCGTGGCCGAGGTCCGGACCTCGCCCGACTTGAAGGTTGCGACCGTCTACGTGATGCCGCTAGGCGGTGGCGCGCGAGAGGAAGCGATCCAGGCGCTGAAGCGCAACCGGGGTGAATTGCGCCGCGCGTTGATGAAGGACATGACGCTGAAATATGCGCCGGACCTGCGCTTCGTGATCGACGAGACCTTCGACCGGATGGATGAAACCCGCGAGATGCTGGCCCGCGCGGAAGTGCGCCGCGACGTGGAGAAACGCGACGAGGAGGGTGAGGCATGATGATCCGTGCCGTGACCCTCATGACCGCGCTGCTCACCCCGGTCGCGGCCTCGGCACAATGCGAGACCGTGCTGTTCGACGGCGCGGAATTCACAGCCTGTGAAGTGGACCTGACGCAATCCGATGTCCGCCTGTTCCTGCGGGACGGGGATGGTGAGGTCCTCGGCACCTTCGGCCGCGTCGACGAGCAATTGCCCGAAGGCAGCCGCCTGAGCCTCGCCATGAACGCGGGCATGTTCCACGAGGATCGCTCTCCGGTTGGTCTCTATGTCGAGAATGGTGAAGAGGAGATGCGCATCATCACCTCGGACGGGCCGGGCAATTTCGGGCTGCTCCCCAATGGTGTGCTCTGCCTTGGCGCGGGCGAGGCCGCGGTGATCGAAAGCCGCCGCTTCGCCGAGAACCCGCCGGACTGCGCCTATGCCACCCAATCCGGGCCGATGCTGGTGATCGACGGCGAATTGCATCCCCGTTTCGTGCGCAACAGCGAGTCGCTGAACATCCGCAACGGCGTTGGCGTCGATGCCTCGGGCGAACGCATGTGGATGGTGATCTCGGACCAGGCCGTGAACTTCCACCATTTCGCGCGGTTTTTCCGCGACCACCTCGGCACGCCGAATGCGCTTTATTTCGATGGGCGCGTGTCGCGCCTACACGCGCCGGAAATCGGGCGCTCGGACCTCGGGTTTCCCATCGGGCCGATCATCGGCGTGGTCGGCGGGGACGATGCCGTGACCTCCGGCGACGGCTGAGAGCGGCCCGAGGGAGAGACGTTTCATGGGACGCAAGCGCAACGGCCGCGACATTTCCGGTTGGCTTCTGGTCGACAAACCGGCGGGGATCACCTCCACCGCAGTGGTCAACAAGGTGCGCTGGTGTTTCGACGCGAAAAAGGCGGGCCATGCGGGCACGCTCGACCCCGACGCGACCGGGTTGCTGCCGGTGGCGCTTGGCGAGGCGACGAAGACGATCGCCTACCTCGGGGACGCGCTGAAGGCCTACGAGTTCCGGATGCGGATGGGCGTGGCGACGCGCACCGATGATGCCGAGGGCGAGGTGATTGGCGAAAGCGATCTGCGCCCCTCCGACGCCGAGATCGAAGCGGCCCTGCCCGCCTTCGTCGGCGACATCCGCCAGGTGCCGCCGCAATTTTCCGCCGTGAAAATCGATGGCGAACGGGCGTATGACATCGCGCGGGGCGGCGGCGAGATGGAGCTTGCGGCGCGGGATCTCTACGTCGACGAATTGTCGATGATCGGTCGAGTGGATGAAGACCACGTGGACCTGCGGTTCGTCTGCGGCTCGGGCGGTTACGTGCGTTCGATCGCCCGCGATCTGGGGGAAGCATTGGGCTGTCTTGGCCACGTTCTCTGGCTCAAGCGCGTCTGGGTCGGGCCATTCGATATCGAGGACGCGGTGCCGCTGGACCGGGTCGAGGCGCTGGCGAAAACACCGGAACTTGATGAATTGTTGGAACCGGTCGCGCTGGCGTTGGACGGACTGCCGGAGGTGCGGGCGACCGACGCGGGCGCGATCCGCCTGCGTAACGGCAATCCGGGCCAGGTGCTGCCGGGGAACGTGGAATACGGCGACATGGCCTGGGCCTCGCTCGACGGGGTGCCGGTGGCCGTGGGGCGGTTCCGGGGCGGTGAGTTGCATCCCGAGCGGGTATTCAACCTGTGAAAGTGGACGGGCCGTGGCGCGCCGCCCACCCGCCCACCCCGTCGCGCCACGGCCCGGCGCAAAATTGCTGGCGGCGTTTTGAGTTGCAGAGGTTGGAGTTGAGTTTTTCTGGCAAGATGAAAGGGCGGGCGTGATCGAGCGGGAACATCTGAAGGGCGACGCGGCCTCGGTCGCGGTCTATTCCGATTGCGAGCTCTATCGCTATTCCCTCACGCGGGTCTGGGATGCAGGCGGCAAGCGGGCGCTGTTCATCATGCTGAACCCTTCGACGGCCACCGAGGTGCAGAATGATCCCACGGTCGAACGCTGCGAGCGGCGCGCCCGCGCGCTGGGGTTCGGGGCGTTCCGGGTGCTCAACATCTTCGCGTGGCGCGCCACCGATCCGCGTGACATGCGTGCCGCGGGGGATCCGGTTGGGCCGGAGAATGACGCGGCGATCCTGGGCTCGCTCGATTGGGCCGACGCGGTGATCTGCGCCTGGGGCACCCATGGCGCGCACCTCGGGCGTGGTCCCGCGGTCGAGGCGCTGCTGCGCGCGGCGGGGGTGGAAATGCTGCATCTGGGCCTGTCGAAAGAGGGGCATCCCAAGCATCCGCTCTATATCGGCTACAAGGTGCAACCGGAGGTGTGGCATGGCGATTGAGGGTTTCACGCAAAGCTTCGTGGATGCGGGCGCGGTGCGGCTGAGCGTGCATCGGGCCGGGCAGGGCGCGGCGCTGATCCTGCTGCACGGCTATCCGCAGAACCACCATTGCTGGGAAAAGATCGCGCCCGCCTTGGCCGCACAGTTCGACGTGATCGTGCCGGACCTGCGCGGTTACGGCGAAAGCGATGCGCCCGAAGGGGTGGAGGCCTATGCCAAGCGCGAGATGGCGCGCGATATCGTCGGGCTGATGGACGCGCTGGGTCTGGAGAAGGCCCATGTGCTCGGCCACGACCGGGGCGCGCGGGTCTCCTACCGGCTGGCGCTGGATCACCCGGACCGTGTCGACCGCCTCGGCATCATCGAGATCGTGCCGACCGGGGATTTCTGGGCCGCCTGGAACGCCGAACTGGCCATGGCGGCCTATCATTGGACGTTCCTTGCGCAGCCCGCCCCGATGCCGGAGCGGATGATCCTGTCGGACGGGCCGGGTTATATCGACTGGACGCTGGGGGGCTGGACCCACGGGCGTGGGTTGGAGCCGTTCAGCGCGGCGGCGCTGGAGAGTTACCGCGCGCAGGGGGCGGACCCCGTGCGCGTCGCGGCGATGTGCAACGACTACCGCGCGGGCGCGACGATCGACCGGAAGATCGACGCTGAGAGCCGCGCAGCAGGCGACCGGATCAAGGCGCCGATGCTGTTCGCTTGGGGCGCCAACGGGTTTCCGGCGCGAACGGGGGATCCGCTCGGGGTCTGGCGCGACTGGGCGGAAGATCTGCGCGGGGTCGAGTTGCAGGGCTCCGGCCATTTCGCGATGGAAGAGGTGCCCGAGGCTGTGCTGGACGCCGTGATGGGCCACTTCGCGTCGGAGTGACGCAAATGCCGACGTGACAGCGAAGGACGAAGGCCGTGCCGCTCGGCCGCGCCGGATCTCAGTCGCTGGCGCGCAGGTCGATCAAGGCGGGATCGAGGCCCTGCGCCCCGGACACGCTGAGTATGACCTGCCCGTTCAACACGATGTCGGCGCCGGACCCATCCGGAAAATCCTGCACTTCGATCACCGGATTGGGTGTCATCGTGGGGTCGTAGATCACCTCGATCCGATCCTCGGACGGGTCGAAATCGTTCACGACGCCAGCACCCCACGGATCATCGATATGATCGCCGCCGGTGAAGGTATCCGCGCCGCTGCCGCCGATGGCCACGTCGCCGTTGCCGAGCAGGATCGCATCATCGCCGCTGCCGCCGATCAGCACGTCGCCGCTGTCATCGTCGCCGCCGCCACGGCTGAAGGTGCCGTTGAGAATGTCGTTGCCGGAGCCGCCGTTCAGCGTATCGCTACCGGCGCCGCCGTGCAGGATGTCATCATCCGCGCCGCCGTGGAGCATGTCGTCGCCGTCGCCGCCGAACAGTGCATCGCGCCCGACGCCGCCGTCGAGCATGTCATTACCCTCACCCCCGTCGAGGAAGTCGATCCCGTCGCCGCCCTGCAAGTCATCATCGCCGAAATCGCCGTGCAGTTCGTCGTTGCCGCTGCCGCCCGCCAGCGTGTCGTTCCCCTCGTCGCCGAACAACGCGTCCTGCCCGTCGCCGCCGGTGATGCCGTCGTTCTGGAAGGTGCCGGTAAAGGCATCCTCGCCGCCGGTGCCGAAGACGGGGTCGATGTTGCCACGTGCGTCGAGCATGTCGTCGGGTCCGCCAAGATCGAAAAGGCCGGCGCCGAGGTCGTTCATGATGACGTCAAGCTCGTCCTCGTCAGGGACACCGTCCGAGGTGAAGGTCATTTCTTCGCCGCTCATCTCCACGACCACGTTGTCCTCGGTCATGTCGGGGGCGTCCTGCACAAGGGTCACCGGGGTGCCGTTGGCGTTGACGATGACGTCGTCGTTTTCGGGATTGGTCTGCAGCGTGATGACCGGAATATCCTTCTCGGACCCGTCGAAATCCATGACGATCGTATCGGTTCCGGCGTTGAAATCGGTCACGAGCGGTACTTCGGTGCCGTCGTCGAGAATTGTGGTCTCGGACACGTCGAGGAGGGTATCCGCGTGTAGGCTTTCGTCGAACGTTTCCAAGGGTTCGGACATCTCCGCCTCGGCCGGATCGTCCTCGTCGGGCGTGCCACCCGGCGCGGCGAGGGACTCCGCATCCGGGTCGAACGGCTCGGCCTCGATGGCATCGAGCGGGATGTAGCCAAGCACCGCGGCGCGGGACTGGAGCGAGATATCTTCGGCCTCTTCCTCGGGCGCAGCTGCCGACAGGATGTCATCAAGGGACGCGATTTCCGTCTGGCCCTCATCCGCGCCGGACCCGGCTTCGTTTGCTTCGTCCGCGTCTTCCTCGTCCTCGTGATTGAAGAGGCCATCCACTGTGAGGCCGGCGAGCAAGAGAGCAAGGACACTTCCGGCAACTAGCATTTCGGTTCCCTCGGGTGGGGCTGGTGCGGTTCTGGGCGATGACATCGACCCTCAAGCGGGGCCTGACCCTGCCTTCTGGCAGAGTTTCCTGTCCATGCTCCGCCAGAGCGGGCAGGGTCGGCAGGGACCGGGATAGTGCCCAAGGGCTTGCCGAACCTATAAGACCAAGGCCCTTTCTACGAAGAACTTGCGTAAAAGGCCTGCGGTTTCTGCGCAGCTGGTTAACGCACCGGGGCAGAACGGGCTTCCAATGGCGGGGGATTCGGTGTAGGGCCGCGCATCCGCATGAGGCGGACCCTCCATGGGCCTTGCTGGACGACATCCCGGCTTGCGCCATAACCCTTGATCACGAAGGAGACCCCGATGTCGATTACGGCTGAAGAAAAGCAGCGCATCCTGAAGGAATTCGCCACGAAAGAAGGCGATACCGGTTCCCCTGAAGTTCAGGTGGCCATCCTCACGAGCCGCATCACCACCCTGACCGAGCACTTCAAGACCCACAAGAAGGACAACCACGGCCGCCGTGGTCTTCTGAAGATGGTTGCGCAGCGCCGGAAGCTTCTGGACTATACCCGTGCGAAGGACGAGGCCCGTTACCAGGACCTGATCCAGCGCCTGGGCATCCGCCGCTGAGGCGTCGGACCAGGAGAGTGGAAAGGGCTGCCGCTGGCGGCCCTTTTTGTTTTTTGGAGGTACGACATGCGCATACTGGGGCGGATACTGATTGGGATCGTCCTGCTTGTGGCGCTGGCCTACGGCACGCTGCTGCTGTCGCGGGCGCGGGATTTCCAGCTGTTCGGCGAGATCGTGACGCGCGGGGACGGGGCGGAGCAGGTGGTGGCGCTGACCTTCGATGATGGGCCCACGGCGGCGGATACGCCGGTGCTGTTGCGGGCGCTGGAGCAAGGCGATGCGGTGGCGACGTTCTTCCTCGTGGGGCGGGACGTGGTGGCGAACCCTGAGGCGGCGCGGGCGATCGTCGATGCGGGACACGAGGTGGGGAACCATTCGTGGGACCATCCGCGCATGGTGTTCATGTCGCCCGCTGCCGTGCGCGCCCAGATTGAAGACACGGACGCGGCGATACGTGCGTTGGGATATGACGGCGCGATACCGTTTCGGCCTCCATTCGGGAAGAAGCTTGTGGTGCTGCCGTGGGTGCTGAGCCGGATGGGGCGGCCGAGCGTGATGTGGTCGATGGAGCCGGATACCTACCTCGGGGCGGAGATGACGGCGGAGGCTCTGACCGAGTACGTGGTCGAGGGGGCGGAGGCAGGGGATATCATCCTGCTGCACGGGATGTTCCCGGCGAACGCGGCCACGCGGGAGGCCTTGCCGGGGATCATCGAAGGGCTGCGTGAACGGGGGTTCGGCTTCGTGACGGTGAGCGAAATTTTGGGCGGGTGATCACGCGTGATCAAGGTTGCAACCAGGCCGTGTTTTGAAGAAAATCGTTTTAAAACAGTGGCATTGGCCGAATGACATTTCTACAATCGTAGAAATGTCCCGAACATGGTTAACGCCTTTGACGTCACGTTTTGCTTCGGCTTCCGGGGTCTCCCGCGCTATCCTGCGCCCGAGGAGGAGGACGCCGAGATGATCCCCGCACTGCGCATCGTGATCCACATGGGTGGGCTGCACCGGCTGGCGCCGTTCTGGCTGGCCGCGCTGGTGCTGTTCGTTCTGAACTTCGGCCCGCTGGTGATCGTGGCCCTGCTCTACGGGATCGTGCTGCAATTCTTCGTGGAATACGTGATGCATCGCTTCCTGTTCCACCGAGAGCCGCCGACCGAGCAAAGCCCGTTCAACGCGCTCTACCGGACGCATATCGGCCACCACGAATTTCCGACCAACCCGGACTTCTTCACCGGCGACGACCATTGGTTCGCGCTGAAATTCGCCCTGGTCGCGGTTGCGCTGCATACGCTTGTGCTGTGGCCGTTCCTGGGGCTGGAGAATGCCGCCCTGTTCAGCTTCGTCGCCTTGTTCCTCGGCTCGGCCAGCGCCTTCACGTTCTACGAATATTGCCACACGCTGGCGCATCTGGACGTGCCGAAGGGCTGGTTCGGGAAAAAGGTGACGCACGCGCATCTGCGGCACCATTTCAACGATCACGACAGCAATTTCCACGTCAGCTTCGGCATGGGCTGGATCGACCGGCTGTTCGGCACGGGTTACGACCGGGACGCCGCAAAGGCGCGGTTCGATCGCGACACGATCCTGAGCCTCGGAATGGACCCGGAGGACTTGCGGCTGGTCACGGCGCGCAAGGCCTACGGATTGCCGGAGCGGCCGAGGGCGCGGGCGCGGTGAAGGTGCCCGGGCCAAAGCCCGGTCTACGGGGACGGCGTCCCCTCTCGGGATCTTTTTCGTTGAAAAAGACCCTGCCGGGGCATCGGGCGTGCTTTACCCACCCTTGGACAAGTCCCGCCCTACGGTCGCCGTGAATTCGTCGACCTACTGACCCAGAGGTCCCCTCAGACCGCCACGGTTGCGGGCAGCGTGATCTTGTAGCGGATGCCGTCGGAGCGCAGGTTGCGGTCGAATTCGCCCGAGAGGCCGAAGCGGATCGCGTTTTCCAGCAGGCCCGAGCCGAAGCCGGTTTCGGCCTCGGCATCCGGCAGGTCGCAGATTTCGGTCCAGTCGATGATGATGTTGCCGCTGTCCTCGTCCCGTTCCCAGCGGATGTGAACCTTGCCGTCGTCATCGCGCAGGCCGCCGTATTTCAGCGCGTTGGTGGCCAGTTCGTGCAGGGTCAGCGCGAGGTAGGTCACGGAGTTGGAGGTCACGAAGACCTCGGGGCCGCCCGCCTGGACCGCCACGCCCGGGCCGCTCGCGAAGGGGGCGAGCGCGTGATCGACGAGATGCGCCAGCTGGATGCCGGTGAATTCCGGCGCCGTGGTTTGATCGGAGGTGCCAACGGCCATCGAATGGGACCGCGACAGGGCGTTGAGCCGTCCTTCGAAGCGTTGCACGAGATCGGTCGTGTCGTCAGCCTCGCGCGCGCTGGCGCGCAGCAGGGCGGAGCTGACGGTGAACAGGTTCTTGATGCGGTGGTGCATCTCGCCAAGGATCAGGTCAGAGCGGCGGGATTCCTCGCGCAGGCGCAATTCGTTTTCGAGAATCGCCGCGAGGTCTCGCATGGTCGCTCGGTCGTCATCGGACCAGTCGTGCGGCATGCTGTCGATGGCGCAGAGAGAGCCGATGACCGCGCCACCGGGCGCATGGATCGGCTCACCGAGATAGGCGATGACCGACAGGTCGCTGACAGCCCCGTTGCCGGCCAGAAGCGGATGCACGCGGGCATCCGAGACCGACAGGGACCGATCCTCGGTCACGACGTATTGGCAGAAGGAGTGGGACAGGGGCGTTTCGCGTGTTTCCGCGACCTCGCCTTCGAGCCCGGTCTGCGATTTGAAGAACTGCCGGCGGGTGTCGACCAGGGACATCAGGCTGACGGGAACCCCGAGAAGACGCGTCGCCAGCCGGGTGACGCGGTCGAAGACCTCTTCGGGGAGTGTGTCGAGCAGGTCGGCATCCTTCAGCGCCTTGAGGCGCGACGGATCGGCGAGGCGTGCCGCGTGGTCCGCGGCGGGCGCGGCGGGAAAGCCATCAGGTGGGCCGATCCGGGCCGAGGATCCGGTTTGGGGCTTCGTTAGCATGATGGTCCCTTTGATTGGGATGGGAATGAACGGCCCGTGTCTGCATCCTCTTACGCAGTGCCATGAACGGAGTCGAGGAGAGCGTTAACGAGTGGTTAAAGCGCCTCGTTACACACTTATACATATAGATGCCCCAAACAACCGGCCTATTTCCATTCAGGTCGTAATCCTGTATGCGCCCCCCTATCTGAGACGAGACGCTTTGACCCCGGCGTTCGCGACAGGACAGGGGTCGGCGGCAATGGGGCCGCCATATGGATGAGGGACCGCGCAGGGGCGCGGAGGGCCCTCGAATAGGAAACGCAGATGTTCAACATTGTGAAGAAAGAGATCCAGTGGGGCGAAGAGACGCTGACACTGGAAACGGGCCGTGTCGCCCGCCAGGCCGATGGGTCTGTGATTGCAACGCTCGGCGAAACCTCGGTCATGGCCAACGTGACCTTCGCCAAGGCACCGAAGCCGGGAATGGATTTCTTCCCGCTGACGGTTCACTACCAGGAAAAATACTATGCCGCCGGCAAGGTTCCGGGTGGCTTCTTCAAGCGCGAGGCGCGTCCGACCGAGAAGGAAACGCTGACCGCGCGCCTGATCGACCGTCCGATCCGCCCGCTGTTCGTGCCCGGGTTCAAGAACGAAACCCTCGTGATGTGCACGGTGCTGTCCCATGACCTCGTGAACGACCCCGACATGGTGGCGATGATCGCGGCCTCGGCGGCCCTGACCATCTCGGGCGCGCCGTTCCGTGGCCCGATCGCGGGCTGCCGCGTGGGCTTCGAGGATGGCGAATACATCCTGAACCCGACGGTCGACGACATGCACGACCTGCGCAACAACCCCGACCAGCGGCTCGATCTTGTCGTCGCGGGCACCAAGGACGCCGTGATGATGGTGGAATCGGAAGCCTACGAGCTGTCCGAAGCCGAGATGCTGGGTGCGGTGAAATTCGCCCATGACAGCATTCAGCCGGTGATCGACCTGATCATCGACCTGGCCGAAGACGCCGCCAAGGAGCCGTTCGAGTTCGAAGCGCCCGATTATTCGGAGCTTTACGAGGTTCTGCGCGCCGCTGGCGAAGAGAAGATGCGTGCAGCTTATGCGATCCGTGACAAGCAGGAGCGTCAGAACGCTGTTGCCGCCGTCAAGGACGAGCTGAAAGAGGGCCTCAGCGAAGAGCAGCTCGAGGACCCGAACCTGTCGTCGGCGCTGAAGAAGCTGGAATCGACGGTTCTGCGCTCGGACGTCGTGAAGAACGGCCGCCGCATCGACGGGCGTGCGCTCGACGAGGTTCGCGACATCGTGTGCGAAACCAAGGTGCTGCCGCGGACCCACGGGTCGGCGCTGTTCACCCGTGGCGAGACGCAGGGCCTCGTGGTCACGACGCTCGGCACCGGCGACGACGAGCAGTTCATCGACGCGCTGCATGGCAACTTCAAATCCAACTTCCTGCTGCACTACAACTTCCCGCCCTACTCGGTCGGTGAAGCCGGTCGCGTGGGCCCTCCGGGCCGTCGTGAGATCGGGCACGGGAAACTGGCATGGCGTGCGCTTCAGGCGGTTCTGCCTGCGGCGACGGACTTCCCCTACACCATTCGCGTGGTGTCGGAGATCACCGAATCCAACGGCTCCTCGTCGATGGCATCGGTCTGCGGTGGTTCGCTGTCGATGATGGATGCGGGCGTTCCGCTGAAGGCACCAGTCGCGGGCGTGGCCATGGGCCTCGTGCTGGAAGACGACGGCTCCTACGGGATCCTGACCGACATCCTTGGCGACGAGGATCACCTCGGCGACATGGACTTCAAGGTTGCGGGCACCGAAGCCGGCATCACCTCGCTCCAGATGGACATCAAGGTTGCGGGCATCACGCCCGAGATCATGGAAAAGGCACTGGAGCAGGCCAAGGCCGGCCGTCTGCACATCCTCAACGAGATGAGCAAGGCGGTCTCCGAAGCGGGTGAATTCTCGATCCACGCACCGCGCATCGAAACGATGCAGATCCCGACCGACAAGATCCGTGAAGTGATCGGCTCGGGCGGCAAGGTGATCCGCGAGATCGTGGAAGTCTCGGGTGCCAAGGTCGACATCAACGACGACGGCATCATCAAGATCGCGAGCCCGAACGGCGAAGCCATCCAGACGGCATACGACATGATCCATTCGATCGTGGCCGAGCCCGAGGAAGGCAAGATCTACAAGGGGAAGGTCGTGAAGATCGTCGATTTCGGCGCCTTCGTGAACTTCTTCGGCAAGCGGGACGGCCTCGTCCACGTCAGCCAGATCGAGAACCGCCGCCTCGACCACCCCTCCGACGTTCTGAAAGAAGGTCAAGACGTGTGGGTCAAGCTTCTGGGCTTCGACGATCGCGGCAAGGTGCGCCTTGCCATGAAGATGGTCGACCAGGAGACCGGCGAAGAAAAAGCCAAGGAAAGCGCTGAGTAAGCCAGCGCCTTTCCGGCAGCCGGGGCGAGGGTACATCCTCGGCCCGGCAACACGCGGCGCGCGCCCGGGAGCAATCGGGCATCGCCACCCCCAGTTCAAGAATATGCCGACTTGGGGAATGTTCGCGACCCCGCAGACCCGCGTCATGCTTGGCCAACCGGTTCTGGCGCCCTCGACAAGATCTGTGCCGAGGTACGGACTTGTTCCGGTCACGTAGGGCACAGAACGCGCCAAGCGCTCCGCCTATTGCGCAAATCTCCGTGATTATCGGCCAAAATTCGCCAAAACCGTGGGAACTGCGGCACTCCGTCGGGGTTTCCTTACCAAGTTGTGACCGGAATCGCTGGACTGGGGACTTGTCCACAGTCCATGCAGCGCAAACAATGGAGCCAAGCGATTCTTCGAACGCAAATGCTGCCAGACGACCGACGAGGATATTACCATGCTGACCCGCCGCCATTTCATCATCACCACGACGACCCTGTTCTCGGGCGCGATTGCTGCCCCGGCGCTTGCGCAGGATGCCGTGGGGATCGGCATCGACGAGGCGCCCGACCAGGGCCCGCGGGCTGGCTCGAACAACCCTTGGGGTCTGCATCCCCGGTTCATGCCGCAGCGGGTTCAGGCGAACCCCGGCCTGACGCCGGGTGACATCCATGTCGATCCGACCGCGCGCTACCTGTACCTGATCGAACAAGGCGGCACCGCGATGCGCTACGGCGTGGCCGTGGGCCGTGCGGGCCTCTACCAGGCGGGCCGGTTCCGCATCGGCCGCACGGCGGAATGGCCGTCGTGGACGCCAACGGCGAACATGATCGCGCGCGAGCCGGAGATCTACGCGCAATATGCCGGTGGCGTGCCGGGCGGCCCCGACAACCCGTTGGGGGCACGGGCGCTCTACCTCTATTCCGGCGGGCGCGACACCTACCTGCGCATTCACGGCACGCCGCAGCCGTGGTCGATCGGCACTTCGGCCTCCTCGGGCTGCGTGCGGTTGGTCAATGACCACGTGATCGAGTTGGAAGCCAACGTGCGCGTCGGAGCGACGGCGGTTCTGCACAGCTGAGCGGTGGCCGGTGCACCATGAATGTGCACCCTACGCGCTGAAGATACGGCAAAGAAAAAGCCCCGGTCCGATTGCCCGGGGCTTTTCTTTTGTGTGTGACGCACCTCAGCCCGGGAGCTTCGCCATGCGGAGGTAAGGCAGTTTCTTGTCGATAGAGCCGTATTTGGCGATCGCGTCCTCGTCGGAGACGGCGACCGGGACCACGACATCTTCGCCCGGAACCCAGTTGGCGGGGGTGGCGACGTTTTCCTTGGCGGCGGTCTGCAGCCCGTCGAGCGCGCGCAGCACCTCGGCGAAGTTGCGGCCGACGTTCATCGGGTAGGTCATGATCAGCTTGAGCTTCTTGTCCGGCCCGATGATGAAGACCGAACGCACGGTCGCGGTGTCGTTCGGAGTGCGGTTCTCGGGCAAGGCGGTTTCGGCGGGCAGCATGTCGAAAGCCTCGGAAATCCGCAGGTCGGTGTCGGCGGCGATCGGGAAGCCGGCCTTGGCGCCGCTCACGCTTTCGATGTCCCCTTTCCACTTCACATGGTCCTCGACCCCGTCGACGGAGACGCCGAGCACCTTGGTGTTGCGCGCGGCCCATTCATCGGCCAGCTGCGCGACGGCACCGAATTCGGTGGTGCAGACCGGCGTGAAATCCTTCGGGTGCGAGAACAGGATCATCCAGCTGTCGCCGATGAAGTCATGTAGTGTGATCTCGCCCTGGTCGGTCGTCACGGTGAGGTTGGGAACCTCCTGGTTGATACGCAGGCTCATGGGAATGCTCCTTTGCTGGTGTGTTCCTGGGTTCGGGATGAAACGTAGGCATTCGTGCGCCGGATGATAGTGACATTGTCACGATAAAGACGCGCCGTTTCGGCGCAGGGTGGGGGCGTGGAACAGGTGTTCCGGGGCTTCGGGCGCGGCGGCACGGCGGGTCTTGCGCCTGTCTCGGTCCCCTGTCACGTTCCGCGCGATCAGAGCTTTGGGAGAGGCGTCATGGACAACGCGAAGAACTTCTACATCGACGGCAAATGGGTGGCGCCCGCCAAGGCGCGTGACTTCGACGTGATCGACCCCTCGACCGAGGAAGTGGCCGAGGTGATCTCGCTCGGGGACCAGGCGGATACCGATGCCGCCGTGGCCGCCGCCAAGCGCGCCTTCCAGACCTGGGGCTGGACCGACCCGGCGGAGCGGATCGCGGCGCTGGAACGCCTGCTCAAGGCCTACGAGGCCCGGGCGGAGGACATGGCGCAGGCGATCAGCACCGAGATGGGCGCGCCCATCGATTGGTCCCGCGAACAGCAGGTGACGTCGGGCACGTGGCACCTGAAAGGGATGATCCGCGCGGCCAAGGCGATGGAATGGGATCGCCCGTTCAGCGATCGCAACGCGGACGAGCGGCTGATCTACGAGCCGATCGGCGTTGCCGCCCTGATCACGCCGTGGAACTGGCCGATGAACCAGATCATGCTGAAGGTCGCGCCCGCGCTGGCGGCGGGCTGCACGATGGTGTTGAAGCCTTCGGAAATCGCGCCGCTGTCGGGGATCGTCTTTGCCGAGATCGTGGATGCGGCGGACCTTCCGTCGGGTGTGTTCAACATGGTCAACGGTGACGGGCCCGGCGTGGGCAGCCAGTTGTCGGCGCACCCCGATGTCGATGTGGTCAGCTTCACCGGGTCCACCCGCGCGGGACGGCTGATCTCGATCGCCGCCGCCGACACGATCAAGCGCGTGTCGCTGGAACTGGGCGGCAAGGGCGCGAACCTGATCTTCGCGGATGCCGACGAGAAGGCGGTGGCGCGGGGCGCGAACCGGTGCTTCAACAATTCCGGCCAGTCCTGCAACGCGCCGACGCGGATGATGGTGGAGCGCTCGCGCTATGCCGAGGCGGTGGAGATCGCCGCGAAGGCCGCCGAGGCGCGCGCCGTAGGTCCGGCCTCCGAGACCGGCGGTCACATCGGGCCGGTGGTCAGCGAGACGCAATACGAGAAGATCCAGGCGCTGATCCAGAAGGGGATCGACGAGGGGGCGCGGCTGGTCGCGGGCGGACCGGGGCGGCCGCAGGGGCTGAACCGGGGCTATTTCGTGCGGCCGACGGTCTTTGCCGATGTCACGCCCGACATGACGATCTACCGCGAGGAGATCTTCGGCCCGGTCCTGTCGATCCTGCCCTTCGAGGGTGAGGAGCACGCGATCGAGATGGCGAACGACACGCCCTATGGCCTGACCAACTACATCCAGACGACGGACCAGGAAAAGCTGCGCCGGGTGGCGCGGCGGCTGCGGTCGGGGATGGTCGAGACCAACTCCAAGGGCTTCGCGCAGGGCTCGCCCTTCGGCGGCTACAAGCAATCCGGCAACGGGCGCGAAGGCGGCAGTTTCGGGTTGCACGAGTTCCTTGAGGTGAAGGCTGTTTCCGGCTGGGGGTGATCGGGTCGGGCGACGCTCGGCTTACGCCATCGCCCCGCCCACCCTCCCGTAGCGGTGCTTGAATGTCCGGCGTCGGCCCTTTGTGGCTGGCGCCGGATTTGCATTTTCATGGAACAAAGAGGGGCTGGGTCCGCGCCCTAGAACGGCACGGGGGCGCGGAAGCTCATGCCGACGCCGCCGTCGGGGTGACGGAGTTTCAGGCTTTCGGCATGCAGCATCAGGCGCGGGAAGTCGCGGGCGGCACCCGTGGCGTAGAAGGGATCGCCAAGGATCGGGTGGCCGATTTCGCGCATGTGTACGCGCAGCTGGTGGGAGCGGCCGGTTTTCGGGAACAGGCGCATCCGGGTGGTGCCGTCTTCGATCTTCAGGCGGCGCCAAGCGGTCTGGGCCGGTTTGCCGGTCTCGAAATTCACGTGCTGAAGCGGGCGGTTCGGCCAGTCGACGATCAGGGGCAGGTCGATCTGGCCCTGTTTCTCGGCCACTTCGCCCCAGACGCGGGCCACGTAGGTCTTCTTCATGTGGCGCTTTTCGAATTGCAGGCCGAGGTGTCGTTGCGCGCCGGGTGTGCGGGCGAAGACCATGATTCCGGAGGTGTCCATGTCGAGGCGGTGGACCAGGAGCGCCTCGGGGAAGACGACCTGCAGGCGGGTGATCAGGCAATCGGCGAGGTGATCGCCCTTGCCGGGGACCGACAGAAGGCCCGCGGGCTTGTTCACGAGGATCAGTTCGTGATCTTCGTGGAGGATGTCGAGGGGCGTGTCGGGCGGGGCGTAGGTGAACGGGTTGCTCATGCTCGAATCACGCCGTGATCCGCAGCGCGTTCAGGGCGATGGATGCGAACAGGAGCAGCGTGAAGACGAGAAGCAACCGGCGGTCGCGCTTGTCCTCCTCGGACCGGAGCCAGTATTCGGCCTGTTTCACGAACCCGGTCGGGCCATGAAACATCCGGCCCGATTGGTGCAGGTCGCGCTTGCGGAAGAGGAACATGGTGCGGAACATCAGGACCGCCCAACCGGCGAAGACGACGCCCTGAAAGGCAAGCTGAAGGATGGCGCCGGTGCTCATGTCGGTCCTCTGCCGGATGGACGGGAACCGGAGAATTAGCAAAGAACGGGCGGCGGGCAAAGGCTTCGCCTGCCCGGGTCTGTTCAGATGCCGACGAAGGGCTGCGCGATGCGGGGCAGGAGGCCCTGGAAGCGAAGCCGCGCGTTGGTGGCCACGAGGCAGATGCAATCCTCGCCCGGCTCGGCCACGGGGGTGTGGCTGACCTCGGCATCGGCGACCTCGATGTCACCGCGCGAGAAGACGCCGTCCTCATCGCGGAACGCGCCCTTGAGGACCAGCGTCATCTCGGTGCCGTGGTGGCTGTGTTCCGGCATGGCGCGGCCTGCGGGGATGCGCAGAAGACGTGCGGTGCCGCTGTCGTCGGAATAAAGCACGCATTGCTTCACGCCCGCACCGACGGAGCGCCAGCGCACGGCATCCTCATCGCCGCCGACGGCCGCGCGCAGAGGGGCGGGAAAGGTGCCGCCGGAGGTTGTGATCGGGCGGTCGGACCGCGCCGTGTCGCCGACCATTGCAAGCGTCTTCTGAAGGCAGTCGTCGGAGAGGTCAGCCTCGTCGAGAGTGTCGAGCACGGCGCCGCCGACGGCCTCATATGCCTCGAGCCGGGCGCGCGCCTCGTCGCTCAGCGACACGTGGGTCGCGATCACGAGGTCGAAGGCCCTGGGCAGGGCCCCGGTTGCGTAGCCCATCAGGAGATCGTCGGGCACATGATGCTGGATGTCGGTCATTGGTCTGTCGTGTCTTGCTTCGTTCTGGTCTGGGGAGCCTCGGACTGGCTCATGGAGTGGCGCAGGCGTTCGAGCGCGAGCCGGATGCGCGACTTGATGGTGCCGAGGGGCAATCCGGTTTCGGCGGCGATGTCGGAATGGGACAATTCGCCGAAATAGGCATGCTGGATCAGTTCGCGTTGCTTTGCGGGCAGTTTCGCGATGGCTTGCGCGAGGCGTCCGCTGTCCTGTTGCAGGGCGATGACATCAGCCTGATCGGGGGCCTGTTCGGGGCCCCAGGGCAGATCCTCGGGCTCGGGGCGAGAGTAGCGACGCAGCAGGTCGATCTTGCGGTTCCGCGCGATCGTGAAGATCCACGTCGCGGCAGAGGCCCGCGACGGGTCATACATGTGCGCCTTGCGCCAGAGCGTGACCATGACGTCCTGCATACATTCCTCGGCGAGGCTTTCATCGGCCCCGGATTTCATCAGGAACGCCTTCACCCTTGGGGCGAAATGCCGAAAGAGTTCGGCGAAGGCCTCCCGATCCTGGTTTTGCGCAATGGCCGCAACGAGCGTGGCCCAACGCAGATCTGTGGTTTCGCGTGCTGTCACCGTCTTTCCACGCAATTGAGCGCGCTCCGGTTTCGGCCCGGTCGGGGTCAGAGACGCAGCGGCAACTGTCTCGGGCGCGGGGTCATTGGCGAGCAGCATACTTCTCCTACGCAGGATGTCCGAAGGTGGATCATTTTTAACGCACAAAAAGAGCATTTGGTTCCCGCGCGCACGACGCGCGAGGGATTTTCTTTGATCTGCTTGCAGTTGGCCGCCGTAGACCGTTCAAGTGGAACGAGAAACCGAAGGGTCATGAATGCCGTTTGAGACGCCGGGTGCCACCCCGAAGAAAATCGCCGTAATCGGGGCCGGGATTTCCGGCATGGCCGCGGCCTATCACCTGGCGCAGGACAACGACGTGACCCTGATCGAGGCCGAGCCGCGATTAGGCGGGCATGCGCGCACGGTCGTTGCGGGCAAGCATGGCGACCAGCCCGTCGATACCGGCTTCATCGTGTTCAACAAGGTGAATTACCCCAACCTCGTGAAGCTGTTCGACGAGTTGGAGGTGCCGGTGGCGCCGTCGGACATGTCGTTCGCGGCCTCCATCGCGGGCGGGCGGATCGAATACGGGTTGCGCAGCCCGCAGGCGCTGTTCGCGCAGCCGGGGAACCTTGTGCGGCCCGGGTTCCTGCGGATGGTGCGGGACCTCTTCACCTTCAACGCCAAGGCGGCCGGGCTGGCGACTGACAGCACGATCACCTTGCGGGAGTTCCTGGACCAGATGGGGATGGGGCGGTGGTTCCGCGACTATTACATCACGCCGATTTCCGGGGCGATCTGGTCGACCCCGAAAGAGGAGATCATGGATTTCCCCGCGCAGGCGATGGTCCGGTTCTTCCGCAATCACCATTTGCTGCATCACACCGGCCAACATCAATGGTACACGGTCGACGGAGGCTCCATCGAATACGTGACGCGGTTGGAGCGGGCGATGCGGGGCCGTGGCGTCGATATCCGGCTGGGGCGCGGGGTCGAGGCGGTGAAGCGCTCGATCCTCGGGGCCGAAGTGCGGATGGGCGGCCATTGGGAGACCTTCGACGAGGTGGTCTTCGCCACCCATTCGGACCAGTCGCTGGCGATGCTGGCCGACCCGACCGAGGCGGAGAAGCAAGCGCTTGGCGCGGTGCGCTACCAGCCGAACCGCGCGGTGCTGCACGCCGATGCGAGCGCGATGCCGAAGCGGCGGGTGACCTGGTCGAGCTGGAACTACACCGAGCGTCCGGGTCACGAGGGCGGGCCCATCGACCTGACCTACTGGATGAACTGCCTGCAACCGATCCCGGAAAGCGACCCGATGTTCGTCACGCTGAATTCGCGCGCGCCGATCAACGAGGCGCTGATCTACGACGAGGTGGAGTTCGCCCATCCCGTCTATGACTTGGCTGCACTGGCGGCGCAGGCGGAGATCCGCGAGATGAACGGCGACAACGCGACGTGGTATTGCGGGGCGTGGATGAAGAACGGCTTCCACGAGGACGGCTATGCCAGCGCGCTGGACGTGGTCAAGGGCATGCAGACCCGGATACGGGGTGCGCTGGCGGCATGAGCGAGGGCGTCGATCATATCGCGGGTGAGACGTTCCACGGGCGCAAGGGCGCGGTGGAGAACGCGTTCCGCTACGGGATCGACTACGTGATGCTCGATGCCGAGGCCGAGGCCAGGGGCCCGGCGCTCTTCGGGCGCAACCGGGCGGGGCTGTTCTCGCTTCAGGACAGCGATCATGGAGGTCCGCCGAAGGCGGGGCGCGGGGCTGCGTGGGCACGGGACGTGCTGGCCGCCCATGACCTTGCGGGCGTGACGGACGGGCGGTTGATGCTTCTGGCGCAGCCGCGCGTGCTGGGGCACGTCTTTAACCCCGTTTCGTTCTGGTTGGCCTACGACCGGCAGGCCCGGTTGCGGGCAGTGATTGCCGAGGTGACGAATACCTTCGGCGACCGTCATTCCTATCTCTGCGCGCACGAGGATCACCGCGCCATCACGCGGGAAGATACGCTGCGCGCCACGAAGATCTTCCATGTCTCGCCGTTCCAGCCCATCGACGGCGGCTACGCCTTCCGCTTCGACATCCGCCCAGAGCGCGTCGGCATCTGGATCGAGTTCACCACGGGCAACGAAAGCGTGCTGGCCACGCTGACCGGCAAGCGGGGCCAACTGACCAACGGTTCGATCCTGCATGCGGCGCTGCGGCGGCCTTTCGGATCGCGCCGGGTGCTGGGGTTGATCCACTGGCAGGCTCTGAAGCTGTGGTGGAAAGGAGCGCCCTACCGGGTTCGGCCCGAGCCGCCGGTGGAAGAGGTCAGCCGCTAGGCCGGCACCCATCGCAGCAGGGCGGTGAACTTTCGTCGAAGTTGCGGCGTTGGCCTTTCGACATATCTCTCTTGGCACGGCCCGGTATCCGGGTCGCCATTTGATACGGAAAGGATTTGAGACATGCGGGAATGGAGCGGGAAACGTTATTGGCTGGTCGGCGCGTCGGAGGGGCTGGGACGCGCCCTGGCGCACAAGCTCAGTCGCGCAGGGGTCGAGCTGATCCTGTCCGCCCGCTCGACCGACCGTCTCGAAGCCTTGGTCGAAGAGCTTCCCGGCCCCGCGGAGATCGTCACCGTCGACGTGGCCGACAGCGACTCCGTCAAGGCCGCCGCCGGGGACGTGGGCGAGATCGACGGGATGGTGTACCTCGCCGGGCTTGGCACCCTCATCAAGACGCAGGACTGGGATGCCGAGAAGGTCGAACAACTTCTCGACGTGAACCTGATCGGTGCCGCGCGCGTGATCGGTCAGGTGATCGGGCCAATGGTCAAGAAAAACAAGGGCCATATCGTCCTGACCGGCTCCCTTTCCGCCTACCGAGGGCTGCCGACGGCGGTGGGTTATTCGGCGTCGAAAGCCGGCCTGATGTCGCTCGCCGAATCGATGCATGGCGACCTGAAGGACACCGGCGTCGAGGTCCAGCTGGTCAATCCGGGCTACATCGACACCCAGATGCAGGACAACAATCCCTATTCCAAACCGTTCATGATGGAACCGGACGAGGCCGCGCAGGAAGTGTTCGAACACATGAACACCGACAATTTCGTCAAGGCGTTTCCCTTCGGCTTCAGCCTGCTGTTCCGGTTCTCGCGCTTCCTGCCGACGAGCCTTTACGAATGGATGTTCTTCCGGCGCTGATATTGTCCTGAATCAAGGCGTGCCCCGTGCAGCCTTGGTTAACTGTTCGCCGTGAACAGGAGGATGAGACATGGAAATCTCGACACGCGCCGTGGCGCAGGTGGTCCTGATGGGCCACGAGATGGAGCGGGCCGAAGGCGAATTGCGCGGCTTCGTGGACCGGCTGGGAGAGGATGAACAGGCCGAACTGGTCGCGCTGTTCTGGATCGGTCGCGGCAGTTTCGAACCGGAGGATTTCGATGAAGCGGTGGCGACGGCCAAGGCCGAGGCGACGGTGCCGACCATTGATTACCTGACGGGAAGCCCGCATTTCGCCGACCATATTGAGGCCGGGGCAGAGGCCATGGGGCTGGATATCGCCGGCGAAGAGGAAGACCTGCTTTAGACGTGATCGCGGAAGGTCGCCTCGGCCCGTGCCCAGACGCCCGACGTGTCTGTTGGAAGGTCCAGAAGGCTTGGCAGAAGCTGCCCCGCGTAATCCTGAGAGCTTTCGAGCGGCAGGAGGGACGGCAGGTTGTCGATGGCCATGACGTCAAGGGGTGGCTCTTCGGCCACGCGCAAGGTCGGCTCGGCCCAGGTCGTCGTGCGGTCGTAGACCTTGATCGGCGAGAATTCCGAATCCGGGTCGCAGGCGATGTCGCCGATCACCGTGAGGTCGCGCGGATCGTTCGGGGCGCTGGCGGGCACGAAGACCGGCACGCCGGGCGAGGCGAGGATGCAGTTCAGGAACAGGTCGTGTTGCAGAACCTCCGGGAAGGGGCCGCCGTGGGCGGTTTCGGCCATGTCCCAGCGGGTCGGGCTGATCGAGAGCGCCTGCAGCAGGGCTGTCGCGCCGCTGCCGGTGCGCCCGAGCGCGCCAATGATGAGGGCGGTGGGACGACTGGTTCCGAGCGCGTCTTCAAGGTCGGCGATCAGGGCGTGCTTGTCGGGCCAGTCGCTGACCGGCCCCATCGCGCGCCCGTCGCGTTGTGCCGCCCATGCGGCAAGTGAGAGACCCGCGCCCACGTAACCCGCCCAGTAGCCGAACGCGGCAACGCGTCGGCCATTTTCCTCGACGAGGTATTCGAGGTCCAGGAGCGTGCCGCCGCCCGCCTTGAAGCGGTCGAGCAGGTGCCGCCCGGCGCTTTGTCCCTTGTAGGCATGGCCGAACATGATGTGGCGGTGGCTGAGCGGCCCGGTATCTTCGGGCAGTTCCTTGAGGCCGAAGATGATCGCGTCCCGCGGTGCGTTCCGCCAGGCTCCCGCCGGTGCGATCTCGATGCCTTCGGCGCGGTAGGCCTCGGTCGGGATGATGCGGTCGGGGCTGTCCTCGACCGTAACGCGAATGCCTGCATCGCGCAGCGTTTTCGCGCCCTCCGGCGTCAGGCCGACCCGGCGTTCGTTGGCGCGCTCCTCGGCGCGGACCCAGAGATGTGTCATGTGCGTTCCTCGTTCCGGCGCGTGCGCGCATTCCCGCGCATCGTGCTAGCAGGCACCGCAGAGAAGTGGAACCGACGCGGGACGCAACGGGTTGACCGGGTGAAGGCAACCAAACAGCCCGAGGAGGTTCCCATGGTTACCCCGACTGCACCGTATTCCCCCGTCGATGCCGCTGCGGACGGCGCCGAAAAGCGCAACGATATCGAAGCGCTCCAGACGGTTCTGACCCGCACGATCGACGCCATTGCCGGCTATGACAAGATGCTGCCGGAGGCCGAGGCCGACGTGGCCCCGATCCTGAAGAAGCTGCGGGAAACGCACCACGAGCACACCGGCCAGCTTGCCGCGATCATCACCGGTCTGGGCGGTGAGCCCGAGACCGAAGGCTCGGTCATGGGCACGGTCAACAAGGCGGTCGTGTCGCTGCGCGCGATGTTCGACGAGATCGACGACGACGCGCTGGAACAGGCCGTCAATGGTGAGAAATGGATCACCGACGCATTTGGCGAGGCGGCGCAGGAGCTGCCGGAAGGTCATCACCGCGACGAGGTTGTCGCCATGCGGCAGGAGCTGGAGGCGCTTCTGACCGAGGCGCGCGCCATCGCCGACTAAGACCAGGTGACATCACCGAGGAAGATGTAACCCGCGCCATAGATCGTCTTGATCAGGCGCGGGTTTTTCGGGTCTTCCCGTAGCTTGGTTCGCAGCCGCGAGATGCGGACATCCATCGCGCGATCGAAACTGTCGCCCGCGCCGCCGCCAAGGCTTTCCTGCATCTGCTGGCGCGAGATCAGGCGTTTTGGGGCTTCGAGGAACAGGCGCAGCACTTCGCCCTCGGCATGGGAGAAGGTCGTCTCCGACCCGTCTTCGGCGGTCAGGGTGTAGCTGTCGAATTGTGCCGTCCAGCCATTGAAATGGGCGGTGGACGGGTTGCGGTCCCGCGCTTTCGGGGTGCGCAGTCGGGCCCGGACGCGGGCGACGACCTCGATCGGATCGAACGGCTTGATGATGTAATCGTCCGCCCCAAGTTCGAGCCCCGCGACACGGTCCTGCACCTGCGCCCTGCCCGAGATGATGATGATCGCCGCGCCGGATTCGAGCGCCAGGCGATGCACGACGGCGAGGCCATCGCGGTCGGGCAGGCCCAGATCGACGAGGCAGACGTCCGGCGTCGTGCGGCGCAGGGCGGCTTCGAACTCGGTCGCGCGCGCGAAGGAGGCGGTGCGGAACCCTGCATCCTCCAGCGCATCGGAAAGCATCGCGCGGATCTGCGGCTCGTCATCGAGAATGGCGACCAGCGGCGCGTTCATGCGGCGACCTCCGCACCCAGAAGCTGGTGCAGATCGCCCGGCGTCACGGGCTTGGTCAGCACCGGCCAGCGCTGCGCCCCCTCCGCGCGCAAGGGGTCCGTCAGCGGCAGCGAGGTCATCAGCGCAAGGTTCAGCTGCGGGTGGCGGGTGGCGATGCTCTTGCAGAGCGAAACGCCGTCGACGTCGCCAAGGTGGATGTCGGACAGCACCCAGTCCAGGCCGGGCAGGTCGGCCAGCTCCTCCGCCTCGTCGGCGCTGGCGGCCTCGATCACCTGGTGGCCCATGCCGGTCAGCATTTCACGGACCTGCGCCCGCAGATCGGCCATGTCGTCCACCAGCAGGATCAGGCGGGGCCGCGCCTCGGCCTCGGCGGGTTTCAGGGGAAGCCGCAAGGAGACGCGCGCGCCCGTTGAGGTGTTGCCGATCTGGAGCGTGCCGCCGGCCAGTTTCACCAGGTCGTAGACCATCGTCAGCCCGAGGCCCGAGCCCGCGTCGCCCTTCGTCGTGAAGAACGGATCGAGCGCCGAGCCGAGCGCCTTGTCCGAGAATCCGGCCCCGGTGTCCTCTACCGTGATCTCGAGCCAGGTCTCCTGCACCGGGCGCAGGATCATCGTGATCCCGCCCGCCCCGCCGATCGCATCGCGGGCGTTCAGCACGAGGTTCAGAAGGCTGTCCGACAGCGATCCGGCATCCAGCATGAGCGCCCTGTGCGGAACGTCGTTGGTGATCTGGAGGGTGATCTCGTCCGGCAGGGCCGCACGGGCGAGCGGCAGGAAGGTGTCGAGAAAATCCTGAACAACGACGGGCGCGGGTTGCACGGCGCGGTGGCCGCTCATGCCCGCGATCTTGTCCAGGAGCGTGCCGCCGCGCCGCACGGCCATGCGGGTGGCGCCCGTCAACTCATGCGCGCCAAGCGGCAGGGGCATCTTTTCCAGCCGGGTCTGTAGCCCGAGGATGATGGTCAGCAAATTGGCGAAATCATGGGCCAGACCCGACGTCAGCTGAGCGGCCAGTTCGCGCTTGTGGGTCTGCGTCAGGGCGGCGCGGGCCTGCGCCTCTTCCGTGACATCGGTCGACAGGAGGTAGACGCCGCCGAGCGCGGTTTCATCGGGCGTGAACGCGGTGCGGATACGCCGCCCGCTGGCGGGATCGGTGAATTCGCGCACGAAGGCCTCGCCCCCGGAGGCGCGCGCAAGGTCGTCCTTCAGCATGTCGGCGGTTTCGGACCCGAGCGCCTCGGCGAAACTGAGACCGACGATGTCGCTTTGCCGGTCGGGCAGCAGGGTCGAAAGGCGCCGGTTGGTGAAGGTATAGATCCCGTCCGCATCGACATGGGCGATATGGGCCGGGGCCATCTCGGTCACCAGCCGTGTCCGGGCCTCCATCTCGGTCAGTTCGGCCTTGGCTTCCTCCAGCTGCGCGATGGTCGCCTCCAGCCGCCGGTTGGTCAGCGCCAGTTCCTCGGCATGGGTCAGGACCTGGTCCGAAAGTTCCGCCGAGCGCGCCCTGAGCAGCGTCTCCTGCCGTTTCACGGAGGTGATGTCGGTGTAGACGGTGACCCAGCCGCCTTCGGGCAGGGGCGAGCCTTCGACCGAGATCGTGCGGCCGTTGGCGCGGGTGCGTTCCATGTAATGGGGCACGAAGGCGCGGGCCTGTTCGACGCGCTCCGCCACGAAGGCGTCGGGGTCGTCGACCTCGCCATATTCGCCGCTTTCGACAAGGAAACGGATCGTGTCTTCGAATTGCGCGCCGGGCGTCACAAGGCGTTCGGGCAGGCCGAACATGACCTGGAAGGGCCGGTTCCAGACCGCCAGCCGCAAATCCCGATCATAGATCGACAACGCCTGCTGGATCAGGTTCAGGCCCGCGCGGGTCAGGCTTTGTGTTGTCCGGTCTCGCGCCATCTGGTCCCTCTCCCCCCGTTCCATGGCTATCCCCTGTCGCGCCGTGCGCCAAGACATCGTCGTGGCCTGTTACAATTCGAAAGGTTTGCGAAAAAGTCAGGTAACGCTTGACCGGGAAAGCTATGCGGGCAGGGTATCGAGGCGGAGGTCTCAGCGTCGAAGAACGTGGACCCGTGCACGCCGGAGGGGAGTCCGGCGACAGGGAGGAAAAGACTTGGCCGAAATCCAACCGCCTGCGGGCGCGCCGCAATCCGTGCCTGCGCTGCTACGCCGGAACGCCGCCCAGTTTGGATCGTACCCCGCCTACCGCGAGAAGGAATTCGGGATCTGGCAAAGCTGGACCTGGTCCCAGACGCTGGCCGAGATCGAGGCGCTGGCCCTCGGGCTGCTGGCGCTGGGTCTGGAGCGGGGCGATTACGTTGCGGTGATCGGGCGCAACCGCCCGGCGCTCTACTGGTCGATGGTGGCCGCGCAGATGGCGGGCGGCGTGCCGGTGCCGCTGTACCAGGATGCCGTGTCGGAAGAGATGTCCTATGTCCTCGACCATTGCGGCGCGCGGTTCGTCATCGCCGGCGATCAGGAGCAGGTCGACAAGGTTATCGACGCGCAGGAGAAGGTTCCGGGGATCGACCACATCCTCTACCTCGATCCGCGCGGGCTGCGGAAATACGACCATTCCAAGCTTCACGCGCTGGCCGATATCCAGGCCGAGGGGCGCGCCGCCCATGACCGGCTTTACGGGGAGCTTACCGCCCGGGAGGCGGAGCTGACCTACGACAGCACCTGTGTGATGCTCTATACCTCCGGCACGACCGGCAAGCCCAAGGGCGTGGTCCTGTCGAACCGCAACATCATCGAAGCCTCGAAATCCTCCAGCGAATTCGACAATTTGCGGCGTGATGACGAGGTTCTGGCCTACCTGCCGATGGCGTGGGTGGGTGATTTCATCTTCTCCATCGGGCAGGCGTACTGGACCGGGTTCTGCGTCAATTGCCCCGAGAGCGCGGACACTATGATGACGGACCTGCGCGAGATCGGGCCGACCTATTTCTTCGCCCCGCCGCGCGTGTTCGAGAACCTGCTGACTAGCGTGATGATCCGGATGGAAGACGCGGGCAAGCTGAAGAAAAAGCTGTTCGACCGGGCGATGGCGCGGGCCAAGGAGACGGGGCCGAAGATCCTCGACGGCAAGCCGGTCAGCACGTCCGAGCGCCTTGCCTATGCCTGGGACAACCTCATGGTGATCGGTCCGCTGAAGAACACGCTCGGCATGAGCCGTGTGCGCGTGGGCTACACCGCCGGTGAGGCGATCGGCCCGGAGATCTTCGATTTCTACCGGGCCTTGGGGATCAACCTGAAGCAGCTTTACGGGCAGACGGAGGCAAGCGTCTTCATCACGCAGCAGCCCGACAGCGAAGTGCGCCCCGATACGGTCGGTGTGCCGTCGCCGGGTGTGGAGCTTAAGATCGGTGAGAATGGCGAGGTCTTCTACCGCTCGCCCGGCACCTTCGTGGAATATTACAAGAACCCGGAAAGCACTGCCGACACCAAGGACCCGGAGGGTTGGGTCGCCACCGGTGACGCGGGTTTCATCGAGGAAGACACCGGCCACCTGCGCATCCTCGACCGCGCGAAGGACGTGGGCAAGACCGCCGGGGGCGGCCTGTTCGCGCCGAAATACGTAGAGAACAAGCTGAAGTTCTATCCCGACATCCTTGAGGCCGTGGTCTTCGGCAACGAGCGGGAGTTCTGCACGGCTTTCATCAACATCGACCTGACGGCGGTGGGCAACTGGGCCGAGCGCAACAACATTTCCTACGGGTCCTACCAGGAACTGGCCGGGCATCCGCAGGTGCTGGCCTCGATCCAGAGCCACGTGGAGGCGGTCAACCGCTCCGTCGCGGAAGACCCGATGCTGGCCCATTGCCAGGTCGCGCGGTTCCTCGTGCTGCACAAGGAACTGGATGCCGACGATGGCGAGATGACCCGCACGCGGAAGGTGCGCCGCCGGATCATCGAGGAGAAATACGCCGACCTGATCGAGGCGCTCTACGACGGGTCGACCAGCAAGTACACCGAGACGGAAGTGACCTACGAGGACGGCCGCAAGGGCAAGATCTCGGCCACGCTGGAAATCCGCGATGCGGCGACCGTCGAAGTGGCCGGCGAACGGATGGCGGCGGAATGACGGGTGGACGCTCGCGCAGGCGCATCGCCCCACCCACCATCCCGCAGGAGGACAGAGTAAATGCTTGATAATACGTCCGAAAGCTACGTGACCGCCGATGGCCGCACGATTGGTGGCGTGGTCATGGAGATGCGGAACATCACGCTCAGGTTCGGCGGGGTGGAGGCGATCAAGGATATCTCCTTCGACATCCGCGAGGGCGAGATCCGCGCGATCATCGGGCCGAACGGGGCGGGCAAATCCTCGATGCTCAACGTCATCAGCGGGTTCTACAATCCGCAGGAGGGCGAGGTGATCTACAAGGGTGCGAAACGCCCGCCGATGAAGCCCTACCAGGTGGCGCGGCAGGGCATTGCGCGGACCTTCCAGAACATCGCCCTGTTCGAGGGGATGAGCGTTCTGGACAACGTCATGACAGGCCGTCTGAACCACATGAAAACCGGCTTCTTCGCGCAGGGTTTGTGGTGGGGCAAGGCCGAGGCCGAGGAAGTCGCCAACCGCGAAAAAGCCGAGGAAATCATCGACTTCCTTGAAATCCAGGCGATCCGCAAGACGCCGGTCGGCCGCCTGCCTTACGGTTTGAAGAAGCGCGTGGAACTGGCCCGCGCCTTGGCCGCCGAGCCGCAGATCCTGCTGCTGGATGAGCCGATGGCGGGGATGAACGTGGAGGAGAAGGAAGACATGTCGCGCTTCATCCTCGACGTGAATGACGAATACGGCACCACCATCGTCCTGATCGAGCATGACATGGGCGTCGTGATGGACCTTTCCGACCGTGTCGTGGTGATGGATTACGGCAAGAAGATCGGCGACGGGACGCCCGACGAGGTGCGCAACAACCAGGAAGTCATCGACGCCTATCTGGGGGTCGCCCATGACTGAATCCGCTGTCGTGAACCTGTCGTTTTCCCGTAGTGAACCTGTCGTTACAGATCTGCGCACGCTTCGCCGCCGCTTTTGCGGGTTCTGTGCACGGGCTAGTCGGTGAGCGGATGACACAGACGCCGACATATCTGCGCTTTCTGGGCATGGTCGCGGGCCTCGCGCTCGGCGCCGGACATGCGAGTGCGGAGCAGTCCGTGGAAGAGGTGTCCGCCCGGATCTTCGCGACCTGCGTGGATGCGCTGGTGACGCAATCGGGCGTGAGACACGACGCCTTGCTGGCGATGGCGGCCGGGACGCCTGCGGAGGGGGTGATCGAACTCGATCCCCGGCCGAACCGGTGCCGCGTGATCCTGCCCGTTGACGCGGGGCAGGCGAGCGCGTTTTTCGGACATTGGGCGGAGGTGCGGCCCGACTGGATCGACCTCGACGCCGGAGATTGTGCGATCCTTCATTCCGCAGGCCCGCCGGGACGGATCAACTATTGCGACCTGCCGGCCATGACCTTGCCGGATGGCAGCACGGTCCGGTTCCGCCTGTCGGAGGCGACGTTCGTCGGCCAGACCATGCAACTTTCGCTGTCGGAGGCGCCCGAGCAATGACCTTCGCCCCAGAATTCGAAGTAACGGAGGCCTCGAATGCCTGACCAGTTGATTTTCGCCATGGAAGTGACCTTCAACGGTCTGCTGAACGGCGTGATGTATGCGCTTGTGGCGCTCGGCTTCGTGCTGATCTTCAAGGCCTCCGGTATCTTCAATTACGCGCAGGGCGTGATGGCCTTGTTCGCGGCGATGACGCTGGTGGGCATCCAGGAGGGGCGGGTGCCCTTCGCCCACCTCATCAACGCGATGTTCGGCACTCATGTGCATGAATTCGGATGGGAGGTTCCGGCGCTGCTGGCGATCCTGCTGACCGTTCTGGTGATGGTGGCCTTCGCCTACCTCGTGCAGCGGTTCGTCTTCCGGCACCTTGTCGGGCAGGAGCCGATCATCCTGTTCATGGCGACGATCGGCCTGGCCTACTTCCTGGAAGGCGTGTCGGACCTGATGTGGGGCAGCGAAATCCGCAACCTCGACGTGGGTTTGCCGCAGGGCATCAACGACTGGATCGACTCCACCACGTTCGAGGCGCTGGGCTACGGCTTCTTCATCGACAATCTCGATATTGCGGCGGCGGTGATCGCGGCCATCCTCGTCATGAGCCTGATCGCCTATTCGCAATACACCAAGAACGGGCGCGCGATGCGGGCCGTGGCCGACGACCACCAGGCGGCGCTGAGCGTGGGCATCTCGCTCAACTACGTGTGGATCCTCGTGTGGTCGCTGGCGGGCATGGTCGCGCTGGTGGCGGGTGTGATGTGGGGGTCGAAATCGGGCGTGCAGTTCTCGCTGTCGCTGATCGCGCTGAAGGCGCTGCCGGTGCTGATGCTGGGCGGCTTCACCTCGATCCCCGGGGCCATCGTCGGGGGCCTGATCATCGGGGTGGGCGAGGCTCTGTTCGAGTTTGCCGTCGGCCCGCTGATCGGCGGCGCGACGGAGAACTGGTTCGCCTACGTGCTGGCGCTGGTGTTCCTGGTGTTCCGCCCGCAGGGCCTGTTCGGGGAGAAGATCATTGAGCGAGTCTGAAACGGTCACATCCGGCAGGCCGGCGCGCGGTCTGGTCAGTCCGGCCGTGCTGTGGCTGCTCGGATTTGCCCGTGTTACGTTATGGCTGCTAGGCCTCTGGACAGGAATCTACGGATTTTTGCTGATTTTCCTCTCGACCGCTGGGCCGTTGGCGGTGCTGGCTCTACCGCCGTTCTTGGCCCTTGGCTTTCTGTCAACTGCGAGGCTTCGCGGCAGTGCCGCTGCTGCTTTCCGGGCTTCGGCGATCCTGATCCCTGGTCTCGTGGCATTTGCCTGGAGCGCCGTGTCGTCGGAAACCGGAGAGTGGATCTTGTCGCAACTGATCCTGTTCGGTGGTCCGGCAATCCTGTCGCTGCTGGCTTCGGGCTTGTGCTTCGCCGTAGGGATCAAATTGTCCGGGGAGGCAACGCAATGAAAGAGTCTGAGCGCATGACCAAGCAACCGTCCCCGCCGAATGCCTTTGCCAACCAGGGCCGTCCGGCGTTCGTGGACGGCGGCACCCCGGCGAAGAAGATCTGGGCCATCGTTACCATCGTCGGGTTCGGCGTGTTCTGGGTGGCCCTGCTGTTCAGCCTTGCCGAATTCTTCGGCGCGCGGGACCTGACGATCTGGGCCGAGGTCCTGACCGTCGCCGGGCTGGCCGTTGGAATCCTCGGCCGTGTGATGACGGTTCGCGAAGTGAAGGAGGCGCGTTGAGATGATCTATCGTGAAGCGGGCGATTTCAAAACGACCTACAGCGCCGACAACCAGACCTTCCCGATCCGGTTCGACCGGATGGGTTATTACGCGGTGCTGATCTTCGCCGCCGTGGTGATCCCGTTCCTGATCAACGATTACTGGGCGAATTCGCTGCTGATCCCGTTCCTGATCTACGCGATCGCGGCAATCGGGCTGAACATCCTGACGGGCTATTGCGGGCAGGTGTCGCTGGGGACAGGGGGCTTCATGGCCGTCGGCGCCTTCACTTCCTACAAGTTGATGACGGCGTTTCCGGGGCTCGACATGATCTCGATCACGCTTCTGTCGGGCGTGTCGACGGCGCTGGTGGGCGTGGCGTTCGGCCTGCCGTCGCTGAGGATCAAGGGGTTCTACCTGGCCGTGGCGACGCTGGCGGCGCAGTTCTTCCTCGTGTGGCTCTTCAACAAGGTGGGCTGGTTCTACAACTACTCAGCTTCCGGCCAGATCAGCGCGCCGTCGCGGGATTTCTTCTACTTCATCCCGTTCGAGGTGACCGGGCCGACGGCCACGGCGCCGGCGAAATACCTGTTCTGCCTGCTGTTCGTTTTCGTCCTGGCCTGGGTGGCGCGGAACCTGACGCGCGGGTCGGTCGGTCGGCAATGGATGGCGATCCGCGACATGGACATCGCAGCCGAGATCATCGGGGTGAGCCCCTTGCGCGCCAAGCTGACGGCCTTCGCGGTGTCGTCCTTCTACGTCGGCATCTCGGGCGCGCTGCTGTTCACCGTATACCTCGGCGCGGTCGAGGTGGGCGCGTCCTACGGGATCCAGAAATCGTTCCTGGTGCTGTTCATGATCATCATCGGCGGGCTGGGGTCGATCTTCGGGAGCTTCGCGGGCGCGGCCTTCATGGTGCTTCTGCCGGTGATCCTGAAGGTGCTGCTGGTGGACGGGCTGGGCTTCGACACGGCGCTGTCGGCGCATTTCCAGTTCGTCATCGTGGGGGCGCTGATCATGTTCTTCCTGATCGTGGAGCCGCACGGGCTGGCGCGCCTCTGGGCGCTGGCGAAGGAGAAACTGAGATTGTGGCCGTTCCCGCATTGAGGGCCGCTCGATGCGGGACGTGTCATGAGATTCCCGGTGCTGGGAGGCCCGGGGAAACCAAAGTCGGAACAAATCCAAGGGAGGAATGACCCGATGAAGAAACTGACAATGCTGGCGCTGACAAGCGCGATGGTGGCGGGCACGCCGGCGATGGCGGACCTGGTGTTCCCGTCGCTGAGCTACCGCACGGGGCCCTACGCGGCGGGCGGTATCCCGTTCGCGGATGGCTATGCCGATTACTTCACGCTGCTCAACCAGCGCGACGGCGGCATCGGCGGCGTGATGACGCGGGTTCCGGAATGCGAAACCGCCTATGACACCGAGCGCGGCGTGGAATGCTACGAGAGCACCCGTGGCGAGGGCGCGCTGGTCTACCAGCCGCTGTCGACGGGCATCACCTACCAGCTGATCCCGCGCACCACGGCGGACGGCATCCCGATGCACACGATGGGCTATGGCCGGACCTCGGCCGCGAACGGTGACGTCTTCAGCCACACGTTCAACTACCCGGCGAACTACTGGGACGCGGCGAGTGTGATCATCAACCAGCTGCTGGAAGAGAATGACGGCAGCCTCGAAGGCAAGACGATCGCGTTGCTCTATCACAACTCGGCCTACGGCCGGGAGCCGATCCGCACGCTGCAGACGCTGTCGGAGCAATATGGCTTCACGCTGACCGAGATCGCCGTGGACCACCCGGGCCAGGAGCAGGGCAACCAGTGGCTGCAGATCCGCCGCGAGCGTCCCGACTACGTGGTGATGTGGGGCTGGGGCGTGATGAACCAGGTCGCGGTTCAGGAAGCCATCAACACCCGCTACCCGATGGAGAATTTCATCGGCAACTGGTGGGCCGGTGCGGACCACGACGTGGAGCAGGCCGGAGCCGCGGCGGCGGGCTATCGTTCGCTGAACATGAACCGCCTGGGCGACATGCCGGTCTTCGACGCTATCCGGGAACACGTGGTGGATGCGGGCCTTGCGGCCGGTGACGGCTCCAACATCGGCAACGTGCTCTATACCCGTGGCGTCTACGCGGCGTTCCTGGCGGCAGAGGCCGCCCGCACCGCGCAGGAGCTACATGGCACGGCGGACATCGACGCGGCCATGATGCGCGACGGGATGGAGGCGCTGGTCATCGACGCGGCCACCATGGAAGCCGCCGGCATGCCGGGCATCGGGCCGGAATTCTCGGTCTCCTGCGAGGATCACGGCGGCACCGGCATGGCGATCATGCAGCAATGGGACGGCGAGCAGTGGGTGACCCTCACCGACTTCATCGCGCCCGACGACAGCGTGACCCAGCCGCTCGTGGAAGAGGACTCGGCGCAATATGCCGCCGAGAACGGCATCGAGCCGCAATGCGCGGACAGCTGATCTGAACCTTCCGGCGGCGGTGCGAAGGCGCTGCCGCTGGGATTTGCATATTTTTGGAACAAAGATGGGCAGGGCGCGCCCGGATGAGCGGGCGCGGCGTTAACCTTAACCGGGGATGAACATGCTGGATCAGGCGAGCGAGACGGTGACCGAGGCGCAGGCGGAGACGCTTTTGCAGGTCAGCAATATCGAGGTGATCTACAATCACGTGATCCTTGTTCTGAAGGGCGTGTCGCTGAAGGTGCCGAAGGGCGGGATCACCGCGCTTCTGGGCGGCAACGGCGCGGGCAAGACCACGACGCTGAAGGCGATTTCCAACCTGCTGCATTCCGAACGCGGCGAGGTCACCAAGGGCTCCATCATCTATCGCGGAGAGCGGGTGCAGGACCTGTCGCCCTCGGACCTCGTGGATCGCGGCGTGATCCAGGTGATGGAAGGCCGCCATTGCTTCGAGCACCTGACGGTCGAGGAGAACCTGCTGACCGGTTCGTATACAAGAAAAGATGGGCGCGGCGCGATCGCCGCCGACCTCGAGATGGTCTACGAATATTTCCCGCGCCTGAAGGAGCGGCGCAACAGCCAGGCGGGCTATACCTCGGGCGGGGAACAGCAGATGTGCGCGATCGGACGCGCGCTGATGTCGCGGCCGGAAACGATCCTGCTGGACGAGCCGAGCATGGGGCTTGCGCCGCAGCTGGTGGAGCAGATCTTCGGCATCGTGAAACGGTTGAACGAGGAGCAGGGGGTGACCTTCCTGCTCGCCGAGCAGAACACCAACGTGGCGCTGCGCTTTGCGCATTACGGCTACATCCTCGAGTCGGGGCGCGTCGTGATGGATGGCGAGGCTGCGAACCTGCGCGAGAACCAGGACGTGAAGGAATTCTACCTCGGCATGTCGGATGACGGGCGGAAATCTTTCCGCGACGTGCGGTCCTACCGCCGCCGCAAGCGGTGGCTGAGCTGATGCGGGCAGCGTGGTACGAGGGATTCGGTCCGGCGCGCCAGGTTCTGAACCTCGGCGAGATGGAGGACCCGAAGCCGGGGGCGGGCGAGGTTCTCGTGCGGCTCCATGCCAGCGGGATCAACCCGTCGGACGTCAAGCTGCGCGCCGGAGCGCGGCCCGGGGCCACGATGGCGTTTCCGCGTATTGTTCCGCATTCGGACGGGGCCGGCGTGGTTGTGGCCTTGGGCGACGGCGTGGACGCATTTTCGGAAGGGGACCGCGTCTGGGTCGCCAATGCCGGGTGGCAGCGCGCGTTCGGCACGGCGGCGGAGCTGGTTGCCTTGCCCGCCGACCTGGTGGCGCCCCTGCCGGAGAGCACAAGCTTTGCCGAAGGGGCCTGCCTTGGGATCCCGGCGCTGACGGCGTGGTATGCGCTGGCCGGTGACGGGCCGATCGAAGGGCAAACGGTGCTGGTGACCGGCGGCGCGGGATCCGTTGGGCGCTATGCCTGCCAGATGGCGGGCTTGCTGGGGGCGCGGGTCATCACGACGGTGTCGTCCGGGGAGAAGGCCGCGCATTCCGGCGCGGCGGACTGGATCAACTACCGGACCGAGGACGTGGCGGCGCGGATCATGGCGATGACCGGCGGGGCGGGCGTGGACCGGGTCGTCGATGTCGATTTCGCGGCGAACCAGGCGACATCGCTGGCGGTGCTGAAACCCGGTGGCGTGATCGCCTCCTACGCCAGCGCCAGCGTGATGCGGCCCGAGTTGGATTTCTACGGGCTGATGTTCCGCGACATCACCTTGCGGATGCTGATCGTCTACCAGTTGCAGGGTGCGCAGCGGGCGCGCGGCATGGCGCAGATCAGCGCGTGGCTGCGGGCGGGTGTGCTGGACCATGCGGTCGTGCCCGGCGGCGGCCTGGACGATGTGGCGGCGGCCCACGAAATGGTCGAGGCCGGAGAGAAACTGGGCACCGTGGTGCTGGAATTCTGAGGGAAGCGGATATGCTGGACAAGAGCGACGCTCATTTCGATGCGCTGGAGACCCGCAGCGCGGATCAGCGGGCGGCGGAGCAGCTTGCGACGTTGAATGGCCTGCTGGATGCGCCGATTGGTGATCTGTCTGAGCTGGCCGGGTTGCCGGTGCTGCGGAAATCCGACCTGGTGGCGCGGCAATCCGCGAACCCGCCCTTCGGGGGCATGTCGGTGTCGAACGTCGCCCACGTGTTCCAGTCGCCGGGACCGATCTACGAGCCGGGCGGAATCAGCCATGACTGGTGGCGGATGGGGCGGTTCCTGCACGCGGTGGGAATCGGCTCGGGCGATATCGTTCAGAACTGCTTCGGCTACCACCTGACGCCCGCCGGCATGATCTTCGAGAGCGGCGCGCGGGCCGTTGGCGCGGCGGTTCTGCCCGCCGGTGTGGGGCAGACCGAGCTTCAGGTGCGCGCGGCGAAGGATATCGGCTGCACGGCCTATGCGGGCACGCCGGATTACCTGAAGGTGATCCTCGACAAGGCCGAGGAGATGGGCGAGGCGCTGCGCTTCACGCGGGCCGCCGTGGGGGGCGGGGCGTTGTTCCCGAGCCTGCGGCAGGAGTATGCGGATCGGGGGATCACCTGCCTGCAATGTTATGCGACGGCGGACCTTGGGAATATCGCCTATGAGTCGCAGGCCATGGAGGGGATGATCCTCGACGAGGGCGTGATCGTGGAGATCGTGCGCCCCGGCACCGGCGATCCGGTGCCCGAGGGCGAAGTGGGGGAGGTTGTCGTGACCTCGCTCAACCCCGATTACCCGCTGGTCCGGTTCGCCACCGGGGACCTCAGCGCGATCCTGCCGGGACAGAGCCCGTGCGGGCGGACCAACATTCGGATCAAGGGCTGGATGGGGCGCGCCGACCAGACCACCAAGATCAAGGGCATGTTCGTGCGGCCCGAGCAGGTCGCCGACCTTGTCGCCAAGACCGGCATTGCCAAGGCGCGTGTCATCGCCACCCGCGAGGGCGAGATGGACGCGATGACCGTGCAGATCGAAGGCGATGGCCACGACGCGGCCGCGCTGGCCGAGGCGGTGGCGGCGACGCTGAAGCTGAAAGGGCGGATCGAGATGGTCGCGCCGGGGTCGCTGCCGAACGATGGCAAGGTGATCGACGACCAGCGCAGTTACGAGTGACGCGCCGCCCGCGCGGTCAGTTCCGGGCTTCGGCGGCGCGCAATTCGTCCGGCGTCAGCAGGCCATTTCCATCGGCATCGGTCTGGTTGAACGCGATCCTGTAGGCGCCGAAGTTGCGGATTCGCTGCGACATGGGCGCGCCTGCGGCGGCAAGTTGCTGGATGAAGACGCGGAATTCGTCGCGGTTCAGAAGCTCGTCTCCGTTCGCGTCGGCGGCGAGGAAGGCCTGAACGCTCTGTTCCTCGTACTGGGCGTGGGCCGTCGCCGGGGCGAGGGTCAGAAGGGCGGTTGCGGTCAGAACGGTGAAGCGGGTCATGGTTACGGGGCTTTCCGGGTTTTGATGCGGATGTCGGTGCGTGAACGTATCGGCTGAAGCTCCGGTTCCAGCCGGTGCATGACAGGTGGCAAGGTCTAGCCGATGGGCAAGGGTCGTGTCATCAAATGACAGATCACAGTGTGGTGTGACCGCAGGAGCCGTTATCGGTTAACCTCCGAGGCGCATGTTAGCCCATTTCCGATGAACGAATCGACGACGGAGATTTTTCAAAATGCGTTCCAGCCTCATCGCCCTGACAGCAGGGCTGCTTACCGGGTTCACGCCCCTTGCCGCCAGCGCCGATACCGCGCTGCTGATCGTGAACGACCGCTACGAGAATGCGCAGAACCTGCGGGATGGCGCGGAGATCGAGCAATTGCGCGCGCGGCTTCTGGACGCGGGGTTCGACGTGATCTCGGTCCTGGACGGAAGCGGCGAAGAGATGCGCGAGGGGCTCGACCGGCTTCTGGTAGCGAACGAGACCGAGCGCGTGCTGGTGGCGGTGGTCGGCCATTTCGCTCGGTCCAACGGCGACAACTGGCTCCTTGGCACTGACGTGGACGAGCCGACGCTGGCCACGGTCGGCGGTGACGGGCTGAGCCTTTCGGTGCTGATGGAAGTGGCTGCGAGTGCGCCGGGACGGTCGGTGGTTCTGCTGGGGCTGGAGCGACGGCGGATCACGCTTGGTGCCGGCCTAGGCGCCGGCGTGGGCCGGGTGGATGCGCCGCAGGGCGTAACCGTTCTGGCCGGTGATCCGGAAGAGCTTGCGAGTTTCACACGGCGGCAATTGCTGGTGCCTGGAACGGACCTTGCCGAGGCGATTGACGAGGCCGGGTCGCTTCGCGCCTTCGGGTTCGTATCCCACGACCTGCCCTATTTTCCGGCGGCAACGACTGCGCCCGGGCCGCAACAGCCCGCGCCGCCGCCGCAGACCGGGCCGGGTCCCGATGAAACCGCCCTGTGGGAAGCGGCGGTCGAACTCGACACCGTTGGCGCCTACCGGGCCTACGCTGACAGGTACCCCAACGGGTTCTACATCAGCGAGGCACGCGAGCGGATCAATGCCTTCGACAATGACCCGACGGCGCTTGCCCGTGCCGCCGAGGAGGCCCTGAACCTGACCCGCGATCAGCGTCGCCAGATCCAGCGCGGCCTGTCGATCCTCGATTACGACACGCGTGGCATCGACGGGATCTTCGGCTCGGGCACCCGCAACGCGATCGGCGAATGGCAGCAGGCGCGCGGCTTTGCCGTGACGGGCTATCTCGACGCGCCGCAGATCAACGCGCTCTCGCAGCAGGCCGCCGTTCGGGCCGCGGAACTGGAAGAGGAGGCCCGGATCGCCCGCGAAGAAGCCGAACGTGCGGACCGTGCCTATTGGCAGGTCACCGGGCAGGGCTCGTCCGAGCAGGGGCTGCGCAACTACCTCGACCGTTATCCCGACGGCTTGTTCGCCGAACAGGCCGAAGCGCGGCTTGAGGAATACGAGGCCGCGGCACGGGCCGAAGCGGAAGCCCGCGACCGTGCCGCGTGGGACGTGGCGCGCGGAACGGACACGGTCGCGGCCTACCAGGCCTACCTGTCCGACAATCCCGAGGGCGCCTTCCGCGACCAGGCGCAGGCCCGGATCAACCAGTTGACCGGTGGCGGGGGCCTGACGCAGGCGCAGATTGCCGAGTACGAGGCGCGCGAGGCGGCGTTGAACCTGCCGCCCGTGACACGCTCCCTGATCGAGCAGCGGCTGACGGCGCTTGGCCTTCAGCCCGGCCGGATCGACGGACGGTTCGATGACCAGACCCGGCGGGCGATCCGCCGTTACCAGCAGGCCCGTGGATTGGACCGGACCGGTTACCTCGATCAGCCGACGGTGGTGCGGCTTCTGGCCGAAACCGTGGGCGGCATCCTGCAGATCGACGGGATCATCAACCGCTGAGGAACTACCCGCTTCAGATCAAAAAGCCCGGGGTCGCGTTGCGGCTCCGGGCTTTCGTCTTGAAGGGGAGCTTTGGCTCAGGGGTCGAGGGCCACGCCAGCGGGGCATCCGGCGGGGACGGTGCCGTCGGAATTCGGCGTGCAATCGGGGGACTGGCCATCGCTTTGGGCGGCGGCCGGCACGGCGATGAGGCCGAGGAAGAGCGCGGTCAGAATCGGGCGCAGGGACATGGCAAATGGCTTTCGGTCGTGAAATCTGGGTGCAGCATACACCATGCGGTGGGAGGCGGGCCACGGCGTGGATTCCGTAGGCGGAAACCCGATCAGGTCACGTTCGCGGCATCGGCGGGGCCTGCGCGGGGTTCAGTCCCGCGCGATCCCTGCGCCGCCTGCGGACGGGGTGGGCCATTGGCGGGGTTGCACCGTAATCGTGCTGTCAGGGCCGGAGCCCGTGGGGTTCAGCCGGGTGCGGAAGGCATAGGTGCGCCCGTCCGAGGTGTGGCAATAGATGGCCGATGAATTGCCGATGCAGGCCATGGGGCGCGGCTCGGGGATGTCGGCGTAGCTGTCGACCCAGATCGGTTCGGGGGCTGCGCCCTGGGCGGGAGATTCGGTCTGCGCGACGCCGGGAAGGGCCGTTGCGATCAGGAGGGCGGGGAGGATGAGGCTGCGAAGGGGCATGTTGTCTTGGTCCTTGACGGTTGCTTGATGTGCCCCCTCTCTGACCGTTGCAGCGCGAACCCGGTATGGTGAGAAAACCGACCCAAGGATTGCGGGCCGTGGCACCAACACGAAAAGAAAAGCCGCCCCGGAGGGCGGCGTTTTCATGATTGACCTGTTCGGATCGCTCAGCCCTGGCGGGCTTTGAACCGGCGCTGCGTCTTGTTGATGACGTAGACGCGGCCCTTACGGCGCACAACGCGGCAATCGCGATGGCGGTTCTTGAGCGAGCGGAGCGAGTTCTTGACCTTCATGGTCCTCTCCTTCGTCGCGGCGCGTCATGTGCGCCTTGGGTTCCTGTCTGGGCGCGCGGTGCAGCGCCCGGTGAATATCGTTGGCCGTGGAGGGCCGCTTTGCTCTCGGGACCGCCGCTTGAGCGGCAACCCTGTCGCCCGACACTTTGCTGCGCAAAGTATCGGCTTGCTCTCGGGACCGCTGCTGCGCAGCGACCCTGTCGCGCTGACATTTTTCTGAGAAAAATGCAGCTTGGTGGGCGATACTGGGATCGAACCAGTGACCCCTTCGATGTCAACGAAGTGCTCTACCGCTGAGCTAATCGCCCTGTCACCTTTGCGGAGCGACTTTTGCCAAGCGTTCCGAACAAACGGAGGCTAGGCCCAAGGCGCGCGGACCGCGTGGGTGAGCGGTCGTATAAAAGGTTGCCCCGACCCGTGCAAGGGCTTTTGGCTTCATGTGAAAACCCGCTATATCTGACGGGTAAAACTGCGATTGGATGGTGAATGCACGCCCCTTTTCGATTGGACCTGCCGCGGGAGATCACGAGTTGCGTGACGGTGGCCTCGCCGCATTCGGGGCGGCATTACCCGGCGTCGTTCCTGCGCGCGTCGGTTCTGGACGAACGGACGATTCGCTCCTCCGAGGATGCCTTCATCGACCGGCTGGCCTCGGCCGCGCCGACGCTGGGGGCGCCCTTGCTGGCGGCGGAATGGCCGCGGGCCTACCTCGACCTGAACCGGGCGCCCGATGAACTCGATCCCGGGGTCATCGAAGGCGTCGGGCGGGTGGTGCAGACGCCCCGGATCAATTCCGGTCTCGGCGTGGTGCCGCGCGTGGTGGCAAACGGGCGCGCGATCTATCGCGGCAAGCTGACCCGGGCCGAGGCGGAGGCGCGCATCGCGCAGGTCTGGCGGCCGTATCACGCGGAGCTGGAGCGGCTGATGCGCGAGGCGCGGGCCGGGTTCGGGCAGGCAGTGCTGATCGACATGCATTCGATGCCGCACGAGGCGCTCGATTCGGTGGCCCGCCCCGGCACGCCGCGGCCAGAGGTGGTTCTTGGCGACCGGTTCGGCGCCTCGGCGGGGACCGAGATCGTGGACGTGCTGGAGCAGGCCTTCCTTGAAGCGGGGCTGGTGGTGAGCCGCAACGCGCCGTTCGCGGGAGCCTATATCACGCAGCGGTATGGCCAGCCCGCCAAGGGGTTCCACGCGGTGCAGGTCGAGATCGACCGCGCGCTTTACATGAACGAGCGCATGGTGCGGCCGAACGCGAATTTCGAGGACATGAAGGCGATCGTCTCGCAGGTGCTGGGCCGCGTGATCGGTGCGCTGCCCGGGCGGATGCCGCTGGCGGCCGAGTGAGGGACGGGGGCGGCGGTCGCGTCCGCGCCCGCCGC
>WVSM01000020.1 GCA_015689645.1 Rhodobacterales bacterium HKCCE4037
TCGCGATGGAAGAAGGCCTGCGCTTCGCCATCCGCGAAGGCGGCCGGACCGTCGGTTCGGGTGTCGTGTCGAAGATCGTCGAGTAACCGGGACTTTCGGTAACGAAAGTCTCCGGCGTGGGACCTCTGTGGCAGGGGCTTTCTGAAAAAGAAAGCTCCCGAGAACAGAGGTCAGCACCCGGTAGCCACTTAGAAAGGCCCCGCCCCACCGGCGGGGCCTTTTGCTTGCTCCGACCCGGTTTGTGCAAGCTTGCACAAATGGGTTAAACGACTGTTCCGAAACGGAAAACCAATTCCCGTTAACCGCCTGTTAACCATGATCCGGCGTAAGATGTTGGGTTGCGCTCGACCGATGGGGGCGCAATTTGACTCTTCGAAGGCCTATACGGAAACCTCTACGATGTATCCGCAATGGGCATTCACATCATTTCGGCCACGCCATTGAACGCCGCGACAGTCCGCCAACGCCCTTAAATTGAAAACAACCCTTTCGCCTTTACGTTCATAACCCAGAACCTCGCCACCAAATCCTGAAGGCTTGGATTTCCGTTCATGAAAATAGATACGTCCACCAACAATCTCGTCGGGATCATATCCGTCGGTGGTCCAAGTGCCTGATGTCCACAGGTCCGTCTCGCCAGCAACTTTGTTTACGCCTTCAAGACCAAATCCGTTTTTTGCTTGGCGGCAGATGAAATGAATCACCTTCATCTTCTCGATATCCTTCCTATTGAAATGTTCCAGCGGCGACTGGCTGCCATGATAAGTCATTCAAGTTTATCTTGTTTTCGAGGCCAGATGTGAGGCTATACAAGAACGCAAATCTTGTGCCCTTTTCCCACGCTCCAGAAATTGAGAGATCGGCAACATCGCTGACCATTATGCGGTAACGTCCTTCGCGCCCGACGACCCCGCTGATTTTTCCGATCAGAAATGCAGAGTATTTTTCAACGTCGATGCGTGACTTCCCCTCCGCATCACACGGCCTCGCGCATATCACCACATATTCTGTATCGTGGACGCTTGCGGGGCGGACGCGCCACCAGCCCGTGCCCCCGTTCGCAACAATCTCATTCCTACTTTCAACTGTTGCCAGAGTCATAAACCGATTTTTCATAACACCTCCCACGTAGTACTTCGTTTACATAGACCACATCGTGTACGATGTAAACGATAAAGTACATGATATCATTTGCGACCATTCTGTTACGCGGGTTAACAGCGGGCTCGCCCGCCCCGCCATCGACGGGCCGTCCGGCGACCTGTCGATTTGGTTGATGCAGGCTCCCCGCTCGTTCAGAACGATGACTTGGCAGCCATAAAGCGTTTGAGAATTTCCGTCAGATCGCCAGTCTCCGGCCCGTCGACGGCGGGGCTTGGTAGCACGGCGGGACAAGTCCCGCCCTACGGGCAGCGCCCCGGGCTGAAAGCCCGGTCTACCGACCGCCAAACGGTGGGTTGCACCCATCCTACGGAAGCCGAGATCGACGGGCGGTGAAGGTCTGTCGAACTTCCTCCAAAAAAAAGACCCGCCGGCGCGCGCCGGCGGGTCCGAAACGTTTCGCCTGAACGCGATCAGGCGGCGGCGCGGTTGATGCTGCCGGTGGCGATGTCGGTCATGCGGCGGTCGCCGTCGTAGCAGGCGTCGAGGCAGTCGGTCAGGACTGCGCCGTCGCCATCAAGCTCCAGCCGGTTGGCAAAGGCGCGCAGGCAGCCGTAGCCGGCAATCGCGTAATGGGCCATGCGCTGGTATTGCGTGATGATCATCGCGTCGCGCGCGGCGTCGTCGCCGAAGTCTTCTTCCAGACCGTGGGCGCGTGCCTCTTTCACGAGACCTTCCATGCCTTTGCAATGCTCACCATTCGGGTCGATGCCGTGGTCGTTGCAGAGCTCGGAGAGCTTTTCCATGCCGTCCGCGATGCCCTGCACGCCGTCGTTGAGGGCGCGTTTCAGCTCGTCGTCGGTGGCGGCGCGGCCGAGTTCGGTGGTCGCGGCCATCGACTGCTTGCAGGCGCTGTACAGGTCCTGCAGCTGGTCGTGATAGACGTCTTTCAGATCGTTGAGGGCCATCGGGCTCTCCTCCACATGTCAATTCGGTTTGCTGTTGGATCAACCCGGAAGGCCCGATGTGGGTTCCATGACGCCGCCGGGGCGGTGGGCTTAAAGGTCCGAGACCGTGCGGTGCGATCTTTCGGGCGGGGTCCCGCCCGCGCCAGGCCACGACCGGGCGCCGATTTCGGGAAATCCACGGCCCGTGTTAGGGTCGCTGCCGTACGAAAGCGAGGAGCACATGGGACACAAGACATTGGCCTTCGCCGTCGCGCTGCTGGCGGCCGGGCCTGCGCAGGCGGATTTTCACACCTTCGATGGATGCGACATCGCCGAGGACGCGTACCAGGATATCGTCCTGCCGATCCTGGACGGGACATGGCAGGCGACGAACGGTGGGGGCCTGATGCTGGTGCAGGGGGCGGGTCAGAGCATGACCTTCCCGATCCCGCCGGGGGACACGGACGTCGCGATCATCCAGTACATGGGGGAGAACACGACCTTCATCACCAACGGCGCGCAGGAGGTTCACTACGAGGTCTCGTTCACGGATCCGTCGACCGAGGGGGATTACGGCCTGCCGGACGCCCTGCTGCCGGGCGCACAGGACGTGATGGACTTCGATGCGCTGGGGGAAGACGTGCCGAATTGCGCCAGCGACCTGCTGCCGACCGTGACCTATTCGGGCGAGTTGACGGAGGACGGGGTCACGATGAATTTCGAGGCGATCCTGCATGTCGTGACCGCGGATCTCCTGTCAGGGATCTTCATCTTCAACGGCACCGGTCCCGACGGGGGGCAGGTCCATGGGCGCAGGTTGCTGACGCTGCGGCGATAGGCTGACGTCGCGGGTGGCCGTCAGCTTGCGGCCGTCATGCGATCGTCCAGCACGTCGTGCAGATTGTCCTCGATCCAATCGGCGAGGGCGCGGACACGGGCGGCCACCTCTTCGCCGCGGGGGGTGAGGCTGTATTCCACGTGCGGTGGAACGACGTCGAGGGCGCGGCGGTGAACGAACCCGTCCGCCTGAAGGGTTTGCAGGGTCTGGGTGAGCATCCGGTCGCTGACGCCGCCGACGAGGCGCTTGAGCGCGGAAAAGCGGATCGTCCGGCCTTGCAACGCGATCAGGGTCAGCACCGCCCAACGGCCGGTCACGTGTTTCAGGATCGTGCGCGACGGGCAATCCTGGGCCAGCACATTGCCGACGAGTTGCCCCGAGCGGATTGCATCACTGAGTTTCGGCATGGCGGCCTCCGGCTTTTTTCATACTTACATTTATGTACGTACTTACTTCTTGCAAGTGAGGGCATAGCTCCCTGTCACGCAACATGAAGGAGATACGGAACATGACCTATGCCGTTACAGGTTCGACCGGCCAGCTCGGCCGCCTCGTGATCGAAGCCCTCAAATCCCGGACGGAGACCGATCGCATCGTCGCCCTGGCCCGTGACACGGAGAAGGCCGCCGATCTTGGCGTCGAGGCGCGGCTTTTCGATTACGACAAGCCAGAGACGCTGGCCCCTGCGCTCGACGGGGTCGACACCCTGCTGCTGATCTCGGGCAGCGACATCGGGCAGCGCGGCCGCCAACACGCGGCTGTCATCGACGCGGCGAAGGCGGCCGGCGTGGCGCACATCGTCTATACCAGTCTGCTGAACGCGCCCGACAACCCGATCATGCTGGCGCAGGAGCATCTGGAGACGGAGAAGCTGCTGGCGGAGTCCGGCGTGGCCCACACGCTGTTGCGCAATGGCTGGTACACCGAGAATTACCTGATGAGCGTGCCCTCGGCCGTCGAACACGGCGCGATGATCGGTTCGGCGGGGGATGGCAGGATCTCGTCCGCGGCGCGCGCGGATTTCGCCGAGGCGGCGGCGGTTGTTCTGACGGATCCGTCCTTGCAGGGCGAGGTCTACGAATTGGCCGGGGATGACAGCTATACCCTGGCCGACATGGCCGAAGCCGTGTCGCAGGCGAGCGGCAAGGAGATTCCTTATGTCGACATGCCGGAGGCCGATTACGCGGCGGCGCTGACGCAGGCGGGGCTTCCGGAGGACATGGCGGCGTTCCTTGCGCATTGCGACGCGCAGGCGGCGAAAGGGGCGCTTGCGCACGAGGGGCAGGCGTTGTCCCGGCTGATCGGGCGCCCGACCACCCCGATGCCGACGCTGGTCGCGGCAACGGTCGCGGGCTGATCTGCCGCTGGTTCGGAAACACGAAAAAGGCCCGGAGCGTTGGCTCCGGGCCTTCTTTTGCATCAAGCGGCGCTCTTACGAGTTCAGCGCGCTTTCGATGGCGGTCTGGATTTCGTTTTCGTCACCCGACGTCAGGGCGATGAAGACTTCCGTCACCTCGGCACCTTCGATCATGGCGATCTCCTCGTCGGTCAGACCACGGGCCTGCAGGGCAGCAACCACGCGTGCTTCTGCGCTGGACTGTTCGATCATCATCTGACCGCTGTCGTCCATGCCGAAGTCGAACCCGGCGATGACTTCTTCGACATCGCTTGCATCTTCACTCGATGCGGCGATGTAGAGCTCGGTATATTCGCCGTCCGAAAGGATGTCGGCGACGCCCGGTGCCATGCCGTTCTGGGCAAGGGCTTCGACCACGACAGCGCGGGTTGCGTCATCACGGGCGGTGTCGGTCATGCCCTCGGGTGCATCGGATTGCGTGGCTTCGTAGCCGGCGAGCAGCTCCTGCACGTCCGTGCCGTCTTCCGAGGTGATCGCGATGAACAGCTCGTTGATCTGCGCATCGGTCAGCATGTCGATGGTGGCAGCGTCATAGCCGAGGCTCATCAGCTCGGTTTCGACACGCGCTTCGGCGCTGGTCTGGGCGGCGAGCGGGGCCGCGAATGCGATAGCAGCAGTCGTTGCAAGCATAAGGCGTTTCATAGGACTTCTCCTTCAATCGTTCTTTCCGCCACGATCTGTCGTGGCAGTCGGAGGGAGGACGCGCTGGCCCCCGGAGAGGTTCCCGAAAAAAATGGGAGGCACCGCGAGGCCTCCCGTAACATACTGAAATGTAGCAATTTTATTGAGTTTCACGGCCACGTGAGCCGATCTGGCTGAATCAGCGGATCAGGCCTTCGCTCCGAAATACCGCTTCGATGCGGCTGACGAGTTCGGCGTTCGAATAGCTGTTGCGGCGGATGATGAGCAGATGGATTTCGCTGACGCCGTCGCAGGTCAGAGCGCCGTAGGGCAGGTTGCGCGCCTGGATGGGGCCGGTGTTGACGATGGTCTGGCGCAATTGGGCGCAATTGTCTGTCTGGGCCGACGCAAGGGTGGGGATCATCGGCAGGGTCAGGGCGAGGGACAGGGTCAGGATGAGGTTACGCATGGGGTCTGGTCTCCGGAAGGGGTGATTGGCCGTCAAGCTAACACAGAAAACCCGTCACGCACGGTCCGGATTTCCGTAGCTGATGACTGGACACGGGCCCAAAACCGGCCTAATCCTCGCCCCGGCCTTAGGGGTATAGCTCAGTTGGTAGAGCAACGGATTCCAAATCCGTAGGCCGCGGGTTCGAATCCTGCTGCCCCTGCCAGGCCACCTTCCCGGACATCGGTGAACGTCAGCGATCTTGTTTCGAGGCGACGATACGGTATCGTCGGTCCATGGCACCGGCGAAGGAAAGCCAATCATGCGCAGTCTCATCTTGTCCCTGATTGCGGTTGCCGTCCTGGCATGCGGGGCAGCGGCGCAGACGCAGCCGACGCAATACGTCGCCTATATCGGTCCGGAAGACCTCTACAATTCGAACGGTGCCCGCCTGAGCGCGCCGTGGCAGGTGCTTCGGCAGGACCGCGCGAATTACCATCGCTTCGGCATTCGCCACGCCGGCGACGAGTGGGATCCGCTGTTTCACGACATGAACAATCGTGCGGCGATGGAGCGGATGATCCAGCAGGGCTACATTTCGCCGGTGGCCGCGCAGGACATCATGCGGGGCGGTGCAACGGTCGTCGTGCGAATCTACAGCGGCTTCGGGGCGAACGACCGCATCGAGGTCGACGTCTGGCGTTAGACGGGCAGACGCTCAGCGCCAGAACGCCACGAGGGTCGCCAGGTATCCCGGCCCCTCGCGCAGCCAGCCCTTCACCTGGGGCCAGAGCCGGGCGTCGTTCAGCGGCGGGGCGCTCGTGGATGCCTTCAGGCCGAGACGCCTTGCGATCAGCCCCGCGCGCGGAAGGTGGTAGGCGTCGGACACGATCACGACCTTCTCCGCCCCGAGATCGCGCAGAATCGGCAGGGTGAAGCGGATGTTTTCGCGGGTGTTTGTAGATGCATCCTCCAGCCGGATCGCGCTGTCGGGCACGCCGGCCTCGCGCAGCATCGCGGCCATGGCTTCGGCCTCGGTCGGCGGATATTTCCCCATCCCGCCACAGCAGATCACGACGTCGCCCGCGCCGGAATGGTAGAGCCTTGCGCCATGCAACGTGCGGCGGCGGAGCGTCGGGGAGGGGCCACCTTCCCAGACCGCCGCGCCGAGGATCACGATCGCGGTCATCCTGTCGCCTTGCATGCGCGTGGCCTCATGCGTATATGCCCCTTCAATCCAAACACACGGCGCCATCATGACCAATCCGTTCCAGTTCCTCCAGCAGACCCGTTCCGAGATCGCGAAAGTCGCGTGGCCGACCCGGCGCGAGGTTCTGGTGACGACGGGTATGGTCTTTGTTATGGCCGTCCTTGCGGCGATCTTCTTTTTCGGGGTCGACTGGATCATCCGCTTCGGCCTGGAAACGCTGCTGACCTCGTTCCGCTGAGCCTTGCCTTTTGCCCTGCGCTTGGGTAATCGGCCTCAACTTCCCTGACATCACGATGGTAGAACCGGCCCGAAGGGTCTCTACCCGATGTTCGGGGACCATGTGTGACGGGGCGAGATTGCCCCAGCCAAAAGGGGAATAGGCCATGGCCAAGCGTTGGTATTCGGTGTCGGTGCTGTCCAACTTCGAAAAGCGCATCGCGGAGCAGATTCGCACCGCTGTCGAGGAAAAGGGCCTGCAGGACGTCATCGAAGAGGTGCTGGTCCCCGAAGAGGACGTGATCGAGATCCGCCGCGGCAAGAAAGTCACCGTGCCGCGCCGTTTCATGCCCGGCTACGTGCTGGTGCGCATGGAGATGACCGACGAGGGTTATCACGTCATCAACTCGATCCAGCGTGTGACCGGGTTCCTCGGTCCGCAGGGCCGTCCGATGCCGATGCGCGACGAGGAGGTCAACGCGATCCTCAATCGTGTCGAGGAAGGCGAGGCCACGCCGCGGTCGACCATCACGTTCGAGGTGGGCGAGAAGGTCAAGGTCAACGACGGACCGTTCGAGGATTTCGACGGCATGGTCGAGGAAGTGGACGAAGACAACCAGCGCCTGAAGGTGACGGTGTCGATCTTCGGCCGCGCCACGCCGGTGGAACTGGAATACACGCAGGTCAGCAAGCAGGGCTGACGCTGCCGTCGACATGGTGGTTCGGGGCGTGGTTCAACCTGCGCCCCGCTGCCTTCCTGCCGCTTTCGAAAAGAACAATCGGTTCGGGGTGCCGCTCGGAGCGCGCGCGGGCACTTTTCGTATGGCCTCATTCAGCCGAAACGGGCTTCCATGTCTAATATCATAGCGCGCCGCCCGCTTTGGCCTTAATCTGAGGGCCTATGCCTTAGGAAAGGCCCTGCGATGATTCGCCAACGCCTTGCCAAGATCGACTTCCTGAGCAAACGCGCTTCCGCATTTGACTCCCTTCTGATCCAGCTTCTGTTCGGGGCTGCCTGTTTCGCCCTCGCCGTCCTGGCGCGCGAAGCGGTGGACATGGTCACGCCGGGGGCGGGACCGTTTTCCCTGATCTATCCGGCGATCATGATCTCGACCCTTTACGGGCGCTGGACCGCTGGCCTCGTGACCTTCTTCCTGGCGTTTCTGCATGCGTGGTATTTCGTGCTGCCCTTCAACGGTTCGTTCGCGTTCGAGAACCCGAACGACATGGCGCGGACCTTCATCAACGGCACGGCCGCGCTGGTGATCCTCGGGTTTGCCGAGGTGTTCCAGTCCGAGGTGCGGCGCGTGACCAAGGCCCATGCCGAGGAACTGGCGCTGCAAGCCGTGCTGTTGCGCGAGTTGGAGCATCGCACGAAGAACAACTTCGCCATCGTCTCGTCGCTGTTGCGGATGCAGGAGCGCAGCAATGCCTCGCCCGAGGTGAAGGATGCCCTGCGCATGGCTGCGATCCGGGTGCAGAGCTTTGCGGACATTCACGAGACGATCTACACGTCGGACCGATACGTCGACACGATCAACCTCTCCACCTACCTGGGTTGCCTCGTCCATCAGTTGGAGCGCGCGTTCTTCGAAGACGGAAAGGTGCGCATCGTCCTCGACTGTCCGCCCGCGCAGGTGCCCCGCGACCGCGCGGTGGCTTTTGGCCTGGTGGTCAACGAACTCGTTACCAACGCCGCCAAACATGCGTTCGAGCCCGGGCAGTCGGGCGAAATCCGGGTGGTCTATTCCGAGCATGCGCTGACTGGCTGGCGACTGGAGGTGCACGACGATGGCAACGGTCCGGCGCCCGCACGATCCGCCGCCGAAACGGATGCGCCCGTAGGTTCCGGCATCGGCAGGATGCTGATCGAGAACTTCGCGCAGATGGCAGGTGGCCAGTTGAAGGTCCTGGACGGCTTGAGCGGGATGCATGTCCTGCTTGAGGAGATCAGGGGCGGCGACCCCGATGGCCTTTTGCCCGAAGCCGCCTGAGGGCCGTCAATAACCCGGTGCGTGCCGACTCGGGCGGGGTTTCTCCATGCCTGGAACGCGGCTGTCACGTCCGGCGGGAGCCAGTGTCGAAACCCGGCCGCTTGATTTCTAAGCAGTTGCACTTTGGGTTGCCGTGTCGTTCGGCAGATCCGCAAGTACCTGGCCCTATCGGGTCAAATAAACGTGTGGGCGCTTTCGCCCTCCGTGATCTCTTCTTAGAAGTGAACTGAACGGTTCGGTTGTGTTTGCGTCCGGGCGCCGGATCGCACGGCTCGTCGCCGCGGTTCGAGCATGGTGCAGCGCCCGGTCGATACCTTCCCCCGTCAGATCGATCGCGGAGAACAGGGCTTGGGCATTTTCGAGAAAAACGCCGTGGAGGCGCAAAAGCGCGCGCAGCGGAAGGACTTCGAGGGCGCGTTGGTCGCGATTGATCGCGCGGCGGCGGAAGCGCGGAAGGTTCTCTACCTTCGGGCGCGTCTGCTGGCTTCGCTTGGGCGCGACGCCGAAGCACTCGACGAGCTGGTCCGACTGGATCGGGGCAGCGTTGCGGTGGATTTCCTCGAACTCCGCGCCAGTCTGGAAAACCGGCTCGACCGCGTGGACGACGCCATCGCAACGCTTGATCGGGCTGTCGAAGCGGCGAAGACCCCGGAGATCTTCCTTGCACGGCGGGGCGACCTGCATCGGGTGCGTGGCGATTTCGACGCCGCGGTTGCGGATTTCGACGCCGCACTTGCCTACAGGCCCGCCGACGGAGAACTGCACCGCTTGCGTGGCGAACTGGTCCGGGCCCATCCGGGCGACGACAGCCTTGCGCGCCTGAAAGCGGTGCGCGCTGTTGTTCCGGACGGCAGTCGCGCGGCGGTTCACCTTGACTTTGCACGGGCCAATGCACTCCACGAGCTGGGGCATTACAAGGAGGCGGCGGGCGCGTTGTTGCAGGCCAATAGCGGAATGCGCGCGCTCTTCCCCTACGATATCTGCACCCGTCTTACCCTGGTCGAAGCGGCGATGTCGGGTTTCGCGGACGTGTCACCCGAGAAGATGCCAGACGCCGGAACCACCGATTTCGCACCGATCTTCGTCACGGGCATGCCGCGGTCGGGAACCACGCTGATCGAGCAGATCCTGTCGGCCCACCCTGACGTTGCTGGGGCGGGGGAGACCGGCCTTTTCAGCAGCGCGGTGCAACAGATCGTCGGATCGCCGGAAGCGCCGCCGCCCGGAGGCCTGCGACTAGCCCCCGCGAAGTTGACTTCGGTTGGACAGCGCTACCGGGACGCGATGCGCGATCGTGCCGCCGGCGCGCCTCGCGTCACCGATAAGTCGTTGCAGACCCTGCTGGTTGCCGGTCCCGCGCTTGTCGCCATGCCGCGCGCCCACATCGTGGTCGTCCGACGCGACCCGCGCGCCACCGCGCTGTCGCTGTTCCGGCAAGTGTTCCGGGACGGCAAGCAGCTGTTCAGTTACGACTTGTCCGACATCCATGCCTACCAGGGGATGCAGGACCGTCTAATCCGGTTCTGGGCCGAACGGCTGCCGGAGCGATTCCACGTGGTCGACTACGAAGATTTCGTCACGGCGCCTGATCGGGCCATCCGCGACCTTCTCGACCGGGTTGACCTGACCTTCCATCCCGCCTGCCTCGCGCCCGAGGAGAATGTTCGCCCTGTGCGCACCTTGAGCTCGGTTGCCGTCCGCAAGCCGATCAACACGTCGGCGCTGAATGGCTGGAAGGCGTATGCCGATTTTCTTGAGTTGGCCCCCTCCGCAGCCTGAGCAGCGCCGCCAAAGGCCGGTTGCGATGGGCAGTAGGCCGCGCCTCGGCACACAGTCGAAGATTCCATTTGCACGCCGCACGGACGCGCCGTATAGGGCGGGCTTCGTTCGGATGTGCCGGTTCTCGGCACCCCGACCCGTGGGAGGCGAGGCGATCGCGATCGTCGGACCAGACCACGGCCACAAAGGCCCCGAGACGCGTCAAGGGGCTGTTGGTAGAAAAAGGAGAGGCCTCATGGCCAAGAAACTCGTCGGCTCGATGAAGCTGCAGATCCCTGCAGGTCAAGCCAACCCCAGCCCCCCGGTGGGCCCTGCGCTGGGTCAGCGCGGCATCAACATCATGGAATTCTGCAAGGCGTTCAACGCCAAGACGCAGGAGATGGAACAGGGTGCGCCTTGTCCGACGGTAATCACGTATTACCAGGACAAGTCCTTCACCATGGACATCAAGACGCCGCCCGCGTCCTACTATCTGAAAAAGGCCGCCGGCCTGAAGAAAGTCGGCAAGCGCAACCGTCCGCGCGGTGCCGAGAATCCGGGCCGTGAAACCATTGCGACGATCACCGCCAAGCAACTCCGCGAAATCGCCGAGGCCAAGATGGTCGACCTGAGCGCGAACGACGTGGAATCGGCAATGCAGATCATCCTTGGCTCGGCCAAGTCGATGGGTATCGAGGTGAAAGGGTAAGACCATGGGAAAAGTGGGTAAACGCCTGACCGCCGCGAATGCCGCGTTCGAAGGCAAGGAAGAACTGAGCGTCGAGGAAGCCGTTGCACTGGTGAAGGCCAACGCAACCGCGAAATTCGATGAATCGATCGAGATCGCCATGAACCTGGGTGTCGATCCGCGCCACGCCGACCAGATGGTCCGCGGCACGGTGAACCTGCCCAACGGCACCGGCAAGACGGTCCGCGTGGCCGTGTTCGCCCGCGGCGCGAAGGCCGAGGAAGCACAGGCAGCCGGCGCAGACATCGTCGGCGCAGAGGACCTGATGGAAACCGTCCAGGGCGGCACCATCGAGTTCGACCGCTGCATCGCGACCCCGGACATGATGCCGATCGTCGGCCGCCTGGGTAAGGTGCTCGGGCCGCGCAACCTGATGCCGAACCCGAAAATCGGCACGGTGACTATGGACATCAAGGAAGCCGTCGAAGCCGCCAAGGGTGGCCAGGTGCAATACAAGGCCGAGAAGGCCGGTGTCGTGCATGCGGGCATTGGCAAGGCCTCGTTCGACGAAGCCAAGCTGGTCGAGAACGTCCGTGCCTTCGTCGACTCGGTCGCCAAATCCAAGCCGACCGGTGCCAAGGGTACGTACATGAAGAAGGTTTCGATCAGCTCCACCATGGGGCCGAGCGTGTCGATCGCCGTGGAAAGCGCGACCGGCAACTGAGCCGACCGCAGCTTTGAAGACTACGCGGGGCGCCCTGGAAACGGGGCGCCCCGTCGCCGTGACGGAGCGGTGTCGGGCAGAGTTTGCCAGACATCTCGAATTTGCCGCAAATCCTTCCCAAATGTGCCGCCGGCGGGCGGTAGGGATTCGACCGGGCCCGATGATGCTGGCCCTGTTCCGGGGCCAAACGGCACACGCGATTTCCCGTGACACCCACCCCTTGTTCGAGCGCTGCTTGCGATGCCCACCACGTTCAATGTCATCTCGCTTGGTGTACAGGCGATCATCGACCCGACCGAAGGCAACGACGTTGCCGAGAACGCCTCGGCCCTGGTTGGCCAGACGTTCGGCGGTTGGGGCAATGCGCTGGCGGGCCGGATCCAGACCTTTTCACCCGGGCCGAACGCCTCGACCTGGAGCAAGGATGGTAATACCTATTACGATCAGAATGACACAGCGGCCGAGACTTTCCGGATCAACGGCGGCCCGACGCAGGGCTTCGACGCCTCGGTCATCTACAATGCAACTCTGACCTACCTGGACGGGACGACCGCAACCATCACCGCGGTTGTGTTCCAGGACACGGCGGGCCGGACCTATCTTGCGCCGGAACTCGACGCCAACGCCGACCAGGCCGCTTTGAACGCGAAACCGATCCTGTCGCTCAGGCTCGATAGTCTTGTCAGCAATACCTACGCGGGAATGACCGCAAACCGGCAGGCGTTCAACGCGGTGACCTGCTATGTCACCGGCACCCGGATCGCCACGCCCGACGGCCTGCGTGCTGCGGAACAGCTGGCTGTGGGCGATCAGGTTCTGACACAGGACCGCGGCGCACAGGTGCTGCGTTGGGTCGGGCGTTCGACGCACGCAGTCACCGAAGCGCTGGCACCGATCAGGATTGCCGCGGGCGCCCTTGGGCGGGGATTGCCGACGCGGGATTTGTTGGTCTCACCCCAGCACCGGATGCTTCTGCGGTCGCGCATTGCGGCGCGCATGACGGGACATGCCGAGGTTTTCGTCCCGGCCAAGAAACTGCTGGGTCTGCCGGGGGTCACCCGCGAGGCGGCGCTGGGAGAAGTGACCTATGTGCACTTCATGTGCGATCATCACGAAATCGTGTTCGCCGAAGGCGCGCCGTCGGAAACCCTGTTGCCGGCACCACAAGCTCTGGCTGCACTTGGCGGCGAGGCGGTGGAGGAATTGCAGGCGCTGTTCCCGGAACTGCTGCAGAAGGGGCTGCAACCGGCGCGTCCGATCCCGCTTGGCCGTATCCAGCGGCGCCTCGTCGAGCGTCATGCGCAGAATTTGCGAACCCCCCTTTTTGCGGCGTGACACCGCGCAGATACCAGCTTTTCCCCGTGCCGGGGCTTGGCAAAGCGAACCGATGGGTTTAGGGACGCCCGTGTAGAGGAGCGTGCGATTCGTCGGACGCTCTTTTGCGTTTCGTCCGAGACGGTGGGTCGGGGGGTCTTAACCTCAATAAATCCTGCCTGAGACGGGATCAGGCATGTGTTTGAGAGCTCAGATCCGTTTGAGCGCTTGGCGGTGTTTCGGTTCCGTTGCGTTGCGGACCAACAACCGCCGGAGCGATCCGGTAAAAACCTGAGCCGGAGGGGAGACCCTCCAATTTGGAGAAAACCTGTGGATAGAGCCCAGAAAGAGAAAGTGGTCGAGGAACTCGGCCAGATCTTCGAAAGCTCTGGCGTCGTGGTGGTTGCACACTACCAGGGCCTCACGGTTGCCGAGATGCAGGATCTGCGTGGTCGCGTTCGCGATGCAGGCGGGTCCGTGCGTGTCGCCAAGAACCGGCTCGCCAAGATTGCCCTCGAAGGGACGCCTGCCGCTGGCATCGCCGACCTGATGACGGGCATGACCGTTCTTGCCTATTCCGAAGATCCGGTCGCTGCCGCAAAGGCCGCGGACGACTTCGCCAAAGACAATGACAAATACGTCATTCTCGGCGGTGCGATGGGCGAAAACATCCTGGATACCGATGGTGTGAAGGCCGTCGCAAAGATGCCGTCCCGCGAGGAGCTTATTGCCTCCATCGTCGGCTGCATCGGCGCACCCGCCTCCAACATCGCCGGTGCCATTGGCGCGCCCGCTTCGAATATCGCCTCCATCCTTTCGACCATCGAAGAGAAGGCGGCGTAAGCAAACTGTTGAGACCCGCATCTTGCGGCGTTGGAACACAATCTTACATATGGAACCTGAAAAATGGCTGATCTGAAGAAACTCGCAGAAGAGATCGTCGGTCTGACCCTCCTGGAAGCCCAGGAACTCAAGACCATCCTGAAAGACGAATACGGCATCGAGCCCGCCGCTGGCGGCGCCGTGATGATGGCAGGCCCGGGCGGTGACGCCGGCGGCGCAGCCGAAGAAGAAAGGACCGAATTCGATGTCGTTCTGAAGAACGCCGGCGCACAGAAGATCAACGTGATCAAGGAAGTGCGTGGCATCACCGGTCTTGGCCTGAAAGAAGCCAAGGACCTGGTCGAAGCCGGCGGCAAGATCAAAGAAGGCGTTGGCAAAGACGAAGCCGAAGAGATCAAGAGCAAGCTGGAAGCAGCTGGCGCCGAGGTCGAACTGGCCTAATCGGTCATCAAGCGTCCCCTGGGGCGTAGAATTCATGGCTGGATCCGGAATTTCCGGGTCCAGCTATCGTCGTCTTAGAAAGCGCCTTCGGTGCATGAAGGCTTTTTCTTAGGCGGTGACACGGGATCGGGCTTTGCCGGTGGGACGGCAAACAGATTGATCCGTCACGTCTAATATCTTGCGAGCGCTCCGCCGAGGCCCCGGCGGCGAGAGTGCCGCGCGAGACAGAAAGGTGCGCGACAACCATGGCTCAGACCTACGCAGGCCAGAAACGTATCCGCAAATTTTACGGCAAGATCGAGGAAGTCCTCGCCATGCCGAACCTGATCGAGGTTCAGAAGTCGTCCTACGACCTGTTCCTGAAATCCGGCGACCAGCCTGATCCTTCCGATGGCGAAGGCATCAAGGGCGTGTTCCAGTCGGTTTTCCCGATCAAGGATTTCAATGAAACCGCGATCCTGGAATTCGTCAAGTACGAGCTTGAGCAGCCCAAGTTCGACGTCGAGGAATGCCAGCAGCGCGACCTGACCTATGCCGCGCCCCTGAAGGTGACGCTGCGGCTGATCGTGTTCGATATCGACGAGGATACCGGCGCGAAGTCCGTCAAGGACATCAAGGAACAGGACGTGTTCATGGGCGACATGCCCCTGATGACGCCGAACGGCACGTTCATCGTGAACGGCACCGAACGCGTGATCGTGTCGCAGATGCACCGGTCGCCGGGCGTGTTCTTCGACCACGACAAGGGCAAGACCCATTCGTCGGGCAAGCTGCTGTTCGCCTGCCGCATCATCCCCTACCGCGGTTCGTGGCTCGATTTCGAATTCGACGCAAAGGACATGGTCTTCGCGCGGATCGACCGTCGCCGGAAACTGCCGGTCACGACGCTGCTCTATGCGCTGGGTCTGGACCAGGAAGGCATCATGGATGCCTATTACAACACCGTCACCTTCAAGCTTGAGAAGAACAAGGGGTGGGCCACGAAGTTCTTCCCCGAGCGGGTGCGCGGCACACGTCCGACCAAGGACCTCGTGGACGCCAAGACCGGCGAAGTCATTGCCGAGGCCGGCAAGAAGATCACGCCGCGCGCGGTGAAGAAGTGGATCGACGACGGCAACATCGAGAACCTGCTGGTGCCGTTCGACGGCATCATCGGCCGCTACGCCGCAAAGGACATCATCAACGAGGAAACCGGTGCGATCTACGTCGAAGCCGGCGACGAGTTGACGTGGGAAACGGACAAGGAAGGTGACGTCACCGGCGGCACGCTGAAAGAGCTGCTGGACGCCGGCATCACCGAGATCCCGGTGCTCGACATCGATAACATCACCGTCGGCCCCTACATGCGCAACACCATGGCGACGGACAAGAACCTGAACCGTGAAACCGCGCTGATGGACATCTACCGCGTGATGCGCCCGGGTGAGCCGCCCACCGTCGATGCCGCGTCGACCCTGTTCGACCAGCTGTTCTTCGACAGCGAGCGCTATGACCTGTCGGCTGTCGGCCGCGTGAAGATGAACATGCGTCTCGACCTCGATGCCGAGGACACGCAGCGCACGCTCCGCAAGGAAGACATCATCGCCTGCATCAAGGCGCTGGTGGAGCTGCGCGACGGTCGTGGCGACATCGACGACATCGACCACCTCGGCAACCGCCGGGTGCGCTCGGTCGGCGAGCTGATGGAGAACCAGTATCGCGTGGGTCTCCTGCGCATGGAGCGCGCGATCAAGGAACGCATGTCGTCGGTCGAGATCGACACGGTGATGCCGCAGGACTTGATCAACGCAAAGCCTGCTGCCGCCGCCGTGCGTGAATTCTTCGGCTCCTCGCAGCTGTCGCAATTCATGGACCAGACCAACCCGCTGTCGGAAGTGACCCACAAGCGGCGCCTGTCGGCCCTCGGGCCGGGCGGTCTGACCCGCGAACGTGCCGGCTTCGAAGTGCGCGACGTGCACCCGACCCACTATGGCCGGATGTGCCCGATCGAAACGCCGGAAGGTCCGAACATCGGCCTGATCAACTCGCTGGCCACCTACGCCCGCGTGAACAAGTACGGCTTCATCGAAACGCCGTATCGCCGGGTGAAGGACGCGAAGGTGTCCGACGACGTGGTCTACATGTCCGCGACCGAGGAAATGCGTCACACCGTGGCGCAGGCCAACGCGCATCTGTCGAAAGACGGCATGTTCGAGAACGAGATGGTCAACACCCGCCAGTCGGGTGAATACACGCTCGCCCCGCGCGAAGCCGTGGACCTGATCGACGTGTCGCCGAAACAGCTGGTTTCGGTCGCGGCCTCGCTGATCCCGTTCCTCGAGAACGACGACGCGAACCGCGCGCTGATGGGCTCGAACATGCAGCGTCAGGCTGTGCCGCTTCTGCAGGCCGATGCCCCCTTCGTGGGCACCGGGATCGAAAGCATCGTGGCGCAGGATTCCGGCGCGGCGATCATGGCGAAACGCGGCGGCGTCATCGACCAGGTCGATGCGCAGCGTATCGTTGTGCGCGCCACCGAGGATCTGGAGCTTGGCGACGCCGGCGTGGACATCTACCGCCTGCGCAAGTTCCAGCGGTCGAACCAGAACACCTGCATCAACCAGCGTCCGCTGGTGAAGGTCGGTGACACGGTCGGCAAGGGTGAGGTCATCGCGGATGGCCCGTCCACGGATATCGGTGAACTGGCGCTCGGCAAGAACGTCATCGTCGCCTTCATGCCGTGGAACGGGTACAACTACGAGGACTCGATCCTGATCTCGGAACGCATCGTGCGGGATGACGTCTTCACCTCGATCCACATCGAGGAATTCGAAGTCGCAGCCCGTGACACGAAGCTCGGGCCGGAAGAGATCACCCGCGACATCCCGAACGTCGGCGAGGAAGCCCTGCGCAACCTCGACGAGGCGGGCATCGTCTACATCGGCGCCGAAGTGGGGCCGGGCGATATCCTCGTGGGCAAGATCACACCGAAGGGCGAAAGCCCGATGACGCCGGAAGAAAAGCTTCTGCGCGCCATCTTCGGCGAGAAGGCCTCGGACGTGCGCGATACCTCCCTCCGTCTGCCCCCGGGCGACTTCGGGACGGTCGTGGAAGTGCGTGTCTTCAACCGCCACGGTGTCGAGAAGGACGAACGTGCCCTGCAGATCGAGCGGGAAGAGGTCGAGCGCCTTGCCCGTGACCGTGACGACGAGCTGGTGATCCTGGAGCGGAACATCTACGCCCGTCTGCGCGGCATGATCGAAGGCAAGACCGCCGTCAAAGGCCCGAAAGGTGTGAAGGCGAACACGCCGATCACCGCCGAGCTGCTGGACGATCAACTCAGCCGCGGCCAGTGGTGGCAGCTTGCCCTCGAAGACGAGCAGGACGCCGCCCAGGTCGAAGCCCTCAACGAGCAATTCGAAGCGCAGAAACGCGCCCTCGATCACCGCTTCGAGGACAAGGTCGAGAAGGTCCGCCGCGGCGACGATCTGCCCCCGGGCGTGATGAAGATGGTCAAGGTCTTCATCGCCGTGAAGCGCAAGCTTCAGCCGGGCGACAAGATGGCCGGCCGTCACGGCAACAAGGGTGTGATCTCGAAGGTGGTCCCGATGGAGGACATGCCGTTCCTCGCGGACGGTACGCCGGTCGACTTCGTGCTGAACCCGCTGGGTGTGCCCTCGCGCATGAACGTGGGTCAGATCCTTGAAACCCACATGGGTTGGGCGGCACGGGGCCTTGGCCTCAAGATCGACGAAGCGCTGGACGAATATCGCCGCTCGGGCGACATGACCCCGGTGCGGGACGCGCTCAAGATCGCCTATGGTGACGATGTCTATAACGACGCGTTCGCCGACCGCGACGAGGACAGCCTGATCGAGGCAGCCAGCAACGTGACCCGCGGTGTGCCGATCGCCACGCCGGTCTTCGACGGTGCGAAAGAGGCCGATGTGAACGACGCCCTGCAGCGCGCAGGCTTCGACACCTCGGGCCAGTCGGACCTGTTCGACGGCCGCACCGGCGAGAAGTTCGCCCGCAAGGTGACGGTGGGTGTGAAATACCTGCTGAAACTGCACCACCTTGTCGACGACAAGATCCACGCCCGGTCTACGGGGCCGTACTCGCTCGTCACGCAGCAGCCGCTGGGTGGTAAGGCGCAGTTCGGTGGTCAGCGCTTCGGTGAGATGGAAGTCTGGGCCCTGGAAGCCTACGGCGCCGCCTACACCCTGCAGGAAATGCTGACGGTGAAATCGGACGACGTGGCAGGCCGGACCAAGGTCTACGAGTCGATCGTGAAGGGTGAGGACAACTTCGAGGCCGGCGTGCCGGAATCGTTCAACGTTCTCGTCAAGGAGGTCCGCGGTCTGGGCCTCAACATGGAACTCCTGGATGCGGAGGAGGACGAAGGGGGCATCGCGGCGGAGTGATCCGCCAGCAGCCTCCGGGGCGGCCGATCGGGTCGCCCCCCTCCCTCACGCGCCTTTAATTTCAAGGATTCGAAATGAACCAGGAACTGACAAACAACCCGTTCAACCCGCTGACGCCGCCGAAGGCGTTTGACGAGATCAAGGTGTCGCTGGCGTCGCCCGAGCGCATCCTGTCGTGGTCCTACGGGGAAATCAAAAAGCCCGAGACGATCAACTACCGCACGTTCAAGCCCGAGCGTGACGGCCTGTTCTGTGCCCGCATCTTCGGGCCGATCAAGGATTACGAATGCCTCTGCGGCAAATACAAGCGCATGAAGTATCGCGGCGTCGTCTGCGAGAAATGCGGTGTGGAAGTCACGCTGCAGAAGGTCCGCCGCGAGCGGATGGGCCATATCGAGCTGGCCGCCCCCGTTGCGCATATCTGGTTCCTCAAGTCGCTGCCGTCCCGCATCGGCCTGATGCTGGACATGACGCTGCGCGATCTGGAACGCATCCTCTACTTCGAGAACTACGTGGTGATCGAGCCCGGCCTCACCGACCTGCAATACGGTCAGCTGATGTCGGAAGAGGAATTCATGGACGCGCAGGACGCCTATGGCGCCGACGCCTTCCAGGCCAACATCGGTGCGGAAGCGATCCGCGAGATGCTCAGCCAGATCGACCTCGAGTCCGAGGCGCAGAACCTGCGCGAAGACCTCAAGGAAGCGACCGGTGAGCTGAAGCCGAAGAAGATCATCAAGCGTCTGAAGATCGTTGAATCGTTCCTCGAGTCGGGCAACCGGCCCGAATGGATGGTGCTGACCGTCGTTCCGGTCATCCCGCCGGAACTGCGTCCGCTGGTGCCGCTGGACGGTGGCCGCTTCGCGACCTCTGACCTCAACGACCTGTATCGCCGCGTGATCAACCGGAACAACCGCCTCAAGCGGCTGATCGAGCTGCGCGCGCCGGACATCATCATCCGCAACGAAAAGCGGATGCTGCAGGAATCCGTCGACGCCCTGTTCGACAACGGCCGCCGTGGCCGCGTGATCACGGGTGCCAACAAGCGCCCGCTGAAATCGCTGTCCGACATGCTGAAAGGCAAGCAGGGCCGTTTCCGCCAGAACCTTCTTGGTAAGCGGGTCGACTTCTCGGGCCGTTCGGTCATCGTGACCGGTCCGGAACTCAAGCTGCACCAGTGCGGCTTGCCGAAGAAGATGGCGCTCGAACTGTTCAAGCCGTTCATCTACTCGCGGCTGGAAGCCAAGGGCCTGTCTTCGACCGTCAAGCAAGCCAAGAAGCTGGTCGAGAAAGAGCGCCCCGAAGTCTGGGACATCCTTGACGAGGTCATCCGTGAGCACCCGGTTCTTCTGAACCGCGCGCCGACGCTGCACCGTCTCGGTATCCAGGCGTTCGAGCCCACGCTGATCGAAGGCAAGGCGATCCAGCTTCACCCGCTGGTCTGTTCGGCCTTCAACGCCGACTTCGACGGTGACCAGATGGCCGTGCACGTCCCGCTGAGCCTCGAGGCACAGCTGGAAGCGCGCGTCCTGATGATGTCGACCAACAACGTTCTGTCGCCTGCAAACGGCGCGCCGATCATCGTTCCGTCGCAGGACATGATCCTTGGCCTCTACTACGTCACGCTTCAGCGTGAAGGTATGAAGGGCGAAGGCATGATCTTCTCGGACGTGGACGAGGTGCGTCACGCGCTCGACGCCGGCGAAGTGCACCTGCACTCCAAAGTCCACGCGCGTCTTCCGCAGATCGACGAGGAAGGCAACGAGGTCCTGAAGCGGTTCGAGACGACGCCGGGCCGTGTCCTTCTGGGCGCGCTTCTGCCGCTGAACGCCAAGGCTCCGTTCGACCTGGTGAACCGTCTTCTGCGGAAGAAGGAGGTGCAGCAGGTCATCGACACCGTCTACCGCTATTGCGGTCAGAAGGAGTCGGTCATCTTCTGTGACCAGATCATGGGCATGGGCTTCCGCGAAGCGTTCAAGGCGGGCATCTCGTTCGGCAAGGACGACATGGTCATCCCCGATGACAAGTGGTCGCTGGTTGATGAGACCCGCGAGCAGGTCAAGGAATTCGAACAGCAGTACATGGATGGTCTGATCACCCAGGGTGAGAAGTACAACAAGGTCATCGATGCCTGGTCGAAAGCCAACGACAAGGTCACGGACGCCATGATGGGCACGATCTCGGCCGCCAAGCGCGACGAGAACGGGGCCGAGATGGAGCCGAACTCGGTCTACATGATGGCCCACTCCGGTGCGCGTGGCTCGGTCACGCAGATGAAGCAGCTGGGTGGCATGCGCGGCCTGATGGCCAAGCCGAACGGTGAAATCATCGAGACGCCGATCATCTCGAACTTCAAGGAAGGTCTGACCGTTCTCGAGTACTTCAACTCCACCCACGGTGCCCGGAAGGGTCTGTCGGATACGGCGTTGAAGACCGCGAACTCGGGTTACCTGACCCGTCGTCTCGTCGACGTGGCGCAGGACTGCATCGTTCGCATGGACGATTGCGGCACCGAGAACACGATCAAGGCCGAGGCTGCCGTCAACGACGGTGAAGTCGTGGCGTCGCTGGCCGAGCGTATCCTTGGCCGGACCGCCGGCGAGGACGTCCTGGTTCCGGGCACCGACGAGGTGATCGTGGCCAAGGGCGAGCTGATCGACGAACGCAAGGCCGATGCCGTGGAAGCCGCTGGCGTGACCACGATGCAGATGCGCTCGCCGCTGACCTGTGAGGCGGAAGAGGGTGTCTGCGCGACCTGCTACGGTCGTGACCTTGCACGCGGCACGAAGGTGAACACCGGCGAGGCCGTGGGCATCATCGCGGCGCAGTCCATCGGTGAACCGGGCACGCAGCTGACGATGCGGACCTTCCACATCGGCGGCGTGGCCCAGGGTGGCCAGCAGTCGTTCCAGGAGGCGAATGTCGAAGGCAAGATCGAGTTCCGCAACCCGAACCTGCTGAAGAACCGCGACGGTCAGAAGATCGTCATGGGCCGGAACATGCAGCTGGCGATCGTGGACGACCAGGGCGCGGAGCGTGCCTCGTTCAAGCTGGGATACGGCACCACGGTCATGGTGGAAGACGGGGCATCCGTGTCCCGCGGCGACCGCCTGTTCGAGTGGGACCCGTACACCCTGCCGATCATCGCGGAGGCCTCCGGTTCGGCGAAATTCGTGGATCTGACTGTCGGCATTTCGCTGCGGGACGAGACCGACGACGCCACCGGCATGACCCAGAAGATCGTGTCCGACTGGCGCACCGCGCCCAAGGGCAACGAGCTGAAGCCCGAAATCCTCATCGTCGGTGAGGATGGAGAGCCGATGCGTAACGATCAGGGCAACCCGGTCACCTACCCGATGTCGGTCGACGCCATCCTGTCCATCGAAGATGGTCAGACGGTCGAAGCCGGTGACGTGGTGGCGCGTATCCCGCGGGAAGGCGCGAAGACGAAGGACATCACCGGTGGTCTGCCGCGTGTGGCCGAACTCTTCGAAGCGCGTCGTCCGAAGGACCACGCGATCATCGCCGAGATCGACGGGTACGTGAAATTCGGCCGCGACTTCAAGAACAAGCGCCGGATCGCGATCGTGCCCGCCGACGACAGCCTCGAGCCGGTCGAATACATGGTGCCGAAGGGCAAGCACATCCCGGTGGCCGAAGGCGACTTCGTCCAGAAGGGTGACTACATCATGGACGGCAACCCCGCGCCGCATGACATCCTGTCCATCATGGGTGTCGAGGCGCTGGCCGATTACATGATCGACGAGGTGCAGGACGTCTATCGCCTTCAGGGTGTGAAGATTAACGACAAGCACATCGAAGTCATCGTGCGCCAGATGCTCCAGAAGTGGGAGATCCAGGATTCGGGCGAGACGACGCTGCTCAAGGGCGAGCATGTCGACAAGGCCGAGTTCGACGCCGTCAACGAGAAGGCCATCGCCGATGGTCGTCGTCCGGCAACGGGTGAGCCGATCCTTCTGGGGATCACCAAGGCCTCGCTCCAGACCCGGTCGTTCATCTCTGCCGCGTCGTTCCAGGAAACCACGCGCGTGCTGACCGAAGCCTCGGTTCAGGGCAAGCGGGACAAGCTGGTCGGCCTGAAGGAAAACGTCATCGTGGGCCGCCTGATCCCGGCGGGCACCGGTGGCGCGACCCAGAAGGTCGAGCGGATCGCTAAGACCCGCGACATGGCCGTCATCGAGCAGCAGCAAGCCGCCGCTGCGGAGGCAGCCGCCCTTGCCGCGCCCGAGGTGGTCGAAGCCGAGGCCGACGCGCCCGAGGGGGATGCAGCAGAGTAATCTGCACATCGCTTTAGACATTGAAGCGCCCCACTGGAAACGGTGGGGCGTTTTCGTTTGTGCCGCCGTTGGAAATTTGTTTACGGTATGTTCTCATTTGAACCGGAGCCCTGCCATGACCACGGATGCCCGCCCCCCGCTCGATTACCTCGAATTCACCTCACCGAAGCTGGAGGAAACGCAGGCGTTTTTCGCCGAGGCGTTCGGGTGGAGTTTCATCGACTACGGCCCCGATTACCGCGACATCCAGGATGCCGGGCTTGGCGGCGGGATCGAGCGGGGCGCGCTGCGTCCGCCCCTGCCGGTGTTGAAGGCAGATGACTTGGAGGCGATGCTTGAACGGGTCAAAGCCGCGGGGGGCGAGATCACCGAGGAGATTTTCGACTTTCCCGGCGGAAGACGCTTCCAGTTCCGCGAACCGGGCGGCACCGAGATGGCGGTCTGGACCCCGGCCTGACCCACGGGGATTCCCTCTCGTCATCAATTCGCCTAACGTCGGCCCAAAGGCACGGGTAAGGCCCCCTGATGGCAGTCAACAAGATCATAGGCGTGTGCCGCTTCTCCTATCTGGGCGACGCCGGGTTCCGCACGCTGAACCAGAGCCCGGAGGAGGCCGCGGCCGAGCTTTATGCGTCGGGCCGGATGCAGCGCCGCTTTGCCTATTTCGAGAATATCTGCCTGCCGTCGCTCGACGCACAGACCGACACGGATTTCGTGCTGGTCGCGCTGATCGGCGACACGATGCCTTTTCATTTCCGCAAGCGACTGAAACGGCTGACCGACGATCGCCCCTACCTGCGGATCTGCACGCTGGAGGCGGCGGGTCCGCTCAATTCCACGCGGCGGGCCTTCCGGCGTGGGCTTGATGAGGAAGCCGATTTCATCACCGGTTTCCGGCTGGATGACGACGATGCCGTGGCGGTCGATTACATCGAACGGACGCGGGAGATTTCGGACAAGCTGATCGCGATGGGGTGGGCGACCGAAGAAATTCCAGCCGCCGTCTGCTTTCACCGCGGCATCTACTGGGACATGAAGCGCAGCGAGGATCAATTCTGGGATTACTCGGAGCCGCAGCCGCTCGGGCTCGCTTCCGCGATGATCCACCACCCCGACAGCCAGCATAACATCTATCGCTGGAACCACCGGAAACTGGCGTGCCACGCGCGCTGCTGGATCGACCCGCACGAATACATGTTCGTCCGCACCCTGCACGGCCACAACGACAGCGACCGGTCGATCCCGCCCGGAGCGCGGGAATTGCCGGAGTGGCAGGCGCGCAAGCTGTTCCGCGAAAGGTTCGGCCTCAACCCCAAGCGGCTCTTGCCGATGATGGACAAGCTGCAGGAGGAAGGCTCGGGCATGGCGCGGCAACTGGCCGACGAGGCGCGGGCCGAGATGTTCGAGGACGGCGAAGACGAATGAACCCCAACCTCAAGGGCGCCCTGTTCATGACGGGGTCGATGGCCTCCTTCACGCTGAACGATACGCTGGTCAAATTGCTGGCTGTCGATGTGCCGCTGTTCCAGATCGTGTTCCTGCGCGGGTTGCTGACGACGGTTCTGCTGGCGCTGACCGTCGCCGCCTTCGGCAAGCTCAGCTTCCGCATCCCGCCGGGCGAACGTCGCAAGGTCGCGCTGCGCACCTTCTTCGAGATCGCCTCGATGGTGGCCTTCCTCACCGCGCTTGTGAACATGGCGATTGCCAACGCGACGGCGATCCTGTCGGCGATGCCGCTGGCGGTGACGATCGGTGCCGCGGTGCTGTTCAAGGAGCCGGTGGGCTGGCGGCGGATCACGGCGATCTGCGTGGGCGCGGTCGGTGTGCTGATGATCGTCCAGCCGGGGACCGAGGGATTCAACGTCTACTCTCTCCTCGCGCTGCTGACCGTCGTTCTGGTGGCCGGGCGTGACCTGGTGACGCGCAGCTTCTCCCTCGGCGTGCCGACCCTGTCCGTGGCGGTGATCACGGCGGCGGCGGTCTGCCTGTTCGGCGGCGTGCTGTCGCTGAGGGAGCCGTGGGTTGCGCTGCCCCTGAGCGAGATCCTCCTGCTGATCGCGTCCTCGGTCTGCATCATCGGCGGCTACGTCTTCTCGATCATGGTGATGCGGGTAGGAGAGGTATCGGCCACGGCCCCGTTCCGCTACACCTCGCTGGTGTTCGCGCTGATCCTCGGGATCGTCGTGTTCAATGAATTGCCGAACGCGCTGGCGCTGTGCGGGGCGGCCTTGGTCATGGCCACGGGGGTCTTCACGCTGATCCGTGAGCGGCAGGTGAAACATGGCTGACGGCGTTCAGGTCCAGGGGCTGTGTCGGTTCTCGTTCCCCTGCACCGGCGGGTTCAAGAAGTATCACGAGAGCTTGGAGGAACGCCGCGCGGCGCTCTATGCGCCCAAGCGGCTGGATGAGCGGACGCTGTGGTTCGAGCATGTGTTCATGCCGCCGATGCGCGCCCAGACCGACGATGATTTCACCATGCACCTGCTGTTGGGCGAGGACTTTCCCGAGCCGTGGCGGGGGCGCGTGGAGGCCGCGATTGCCGATTGCCCCCAGGTCAAAGCCCATTGGCGGGAGCCCGGCGATCATCGGGCGATCTGCCGCGATGTGCTGTGGGGTGGGCGGGACGCGACCCGCGCCGTGGTGGCGGAGTTCCGGCTGGATGACGACGACGCCGTCGCCGTCGATTACGTCCAGCAACTGCGCCGATCATGGAACAAGGTCGGCAAGCTGGCGAATTTCGCGGGCCGCGTTGCGCTGGACCACGGCCGTGGCGTGGTGCTGGAGGCGATCGAGGGCGGCGAGATCAGGCCCCATGTCCTCAACACCCATTGCTGGTCGGCGGGGCTGGCGATCTACCTCAAGCCCGATGACGAGGCGATCGTGATGGACTTCCCCCATCACAAGATCTGGGCGCGCGTGCCCTTCGTGAACCTGACCGAGCAGGTGATGTTCATCCGTGGCGACCACGACCACAACGACGCCCGCACGCCCTTCGGCGCGGGCCAGCCGATTCCCATGGCGGAGGAGGAGGTCGCGCCCATGATCGCGCGACGCTTTTCCATTGATTTACCTGCGTTTCAGGCCGAATGGCGCAAGCTGACCGGCGCCTGATCCGGCGCTGTTGACACCCCATCCTCAACCCCCTATACCCCGCGCCACTTGGCCCGGGTGCCCCGCCGCATCCTCCATGGCCGAAATAAAGATACGAGTGGCCACGATCCGGGCGATTTTGCAGCCCCGATCCTCTGGAAATTCCTCCGCAGCGTCCTCCAGGTAGGGAAAGGGTGCTTGCGGTTTTGGTGTTTTTTGCGTTGGGCGGCCACGCTTCGCAGGGACACCGCCGACATTGATGAGCAAGACGGGGACCCCGAATGCCAACTATCCAACAGCTGATCCGCAAGCCGCGGCAGCCCAAAGTGAAGCGCTCGAAGTCGATGCACCTCGAGAGCTGCCCGCAGAAGCGTGGTGTGTGCACCCGCGTGTACACCACGACGCCGAAGAAGCCGAACTCCGCAATGCGGAAAGTTGCGAAGGTCCGCCTGACCAACGGCTACGAGGTGATCAGCTACATCCCCGGTGAAAGCCACAACCTTCAGGAGCACTCGGTGGTCCTGATCCGCGGCGGTCGTGTAAAAGACCTTCCCGGTGTGCGCTACCACATCCTCCGCGGTGTGCTCGATACGCAGGGCGTCAAGGATCGTCGCCAGCGTCGTTCGAAATACGGCGCCAAGCGCCCCAAGTAAGAGGATACCCGTATGTCCCGCCGTCACGCCGCTGAAAAGCGCCAGGTGCTGCCCGACGCCAAGTTCGGTGACACCGTCCTGACCAAGTTCATGAACAACCTGATGATCGACGGCAAGAAGTCGGTCGCAGAGAAGATCGTCTACAACGCGTTCGACCGCGTCGAGGCCAAGCTGAAGCGCGCGCCCGTGGAAGTGTTCCACGAAGCGCTCGACAACGTGAAGCCCGCCGTCGAGGTCCGCTCGCGCCGCGTGGGCGGTGCCACCTACCAGGTGCCCGTCGACGTCCGCCCCGAGCGCCGCGAGGCCCTGGCGATCCGCTGGCTGATCAATGCCAGCCGCGCACGCAATGAGAACACCATGGAAGAGCGTCTGGCCGGTGAGCTGATCGACGCCGTCAACATGCGTGGGTCCGCCGTGAAGAAGCGCGAAGACACCCACAAGATGGCCGACGCGAACCGCGCGTTCAGCCACTACCGCTGGTAATAGCTTGGCGGCCCCGTATCGACGGGGCCCCATCTGTTTGCAAACTCAAGCCTGAGGACACCTCACATGGCACGCGACTATCCGCTTCAGCGCTACCGTAACTTCGGTATCATGGCCCACATCGACGCGGGCAAGACGACCTGTTCCGAGCGCATCCTTTTCTACACCGGCAAATCCCACAACATCGGTGAGGTGCACGACGGTGCGGCCACCATGGACTGGATGGAGCAGGAGCAGGAACGCGGGATCACCATCACCTCCGCCGCGACCACGACCTTCTGGCAGCGCCAGGAAGAGCCGACCGCCGATGGCACCTCCGACACCAAGTACCGGATGAACATCATCGACACCCCCGGCCACGTCGACTTCACCATCGAGGTCGAGCGTTCGCTGGCCGTTCTCGACGGCGCCGTCTGCGTGCTCGACGCCAACGCCGGTGTCGAACCCCAGACCGAAACCGTCTGGCGCCAGGCCGACCGCTACAAGGTTCCGCGCATCGTGTTCGTCAACAAGATGGACAAGATCGGCGCAGACTACTTCAACTGCGTGCGCATGATCGAAGACCGCACCGGCGCCCGCGCCGTTCCCGTCGCGCTGCCCATCGGTGCCGAGAACGAGCTGGAAGGCCTGATCGACCTCGTGACCATGGAAGAGTGGATCTGGGAAGGTGAAGACCTCGGCGCGTCCTGGGTCAAGCGTCCGATCCGTGACAGCCTGAAGGATCTGGCCGACGAATGGCGCGGCAAGATGATCGAAGCGGCCGTCGAAGAAGACGACGACGCGATGATGGAATACCTCGAAGGCAACGAGCCTGACGTCGACACCCTGCGCAAACTGCTGCGCAAGGGCACCCTGGCGCTGCACTTCGTGCCGGTCCTGGGCGGCTCCGCGTTCAAGAACAAGGGTGTGCAGCCGCTGCTGAACGCCGTGATCGACTACCTGCCGAGCCCGCTCGACGTCGTCGACTACATGGGCTTCAAGCCGGGCGACGAAACGGAAACCCGCAACATCGCCCGCCGTGCGGACGACGACATGGCGTTCTCGGGCCTCGCGTTCAAGATCATGAACGACCCGTTCGTCGGTTCGCTGACCTTCGTGCGCGTCTATTCCGGCAAGCTCGCCAAGGGCGACTCGATGCTCAACTCCACGAAGGGCAACAACGAGCGCGTCGGCCGCATGATGATGATGCACTCCAACAACCGCGAAGAGATCGAAGAAGCCTTCGCAGGCGACATCATCGCGCTGGGTGGTCTGAAGAACACCACCACCGGGGATACGCTCTGCGACAAGAACGATCCGGTTGTGCTGGAAACGATGACCTTCCCCGATCCGGTGATCGAGATCGCGGTCGAGCCCAAGACGAAGGGCGACCAGGAGAAGATGTCCCAGGGCCTCGCGCGGCTTGCCGCCGAAGACCCGTCCTTCCGCGTGGAGACCGATATCGAATCCGGTCAGACCATCATGAAGGGCATGGGGGAACTTCACCTCGACATCCTCGTCGATCGCCTGAAGCGCGAGTTCAAGGTCGAAGCCAACATCGGTGCGCCGCAGGTGGCCTATCGTGAGACCATCTCGCAGCAGGTGACCCATACCTACACCCACAAGAAACAGTCGGGTGGTTCGGGTCAGTACGCCGAGGTTCAGCTCGAGATCACGCCGACCGAGCCGGGCGAAGGCTATTCGTTCGAAAGCCGCATTGTCGGTGGGTCTGTTCCGAAGGAATACATCCCCGGTGTCGAAAAGGGCATCAAGTCGGTCATGGACAGCGGTCCGCTCGCCGGCTTCCCGGTGATCGACTTCAAGGTGGCCCTGGTCGACGGTAAGTTCCACGACGTGGACTCCAGCGTTCTGGCCTTCGAAATCGCCGCCCGCATGGGCATGCGCGAAGGCATGAAGAAGGCCGGTGCGAAGCTGCTGGAACCGATCATGAAGGTCGAGGTCGTGACGCCCGAGGAATACACCGGTGGCATCATCGGCGACCTCACCTCGCGTCGTGGTCAGGTGCAGGGGCAGGATACGCGCGGCAACGCCATCGCGATCGACGCCTTCGTGCCGCTGGCCAACATGTTCGGCTACATCAACACGCTGCGCTCCATGTCCTCGGGCCGCGCGCAGTTCACGATGCAGTTCGACCATTACGAGCCGGTTCCGAACAACATCTCGGAAGAGATCCAGGCCAAATACGCATAACGGCGGGGCGGTAACGCCGCCCGCCCCACCAGACGGGCCAACGGTCCGGATCCACACAAGGAGGCCATCATGGCAAAGGAAAAGTTTCAACGTAACAAGCCGCATGTGAACA
>WVSM01000021.1:0-5000 GCA_015689645.1 Rhodobacterales bacterium HKCCE4037
TTGCCAAGATGTGTGGTACTACCACACACATCTTGCGATCGGCGCTAAGCGGCGGCCGTCTGGTACTACCCTCCTGATATTCTGTCTTGGTTTTCAGATTATGTTGCGGTGCGTCACTCGAAACTTTGCAGTCGTCACGCACGACGCGATGCCCGTGCAATCGAAGACATGAGATCGTCCTGCAGCTCCCCCGGCGGATAGAAGGCACAACTGGCCTCCTCTGGATCGACACGTCGGGCAAATGCACCAAAGCCTGGATGTGGCCCCTTGGAATAGACGGCGATGAAATTGCCCGAGAACTGCTGAACCGGAAACCCGCTGTCGGGATAAGGATTCATCTCGTCGATGGAGAAGAACTTCATCACGTGCTTCTTAGCTCCCGCACCAAGAAGCACAACGTTCATGCCAAAGGGCAGGACAACGCCATGATCGACTTCGTCGATCTCCAGGCCGTTAATCGCGTCGGTGAAGCGCTGTTCTTCCGTATAGAACACAGCATCGCCGACGACATCAAAGCGCATGACGCAGCGGATGTAGGTGGGTTCATCGATAGACGTCCAGGCTTTCCGGTATAGGTGGAAGGTGCCGACAAGGTTCGTCAGGAATTCATTGTTGAGTGGCCCGTTCCCTACTCCCAGATGCCTCTGGATAGCCTCTGACACCGGGGCAAGTCGGTGGATGGAATGGATCCGGACAGCGTCGTTGTAGAGGGACGTCGGCAGATCGGAGCAGTTTCTAAGGAAGTTATAAAGCACCTCCAACGTAGCGCGCCTGAACCCGTTGAGCGTTTCATCATCTGTAGTGCGGACACGATGAACGGTCGCGCGTGAGACCAGCAAAGCTTTGTGTCGGGCAAGGTTTGGTACCCTGCCCTCTTCTCGATAGCTCTCAAGCGTGTCCACGATTGTCTGGTCGCTGACGCCATCAGCATGCAGCTCTTGTAGTGCGTTCCAAAGCGCCCGCCTTTGGCGAACGTCTCCATTGTAAATCTGGCTTTCCGCGTTTTGCTCGGTTTTGCTCATTTGCTTATTTATCGTGACAAAAAGATCAATACGAGCATGTGCATGATGGGGCAGAGTTGTCCACAGGGAAGTCTCCCTCGAACGCAACAAACAGACCAAAGGATTGGATCAGATGTACTTTACTACCACGCCCATGACGGCCGCAACGCAGCACAACAAAATTTGCGAAGCGCTTGTTTTCCTTGGTATTCTGAAGGTGAGCCCCATTGGGGCAAGGAGTAATGGCTATGAAGTCAAAGACGCAAAGGGGGCGGCTTGCGAACCCCTTTGCTAAGGCATCGCAGTCGCCCGAAGACCAGATCACTGAGCTCGTTCGTCATCTCGCACGCATTGCTGCGGATAACGATTACAAAGAGCTTCGAAAAATGAGCAAGCCGCGCTACCATGGACGCAAGAAGAAAGGCCCGCCCCATGAGTAGAGTAGCTTTGTATGCACGGTATTCGTCCGACCTACAGGACGACACATCAATCGAAGATCAGCTCCGAACGTGCAGGAAGTTCGTGGAAAATTCCGGTTGGGAGGTAGTCGAGATCTACACAGACCAAGCCCAGTCTGGCGCCAGCCTGTTGAGGCGCGGGATCCAGAATCTGATGGCTGACGCACAAGCCGGCCACTTCGACATTATCGTTGCTGAAGCCATGGATCGCCTAAGTCGCGACCAAGCCGACATTGCAATGTTCCACAAGCACGTCAGCTTCGCCGACGTGAAAATCGTCACCCTCAGCGAGGGTGAGGTCAACGAGATGCACATCGGGCTTCAGGGCACGATGAACCAACTCTTTCTGAAGGAACTGAAGCGGAAGACGCATCGCGGTCTCGAAGGACGCGCATTGAAGGGAAAGAGCGCTGGAGGAAAGTCGTATGGGTACGACATTGTCCGGCAGTTGGACGAGGCAGGAACGATCGAAGCAGGTGAACGCCAGATCAATGAGGACGAAGCGAGGGTCGTCCGTCGCATTTTTGACGACTATCGGAAGGGCAAAGCCCCGAGGCGGATTGCGAGCGAGTTGAACAAGGAAGGTATTCCGGGTCCCAGCGGTAAGGCTTGGGGTGCAAGCACCATCTACGGCAATCGCCAGCGCGGCACCGGAATTCTCAATAACGAGCTCTATATCGGTCGCCAGGTCTGGAACAAGCTGCGCTATGTGAAAGATCCGCACAGCGGGAAACGGGTCTCAAAACTTAACCCCGAGGACGCGTGGGTCATCGCGGATGTTCCACACTTGAGAATAATAATGCAAGAGCTCTGGGACGAGGTGAAAGCCTACCAAGGTGAACTCGATCGCAAGCCATCGATGCAGACCAAGAAGCGCCCACAGAATCTGTTCTCGTATCTTCTAAAGTGCGGCGAATGCGGTGGCGGCATGTCGATTGTGGCGCCAAAGCGCTACGGATGTTCGTCCGCCCGCAATAAGGGCACTTGCGGTTGTCGGACAACGATCAGCCAGGATGCGCTGGAAGAGAGAGTGCTCGGTGCCCTCCGTGCCCGACTGATGGATTCAAAGATGACGCGCGTCTTTTGCGACGAGTACGCCAAGGAAGTGAATCGCATTCGTATGGAGCACAATGCGGAACGCAAGAAATGGGAGCGTGACCTTGAGAAGACCAAGCGGCAGATGGACGAAGTGCTAGAGGCACTCTACCGAGGCGCCGACATCGAATTCATCAAATCAACAGGTGGGAAGCTTCAAGCTGAACACGACAGGCTGACTGCGCTCCTTGAGACCACTGAGGAGGCCCCGGCCTACGTCCACCCGAACATGGGCCAGCGCTACGCCGAAGCAATCGTGGACCTCATCACGTCTCTCAACGATCCGGAGCATCGTGCTGAGAGTGCGACTATCATCCGGTCGCTGATCTCGAAGATCGTTCTCACGCCCAATGACGAGCGGACAGAACTCATCGTCGATCTGCATGGCGACCTCGCAGGCATCCTTCAGATGTCCGAAGGTGCGCCAAGCAAAGGTGGACTGAGCGAACGCAATAAACTGGAACGGAAACATAGAAAGGAAATTGAGCAGATCGAAACCCTGTCCCAGAACGCCAAAAGCGGCTCTAAGAGCCGCTCCGACGTTGGCAAGGTTCAAATGGTTGCGGGGGTAGGATTTGAACCTACGACCTTCAGGTTATGAGCCTGACGAGCTACCGGGCTGCTCCACCCCGCGCCAATTCGTGTCCCCTCAAGGCGTCAAAAGCGGCGTCTGAGGAGGGATCGTCAGAGAGATACGACTGATGTTTCTTGTTAGGTTTGGCGGTGACCTACTCTCCCACGTCTTAAGACGCAGTACCATCGGCGCAAAGGCACTTAACGGCCGGGTTCGGAATGGAGCCGGGTGTTTTGCTCTCGCTATGACCACCAAACCAAAGAAGAAACATCAAGTCACTCTCCTCAGGGAGAAGAGTGACGATCCAAGCAAGTTCACCTGATGATTGGTGTGTGACGCTTGTGGTCCAATCAAGCCAATCCTGGCTTTCACTGGATCAAATCAAGCCTATCGAACAATTAGTACCGGTCAACTGAACACATTGCTGTGCTTACATCTCCGGCCTATCGACGAAGTGGTCTACTTCGGTTCTCAGGGATACCTTGTTTTGAGGGGGGCTTCCCGCTTAGATGCCTTCAGCGGTTATCCTTTCCGATCATAGCTACCCAGCACTGCCATTGGCATGACAACTGGTCCACCAGTGGATCGTTCACCCCGGTCCTCTCGTACTAGGGGCAACTCCTCTCAAGTATCCTACACCCACGGCAGATAGGGACCGAACTGTCTCACGACGTTCTAAACCCAGCTCACGTACCTCTTTAAATGGCGAACAGCCATACCCTTGGGACCTGCTCCAGCCCCAGGATGAGATGAGCCGACATCGAGGTGCCAAACGATGCCGTCGATATGGACTCTTGGGCATCATCAGCCTGTTATCCCCGGCGTACCTTTTATCCGTTGAGCGATGGCCCTTCCACTCGGGACCACCGGATCACTATGGCCGTCTTTCGACTCTGCTCGACTTGTCAGTCTCGCAGTCAGGCTGGCTTCTGCCATTGCACTCAACGAGCGATTTCCGACCGCTCTGAGCCAACCTTCGCGCGCCTCCGTTACTCTTTAGGAGGCGACCGCCCCAGTCAAACTACCCGCCACAGAGGGTCCCGGATCCGGATAACGGACCGCGGTTAGACAACAAGAATGCGAAGGGTGGTATCTCAAGGATGGCTCCACAAAGACTGGCGTCCTTGCTTCAAAGCCTACCACCTATCCTGCACATCCCAGTCCTGTTGCCAGTCTGAAGCTGTAGTAAAGGTGCACGGGGTCTTTCCGTCTAACCGCGGGAAGCCTGCATCTTGACAGGCAATTCAATTTCGCTGAGTCGATGTTGGAGACAGCGGGGAAGTCGTTACGCCATTCGTGCAGGTCGGAACTTACCCGACAAGGAATTTCGCTACCTTAGGACCGTTATAGTTACGGCCGCCGTTTACCTGGGCTTCAATTCGGAGCTTGCACTCCTCCTTTTAACCTTCAGGCACCGGGCAGGCGTCAGACCCTATACGTCGTCTTGCGACTTCGCAGAGCCCTGTGTTTTTAGTAAACAGTCGCCACCCCCTGGTTTGTGCCCCCAGTCAATACTTGCGTAGAAACTGGGCCTCCTTCTCGCGAACTTACGGAGGTATTTTGCCGAGTTCCTTCAACATCGTTCTCTCAAGCGCCTTGGTATTCTCTACCAGTCCACCTGTGTCGGTTTAGGGTACGATCTCATGTGGGGCTATTTCCAGGAACCGATCAGCGGCCCACCCAATCCGATAAGGGTGAACAACCTTCACGATCCGTCACATCCCACTGGCCCAGGAATATTAACCTGGTTCCCATCGACTACGCCTTTCGGCCTCGCCTTAGGGGTCGGCTTACCCTGCTCAGATTAGCTTTAAGCAGGAACCCTTGGACTTTCGGCGACAGGGTCTCTCACCCTGTTTGTCGCTACTCATG
>WVSM01000021.1:10000-25116 GCA_015689645.1 Rhodobacterales bacterium HKCCE4037
TCCTCGGTCAGGGTGATCCGCACGATCGACTTGATGGACTTGAAGCCATATTTCCACGGCACCACCAGGCGCATCGGCGCGCCGTTCTGGTTCGGGATGTCCCGGCCATAAATGCCCGTCGCCATGATCGTCAGCGGATGCATCGCCTCGTCCAGCCGCAGGCCCTCGCGGTAGGGCCATTCCAGAACCGGCACCCGCAGGCCCGGCATTTCCTCGGGGCGGTTCGCGGTCTGGAAGGCGACGTAACGCGCCCCGTCCTGCACGCCGACGCGGTTAAGCAGGTCGGCCAGTTCGAATCCGTTCCACGGGATCACCATCGACCACGCCTCGACACAGCGGAACCGGTAGATCCGTTCCTCGATCTCGACCTCGGACATGATGTCTTCGAAGGAATAGGTGCCGGGGTTGTCGACCAAACCGTCGATCTCCACCGACCAGGGTGAGGTGGTCAGCGAGCCCGCGTTGCGGGCCGGATCATCCTTCCCGGTGCCGAACTCGTAATAGTTGTTGTAGGTCGTGATCTCTTCCCAGGTGTTGGGCTCCAGAGCCTCCTGCGCCCGCGCCTGCCCCCCGATCAGACCGGCCCCGATCAATGCGCCCGATCCGGCCATGATCTGGCGGCGGTTCAGGTAGAGATGTTCGGGCGTGACGTCATCCCACGTCAGGTTCGATTTGTAGCGGCGGGCCATGTGGCGATCTCCTCGTCCTTTTCCAGAACCTATATGGAGCATAAGGCGCCGATGTCCCAAGCGATGACATCATATCTCACGAAAGGGTTAGGCCGCGTGAGACCGGAAGCTGGGACTATTCCGCCGCCATCGGCGCGGGAAACAGCCGGTCCATCGGAAGGCTCGACCCGTCCGGCTGCACAAGACGCACATGGGACCGGCGCATCAGGCGCGGCTCGCTGACACCGACGGAATGGGCGATCACCTCGACCTCCTTCACAAGCGACTTCACGAAATTGGCGACCCGCATGTCCTTGTCCTCGACGACAAGCCCCTCCTGGAACCGCGGATCGTGGGTGGTGATGCCGGTCGGACAGGTGTTCTTGTGGCACTTCAGCGCCTGGATACAGCCAAGCGCGAACATGAAGCCCCGCGCGCTGACCACGAAATCCGCGCCCGCCGCGAGCGCCCAGGCCACGTCGCCGGGATTGACGAGCTTGCCGCTCGCCACGATGCGGATCCGATCCTTCAGTCCAGACTTGTTGCGCAGGTCGGTCAGGATCGGGAGTGCCTCGCGGATCGACATTCCGACAAGGTCCATCAGCGGCATCGGCGCGGCCCCCGTGCCGCCCTCCCCGCCGTCGAGCGTAATGAAATCGGGCGCGCTTTCCTCGCCACGCGCATGGATGGCGGTGAACAGATCGCCGAAGACTTCCGGATCGCCCATCACCGTCTTGATCCCAACGGGCTTGCCGGTCACCTCCCGGATATGGCCGATCAGGTCCAGCAACTCGCCCGTGTTGCTGGCTTCGCGGTGGCGGTTCGGGCTGATCGCATCGCGCCCTTTCGGCACGCCGCGGATCTCGGCGATCTCGTCGGTGATCTTCGCGGCGGGCAGGATACCGCCCTTGCCCGGTTTCGCGCCCTGCGCCAGCTTCACCTCGAACATCCGCACATTCGGTTTCGCGGCAATCTCGCGCAGCTTGTCGTCGTTCAGATTGCCGTCCTCATCCCGGACCCCGAATTTCGCCGTGCCGATCTGGAACACCAGGTCGCAGCCGCCTTCCAGGTGATACGGGCTAAGCCCGCCCTCGCCGGTATTCATCCAGCACCCTGCCATCTGGCAACCGCGCGACAGCGCCCTGACGGCAGGCTTGGAAATCGCCCCGTAGCTCATCCCCGAAAGGTTGAAAAAAGAGGGTGCATTATAAGGTGTCGCCGCATAGGGCCCGATCAGCAGCGGCTCGGAGCTTGCGAACTGGTCGTCGAGCGGCGGAAAAGCGGCGGGTACGAACAGCGGTGTGCCGACAACAGTGATATTCCGGGTCGATCCGAACGGCAGGGTCGAACTGTGCCCCTTCCCGGCATGTTTCACCCATTCCCTCTGCGCGCGGTTGAACGGCAATTCCTCGCGGTCCATCGCGAAAAAGTATTGCCGGAAGAATTCGCCCAGGGTCGAGAACAGCCCCCGGAACCGCCCGATCACCGGGTAATTACGCCGGATCGCGTCGGCCTTCTGGAACCGGTCGAGGACGAACATCACCACCGCGGCAAGCGCGATGCAGCCCAGGACCAGCCAGAACAGCACCGCCATCGCTTCCAGAAAAATGCTGACGCTTTCCATCGACGGCATCATGTCCATGCACCGGGCCTCCTGCTTGGTGGCGCATCATGAGCAGCGCGGTCCTGTCCGCGCAACACACGAACCCGTATTTTCCGAAACATTTCATGACGCCAGATCACAACGTTTCACCGCAATGTGACTGGACCCGCGCGAATGCCGCGGCTTAGGCGGCGCGCGCCTTTCGTCAAGGGCCTCGGCGGAGCTTTGCCACGCTTGAAAGCATATTTCCCGATCGCATCTCCCGGCTCGGAAGGCACGAGCCTGCCCCTGCAGACCTGATGATCGGCTGCAGACCAAGCAACAGAAAGGGAGTTCACAGTATCATGCGTAAGTCTCTTATTGCACTTGCAACAACCACCGCCCTCGCCGCACCGCTTGCTCTGAATGCTCAGACCATTCCGGAAGTCGCGGCTGAAGCCGGGTCGTTCACCACGCTCCTCGCCGCAGTCGAGGCTGCCGGCCTGGCCGAGACGCTGTCTGGCGAAGGCCCGTTCACCGTTTTCGCCCCCACGGATGAGGCATTCGCAGCCCTTCCCGAAGGCACGGTCGAAGGTCTGCTGGAAGACACCGACGCGCTGACCGCCATCCTCACCTATCACGTGGTGCCGGGTGCCGTGATGTCCGGCGACCTGTCCGACGGCATGACCGCCGAAACCGTGAACGGCGCCGAGGTGACGATCACCATTGGTGACAACGTGATGGTCAACGACGCAACCGTCGTGACGCCCGACATCGAAGCGTCGAACGGCGTCATCCATGTCATCGACAGCGTGATCATGCCGCCGATGTAAGCGACTATCTCCTGGCTTCGCGCCGGGACCTCCCGCCCCGCGTCGATACCCTCGGCGCGGGGTTTTTCTTGTCCCGCCCGCCGCTGTGTCGTTCAGTGCGCCGAAAGACAGCGAAGGGTGGTCGACATGAAGACGGCGGTGGTCACAGGCGCGGCGCGCGGCATTGGCTTGGCAACGACGGACGAGTTCCTGTCTCAAGGCTGGCAAGTCGCCATGGTCGATTGGGACGGCGATGAATTGCAAAGCGTTGCCGCCAGCCGCGAGAACGTCCTCGCCCTGCCCCACGACATTTCCAATCCGCAACAGGTCGACGCCACGATCCGTGAAACGCTCGCCGCCTTCGGCCGGATCGACGCGCTGGTCAACAACGCCGGCATCGCCGATTTCGGGCCGATCGAGGAAACGGATTTCGAACGCTGGCGGAAGGTCATGTCGATCAATCTCGACGGCACCTTCCTGATGAGCCAGGCGGCAACGCCCGCCCTGAAGGAGACCAAAGGCGCGATCGTCAACATCGCCTCGATCTCGGGCCTGCGCGCCTCCACCCTGCGGGTCGCCTACGGCACCTCGAAAGCTGCCGTGATCGCGCTGACCCAGCAGCAGGCCGTCGAACTCGGCGAATATGGCATCCGCTGCAATGCCGTGGCCCCGGGGCCGGTCCGCACGAAGCTCGCCATGGCCGTCCATACACCCGACATCATCGCCGCCTATCACGACGCCTTGCCGCTCAACCGATACGGGAGCGAGGCCGAGCTTGCGGGCGCGATCGTCTTCCTGTGCTCGGACAAGGCCAGCTACATCACCGGCCAATGCCTCGCCGTCGACGGTGGTTTCCAGGCGACCGGCATCGGCTTGCCGTCCTTGCGGAGCTAGGCCGTTCCACCGCGTTTCGCCGAAGCCACGAAGGCGGCGAACTTGTCCCAGGTCTGCGCGCCGTATTCGACCGCGCCGAAGCCGATCACGATCGCCCGCCGTTCCGCAGACGGATGCATCTGGCGGAAGGTCACGGCCGTTTTGCCATTGTCCTGCGGATCGAAGGTGACGAGCATACGGAACGCATCCGGATCATTGTCCTTGTCCGAGCCATGCAGGAATTCGATCAGCTTGGGCGCCTCGACGCGCAGAAACTCCATCCTGTTCGGAAACACCGTCCCATCCGGCGCGGTCATATCGAGCCGCCAGACACCGCCTTCGCGAATGTCGATCTCGTGGGTCTTGATCCCGAAGCCCGCGGGGCCGAACCACTGGACGATCTGCTCAGGGTCGGTCCACGCGCGGAAAGCCGTGGCCGGGTCCGCATCGACGACGCGGGACATGACGACCTCGCGCTCCAGATGGGCGTTGGCCCAAGGCGATGCATTGCGGTGCTCAGTCATTGATCCGTGTCCTTTTTCATCTTCGCCAGATGCGCCTCATAGCGATCCATCCGGGCTTCCCATTGCTGCCGATACGTGGCCATCCATTCCTCTGCCGCTTTCAGCGCGTCGGGGTTGAGCGAACAGACCCGGCTGCGCCCTTCGCGGCGCGACACGATCAATCCCGCGTTCTCCAGCACGCCGAGGTGCTGGGTGAAGGACGGCAGCGCCATGTCGAACGGCTGCGCCAGCGTCGAGACGGTGGCCGAACCTTGGCTGAGCGCCTGCACCACCGCGCGCCGCGTCGGATCGGCGAGGGCCACGAAGGTCTGTTCAATGGAATCGGTTTGGTTAGGCATGGACCTAAGTATCGTGTAGCGGATTAGTTAGGTCAATACCTAAATGAAAAAGCTACCCTCACGCAAACAAAACGCCCCGCCGAACGGATCGGCGGGGCGTCTTCGCAAGTCCTGAACTGAACGGACCTTATCGTTTAATGCACGACGGCATCGTCCGGCTTGGGCCGGTTGGACGGCGCCACGCGGTCCCCCACGATCAGCCCGTCCGGCCCGGCGGAGACATGCACCTGCGCCCCGTCCATGACGTCGCCGGCAAGGATCATCTCGGCCAACTGGTCCTGCAACGACCGCTGGATCACCCGCTTGAGCGGACGCGCCCCGAACACCGGGTCGTAGCCTTCGTCGGCGAGCCACGTCATCGCGCCGTCGTCCAGATCAAGCGTGATCTTCCGCGCCGCAAGACGCTTCTGAAGCCGCGCCAGCTGGATGCGGACGATGCCGTCCATATCCGTGCGGCTGAGCCGGTCGAAGACGATCATGTCGTCCAGACGGTTCAGGAACTCCGGTCGGAAATGCGCGCGCACGGCATCCATCACGTCCTGCCGCGCCTTGGCGGCATCCGCCCCTTCAGGCAGATGCGACAGCGCCTGGGACCCGAGGTTCGACGTCAGCACGATCAGCGTCTGCTTGAAGTCCACCTGGCGGCCCTGACCATCGGTCAGGATCCCGTCGTCGAGGACCTGCAACAGCACGTTGAACACCTCCGGATGCGCCTTTTCAACCTCGTCGAACAGGATCACCTGGTACGGGCGCCGACGCACGGCTTCGGTCAGAACACCGCCTTCGTCATAGCCGACATAACCCGGAGGCGCGCCGATCAGACGCGCGACGGCGTGTTTCTCCATGAATTCGCTCATGTCGATCCGCACCATCGCCTGATCGTCGTCGAACAGGTATTCGGCAAGCGCCTTGGTCAGCTCGGTCTTGCCGACGCCGGTCGGCCCGAGGAACAGGAAGCTGCCCAGCGGGCGGCCTTCGTCCTGCAGGCCCGCACGCGCACGGCGCACGGCCCGGCTGACCGCCGACACCGCCTGATGCTGACCGATCACGCGCTTGCCAAGCTCGTCTTCCATGCGAAGCAGCTTTTCACGCTCGCCTTCCAGCATCTTGGCCACCGGCACGCCGGTCCAGCGCTCGACCACTTCCGCGATCTGCTCTGGCCGCACGGCTTCCTCGACCATGACATCCTCGTCCTGGCTTTCGGCCTCGGCCAATTGCTTTTCAAGCTGCGGGATCACGCCGTAGGACAGCTCGCCTGCCTTGGCGAGGTCACCCTGCCGCTTGGCCTGGTCCAGTTCCGCACGGGCCTGGTCAAGCTTTTCCTTCAGCGAGCGGGCGCTTTCCAGCTTGTCGCGTTCCGACTGCCACTTGGCAGTCATCTCGGCAGATTGCTCCTGAAGGTCCGACAGCTCCTTTTCCAGCTTCGCCAGCCGGTCCTTGGAGGCCGCGTCATCTTCCAGCCGCAGCGCCTCGGCCTCGATCTGCATCTGCAGGATCTGCCGGTCGAGTGCATCGAGCTCCTCGGGCTTGCTGTCCACTTCCATACGCAGACGGCTGGCTGCCTCGTCCATCAGGTCGATGGCCTTGTCCGGCAGGAAGCGGTCGGTGATGTAGCGGTGGCTGAGCGTCGCCGCCGCCACCAGCGCCGAGTCGGAGATGCGCACACCGTGGTGAAGCTCGTACTTCTCCTTGATGCCGCGCAGGATCGAGATCGTGTCCTCCACCGTCGGCTCTTCAACCAGAAGCGGCTGGAACCGGCGGGCAAGGGCCGCGTCCTTTTCGACGTACTTGCGATACTCGTTCAACGTCGTGGCACCCACGCAGTGCAGCTCCCCCCGCGCAAGCGCAGGCTTGATCAGGTTGGCCGCATCCATCGCGCCATCGGTCTTGCCCGCACCCACAAGCACGTGCATCTCGTCGATGAACAGGATGATCTCACCGGCGGCATTGGCGATCTCGCCAAGCACCGCTTTCAGGCGCTCCTCGAATTCACCGCGATATTTCGCACCGGCGATCAGCGCCCCCATGTCGAGCGACATCAGCGTCTTGTTGCGCAGGGATTCCGGCACGTCGCCGTTGACGATGCGCAGGGCAAGCCCCTCGGCAATCGCGGTCTTACCCACGCCCGGCTCCCCGATCAGAACGGGGTTGTTCTTGGTGCGGCGGGACAGAACCTGCATCGCGCGGCGGATTTCCTCGTCCCGGCCGATGATCGGGTCGATCTTGCCGTCACGCGCCGCCGCCGTCAGGTCGCGGGCGTATTTCTTCAGAGCATCGTAATTATCCTCGGCAGAGGCAGAATCCGCCGTCTTGCCCTTGCGAAGATCATTGATCGCGGCGTTGAGCGCCTGCGCGTTCACCGCACCCGCGTCCAGCGCGTCTTTCGCACCGGATTTCACCATGGCCAGCGCCGTCAGGATCCGTTCGACCGGCACGAAACTGTCGCCCGCTTTCGTGGCGACCTTCTCGGCCTCGTCGAGGACCTTGGCGAATTGTTTGTCGAGATACACCTGCGCGCCGTCGCCCGTGACCTTGGGCAGCTTGGCAATCGCCACGTCCAGCGCGTCGCGGACACGTGCCGGCGCGCCGCCCGCACGGGCGATGAGGTTGGAGGCAAGCCCCTCCTCGTCATCGAGCAATGCTTTCAGCAAATGTTCGGGGACCAGCTTCTGGTGGTCTTCCCGTTGGGCAATCGTCTGCGCGGCCTGAATGAAGCCACGCGCGCGATCCGTGAACTTTTCCACGTTCATCACGTCTCTCCTTTGAACAAGCGCCCTGGCGCCCGACGCCCGCTGAAGCGGCACGCCCGGCTATGGGCCTCGAACAGGTAGATGGGGGGCGTGATGCGAATTTGCAACAGGGAGAGTGCGGCGAAATCTACTGGTCCACAGGCGCCGTTTCTTCCTCGGCTTCTTCCTCGGTTCCGCCTGTGTCTGCAGCATCTTCGGCTGCTGCCGCGTCCGCTTCGGCTTCGTCAGCCCCGTCCTCCGGCGCCGACTCTTCTGCAACGGCGTCGCCAGTTGCGTCATCGCCTGCGGCAGCGTCAGTCTCGGCTTCAGTCCCGGCCTCTTCCGTCCCGGCCTCGGCGTCCTCGGCGGCTGCGGGGTCAGCCTCGGTTGCACCGGCCTCCACTTCTTCCGCGTCAGCGGCTGGCGCTTCGGCGTCCTCGGAAGTTTCCTCTGCGTCCTCTTCCATGGCCGCGGCGCCGTCGTCCTCGGGCATCACCTCTGCCTCTTCCGGCATCACTTCCACGGCGGGTCCGGCCGCTGTCCCGACCTCGTCTGCGGACCCCGATTGTTCCGAGACGAACACGGCTATCGCGACGATGAACAGAACGCCCACGGTCACTACGGCGGCGATGTAGGTCGAGCGTTGGTGATAGGGCATCTTGGCATTGTGCGGGAACATGGCGGCCTCCGGTTCGCGGTGTCTCGTTGCCGGGTCAACACCGGTTCGGCGCAATTGTTCCGGCCTAGCGCGGCCCGACCGCGACCCCGAACTCCTTCGCCAAGGCCTTCGAGCGGGCGCGCATCGCGGCAGAGCGGCTTTCCAGCCCTTGCCGTATCCGCTCTGTCAGATCTTCCTCGGGACCGGCCCCACGGCAATAGGCATCGAAGGCCCAGACCCGCAGCAGCATTTTCGCATGTCCGTAATAGGGCGTCAGGTGCGGGCGCAGGATCGGCGCGGCATCGGGCACGAGACGCGCACATTGCAGCAGGTGCAGCGCGGCATCGGCTTCCGTTATCCGGTCAAACCGCTCGAACACCTCCCCGACCTGTCCCGCCCCCATGCGCCCGTCCTCGACCAAGGCCTTGACCACCCATGTGGCGGCCACCTCGTCCGGGCCGGGGATCGCGGCCATCAGCGCGCGCTCGGCTTCCAGCGACAGCGGCTCGGACAACAACGCCCGCAAGGGGGCGGTTCGCTGCCCGTCGAAAGCGTCGAAAGCCGCCTGGATGTCCCGAGGGTGCCGCATCCTGTGATCCTGCCCCTCCGTCAAACACGACACGAGCGGGGAAGCGTCCGCCCCTTATTCCCCGCAACACCGACGGAAATATGCGCCATACAGCAATCACTGGCCGCTGCATCAGCGCCGTTGACCCGCGCGATCCCAAATCCCCTGCGTGGTTCAGTCCCTCAAACGCACATGCCCCTAAAGTGTGCGTCAGGTCCGGGTCGCCTTTGGTGTTGGGCGGCCCGGACCATCTCCCCAAGTCATTGGGTAAGGGGAACCATACTTCGAGATGTTGCGTTAACATATTACATGCCCACTACAGGTGGCGTCTGTAGCCACCGTATTTGTTGGAGTACTGCACATGTCGAGCCCTTGCATGAGCCTGCATCGTGTTTCCTATGATCCCGAAGCCCATGCCTTCCGCGCCGAGGTTCAATACCTCGACGTCACCGGCATTCGCCGCCGCATGGTGGATTTCCGCGCCCCGGTGACCTCCGAATTCCACTGGATCTCGCGCGGATTGCGCGACGCGGCCCTGTCGACCGCCGCCTGAGATGGACTTCCCCCGCCGCGCCCCCTAATCAGGGCGCGGCAATGAACGGGGGAAGCCATGGGTGATGACCGTCTGATCGTGGCGCTGGATGTGCCGAACGTCATGCAGGGGCTCGCCCTGGCCGAGCGGATCGGCGACAGCGTCTCGTTCTACAAGATCGGCCTTGGCATGCTGACGGGCGGCGGCCTCGCGCTCGCCAACGAGCTCAAGCAGGACCACGGCAAGCGCATCTTCCTCGACATGAAGCTGTTCGACATCAGCGCCACCGTTGAGGCCGCCGTGCGTGGCATCGCCCAGTTCAACCTCGATTTCCTGACCGTCCATGGTGACCCGCATGTCGTGCGCGCCGCGAAAGAAGGCGCTTCCGGGTCGCAGACGAAGATCCTTGCCGTGACCATCCTGACATCGCTCGACCGCGACGATCTTGACGCGTCGCTCATCCGTGACGGCGCGATGCCCGATCTGGTGGCTGAGCGTGCCGCCCGCGCCTTCGAGGCCGGGGCCGATGGTGTCATCGCCTCGCCGCACGAGGCCAAGATGATCCGTGCCCTTTCTGAATCCAGCGGCCGCCTGATCGTCACGCCCGGTGTCCGCCCCGCAGGGGCCGACGTCGGCGACCAGAAACGTGTCGCCACGCCGGGGCAGGCCATTGCCGAGGGGGCCGACCACATCGTCGTGGGCCGCCCGATCTGGCAGGCCGACGACCCGAAGGCGGCGGCAGAGGCGGTGCTGGCAGAACTCGGCTGACCGCAAAGCCTGATGCCGCACGCCGGATCCGTGCTATGCTTCGGCCATGGCCGACGAATTGCCCCCCTACGACACCACCCTTCCCAGTGACGCCCGCGTCCTGTCGCATCTTGCAATCCGGCAGTTGGTGGGGCTCCTGGGCTTCGCCTTGCCGAGCCTGCTCTACGCCTATGCCCGGCTTGGACCGGTCGACCGGATGCAACCCTCGATCAGCGAGTTCTATTATACGGCCATGGGCGACGTCATGGTCGGATGCCTCGTCGCCATCGGCGTCTTCCTCCTGACCTATCGCGGCTATGCCACGACGCCGCCGGGCCTGCCGCTCGGCGACCGGGGCGCCTCGGTCCTGGCCGGGCTGGGCGCCATCGGCACCGCGCTTGTCCCCACCACCGGCGACGCGGTCCGCGCGCTCTGCTACGGGCCGCCGGTCAACCGCTGCTTCGATGGCGGGCTCGCAACGCTGGAAACCGGCCCCGTGACCGGATGGGGCACCTTGCCCGACATGCTGCAAGCGATCCTGCATTTCGGGTCCGCCGCGCTGTTCCTCGGCATGCTGGCCTATTTCTGCCTCGTGCTGTTCCCCATCGGACCACGGCTCAAGGGACAGAATGCAAGGGCCATGTTCTTCCGCGTCTGCGGCGTCGTCATCCTGATCTGCATGGCCCTCGTCGGGCTGGTCAAATTGATCCTGCCCGAGGGGGTCGCGGACCGCTTCGATGCGCTCAACGGCACCTTCTGGCTGGAAACGCTTGCGGTCTTCGCCTTCTCAATCGCGTGGCTCGTGAAGGGCAAGCCGCTCAAACACCCGCTCGGCATGAATTCCCCGCAGCCACGGGTCTAGCCCATCCCGGTGAAATCCATCTGCGCCAGCGTCTCCGCGTAGAACCCGAAGCTGCCCGGCAACCAGAACCGCGCCTCCACGCTCAGGGGCTGCGTTGCCGCAAAGCCGAGCACCGGTGTCTCCAGGTTCATCTCGTCAACCGCGTTGTCGTCAGCCGCGAAATCCATCAGCAGGCTCGCCATGGCGCACAGCCCGTCGGGCGTCAGGCTCAGGATCATCTCGTCCGCCGCCCCGTAATCCCCGGCACACCGCGCCCCGGCATCGGACCACCCGAACCGGAACATCGGGCGGTCCGCGTCCGCCACCCTCTCCCCCGGCAGGGCGAAGGGATGGCGCACCACCGGCATGCGAAAGTGATCGTAGCGCAGGTAATCGACCCGTCGCTCTGCCCGCAACAGCCCGCCCCGTCGGGCGTCCTCGCGTTCGAGATGGACCCACAAGGTTCCCAGCCTGCTTTCGGGATGCGTCAGCCGCAGCCCTGCGAAGCTGCGTCCGCAAAACAGCAGATGCAGAAGCCACAGGCCCACGCGCCGGTAGGTCTCACGCTCGGCGAACCAATCATGCGCCAGGGCGATGTCGACCATCTCGAAAGGAAGGTTCGGCGTGTCGGCATTGGACACGAAGCGCCGGCCGGGCCCGCGCAGCACCAAACCGCCGACAGAGGTGAGTTCGTCTAGCGCCCCGGGAAACACCTCGGGCCCGAAGCGCGCCTCCTCGTCCAGACCCAGCGCCGCCACCGTCCCCGACAGCGGCGCATAGGCCTCCAGGTCAGTCATTGATGTCGTGATCGAAGGTCTTCACCTGCCCGTTGTAGACGCCGAGGAAGCGCCGCAGCAGGAGCCACGAGATCAGTGAGGCAATGGCGAACACCAGCAATAGCACTGGCACCGAAGTCGCCACCGGCACACCGACCAGCAGCAGCAGTGCGACCAGCGCCGCGCCCACGCCGAACCCGAGCAGAACGTAGGACGGCAAAAGAACCTCGCCCACGGCAAGCACCACCGCGGCGACACCCCAGACCCACCACTGGCTCCAGAGCGGGTCCATCAGCCCCGCCCCTTCAGCATCTGGAAGGCCTTGCCGAAGGCATCGACGGCATCGGCCGGCACGACGATGGTGCTGGTGCCCTGCCCCTCGGCCATCCGGGTGATGCCTTTCACCTGCTCAAGCGCGATGTTGTATTGCACCGCTTCCAGCCCGCCCTTGGCGATGGCCTCGGCCACCACGCCCGTCGCATAAGCCTCCGCGTCGGCCTGCACACGGCGCGCCTCGGCGTTCTGGCGCGCGGCGTAAAGCTCCGCATCGGCGTTCAGCTCCACCGCGCGCTTCTGGCCCTCGGCCCGCGTCACGGCGGCGCGCCGCTCGCGCTCGGCGTTCAGCTGCTGGAGCATCGCGTCGCGCGTCGCCTGGTCCAGATCGACGTCGAGGATCTCGGCCCGCGTCACCTCGATCCCCCAGTCATCAACCGCGGTCTCCACCTGCTCCTTTATCTGCGCGATCAGCGCGGCCCGGTTCGATTGCACCTCGTCGAGGTCCATCTTGCCCAGTTCCGCCCGCACGATCCCGGCGACGGTCGTTGCAATCGCGCCGTCCACGTCACGGATGCGGTAAACGGTCTTTTCCGGCTCAAGGATGCGGTAGAAGACCGAGGTGTCGATCTTGACCAGCACGTTGTCCTTGGTGATCGCGTCCTGTTCCGCGTTCGGCAGTTGCCGCTCGAGGATCGAGACCTTGTGCGCCACCCGGTCGAGGAACGGGATGATGAAGTTGATGCCCGGCCCGAGGACCGATTTGAGCCGGCCGAACCGCTCGACAACATGTTGTTCCGATTGCGGCACGATGCGAATGCCGAGGTAAATGCAAAGAATGATGAAAAGCGCGATGGCGAGCACGAACCCGCTGCCGCCGCCCAGTCCGCCCAGGACGTCGTCTAACATGGCCAAGAATCCTCTGATCTGGTCTTCTAGCTTCATATGTGAAGGATATGAGCCTTGGGCGCTTTCGACTCCAGCCCCAATCGACGGCGGGATTCCCGCATTCCATGGAGGTGTTGCCCATGACCAACGTGACGCTCAGGCGCGCGACCCCCGATGATCTGGGCGCGGTGGAGGCGCTGGTGCAGGCCGCCTACGGCCCGTGGGTGGAGCTGATCGGCGCCGTCCCCGGCCCTATGCAGGACGATTACGCCCCCGCGATCGACGAGGGCGTCGTGCAGGTGATGGACGATGCCGAAGGCGTGGTCGCCCTGCTGATCCTGCGCCCGCGGAAAGATTCGCTCCTGCTGGAAAACATCGCCGTCGCCCCCCCGCGCGCAGGGCACGGGCCTTGGGCGCCGATTGATGGCAGAGGCCGACCGCGTCGCCCGCGCCCATGGCCTGCCGCGCATCATCCTCTACACCCACGCCAAAATGACCGCGAACATCGCGATCTACGAACGCGCCGGTTTCGCGAAGGTCGAGGAGCGCCATGAACGCGGCCTCCACCGGGTGTATATGGAGAAATCACTCTCCCAAAACTAACCGCTGCGGCCCCTTCCCTCCGGTCCGCCGCAGCTCGCCTTCCACTTCCATGTTCAGCTTCACTGTCGTCGCATGCCACCCGAGCGAGCCGATCCGCGCCAGGTCCCTGTCCGAGATCCGCTGCCGCAACGCGCCCGGTAGCGCCGAGAACGGCAACCCCTCCGGCCCGGCGGAGGTGACTGCATGCAGGATCGCCTTTTTCAGAAGGTCGTATTTCCAGGCGGGAATACGCGTCACGCCGTCCCGGCCCTCGGTCGGGGTGCGGCACGCCACCATGTCCGAATCGTCATCCGACATCACGAACCCTCCTGTTTCCCGAAAGCTAACCCAAGCCCGCGCGGCGCCATAGCCTCCGCTTCCAGCGCCCCGCAAATCGGCGTATCCTGCGCCCATGCCCGCCCTCTGCCGCGATTGCCTTGAGACCTTCGACGACGCGCGCCGCTGCCCGGCGTGCCGTAGCCCCCGCGTGACCTCCCACCCGGAACTGTTCGACCTCTCGATCGCCCACATGGATTGCGACGCCTTCTACGCCTCGGTCGAAAAACGCGACAACCCCGAGATCCGCGACAAGCCGGTCATCATCGGAGGCGGTCGGCGCGGCGTCGTCTCAACCGCCTGCTACATCGCCCGCATCAAGGGCGTGCGCTCCGCCATGCCGATGTTCCAGGCCCTCAAGCTCTGCCCCGAAGCCGTGGTCGTGAAAGGCCGGATGGACGTCTACGTCGAGGTCTCCAAACAGGTCCGCGCCCTGATGGAGGAACTCACCCCCGCCATCGAGCCGCTCTCGCTCGACGAGGCCTTCATGGACCTCACCGGCACCGCCCGCCTACACGGGAAGCCGCCCGCCGTGATGCTCGCCCGGCTGGTCAAGCGAATGCGCGACGAGATCGGGATCACCGGCTCCATCGGCCTGTCGCACAACAAGTTCCTCGCCAAGATCGCCTCAGACCTCGAAAAGCCCCGCGGATTCTCCGTCGTCGGCGCGGGCGAGACGCTGGCCTTCCTGTCCGACAAACCTGTACGCATGATCTGGGGCATCGGCGAGGCCGGGCAGGCGTCGCTCAACAAGGCCGGCATCCACACCTTCTCGGACCTCCGCCGCTGGGAGCGTGAAGCCCTCCACGAGCGATTCGGCGCGATGGGCGACCGCCTCTGGCACCTCGCGCGCGGCGAGGATCACCGCAGCGTCAAACGCGACCGCGCCGTGAAGGGCGTTTCGAACGAAACCACCTTCAACGAGGATATCGCCTCCCCCGACCTGCTCGACGGCCACATCTGGCGCATGGCCGAGAAGGTGGCGGATCGCCTGAAAGCCAAGGGCATCGCCGGGCGCACCGTCACGCTGAAACTCAAACGCGCCGATTTCAAACTGATCACCCGCCGCACGACGCTGCCGGATGCCACCCAGACCGCCGACCGCATCTATTCCACCGCGCGCGCCCTCTTCGACCGGATGGACCACCCGAACCCCTACCGCCTGCTCGGCGTCGGCGTCTCGGACCTGATCGCCGAGGACCAGGCCGACCGCGAAGGCAACCTGCTCGACCCGCAGGAGGCCGCCCGCCTGAAGGCCGAACGCGCCACCGACGCGATCCGCCACCGCTTCGGGTCGGACGCGATCCTCAAGGGCCGCGCGCTCCGGTAGCCCTTTCATCTTGCCAGAAAAACCTCCGGGGGGAGTCGCCTCAAGGCGACGGGGGGCAG
>WVSM01000022.1 GCA_015689645.1 Rhodobacterales bacterium HKCCE4037
CGCAGCCCCTCCCGCGCCGCGCGCCATGGCATCGACAGGCCCGGTGCACGGCCCGCCGCCTCCAGCCCGCCCTGCTGCAGGACCAGCGCCGGGGATTTCGGCAGATGCACGGCGGCCAGCCGCTCCACCGCGCCATCGAGATCGGCAAGACGCGCCTGCGCCGCCGCGGGGATCTCGGGTCCCCGGCCCATGCCAAGCGCATTGTCCGAGAACAGGAAGCCCACGATATCGCGCCCGCTGACGGCCCGGATCGTGGCGTAGGTCTTGTAGGGCAGGCCCAGCCGTTCGGCCCGTTTCACCCGCAGGCGCACGACCTCCAGCGGCAGGGTCGGCATCAGCGCCGTGCGGGCCTTCTTCCATGCCACCCGGCGGAACCCCACGCCCGGCTCCATCGACGGGCCACCGTTATGTCCGATCATGGCTCATTCTCCATCCACTCGACCTTGGCCCGTGCATCGGCCAGCGCCGCATCTTCCGACGAAAATCCTCTCGCGCCAACCCCGAGGCAACGCCAGCCATGGCTGTCTTCGGGGTCGCGCCGGCATTCTGCCCAGGAAAAGAGCCCGTCGCCATGGCGGCGCACATCGACGCAGCGCTGGCCGGATGCATCCTCGATCGACTGTTCCACCACCGGTCTCACAAGCAACGCCCCACGGGACGGCGGGAGGGGCGACGCGCCGTGGCGCGAGCGTCTCCCGGCCGGCCTATTGCCACTCCTGCAGGCGCGCCACGTAGCGGGCCAGCGTGTCGATCTCCAGGTTCACCCGGTCGCCTTCGCGCGCCGTGCCCCATGTCGTCACCGCCTTGGTATGCGGGATGATGTTCACACCGAAGCGCGTGCCCTCGACCTCGTTCACCGTCAGCGACGTGCCGTCGAGCGCCACCGAGCCTTTCGGCGCGATGAACCGGGCCAGCGCCTCGGGCGCCTCAAACGTGAACCGGGTCGAGTCGCCCTCTTCCGCCATATTCACGATCTCCGCCACGCCATCGACATGGCCCGACACCAGGTGCCCGCCCAGCTCGTCGCCCACCTTCAGCGCGCGTTCGAGGTTCAGGCGCCCGCCCTCGGCCCAGTCGCCGATATTGGTCTTCGACACGCTCTCGGCGGAGATATCCACGTCGAACCAATCCGCCCCCATCGCCACCACGGTTAGGCAGACGCCGTTGCAGGCAATCGACGCGCCCAGATCGACAGTTTCCATGTCGTAGGCCGTTTCGATCCGCGCGCGCAGGTCGCCGCGATGCTCGAGGCTGCGGATGGTGCCGAGGTCGGTGATGATGCCGGTGAACATGCCCCGTCTCCCTGTCGTTGCCCCCTCTATCGCGCGGGCAGGCCGCAAGGTCCAGCGTTGCCGTGGTCACAGGAGCGCCCAATTTGCGTCCTCCTCCCGCCCAATGGCTTTGCTCTTAAGGCCGAAATCCGGCTATCTGCCGACCATGAGAAGATTGAGCCCGCCCATGGCGCCAAGTCACGCGCATCGCACTTTCCTGTTCCTGCAAGGACCGCACGGGCCCTTCTTTCACAAGCTTGCGCAGATGCTGGCTTCGGCGGGTGCGTCGGTCTGGCGGGTGGGGTTCAACCGGGGCGACCAGGCGTTCTGGCCCGATGCGGATACCTACATTCCCTTCCGTGACGCAGCGGACGCGTGGGAAAGCCGCGCCTGCGATCTGATGGACGAAAAGGGCGTGACGGACCTTGTCCTTTACGGCGACACGCGGCCCATCCATGCCCAGGCCATCGCGCAGGCCAAGGCCAGGGGCATCACCGTGCATGTGTTCGAGGAAGGCTACCTGCGCCCCTATTGGGTCACCTATGAGCGCGGCGGGGCGAACGGCCACTCGCGGCTGATGGAGACCTCCGTCAAGCAGATGCGGACCGCGCTCAAGAACCTCGACCTCGACCTGCCCGACGCGCCCGCGAAATGGGGCGACATGCGCCAGCACGTCTTCTACGGCGCGGCCTATCACGGCTTCGTGCTGCTCGCGAACAAGGCCTACGCCAATTTCCGCCCGCATCGCGCGCTGACCGTGCGCGACGAGTTCCGCCTCTACCTGCGGCGCCTCGCGCTGATGCCGTTCCTGTGGCTCGACCGGGTGCAGGCCACGACACGGATCAAGACCGGTGGCTTTCCCTACCACCTCGCGCTGCTGCAACTGGCCCATGACGCGAGCTTCCGTGACCATGGCCCGTTCGAGACGATGGCCGATTTCCTCGAAGTGCTGATCGAAGGCTTCGCCGAAGGTGCGCCCGCGCACCATCACCTCGTGTTCAAGGCGCATCCGCTGGAAGATGGCCGGACGCCGATCCGCGCCGATATCCGCCGCATTGCGGCCGCCCATGGCGTGTCCGACAGGGTGCATTACGTGCGTGGCGGCAAGCTGGCGCGGCTGCTGAACGACGCGCGGTCGGCCGTGACAGTGAATTCGACCGCCGCGCAGCAGGCGCTTTGGCGCGGGCTTCCGCTCAAGGCCTTCGGGCAGGCGGTCTACCTCAAGCCCGAGTTCGTGTCGGACCAGCCGATGGGCGCGTTTTTCCAGAACCCCACCCGCCCCGACAGTCGCGCCTACCGCGATTATCGTCATTATCTGCTGGAAACCTCGCAGATTTCCGGCAGCTTCTATTCCGCCCGCGGTCGCCGCCAATTGCTGCGCCAGGTGGTCGACATGATGCTCTCGCCCGAGGATCCATACGATGCCCTCGACGCGGGCAGACCGGCACCAAGGCAACACTTGTCACTGGTCAAGTGATCTAGGGGCTTTCCCGGATTCGACGTTTTCGCTAATGTCCCGTTCAAAGCGCGGCAAAAAGCACGTGCGATAACAAGATACTGAGGCAGTTTCAGGCTAAAGGAGCCATCCCCGTGACGTTTTCGGCTTCCCGGATCGCGCGCATCGGCGTGCTCGTAACCTGTGTGGCGACCATGGGTGCGTGTGGCGCGCTGTCCCGCGTTCTTCCCTCTGCAGGACCCACCCGCAACCAGATCTACGCAGGCTCCGTGCAGCGCGAGGGCGACGCCTTCGTGGTCGAGGTCAACCAGCGCGTGACGGCAGCAACCTCGCTTGTCCCCGCGCTCGGGTTTCCCGCGTCGCTTCTGAACGCGGGCGTGTCGAACACCGATGTGATCCAGCCGGGCGACCAGATCACCCTGACGATCTTCGAGAACGTCACCGACGGCCTTTTGGCCGGGGAAGGGCAGAACGCAAGCCAGTTGACCACGCTCCAGGTCGACAATTCCGGCTTCATCTTCATCCCCTACGCCGGCCGCATCCGCGCTGCGGGCAACACGCCCGAACAATTGCGCGAGGTCATCACCCGCAACCTCGACGAACAGACCCCCGATCCGCAGGTGATCGTCACGCGCGAGGCGGGCAACGGCTCCACTGTCGTGGTGTCGGGCGACGTGGCCACCACCGGCATCTTCCCGATCGAGGCGCCCACCCGCACGCTGGCCGGCATGCTGGCCGCCGCCGGGGGAACGACCGTCGAAAGCGAAATCGCCCGCGTTACGCTCGTGCGGGGCGGTCAGTCCGGTACCGTCTGGTACGAGGACGTGTTCCGCGATCCTTCCGTCGATATCGCGCTGCGCGGCGACGACCGTATCCTTGTCGAGGAAGACAGCCGCCGCTTCACCGCCCTTGGAGCCACCGGCGCGCAGACCGTCGTGCCGTTCGACAGCCAGGTGATCTCCGCCATCGACGCCATCGCGTCGGTCGGCGGCCTGAACCCCTCGCTGGCCGATCCCACCGGCGTTTTCGTGCTGCGCAACGAGCCCGAGGAACTGGCCGAGCTGGTCCTTGGCCGCGATGACCTGACCGGCACCCAGCGGATGATCTACGTCCTCGACCTGACCGCGCCGACCGGCATGTTCGAAGCCCGCGATTTCGTGATCCGCGATGGCGACACCGTCTACGTCACCTCGGCCCCGATCACCCAGTTCAACAACGCGATTTCGGCCCTGACCGGCACGCTCGCGTCTGCCGCTTCCGTCGCGGATATTGCGAACGGCACGACGGACTGACCGTATGGATGCACCGGGGCGAGCGCCTTCGCGCCGGGCGTACCATTTCAACACCGGGTTTCTCACCAACGCGCGCGTGCGCCGTATCCTGACGCTTGCGGGCTACGATCTGAAACTGGGCAAGCCGGCCGCGGAAGACGACGTGGTGGTCTGGGGCCATTCCCCCTACGCCCCGCGCGGAGAGGCCGTGGCACAGGCGACCGGTGCGTCGCTGGTCCGGGTCGAAGACGCGTTTCTGCGCTCGCTCTTTCCCGGCCGCTCAGGCGAGCCGCCCCTTGGCCTCGTGATCGACCGGCAGGGCATGTATTTCGACGCTTCCGGTCCCTCCGACCTGGAAACGCTGCTGTCCACGCATCCGCTCGATGACACCGCGCTCCTGAACCGTGCCCGCGACGTGGCGGCCCGGATCGTCGATGGCCACCTGTCGAAATATGCCGCCACCGATCCGTCCCTGCCAGCCCCCGCCCCCGGCTACGTCCTGCTGATCGACCAGACGCGCGGTGACGCCTCCATCGCCAGGGGTCAGGCCACCGCCGACAGCTTCGCGGAGGCCCTGACCTGGGCGCGCGAAGACCACCCCGACGCGCAGATCGTCATCAAGACCCATCCCGAGAGCCGCGACGGCCACCGCCCCGGCCACTTCGATCCGGACAGGCTGCCGCCGAACGTGGTGCTCGATGACCGCCCGGCCTCGCTCTGGACGCTCTTCGAAGGCGCCCGCGCGGTCTATTGCGTCACCTCCGGCGCCGGGTTCGAGGCCATTCTCGCCGGTCACAGGCCCGTTGTCTTCGGCGTGCCCTTCTACGCCGGCTGGGGGCTGACCGACGACCGCCGCCCGGTGCCCGCCCGCCGCCAGCGCAAACTGACCCGCGCGCAGCTGATCGCCGCCACGCTGATCCTCTACCCGACATGGTACGACCCCTATCGCGACCGCCTCGGGCAGGTCGAGGACGTCATTGGCGCGCTGGAGGCACAGGTGAACGCATGGCGCGCGGATCGCTGGGGCTACCGCGCCATCGGCATGCGCAGCTGGAAGAAGGGGCATCTGAAGCAGTTCTTCGGGCGGCACGGGCGACTGGACTTCACCGACGATCCGGCGCAGGCGACCCGTGGAAAGGCCCGCGTGCTGGTCTGGGCGGGGCGCGAAACGCCCGAGTTGAACGACCACGCCCGCGCCGAGGACGCGGTGCTGCTCAGGGTCGAGGACGGCTTCCTGCGGTCGCGCGGGCTGGGGGCCGAACTGGTCCCGCCGCTGTCGCTCGTGCTCGACGACCTCGGCATCTACTACGATCCGACCCGCGAAAGCCGGCTGGAGCTCCTGATCGCCACGGCCGCGACGCTGCCCCCCGCCCGGCTGGACCGGGCCGAGCGCCTGATCGGCAAGCTTCGGCGGCTGGGGGTGACCAAGTACAATCTCGATGGCGCCCCGGCCCCCGAACTGCCCGAGGGCGTCCACGTGATCCTTGTCCCCGGCCAGGTGGAAGACGACGCCTCCATCCGTCTCGGCGCGGGCGACGTGAACACCAATGAAGAGCTTCTGCGCACCGCCCGCCGCCTGAACCCGCATGCCCATATCATCTACAAACCGCATCCCGACGTGGAGGCCGGCCTGCGCCCCGGCGCGCTGCCGGACGCCGTCCGCAAACTGGCCGACCACGTGGCCGAGAACACCGGGGCCGAGGCGCTCCTGTCGGTCGCCGACCGCGTCGTCACGATGACCTCCGCCATGGGGTTCGAGGCGCTGATCCGGGGCATTCCCGTGACCACGCTTGGCGCGCCGTTCTATGCCGGTTGGGGCCTGACAAGCGATCTCGGCAAGGTGCCCGACCGGCGCGTTGCGCGCCCCTCGCTGGCCGCGCTGGTCCATGCGTCGCTGATCGTCTATCCCCGCTATCTCGATCCGGTCACCAGCCTGCCCTGCCCCGTCGAAGTGGCGCTCGACCGGCTGGCCTCGGGTGAGGGCGTGCCGCAAAAGCCGAGCCTTCGGGCGCTGGCGAAACTGCAAGGCTGGTTCGCCGGGCAAAGCTGGATCTGGCGGCGCTGACTTTCCGAAACACGATTGGCGGTGGGCGAACTCACAGGTTTATCCACAGAAAAGCGACCAAAATCGCGCCTGTTCCGATGACCGTTACTTGGCACCTGCGTCCTGCGGCACCCAATGCGCCACCACGTCACCGCCAATTTCACTGACCTTTTCGAGCGCGAACCGTGGCGCTTCCGCCAGCGCCCCGATGCCCAGCGCGCCGAGCGCCGGTGTGCCCTCCGCCCCAAGCGCGAGACCCGCCGCCATGGTAACCAACTCGTCCACGAAATCGCCCGCCAGAAGCGAGGCCGCCACCGCCGAGCCGCCCTCGCAGAACACCCGGTTGAAGCCGCTGTCGCCCAGCCCCTCCAGCACGTCACCAAGGTCCAGGTACCGCCCGTCGAGCTTGCAGTCGAGAAGGCCGACGCCCGCCTCCTCCAGCCACACCCGCCGCTCCTCCGCGATGTCATCGCCGTAGAAGACCAGCACCGGCACCTCGCGCGCATTCCGCACCAGGGCACTCTCGAGCGGGATGTCGCCCCCCCGCGACAGGACCACGCGTGCGGGCTGGGGCACCGGCCCCATGCCGCGCACCGTCAGCGACGGATCATCGTCGCGCGCCGTGCCGCCGCCGACCATCACGGCGTCCGACCGCATCCGCATCCCATGCACGTAGCGCCGCGCCGCCGGCCCGGTGATCCACTGGCTCTCGCCGCTGGCCGTAGCGATGCGCCCGTCGAAACTGGTGGCGAGCTTCAGGGTCACGAAGGGCCGCCCGCGTTCCAACCGGCTGAGGAACCCGGCAAGGTCGCGCCGCGCCTCGTCTTCCATCAGCCCGGTCTCGACCACGACTCCGGCGGCACGCAGCCGCTCGACCCCACCCGCCGCAACCGGATTGGGATCGCGCGCGGCGATCACCACCCGCGCCACCCCGGCGGCGATCAGCGCCTCGGCGCAGGGGCCGGTCTTGCCATGATGATTGCAGGGCTCAAGCGTGACGTAGGCGGTGGACCCGCGCGCGGCGTCGCCCGCCTGCGTCAGCGCCCCGATTTCCGCGTGGGGCCGTCCGCCATCGGCGGTGCGCCCGCGCCCGACGACGCGCCCCTCGCGTACCAGCACGCAGCCCACGGCCGGGTTGGGCCCGGTCCGGCCCATGCCCCGTTTGCCAAGGGACAGCGCCAGACGCATCCAGCGCGCGTCGGACATGTCAGCTATCGGTGGCCGAAGCCGGCGGACGCAGTTCCGAAAGGAAATCCTCGAAATCGCCGGTCGCCTGGAAATTCTTGTAGACGCTCGCGAAGCGCACGTAGGCGACGGTGTCGATCGCCGCCAGCCGCTCCATCACGATCTCGCCGATGACCTTGGAGTTGATGTCGGTCTCGCCCATGCTTTCCAGCCGCCGCACGATGCCCGAGATCATCTGGTCGATCCGCTCCGGCTCTACGGGGCGCTTCTGCAGCGCGATCCGGATCGAGCGCTCCAGCTTGTCGCGGTCGAAATCCTCGCGCTTGCCGTTGGTCTTGATGACCACGAGGTCGCGCAACTGCACCCGCTCATAGGTGGTGAACCGCCCCGCGCAGGCCGGACAGAACCGCCGCCGCCGGATCGCGACGTGATCCTCGGCGGGCCGGGAATCCTTCACCTGGGTGTCTACATTACCGCAAAATGGGCAGCGCATGGCCGCGCCTCCTGTCCTTGTCGCGCGAAGGGGGTGCCTTGCGCCTGCCTCTTACCTTGGGGCTCATGCCCTCTTATCCACAGGCACTATACGGAGGCCCCTTTCGCTTGGGTAGAGGCATTCTCCCGCCACAGTATCTAGGTGTTGCACAGACGCCCCGGCCCGTCAGAACGCCTGAAACGCCGCCGCGACCCGGCGTGTATGGGGCGCATCGCGGTGCTCGAACAGGTAGATGCCCTGCCATGTTCCCAGCCGCATCCGCCCGCCCGCCACCGGGATCTGCAGGCTCACCGGCAGGACCGAGGCCTTGATGTGCGCCGGCATGTCGTCCGGCCCCTCCGCCACATGGGTCAGCCATGACATGCTCGGATCATCGCCGCGCGGCACGAAGCGCTCGAAGAAGCGCCGCAAATCGACCTGCACGTCCGGGTCGGCGTTCTCCTGGATCAGCAGCGAGGCCGAGGTATGCCGCACCATCAGCGTCAGCACCCCGTCGCCGGCACCGGACAGCCACCGCCCCACCTCGCGCGTGAACTCGTAAAGCCCCGCACCCCGGGTGGAAATCTCGAACTCCGTCTGCATCTCGCCCCCTCATCCTTGTTCCGGAAACATGCAAATCCGACACCTGCCACCTGCGCGCGGTCAGATCACACCGCGCCCCGCGTCGCTCAAGCGATACACGCCCTTCTCGACCTTCTCGAACCAGCCGTAATGGTTGTCGCGCATGATCGTCGTGGCCCGCGCCACGCCGGTCGATTTCGCCACCTCCGCGCCGCGCGCCTGCCCCGCCAGCCCGAGGAATTCGGCACAAAGCGTCGCCTCCTGCCGATAGGCCGTCACCCGCGCGCCGGCCAGACCACCGGGATTCGGGTCGCCCTCGCGCCTTTCGAACTCGCTCAGCATGGCGCGTTTCTTCCGGGCGGCCATGCGCGGCGCATAGGGCCCCGGGTCGCAATGCACCTCGACCGTGCCCGTCTCCACCTGCACGCTCAACAGCCCCAGGCCCAGCCGCCGCGCCAGCTTCACGTTTTCCTTCACCGCCTTGAGCCACGGCCGACCGGACCCGCGCGCCACGGCGACGTAGACGCAATCGCAGACCGCCAGCCGCGCGATGCCCTGGTGGAACAACGCCAGCGAAAACCGCGTCTTCAGCTCCACCACGACCATATCCTCCCCCCGCACACCCATCACGTCGGCGGGGCCGATCTCGCCCTTTACCTCGAAGCCTTTCGCCTCCAGAAATGCCTTCACGGGCGGATACAGATCGCTCTCTTTCATGGGGCCGCAGCCTAGGGGCAAACACGAGCGCCGTGAATCCCCCTCCGCAGGCCGATTCCCGGCTTGACACCCCGCCTCTGCCTTCGTAATGCCTCGCCACAGATTTTCGGGCGTCGGGCCATCCCGCCGCCCTTTTGGTTTCCGGCCCGGCAGGCCCTCCGCCGCCCGCGCCGTCGATGGATGAGAGGATGAACCCATGTCGCGCGTTTGCGAACTGACCGGCAAGGGCCCGATGACGGGCAACAACGTAAGCCACGCCAACAACAAGACCCGGCGTCGCTTCCTGCCGAACCTGACCGAGGTCACCCTCGGCTCCGATATCCTGGATCGCCGCTTCAAGCTGCGCATCTCCAACGCGGCGCTCCGCACCGTCGACCACCGCGGTGGCCTCGACGCGTTCATGGCCCGCGCCAAGGATGATGAGCTGTCGCCCAAGGCGCTCAAGATCAAGAAAGAGATCACGAAGGCACAGGCCGCACAGGCCTGATCGCTTTCCGATTTTCACGAGATTCGCCCCGCCGGTGACAATACCGCGCGGGGCGTTCGCGTTTTTGTGGCTTGGCCCGAAGCCGCCCGCCACCTACACCTGCGGCCCATGATCCGGCGCATCCTGCCCTCCGGCCTTCTGGCCCTCTGCCTCGTGCTCACCAGCCTCGCCGCTGTGGTGGCCGAGACGCGCATGGCCGCCGCCGGGGGCTTCTGCGGCACCGGATCGCCCCGGATCCTGCTCGATGACGCGGGCCTCCCGATTCTCGATGCCGAGGGGGAGGCGATCGCTTCACAGGATTGCGGCCTCTGCCATCTCGCCATCGCGGAGGGCGCCCCCGCACCGACGGCCACGCGCGGCTTCCTGCTCATTCCGGCCCCGATTCTCGTCGCGGCCCCGCTCCTCTCCCCGCTCTCTCCCGGATTGCTCCGGCACGCCCGTGCGCCGCCGCACATGGCCTGATCCCGATCCAATCCCAAAAACCGAGAGAGACATTTCAATGAACCTGAAAACCACCCTTCTGGGCACGGCCTTCGCCGTTCTGCCCGCCATCGCCTCCGCCCACATGATCATCGAAGACGCCTATGCCCGCGCCGCCAGCCCGGTGGCGCAATCCGGCGCGGCCTTCATGACCATCTTCAACCATTCCGACAGGGACGACCGCCTGATCGGTGTGACCTCCGACGCCGCCGAACGACTGGAGCTTCACACCCACATCCAGGAAGAGAGCGGCGTGATGCGCATGGTCGAAGTCGAGGAAGGCTTCGAAATCCCCGCAGGCGAGACCATCCTTCTGCAACGCGGCGGCTACCACGTGATGATGCTCGGCCTGACCTCGCCGCTTGAACAGGGCGAGGAGATCGAGATCACCTTCACCTTCGAACATGCCGACCCGGTCACGCAGACCATCGTCGTGGACAATGAACGCCAGCCCATGGAAGGCGGTCACGGCGACCATTCCGGTCATGGCGAGATGGAGATGGAGCACGATGGCGAAGGCCATGGCGGTGACCACTCCGGCCACGGCGACAGCGACAGCTGACTTTCCGGGGCGGGCTCGCGCGCGGTCCCGCCCCTACGCCCCCAGAACCTCGTCGACCCAGAGTGGCACGACCTGCGACGCCGGCCCGATGATCCGACGGTCGAACCGCCCGCCGGTGGCCTCCATGTTGATCTCCAGCGTCTCAGCGCCCGTGCGGCGCGCCTCCTCCACGAAGCCCGCCGCCGGGTAGACCTCGCCCGAGGTGCCGATGGCCACGAACAATTCGCACGCCTCCAGCGCGTCGATGATCCGCTCCATGTGATAGGGCATTTCGCCGAACCACACGATGTCGGGCCGGGTCGGGCCGCTGCCACAGGCGGGGCACGGATCGTCCACGCCCATCTCGCGCGGCGCATCGAACCGCGTGTCACAGGCCACGCAGAACGCCCGCATCAGCTGCCCGTGCATGTGGATGACGTTCTCCGCCCCGGCGCGTTCATGCAGATCGTCCACGTTCTGCGTCACGATCAGCGCCCCCGCCGCCTCCAGCCGCGCCAGCGCCGCATGGGCCGCGTTTGCCTCCGCCTCCAGCGCATTGGCCCGCCGCGCGTTGTAGAATCCGTGCACCTTGGCCGGATCAGCGGCGAACCCCTCGGGCGTCGCCACCTCGGCCAGGTCGTATTTCGTCCACAACCCGCCCTTGTCGCGGAACGTGCCCAGACCGCTTTCAGCCGACACGCCGGCGCCTGTCAACACAACGATATGGGAGGCGCTATTGCTCAATGCACGGCCCACCGACCTCGTCGATCCGGCACAGGTGGATGAAGCTTAACCGGTCGATGTAGAGGTCCAGCATATCGAGATCGTCGACCGGGATCGTGGCCGACAAGCCGTGCGACCGCGTGCCGGTCTCGACGGAGGTGCCGACGACGAATACGCCGGGGCTTCCATCAGCAGGCTCAGCGCACCGGCCCAGGATGGTGTTGCCCTCGTGGCCGCCGATGTTATGGCGCACGAATTCCATCACCTCCGCCTCCGGGCAATTGCCCTGACGCGCGCCCTCGATGAAGGCAGCGATATGCTCTTCGTCGGTTTCATGCTGCACGGGCGATGGCTCATTGGCGAGGAACTCCGTCAGCACCATCCTCACGATGTCGGTTCCCGGTTCGAATACATGGATCACCCGAATGGCGAGCGTGTCGTCCGCCTCCTCCGCCGCGATCACGGCCTCTCCGGGCAGGTCGAGGCTCAGGAACTCTCCGGTCAGGTGCCAGTCGGCGCCGTCCTGCGCCAAGGACGCTCCTGTTCCCGCCACCAGACACCCCGCCGCCAGTAGCTCCGTCAGCCTGACCATCCCTTGTCCTTTCCCGACAAACGCGCCATCCAGACGCCATGACCCACTCTATCCTCGTCGTCTGTCTCGGCAACATCTGTCGCTCGCCCACCGCCGAGGTGGTCTTGCGCGCGCATCTTCCCGGCGCGCGGATCGACAGCGCCGGAACCGGCGACTGGCATGTCGGCAAACCGCCCTACCCGCCCGCCATCGCGGCGGCGGAGGCGCGCGGCTACGACCTGACGCCGCTCCGGGCGCGGCAGGTGACGCGCGCCGATTTCGAGGATTTCGACCTCGTTCTGGCCATGGATGCCGAGAACCTCGCCGATCTGCGCGACCTCGCGCCCGAGGCCGACAATATCGAGCTGTTCCGCGCGCCCGTCGGCGGCGGTCCCGTTCCGGACCCCTATTACACCGAGGATTTCGACGGCGCGCTCGACCTCATCGAGGAAGCCGCCGAGGCCTGGGCAAAGCGCCTGCGATAGGCCGGTTCAACCGCCGCAATGCTGTTCGGCCGCCGCCGAGAACACGCCCCAGGCCCGCCACATCTCCTCGTCGCTGGCGCGATCGGATTGGCGCACGTCCTGCGCCCGCTGCGGATCGTCGAACCAGCGCGCGCCTTCGCGCATCTGGGCGCGCGACAGCATCGCGTCCGCCACGTCACCGATGCACGAACACAAGGCGCGCGACGCGTTGCGGTCCGAGGCCATGCAGGCCCGCTCGATCGGATTGGCTTGTGCGGCGGTCGGTGCGGCCAGAAATGCGACCAGGGCCAGCGGCGCGGCCCGCATCATGAAAATGTTCATCTTCGCCTCGTTCAGGATATAAGCGGGTCTTTTCGCCCGTCTCTGCTCTGCCCCGGTATATGCCAGAATCCGGCGACCTGGGCAAATCACGGATTCGCGCATCCGGCCCGACCCGGCGCGAACGGCCTTCCTTTCGCGCAGAACCTCTGCCAGAACATCTAAATGACTGACCTTGCGTCACTTCCCCGCCGCATCGCCGCCCGCGCCGTGGGCCATGCGCTGGCCTTCGTGGCGCGGTTCATCACCGCCGTCCGGGCCGACTGGCGCGGGATCGAGCCGGTGGCGCGCCAGCGCGTCTATTTCGCCAACCACGTGTCCAACGCCGACATGCCGATGATCTGGACGGTCCTGCCCAGCCACATGCGGCGCCAGACCCGGCCCGTCGCCGCCGCCGATTACTGGCTCAAGACCCGGCTGCGCGCCTTCGTCGGGCCCGAGGTCTTCAACTGCGTCCTGATCGACCGCCGCCCCGACGCGCGCACCTCAGACCCGATGGAGGCGATCCTCGCCGCGCTCGACGAAGGCTCTTCCCTCATCATCTTCCCCGAGGGCAACCGCAACATGACCGACGACCCCCTGCTGCCCTTCCGCGCCGGCCTCTACAACATGGGCCGCGCCCGCCCGCATGTCGATCTCGTGCCCACATGGGTCGCCAACCTCAACGAGATCATGCCCAAGGGCGAGGTCATCCCCCTGCCGCTGATCTGCACCGTCACCTTCGGCGCGCCGATCCACGTGAAGGAGGGCGAGAGCAAGGACGACTTCCTCAAGCGTGCCGCCGGGGCGCTCCTGGAACTCGCGCCGAAACCCCGCCCCGACGAGGCGCGACCCGCCCCCGCGGAGCAGCCGCAATGACACCTGACACCACAACCGACGTCGCCATCCTCGCGCTGGCCGTCACCGGCATCCTGATCGCCTTCACCGTGATCGGCGAAAGCCTCCGCATGCGCCTTCCCCAGGGCCAGACCAACCCGGTGGTCGAGGCCTTCAACATGCGCGTGCACACCTGGTGGGGCCTCGCGATCCTGCTGACGCTGGCCATCCTCGCGGGCCGCATCGGGATCATCCTGCTGTTTGCCTTCGCCTCCTTCGCCGCGCTCCGCGAATTCCTCACCTTCGCCCGCAAACGCCGCGCCGATCACCTGAGCCTCGCGCTCGCCTGCTTCGTGATCCTGCCGCTGCAATACCTCTTCGTGGGCCTCGACTGGACGGCGCTGTTCACCGTGTTCATCCCGGTCTACGCCTTCCTCCTGCTCCTCATCGTCAGCGCCCTCCGCGGCGACCCGACCGGCTTCGTGGGCCGCGTGGCCGAGACGCAATGGGGCCTGATGATCTGCGTCTTCTGCATCTCCCACGTCCCCGCACTCCTGACCTACGACATGCCCGACGGCTCCGACCGCTCGATCCTGCTGATCGTGTTCCTGGCCATGGTCATCCAGCTCGGCGACGTGGCGGAATATTACGCCGGCCGCAAATTCGGCAAACGCCGCGTCGCGAAGGAGCTGTCGCCCAAGACGCTCGAAGGCATGGCCTGCGGCGTCCTCACCGCCGCCCTGATCGGAGCGGTCCTCAGCTGGGTCACCCCCTTCGGCGCACTCGGAGCCGCCGCCATGGCCGCGCTCGCCAGTCTCACCGGCATGCTCGGCAGCCTCGTCTTCGCCGCCATCAAGCGCGACAAGGGCGTCAAGGACTGGTCCCACCTGATCCCCGGCCAGGGAGGCCTTCTGGACCAGCTCGACAGCGTCATCTTCGCCGCCCCGGTGTTCTACCACGTGACGGTGTGGGTGTTCGGGTGAGAGCCGGTCCGGGCTCTGCCCGGCAATCGCTCCAGTGGAGCGATCGAGGCGCGAACGGGCGGAGCCCCGGGTAGGTCGGCCCGTAGGGTGCACATTCATCGTGCACCGCGACGACCTGCGCCACGGTGAACAAAGTCCACCTCATTTGTCTCTCGAGCAATCAAGAACCGGCTGTGTCTCTTCGCGCGTGGCTTCCAACGCGGCCATCACCTCCTCCATCGTCGCATAGCGCGGCTCGTCCGTCTCCGGGTCCTGCACGAATTCCGTCGGCACCAGGTAGGCCACCGGCTTGGAGTTCTTCAGGATCGCCACCGGCTTCCCCTTTGCCCGCGCCAGAACCTTCTGCGGCTCCCGCAGTTCGGTGATCGAGGCGATTTCGGTTGTCAGCAAACGTGTCATGGCACACCCTCCAGGTTACACATCCATATACACATAATTCCACACATCCGCAACGCCGCAGCCCCCCTTCCCGAAACCTCCCGCATGAGCTACATCGTGCTCCATCCATCAGGACGCACAGGCCCATGACCGATCTCAACCGCATCCGCAATTTCTCCATCGTCGCCCATATCGACCACGGGAAATCCACGCTCGCCGACCGGCTGATCCAGCTCACCGGGACGGTGGCCGAGCGCGACATGCAGGACCAGATCCTCGACGCGATGGATATCGAGCGCGAGCGCGGGATCACCATCAAGGCCAATACCGTCCGCATCGAATACCCGGCGCAGGACGGCGAAACCTATATCCTCAACCTCATCGACACGCCCGGTCACGTCGACTTCGCCTACGAGGTCAGCCGCTCCATGCAGGCGGTCGAAGGCTCGCTCCTGGTGGTCGATGCAAGCCAGGGCGTCGAGGCACAGACCCTCGCCAACGTCTACCAGGCCATCGACGCGGATCACGAGATCGTGCCGGTCCTCAACAAGGTCGACCTGCCCGCGGCGGAGCCCGAGCGCGTGAAGGAACAGATCGAGGATGTCATCGGGATCGAGGCGCACAATGCCGTCCAGATCTCCGCCAAGACCGGCCTCGGCATTCCCGACGTTCTGGAGGCCATCGTCACCCGCCTGCCCGCCCCCAAGGGCGACCCGAACGCGCCGCTCAAGGCGATGCTCGTCGACAGCTATTACGACAGCTACCTCGGCGTCGTCGTCCTGATCCGCGTGATCGACGGCAAGATCAAGAAGGGCGACCAGATCCGCATGATGAAGACCGGCGGCCGCTACGGCATCGACAAGCTCGGCGTCTTCCGCCCAAAGATGCAGGATATCGCGGAACTCGGCCCGGGCGAGATCGGCTTCCTCACCGCCTCCATCAAGCAGGTCCGCGACACCCGCGTCGGCGACACGATCACCCACGACAAGCACCCCACGCCCAATCCGCTGCCGGGCTTCAAACCCTCGCAGCCCGTGGTCTTCTGCGGCCTCTTCCCCGTCGACGCCAACGATTTCGAGGATATGCGCGACGCGATCGAGAAGCTCGCCCTGAACGACGCCTCCTTCTCGTCGGAGATGGAGACCTCCGCCGCCCTCGGCTTCGGCTTCCGCTGCGGCTTCCTCGGCCTCCTGCACCTCGAAGTCATCCGCGACCGGCTCGAGCGTGAATACGATATCGACCTCATCACCACCGCGCCGTCCGTCATCTACCACGTCCACATGCGCGACGGCACGATGATGGAGCTTCACAACCCCGCCGACATGCCCGACATGACCCATGTCGACCGTATCGAGGAGCCGCGCATCAAGGCCACCATCCTCGTGCCCGACGAGTACCTCGGCGACGTCCTCAAGCTCTGCCAGGACCGGCGCGGCATCCAGATGGACCTCACCTACGCCGGCTCCCGCGCGATGGTCGTCTACGACCTGCCGCTCAACGAGGTGGTGTTCGACTTCTACGACCGCCTGAAATCGGTGACGAAGGGCTACGCCAGCTTCGACTACCAGATGATCGGCTACCGCGAGGACGCGCTGGTGAAGATGCAGATCCTCGTCAATGACGAGCCCGTCGACGCGCTGTCGATGATGGTCCACCGCGACCGAGCCGAGGGCCGGGGCCGCGCCATGTGCGAGAAACTGAAAGAACTCATCCCCCGCCACATGTTCAAGATCCCGATCCAGGCGGCCATCGGAGGCCGCGTCATCGCGCGCGAGACGCTCTCGGCCATGCGCAAGGACGTGACCGCGAAATGCTACGGCGGCGACGCGACGCGGAAGCGGAAGCTGCTCGACAAGCAGAAGGCCGGCAAGAAGAAGATGCGGCAGTTCGGGAAGGTCGAAATCCCTCAATCCGCGTTCATCTCAGCCCTGAAAATGGACTCCTAGGCCGCCACACCTCCCACCGTAGGGTGCACATTCATTGTGCACCTTTCAGGACACAACCCGTAGGGCGGGACTTGTCCCGCCGTTACCCGGGTCTCGCCCCGGGCCGTAAGGTGGGTGAAACCCACCACCTGCCCCGCCATCGAAGGGCCGGGGACTGTCGATCCAACAGAAGTTCATTGGCACCTTATGGCAGCCAGGTCATCGTCCAGAACGAACGGAGCACCCAGCCTCACCAAATCGACAGGCCGCCGGACGGCCCGTCGATGGCGGCGCGGGCAAGCCCGCTGTTAACCCGCCTAACTCAAACCACCTGATCCCAATGCCTACTAGACAATGCAACCCAACTCGAGCAACCTTGAGTTATGACAAAGAATGCTGACGCCCCGAACGCTAGCCAAACGAAGAAAGCCCGGCCTACTCGGAACTTCCCGAGTGCCCCGTTTTCAGAATCGTTGCAATTTGCAGCAGACGTCGCTCGCGTTAGTGGCGGAAAAAGCGTAAGGCGCCTGACTCTTTTCGATGAAATCGGGAAATCTCCGACTAGTTCGGCGAGTCAGTCTCTTCTGTCAAATTCACTGAAATACGGCCTCACTACTGGTAGCTATAAAGCTGAATTCATTGAATTGACGCCGCTAGGTGAAAAGTGCGTCAGCGAGGCTTTGACAGTAAGAGAGCGCGAAAGGGCCAAACTCGAGGCCGCGATCACTACGGTTGAATTGTTCTCGCAGATCTATGAGGCGTTTGTAGATCTAAAACTACCGGCCAGATCTGTGATGATAGACAAAGCGCGAGAGCTGGGCACTCATGAAGACTTAGCAGAAGAGGCCGTCGACACGCTCATCGTCAATATGCGCGATGTTGGCTTGCTTCAAACGCTCGCTGGAGCAGAGCGAATAGTCTCTTTCGACATGAGACTTGATGATTTGCCGAGTAATTCAGAGGCTTCGAAGCCACACATATCTGCCGAAACTGACCAACCTAAATCTTTTAGCCAACCGACTGCAGTAATTACATCAACACAAGCTGATTTCGAAACCACCGCATTCTACGTTTCCCCCATTGGACAAGAAGGGTCCGACCAAAGAAAGCACGCGGACCTGTTTTCTTCCTCAATTGTGGAGCCTGCGCTCCATCAATCCAAGCTCAAGTTAGTTAGAGCGGATCAGATAGATAGCCCGGGCGTGATCACCCGTCAGATACTTGACTACATAATACATTCAAGACTTGTGATAGCAGACCTTTCTTTCAACAATCCAAATGTTTTTTACGAACTCGCGATAAGGCATTTAATGAGGAAGCCCACCGTTCAAATTATTCGTGCGTCCGATCGAATTCCATTTGACATCAATCAGAGCAGAACAATTCAGATAGACGACTCGAACATTTATACCTTGGTTCCACAGTTGCCAGTTTATATCTCTACTATTGCTACACAAGTTCGGCAGGCGCTTGAAAACCCTGATGCCGTTGATAACCCAATTTCAATCTATTTTCCGGCACTTACAGCCAGCGTTCGTGATTGAAGGTTCTAGGCAACCTCCCCCCCCCCGGGAACCCCACCCCTACCCTCGCCGTTCTCCCCTCAAAGGAGACCGCCCATGCCCACCGCCACCGCGACCCACGCCCCCGTCACACCCACCGACCGCCAGCGCGACCTCGCCCGGGTTCAGCGCCTCGCGCGGTTGCTCGACACCCGCTACGGCATCCCCGGCACCCGCCTCCGCTTCGGGCTCGACTCGATCATCGGCCTTGTTCCGGGCGTGGGCGACACCGCCATGCTGCTGCCTTCGGTCTGGATGATGGCCGTCGCCCACAAGCACGGCGTTCCGACATCCACGCTGGTGAAGATGGCGGGCAATGCCGGGATCGACTGGGCCGTCGGCTCCGTCCCGGTCGTGGGCGACGTGTTCGACCTGTTCTTCAAGTCCCACCGCCGCAACGCCGCCCTGCTGGCCGAGGCGCTCGGGCAACCGGCACAAGGTGGGTAAGCCCCACCCTCCCCGACACCAGACCAAAAAACACCCCCCGGCCGGGCCGGGGGGTGCGCCTATTAAGCAAGCCTTTCAGACGAGGGTGTTCAATCCTCGATTTCGTCCTCAACCGCCTGCGCGGTTGCGGAAATCCCCTGTCCGGCATCGCTGACGTCCCGGCCGAAGCCTCCGACGGTCTCACAGGCGGTCAGGGTGAACAGGGCGGCGATCATCAGTACCAGTCGAAACATGCGATGTGACTCCTTCAATGGTATAAAGGTTAACCCGCACGCCATTTGAAAGTTCCTCTCACCCCTTCCGCGCCTTCTCCGCCGCCGCGCGCCGCTCTGCCGCCTGCTCCGTCCGGAACGCCAAGTCCGCAGCCTTCTCGCGCACGTCGCGCTGCAACTCCTCGATCATGCCCCAGGTCGGGCGCCTGTCCTGCCTCGCGAAGGCGCCGTCCCGGAACGCGTCGATCGTCTCCTCCCCATGCAGGAACCCGCCCAGCTTCATATGCATGAACGATCGCAGCACGTCGTTCATCCGCCGCTGGTAGCCCGGTCCGGCCGATTTGAAGAACTTCACCACGTCCTCGTCGAAGCGCACCGTCAACTGTTTGAGCGCGCTGCACCTGCGCGACGAGATTTCGTGCCATTCCTCCGGTATGCGCCGCTCCCGCATCAGGTGGTTTTGCAGGTCCCACTCCAGCCGGGCCATCGCCTCCGCCATGTAGAAGTGATGCGCGCGGGCGCTTTTGGTCAGGGGTTTCGGTGTCGGCATGTCGGCCTCGGAATCTGGAAACGGGTCCCGAGGCTCCTGTGGCGCGGTTAAGGAAGGGTGAAGAAAACTTTGTAACTACGGAATAACTACAGGTTCACTACAGGATCACTCACCTGGCCCTTGCGCGGCGATTTCGCCGGATTTTCGCGACTCGGGGCCGGTTTCACCCTCTGAAACGCCCCGAATCCGGCTCGCACCCACAGCATCTTGTGCGCCGTGATTCTCCCGGTTCAGGGCAGGAAACGCCTTCGCAGGTGCAGAAAAAACCGGCCCTCGCGCGCCATCCTCCACAGCGGGAAATTATGGTTCAGGCGCAACTGCTTCCCGCCGCTATGCAGCCCCTCCGCACAGGCTTCTCCCCGGTTTCATCCACAGGAAAAATCCATGCTGCAGTGCTATTTGATTGCCCGAACATGACGCTTCGGTGACAGTGAATTCACCGCAGCGACGGAGCGATCCGAAGCGGCGGGCGCCACGGCCTCCGAAGGTTGGAAACGCGCTAGGTGGAGCTTCGGTTCAAACCAGCACGGCGAAGATCGAGGGCTTGGAAAAGGGCTGCATATCCTTGATGTGACAGCGTTTTTCGAAGCAGAGGGCAATGGTGAACCAAAGGGGACCGCAAGGAAACCGGAGGTGGGTATGACGGCTCTCGGGCCGCCTGCCTGAGGGGAGGCAAAGCGCAAGCGGAGCCAATCCATTCGAAGGCGTCAGGGCGGGGGAAACCCCAATGCATGGACCGCGTCCGAGCACCTGGCGCCTTCATCTTTTTCCAGAGCAATGAAAAAGGGCCCGGAACCTTTCGGCCCGAGCCCCCGCATCAGGAATGCAATCCGCGTCCATGCACCTGTATGGCTTCGTTATCCCGTGCCGCGCAGCCGATCAACCCTGCCCGCCACATCTCGGCCCACCCGCAACATTTCCGCAACACCGCGCATTTGGCCACAATCACTAGCGTCCCGCATCCAGAAACACCCGACAAGCCCCCTCAAACTCCCGAGCCTTTTCCGCATGCACCCAATGCCCCGCCCCCGGTATCTTCGCGAAGCGGGCGGCGGGGAAAAGGCGTTTTATTTCAGCGCGATGCTCGGCCTTCACGTAATCTGACTCCGCGCCTGACAGCATCAGGACCGGCCCCTCGAACACGCCGTCGATCTCGGGGAAGCCCAGGATCGCGTCCATATCCGCCTCCAGCTGATCGAGGTTCAGCCGCCATTCCCGCGCCTTCACGTCCAGGGATTGCAGCAGAAACGCCCGAACCCCTTCTTCCGAAACGGTTTTCGCCATCTGACGAGCCGCATCGCCCCGCGTCTCGACCGCGCTCAGATCGATCGCCCGCATCGCGTCGATCATCCCCTGCTGCGTATGCCCGTAAGCGACGGGGGCGATATCCGCGACGACCAAGCGGTTGACCAGATTGGGAAATACCAGCGCCAGGACCATCGCCGCCTTGCCGCCCATCGAATGCCCCACGACATCCGCCTTGCCGCCGTTGGCCTCGATCACCTCCGCCAGATCCCCCGCCATCGCCGGGTAATCATGCGGCGCGCCGTGAAACGACTGCCCGTGGTTACGCATGTCCACGGCGATCACCTGCCGCTCGTCCGACATGCGTTTCGCGATCACGCCCCAGTTGCGGGCGGAGCCGAACAGGCCATGCACGATGAGGAGCGGCGGGCGCCCGTTGGTCTCCCCATATGTCTGTGTCGCTAGCATGCTGTCTGGATAGGCCCTTCCACTCGCCATGGCCAGTGCGATCGAAAGGCTTGAGCCGCCCGCCCGCGCTCCGTAGTTTCAACGGGTTAAGGGAACATGGGGCCGATTCGATGGATCACGCGACCTACACGCGCATAACCGAGGATCTGCGTCGGCAGATCGACGAGCGCTTGTATGTGCGGGCCCGCAGCTTTCCCGGCGCGGTGCGCAAGGCCGGTCGCCTTCTGCCCGCCAACGCTCGTGCCGCCGCGCTTGACCTCGTGGCGATGGAAAGCCGCCTGACCCACCCGAAACTGGCTGCGCGGACGGACCCGGCGACGGTCCACGCCGCCGCCGACACGGTCCGGACGGCGCTCGCCC
>WVSM01000023.1 GCA_015689645.1 Rhodobacterales bacterium HKCCE4037
CGCGGCAGCGGCGGCGTCATCGACCGCTTCGTCGGCGGCTGCAGCGGCCTCGTCCGCGGCAGCGGCGGCGTCTTCGGCAGCTTCCTCGGTTGCAGCGGCGGCGTCGTCGGCGGCTTCATCTGCGGCGGCAGCTGCATCTTCGACGGCTTCGTCCGCGGCAGCGGCTGCGTCCTCGGCGGCTTCCTCGGTGGCGGCAGCGGCATCCTCGGCAGCGGCTTCAGCATCTTCTGCGGCCTCGTCGGCGGCACCGGTCACTTCCTCGACGGCCCCTTCGACGGCCTCGGCGGCGTCGCCTGCAGCCTCTTCCACGGCTGCGGCCGCGTCTTCTGCCGCTTCGCCAACGGCATCGACGGCTTCTTCGACGGTCGGCGCGTCGCCCTGGGTCAGATAGTAACCGCCCACGCCGAGCGCTGCGAGAATGACGATGATGATAAGTGCTCTGCTCATTTTGGATCCCCCATCTGGGTCAGACAATAATCATGAAACTGCGATTACCCTGCGGTCATCGCTTGCGCAATGATGCAAATATGCGTTGCTTCCCCCTTACGCGCAAATCCCCCTTTATCCGCCTTGAAGATAAGGCCCGGGAGCGATACCTTTGCGGCCTCACCCGCTTTGGCTACAGAAGGACATACACCATAGCCCGCAGACCACATAACGCGCCGCCGCCACGTGACACCGGCCCGCGCGTCAACGACCGCATCCGCGCCCCCGAAATCCGGCTGATCGGCGCAGAAGGTGAAAACCTGGGTGTCGTCACCCCTGAACGCGCCATGGATCTGGCCGCCGAGGCCGAACTGGACCTGGTCGAGATTTCGCCCAACGCCACTCCGCCCGTGTGCAAGATCATGGATTTCGGCAAGTTCAAATACGAACAGCAGAAACGGGAATCCGAGGCGCGCAAGAAACAGAAGACCATCGACATCAAGGAAGTGAAGATGCGTCCGGGCACGGACGATCATGACTTCGAGCGCAAGGTCAAGGATGCCGTCAAGTTCCTCGAGAAGGGCGACAAGGTGAAGGTCACCCTGCGCTTCCGGGGCCGCGAGATGGCGCACCAGAACCTTGGCCGCGAGATGCTGGAAAAGGTCGCCGACAGCGTCGAGGGCATCGGCAAGATCGAGAGCATGCCGAAGATGGAAGGCCGTCAGATGGTGATGATGATCAACCCGGTCAAATGACCGCGTGATCTCGGGAATGCGAAGCGCGTCCGATCCGGGCGCGCTTTTTCGTGACCACGGGCTCTCTTGCGAAAAACGGCGGCACGGCGCATTGTAGCGCCATGAAACCGCTTCTCCTCGCCCTGCCCTTCGTGGCCACCGCTTCGGTCGCTCAGGCCGAAGGCCTCGATTTCTCCGGCCGCGTGTCGATGGGCCTGCAAGGCACGACGGTCAACGGCGAGACCGACATCTCGCCCTACGCACGGCTGGAAGGCCGGGTCACCTACACGGTCGAAACCGACAACGGGGTGACCTTCGTGCTGGCGCTCGAGTTCGACGAGGCTCTTGTCGAGCAGGATCACATGGAATTCCTGCCCGGCCACCGCTAAGGCAGCACCCGCGCCGGGTTTCCGACAACGCGTGCGCCCGGCGCCACGTCTTTCGTCACCACCGCCCCGGCCCCCACGATCGCGCCGTCCGCGATCCGCACGCCCGGCAGGATGATCGCCCCGCCGCCGATCCAGACATCCGCTCCGATTGTCACGGGCAACGCCCGCTCGATCCCTGCGCGCCGCTGCGCCGGGTCGCGGTGATGGTCGGCGCAGTAGATATGTGTGCCCGGCCCGATCATCGTGCCCGTGCCGATCTTCACCTGCCCCGAGTCGAGGATCACGCAATTCGCGTTGATATAGACGGCGTCGCCGAGGTGGACGTTGATGCCGTAGGCACAGTGGAAAGGCGCTTCCACGAGAACGTTTTCGCCGACTGAACCGAACAGATCCGCGAGCGCCGGCGACAAGGCCTCCCCCGGCTGCGGCGGGGTCACGCGATGCGCATGGCAGGCGACACGTGCGCGGTCACGCATGTCGGCCAGTTCCGCGTCGAGGCAGCTGTACCAGTCGCCCGCCTGCATTTTCTCGCGTTCCGACATCCCGCTCTCCCATGGAAAAGGCCGCCGGAGGGTGCCCCCGGCGGCCTCAATTCGCAATCGTCAAACGATCAGGACGCGGCGGCGACCGCGCGGCCCGTCATCACCTTGACCAGGTGCGCCCGGTATTCGGCCGAACCATGCAGGTCGCTGATCATGTCCTGCGACGGCACCGACAGACCTTCGACCGCTCCTTTCGAGAAGTCCGAGGACAGCGCTTCTTCGGCTTCCGTCCAGCGGAACACGCCGTCGGAGCCCGCGCCCGTCACCGCGACGCGGACGCCATCGGCGAACTTGGCCACGAAGACGCCGACCAGCGCGAAGCGCGAGGCCGGTTGCACGAACTTCTGGTAATTCGACGCTTCCGGCACCGGAAACCGGACTTCGGTGATGATTTCCCCGTCATCGAGCGCCGTGGCGAACATGCCCTGGAAATACTCATCCGCCGCGATCTCGCGCGCATTGGTCACGATGGTCGCGCCCGAGCCGAGCGCCGCCGCCGGGTAGCAGGCCGACGGGTCGTTGTTGGCCAGGCTTCCGCCGATGGTGCCGCGATTGCGCACCGCCGGGTCGCCGATCCGGCTCGCCAGGCCGGCAAGGCCGGGGTAGCTGTCCGCCGTCTCCTTCGCCACGGTGGCATGGGTTGTCGCCCCGCCAATGCAGATCTCGCCCGCATCGTTGGTGCACACGCCCTTCATCTCGGCAATGCCGTTGAGGCTGACCAGCGTGCTCATCTGCGCCAGCCGTTGTTTCATGGTGGGAAGCAGCGTCTGCCCCCCACCCAGCGCCTGGGCCTCCTCCTGCCCGAGCGCTGTAACCGCATCCGCGATCGTAGACGGTTTGGAGAATTCGAAGTTGTACATGAGGGGTTCTCCTTAGTTCTGCATCGCCGCCCATACGCGCGAGGGCGTCAGGGGCATGTCGATATGGGTCACGTGGGTATGGCCGGCGCGTTGCAGCGCATCGACCACCGCGTTGACGACCGAGGGGGGCGAGCCGATGGCCCCCGCCTCGCCGCAGCCTTTCACACCCAGCGGGTTGTGGGTGCAGGGCGTGGCGCTGGAATGGTCCACCTTGTAGAACGGCAGATCGTCGGCGCGCGGCATGCAATAATCCATGTAGGACGCGCTCAGAAGCTGACCGTTCTCGTCATAGGATACGTTTTCCAGCAGCGCCTGGCCGATGCCCTGCGCCAGCCCGCCGTGCACCTGGCCTTCGACGATCATCGGGTTGACCACGTTCCCGAAATCGTCCGCCGCCGCGAAGGAACAGATTGTCACCTTGCCGGTGTCCGGATCGACCTCCACCTCGCAGGCATAGGCGCCCGCCGGGTAGGTGAAGTTGTTCGGATCGTAGAAGGCCGTTTCCTCCAGCCCCGGCTCGATCTCGTCGAGCGGATAGTTGTGGGGCACGTAGGCCGCGAGGGTCACATCACCCCAGGCCACCGACTTGTCGGTGCCCGCGACGGAGAACTGACCATCCTTCAGCTCGATATCGCCTTCGGAGGCTTCCATCAGGTGCGCCGCGATCTTCTTGGCCTTGGCGATGATCTTCTCGGTCGCCCGCACCATGGCGGAGCCACCCACGGCGAGCGAGCGGGAGCCATAAGTGCCCATGCCCATCGGTGTGTTGGCGGTATCGCCATGGACGATCTCGACCATGTTTTCATCAAGCCCGATCATGTCGGCCACCACCTGCGCGAAAGAGGTCTCGTGCCCCTGCCCGTGCGAGTGTGAGCCAGTCATGACCACGAGGCCGCCGGTGGCATTCACCCGGACCGTGGCGCTTTCATAAAGGCCGGCCCGCGCGCCCAACTGCCCCACGAGGGCCGAGGGCGCGATGCCGCAGGCCTCGATATAGCAGTTCACGCCCAGGCCCCGCAGCTTGCCGTTCTCGGCCGATTTCGCGCGGCGGGCTTCGAACCCGTCCCGGTCGATCATGTCGAGCAGCTTGGTCATCGTGCCTTCATAGTCGCCGGTGTCGTATTCCACCGCCACAGGGGTGGCATAGGGGAACTCCTTCACGAAGTTCTGGCGGCGCAGCTCGATCGGGTCGACGCCCAACTCGCGCGCGGCCTTGTCGATCACGCGCTCCAGCTGGAACGTCGCCTCGGGCCGTCCCGCACCGCGATAGGCGTCAACCGGCACCGTGTTGGTGAAGACGGCCTTCACGTTCACGTAGATCAGCGGCGTCTTGTAGTTGCCCGCCATCAGCGTGCCGTGCAGCCACGTCGGCACCGAGGGCGCGAAGGTGCTGAGATAAGCGCCCATGTTCGCGTAAGTTTCGGTCCGGATCGCGGCAAAGTTGTTGTCCGCATCCAGCGCCAGTTCGATCTTGGTCACGTGGTCGCGGCCATGGGCGTCGGTGATGAAGGCTTCCGAGCGCGAGGAGGTCCACTTGACCGGACGGCGGCATTGCTTGGCCGCGAAGGTCACGAAGGCCTCTTCGACATAGTGGAAGATCTTCGAACCGAAGCCGCCGCCCACGTCCGGGGCCACCACGCGCAGCTTGTGCTCCGGGATACCCAGAACGAAAGCCCCCATCAGAAGCCGGATCACATGGGGGTTCTGCGAGGTGGTGTAGAGCGTCGATTCATCGGTGCCGGTGGCGTAATCGCCCACCGCCACGCGCGGCTCCATCGGGTTGGGGCTGAGGCGGTTGTTGACCAGCTCCAACGTCGTCACATGGGCGGCATTGGCGAAGGCTTCATCCACGGCGCCCTTGTTTTCCTCCACGAAGCCCCAGTCGTAGCAGAGGTTCGAGGTCAGGTCGTCATGCACCTTGGTGGCCCCGTCCGCGAGCGCCGCCTTCATGTCGATGACAGCCGGAAGCTCGTCGATATCCACGACGATCGCCTCCGCCGCATCGCGCGCCTGCTGCGGCGTCTCCGCCACGACAGCGGCAATGGCGTCGCCCACGTAGCGCACCTTGCCCTGCGCGAGGATCGGGTGCGCCGGTTCCTGCATCGGCTGACCGTGCCTGTCGGTCACCTGCCAGCCGCAGGGCACACCGCCCACGCCTTCGAAATCCGCTCCGGTGAAGATCCGCACCACGCCCGGCATCGCCGCCGCTTCGCTGGTGTCCACGTTCTTCAGTACCCCGTGGGCCACGTCCGAGCGCAGGAAATGCACGTAGGCCTGCCCGTGAAGGTTGATGTCATCGGTGTAGCGGCCCTGCCCGGTCAGAAACCGGACGTCCTCCCGCCGCTTGGAACTTGCGCCAATACCTGAATCCTTCGGCATGGTCTCTCTCCCTGTTTGCTCTCCCGCCGCTCACCACCATAGGGATCGGTCCGGGCCGGGGGCCTCCCGCCCCCGTCTTTGTTCTTCAAATATGCAAACACCCGGCCCGCCTCCCTGCGGGCCGGCCGGTTATTCTGCCGCGATCTGCGACACGTCCTGACCGCTGGCTGCCATGATCGCCTTGACGATGTTGTGGTAACCCGTGCAGCGGCAGATGTTGCCTTCGAGGTAATCGCGCACCTCCGCCTCGGTCGGCGTCGGGTTGTCCTTCAGAAGGGCTGCTGCCGACATCACCATGCCCGGCGTGCAGAATCCGCATTGCAGCCCGTGATGGTCCTGGAACGCCTGCTGGATCACACTCAGCGAGCCATCCGCGTTGGCCATGCCCTCGATCGTGGTGACCTCGGCCCCGTCCAGGTCCAGCGCCAGCGCCGTGCAGCTTTTCACCGCCTCGCCGTTCACATGGACCACGCATGCCCCGCACTGGCTGGTGTCACAGCCCACATGCGTTCCGGTCAACCGCTGACCTTCCCGCAAAAACTCGCTGAGCAATGTGCGCCCTTCAACGTCCCCGGAAACGGCCTTGCCATTCACGGTCATCGACACCTGGGTCATTCATACCTCCCTTGGTTATTGTGCCCATCCAAGCACGAACCCCGGGATTATCAAACAGGAATTTCGGATCAAATTTCAGGCATTTGGCATAGGTCCGATCATCGTGCGGGCGCAGCATTTTTCGCGGGCGCAGCAATTCTGCAGGATAGTTCACAGCAACGGGTCTCAGCCCTCGCGCGGCCTCGGGCGCGTCGGGATTTCCTTCAGCAATCCGCCCACTCCCATGCCGGGAATGTCGATCTCCCGAAGCGGCAAACCGCAGATCACCCGCTCCATCACCCAATCCGCCCCGTTGAGCGCGGGCGAGCGTGCGCAGCCGGGCAACCCGATCACCGGGCGGTCCCCGATGCGCCCCAGGAACAGCAGATTCCCGGGATCGACCGGCATGCCGTAGTGCAGCACCTCGCCCCCCGCCGCCCGGACGGCCGAGGGCGCCACGTCCTGCGCATCCGACGTGGCCGAGCCGGTCAGAATCATCAGGACCTCCCCCGGTGCCTCCGCCAGCGCCGCCGCAATCGCCTCGGACCGGTGTGCCACCACCACGCGTTCGGTCAGATCGACCGATAGCCGCTCGAGCCGGCCCGCGACCGAGCCGCGGCCCTTGTCCGACAGCTTTTCCCCCGGCACCTGGGTCTCGATCAGGCTGGCCGAAGTCCAGACAGGCGCCCGCAAAGCTACTGCCCTGCGACCCAACGCGCAGGCCCGCGCCACGTCCGCCTCCGGCACCGCGAACGGGATGATCTTCACGGTCACCGCCAGCCCGCGCGGCCCCAGCCGGGCCCATTCCGCCACCGTGGCCACCGTAATCGACGGGTTGATCCGGTTCACCGCGTCGATGGCTTCGGCCGCGACCTCCACGATCCCCGGCCCTTCCGCGCGCAAATTGACCCGACCCGTCGATGCGCGTCCCACATGCAGGCCCGGCCCGGCCAGCGCCCCGGCAATCCGGTTCGCCGCCTCATCTTCGTGCAGGTCGCCGGGCTCCAGCCGCGCGACGATCACCTCGCCCAGACCCTGCGCCTGCAGGTCGACGACATGGCCAGCCTCCAGCCGCGTGCCCTTGCCGATCCGATAGGTCGCATCGCCGGCCCCTGCCATGGTCGCATGAGCCAGGATCGACCCCTCCGCCTCCGCCACCGAAACCGGCCCGAACCTCATGCCTGCCGCAACCTCTGGACCACTTCGGCCATGACCGAGACCGCGATTTCCCCCGGCCCCTGTGCACCGATATCGAGGCCCACCGGCGCATGGATCTTGCCGATCTCCGCCTCGGTGAAACCCGCTTCCTCCAGCCGCGCCACCCGCTTCGCGTGGGTGCGCGAGGACCCGAGACAGCCGAGGTAGAACACGTCCGAGCGGAGCGCCCGCAGGATCGCCGGATCATCCAGCTTCGGATCATGGGTCAGCGTCACCACGCAGGTCCGCGCATCGAGGCCGATGGCATCCAGCGCCTCGTCCGGCCAATCCTCCACGATCCGTTCCCCGGGAAAGCGCGCCTCCGCCGCGAAGGCCGGGCGCGGGTCCACCAGCACCGGGTCGTAACCCGCCAGCCGCGCCATCGGCAGCAGGGCCTGTGCGATATGCACTGCGCCCACGACGATCATCCGCAAGGGCGGATTGTGGATGTGCACGAACACATCACCCTCCATCCCCGATTTGTCGGCCCGGAACCGCTCCCCGTGCTCGCCGGGCCGTGCGATCGACCGCTCTCCCGTCTCGACATTCACGCAATAGGCCACTGCCTCGCGGCCCGCCCGCGCGGCCACCAACTCGGCCAGCAGGTCGTCGCCCATGGCCGCCACCGGCTCCACCCAGACGCGAATTCGCCCGCCGCAGGCCAGCCCGACGGCAAAGGCCTCGTCATCGGAGACACCGAATTCCAGCATCTTTCCCGCGTCGCCGCCGACCATGTCCATCGCCTCGACCACGACCGCGCCCTCGACGCAGCCGCCCGAGACCGAGCCTTCCATCTCGCCCGCGCCCGAGACCACAAGCTGTGACCCGACGCGCCGCGGGGCCGAGCCCCATGTCTCGACCACGGTCGCCAGAACCGCGCCCTTGCCCGCCCGGTGCCAGTCCAGCGCCCGTTCCGGCATCCGCTCCAGATCATCCATGCCATCGCCTCCCGATACCGCAGCCTAGCGCAGCCCAAACCCGGTGCAAGCGCCCCCTTTCATCTTGCCCAAAAACTCCGGAGGCTTGGAGGCAGAGCCTCCAATCGGGCCAAAGGCCCGACGGCCGCGTGCCAACGCAATAAGATCGAATGCGGCGCTAGCCGCTCCTTTTGCCAGACCTCGCTCTTCCAAACGAAAATGCCCCGGCACAAGGGCCGGGGCATTATGCGAGGCATCACGCCTTGGGTCAGTTCGCCTGGGCGGTCTGCAACAGCGGCGTCACGCGGCGCACGACGACACGGCGGTTGGCCGCTTCGGCATCCAGCGTCGGCACCAGAAGGTCGCTCTCACCGTAGCCTTGCAGGACCATGTTGGCCGCCGGCACCCCGAAATACTCGGTCAGGGCGCGGGCCACGCTTTCCGCACGGCGGTCCGACAGCGTCAGGTTCGACGCGGCCGAGCCCACGGCATCGGTGTGGCCTTCGATCAGGAAGACCTCGCCGGGGTTCTCCGCGATCTGGTCAGCCATCAACTGACCCAGCGCCAGAAGCTCTTCCGCTTCGCTCGGGCGCACGGCGGCAGAGCCGGTCTCAAAGGTGATGTTGTTCACCTGCACGGCGGCAGCGAGGTAGCGCACCCGCTCGATCTCGCGCACCTGCGCCAGCGAGAAGCCGCGATCAACCGTCTGGGCCGCCATCAGGGCCGCGCGCAGCGCATCCTGATCCGCGGTGGAGACGTTGGTCTGCGGGGCCTGCTGCGGCTGCGGCAGGGTCGAGACGTCGACGGCGGCCACGCTCTGCGTGTCGTCGAACAGCACGATCTCACGCCCATCCGTGCCGATGATCGACCGGCGCAGGACGCGGTATTCGGGCGAGCGGATCGTCACCACCTGGCTGCCGTCGGGCTGGCGCACGATGGTGCGGGTCGAGCCGTCCGAGAAGCGCTGCGTGGTCACCTCGCTGCCCGGCTGACGCAGGATCGCATCGTCATCGCGCAGAACCTGCAAGTTGCCGCTCGGGTCGCGCACGACCACGCGGTCCGGCGCGGAGGAGACGACCTCGCGATCGCCGCTCAGGAGCGAGCCGACCACGGCACCGCCGACGGCGCCCAGAAGAGCTGCCTGAAGGTTCGTGAGGCCACCGCCGTCATTGCCGTTGCCACCGCCCGAATCGGCGTTCGCTGCGGCCGATGCGGTGAAGTCCTCGTCCGAACGGCGGGTGGTTTCCTCGGTCACGACCTCGGTCACTTCCTCCACCTCGGCATCGCCACCTTCGGCACTGGCTTCGGCGGCCATGGTCGTTTCGGCTTCACCGCTGGCTGCGGCGGTTTCGGCGTTCGACGGCTCCGCCGGGGTTTCGGGGTTGGCGACCTCTTCCTCAGCGACGTCTTCTGCCGGGGTCTCGTCCGCCGCAGCTTCCTCGGCCATGTCCTCGTCGGCCATGACTTCCTCGGCAGGCGCGTCCTCAGCCACGTCTTCAGCCGGGGTTTCCTCGACGATTTCCTCTTCTGCGGCGGCTTCCTCAGCCGGTGCGTCCTCGGTCACTTCGGCCTCGGCCTCCGCCTGAACCTCTGCTTCGGCTTCAGCCTCGACGGCGGGGGTTTCCTCGACGACTTCCTCGGCCGGCGTTTCTTCCACGGCTTCTGCAGGCGCTTCCTCGGCCATGTCCTCGGCCGGAGCTTCCTCGACAGCCTCTTCCGTCGGGGCTTCTTCTGTCACTTCTTCGACAGCTTCGTCAGCGGCCGGCACCTCCTCGACGACCTCCTCGGCCGCCGGAGCCTCTTCGACCACTTCTTCGACGGTCCCTTCGGCTTCCTCGACAGCGCCCTCGGCTTCAGCAGCGGCGTCAGCCTCCATCTGGGCTTCAAGCTCGGCTTCCAGCTCAGCCTCGGCTTGAAGGGCGGCACAATCCTCGTCGCTCAGGTCTTCGGGGCAGACCGGAACCTCGGTCTCGCCTTCGGACTGGGCCATGATCGGCGCCGGAAAGGCCAGGGCCAGCGAGGCGACAAGCGCCGTGGTCGTTGCAAGCTTATTGCGCATGTTCTCTCTCCATTTGGAACGCACTTGGCAGCGAAACGTGTGGCGTTAACCAGCGGTTCCAAACATTCGGCTGGAAGGGGCGATATTCCGCCTAATCTGCGCGCAAAGCCGCCATCAGCCGCGCCTTCTCGCCCGGATCATCGGGCCGCGCGACGGCTTCAGCCAGCCCCGCAAGAGCAGCGATGTTGTGCCCGGCCCGGAAGCTGGAGACGTGGGGGAGCATCGCGCGGATACCCGCCGCCTTCGGTGCGAATCCGTCCCAGCGCAGCAGCGGGTTGACCCAGATTACCCGGCGCGAGGACAGCGCCAGCCGCTCCATCGCCGCCGAGAGGCGCTCCGGCTCGTCCCGGTCCAGCCCGTCCGTGATCAGAAGGACAACCGCGCCACGCCCCAGAACCCGGCGCGACCAGTCGCGGTTGAAACTCTCCAGACAGGCCCCGATGCGGGTGCCACCTTCCCAATCCTGCGCCTCCGCCCCCGCTGCTGCCAAGGCCGCGTCCACGTCCCGCGCGCCCATGTGCCGGGTGATATTGGTCAGCCGCGTGCCGAAGGTGAAGGCATGCACCTCGGCCCAGCCCGCCCCCTTGGCGTTCGATACCGCGTGCAGGAAATGCAGAACCGCGCGGGAATAGCTGCTCATCGAGCCAGAGATGTCGCACAGCGCCACCAGCGAGGGCCACCTCTCGCGCCGATCCTTGCGCGCGAACTCCACCACGTCGCCGCCCCGCGCCATCGCGCCGCGCATCGTGCGACGCCAATCGGGGCGTGCGCCATGGGCGGCGGCTTGCATCCGGCGGCTTTGCAGGGGCGGCACCGCCAGAGTCATCTGCGCGATCAGCCGCTTGGCCTCGGCCATCTCGGCCACCGACATCTGCTCGAAATCGAGCGTCTTGAGCCGTTCCTCCCGGCTCATCGTCAGGGTTGCATCGACCTCGATCTCCGTGCCGTCGCTCTCCTCGCCTTGCGGCAGATCCGGCGCATCCCGGTCGACGCCGTCGAGCAAGGCCTCCGCCGCGCGCTTCTCGGCCGATTTCGGGGTTCGGTCCTCGGACACGCCGCGCACGGCAGGCAACATCATGGACATCATGTGTTCGAGGTAGCGCGGATCGCGCCAGTACAGCCGGAACACCTGGTCGAACACCGCCCGATGCTCGGGGCGCGAGGTGAAACAGGCGCGTAACGTGTAGTAGAACTCCGCCCGCTCGCTGAACCCCGCCGCCGCCACCGCCCGGATCGCATCGGCCACCCGTCCCGGCCCCGCAGGCAGGCCCGCGACCCGCAAAGCGCGGGCGAAATGCGTGATGTTGGTGGTCAGCTGCGGGTCATCCGGCAGCTCCAGCGGGGTGTATTCCATGGCCTGAACAGAAAGCGCCCCCGGTCTTTCGTCAAGGCCGGGGGCGCGAAGGGCTCAGGCAGAGGACCTTATTCGTAGACCCACAGTTCCGCCGGGTTGTTGGACGACAGGTTATAGGCCCCGGCCCAGATGTCGTACTGGCCCTGAAGGACGGGCGAGAACGTCAGGGTCGAGTTGAACGTGCCGTTGCTGTCATCGTTGAAGAACCACTGGCCGTCCGGCGTGTTGATCAGAAGCACGGTATCGACCGCGTTCGAGGTCAGCTGGAAGGTGATCCGGCCGGTCGACGACACGCCGCTGTAGAAGAAGCGGAAGTCGGGCCGCGTGATCGTGTAGCCGCGCCAGCCGGTGCCGGGGAAGCAGTTGGTCAGCGCGTAGCGGCCCCCTGCCGTGATCCGGGGCACGCGGTAGCTGCCCTGCCCTGCATACATCGTGTGCTGGCCGAAGGCGGTATTGGCGATCGCGTAGTTCGGGCAGCCCGAGGTGCCGCCACCGCCGCCGTGGACGAACGCGCCCTGGCTGACTGCCGTCATCGCGGGCTGCGTCGGCTGGGGCGCGGGGGTCGGTGCGGGCGGCTGCGCACCACCGGCGTAAATGCCCGCGTAATAGCCGGGTCCCGAGCCGTGGTTGGAGTTCGGGTTGGAGCAATCCACCGCGTCCGAACCCCAGGGACACAGGTTCAGGCCATTCGGCTCGTCGCAATCGCCATCGTTGGTATAGGGGCAGGATGCCGGAACCGGAGTGGGTGCCGGTGCGGGTTGCTGCGTCGCGTAGATCCCCGCGTAATAACCTGCGCCCGAGCCATAGTAGGAATTCGGGTTCGAACAATCGACCGCGTCCGAGCCCCAGGGGCAGAGGTCCAGCCCGTTCGGCTCATCGCAGTCGCCGTCGTTGGTATAGGGGCACGAGGCCGGAACCGGTGCAGGCGCAGGCTGCGGCGTGGCGTAGATGCCCGCGCTGTATCCGGCCCCGCCTGCGTAGTTGGAATTCGGGTTCGAACAATCGACCTGGTCGGTGCCCCATTCGCAGAGGTTCAGGCCGTTCGGTTCATCGCAATCGCCGTCGTTGGTGTAGGGACAAGGGTTGTAGAGCTGCGCCTGCGCCGGTGCGGTTCCCAATCCGACCCCAAAGGCGGCCGCGAGCGATACGGCGGCCGCCAGGCTGGTAAATACTTTGTGCATAAGACGTCTCCCCTGAACAACGTTTTGGCGAATTAAGGGCGCTAACTGCCGACCTGTCAAAGAAAACGCGCATCCCCGCGCAAAATGTGAGCGGTGCCTGTGTGGCGCTCAGGCCAGCGCGTCGGCGCGCAGATCATCGAGGATGCGCTTCGCCTCGGACCCTTGCATCTTCTGGATGTCGTCCTGGTATTTCAGGATCGCCCCCAACGTGTCGGCGATGACATCGGGGCTCAGTTCGATCACGTCGAGCGCCAGCAGGCATTTCGCCCAATCGAGTGTCTCCGCAACCCCGGGGCGTTTGAACAGGTCCTCGGTCCGCAGGCGCTGCACGAAGGCCACAACCTCGCGGCTGAGCGTTTCGGCAGCCTCCGGCACGCGGGCGGCGAGGATTGCCAACTCGCGCTCCAGGTCCGGGTAATCGACCCAATGGTAAAGGCAGCGCCGCTTCAGCGCGTCATGCACTTCGCGCGTGCGATTCGAGGTCAGGATCACGATCGGCGGCTCCGGCGCCTTGACGGTGCCAAGCTCCGGGATGGTGACCTGGAAATCGCTGAGTGCCTCCAGCAGGAAGGCTTCGAACGGCTCGTCGGTGCGGTCGATCTCGTCAATCAGCAGTACTGGCGCGCCGGCCGGGTCAGGGCGCATCGCCTCCAGCAGCGGACGCTCGATCAGGTAATCCTCGCTGAAGAGCTCCGCCTTCAGCGCCCCGCGCTCGGCCCCGCCGGCGGCCTCCGCCGTGCGGATCGCCACCATCTGCGCCGCAAAATTCCACTCGTAGACGGCGCTTGCCGCATCCAGCCCCTCGTAGCACTGCAACCGGATCAACCGTCGGCCTAAAGCTGCCGCAATCGCCTTGGCAATCTCGGTCTTTCCCGTCCCGGCTTCGCCTTCCAGGAACAACGGACGGCCCAATTTCAGCGACAGGAACACGACCGTGGCCAGCGCCCGGCCGCAAACGTAGCCCTCGTCGGCCAGCGTTTCCTGAACGTTATCAATGCTTTCAAACGCGCCCATGGGCCCTCCCGCCTGCGATAGCCCCATCAAGGCCGCTCCCCGCCCGATGGTCAAGTCGCCCGTGAGAGTCTCTGGTCTTCGCGGAACTTTCCGCGCGCCCACCAAATCCCACCGAAATGCCGGACCGTCTGCGCAATGCCGCCACAGTCTTTCTTCATACCTTACATCGTGGCATGGTTCGTCACGCCCCGATCGCCCCGATTTGTCCCGAGAGCCACCCGATGCCTGACACCGCTGCACAGATGGATCCTCGCCGCGAATGGCTGCGGCATCTGGGGCGAATCGGTGCCGACCACGGGCTGTTCACCCGTCTCGACGGGCGTCACCTCGCCCTCATGGTCGAGGAGGAATCCGATACGCTTCTCGTCAGTTTCGACCGGATGGACCAGCTCTGGCAGCATGGCGCCGAGGGGATGCCGCTGGGGTTCGACGCGGTCCCCGCCCACAACGTCTCGTTCCTGTCGTTGATGTCGGCAGGGCGCAGTTGGTTCCGCTCCACCGAAGTCGAGGCGATGCTGTCCGGGCTGGCGAAAGACGGCTACTTCGCGAGTTTCCGCAAGATCATCGTGCTGGCCGCCAGCCCCGATTGCGGGCACGCCGCCGCCCGCGCCGTGGCACACATGCCCGGTGCGCGCGTCCTTCTTGCCCGTCCGGCCGCCGCGATCAGCGCCGCACATGCCCCGTTCGAAACCCGTTTCCGCTCCGCCCGTCGCGCCGATCCCGACACGCCGCCGCCGCTGGGGCCCGAGGCGCTGGCCCACGCGTCGGGGACCACGATCCTGTTCGATCCGCGCGATCCCTGCGATGCCGGCCAGGCCGCCATGTTCCGGGCGCCGAACACGACGCGTATCGGCTTCCCGCTGGCCGGTCGCGCGCTTGACCGCGCCCTCGCTGCGCCCGAAGCCATCGTGCCACTGACCCGCCACCTGATGCGGGACACCCTCACCGCCAGGACCGCCCGCGCCATCCTGCGCCCGATCCTGCGCGCCGACCCGGTCTACCGCGCACGTCTCTCGGCCCGGGGCTGACGCGCCGGCTCAGGGCCGCATGTAATCTTCGAGATCCCGCGTCCGACGCTCGGTCAGCCGCGTCAGGCACAGCACCTCGACCAGGGGCGCGATCGACCCGCCCTCGTAACGCGCCCGCTCCATCCCGCAGGTCAGGTCCCGGTAGGTGATCCAGGCCCGCTGCGCCTCGCGCAGGTTCTCCTCCTGCACGTCGTCCAGCGTCCCGATCACACGTTGGTAGATCTGGTTCAGCATGCGGTCCCAGGTCTGCAGCTGCTCCGCCCGGCACGCGGTCAGGTCGACCTGCGGCAGGTTCGGGTCACAGGGCTCGGTCTGGGCCAGCGCCGGGGCCGCAAGGCCAAGGCAGGCCACGAGGAGGAAAGCGTATTTCATGCGCCGAGCTTGGCGCGCCCAAAGCAGCCGCGCAAGCCCGCCCGTGTCATCCCGTGTCATCGCGCCTCTCGCCGCCCGCGCCTTCTTGTTCTGCGCCCCCGGATTGTGTAGCGCAGACCCATGACGCAACGCATCACGATCCGCCGCCCAGACGACTGGCACCTGCACCTGCGCGACGGCGCGATGCTGAAGACGGTCCTGCCGGAAACCGCCCGCCATTTCGTCCGCGCGATCATCATGCCGAACCTCGTGCCGCCCGTGGTGACGGCCGCGGATGCCAGCGCCTACCGCGACCGGATCATGACCGCCCTGCCGGAGGGGATGGACTTCACCCCCCTCATGACCCTCTACCTGACCGAGCAGACCGACCCCGACGATGTCGCTGCTGCCTACGCCGACGGGCTGATCCACGCGGTCAAGCTCTACCCGGCCGGCGCCACGACCAATTCGCAATCCGGTGTAAAGACGCTGAGAAATGTCTACCCGGTCCTCGAACGCATGGCCGAGATCGGCTTGCCGCTCTGCATCCATGGTGAGGTCACGACCCACGACGTCGACATTTTCGACCGCGAACAGGTGTTCCTCGATACGGTCCTCGCCCCGCTGCGGCGCGACCTGCCGGGCCTGAAGGTCACGCTCGAACATGTCACCACGTCCCACGGCATCGACTACGTGCGCGAGGCCGAAGGTGACATCGCCGGGACGATCACCACCCATCACCTGATGATCAACCGCAACCACATGCTCGTCGGCGGCATCCGCCCGCATTACTATTGCCTGCCGATCGTCAAACGGGCCGAACATCAGAAAGCCCTGCGCGCGGCGGCGACCTCGGGCCATCCGCGTTTCTTCCTCGGGACGGATTCCGCGCCGCATCTCGATGGTGCCAAGGAAACCGCCTGCGGCTGCGCGGGCTGTTTCACCGCACCCAACACGATGTCCTGCCTCGCCCATGTGTTCGAGGAGGAAGGCGCGCTCGACAAGCTCGAAGGATTCGCCTCGCTCCACGGACCCGCCCGCTACGGCCTGCCGCCGAACGAGGCGACGATGACGCTGGAAAAGCGCGAGGAGCCCTGCACCTACCCCGAGACATACGAGACTCCCGAAGGGTCTCTGACCCTCTTCGACCCGAATGTGCCGCTCCACTGGCATGTCCTGACCTGAATTTTCGTACGAAAATTCGCACACCCGGATTTTCGTACGAAAATCCGCAGCCGCGAGACCTGACGCATGATCCCCTCGACCTACCCCGATGACGCCACCATGGCCGCGATGACCGCCCGGATGCTGCTCGACATCAAGGCGGTGCATTTCAATACCGATCAGCTGTTCACGCACACCTCCGGCAAGCAGGCGCCGACCTATATCGACTGCCGCAAGCCCATCGCCTTTCCCCGCGTGCGCTCGACCCTGATGGATTTCCTGACCTGCAAGGTGATGCGCGCCGCAGGGCTCGAGGCTTTCGACAACATCGCCGGCGGCGAGACGGCCGGCATCCCCTTCGCGGCCCTCGTGGCCGAACGCATGGCGCTGCCCATGTCCTACGTGCGCAAGAAGCCCAAGGGACATGGCCGGACCGCCCAGATCGAGGGCGACATGCGAGAGGATGAGCGCGTGCTTCTTGTCGAAGATCTCACCACCGATGGCGGCTCCAAGCTCACCTTCGTTGACGCGATCCGCAAGACCGGGGCCACCTGCAACCACACGGCGGTGATCTTCTATTACGGCATCTTCGACCATGCGATCCCGACACTGCGCGAGAACGGGATCGAGCTGCACTGGTTGACCACCTGGGCCGACGTGGTCGCCGAGGCGCGGCGCGGCGGCGACTTCACGGACGAGACGCTGGCAGAGGTCGAGCGATTCCTTCACGAGCCGGAGGCCTGGCGCGCCGACCGTGGGCTCGCCTGATCTGCCGCCGTGCTGCGAATTAACCTCCGGCGTGATATTCGGATCACGTAACGGCGACGTGACACACCACGCCTTGACCGATGTGCGCCCGGTATCCCAAGATATGGGGGCGCGCCGTCCGATCTGTCGTATCCCGATTTATTAACAGGATATCCAGATTGACGCCGCCGCAGGCGCAAGGGTTATACCCACGAACCACCCGCGCCGCCGTCCTGCCAGACCGAGCGCCGGGACTTCAAAAATCAGAGCTTGGGGGAGCACATGTCCGAGATTGCCGCGTTCAGCCCGTCCCTTCCCGCCGAAACGGCGCAGGAGGAGGATGCCCCGGTCCTGCCCCATAATATCGAGGCGGAACAACAGCTTCTGGGGGCGATCCTGTCGTCGAACGACGTGCTCGACCGGGTCGACGACCTGGTGAAACCGGACCATTTCCACGATCCCGTCCATGCCGCGCTGTTCGAGATGGCGTCGGCCCGCATCGCCAAGGGCCTGCAGACCGACGCGACCACGCTGAAAAGCTTCGCCTCCGACATTCCGGGCATGGCCGAGCTTGGCGGCGCGAATTACCTCGTGAAGCTGCAACTGGCCGCCATCGCCACCTCCGCCGCCCGCGATTACGCGCAGCTGATCCACGACCTCGCCGTCCGGCGCGAGCTGATCAACCTCGGCCAGCGCGTCTCGGACCGCGCCCGCGCCATGCGCGACGCCACCTCGCCCGACGAACAGATCGTCGAGGCGGAATCGGAGCTCTTCGCGCTGGCCTCCACCGGCTCCACCAACAAGGGGTTCCAGAGCTTTCTCGGCGCGCTTCACGATGCCGTCCAGATGGCCAACGCGGCCTACAACCGGCAGGGCCAGCTCGCCGGTATCTCCACCGGGCTGGAGGACATGGACCGCAAGCTCGGGGGCCTGCACAATTCCGACCTGCTGATCCTCGCGGGCCGCCCCTCCATGGGGAAAACCTCGCTGGCCACCAACATCGCCTTCAACGTCGCGAAAGCCTGGCGCGAGGGCGTGCGCGAGGATGGCACGACCGGAACCGTCGATGGCGGCGTCGTGGGCTTCTTCAGCCTCGAGATGTCGGCCGCGCAGCTGGCGCAGCGGGTGCTGTCCGAAGCGGCGGAGGTCGAGTCCGAGAAATTGCGGCGCGGCGACCTGACGGAACAGGAATTCGCCCGCTACCTCAAGGCCGCGGGCGAACTGGAACGCTGCCCGCTCTACATCGACGACACGCCCGCGCTCCCCATCGCGCAGGTTGCCGCCCGCGCCCGCCGCCTGAAACGTTCGCCCAAGGGGCTCGACCTGCTGATCATCGACTACCTCCAGCTTCTGCGCGGCTCGGCCAGCAACCGCGACAACCGCGTGAACGAGATCTCAGAGATCACGCAGGGCCTGAAGGCCATCGCCAAGGAACTCAACATCCCCGTCATCGCGCTGTCGCAGCTGTCGCGGAACGTCGAGAACCGCGAAGACAAGCGCCCGCAACTCTCCGACCTCCGCGAATCCGGCTCGATCGAGCAGGACGCCGACGCGGTGATGTTCGTCTACCGGGGCGAGTACTACAAGGAACGCGAGAAGCCGGGCGAAGAGAACCTCGAAGCCATGACCAAGTGGCAGCAGGACATGGAGGCGCTGCACGGCAAGGCCGAAGTGATAATCGGCAAGCAGCGCCACGGCCCTATCGGCACGGTCGAACTCAGCTTCGAAGGCCGCTTCACGCGCTTCGGCAACCTCGCCAAGCCGTATCACGGCGACGGCTCACAGGGGTTCTGAACGGCCCTCCGCGCGGCACCCTGTCGAATCCGCCACGGAACCGTTTTCCGTGGTATGCTCCGGCCATCGGGCCGGTCCGAGCGGCCCGCGCCCTGTCATGCCCGCCGGAGGAGGCCCCCATGCACCGCATCTCGATTGCCCTCACGTTCCTGCTGCTTGCGCCCACGGCCGCGCTTGCCCAATCCAGCGCCGACCAGCCGGCCATCGACGCCTGCATCGACGCGCTCATGGCCTCGGGTCGCGCCAGCGCGCCGGGCGGCACGGTGCTCAACTCCAGTTTCTCGGAGGCCGGGACGGAGGTGATCCTGCAGGACGGCGGCGGCACCGTGTGGCGCTGCATCGCCTATCGGGACGGCAGTGTCGGCCTGCTGGAGGAAGCGACGCCCGAACAGGCCGCCGCCGCTGCCAGTGCCCCGTCGCCCGCGGACTACCAGGAACAGGTGCGGTTCGAGACCGGCGCCAGCAGCGCCACCCTCACCCGCACCATGGAGGCCGGCGGCGCGTTCCAATTCGTCCTCGGCGCGACGGAAGGTCAGTTCCTCACCGTGTCGCTGACGCCCCAATCGGGCGAGATGTACTATATCATCCGCAACCCCGACGGCTCGATCCTGCTCGACGGCACCGACAGCGCGACCCCCTACGAAGGGCAGCTCTGGCAGAGTGGCGACCATATCGTCGAAGTCGTCAGCCAAAGCTCCGCGCCGCTGACCTACGACATCTTCTTCGGGATCAACTGAGCGTCCAGCGCAGAGCCTTGCAAGGCTCTGCGCACGATCTTGCAAGATCGTCCAGCCTTCCCTTGCAAGGGAAGGCGAAGGCTCTTGCAAGAGCCTTCAGCCCCACGCCACCGGCACGCTCAGCGCCCCGCGGAACGCCCATCCGCCGAACGGCACCTCGCCGGTCAGCCGCAGCCCGTCCAGCCGCGCGAATATGGCAGGCACCACCACCTCCGCGATCAGGCAGCGCGAGGCCCAGGCCCCGGCGCAGAAATGCGGCCCCGCCCCGAAGGCGATGGAGGACGCGGCCGATTGCGTCATGTCGAACACATCGGGCCGGTCGAATACCCGCTCGTCGCGATTGCCGGAGCCGAACATCAGGAACACCCGCGTGCCGACCTTCAGCGTCACGCCGTGCAATTCGTAATCCTGACGCATCTCGCGCGGGCTCATCCCGATGGGCGACATCCAGCGGGCATATTCCTCGAACGCGTCGATCCATGTCTTCTCGCCCGACCGCACCAGTGCCAGTTGATCCGGATGCGTCAGAAGCGCCCAGACCATGCCTGCGATCACGTCTCGCGGCTCGTTCTGTCCGCCGGAAATCGCCAGCTTCACGTTGGCGCGGGTCTGCTCCATCGACAGCCCCGCCTGCAGCTGCACCGACAGGAGCGAGGCATCCGGCGCGTTGCGTAATTCCTCGATCATCCCGTCGATATGCCGGTCGATGGAGGCCGTGCAGTCGTGGCACCGCGCCTCGACCGCCGGGTCGCCCACGTAATTCGCGCAGCCGTCGATCATGCCCTGGCTCACCCGGTCCATCTCGGCCCATGACATGTTGCGCAACCCGGTCATGGCGATCAGAGCCTCGCCGCTCAATTCGCGCGCCAGCGTGACCATGTCCGCCGCACCGTCGGGGGCGATGCGGGTCAGGATGCGGTCGGTGAACTCCTCGAACTGGCCTTTCCACACGTCCCGCACCGTCCGGGGCGACACGCTCGGGAAGATCGCCCTGCGCTCGGCCTGGTGCGCGTCCCCGTCCTTCCGCATCAGGTTCTGGCCCATCAGCCTTGTCATCAGCCCCTCGGGCTGATCCGAGGAAAACGCCTCGATCTTCTTCTCCACCGTGAAGATGTCGTCGCGCCGTGTAATCAGGACTGCGCCCAGTTCCGGCACCCATGCGACCGGGGCCATCTCCCGCAGCTGCGCAAGGTCCGGGTAAGGATCGCGCCAGAAGGCATCGCGGTCGATGTGGTAGGTCGGGGCGTCAGGCATGGTGGCATCTCGCGGGCGTGTCTCTCGCTTGCGACGCTATCCCTGGTGACGGTGTCTGCCAAACATTCTCGCACTGAAGTGCGCTGAAGCAGCACTCGAACGCCCGTTCAAATCCCTAATTTTTCGTAACCAAGAATTGGTTTATTCCGCATTTCCAGTGCCTTAACCCGTCTTACCAGGCTTGATAAGGCATCGAAACGCTTGACCGGCGACGCGGAAAGCCCCATCCCCCCGGCATGGCCTCCGGAACGCTCCATATCGACCTCTCCGCCCTCACGGCGAACTACCGGGCGCTCGCCGCGAGAGCGGGCGAGACGGCGGCGGTCGTTAAGGCCGACGGCTACGGCCTCGGGGCGGCGCGCGTGGCCGAGGCGCTCGCC
>WVSM01000024.1 GCA_015689645.1 Rhodobacterales bacterium HKCCE4037
GTCGGATCGTCCGGCGCGGACCTTCAGGAGCTTGCCTCCGAGGCCCGCGAGGGGCGTGCGGCGGCGGAAGCGCGGCGCGATGCGGCGGCGGAGGCCGTGCAGGCGGCGGCGGAGCGGATCGCCGAGGATACCGAGATGTCGCCGGAGGCGCTGCGCGAGAGCCTTGGCGACCTGCCGGACCCGCTTCCGACGCTCGACCGGATCGAGCAGGACGTCATGCGCCTACGTCGTCAGCGGGATGCGCTTGGTGCCGTAAACCTGCGGGCGGAGGAGGACGCGCGGGAGGTTCGGGAGGAGCATGACGGGCTGCTCACGGAGAAAGAGGACCTGGAAGCCGCCATCGCCAAGCTGCGGTCGGGGATCGCCTCGCTCAACAAGGAAGGGCGCGAGCGGTTGCTCAAGGCGTTCGACGAGGTGAACACCAACTTCTCCAAGCTCTTCACGCATCTCTTCGGCGGCGGGGAAGCGCGGCTGGTGCTGGTGGAATCCGACGATCCGCTGGAAGCGGGGCTGGAGATCCTGTGTCAGCCGCCGGGCAAGAAACTCTCGACGCTCTCGCTGCTGTCGGGCGGTGAGCAGACGCTGACGGCGCTGGCGCTGATCTTCGGGGTGTTCCTTGCGAACCCGGCGCCGATCTGCGTGCTCGACGAGGTCGACGCGCCGCTGGACGATGCCAACGTGAACCGGTTCTGCGACATGCTCGACGAGATGACCCGCCAGACGGACACACGGTTCCTGACGATCACCCACCACGCCGTCACCATGGCCCGCATGGACCGGCTCTTCGGGGTCACGATGGGCGAGCAGGGCGTGAGCCAGCTGGTCTCGGTCGACCTGAAAAAGGCCGAGGCCCTGGTGGCCTGAGGGGTTTGTGCAAGCTTGCACAAATGGGTTAAGTAGTTGGGATTGTTGGGTTTTGGGTGTGAGGTTAAGGTTTTGTTAGGGATCTTGAGTCAGTCTCGCGCACAATGTTCTTGGTAGCAACGCCCAAAAGATCGTAATGATACTATTCATTGCTCCTGAGCGACATTCCCTCCTCAATTCAAGGTTTTACTAGATGGCACAACTGGTAGGCGACGTTAAGAACCGTGTGAAGCGTTTACCAAAACCGTCAAATATAGCAGATGGACTGCAACCAGTTTTCGAGGCCGTCAGTAACGCTGTGCACGCCATTTCAGACTTACATGGGAGTTTGGCGAAAGAGCGCGGCAAGGTGCTTGTCGATTTCCAGAATACCAAAGAGCGTGAAAACTATTCGGTGACGGTTTCTGATAACGGAATCGGGTTAGAAGATGAACGCTTCACGGCGTTCTGCACTACCGATACCGACTTCAAGATTGAACGAGGCGGGAAGGGCGTCGGGCGTTTGCTATGGTTGGACGCTTTCTCAAAAACTCGCATCGTCAGCATTTACAGACAAAACGGCGTATTGAAGCGCAGGTCTTTTGACTTTGGGTTGTCTGGGCCTGAGCCGATCTACAACGAAAGTATCGAGGAAGTAGTCGGAGATGCGGATACCGGGACTGTCGTTACAATGACCGGCCTACGTTCAAACTCGTACGCTTCGTCGATGCCAGTCCAATACGCTGCAACAATTAAACACTTTGGATCACATTTTCTGGCCGATTTTTTGCTCGGAGAAGCACCTGAAATGGTGGTTACCTTTGAGAAAAAATCGGCAAGTTTTCCTGAAGCTGTGAAGGAACTGCTCGTCGAAACCAAACCGGTCTTGGAATTCACTTCGGAGCAGTTCGGGGAACTGAGACTAGACAGCTACATCATGAAGCCTCAGGCCAGCGCTGATCTAGACGGTGTTCACCAACTTCATTTGGTTTCATCGGGCCGGACGGTGCAAACGCGTAAGATCGACGGCTTAATAGGTGTAAAGCGGGTGGGAGTTGAGCAAGACGGCGTGTTCCACGCATGCGTATCAGGTCATTATCTGGATGAGCGTGTAAATCAAGAAAGAACCCAGTTTAATTTCTCGGAAAAAACGGCTGAAGAGATAACTAAAGAATGCGTGGAGAAGGCGAAATCTGAATTAATTTCGGATGAAGTAAAGTCTTACGAGGTCTTTCGGTTGGAGCAACTTGAAGACTTTGTTGATTTGTATCCTAGTTTTGGGTTTGCCTCGTCGGAAACGCTTCTAGGCAAAACACCAATTAACGCGGATAATCATGAAGCATTTGCGAAGTCACTTATTCCTCACAAAATCCGCGCCGACAAGGAGCGGCGTGAACTAGTGCAGTCGGTGTTGGATCGACTTACTGGCGATGAGGACATTAATCCTGATTTGGCTGAAGAAATTAGGCTGGCTGCAGAGGAAGCGACAAGAGATGAAAACCGCCAGCTCATGGAATACGTGCTTAGAAGAAAATTCATCATTGAAATTCTCCATGCCCTACTTGGCAAGGTTCGCAACCTAAATGGAAACCTAGACACGCATTTAGAGAACACTTTCCATCAACTTATTTGTCCAATGAGAGTGATTGGGGGCGATCCTGCGAGGACGGAGCCTGTTTCGCATGATCTTTGGCTGCTTGATGAGCGTCTTGCTCCTGCGGCATATTTTGCTAGTGATGCTATGACTAAAGACTTCTTGGACGACGATGGGAAAGAACGCGTTGATCTAATGGTGTGGGACAAAATACATGGACTTGGCCTTGGAACCGAAGATCGGCTTGAACGTGTCTTGCTAGTTGAATTCAAGAGGCCCGAGAGGTCATCTTACAAGAACGACTATGTCGTTGGGCGACAAATGAACCGTTATATGGAACGGCTCAAAGAAGGGAAAATTCGGTCTTACAATGGTGAGTTTGTCGAACTGTCTAAAGATGTTGTCTTCCATTGTTATATTGTTGCCGATCTCGTTGGCGATATAAAAACTGATACGCAGGGGTGGCCAGACTCTCCAAGTGGTCGTGGAAAATTCAATTATCTAAGTGGCGACTTCCGTGGTACTATGGAAGTTATTGAGTGGAAAGAACTTGTTCGCGATGCGAAAGTCAGAAACCAAAACTTTCTTGAGGCTGCAAGTCTTTCCTTTACCCGGAAGGGTGATCCGATATTCAAACCAAAGGCGAAAGTTTCTAGTGAGGCTGCCGAATAACTGAAGTTATCTCTACCTCTGGCGGCGCCCAAACATGTCCTCCACGTAATCCATGATGTCCTCCATCAGCGGGCCTCTGGCGTCGCGGCCGGTGAACCGTAGCGTCCAGCCGTCCTTGGTGCGCTCCCTTCGCACGGTCAGGGCGTCTCGCACGCGGGCGTGGTGGCGGGGGCGGTTCGGTTTGTAGTGGAGGCGCGGGGCTTTGGCCTCGGCTTCGGCATCTTCGCAGATGGCCGCCAAGAGGCTCCATTGCACGGCGGGGGAGCGGTCGGACGACTCCTTCAGGGCGACGAGCATGGTGTCTCCGAGGCCGGCGCGGAGATTGGTGGCGAGGCGGGTGAGTTGGCGTTGGGAGAGGCTGCGCGGGTCGGTGAGGGCGTGGTCGCCGAAATGGGCGACGACGTCGCAGATGGCGCGGAGGCGGGCGGCGCGGTTGCGGTCGTAGGTGGGGAAGAGGCGGTGGAGGGCCGCGTCGATCGTGTCGAAATGCCCCTCGTCCACGGCGGTGAGCACGATGCTGGCGCGGTCCCACGGGGTGATGTCGGCGCGGATCTCGTTCTCCTCGATCATGGCGGCCAGGGCGGCGGGGATGTCGGCGGGCTGGCGGATGAAGGCGGCGATACTGTCGAGCTTGAGCTCCCGATGGGCGGCGAGGCGACGGAAGCCGGAGATGAGGCCCCAGGGCTTGGGGCCGGTGGCGGGAAAGACCTCGATCGGCATGCGCAGGCCATGGGCGGCGATGGAGAGGGTGAGGTCGGAGAGGTCGCTGTCATCCAGCGCGGTGCGGTCGCGGGGGAGCGCGTCTGCGTCGATGTCGGTCAAGGGGATGTGGTGAATGTCTGGCATGGGCTCGATCCTGTTGCTTGAGGGCAGGCAGGATGCGCCGGTTGCGTTGAATTTGAGTTAATTGCGCGCGGTTACGGGCAGCGGACGAGGATCATCGGCCGGATGTCGGCGCTGTCGATCATCAGGACGTCGTCGCCCACCGGCTCGACCCGGGCGATGCCGGAGGTGCCGAGGGTCATGGTCAGGAGCACCTGGGCCGGCACCTGCTCCGGGTCGCGGCCCCCGAGCATGCGGTCGAGATGGCCGTCGAGATCGGTGATGGTGGTGAAGTAGCGGCCGGTGGCAAAGGTGAAGGTGCGGGTGTCGCCCTGCAGCTCACCGCGTTGGAGGGAGGTCATGGTGAAGCCGAAGGTGCCCAGACGCTCGATCCGGAGGCCGAAGCCGTCGGCGCAGTAATTGGCCAGTTGTGCGGGATCGAGCTGCGGCTGCTGGAAGGCCGCGTCGCCGGGGATCCAATGGCCGGCGATGTCTTGCAGGGTTGCGAGGCCGGTGAAGGCGGCGGAGTCGCGATCCGGCGCGCCTTCACCGTAAAGGCGGGTGTAGGCCGAGGCGAAATCGGCGGTGACGTCCTGCGCGGCGGCGGGGGTGGCGAGCAGGAGGGCGAGGAGAGCGGCCCTCACAGCGCGTTCAGGAGCGCGGTGGTGGGCCATGCGTCGGCGGGCAGGCCGAGGCGGCGCTGTTCCTCGCGCACGGCAGCGCGGGTGCCGGCGCCGAGGATGCCGTCGATCTCGCCCACGTCGTAGCCGCGGTTGGCGAGGGCCTGCTGGAGGCGGCGCATCTGGTCGCCGTTCAGGCCCGGATCGGGGTTGCCGGCATCGAAGACGGGCGCGCCTTCGAGGCGGGTGGCGAAATAGGCGGCGGTGAGGACGTAGGTGAAGGACTGGTTCCACTCGAACAGGACGTTGAAGTTCGGGTAGGCGATGAAGGCGGGTCCGTTGCGGCCCTGCGGGATCACGATGGAGGCCTGGGAATTGGGCATCGGCAGGCTGCCGCCGGCACGGGCGCGGACGCCGTCAGCCTCCCACTCGGCCACGGAGCGGGTGGTGTGGACGCCGGTCTGGTACCAGTCGAGGTCGTCCGGAAGGGTGACTTCGACGAGCCACGGCTCGTTGGGGCGCCAGCCGAGGGAGGACAGGACGTTGGCCCCGGACATCAGCGCGTCGGGGGCGGAGGTCTGCAGGTAGACGTGGCCGTCGCCGTCGCCGTCGATCCCGTAGTTGACGATATCCTCGGGCAGCATCTGGACCATGCCGATCTCGCCCGCCCATGCGCCTTGCGTGTTGGCGGGGTCGAAATCGCCGTGTTCGTAGAGTTCCAGCGCGCCGAAGACTTCGGGCCGGAAGAGTTCGGGGCGGCGGCAGTCGTGGGCGAGGGTGACGATGGAATCGAGCGTGTTGTAGTCGCCCTGGAAGGCGCCGTAGTCGGTCTCGAACGCCCAGAAGGCGAGCAGGATGCCGCGCGAGACGCCGAAGCGCTGCTGGATTGCGTCGAAGGTGGCCTGCTGCTGCTGCGCGTTGCGGCGGCCCGCGTCCATGCGGTTCTGCGAGATCAGGCGGCGGGCGAAATCGGTGAAGGGGACGGTGAAGATGCCCTGCCGGCGGTCCGCATCGAGGGCGCGCTGGTAGAAATTGGCGTGACGGAAGAAGCCGTCGATCGTGTCCTGGCTGAAGCCGCGCTCAGCCGCTTCGGCGCGCAGACCTTGCACGAATTGCCCGAAATCGCCGCCGCATTGTTGGGCCGTGGCCGAGGTGCCGAGCGTGAGGGAGAGAAGAAGCGGGGCGAGGAAACGACGCATGTGAAAAGACCCTGTTGGTAAACGTTTCGGGGGAAGATACAGCGCGCGGGGTGTGAGGCAAGGGTTTGGGTGGCGCGGCCCATCGAGTGGCGGAAAGTCGGGTGGCAAATGTTCCGGCTGGTTCCTTACGGCAGCGCATCTGCCAGACATTGAGGAAGGGTGAGCAAGGGTACGGTTGCTGACCTCGTGCGGGCGGCGATGGTTGCCAGAACCTCATCCTCGGCCCGCCGCGACATGAAATAGGTTTCCGCGTCGACAAGTGGTTCAAGGGTGCGGGCGCCGAACCGCGCGTCGAAGTCGTTGATAGCGCCATTTGCGGCGCAGGCGCGCAGGACATCGGCGCAAGCGCTTTCGCAGATGCGCAGAATAGGCCGCAGGTAGGGCGATTGCTCTCGGTTGGACAATACCAGAGCGCCGATCCGGTCCAGGTCAGCCTGTGCGCCTGCTTCGCCGTCCCAACGCGCTTGCAAAAGCCGTGTCATGGCAGCGACTTCGGGCTCGGTCGATGCAGCGGGGTCCGGGTCTAACATCATGATAGAAGCCGCGGCCCGGACAGCGGACCAAACGCCACCCTCCAGCGCTTCATGATAGCCGGTTTGGGACAGCAGATCGGTCGGTGAGGTGAACCAGCGCGCGCTACGGGTTTCATCGGGAAGATGTTCCGCGCGCTTCTCTTCGAACAATAGAAACGCCCAAATATCGAAGCTTCTCTGGTCGGCAGGCGAAATAATTTCTGCGGAAAACTGCATTGCTTCGATGTTGAGATGTGGTCCGTTGCTTGGAACGACTGCCGTCTGCACCAATACGCTTTCCCGCAGTCCCGCTGCGAGCATGACCTCGGCCAACTCAATCCATTCGTCGCGGTCGACTGTCGGCCCGATTGCACGGCGCGCGGCCATTCCCGGAGCGGCGTCGTCATCTATCTGATAGGGCTGGAATGATCGCGGCCGGGTGTCATCGGGCAAACGGGGAAACAGCGCCGCGCGCTCGTCCCGGCTCAACTCGCGATCGGGATGAAACCAGCCGGGATCGTAATAGACCTGATTGGCGAAGAACCGGGCGGCAAGATTGCCGTCGCGGGCGAGTCGCCCGATCTCTTCATAGGTGTCGATGGGATTGTCGGCGTTCAGCCACTCGGCAAGCGCCGCCTGAAGCTGCGGGTCGTCGTAACCATCAATCGGATCCGCCGCAGCGGGCGTCATCACGGCGGAAATCAGGGTCAGGAACGTTGCTGCGGCGGAGCGGAGCATGGTCAGGTTCAGGCCGTTGATGACGCGGATCCGCAGCGCACTCATGGGCGATCCTTTCGGTCTTCTCGCGACGATAGGGCCGGGGCGCGCGCCTGCGCAAGGCAGGATCACCCCATCAACCCCACGCGGATCAGGTTCACCGAGATCAGGAACAGCGCGATTTCCACGAGGCGGAAGAACAGCTTTTCGGGGAGGATCTGGGTGATCCTGTAGCCGACCCATGCGCCGAAGACGGCGACGGGGGCGAGGATCAGCATGACATCGGCGTCGCCCCAATCCATCAGGCCAAGGGCGATGTAGGGCGGGACCTTCACGGCGTTGATGATCGCGAAAAGGATCGTCGCGGTGCCTGCGAACATCATTTTCGGCATCTTCTGCGGCAGGGTGTAGACCTGGAAGGCCGGGCCGCCTGCGTGGCTGACGAAGCTGGTGAAGCCTGCAAGCGCGCCCCAGAAGATGCCGCGGGGCACGTCGGCCTCTTTTTTCGTGTCGATACCGGTGAGGTAGGACCGCAGGCGCAAGGCGAGGAAGGACAGGCCGACCACGCCGATCAGGATGCGCACGGCGTCATCGTCGATGGAATCGGCAACGATGTAGCCGATGAAGATGCCGATGGCGGCGGCGGGCACGAGGATCAGGAGGTTCCGGCGCGAGAAGCTGCGGCGGTAGATGAAGATCCCGTAGGCATCACTGACGAGGTAGACCGGCAGGAGCAGCGCCGCGCCGAGCATCGGGGACATGACCAGCGACATGATCGGCACGCTGAGCATCGCGACCATGGGGAGCCCCCCCTTGCTCGCCCCTACGAGGAAGGCCGCGACCACGGCCGCGATCCAGAAGAATTCGGGGGATGCCAAGGGTTTGCCTTCCTGCGCGTGCGTTGGGGCGACCTGACAGGAAATGGCCGGGAAGGTAAAGGCGCGGGCTCAGAAGAGGGCGATCAGGATCACAATCGCAAGCAGTGCCGCCCAGACGCGCCAGAGGATGTGCGTGGCGGCGGTGATGTCGCCGGGGGTGGCCTCGCGTGTGCCGGTGGGGTTCATCGGCGGGTCTTGCGTGAGCTGCCCGCCATAGCTGCGCGGGCCTGAGAGGGAGAGGCCGAGGGCGGCGGCCATCGCGGCCTCGGGCCAGCCGGCGTTGACGGAGCGGTGTTTCGGGCCGTCCTGCGCGGCGGTTTTCAGGGCGGCGGGCCTCGTGGTGAGGGCGATCAGCAGGGCGGTGAGGCGCGCGGGCACGTAGTTCAGCACGTCGTCGAGGCGGGCGGCGGCCCATCCGAATTGCGCGTATCGCTCGGTCCGGTGGCCGATCATCGAATCCGCGGTGTTGATGATCTTGTATAAGAGAATGCCGGGCAGGCCTGCGATCAGGAACCAGAAGGCGGGGGCGACGACGCCGTCGCTGAGGTTCTCGGCGGCGCTTTCGATGGCCGCACGGGCGACGGCATGTTCGTCCAGTTGGTCAGGGTCCCGGCCCACTATCATGGAGACGGCCTTACGGCCCTCGGGCAGCGAGATGCGGAGGGCGTCGGCAACAGCGGTGACGTGTTGGGCAAGGCTGCGTTGGGCGAGCAGGATGGCGGCGAGAAGGCTGGACCAGAGCCAGCCGAGGGGAAGGGCCTGGATGAGGAGGCCGAGGGTGATGGCGAGGGCGGACAGTGCGGCAACGGTCACGATGCCCGCGAGGCGGCGCGCCTCTCTCCGGTTCAGGCTTTGGTCGAAGGCGTCGACGAGGCGGCCCATGAGGACCGCCGGATGTGGAAGGCGCGACCAGAGCCATTTCGGCTCGCCCATCGCGGCGTCGAGGAGGAGCGCGAAGGTCAGGATCGGGGCGGTCACAGGGCGGCCTCGAGCCGCGACCACTTGGCGTCCGTGCCGGGCAGGCCGAAGCGGATCCAGTCGTCGGCATAGGGGAAGACGCGGGTGAGGATATGGGCTTGGGCGAGTTTCTCATGAAGCGCCTGCGACCCGCCGGGGACGGAGTAGGTGCGGAAGAGGGTTGTGCCACCTACAAGGCGCGCGCCGGTGGCGGTGACGAGCGTGTCGAGGCGGGCGGCGTCCTGGGTGAGGCGGGCGCGGGTGATGGCGGCCCAGTCGGTATCCGAGAGGGCGCGGGCGCCGATCTCCAGCGCCGGACCGGAGACGGGCCAGGGGCCGAGGCGGTCGGGCAGTGGTGCCAGCGTGTCCGGGTGTCCGATGGCAAACCCGAGGCGGAGACCGGCGAGGCCCCAGAACTTGCCGAAGCTTTTCAGAACGACGATGCGCGGCTTAGCGGTGAGGGCGACATGGGATGCCTCGGGCCTCACGTCGCAGAAGCTTTCGTCGATCACCGTCAGGCCACGGTCCCCCATCGCGCTGGCGGGCCAGAGCCGACCGTCGGGGTTGTTGGGATGCACGTAGACATGCGTCGGCACGGCGGGATCATCCCACACATGAAACCCCCGCGCGGAAAAGGCGGCGGCGTGTTCGTTGTAGGTGGGGGTGGGAATATAGACCTCGTCCCCGGCGGCGAGGCCGGGCATGGTGGCGATCATGGCAGAGGCGCCGGGGGAAGCGATTACGTGGGCTGTGTCAGGGACGTTCCAGAAGGTACGGGCGGCGTTCAGAAGGCGCTCCATCGCGGCCTGGTCCGGAAGGGCTGTCCATGCCTCGGCGGGGATCTCTCCCAACGGGTAGGGCACCGGGTTGATGCCCGTCGAGAGGTCGATCCAGTCGCCGCGGGTGCCGCCGAAGCGGGCGATGGCGGCATCTATGCCGCCACCGTGGTCACGTTTGTGGGCCGTTGTTTTCATGGCCCCGGTTGAAGCCTGAAATCAGGCGGCCCGCAAGGCCTCGCGCTTATGCGGCTCGTCCCAGTCGATCACCGGATTGATCGGGATGATGCGGTGCGGGTTAATCGTCTCGTGGCTGTAATGGTAGTGGCGCACGATGTGGGCGAAGTTCACCTCGTCCGCGATACCGGGCATCTGGTAGAGCTCGCGGGTGTAGGCCCAGAGGTTCGGATAATCGACGATCCGCGCGCGGTTGCACTTGAAGTGGGTGTGGTAGACCAGATCGAAGCGCACCAGCGTGGTGAACAGGCGCCAATCGGCCTCGGTCAGGCGGTCGCCTGCGAGGTAACGGTTCTCGGCAAGGATACCTTCCAGCCAGTCGAGCGCGTCGAACAGCGCGTGGACAGCGTCGTCGTAAGCCTCCTGCGTTGTGGCGAAGCCGGATTTGTAGACGCCGTTATTCACCTCGTCGTAGACACGTGCGTTGATCTCGTCGATGCGGTCGCGCAGGGCCTCGGGGTAGTAATCGTCGGTGTTTCCGGTGATGTCATTGAAGGCCGAGTTGAACATGCGGATGATCTCGGCGGATTCGTTGGAGACGATGGTCTCGCGCTGTTTGTCCCAAAGGATCGGCACGGTCACGCGGGTGGTCACGCCCGGCTGCGCCTTGGTGTAGAGGTCGCGGGCGTAGGGCAGACCGTAGAGCTTGTCACCGGTCGCGCCGGGGAAATCGGCGTCGAAGGTCCAGCCGTCCCCGAGCATGTCAGGATGCACGGCGGAGACGCCGATGTGATCTTCGAGCCCTTTCAGCGTGCGAAAGATCAAAGCGCGGTTGGCCCACGGGCAGGCGTAGCTGACATAGAGGTGGTACCGGCCGCTTTCGGCCTTGAAGCCCCTCTCACCGCTTGGCCCGGCCGAGCCATCGGCGGTCACCCAGTTGCGGAATTGCGCCTCCGTCCGTTCGAACTTGCCGCCGGAGTCCTTGGTGTCATACCATTTGTCGTGCCATTCGCCGTCGATCAACAGGCCCATGTCTTGCTCCTTCCGTATGCTTGGGAGTGGAGCTAGCCCGCACGCCCCGATCCATCAACGCCGACCAGCGCAGGGCCGGTTCCGCATCAGCGCACAGCAACGTCTCGGGCGGAGACCGAACGCGACAGCCGATTCTCTCGGCTACGAGAATCCTCCATTGCTTCGAAGGGCTTGCCCGGGCGAAGATAAGTTCGTTCAATTTCTTATATAATATCTCCGCAATGCGGCATCAGACTTATCCTCAACCCCTGCTGGCTCAACGCCGAAAAAAGCCGCGATCTGTGGGAACCGTCGTCAATCTGACGGCGTTCCGTCATTGACCTGACATCAACCAAAGGCAAGTAATCCAATGAGACGGCCCACTTACGAGTTCGAGGACGCTATGACGGAGTACCTGCCCGACGAGTTGAGGCATCAATTGGCCGCCGCGCACCGCGCCGCCAAGCGCAAAAAATCCACCCGGTCGGTCCATATCGGCGACGAGGCCTTCGCCATTCTCGAAATGTCCGAGAACGGGTTTGCCGTCGCCATCGACGAGGCGCCGCGTCTGCGGGGTCTGGTCGATATCTACGAAGGGCCGCGCCACCTGTACCAGGCTCTGATCGTGGCTGCGTCGGAGGATGGCGACCTGATGCGGTACGACTTCAAGCGCAACACGGCTGCGGTGCCGACCCCGCCCGTGGATTTCGAGCTGGCGGTCGACCGCCCGGTTGGATTGTTGTCCAAAGCATAAGCGCCACGCACGTTTCCCGTGCACGAACGCGGTGTCGCGCAAGAATTTCCAGCCAACGCGGTTGCCAAGTTCAGCCTTTCCCAAGAACGTGCGCCCGGTTGCACGTATTCTGCGTCCAAACGACATTCGGCACCGGGGATGAACAGCCATGATCGAAACACCCTACCTCCTGTTCCTGGGCGATGCGCCCGATCAGCTTGCCGCGAAGGTGGCGCAGGGCATCCGCGACTGGCGTCCCGACAACGTCGTCGGCCAGTACCGGATGGAGGGCTGCGGCGCCGACGTGAAGGTCGCGGACATGGACCTTGCCGAGGCAAAGGCTGCGGGTGCGAAGACGCTGGTGGTGGGCGTGGCCAACCGGGGCGGCGTGATCTCCAGCGCATGGAAGCGCGTGCTGATCGAGGCATTGTCCGAGGGGTTCGACATCGCGTCCGGCCTGCACAACCTGCTGCGGAACGAGCCCGACCTGGTGGCCGTCGCCAAGGAGTACGGGCGGACGCTGCACGATGTGCGCATCCCTTCTGTCCCCTACCCGATCGCCAACGGTGAGAAGCGGACCGGCAAGCGCTGCCTTGCCGTGGGCACCGATTGTTCGGTCGGCAAGATGTACACGTCACTGGCCATGGACAAGGAAATGAAGGCGCGCGGGCTGAAGTCGAGCTTCCGCGCCACCGGGCAGACCGGCATCCTCGTGACCGGCGAGGGCGTGCCGCTCGACGCCGTGATCGCCGATTTCATGGCCGGCGCGGTCGAATGGCTGACGCCGGACAACGATGACGACCACTGGGACATGATCGAAGGGCAGGGCAGCCTGTTCCACGTCTCCTATTCCGGCGTGACGCTCGCGCTGATCCATGGCGGCCAGCCCGATGCCCTGATCCTGAGCCACGAGCCGACCCGCAAGCACATGCGCGGCCTGCCGGGTTACGAATTGCCGAGCCTTGAGGCCCTGCGTGACACCGCGTTGCCGCTGGCCCGGATCGCCAACCCAAAGGCGGAGGTCGTTGGCATTTCCGTCAACACGGCGGCGATGGGCGAGGACGAGGCACTGTCCTACCTCGAAGGCGTGGAAAAGCGCATGGGACTGCCGACCTGCGACCCGTTCCGCCAAGGCGCTGGCAAGTTGTGCGACGCGCTGGAGGCGATGTGATCCGCGTTAACCGAGATAGCTTCAAGCTCGCCGAGGTCTTCACGATCTCGCGCGGGTCGCGGACCGAGGCGCAGGTTCTGAGTGTGGAATTCGAGCACGATGGTCTGTCGGGCCGGGGCGAATGTGTGCCCTATGCGCGCTATGGTGAAACGCTGGACAGTGTGACCGCGCAGATCGAAGGCAGTTCGGGCCGCTGGTGTGACTTGGCCGCAGAGCTACCGGCAGGCGCCGCCCGAAACGCATTGGATTGCGCGTTCTGGGACCACGCCGCGAAACGGGACGGCAAGCGCGTCTGGGACTTGTGCGGCGAACCCGCTCCGCGGCCGGTGACATCGGCCTTCACGCTGTCGCTCGATACGCCTGAGAAGATGGAAGCGTCGGCCGCGAAACACGCGCACCGCCCGCTTCTGAAGATCAAGCTCGGCACCCCCGACGACATGGCCCGGCTGGAGGCCGTGCGGCGCGGCGCGCCCAACGCGGCCATCATCGTCGATGCGAACGAAGGCTGGACGGCCGAGATCTATTCCGATCTCGCCCCGCACCTCGTGCGTCTCGGCGTACAGATGGTCGAACAGCCGATGCCCGCTGGCGAGGACGACATGCTGGCGGAAATCGAACGCCCCCTGCCCGTCTGCGCCGATGAATCCTGCCATGACCGCGCGTCGCTGCCCGGCCTCAAGGGCAAGTACGACATGGTGAACATCAAGCTCGACAAGACCGGCGGGCTGACCGAGGCGCTGGCGCTTCGCGACGCGGCGCGCGCGGAGGGTTACACGGTGATGGTCGGCTGCATGGTCGGCTCGTCGCTCGCCATGGCGCCCGCGATGCTGGTCGCGCAGGGGGCGGAAATCGTTGACCTCGACGGCCCGCTCCTGCTTGCCGAGGATCGCGAGCCGCCGCTGCGCTTCGACGGCTCCACGGTCTACCCACCGGAGGCGGCGCTGTGGGGCTGATGCGCGCCCTGCCCTTTCATCTTGCTGAAAAAACTCCCCGCGGAGCGTCCCGCAGCAGGCCAAGAGCCCCTCACGGCACAGTGATGTGCATTGAGATGCAATATGCGGAAGCCTTCCGGAACGCACTGCCACGGAGACCGAAATGCGCCTGACCCTCGCCTTGCTTGCCAGCCTGATTGCCGCCCCGGCGCTTGCCTGCGGACCGGACACGGATTGCACCGTGCTCGGCGACCGGACCTATCGCTTTTACGTCCCCGAGGGCACCGACGGCCCGATCGGAGCCTTCTTCCACGCGCACGGCTACCGTGGCTCGGCCGGGGGCGCGATGCGCAACCAGTCCCTGCGCGAGATGGCGGATCGGCTCGGGATGGTCTTCGTGGCGCTGAATGCCGATGCCGACGACTGGAACCTTGCCCATCGCCCGCGAGAACCCGGGCAGGAAGAGGCGCGCGAATACGACTACGTCCGCGCGGTGATCGAGGATGTGGCGACCCGCGTCGATCTGGACCGGGAGCGGCTGATCTCCACCGGTTTCTCGGCGGGCGGGATGATGACATGGACGCTGGCCTGCGGCATGGGCGAAACCTTCGCGGGCTTCGTTCCGTATGCGGGCACCTTCTGGGACCCGGTGCCGGAGACCTGCCCGACGCCGCCCGCGATGCTGATCCACATTCACGGTTTGCAGGACGAGGTCGTCCCGCTGGAGGGCCGCGCCATCGGCGAGGCGCGGCAGGGCAGCGTGCTGGAGGCGTTCCGCATGTATGCCGCCCATGGCGGCCTGCCGACACCCGAGCTGGCCGACTTCCCCCATGGCGAGGCCTGCATGGTCAGCATGGGCGAGACCGAGGGCGCGCTGGCGCTCTGCGGGTTCGAGGGCGGGCACAGCTATTCCGCCACCCGCGTCGAATGGGCGATTGAACAGATATTGGATGCGCTCTGACGCTTTTTTCGCGCAATCGGGCCCGAAAACCGGTTCCCACTTTTCGGATTGCGCTCTAGACGATCAGCAATCACCGCTCAGGAGGCCGCCCATGTCCCGCATTGTCTACGTCAACGGAGAATACCTGCCGGAAGAGCAGGCGACGGTCTCGGTCTTCGACCGTGGCTTCCTGTTCGCCGACGGCGTCTACGAGGTGACCAGCGTGCTGGACGGCAAGCTGATCGACTTCGCGGGTCATGCGAAGCGCTTGCAGCGCTCGCTCGACGAGCTGGAGATGAAGAACCCCACCACGCAGGACGAACTGCTGGAGATCCACCGGCAGCTGGTGGCGCGCAACGACATCACCGAGGGGCTGATCTACCTGCAGGTCACCCGCGGCGCGGCGGACCGGGACTTCGCCTATCCGGCGGACGATGTGGAACCGACCATCGTGCTCTTCACGCAGGCGAAAACCGGCCTCGCCGACAACCCGATGGCAAAGACCGGCATGAAGATCATTTCGATCGAGGATCAGCGCTGGGGCCGCCGCGACATCAAGACGGTGCAGCTGCTTTACCCGTCGATGGGCAAGATGGCGGCCAAGGCCGCGGGCGCCCATGACGCCTGGATGGTGGAGGACGGCTTCGTCACCGAAGGCACCTCCAACAACGCCTACATCGTGAAGGGCAACACGATTATCACCCGCCACCTCGGCCACGAGATCCTGCACGGGATCACCCGCGCCGCCGTGCTGCGCTTCGCCCGCGAGGCGCAGATGAAGGTGGAGGAACGCCCCTTCACCATGGAGGAGGCCAAGGCAGCGGACGAGGCGTTCATCACCTCGGCCTCGACCTTCGTGATGCCGGTCGTCGAGATCGACGGCGAGGCGGTGGGCAATGGCCAGCCGGGCGACGTGACCGCCCGTCTCCGCGAGATCTACCTCGACGAGATGCGCAAGGCGGCCGTCTAGGTCGCGTCAGATCGGCCGCACCGTCAGCACACCGGCGATCTGGCCGGGATCGACGCCATCAAGTTCTACGATCAGGGTCTGCGACCCGTCTGGCAGGTTGAGGATCAGGTCCAAGCCGGTCCCGTCGACGCGTTCATCGACGGTGATCGTGGTGTTGCCCATGGCAATCAACTCGGCCGGAATGTCCACGTAGATGTCCACCGCTTCCGAGGTCCGGTCAAAATCGGTGATCTTGACCGGATCACCTGTGCCGTTCGTGTAAACCTCGAAGAAATCAATGCCGTCACCGCCGGTCAGCTGGTCGCCGTCATCACCCCGGATGTAATCGTCGCCATCCCCGCCATCCAGTGTGCTGGCCACGCCGGGATCGGAGTAGAGGGGCTCCGCGACCGCGTCGAGAAGGTCGTTCCCGGCCCCGCCGCTGAGGGTGTTGTTGCCGCCGGACAGCGCGAAAAGGACGTCGTCCCCCGCATCGCCCGACAGCTGGTCGTCCCCCTCGTTCGCGATGAGAAGATCGTCGCCCGTGCCACCGAGGAGCGTATCATTTCCCTGCCCGCCGAGCAGGGTGTCGTTCTCCTGGTTGCCGGAGAGCAGGTCATCGCCGTCGAACCCATCGAGGAAGTCTTCGCCACGGCTGCCGCGAAGATCGTCGTTGCCTTCGCTGCCATAGATTTCGTCGGCCCCGAAGCCGCCGTTGATCGTGTCATCCCCGAAATTGCCGACAAGCGTATCGGCGTTCTGGTTGCCCTCGATCCGGTCGTCCCCTTCACCGCCATCGACGTAGTCATCGCCTTCACCGGCCTCGACCACGTCATCCCCGGTCGAGCCGAACACGGTATCGTCGCCCCCTCCACTGACGATGTTCGACGGTTCGATTGCATCCAGAAGGTCGCCGTTCTCGGTTCCCTCGACCTGGGTCAGTGGCTCTTCGCCGCCGACCTCGGGACCGCCATCACCGGAGCTGTCGTCATCGTCGTCGCCCCCGATAAAGGCAAAGCCGAGGCCCAGGAGCAGAAGCGGAATGAGAAGTGCAGCCATGACCTTGGTTCCCCGGCGCCAAACAAATGCCACAATCCTCCGGGGTGGGCATCGGTAAGTAAATGTCAGAAAATAAAGAAAAACCCGAATAGAGAGAAACAGATTGTTTCGGCCAATTCGGAATTGGAAACCTGTATTCAGGAGTCCCGCAAGTCGGAATGGAAGGCCACCAGTTCGACGGTATTCCCCTCGGGGTCTTCGGTAAAAATTCCCCGCCAGCCGACCCAGCCGAAGTGCTCGACCCGATAGGGGATGCCTTGGGCGTCGTACCATTCCATGACGGACTCCTGCTCATCGTAAGGCAGGCTCAGCGCGATATGATGCAACGAGGAGCGTGCCCCGGTTTCGGGGGCCACGGGTCCGGGATGGTTCAGATCTTCGCGCGGGGCGTAGGACTTGTCGAACAGCGCAAGAATCTGCGTGTGGCCGCCGAAGCCCTTGGCGATGCGGAAGAACGTGATGCCCTCGGCGGTCGAGCCTTCCATCCGCTCCAGCCCGATGACCCCTTCGTAGAATGAGGCCATCCGCCCGACATCGTCGCAGCGGATGGCGATTTCGCCTAAGCCGCGGACCTTGAAATTGCGGTCCACGTCCATCTTACGGAATGGCGAAGAAGACGTTTACGACCGGGTTCTGGGCCGTGGTGACGCCAAGCAGCTTCACGTAAACCTCTCCGTCGATCACGACCTCGACCCCGTCAGCCCCGTCCCGAAGCGTATAGGTGAGCGATGAGGCGAGATTCTCATCCGAGACCCCGATGTCCACCTCTTCATTGGCGACATCCAGATCGGCCACTTCGGTCGCCAGAACGCCGAACGGTTCAAGCGAGGGATCATCGACGAATGTGCGGTTGATGGAGAACTCATCCACCCCGTCGCCACCGATCAGCTTGTCGTTGCCATCGCCGACGATCAGGGTGTCATTGCCTTCGCCGCCATTCAGAACGTCACCCACGGCCTTCGTGGCGCCAAGGTTCGGCCCGTCGGAATCGAGCAGCAGATCATCCCCCGCATCGCCGTTCAGATCGTCCTGGCCTTCCCCGCCATCAAGCGTGTCATTGCCTTCCCCACCGTTCAGAACGTCCCGGCCTTCATTGCCATTCAGCGCGTCATTGCCGCCAAGACCGTTGACCGTATCGTTCTGAGCCGAGCCGTCAAACGTGTTGTCCGTATCGTCAAGCGTATTGAATTCGCTGAGGATCGGCGGGCCGCTCAGATCGCTGGAAACAACGTCGATCTTGAGCGCGTCGCTTTCCGTGATCCCGGCGAGCACCGCGAAGACCTCGCCATTCACGGCGACGGCAAGGCCATCGGGCGTGTCGGTGGTGGTGACCTCGATCTCGAAATCGTCGTCACGCGGATCGCCGAAATCCTGCAGATCGACGGCGAGCGTCAGGCGGTCATCCTCCGGGTCGTAATCCTGCACCGCGACCGGCATCAGGGCGCTGTCGCCTGAGCCGGTCTGGATAACGAATTCGTCGTTCCCGGATCCGCCGAAAAGCACATCCCCCAGGTCACCGATCACCCGGTCCGAGCCGAAGCCACCGTAGAGCGTCTGGCCGCCGTCGCCGTCACCCGATCCGGAGGCATCCAGCGTATCGGAACCCGCAAAGCCGCGCAGCGTGCTGTCTCCATTGTTGTCGAAGATCACGTCATTGCCCGCGCCGCCGTTCAGGTCGTCGTCGCCGAGGTCACCCAGGACGGTATCGTCGCCGTCACCACCGCGCACGTTGTCGTTGCCGAAGCCACCGGCCACGAAATCATCGCCGCCATTGCCGTCGATCGTGTCATCCCCGGCGTCGCCGACGAGCGTGTCATCGGCGTCACCGCCGTTCATGTCATCCTTACCGGCCCCGCCCCGGGCGAACATCGTCCCTGCGCCGGAATTCACGGTGTCGTCGCCTTCGCCAAGGAGAACCTCGGCCGGCCCGTCACCACCGTTGACCACATCGTCGCCGCGTCCGGCCAGCACCGTGCTGTTGCCTGCGCCCAGGTCGATGCTGTCGTTCCCGTCACCCAGAAGGATGCGGTAATCATCCGCGCCGGCCACCGTGACGGTGTCGTTGCCGGCAAAGGTGAGAATGTCATCCTCGACGCGGCCATCGACGATCAGGTCATCATCGCCCGGTGTGCCGTCCGGATTGTCCGGGTCCGGGTTGGAAACGCCGCTACCTCCGCCGGTGTCTTCATCATCGTCCCCGCCCAGAAGAAAGGCGAGCCCAAGCCCGACGAGCAGCAGTGGCAACAAAGTAAGCATGATGTCTTCCCCCTTGCGCGTCGCACGTGGCCGGCGTCGGCGCAGATTTACTTTTTTTCAGGTCACGGGCGGTGCGATGATGTGCAGACGATCACCAACGGCAGCTGGCGGCACGGCCCGTGTTAACGTTTATTGTTCCCTGAGTTCCGGCCTTTGGGAAGCCATTTTATCGCCATGTTTTTGCCTATTTTTCAATGATCTGGAAGACATTGGGCCGTATCAGGCGCGGTTGTTTCCAATGCGTCGCCAATCGCATGGACTCAGCCGAAATCCCCATGGGCGAACCACCCCGCCGAGCTGAGCCCACCATGGGCGTAGTAAAGCCACAGCCGCGCGCCATCCTCCGTCACCACGCGCCAGTAATCCCGCACGCCGGTGCGCCAGTCGGGATCGTCGAGCCACCATTCCGGGGCAAGCCGTTCGGGCCCGGTGGCGCTGAGGGTGGCAAAGCTGCGCCCGCGCCAGCGGAACTGCGCGGGCGGGTCCGGCAGGTCGGGGGCGGTCACCGGCTCGGGGCGGAACAGGGTCAGCGGCCGGGGCCGGGTAGGCC
>WVSM01000025.1 GCA_015689645.1 Rhodobacterales bacterium HKCCE4037
GCGCGCCTTGCAGGGCGCGCCGGGCGAAGGCCTTTGCAAAGGCCTTCCCCGCCTCCGAGCGGACCCGCCCTACCCCGCCACGGCGCGCAGCAGCCGCGCGCGGGCCGGCGGAACCGACCGGATCTCCAGCCCGGTGAAAACATGCAGCGTGCCGAGGTCGCGGTCGATCACCGCGTGATCGCTGACCCAGCCGCCCATCAGCAGGTAGGTGCGCAGGAGCGGCGGCATCTTGGCCTGCGCGGCCTTGAGGTCCGGCTTGCCCGTCAGCCGCCGCGCGAAGCGGAAGACGCTTGGCGCCTTCACCCGCGGCAGCCAGCGTTTCGGCGCAAGGTGGCGGTCACGCAGGAGCGCGAAGGCATCGAGGTACTCGCGCGCCTCCGTCCCCTGGAAGGAGGAGCAACCGAACAGCATCTCCACCCCCTCGGCATCCACGTAGGCCGTCATGGCGCCCCACGCGACCCGCAGGATGTCGGCATCGCTCCAGTCCGGGTGGATGCAGAAGCGCCCCATCTCGACCATCGGGCCGTCGAAGGCGCGCAGGGCGCTGAGTTCGTAGAATTGCGCCGAGTAGCTGCGGCCGATCTCGGCCCCCGACGGCAGGTGGAGCAGGCGGAAACAGCAGACCACGGTTCCGCTGCGTCGATCCTCGACCAGCATGTGCACGCATTCGGCATCGAAAGGATCGCGATCATCCGCATGGGCGTTGCGGAAAACGAGCGCCCGCAAGCTCTGCACCGCCTGCACATCCGCGTCGCTGTCGGCCAGCCGCGCCGCATATCGCCCCTTGAGCAAGGTCAGCATCCGTCCGCTCCGCAAACGCATCGGTGCGCGCCGACCCTGCCACGGGCAGGTAACGTCGGTGCGACGATCAGAGCATGTGCGCCGCGCCGCGCACGTGCAAGCGGACTTTCACGTCAGCCGCGTCAGCCGCCCAACGCTTCCCCGATATTGATGCGGCCGAAGTTCGAAAGGATCTGGCGCAGGAAGCCCACGTCGCGCACCGAGCTTTCGGTCACGCGGCGCGAGAGCTGCACGATCTGGCCGTCCTCCAGCCCGAAGCGTTCGATATTCGTCACCCGGCCTGCGTCGCTGAAGGATATCGCGATGATGTCGCGCTGGATCACTTCGGGCGCGTTGTAGGTGTAGTTGCGCACACGGTACTGGGTGTAGAACCACGCCTCGTCCCGCATCACGCCGCCGGTGCCGGGTGAGCCCGCCAGTTCGGCAACCTGCTCGCGCGTGGCGCCGATGCCGATCTCGGACAGGATTTCGGGGGGCGGGACGTAGCCGTGGTTGGTGTAGGTCGCGGAACAGGCGGCCAGACCGGCGGCCAGACCCAAGACCAGAAGAAAGCCGCGCACCTTGGAAACCGAAAAATCAATCATCTCGAATGGCCCTGCCTGAACTGCGTACTGGCCCCATCGGGGCTCGATCTGGGCGGCGGTCCGCTTGCGACGGACCCGAAACCGCAATATCGGCTTACCTCAGAGGCAGGCATGGGGCAAGCGACGAGCCTGCGAGCGCCTGCTTGAGGAGAGAGATGGATGTCGAAGACCACCCTGTCACTTGCGCGTCTGGGACGCTCCGCGCCCACCGCGTTCGAGGTCGAACCTGACGCGGAGGCCCGCGCGCGCCTGATCGAGGCGCTGGATTTGCGCGGCTTGCGCAAGGTGCGGCTGACCGGCGAGGTGACGCCCGAGGGCAAGGCCGACTGGCGGCTCGACGCGACGCTGGGGGCCACGGCGATCCAGGATTGCGTGGTGACGCTGGAGCCGGTGACGACGCGCATCGACACGCCCGTCACGCGCCGCTACGTGGCCGACCTGCCCGCGCCCACCGGCGAAGAGATGGAGATGCCGGAGGACGACACCGTCGAGCCCCTGCCCGCCAGCCTCGACCTGATGGCCGTGCTGACCGAGGCGCTGGCGCTGGCGCTGCCCGATTACCCGCGCGCCGAGGGCGTCGAGATGGGCCAGGTGCTGCATGCGGCACCCGGTATCACGCCGATGACGGACGAGGACGCGAAGCCCCTGGCCGGCCTTGCCGCGCTGCGCGACAAGCTGGCCGGTGGCGGCGAAGACGATGAAAACAAGGGCTGACAGCGCCCGGGCGCCCGCGACGGAAACCTTGTGGAAAAGGGCTTGCATGGGCGGGGAATCGGAGTATGTTCCCGGCCTCATTCGCCCCCGGTTTTTTGACCTTTTCGGGCTTGCGGCACCAGGGTGTTCGCGGCCTCGGAGAAGCACCGGTTGCGAGACGGAATTTTGAAAGAAGCAGGGCGCGAAAGCCGCGTCCATGAAACCGAGGTTGTGACATGGCTGTCCCCCAGAACCGAGTGACGCGCTCCAAGCGCGGTATGCGCCGCGCACATGACGCGCTGACCGGCGCGAACCCGAACGAGTGCCCGTCCTGCGGCGAACTCAAGCGCCCCCACCACGTCTGCCCGTCCTGCGGCACCTACAATGACCGTGAAGTCATTGCCCAGGCCGACGAGATCGACCTCGACGACGACGCGGCATAAGCGCCACGTCCCTTAGGGCGGGGCCGGTTTCATGAGTGACAGTGCGGCGTTGACTGGCAAGACGGTGAAAGGCACCGTCCTGTCCGTTGATGCGATGGGCGGCGACCTCGGTCCTGCCGCTGTCATCGAGGGTCTTGCCAAGGCAGCGGACAAGAACGCCGAGCTTCGGTTCATCGTGCATGGGCCGAAGGACGAGCTCGAGCCGCTGATCGCCCGCAAGCGCGGTCTTTCCGACAGATGCGAGATCCGCCATGCCGACGGCGTGGTGACGATGGATGCCAAGCCGAGCCACGTGATGCGCAATGGCAAGGACACCTCGATGTGGTCCGCCATCGAGGCCGTGCGCCAGGGCGAAGCCTCGGTCGCCGTGTCCTGCGGCAACACCGGGGCGCTCATGGCGATCTCGATGATCCGCCTGCGCAAGATCGAGGGCGTCAACCGCCCCGCCATCGCCTGCCTCTGGCCGTCGCGCAGCGCGCAGGGCTTCAACGTGATGCTGGACGTCGGCGCCGATATCCGCGCCGATGCCGAGGATCTTCTGCAATATGCGCTGATGGGCGCGAGCTACGCGCGCAATGGCCTCGACCTGCCGCGCCCGCGCATCGGCCTGCTGAACGTCGGCACCGAGGAGCACAAGGGCCGCGCGGAACTGAAGGTCGCCTCTGACCTGATCGCACGGGCCGCCGATGCGGCGGATTTCGACTTCGTCGGATTCGTCGAAGGCTCGGACCTGCCGTCGGACCGCGTGGACGTGATCGTCACCGATGGCTTCACCGGCAACGTCGCGCTCAAGACCGGCGAAGGCACCGCCCGCCTGATCCGCGAATTGCTGGAACAGGCCTTCAAGAAGACCCCCTTCTCGCGCATTGCCGCCCTGCTCGCCTACACCTCGCTGCGCCGCCTGTCGAAACGCATCGACCCGCGTCGCGTGAACGGCGGCGTGTTCCTCGGCCTCAACGGCACGGTGGTGAAATCCCACGGCTCGGCCGACCCCACGGGCGTCGCCGCCGCGATCAAGCTGGCCGCGCGCCTGTCGTCGACCGGCTTTCACAAGCGTCTGGCCGCGCGCATCGCGCAATCCGAGGTTGCCGTGGCCAGTATCATCCAACAGGAGGACCCGCAGCCATGACCATCCGTGCGGTTCCCGTTGGCATCGGCCACTACCTGCCCGAACGCATCGTCCCGAATTCCGAGTTCGAGGCGATGGACGAGATCGAAACCTCCGACGAATGGATTCGCGCGCGCTCCGGCATCGAGCGTCGCCATTTCGCGGCCGAGGGCGAAACCACCAGCCAGATGGCGATTGCCGCCACCGAAAAGGCGCTGGCACATGCCGGGATCGAGGCGGCGGACCTCGACGCGCTGATCGTCGCCACGTCGACGCCGGACCTCACCTTCCCCTCCGTCGCCACCATGGTGCAGGCGGGGCTTGGCATGCGGGGGGGATTCGCCTTCGACGTGCAGGCCGTCTGCGCCGGTTTCGTCTACGCACTCGCCAATGCGAACGCGCTGATCGTGTCGGGACAGGCGAAACGCGTGGCCGTCATCGGGGCGGAAACCTTCAGCCGGATCATGGACTGGAGCGACCGCACGACCTGCGTCCTCTTCGGCGATGGCGCGGGCGCGCTGATCCTCGAAGCGCAGGACGGCGCCGGCACCTCCGACGATCGCGGCATCCTCTCCACCGACCTGAATTCCGACGGCACCTACCGCGACCTGCTCTATGTCGACGGCGGCGTGTCCTCCACGCAATCGACCGGCGTGTTGAAGATGCAGGGCAAGGAAGTCTTCCGCCATGCCGTTGATAAGCTGGCGAAAACCGCCGAAAGCGCGCTGGAAAAGGCGGGCGTCGGCGTGGCCGACGTGGATTGGGTCGTGCCGCACCAGGCCAATATCCGCATTATCGCCGGCACGGTGAAGAAGTTCGGCCTGCCGATGGATAAGGTCATCGTCACGGTGCAGGATCACGGCAATACCTCCGCCGCCTCGATCCCTCTGGCGCTGTCGGTCGGCGTCGGCGACGGGCGCATCCGGCCCGGCCAGCTTCTGGTGACCGAAGCCATCGGCGGTGGCCTGGCCTGGGGTGCCGTGGTGCTGCGCTGGTAGGCGGACCGGCGTTCAGGTGCCGGTGAAACGCCCCGCCGCAACACACTGGATTGACTAAAGAAACCACGTCCTTCATCCTGAGACAAACAAGGGGGACGTGAAACGATGGCCGCAAAGACCTTGACCCGCATGGACCTGAGCGAAGCGGTGTTCCGCGAAGTCGGGCTATCGCGCAACGAATCCTCGCAACTGGTCGAGCGGGTGCTCGAGATGATGTCCGACGCGCTGGTCGACGGCGAACAGGTCAAGATCTCGTCTTTCGGCACCTTCTCGGTCCGCTCCAAGACGGCACGCGTGGGCCGCAACCCGAAGACCGGCGAAGAGGTTCCGATCAGCCCTCGCCGGGTGATGACGTTCCGCCCCTCGCACCTGATGAAAGACCGCGTGGCGGCAGGCAATCGCGGTCAGTAACATGTGACCGGCAAGACCCCGCGCATCGCCCCGGCAGACGGGTGAGCGCATCCCAGGCAAGACAGGATACCTCCGGGCAGGAGTGATAAGACATGGCCAAATCCGCGCAAGCGTTCCGCACCATTCGGGAGGTTGCCGACTGGCTCGGCGTGGCCGCCCACGTGCTCCGCTTCTGGGAATCCAAGTTCAGCCAGATCAAGCCGGTCAAACGCGCCGGGGGCCGGCGCTATTACCGCCCCTCGGACATGGAACTCGTGGGCGGGATCAAGGTGCTTCTGCATGATCGCGGCATGACGATCCGGGGCGTGAAGAAGATGATCTCGGACGAAGGCGTCGCCGCCGTCGCCGCCCTGTCGCCCCCGATCGACGCGCTCCTGGAAGATTCGGACGTGGTCGACATCACCCCCGACCAGGAATGGGATGAGGACATGGCGGCGGAGGCGGCCGCGCTGGACGACGCGGAGTATGACGAGCCGCCCGAGGAGATGGACGACGAAGAGGGCGACGAAGAGGCGTCGGAGTCGGAACCGGAGTTGGAACCGGAACCAGAGTTGGAACCGGAGCCGGAACCGGTTTCGGACGATCCGCCGGCCCCAGACCCCGACATCGCGCCGGACGATGAACTCCCCGCGCCCGACGAAATCGCCCCACCCACCGCCGCCGCACCCGAGAGCCATGCCCCCGCGCCCCTGCCCGAGCCGTCGGACGCCGCCCTGGCCCACCTCGCGGCCCTTGCCCGGTCGCCCTCGGCACTCGCGCCGCACCTGCCCGCCCTGAAAGCGCTGCGCGACCGGATGGCCGAGACACCGCGAGCCGGTTGACCCTTCTCCCGGAAAGCGGCCCTTGCACCGCCCTCAGAAATGGGTAGAAGGGCGGCAAGTCGGGCTATGGCGCAGCCTGGTAGCGCGTCCGTCTGGGGGACGGAAGGTCGCAGGTTCGAGTCCTGCTAGCCCGACCATTTCATTGCACTACCGTTCGAAAACCGCCCCGGGGCCTTGCGCCGCCGGGTGTTTCCCGCTTTTCTCCGCCCTCACGAATGGCCCCCTCCGGGGCTGACGGAGGCCCGCTGCACCCGATGACCGAGCACACCCCCCCCGCCCGCAACGGTGTCCTGCCCGACAGCGCGATCGCCGCCCTGCTGGAGGCGGGCCAAATCACCGCCGCCGCCCCCCTGCCCGAGGGCCAGATCCAGCCCGCAAGCCTCGACCTGCGGCTCGGCGCGAAAGCCTACCGGGTGCGTGCCTCGTTCCTTGCCGGACAGGGGCGCAGCGTCGCCGAACGCCTGCCGCACTTCACCATGCACGAGATGGACCTCTCGCACGGCGCGGTGCTGGAAAAAGGCTGCGTCTACGTGGTGCCGCTGATGGAGGGGCTGGCCCTTCCGGGTGACATCAATGCCGTCTGCAACGCCAAAAGCTCCACCGGCCGCGTCGATTGCCTGACCCGGGTGATCGCCGATGGCGGCGTGGAATTCGACCGGATTCCAGCCGGTTACACCGGTCCGCTCTATGCCGAGATCTGCCCCCGCTCGTTTTCCGTCAAGATCGAGCCGGGCCTGCGCCTGAACCAGATCCGCTTCCGCCGGGGCCACGCCACGCTCAGTGATGCGGACCTCGCCGCCCGCCACGCCGCCACCCCGCTCGTCGACCGCGAACCGCTGATCGACGGCGGCCTCGGCTTCTCAGTCGATCTCTCGCCCGCGGAGGGCACCCTCGTCGGCTACCGCGCCAAGCCCCATACCGGCGTCATCGACCTGACGAAGATCGGCACCCACGACGTCGCCGATTTTTGGGAAGAACTGCACAGCTCCGACGGCCAGATCATCCTCGACCCCGGCGCCTTCTACATCCTCGTCAGCCGCGAGGCGGTGACCATCCCACCCGATTGCGCCGCCGAGATGGCCCCCTACCTCGCCATGGTCGGCGAATTCCGGGTGCATTACGCGGGCTTCTTCGATCCCGGCTTCGGCCACGGCGTCCCCGCCCGCGGCGTGCTGGAGGTGCGCTGCCACGAAAGCCCCTTCGTCCTCGAACACGGTCAGACCGTGGGCCGGCTGGTCTACGAGGCCATGGCCGCCCCGCCCGCAACCCTCTACGGGCAGGACATCGCGTCGAACTACCAGGGCCAGGGCCTGAAACTCTCCAAGCACTTCAAGGCCTGAGCGGAAACCGCCCGCCCTTTCATCTTGCCAGAAAAACCTCCGGGGGGAGTCGCGGAACGCGACGGGGGGCAGCGCCCCCCTCTCGAGCCCAAAGCGTGGCACACGCGACGGCGAGGCGAAGACTATGCGCCGCAAGGCGCTCCTTCAGGTCACGCGCGCAACGCCGCCCAACCCGGCCCTCTGCTCGGACGTCAAACTTTCGATCAGCACGACGTAGGTGTGGATCGAGAACACGATCGCGCCGGTCTCGGGCAGGCGCAGCAGCACCTGCCGTTCAGATCGCAGGTAACCGCCATCCGCCCGCTGCACCCGAGGTGCCTCCACGCGGCGCGGCTGGAACAGGGCCGGGTCCTCGTAGATCAGCGCGTTCTGCCGCCAGACGGGCTGGCCCACGCGCAAGTGGTCGAAGACGCGCTGCACCCGCCGGGCCATGCCGCCGTCGTATTCGTGGACCGGCGCGTGAATTCCCGTCAGCGGCCGCCCGATCTTCTCGGCCAGCGTCCAGCTTGCCGGGAAACACAGCGCCGCCGCCGTCAGCACGTGCTCCTCCGCCCCTTCCGGCTGTTCGAGGACACACAGGTCCTGCTGGATTAGCCGTGCCAGCGTGCCCAACGGATCGTCCGGGTCGAGCCGAACGCTCACCCCATCGGGTCGGGTGCACGCGTCCCCCGCCCACGTATATCCTGCGTCCTGCCGCAGGTCCGCGATCACCGCGTCCCGGAGTTCGGCCAAAGCCGCCTCGCTGCCCGGCAGCGCGTCGATCACCGCGTCGCGCCGCTCCGACACCAGCCGGTCGCGCAGGGCCATCTGGCCCGCGAAGGCCTCGTCCCGTGCGCCCCACGGCGCGCCGACAAGCGGCTGCAGCCCCGGTAGGCGGCGCGTGGCCTCGGCCATCCAGGGGGCTGTCGGCAGGTTATCGTGCAGCACGTTGGTCATTTCCGACGCTCCGATGACGCAATACGGCGCGATTGCCGCTCATACCCGACCCAAGCTTGCGCCATCAGGGACGAGTGTCATGAACCAAGCCTATCGCCGCCATACCCGCAAGATCGACCCCGCCCACGGCCTGACCCTGCCGGATGGAACCCTCAACGACAATGACCGGATCGAGATCGGACCGACGCCGCTGGCCTATGCCGAATGGGCCGAGGCCGGGCTGGTGCTTCCGAACCTGCACGCCCTGCGCCGCTTCCGGCTCGACCGGCTGGTGGGCCAGCTTCAGGCCAGCGACTTCGGCGGGGTGCTGATGTTCGACCCGCTCAACATCCGCTACGCCACCGACTCGACCAACATGCAGCTTTGGAACGCCCACAACCCGTTCCGCGCCTGCCTTGTCTGCGCCGACGGTCACATGGTGCTGTGGGATTACAAGAACTCGCCCTTCCTCGCCGATCACAACCCGCTGGTGCAGGAGGTTCACTCGGGCGCGTCGATGTTCTATTTCTCCACCGGCGACCACGGCGAACGGGCAGCCGAAGGCTTCAGCGCCGAGGTGGCCGACGTCATGGCCGCCCATGCCGGGTCGAACCGGCGGCTCGCGGTGGACAAGATCATGCTGCGCGGCGCGCGAGCGCTGGAGGCGCGTGGATTCGATCTGAAGGACGGCGAATTCATCACCGAGCATGCCCGCAAGATCAAGGGACCGGACGAGATCCTCGCCATGCGCTGCGCGGTGGATGCCTGCGAGAAAAGCCTCAAGGCGATGGAGGACGCCATCGAACCGGGCCGGACCGAGGACGAGGTCTGGGCGGTGCTCCATGCCGAGAACATCAAGCGCGGCGGCGAGTGGATCGAGACGCGGCTGTTTGCCTCTGGCCCCCGCACCAACCCGTGGTTCCAGGAATGCGGGCCGCGCACGCTTCAGGCCAATGAAATCAGTGCCTTGGACACCGACCTGATCGGCTGCTACGGGCTCTGCGTCGATATCTCCCGCACCTGGTGGACCGGTCCCGCCAAGCCGCGCCCCGACATGATCGAGGCGATGCAGCACGCCCATGACCACATCATGACCAACATGGAGCTTCTGAAGCCCGGCGTGCCGCTGCGGGATCTGACGTTCCTGGGCCACCAGCTCGACCCGAAATACGACGACCGCAAGTATTCCTGCCGGATGCACGGCGTCGGCCTCTGCGATGAATGGCCCCATATCTCCTACCCCGATCATTACGCCGAGGGGGCGTTCGATTACGTGCTGGAGCCGGGCATGATGCTCTGCGTCGAGGCGCTGGTGGGCGAAGTCGACGGCGATTTCTGCATCAAGCTGGAAGACCAGGTGCTGATCACCGAGGACGGCTACGAGAACCTCACGACCTACCCGTTCGACGCGGCGCTGATGGGTGAGGGCTGAACGGGCGCGCCCTCGAAGATGCCGATGACCGAGCGGTGATCGGACCCGTTTCGTGGACGAACTTCAAGGGCCCCACCATCCGTGGGCAGGAGAACATGGTCGATCGGCGGCGCGACCAAACCGTCGAACAGCTGGATCGTGCCCGCAAGCGGGGCCGCGACGGTTGAACCCGACGCCCGCTCAACCGCGCGCAGCGCCCAAGACCATGGCACCATGTTGAAATCGCCTCCGATCAGAACTGGCCCGTCCAGCGCCGAGATCACTGGCAGCAGTTCGTCGATTTGTTCCCGTTGTCTGTGGGGATATGGCCAGTGCAAATGGACCGAAACGACCCAGAGAGGGCCCGAAGGACTTTCGACCTGGAAGCCGACCAAGCCGCGCCCTTCAATACAGAACCGGCTCCCCTCGATGACCTCGTAGCGGGCCAGAACAGCAACGCCACCGACGGAGCCGAAGGCGCAGTAATGGCGGGCATAGTCATCCGGCAACGCGTCGTAGACCGCGATCCGGTTACGAGTGCTGACCTCTTGCAGGGTAATGTAATGCGGGCTGACTTGCGCGATATCGGCCAGGATACGGGATGGGTCCGGCAGCGAGAACAGCAGGTTTTTCTGGTAAATGAGCTGCTGATGGGTGAACTCGCTTTCGTGGCGCACAACCAAAGGCCTGGGCATGGAGGAATACAGGCTGACTGCGGCAAATGCGGTCAGCACCAGTCCCCAGCGTTTGGACCCGGCCATGGCGAGGGCGAGGGCGAACGGGATCAGCAATCCCGAAATCCAGATGCGGAACACGGCAAGCGAGTCGCCCACCGGATGCAGCGCGCCCAGATAACTGCCCGCAAGCGCCAATGCGCCGGCCATGGCGCAAAGGCCAACCAGTAGCTTCAATACCCGCAATGAACCTGCCTCAGATCAGTCACGCCCCCCGCACGTAGGTGCACGGACCCGTGAGAACAATGTCACTGGCCTTGCGGGCGGCGGCGCATCGCTCACATGGTAGGGACAGACCTGAGGGACCCGCAGCCATGCCGACCGAACGTTTCACCTTTCCCGGCCATTCCGGAGCGGAGCTTGCAGCCCGGCTCGACCTGCCCGAGGGTCCGCACCTCGCGACCGCGCTGCTCGCCCATTGCTTCACCTGCGGCAAGGATATCGTCGCCGCCCGCCGGATCGCGGCCCGCCTCGCGGCCAAGGGCATCGCCGTATTGCGCTTCGATTTCACCGGGTTGGGGCATTCCGGCGGCGAGTTCGAGAACACGTCCTTCACCTCCAACGTCACCGACCTGGTCCACGCGGCCGAGGCGCTGGAGGCGCGCGACATGGCGCCGTCCCTGCTCATCGGCCATTCCCTCGGCGGCGCGGCGGTCCTGCGCGCGGCGGGGCAGATGCCCTCGGTCAAGGCCGTCGTCACCATCGGCGCGCCCTTCGATCCCGAGCATGTCACCCACAATTTCCACGACGCGCTGGATGACATCGCGGCCGAGGGCGCGGGCGAGGTCATCCTTGGCGGCCGCGCCATCCGCATCGGCGCGGGCTTCGTGGAGGATGTGAAAGCCTCCAAACTCGCACCCGACATCGCCGCCCTGAACCGGGCGCTGCTGGTCATGCACGCCCCGCGCGACGACGTGGTGGGGATCGAGAACGCCACCCGCATCTTCATGAGCGCCAAGCACCCAAAAAGTTTCGTCACGCTCGACGATGCCGACCACCTCGTCACGCGCCAGGCCGATGCCGACTACGCCGCCGACGTGATCGCATCCTGGGCGGGCCGCTACCTCGACCTGCACCCGCCAGCCCCGCCCATCGGCGCGCCCGAGGGCGTGACCCGCGTGGAAGAGGCCGACCCGGACGGCTTCAAGCAGGACGTGCAGGCCGGACCGAAGCACCACGTCACGGCGGATGAGCCGGAAAGCTATGGCGGCACCGACCAGGGGCTGACGCCCTACCAGTTTCTTGCCGCCGGGCTCGGCGCCTGCACCTCGATGACGATCCGCATGTATGCGCGGCGCAAGAAATGGCCGCTCGATCACGTCGCCGTCGACGTGACCCACGACCGGGTCCACGCGCAGGATGCGGCCGTGGACAACGCGCCTCTGGATCATTTCACGCGGCAGATCACGCTGAAAGGCGCGCTGGACGAGGATCAGCGCAAGCGCCTTCTGGAAATCGCCGACAAATGCCCCGTGCACCGCTCGCTCGAAACGGGATCGACGATCACAACGGAACTGAAGCCAGTGGAAGAAGCGGCGTCGACTTGATCTCTTCCATGCTGAGAAGCGCCGTGACGTTGTAGATCCGCACCTCGGCGATCAGCGCCTGGTAGAACACGTCATAGGCCCGGGCATTGGCGACGCGCACTTTCAGGATGTAGTCGATGTCCCCCGCAAGGCGGTGCGCCTCCATCACTTCGGGGCGCTCGCGCAGGGTGGCGAGGAACTTGTTCTGCCACTCCGCCTCATGCTCGGACGTGCGGATCAGCACGAAAAAACAGGCCTCAAGCCCCAGCGCCTCGGCATCGAGCAGCACCGTGTGCCGCCCGATGATCCCGGCATCCCGCATCTTCCGAATCCGGGTCCACACCGGCGTCTTGGACGAGCCGACAACCTTGGCGATTTCATCGAGCGACCGGCTGGCATCTTCCTGCAGGGCCACGAGGATTTTCCGATCAAGCGCATCAATCTGGACAGTCATTCGGGTGATCCTTGCTTTGCCGAACACGGGTTCCTGCCTTTGGGCTATACGGAACAATTGTCCCTTTCAAGCGTCTGGATGTGCCATTTGGCGGGAAAAAATTCTATGTTGAGGGTCAGAAACGCTTCACGGGTTCCGCAACATGCGCCACTTTCCGATCTTCCTCGATCTCCGCGGCCGCCGGGTCGTGCTGGCAGGCGGCGGCGATGCCGCGCTGGCCAAGCTGCGCCTGATCCTCAAGACCGAAGCGCAGGTGACCGTTTTCGCCGAGAACGCCGCCCCGGAAATCGTCGATTGGGCCACCGAAGGCAAGCTGCGCCTCGTCAAACGCGCCTTCGCGCCCGGTGATGCGCTCTGCGCGTCGCTGGCCTATGCCGCAAGCGAGGATGACGCCGAGGATGCCCGCGTCGCCGCCCTGGCCCGCGCGGACGGCGCGCTCGTCAACATGGTCGACAATCTTGACGGCTCCGCCTTCATCACGCCCGCCATCGTGGACCGTGACCCGGTCACCGTCGCCATCGGAACCGAGGGCGCGGCCCCGGTGCTGGCCCGCAAGATCAAGGCCGATCTGGAAGCCGCGCTGCCGCCGTCGCTGGGTCTGCTGGCCCGCATCGGCAAGGGCTTCCGCTCGGCCGTCGAAGCGCTGCCGATGGGCCGCAAGCGCCGCGATTTCTGGCAGGATTACTACTTCAAGGCCGGGCCGGAAGCCCTTGCGAAAGAAGGCGAAACCGGCGTTCGCGATGCGCTGGACAATCTCCTGTCCGACCACCTCGGCAAAGATGCCCGCAAGGGCCATGTCGCGCTTGTCGGCGCAGGCCCCGGCGACCCGGAACTGCTGACGCTCAAGGCCCGCAAGCTGCTGGACGAGGCTGACGTGGTGATCCACGACCGCCTTGTCGCGCCGGAAATCCTCGAACTCGCCCGCCGCGAGGCGGTGCTGGTGGACGTCGGCAAGAAGGGCTTCGGCCCCTCCACCCGGCAGGAAGACATCGGCGCGCTGATGGTCGAACATGCGCAAACCGGCGCGCAGGTCGTGCGGCTGAAATCCGGCGATCCGGGCGTTTACGGACGGCTCGACGAGGAACTCGACGTGCTCGACGCCCACGGCATCGAATGGTCCATCGTGCCGGGCATCACCGCCGCCAATGCCGCCGCAGCACAACTTGGCCAGAGCCTCACCAAACGCGGCCGCAACGCCGCGATGCGCTTCCTGACCGGCCATGACGTGAACGGCTTTGCCGAACACGATTGGCGCAACCTGACCAAGCCCGGACAAGTCGCCGCGATCTACATGGGCGCGAAGGGCGCACGGTTTATCCAGGGCCGGATGCTGATGCATGGCGCCGCCCCAGACACGCCCGTCACGGCGGTCGAGAATGCCTCTCGCGCCGATGCGCGGATCATCGAAAGCCGCCTGTCCACCCTGCCCGCCGACATCGAGGCCGCGGACCCGACCGGCCCCGTGATCCTGATGCTCGGCCTCGCCCCGCGGGCCGCCGCCGCCCACCTTCCCGCCCTTCAGGAGGAATTCGCCTGATGCCCCGTCAATTCACACCCAAGGTCGTGACCGCCAACGCCCTTCTGGAAGGCGACGTGGTCTATCTCGACCCGCAGGGCCACTGGACCCGCAACCATGCCGAGGCCGACCTGATCGAGGATCAGGCCACCGCCGATATCCGGCTTCTGGAAGCGCAGGCCCAGGCCCACGAGATCGTCGGCGCCTACCTCGCCGACGCGCGCAAGGGTCCGAAAGGCCCCGAGCCGATCCATTTCCGCGAGGCGTTCCGCACCCGCGGCCCGTCCAACTACGACCACGGCAAGCAGGAGGGCCTGTAGTTACGGAATAACTACAGGATCACTACAGGTTCTTGCACCTGATTTCGCGCCCCAAGGAGGCCCGAGCGATGTACGCCTACACAGATTTCGACCGCGATTTCCTCGCCGAGCGCAATGCCCAGTTCCGCGCCCAGGTCGAGCGCCGCATCGACGGCTCGCTGACCGAGGACGAGTTCAAGCCGCTGCGCCTGATGAACGGGCTCTACCTGCAATTGCACGCCTACATGCTGCGTGTGGCCATCCCCTATGGCACACTCAATGGTAGCCAGATGCGGCAACTCGCGATGATCGCGGATCGTTGGGACAAGGGCTACGGCCATTTCACCACGCGCCAGAACATCCAGTACAACTGGCCGCAGTTGCGCGACGTTCCGGATATGCTCGACGCGCTGGCCGAGGTCGGCATGCACGCCATCCAAACCTCTGGAAACACGATCAGAAACGTCACCGCCGACCATTTCGCCGGAGCCGCCGCCGAAGAGGTAACGGACCCCCGCCCGGTGGCCGAGCTGATCCGCCAATGGTCCACCGACCACCCGGAATTCCAGTTCCTCGGACGCAAGTTCAAGATCGCCGTGACCGGCTCCGACCAGGATCGCGCGGTGACCGCCGCCCATGACATCGGCCTGCGGCTGGTGGAGCGGGACGGCGAGATCGGCGCAATGGTGCTGGTCGGCGGCGGCCTTGGCCGCACTCCGATGATCGGCAAAATCCTCAATGATTTCGTGGCTTTGCCCGACCTGCTGCCCTACCTTGAGGCGGTCGTGGCCGTCTACAACCTGCTGGGTCGCCGCGACAACAAGTACAAGGCGCGGATCAAGATCACCGTGCACGAAAACGGCATCGACGAGATCCGCCGCCACGTCGACGCCGAGTTCCCCGCCCGCAAGGCCGCCTTCAACGGCGCGGACATGGCGCTGCTCGACCAGATCCGGGCCGATTTCGCCGCGCCCATCTTCGAGGACGGCCAGGGCGCTTTCCTGACCCATTACGAGCATGACCCGGTCTTCCGCAGCTTCGTGGACACCAACACCGCGCCGCACCGGCACGAGGATTACGTGATCCTCACGGTCTCGACCAAGGCGCATGGAGCCACGCCCGGCGATGCAAGCTCGGACCAGATGCGCGTCTTGGCAGACATTGCCGAGACATACGCCCATGACGAGCTGCGTATCAGCCACGAGCAGAACGTGATCCTGCCGCATATGCCCAAGCGCCACCTGCGCGCCGTGCACGCGGCACTGGCCAAGGCCGGTCTCGCCACCGCGAACGTCGGCCTGATCTCGGACATCATCGCCTGCCCCGGCATGGATTACTGCGCGCTGGCCACCGCCCGTTCGATTCCCGTGGCGCAGGAAATTGCCGAACGTTTCGAAGAGCTTAAGCTCGAACACGAGGTCGGCCCGCTGAAGATCAAGATCTCGGGCTGCATCAATGCCTGCGGGCATCACCACGTGGGCCATATCGGCATTCTCGGCCTCGACCGGGCCGGCGTCGAAAACTACCAGATCACCCTTGGCGGTGACGGTGGGCCTGACGCCGTGATCGGTGAACGCGCCGGGCCGGGCTTTGCGTACACCGAGGTGACGGACGCCATCGAACGGCTGGTCCGCGCCTATCTCGATATTCGTGAGGATGCGTCCGAGACCTTCCTCGACACCTACCGCCGCCTGGGGGCCGCCCCCTTCAAGGCCGCGCTCTACCCTGAGGAGGCAAAAGCCGATGCCGCTTAAGGAACTCGCCGAACGCCGCTCGCTCCTGCACCGCAAAAGCGACGCGCCCACGATCCTGCGCCATGCGCTGAACGACGACGCCATCGGGCCGGTGGCCATGGTCTCCAGCTTCGGGGCCGACTCGGTCGTGCTGCTGCACATGCTGAGCGAAATCGACAAATCCGCGCCGGTGCTGTTCATCGACACCGAGATGCTGTTCGAAGCCACGCTGACCTACCAGCGGGAGGTGGCCGAGCTTCTGGGGCTGACCGACGTGCGCGTCATCCGGCCGAACCGCGCCGCCCTTCTGGAGCGGGACGTGGACGGCATCCTGCATCATTTCGACACCGACGCCTGCTGCGCGTTGCGCAAGACCGAGCCGCTTGAGCAAGCGCTGCAAGGGTTCGGCGGCTGGATCACGGGCCGCAAGCGCGTTCATGGCGGGTTGCGTGAAAGCCTGCCGCTGTTTGAAAAGAACGAGCGCCGGATCAAGATCAACCCGCTGGCCAACTGGTCCACGCAGGACGTGGCCGATTACATCAAGCGCCACGATCTGCCGCGGCATCCGCTTGTCGCACAAGGCTACCCGTCGATCGGCTGCCAGCCCTGCACAACGCCTGCCGCCGAGGGCGAAGACCCCCGCGCGGGACGCTGGCGCGGACAAGAGAAGACCGAATGCGGCATTCATTTCATCGACGGTCGCCCGATGCGAGGCGCGGCCTGAGAGGAGAGATTTCCATGACCAACTCCGTACTCGTGACCGATACCGGTTTCGGCACCGATGATTTCTCGCGCCAGATCGTGCCGCTGTCGGAAGGCATCGCGGCCAATGTGCCCGCCGTGGACGTCGCCAGTGATGACGATATCGCGCCGCTGGCCCGACACCTGGACTCGCTCCGGATGATCCGCATCGACTTCCCCAGCTTCGCTGACGGGCGCGGCTTCACCCTCGCCCGACAATTGCGGCAGATGGGCTATACCGGGCGCCTACGCGCGCGGGGGCACGTGCTGGCCGACCAATACGCGATGGCGCGCCGCGCGGGCTTCGACGAGGTGGAGATCGACCAGAGCCTCGCCGCCCGCCAGCCCGAAGATCAGTGGCTCGCCCGCGCCGATTGGCAGGCGCATGACTACCAGGCCCGTTTGCGCGGGCAGGCCACAGTCTCCGCCTGAAGGCGGGCCGCCCCCTTTCCCTGACCCAGATCAAAGAATATCTAGCAAAGGCAGGTGTAGTGAGCACCTGACACGGACCATGACCGAGCAGAGACCAGTGACCGCCGCAAATGCCGCGCCCGTGAAGGCGACCCCGACCCTCCCCGACGCGCAGACCGTGACGGAGGTGAAGCACTACACCGACCGCCTGTTCAGCTTCCGCTGCACGCGGCCTGCGAGCATGCGCTTCCGCTCTGGCGAGTTCGTCATGATCGGCCTGATGGGCGATCCGGACCCGAAGACCGGCAAGCAGAAGCCGCTCCTGCGGGCCTATTCGATCGCCTCGCCGTCGTGGGACGAGGAGCTGGAGTTCTATTCGATCAAGGTGCAGGACGGTCCGCTGACCTCGCGCCTTCAGCATATCCAGCCGGGCGAGCAGATCATCCTGCGGCCCAAGCCGGTCGGCACGCTGGTCCATGACGCGCTGCTGCCCGGTAAACGGATCTGGTTCTTCGCCACCGGAACCGGTTTCGCGCCCTTCGCCAGCCTTTTGCGCGAACCGCAGACCTACGAGGATTACGACGAGGTCATCATCACCCATACCTGCCGCGAAGTCGGCGAGCTGACTTATGGCCGCGACCTGATCGAGGCGCTTGAGGAGGACGAATTGCTGAACGAAGTCATCGGCGACGGCTTCTGGAAGAAGATCAAGTATTACCCCACGACGACGCGTGAGGAGAGCCCGAAGATGGGCCGGATCACCGACCTGATGCGCTCGGGCGAGGCCTTCGAAGACCTCGGCGTGCCGCCGCTGTCACCGGAAACGGACCGTGCGATGATCTGTGGCAACCTCGCGTTCAACCTCGAATTGAAGGACATGCTGGAGGAATACGGCCTCGTCGAAGGTGCGAATTCCAACCCGCAACATTATGTGGTGGAAAAAGCCTTCCTCGATTGATGTATCGCTTTAAGATCGCCTCGAAAGTAGCTCAGCACAAAAGAAAAACCCCCGCCGATCCGGCGGGGGTTTTCCGTTTCAAGGAAGCGGGTCGCTTATTCTTCGAGACCCAGTGCCGCGCGGGCCTGCTCCAGCGCCGAGCTCAGCAGTTCGGGGCTATCCTGGGCAGCTTCCAGAGCGGCGGTCACCGCCGTGCGGACCGGCGCGGAGATGTCGGCCTCTTCGAGTGCGGCGACGGCCTGGTCGTAGTCGAAGCCGTCCTCGGTGAAGAGGGTCGAGAGGAACTCGTCGCTGACCTCTGCGGCTTCGCCAGCGGCAGCAGCGGCCTCTTCGGCAGCGCCTTCGGCCTCGGCAGCGGCTTCGGCGGCCGTCTCTTCCGCAGCGGCAGCGGCTTCGTCGGCAGCGGCGGCGGCGTCTTCAACCGCTTCGTCGGCGGCAGCAGCGGCATCGTCCGC
>WVSM01000026.1 GCA_015689645.1 Rhodobacterales bacterium HKCCE4037
ACGCCCAACGGGAGGCGGCCCGCGCCAGCGGCGGCGCCGACGGGCGGGAGCGCCCCGCCTAGCCGAGAAGCTCTTTGACCTTCGCGGCCACGGCCTCCGCCGTGATCCCGAAATGCTCGTAAAGCGCCTCCGCCGGGGCCGACGCGCCGAAGCTGTCCATGCCCACGAAGCCCGCCTTGCCGTTCTTGCCGCGCTCGCCCAGGAGCCAGCGCTCCCAGCCGAAGGACACACCGGCCTCCACGGCCACGCGCACCGGCCCGCCGGGCAGCACGCGCTTGCGGTAGCTCTCGTCCTGCTGCTCGAAAAGCTCCCAGCAGGGCATGGACACGACCCGTGTCCCGATCCCTTCGGCCTGAAGCAATTCGCGCGCCTCCATGGCGATCGACACTTCCGAGCCGGTCGCCAGCAGGATCGCCTGGCGCTTGCCCTCGGCATCGGCCAGCACGTAGGCGCCCTGTTCGGTCAGGTTCTTGGTCTTGTGCTCGACCCGCACCGTCGGCAGCCCCTGCCGCGACAGGGCCAGTGTCGAGGGCGACTTCGACGAGGTCAGCGCGAGCTCCCACGCCTCGGCGGTTTCCACCGCGTCGGCCGGGCGGAACACCTGCATGTTCGGCGTCGCGCGCAGCATGGCGAGGTGTTCGACAGGCTGGTGCGTCGGGCCATCCTCGCCCACGCCGATGGAATCGTGGGTCATCACGTAGACCGGCGAAATCCCCATCAGGGCCGACAGGCGCATCGAGGGCCGTGCGTAGTCGGTGAAGGTGAAGAAGGTGCCGCCGTAAGGCTTCACGCCGCCATGAAGCGCCATGCCGTTCATCGCCGCGGCCATCGCATGCTCTCGGATGCCGTAGTGGATATGGCGCCCTTTGCGATCCTCGGGCCCGAAGGTGCCAAGCCCGTCCGTGTCGGTCAGGTTCGACCCGGTCAGGTCAGCCGAGCCCCCCAGCGTTTCGGGAACGACACCGTTGATCACCTCCAAGGCCATTTGCGAGGCCTTGCGGGTCGCGACCTTCGGCTTGTCCTCGGACAGCTTCTTCTTGTGCGCCTTGATCGCGGCACTCAGCTTCTTGGGCATCTCGCCTGCGAAGGCGCGGGTGAAATCGGCCTTCTTGCCATCGGACAACGCGTCGAACCGCTCCTGCCATTCGGCCCGCGCCTCGGCGCCCTTCTTGCCGACGGCCTCCCACCAGCTTTTCAGATCAGCGGGGATCTCGAACGCGCCGTGGTCCCAGCCATAGGCTTTCTTGGTATCGGCCACGACCTTCGGATCGGTCAGGGCGCCATGGCCCTTGGCGGTGTCCTGCGCGGAGGATCCGATGGCGATATGCGTCTTGCACGCGATCATCGCGGGCCGCTTGGAGGCCTTCGCCTCGGTCAGCGCGCGGTCGATGTCCTCGGGGTCGTGGCCGTCGCATTCGAACACGTCCCAGCCCGACGCGGCAAAGCGCGCCTTCTGGTCGGTGATGTCCGCCAGCGCGACCTTGCCGTCGATGGTGATGCCGTTGTCGTCCCACAGCACGATCAGCCGGCTCAATTCCTGCCGGCCGGCCAGCGCGATCGCCTCCTGGCTGATGCCCTCCATCAGGCAGCCGTCACCGGCGATGCAGTAGGTGTAATGGTCGATGATCTTCTTGCCCCAGCGGGCGCGCAGGCTTTCCTCGGCCATGGCGAAGCCCACGGCATTGGCGATGCCTTGCCCCAGCGGGCCGGTGGTGGTTTCGACGCCATCGACAAGGAAATTCTCCGGGTGGCCCGCCGTGATCGACCCCAACTGGCGGAAGTTCTTGATCTGGTCGAGCGTCATCGCCTCGTAGCCCGTCAGGTACAGCAGCGAATAGATCAGCATCGAGCCATGGCCGGCCGACAGGATGAAGCGGTCGCGGTTCGGCCAGCTCGGGTCGGCGGCATCGAAGCTCAGGTGCTTGTCGAACAGGACGGTCGCCACGTCCGCCATGCCCATCGGCATGCCGGAGTGACCTGAATTCGCGGCGGCCACGGCATCGAGCGTCAGGGTGCGGATGCAGGCGGCGCGCGCCCAATGATCGGGGTTGCGGGCGGCGAGAGCAGCGATATCCATGGTGCGGACGGTCCTTTCAGCAGAGACGGGCCTTTCGGCAAGCGCAGGCAGGGCGTCAAACCCCGCAGACAGGCGGGTGATAGCATCGCGCCGCAGGAGTGCAAGGCGCAGGGATGCGCGAAGCGCGCCGAAATCAGCGTATTTTCGCAGATCAGGCGCGTAAATCCTTGCAAATCGCCTCGGTTTGACCCCCAAATGTAGATGTGTCACAGGCAGAACACGCAATCTTTGCGCATCAGATCGGGGCCGACCCGACCAGCGCCAGGGCAGATCAAACCAAGACCGACGGCCCCCGAAGGACCGTCCGGCGACGAGGGGGCAAAGGCAGCTATGGGCGATAGTGCCGAATTCGAGAAACTGACCGAGTTGGAGGCGCGTCTGGCGACCGCGCTCGACCGGATCGCGGCAGGGCAGGCGGCGTTGCAGGCGGCCATGGCCGGCCCGGCGCCCGTCGCGATGCCCGATACGGGTGAGGCCGACGCCGCGCGCGAAGAGGCGGAGGCGCGCGCCAACGAACTGGCCGAACGTGTCGCGATGCTCGAGGTGCAACTGGCCGAAACCCAGGACGCGCTGAGCGAGACCACCTCGGACCTGACACAGGCCCGTGCCGATCTCGACGCGATGCAATCCGCCGACAGCGCGGCGCCGGACTTGCCGGACACCTCCGGGATCGAGGCGCAATTGTCCGAGGCGCTGGCCGCGCGGGACGAGGCCGAAGCGGCGCTTGCCGCGAAGGACGCCGAGATCGCGGAGAAGGAGGCCGAGCTCGCCGCCCGCGCGGCCGAGCTGGAGGAAAAGGACGCGGCCCTGGCCGAGGCGCAGGCCGCCCTGATGGCCATGCCCGAACCACAGCCCGAACCGGCGCCTGCGGCTGACACACCCGACGTCGAGGATATGGAAAAGGCGCTCGCGGTCATGACCCGCCGGGTCGAGCGCGCCCGCGCCGAACGCGACGAGGCGCGCAAGGCCTGCGACCGGGCCGTCGACATCGCCGAGGAACTGCGCGAGGCGAAGGGCAGCACGCCGGATGAACGGGTGCTGGAACTGCGCCAGCAATTGCGCCTGATGAAGAACCGCGCCGAGGATCTCGCCGCGCAGCTTGCCATCGTCAACAGCGGCGCGGATGCCTCCGAGATCGAGCAGGGGCTGATCACCGAGCTGGAAGCCCTGCGCCAGCTGCGCGCGGCGGACGCGGCGGAACTGAGCCGGATCATAGCGGACGTGGAGGCGGGCCCCGCCTCCGCCGGAGGAGGAAGCGCCCATGCCTGAAGTGGATATCGAAATCGGCGGACGGAACTTCAGCGTCGCCTGCCAGGAAGGCGAGGAAGGCTACCTGCGGGCGGCCGCGAAGATGCTCGATACCGAGGCCGCCGTGGTCGTGGGCCAGATCGGACGCATTCCGCCCGAACGGATGCTGCTCATGGCCGGGCTGATGCTCGCCGACAAGACCGCCGCGCTGGAAGACGACATCCGCGCGCTGCAGGACAAGATCAGCACGCAGGACAAGGCGTTGCGCTCGGCCGAGGAACGTCTGGCCGACCGCGCCCGCCGCATCTCGGACCTGCAGGAAGCCGGGCCGCGCACCGAATTGCCCGATGCGTTGACCGATGGCTTGGCGGAGCTGACTGCACGGGCCGAGGCCCTGGCCGAAGCGATGGACGCGGCGGCGAACGGCCGGCCGGATTAACCGATCAGGGCGGGGGCCAGCAGCCGCGCGGCTTCCTCGCGCGGATCGGCAAGCGCCGAGCGGTCTTCACCGGGATAGAACCGCGCACGCGTGGCCGTGGGCATCGGGTTTGGCCTGAGCAGGTGCACGTCGAGCGGCGCCTTGACCGTCTCGGCCTGCCAGTTCTGCACCAGCGCGCGCTGTGCCGCCTTCGACATCCCGTAGATCCCGGCGAATTTCTCGTCCCACTGGTCGTCGAAGAACACCGCCTGCGGATGGTCCGAGGGCAGGATCAGCGGCTCGACCATGCTCACCAGCCGCGAAAACGCGCGGATATTGGTGGCGATGGCCTTGTCGAGATCCTTTGGCTGGATATGCGGCGCGGGCGTCAGCGCGGTGACGTGGATCATCGCGTGCACCCAGATATCGGCGCGGCCCCAGCGGTCGTGGATCGACCGGCACAGATGCGCGATCGCGCCGTCATCGGTCAGGTCCATCGGCGCCAGCGTGGCCTGCCCGCCGGCGGCCTTGATGCGGTCGTCGAGCTCTTCCAGCCCGCCGATGGTGCGGGCGACAGCGACGACATGGGCGCCTTGCGCGGCCAGCCATTCGGCGGACGCGGCCCCGAGCCCGCGGGAGGCTCCGGTGACAAGGGCGATGCGGTTTTCAAGCGGTTTCCGGGTCATGGCGCGGGCTTTGCCAGCACGCGACATAAAGCGCAAGAGCGGGCCTCGTGTTGACTTCACCGTGCCGCGCGGGAATACCATCGGACAACAGGCGCTCGACGCCACTGACAAGGGACAAGGAGGCACCGACATGGGCCGTGAGATGACACTTCTTTCCGCAACGCTGGGGCAGGAGGGCCTGCTGCGCAAGGTTCTGCTGGTGCTTGGCGGGACGCTTCTGATCGCCATCGCCGCCCGCACCTCGGTGCCGATGATCCCGGTTCCGATGACGTTGCAGACGCTGGCGATCCTCGGCATCGGCTTCGCCTACGGCTCGCGGCTCGGCGCGATCACCCTTCTGGCCTACCTCGCCGAAGGGGCGGCTGGCCTGCCGGTCTTCTCGCCCACCACCGCAATGGGCCCCGCGGCCTTCTTCGGGCCGACCGGCGGCTTCCTGATCGGCTTCGTCGCCATGGCATGGGCCGCAGGTTGGGCGGCCGAACGCGGCATTGCCCGCGGTTTCTTCGGCACCGCAGCCTCGGCGCTTGTGATCTCCGCGCTGCTCTACGTCCCCGGCATCGCCTTCCCGATGGCGCTGGCCTCGGGCCTCGGGGTCGAGGCCGGTTGGGCCGGGCAGGGGCTCGGCTTCTACTGGACCCACTTCATGTCGACCTTCCTGATCGGTGACGCCGTGAAGGCCGTGCTGGCCGCGCTCATCGTCTCGGGCGGTTGGGCCGCGCTGGCGCGCCGCTGAGCCACCTGCAAGGGCGGGCTTTCCGCCGTTGAACTTCCGCGACCGGTCCCGAACATGGGGCCGGTCGTTTTCTTTGTGTCGGAGGGCCTGATGCGCCTTGCCCTGGCTTGCCTGTCCCTCGCACTCGCCTCTGCCGCGCAGGGGCAGGAGCTTGGTCTGACCGTCACGCAGAACGGCGCGCCCGTGGCCGTGAGTGTCGAGGATGGCATCACCATCGCCACGCTCAACGCCGCACCGTTCGAGCTTGTGCTGTCCGACCCCTTGCCGGACACGCTCTACCTGACCTTCGGGCCGGACATTCTGTTCGACCTGATCGACCTGCCGCCCGAACAGGGACTCTTCGGACCGGCCATGGGCTATGCGCGCGAACCCGGACCGGATGCGCCGCTTTTCATGACCGACCCGGCCTGCGACCCGGGCGATTACGGCCTGCCGTTCAACTATCTCGAAAGCGACCACCGCCGGGGCAATGCCTATCCGGTCAGTGCGATCCACGCTGACTCGGCTTCCCGGGGCTGCCTGGCCGACGGGCGCCTCCCGATGGAGACGGACCTGATCGGCACGATCTCGCCCCTCTACGCGGTTCTGCGCGCGGGCGGCGTAACCGAACGGCTGGTCCTGCGATTTGTCGGAAGCTGACCGCGCGCCTCAGGCCTTGAGGTGGCGCACGACCTCGCCGCATCCCAGCTCTTCGTAGAGGTCCAGGATCTCGCTCGCGCGCATCCCCTCCTGCTGTGCCGGGTAAAGCGGATGTTTCTCGTCGGTGATCCAGTAGAACGGCGTGCGCCCTTCGGAATAGGGCACCAGCACGCCCTTGGTCAGGAGCGGCCCGCTGAGCGGCGGAAGCTGCGTGTAGAGCCACGAGAACTGCTCGCCCATGTTCTGCGCATCCCCGCGCTGTTGGGCCGAGCGGAAGCGGGCGTGGTTGCCCGACGACAGGCTGCACCAGACGCCGAGGAATACCTGAGACTCGGTGTCCTTTACCGCGATGGGCAGATAGGCGCGCAGCAGGAAATTGCCGTCCCGGCGCGCGTAATTGTGGGTCAGCATTTCCATGTAACCCTCCTCGAACACGACGTCCTCGGTGGGTTCCGGCGGGTTCTTCCAGCCGAACGGGGCTTCGGGCCAATAGGCGCCGTCCGCGGCGCGCAGGACGGACCCGTCGATGGCGCTGCAATAGCTGCGGTCGGTCAGGCGGCGGGCCAGTTCGGCCTCGGGCAAGGGCGGGGCAGGGCGAGAGGGCCGACGGAACAGCCTTCGGATCATTCCGCGGCCTCCAGCAACTGGAACCCCTTGGCCAGCTGGTCGGTGGGCCGAACGGGGTAGACGCCCGAGAAACAGGCATCGCAATAGGCCGGTTTCGCCGGGTCCCGGCCGCCGGGCACGCCCACGGCGCGGTAAAGACCGTCGAGCGAGATGAACTTCAGGCTGTCGACACCCAGATGGGCGCACATCTCGTCCTCGGACATGGTCGCGGCCAGCAGTTTCTCGCGCTGGGGCGTGTCCACGCCGTAGAAACACGGCCATGCCGTCGGCGGCGAGGCGATGCGGAAATGCACCTCCGCCGCGCCGGCGTCGAGGATCATCTCCTTGATCTTCCGGCTGGTCGTGCCGCGCACGACGCTGTCGTCGACAAGGATCACCCGCTTGCCGCGAATGAGCGCGCGGTTCACGTTCAGCTTCAGGCGCACACCCATGTTGCGGATCTGCTCGGTCGGCTCGATGAAGGTCCGGCCCATGTACTGGTTGCGGATGATCCCCATCGCGTAGGGGATGCCCGATTGCTGGCTGAACCCGATGGCCGCGGGCGTGCCGCTGTCCGGCACCGGGCAGACGAGGTCCGCTTCGACATGGGCTTCCTTGGCCAGTTCCACGCCGATCTGGCGGCGAGTCTCGTAGACCGACTGGCCGCCGATGATGCTGTCCGGCCGGCTGAAATAGACATGCTCGAAAATGCAGAAGCGCGGGCGGCGCTGCTCGAACGGGCGATAGCTTTCGATGCCCTGCTCGGTGATGACGACCATCTCGCCCGGCTCCACCTCGCGCAGGTATTCCGCGCCGATGATGTCGAGCGCACAGGTCTCGGAACTCAGCGCGTAGCCATCGCCGACCTTGCCGATCACCAGCGGGCGCACCCCAAGCGCGTCACGGCAGCCGATCAGCTTGGTGCGGGTCATGGCGACCACGGAGAACGCCCCTTCGACCCGGCGCAGCGCGTCCTTCATCCGCTCGGGGATGGTCTTCTGCAAGGAGCGGGCCATCAGGTGAATGATGCACTCGCTGTCAGACGAGGACTGGAAGATCGAGCCGCGCTCGATCAGCTCCCGGCGCAGCTCGTCGGCGTTGACGATGTTGCCGTTGTGGGCAATCGCGGCCCCGCCCATCGAGAATTCGCCGAAGAAGGGCTGCACGTCGCGGATCTGGGTTTCGCCCTTCGATCCGGCGGTGGAATAGCGCACGTGCCCGATGCCGAGCGAGCCGGGCAGGGTTTCCATCACCTTCTGGCTGGTGAAGCTGTCGCGCACGAGGCCGAAGCGGTGGGCGGAGTTGAAGGTTTTCGTGGCATCGCAGGTGATGATCCCGCCCGCTTCCTGCCCGCGATGTTGCAGGGCATGCAGGCCAAGGGCCACGAAATTCGCCGCATCCGCAACGCCGATGACACCGAAAACCCCGCATTCCTCGCGCAGCTTGTCGTCGTCATCAGGCTCGAACGGGTGGCGCGGGAAAGCAGTCTCGTCCATCGGGCGAATCTCCGGGGTCGGGAATGGCCCCTGCATAGTGGGATGCAGCGGCAGTGTCACGAAAGGATCACAATGGTGCAAACGCCCATATGGTGTGGCGATAGACCGGTGCCACCATTTGCGGTAGCGTGCGGCACAATTGAGCGGAAAACAGCAAATCGGACAGGCCCATGAGACTTTTTATCTTCCTGGCCGGGGCGGCGATGGCGGGCAGCTACTTCGTCACCTGGATCGAACCCCCTCTGGCGGGAACGGAGTTTTCGCCCTCGGCCGTGATCGGCGACGACGTGATGCAGGTCGTCAGTGACGGTCCGTGGCAGGCCTGGGTCTTCCTCGGCGGGTTCGTTGCGGCGGCGCTCGCGGCGCTGACAGGACTTCTCGGCCGGGGCTCGGGCCTGTTATCCCTGCTTGCGGGCCTTTCCCCCGTGGTCCTCGGATTTCATTTCTACAGCAGGGCTGACGAGATCCGGGCCAACTTCGGGCTGCCGTTCGAGGTGAATTTCCAGGATGTCGGCCAAGCCTACGAATTGATGAGCGACTTCATCCGGGCCGGTCTGTGGATGTACCTCGGCGGCGCCGCCGTTCTGCTGCTGGCCGGAATAGCGATGACGCTCGGGCGGCGCTGAGCCGCCTGACGCCCTTACTGCGTGTCTTCGATCACGATCTCGGGGCCGTCCTCGGCGGCCTCTTCGCCCCCCACCAGCGCCTCGTAGCGGTCCTGGATCCAGTCCGGCATGTCGGTCGGAATACGCGCCTCGATATCCTCCTGAAGCGTGGCAAAGACCGCCGCCGACCGGCTGTCGGAAATCGCCGGGATCGGTTCATCCCCCACGATCCGGTCATAGGCGATCAGCGCCACCACCACGAGCAGCACACCACGCGCCACGCCGAACAGGAACCCCAGCCCCGCGTCCAGCCCGCCGAGGGGCGAGCGTTGTACGACCGAGGAAAACAGCGGCGTGAACAGCGACACCACCACCAGCGCCACGACGAAAACAATGGCGAAGCTCGCCAAGATGCCCAACTCCCGGCTCTCGCCGATGAAGTCGCCGAGATACGGGATTTCCGAGATCAGGGGCAGGGCGTTGGGCGCAAAGATGAAGGCCACGAAGGCCGCCGCAATCCAGCCTGCAATCGACATGACCTCGCGCACGAAGCCGCGAGCATAGGCCAGGATGGCCGAGATGACGATCACGCCACCCACGACGCCGTCGAATATTGTGAAGCCGTCCATAACTGCCCTCTACCTCGTCTTTTGTGGCGCTATCCTGCACCGAACACGTCGCCCACGAAAGTGGGGAGGTCCGCCATGGACTGGACCGATACGCCCGCATTGTCCGCAATCCGGCATCCTGCCGGCGCGATGGCCGAGGAAAAACCAAGTTTCACGGCTTCTTTCAACCGGTTTTCCGCCTGCGAGACCGGACGTAACGCGCCCGACAGCGATAATTCACCGAAAACGACGGTTTCGCGCGGCAGGGCCGAATCCTCCCGCGCGCTCAGCAGGGCGGCCGCAACCGCAAGGTCGGCGGCGGGTTCCGAGATCCGCATGCCGCCCGCGATGTTGAGGTAGACGTCCAGCCCCTGGAAACTGATGCCCGCCCGCGCCTCCAGCACGGCGAGGATCATCGACAGGCGCGATCCGTCCCAGCCCACCACCGCGCGGCGGGGCTGGCTGAGCGAAGAGGGCGCGACAAGTGCCTGGAACTCCACCAGAACGGGCCGCGTCCCCTCGATCCCGGCGAAAACCACCGACCCCGGCGCAGGCTCCTCCCGGTCCGACAGGAACAGGGCTGAAGGGTTGGCCACTTCCGCCAGCCCGCGCCCCGTCATCTCGAACACGCCGATCTCATCCGCCGGGCCGAAGCGGTTCTTCACCGAGCGCAGAATGCGGAACTGGTGGCCGCGCTCGCCCTCGAAATAAAGCACCGTGTCGACCATGTGCTCCACCACGCGCGGGCCCGCGATCTGGCCCTCCTTGGTGACATGGCCCACCAGCATCACCGAGGTGCCGCGCCGCTTGGCGAAAGTGGTCAGTTCATGGGCCGAGGCGCGGACCTGGCTGACCGACCCCGGCGCGCTGTCCACGGTATCGAGCCACATGGTCTGGATCGAATCGATGATGGCGAGATCCGGCTGTTCCGCCTCCAGCGTCGTCAGGATGTCGCGCAGGTTGGTCTCGGCGGCCAGCAACACCGCGCTGTCCGACAGACCCAACCGCTCCGCCCGCATCCGCACCTGCGCCGTGGCCTCCTCACCCGAGACATAGACCACCTTCAGCCCCTGCCGCGCAAAGGCGGCGGCGGCCTGCAACAGCAGCGTCGATTTCCCGATGCCCGGATCGCCGCCCACCAGCGTGGCCGAGGCGGGCACGAGGCCGCCGCCCAGAACGCGGTCCAGCTCCGCCACGCCCGAGCTTTGCCGGGGCGGGGGCGTTTCCTTGGCCCGCAGATCCTTCAGCGCCAGCTTGCGGCCCTTGGCGCTCCCAAGCGCCGCCTTGCCCGGGCCAGACCCCAGCGGCGCCTCCTCGCGGATCGTATTCCACTCACCACACTCATCGCAGCGCCCCGACCACTTCTTGTGGGTCGCGCCGCAGTTCGAACAGGTGAAGCTGGTGACGGGTTTGGCCATGGGGGCGGTGTAGCGGAGAGGCGGGCCGGGGGGAATAGCCGCTGTGGTGAGTTATGGGGTCAGGCCTGAGACGCCTTCAAGGCGCGGGCATGGACCTCTCGACCAGAGTCGAACTGAGCGGGCTTGGCGGTGACATGCAGACCGTCTCGGGCGGGTTGCGCGTGGCCCTGCGGTTCTGAGGGTCCGAGCCGCGCCGCCGGTTAAAAAAGTGTAAAGGAAAATCGCTTTATGTTCGATTTTCAGTGCCTTAACCCCGGTGTGCAACCTTGCTCACCGGGGTCATCGCCCGTTTCGTCAGGATCGAGATGGCCAGCGAGGCCAGCACGCAGGCGGTGAACAGCCACAGCCCCCACGCGGTCTCGACCCGGCCCACGGCGAGCCCCTTCGCCAGCGTCACGTAGACGGCGATCAGGAACACGTCGGCCATCGCCAGCTTGCCCATGACTTCCAGCGTCGGCAGCAGGCGGGCCGGCGCTTTGGAGAGCTGCACGAGGATCAGGCAGATCGTCTTCAGCATCGGCGCCACCAGCGCAAAAAGCGCCACGATCGCCACCAGCGCCCATTCCCCGTCGTCGGCCAGCGCGCCGAGGCCCGAGAGGATCGAGATTTCCGACAGGCCGAACAGCGGCAGCAACCCCGCCCGCATCAGCGGCGCGAACCACGAGACCGGGAAAAGGACCAGCAGGCAGAGATTTGCGGCAACAAGGGCTTTGGACATGACGAACCTCCGGCGGATTGTGCCTTGCATGTAATGCCTCAGAGGACCTGGCGATACAGCACGATCGCTCCGGCCAGCACGATCGCGAAGGCAAGGCGGGCCATGACCTGCGCGCGCGTGGGCGGCGGTTCCATATCCTCCAGCGCCATGTGAAGCCCGTAGGCGAGGCCTGCCGGGAACAGGATCGCGATGAAGGCCACGACCGACGGCAGCCCGATCAGCGCACCGGCCAGAACCGTCAGGACCAGCAGGATCATCGCCGGAACGAGGTGACTGAGCAGATCGGCCGCGGCGGGCACGTGGTGGCGACGGTCCAGTTGCGTGACTTGGAAGAGCCATTGCAAAAGGCACAACGCCGCATAGCACCACAGGAGCGTTGCGACGGCCTCGATCAGCGCGATCAACATCGGGACCCTTGGGCGGGGCAGGTCATCGGCTCAGCATGTCCGGAAGGATCGCGGCGCTCAGCGAGAAAATCAGCAGGGCGGCGCAGACCAGCGTGGTAATCTCGATCCAGCGCGGGCGCAGCCTGGTTTTCATCGCGGAGCGGACCCAGGTGACGAGCGTCCATGCAATGACGAAGATCCACAGAAAGGACCACGCGCCGGTCACGCGCCAGTTGCCGGGGACCAGTGCGAAGGTCTCGACCAGGGCCAGTGCGCCGAGCAGCGCCAGCTCGATCAGCAACAGGACGTGAAGCGGCCGCATCTCGGGGAATGCGCGCAGCTTCAGGACGGCGCCGACAGCCATCAGAAGCGGCAGCAGTCGCATCGTGACAGCGCCAAGCACGATCATCGCCCAGGTGAACGCGCTGAAGTTCAGCGCGATGTCCTCGGTCGGGATGTTGGTGAACGGATCCATAAGGCGCGGCGGCTACGGGGTGACCGTGCGGGTGTAGCGGGGCCCGAGGGAGGTGAGGATTTCGTAGCCGATGGTGCCAGCGGCCTCGGCGAGGTCGTCCACGGTCTGGTGCGGCCCGAGGATGTCGAGCGCGTCGGGCGGGGCGGCGCAATCGGTGACGTCGATGGTCAGGAGGTCCATGGAGACGCGGCCGACCAGCGGGCAGGGCGTGTCGCCGTGCCAGAGGGTCGCTTTCGAGGACATGGCGCGGATCAGGCCGTCGGCATACCCGGCAGAGAGGGTCGCGATGCGGCGGGGGCTCTCGGCCACGTAGGTCGCTGAATAGCCGACGGGAGTGCCGGCAGGGATCTCGCGGATCTGGACCACCGGCAGGGAGAGCCGGACGACGGGCTGTGCCCCGGTGAAGGGCAAGCCGCCGTAGAGGCCGACGCCAGGGCGGGTCATGTCGAAATGATACTCCGGCCCGAGGAGCGTGCCGCCGGTGGCTGCCAGCGATCTAGGCGTGGCGAGACCGTCGGTCATTTCCACGAAGGTCGCGCGCTGTTGGGCGTTCAGCGGGTGGTCCGGATCGTCGGCGCAGGCGAGATGCGACATCAGGAGGGTCGCGCCGGCGGCATGGGCGCGGGCCTCGGGCCAGTCGGCGGGTTGCAGGCCAAGGCGGCTCATCCCGGTGTCGAGTTGCAAGCCGTAGGCGCAGCCGGGCAGGGCGGCGTGATGCCGCGCGATCTGCTCGGGGCTGTTCAGCATCGGCACCAGCGCGCCGTCGCGGATCAGGGGCGTGTCGCCGTCCATGTGGCCGGAAAAGACGTTGATCGTGGCGTCCGGCCCAAGCGCGAGGCGCAGCGCGGCGCCTTCCTCGGCGGTGGCGACGAAGAAGGTGCGGGCGCCGGCGCGGGCGAGCGCCTCGGC
>WVSM01000027.1 GCA_015689645.1 Rhodobacterales bacterium HKCCE4037
CCTGCCAGAGACGCCTGGCACGAGCAGCAAACGACTTGGATTGCTTTTGCCGACCCCGGTCCCGGCCGGCGACCCGGTGACCGTCGACCCGGCAGAAGTCGTGCCCCTGGCGCCCCCTCAAGGCACCGGTACGATCCGCGAGACCATGAGCGCACCGCCCTCCGACGCGGAGGCCACGCCCGCCCCGGTGCCGACACCGAATCCTTCGCCGCAGCCGCAGCCTCAACCGGGTGCTCCGCGCGCGCCGCTGATCTTCGATCCGGCCATTTCCGAGATCGACAACGACACCGGCGCCGGTCAGGCCGTGCCACGTCAGCCGGTCGGCCCACGGGTCCCGTCCGCACCGCGCCAGCCGTCCCAGCCCGAAGCCGGGCCGACGACGAACCCGAACGTGCCGCCCGGCGCGACGATCACGCCGATATTGCCGCCCTTCATCGGCAGCATACAAAGGAATTGCCAATACCATATGTGCTTTGCCATCATCGCACATCCGGACGGCAGGGTAACCATCCATCAGCACTAAAGGTAGCATGGTGCCATCAACACCAGCGAAACGGGGACAATCACCAAGATGAGCGACAACGTGGAGCTTTCAATCCGTCAGGTGTCTGATGGGTCGGTCGTGCTGACGACCGAGACCCTGCGCCTGCCGGTCGAGATCGGGCGTTTCGGCGCCGACAATACCGGCCGGATCAGCGCCGGCGACGGGCGCGTGGTGCATTTCGGCGAAGGCTACGGCACGCTGTCGCGCCAGCACCTGACGATCACCGCCTCCGGAGATGGCGGCCTCGTTGTGACGGACCTGTCCTCGAACGGCGTGGCCCAGATCGGACAGGAAGGCTCTCCCCCGGTCCCGATGGGCCGCGGCGGCACGGTCCGCATGGCCCCCGGCGCAATGCGCGCGTTCGAGACCGTGGGCCTGCGCCTGACGGTCTGTTCCCCGAAGGAGGCGCAGGTCGACGCGATCGGCCAGCCTCTGCACCTCGTCTACGACAGCTCGTCGACCGGGCGGCTCAAGGCGCTCGACCTCGACGGCGTGTCGATTGCCCTGGTGGCCAATGGCTCCGAAGTGCTGATGCGCCGCCGCAAGGGGCGGGCGCAAATGGCGATGGAAGATGCCAAGGCCGAAGGCGCGCAGGTGCTCGTGATGATCGGTCCCGATGGCGCCGGCGGGGTCGAGGCGATCTGCGGCATGAGCGACGAGGTCAGCCACAACCGCAGGATGCTCAGCAGCGGCGAGACGGTGCAGATGGACCACCTCGCCACGCTCGATATCCGCGGGCAGCTTCTGCGCATCATGTCGTCCGAGGAGGGCAAGGGCCTGAGTTGCACCAATCCTGAGTGCCGCCAGCTCAACCCCTACCTTCCGGGGGAAAACTGCCGGTATTGCGGGCAGCGGCTGGGTGATGGAACCTCCTATTGGGTGCATTCGTAAGGATTTGAGATGATTAGGTTTCCTGTCCGTTTCAGGGTTCGCCAGATTGGCATCGACGGCAATACGATGGGCAACTCCCGCATTCTTCTGTGCGAAGAGCCCGGCGAATTCCTGATCGGCAAATCCGAAGACTCCGATGTGCCCCTGACCGGCGACGCGGTCAGCCGCAGGCACATGTCGCTGGTCCTGACCACCGAAGATGTCCGGGTCCGCGACGAAGGCTCCACCAACGGCACCTATGTCAACGGCACCCGTGTGGGGGAGCAGGTGCTGGAACTGGGCGACCAGGTCTCGATCCCGGGCTGGCTCCTGGAACTGCTCGCCCCGGCCGAGAGCGAAGCCTCGCAGACCCGCATCGCCGGGGTGGAGGTCGACGCCTCGCTGGTCAGCCGCCTCGTCATCACCGACGACACCTCTCCACCGCCCGCGCGCCGCAACTTCCCCGAGATGGAATTCGCCGACAAGGACATGGTGGGGATCGAGGCGCTCAGGGCGTCGGGCCACCCGGTCGAAGAAGTGAAATTCTGCGCCGTGGGCGGCGGGCTTGGCAGTTTCGTCTGGGTCGACCACCTGCGCTGCTACGGGATACCCGCCAGCGATATCAGGGCCATCGGCACGGAGGAGGTCTGCTACCGAACCTACCAGCGTTATTGCAAGAACAGCCAGATCCCCGACCACGAACGCCTGCGCTCGAACTCCCTCAGCCGCCCGGACAACATCTGGGGCTTTCCCGGCTACGCCATGCGCGAGGTCGGCAAGGGCATCGGCGTGAAGGGCATCTTCCAGGTCTTCGGCGAGCCGACGCTTTCGGAATCCTACACGCCCCGAGCCGGTGACGTCTTCGAAAGCCTCGATATCGAAGCCAAACGCATCGGCTGGTCCGACATGCTCATCAAGGCGCAGGTGCTTGGCTTGCGCAAGACCAGCGACGGCCGCTACGCGGTGGCCTACAAGCTCTGGGGTGGTGAGGCACATGGCGAGGCGCGCAACCGCTACATCGTCGCAGATGTCGTGCACCTGTCGACCGGCTACCCGGCAACGCGCTTCGTCGATGATTTCCAGAGCTTCATCACCAGCTACCCCGACAGCCGCGCACAGGTCGCCAACGCCTACGAGCCGCATGACCAGATGTATGCCGAGGCCGAGCGTCGCAATGGCCCGGTGCAGGTGGTCGTGCGGGGCAGGGGCATCGTCGCCAGCCGGATCATCCAGCGCCTGCACGAGGCGCGCGCCAAGAACCCGCAAATCCGCATCCTGCATTCCATGCGCTCGCCCATCGGCCCGCGCGACGGGGCGGTGTTCCGCAAGGCCCGCCGCCTGGTGCGCAACAACGTGGAAATCCAGCCCTTCAACTGGCCGAAAAGCTGCTGGGGCGGTGATCTGCGCGTCGAATACGAGAACGCGGGCGAGGAAGAGCGCGGCGTTATGCTCAACCAGCTTGGCGGCACCACCACGGCCGAACGCTCCGACTGGATCGCAATCGCCGAGCGCGGTTCCGAAGAAGGCTGGTATCGCCCGGTCTACGGCAACATCTCGAACCTCAAGCCGCTGCCTTCGCCCGGGCCGGACCAGCCCGACGGCGTGCAGGTTTCGATCAGCACCACCGAAGGAAACGAAGAGGTGCTGAACGCGGATTACCTGATCGACTGCACCGGCCTGATCGCCGACATCCGGCGCTCGCCGTTCCTGGCCGACCTGCTCGACACCTACAAGCTGCCGCGCAACCACGCCTATCGGCCGACCGACAGCGGGCCGCAGAAGGGCGGGCCGACCGGCCTCAGATGCACCAACGATTTCGAGATCGAGGGCCTGCGCAATTCCAACGGCCGGGTCTACGCGGCGGGCACGATCACCACCGGCGGGCCGTATCTCGCCGTCGACAGCTTCCTCGGCCTGCAATACTCGGCCATTCGCTCGGTCGACCATCTCGTGACGGAAAACATCCACAAGGTGCCCAACCTCGGACCGCTGCGGTCCTTCCGGGGCTGGACCAAGTGGATGACCGGCAGACAGCCGTGACAGGAGAGATAGAATGATCCCCACCCTTGCCGGACGGCTGCAAACCCGCCTGCTCCTGTTCATCTTCGTCGGTATTCCGGTGACGCTCGCCTTCGTTTTCATCCTCGCCGGATGGAAATGGGACTACGACATCGCGATGCCCTTCCTGCTGTTCCTGGCCACGATCACCGGGCTCGGCCTGCTGCTCGACCCGGTCTACATCTTCCTCCAGACCACAAGGTGGGACCGCGACTGGCCCTTCGCCTACCAGTTCTTCTTCTCGTGGGTGGAGTTCGGCGTGGTCTTCGCGTTGGCCCGTACCGGCCTGATCCCGTGGCTGCCGGTCGCCGTGGAAGGCCAGCAGCCGCCCCTTGTCGATTTCTCCAGCAACGCGGCAATCGGCCTTGCGACGCTGCATTTCACGCTGGTCTTCATCCCGACCTTCCTTGCGCTCCTTGGGCCGCTTCAGACGATCTTCGTCCGCTGGCGCTTCAAGGGCGGCCAGCTTGGCAAGCTCTGACATGGCCGCGCGTTCATCCATGACGCCGGTGATCAAACGGTGGATCCCGGTCCACCTGACCCTGCTGCTTGTCGCTTACGTGCTGCTGTTCCGGCAGAGCGAACTGACGCTGGAGGTCCTGACGGGCCTGTGGTTCTTCTTCCCCGTCGGCATCATGGGCGCGATCATCGCCAACGCGACGGGCACCGGGGGCGGCGTCGTCTTCGTGCCGGTCTTCGCGGCGCTTCAGGACGGCGGCATCATGATCCCGCCCGAACTTCTGCGCATCGCCTCGCTCAAGCCCGAGGAATCGGTCGCCGTGTCCTTCACCATCCAGTGCTTCGGCATGTCCATCGGGTCGCTGACCTGGGCCTACGCGATCTTCGTGAAGGACTCGCTGGCCTGGGACGAAAAGGTCTCCTCCCAGACCCTCGCCGCGCTGACCTTCGCGCCGCTCGCGACCGGCATTCCCACGCTCCTGCTGACGCAAACCTTCGTCGACGTGGAAGGCGACCAGCTCATTGTCTGGTTCAAGATCTTCTCGCTGACGCTTGGCATCACGCTGCTGATCTTCACGTGGCTGCAAAGACGGCAGGCCGCGAAAGACCGCAAGCTCTGGGTCAGCCCGGGCGAGATCTGGGTGCTTCTGGGCATCGGCATCATCGGCGGCGCGGTCACGGCGCTGTTCTCGGTCGGCATCGGCGAGTTTCTCGCGATCTACCTGATCCTGCGCCGCTTCCCCACCAAGGTGGCCATCGCGGTCGCGGTCTGGGTCAGTGTCGTCTGCGTGCTCACCGGCTTCTGGGACGGCTATTTCGAGGGCCTCGTGCGGCTGGAAATCGCCCTGATCGCAGTACCCGGCGCCATCGTCGGCGGCTTCCTCGCCAAGGGCATCGCCTCGCTTCTGGGCTCGCTCTGGCTCAAGACGCTGGCCTCGATCTGGATCATCGCATCGAGCGTGTATCTGCTGGTGACCTGAGGTGCATCGGCATCGCCAACGCCGCTCAGTTGCCCGACGCGGGCGGCGGCGACGTGGGCGCGATGTCGAAGACCGGCTCGGGCGCCACCGCCTCGAACCGCAGGATCGTCGCCCGCGTGTCGCCGGGGCTGCCGACCGCGATATGGCTGCCGTCGAAGCTGAAATAGCCCTGCGCGGCCGCGCCGAAATCATGCAGCTCCTCGCCGGTTTCCACGTCGATCAGCGTCGCGGACGCGTCGCCGGTGGCCCCGATAAACAGCATCGTGCCATCGGCTGAGACGGACAGGAACGGCGCCTCCGCCCCGGCCTCCATCTCGCCGCTGCCCCGGATGCGCCGCCCCGTCAGGTCGAGCACCTCCCACATCGTGTCAGACGCCCGCAGGAAACTGAGCCGGTCGCCCGACAGCCGGTATTCCGTGTACCCCGCGCTCGCCGGAAAGCTCACCAGTTCGCGCTGGTCCAGCGCGTTGTCGACAAGCGTGACCGCCCCGTCATTGCGCAGCAGCAACAGCCCCTGATCCCCGCCCAAGGGCGACATGGCGACGAATTCCCCCATCCGGTTGCCCGCCGTGCGCAAGAGGCGGCCACCGGTATCGAACACCCGCACCAGCGACGGCGTGACAATCGTGATCTGGTCCACGGTCTCCGCGAAACTGACGCGGACCGAAGTCCCGGCAGGCACCGAGGTCAGGATCTCTTCCGAGGGCGAGCCGAGCGTCGTCTCCGCCAGGTCGACCAGCACGATATCGGTCTGCCCGCCGACCGACGCGCGGGAATAGACGAAATGGGTTTCGCTGCGGGAAATGGCCCGGTTGGCGGTGGTGACCGTCGTCGGCTCGAACCGCAGGATCTCGCGCCGCGTGGCGATCTCGTAAAGCCGGTTCGGTGTGCCCGGCCCGGTCGTGGCGATGGCGTATCCGCCGCCCATCGAAAAGCCGATCCGCGTGACCTCATCGGGAATGCCGCGCGCCAGATGCGCCTGGTAGACGCCGGTCTCCCGGTCGAACAGCGCGATGCCTCCGGTGGAATCGACGAGGCCCACGGTCTCGTTGTCCCACGAGAACCGCGGCAACAGCGACATGGTGCCGTTGGGCGCGCTGAGCGTGGCAAGTTCCACAAGGCTCAGTCCGGGGTCCGGTTGCGCGCCCGTTGCCGCGGCCAGCGCCTCCTCCGCTGTCGCCAGCGCCGCCAGCAGACGGGCACGTTCCGCCTCCGCCGCCTCCAATGCCGCAACGAGGCCGTTCATATCCTGCCGCATCACCTGCGTGTCTACGCCTGCCGCGAGGGCCTCGGCCAGCCGCGTCTCCAGGTCGGCAATCTCCCCGGCGGCCTGCGCCAGCGCCTCCTCGGCCGCGGTCAGCTCCAAGTCAGCCCCGGCCAAGGCACCGGCGCGGATGCGTTCCGAATCCAATTGCTGTTCCAGCCGGGCGATCCGCGAAGCCGCGGCCTCGGCCTCTTCACGCAGTCCGGCGGAAGTTGCCTCCGCCTCGGCGAGCGACGCCTCGGCATCCGCCAACAGCAGCTCCAGCGCCTCGATCCGGCGCCCGGCTGTCGCGTTGTCCTCGGCCAGGTCGGCGGCCCGCTGGCTTGCCGCATCCCGCGCCGCGCGCGCGTCCTCCAGCGCGGCTTCGGTCACCGCGAGCGTCTCCAGCGACCGTTCCAGTTCGGCCACCCGATCCGCCGCCGCATCGCGGGCAGCGCGCGCCGCGTCCAGCTCGGCCATGGTCGCCGCCATGTCGCCGTCCGCCCCTTCCAGCCGGGCAAGGTCCGCCTCGGCCACGTCCAGCGCATCCTGCAGCGTGACAAGGTCGGCCTCCGCCGCCTCCCGCGCGGCCTCCGCCTCGGCCAGCGCGACCTCCAGCCGCCCCATCTCCTCCATCATCTCGCCCATGCCGGGGGTGAGCCAATCCGGCTCCGTCGACCAGATCCCGACAGCCACGGCAGCAGCGAAGCCAGCCCCGAGCAGCGCGCCGATCAGGAAACGGCTGCGCGCAACCGGGGCAGGGGTCTCGGGCGCGACAGGCTCCGGCGTCGCCACCATCGTCGTCGGCGCATCGGCCAGCGCCGCCAGCCACTCGCCCGCGCTTTGCGGTCTGTCCCCCGGCCTCATCCGCAACCCCCGGTCAATCAGGTGCAGCAGGCGCGGATCATGGTCTGGGTAGTCGCCCGCGATGGGCGTGTACGGATCGGGCTGACCCGTCGCGATCGCACTGGCCCGCTCATCGGCGGCCACCGGGGCCTTGCCGGTGATGACGTGATGCAGGGTCGCGGCGAGCGCGTAGAGGTCCGACCATGGCCCCTGCTGCGAACCGGAGACGTAGAATTCATGGGGCGAATAGCCGTCCGTCACCACCCGGAACGTGCCCGCCATCCGGCTGCGGGCCTGGGTTTCCGCACGGGCTGCGCCGAAGTCGATCAGCATCGGCATCCCGAAATGGTCGATGCGGATGTTCTGGGGCTTGATGTCCCGGTGCAGCACCGATTGCGCGTGGATGTAGTCAAGCGCCCCCAGTAGGTCGCGGGCCAGTTCCAGCACCCGATGCGACGTCAGCGAGCCACTGTCGGCCACGATTTCCTCGTGCAGGTCGCGGCCATGGATGAAATCCATCGCCATGTAGGCGGTGCCGTTCTCCTCGAACAGCGTCTGCACATGCACCACGTTCGGATGCCGCAGGCGCGCCAGCATCCGCGCCTCGCGCAGGAATTGCGCGCGCGCCGTCTCGTAATGCTCGGAGGTCCCGGCCGATGTGGCGCTGACCGCGTGGGTCGCCGCCTGCCGCTGCGCCAGGCCGAGGGGAAAGCACTCCTTCACGGCCACGTCTCGGCCAAGCGTGTCGGTGGCGAGATAGGTGATCCCGAAGCCGCCCGAGGCGATCAGGCGCTTGATCTCGTATTGCCCGCCCAGAAGCGTCCAGCCCGGCGGAAGCTCTCCAGCCGGAAGCTGGTGGGTGACGGCATCGGGGCCGCGCGGGTTGGGTGTGTCATTTGCCATGGCTGCGCGCAGCATTGCGCGGGGGCGGACGCCTGTAAACGTGTGATTTCCGTAAGGGATAGCACCCGCCGGCAGACGCCGGGCTTGCAATCGCCTGCACTCTGCGACACGTCATGCGCCATGGCTCTGAGCTTGATGCAGAAAATACGCGGCGCATGGGAGGTTGTGCGTCGGCGTTACGATCACCGGATCGACAGCGAATTGGGCCTGTGGCAGGGCCGCTACTTCGCCGAGGTGATGGATCACGGATACCTGCGGCGGCGCTGGCGGAACGAAGGGCTGATCGCGCCGGGCGTCTACCGCGCGAACCATCCGAATGCCGCCACCCTGAAGCAATGGAAGGACCGGGGCATCGTCGAGATCGTCAGCCTGCGGCCGGAACACTCTGCGGCCCATCAGTTCGAGGCCGAGGTCTGTGATGCGCTTGGCATCCGGCTCCGCAATGTCGCGCTGCAAGCGCGCGCGGCACCGAAAGCCGGGAGCTTGCTGAAATTGCTCGAAATTCTCGAAACGCTTCAGACGCCCGCACTGATCCATTGCAAGTCCGGCGCCGACAGGACCGGGCTGGTGGCAGCGATCTGGGCCATCCACATCGAAGGCCGCCCGGTGGCCGAGGCCAAGCGCGCGCTGGGTCTGCGGCATGGGCATGTCCGGTGGTCGAAAACGGGTGTGCTCGACCGGTTCCTGGATGCCTACGAGCGTCGGTTGCAGCAGGGCCCCATTGATCTGCGCACGTGGATCGAGACGGAATACGACCCGTCACAACTCTAACCCCAGGGGCAGGCAGAGCCTTTCGAAAGCCCCTTGCGCGTCAGTTCAGCCAGGTCTCGACTTCCAGCGCCGCATCGCAGCCCGCACCGGTCGGCGTGCCGACCCAGATGTCGATCCGGCCCTCGATGGCGGCCTGCCCGGTGAGGTTCAGCAGCGGCTGCCCCGCATCGCCGGACCCGGCATCGAAGTGCCACGCGGTGTCCTGCGAATTGACGAGCAGGTTGGTCGCGCAGGACGACAGCACTTCCAGTTCCACCCGCCGGAATTGCTCCATCTCGGTCAGGTAAAGCGTGAAATCCGGGATCTGGTCGGTGAAACCGGTCGCGTTCGAAGGCAGGTCCGCGCAGGCCGACAAGTCGGTTGTGCCGCTGGCGCGGAGTTGCAGGGTCTGCGGCGTGTAGATCTCGGTGCCGGTGTAACGGAACTCGGTGCCGGGCACGGCCCAGGAGGGGCAGTTCGCGGCCGAGCTGCCTTGCGTGCCCAGGCGCGGCTCCGCGTCCAGGGCCATCAGCAGCGAAATCTCCGCGCGGGCGTCGCGCAATTCCATCGTCAGACGGTCCGCCTCGGCCTCGTGGCCTCGGCCTGGCACCGGTTCAAGGTGAATGGCGTGCGTCCCT
>WVSM01000028.1 GCA_015689645.1 Rhodobacterales bacterium HKCCE4037
TAGTGTCCGACAAATGAGTGATGGTTACTAACTTGGGTAAGGTGCCGGTGTTTTGATACACGGTATTGAGTGATCGGCTTGATGTGACATCGTTCTCCGTAATTGCGCTACCACTGCCGCTTCCGCCACCGCCGGAGCCATCGGCCCAAACACCCCATAATACTAGGTTCCAGTTGGCGCTTGCCGCAACGTTAATAAAGCTACCGCCACTCTTATTTGGTATGGTCACTGATGCTCGCCTGTTCCAAAAAAGGTTAACATCACTAGCACCAGCGGCATTTTCGTTATTGTACATCGCCCCACCTACCCAAACTTCGTCACCTGCTGAATAGCCGCCTCCGCAAGAGGCATTCATGCAAACTGCTTTTGCACCAAACATATCGGGCTTTGTGCCTTGACCATGCGCCCAAGTCGAACTGGCCCCAACTGCAGAAAACGCTCCCATATCGTTACTTGCGTAAGTGGACCCGCCACCCCCGCCGCTTCCGCCACCACCAATCATCGCGTACCAATTCGTGCCGTCGCAGAATTGTGGTACGTTGTGGTCGGCATTGTATATCATTGTTCCCTCGGCCGCCGCGTCGCAGGTAATGGGGCCCGTGACCTGAGCACTTGATGGTGTGACGAAAGAGATTGAGAAAAACAGAGTTAATACGAAGAGCTTTATCATATTCCAAGGATAACAAATCCCGCCGCGCATATCCTTAGGATGATATTCCTGTGGCAGAGAGCTGCCCCATCATGGTGACGGGGCAGGGTCGGCGTAGCGGCGATTGCGAACACGGTCGATGTTTTCAAGCGATGCCAGGATATTGCGGCGTTCCGCCGTATCGGCGTCTGACAAGGCCAGCAAGCGGTGCAGCGTGATGCGCAAATGCTCCAACTGGCTGTCGGTCATGCGCTCCAGCTCGATGATGGTAAATAATCTGTTCATGGGTTCCTCCCTATCGATGTCAGTCCCGCCCCATGCGGGTCTTTCTCGACAGGCGGGTCGGCATCAGGCGGATGTCCGGGACACCGTCAGGGCGCAACGGATGTGGAGCAGGTTCACCCTTGTCCCATGGGCAGGCGCCTTAGTGCCAGAAACGGACTTGATGGAAAGATCCCTTGGGTAGGACGAGGCCTCGATGCAGGGAGGGACACAGGGGCAGTGGTTCACCGGCGATTGTGCTTGTGTTCATTGATGAAAGACTTCGCCGTTGGATTTGCGGTCACCTCGTATGTGATCGCCTGAATTCCTGACCGAACGCGGTCACCCGTCAATATCCTGCCCGCACCATCGCTCTTTGGCTTTGCCGACGAGCGACCGTGTTGGACATGACAGCGGACCTTCTCCGTCCGGTCTTGCGGAATGGCGTAACGAGCCAACCCCAATCCAAAGGAGAAATATCATGGCCAAAACACAGACCAAATCCCCGAAAACCAGCCCCAAGGCGCCCACCCTGATCGCTTGGCAAGTCACCAAGCGGAGTGATAAGTCCTACTGGACCAAGCTCGGTGCTGCCTGGTCGCACAAGGACGGAAATGGCTTTACGATCCAGTTGGATGCCGTGCCCATCGACTGCCGCATCCTCCTGCGCCAACCGATTGAAGACCCGGCGGAACCAGCCATCGAAAAGGAGGGCGCATGAGCGCCCTCCATTCCATCCGGATCAACTGGCGCGGCATCGGCATCCGGGTGGATCTTCACCTCTGTCGCTGGAATGGCCCTTGCGACCATGTCGAGCTCCACAGCGACGGACGCGTACCGCTCCCCGTCACGGAAACCGGCTACCGGTCGCATTTCCTGCCCACGGGCATCGTGACGGCCGATACCCTCGAAGCACAGGTCATTGCATGGCTCGACAAGGAAGCCGCCAAGCCGGAATGGCGTGCGTACGAAGAGGCTTCGAAACAGCTATCGCTCTTCTAGAAGGGCGATAGCATCCGTCTGTTAGGGCTTCGCTGTCGGTGCAGTCCCTTTGCGTAATCACCCCTCATGGCAGGATCGCTCACTCTGGCAGACCGCGCGTCCGTTGCTAGAGCCTGCCCGCACCACTCCCTTGTCGCCAGGTCTCCAAGGGACCGTGTTGGCCTCTTGCACCGTCCGCCTGTACGGCCCGCCTGCTTCTTTCGCGCCCATGAGGGGCATCAACAAAAGGAGACACACATGAAACTCATCACCAAACCTCAACGCGAACAGCTGATCGCCAACTTCCACAAGATCGATGCAGGTCGTCAGACGCCCGACGAATACGACGTCATGCCGGTTGTTCGGATCGTCACCAATTATGGCAAGACGACCGTGCTGCTGACAGAAATCGACCCCGACTATCCGCATCATGGCTACGGTCTCTGCCACTTCGGTGGCGAGCCAGCCTACGATTTCGTCGATTTGGAAGAGCTGTCAGAGCCGGTTGATCTCAAAGCGCATCCGCTGGCGATTGTTTTCAAGCGGGACCGGCTTTGGGTTCCCGTGAAGACGTTGCCCGAATATCTCGCCGACGCCCGCAAAGCGGGCCGGATTGTCTTTTGAGACATGCTGCCCCGTCGTTTGAATCGACGGGGCTTTGCATCTCAGCCCGCCTTTCCGTGGTACTCATCTGCCCAGCCCTCATAGCCCATCGGCGGGTATGGGTTCGGCGTCGGCAGTCCTTTGCGGAAACGCTCGCACTCGTCATACCATAGCCAGTAGTGGAGTAGATGTGACAGGCACCAGTCTTCGAATGGGTTCAGGTCACAATGGACGACCCATTCGGCGAAATCGATCTCGTCATGGGTTTCCAGCCAATCGACATACCACCAGTGCCCCGCAGGCAAAAAGATGATCTCGTCCACGCCTTTGGCATTCTTGTAGGTGCGTGACTGGACCTTGCAGCTTGGATGATTAGGCGCTCGGTGGCGCAGATATTTCATGTAGTCTTCGTGCCCCATGACCATCAGGATAACAGAAAGGCGCCCGAAGGCGCCTTAGGAGGATATTCCTGAACACTGCTTTCAGTGCTCGTGCCCGTGGTCTTTCCCTGGCTTTGCAAGCGGCTTGAACTCTTTTACCAGCTTGCCCTTCTCACCGAGGGTGAAGGGAGAGCGTTCGGGCTCCTGCGCCGCGTTCGTCTTGGACGGTAGTCCCCGCTTGATGCCGCCCGAGCCTGTCGGAGCGAGGTTGGGTGCAGGGCGATGGCTGTACTTCGGAGGCGGGATCTTTGCGTCCGCGTTGTCTTTGTCCCGGATCTTGTCGGACTCTTCTGAAGCATTCAGATTGAACGCTTTTTTTAACGGTTTTGTCATCGTCAGGCACCCTTTCTTAGAACGGAATTTCATCGTCTTCGAGATGTTCGGAGCGACGCTGATGGGCCATGCCGGAAAGGATTTCCTGGACGCCGAGGATGGCCAGATCACGGGCGACCTCTGGGGTTTTCGGCCATGGCATGTGCGGCTTCACATGTCCTCCATGCGCAAGCACGTGCAAGTATTCGATGCCATGGCCGATCGCCATTTCGAATTCGGCGCGCTTGAGAACGATTGTGAGAGAGATGGTCTCAGTTGGGGGATGGATCGACATAGGATGCACTCCGGTCATGGTGGTATGGGGCGACCGGCGCAGCCGAAGCCGCGCCGGTCGGAAAGCGTGACGTTCACGGCAGGCTGACGCCCTTCGATTTCAGCTTCTCGTCTTTGAACCACGGGACCTTCTTGGCGATGATCGGGTTCATGTTTTCGACGAAGACCAGCTGCGTATCCTCAGGCAGACGCATGAGCTCATCCGGATAGGCGAGCTTGCGCTGTGCTGCCGCAGTGGTGTCGGTGTTGCCGAAGCTGGACGAGGACGAGCTGCCGCTCTGGCCTCCGCTCGACCCGAAAGTGCGAGAGACTGCCGAGCTGAAGTTCCAGACCGTGGTCTCGCCGCAGAGCGCCGAGAAGTATTCGGCGGTCATGCGGTCACGGCTGCCGAAATACTGGATCAGGCCCGAGTTGCCGATGAAGGTCTCGAAACCATCGCCATAGATCCGCTTGAGCTGCGACAGATCCTGAACCACCCCGTAGAGCTGCATCCCGAAGCCTGCCATCAGGCCGTAGGCCTGCTCCACACTCGACAGGCGCCCGAGAGCTGCCATCTCGTCGAGGAGGAAAAGGATCGGCTTCTTCGGCTTATTCTCGATGTTGCGGGCGTTCACCGTGATGGCCTGCTGCACCAGAAGCCGCAGCCACCGGCTGAAGGCTTCAAGGCGGTCTGCCGGAGCACACAGATACACTGACATGTTCCCGGCTTTCAGGTCTTCGAAGCGGAAGTCAGAGGCGGACAGGCTTTCACGCAGCCTCGGACTATCGAGAAACTGCGTGTGGGACTGGACCGACGCCATGACGTTCGAGAGCAGCTTATCGTCCATCTGCAGCATTCGTGCACCCGTGGCAGCGACCACATGGTGCGGGCTTTCCAGCATCCGCTCGAAGAACGCCTTCATGTCATCGCCATCAAGCATCATCAGATCGCGCACGCGCGGCAGATGACGCTGACCTTCTTCCCGCTCGTCCGTCGCGACATAGAGCAAGGTTCCTTGCAGGTATCCGACAGCGGTCTGATCCCAGAAGGAATCCTTCTCGCTTTGCTTCACGATGATCGCATCGGCGAGGATCATCGCGTTCTCGGTGATGTCGGGATCACCCGCCACCAGCCAGTCCAGCGGATTGAAGCGCGCAGTCGGGATGCCATCCACGTCGGCGATGTTCCAGGGATCGACCTTATAGACGGTCTGCCCCATCTCCTGGCGTGCCTTGCCAGTCATCATCACATTCTCACCCTTGGGATCGATCGTGAGGACGGGCCCCTCGTAGGTCAGGAGGTTGGGCACGATGACAGAGGTGCCCTTGTGAGTTCTGGCCGGAGCAACCAGCAGCCCATGCCGATCGCCGTTGTAGCTGAGGCGCTGCAGGTTCTCCCCATCGACTACCACGCCGAGGCGGATCCCCGTGAGGACGCAAAGGCCCTTCCGGCGCATCTCGTCGATGGTTGCCCAAGCGGCGGAGCCATAAGTCGTTGGCACCGTACCAAGCTTTTGGACCGTCCGCCCAACCCAGTAGCCGATGCCGACGAAGAAGAGAACGATGGACAGGATCGACGTCAGGCTCCACCCCATCGGCGTATTGCTCACCAGCGCGAAAAAAATGGCGGTACCCCCGGCGACAGCAAGCACCACACGCCGAAACTTGCGCGACTCTGGCGACATCAGCCAGCCGATGAGCAGACCAACACCGAACGAGACCGCCATGAAGCTGCCCCTGATGAAGCCAAGTTCGGCGGCGTTCGGCCCCCGATACCGGGAATTATACCCGTTGCTGAAGAGCGACTGCGCAATCCCCTCCAAAGGCACGATAAAGGTTGCGATCAAGATGAAGATGATGATCCCAGCGGGAACGATCTTTGTTTTGTCGAAAGACGACATTGGATTTCTCCTCTCGGTTACAGTTCAAACCGAGGGCCGCTGTCGCGACCCTCTCTACGGGGCCGCGAAGGCTCTTCTGACCGCTCGCGATCGCGCTTGCGGCCAGCCGTTTCGAACCCGCGTGAAGGACCACGCAGGAATTGCATCACATCGCGGGCGAGCAGCCTGCGATCGTTGGATTGACGGTTGCGAAGGGTATCGATGCGCTTTTGAAGCGCTCTGCGATCCTCCATCTGAGCAATGACCAGATCGTCACGCTGCCTTTGGTCACGCTTCAGGCACTCATAGGCCTCAGCCGCATTCCTCTCCCGGATGGTCCGAGCCTTTCCGGTCAGCGTATCCAGCAGGCCTCGGAAGCCTTTCCGAAGTCGGTCAGCCCGTGCCCGCGCTTCGGCTTTGGCGCGCTCTTCCTGGCGCAGCCGCAGCTTCTCGCGTTCGATACGGTGCTGGCGCACGAGCTCTTTGCGCTCTTCGGCGAGCGGAGCCCGTTCATGGGTCTGCCGGTCTTTGGCTTGCTGGATGAAGCTCCTAAGCTTCTCTGTGACTTTGCCTTTCAGCTCCTCCTTGAGGTGCGCAACAGAAGGCAGATCGTCCGGGTCGCCAAGCTTTTCCCGAACCTCTTTGGTCTTCAGGCCAAGCCATCTCGGGAGCGCAAAGGCATTGCCCTGCATATCGAGGGCGACGAAGCCCCGCCTATCTCCTTTAGCGATGAAGTACCCACGCTCTTCGAGCGCATTGCGAAACCCGTGCAGGCTGTCCGAGCGCTCCCAAGCTTCACGCATGATCGCCTTAACCTCGCGCGGGTCGAGGTCAAGGCGCTTGGCTTGCTGCCATTCATCGAGGGTGAAATTGAGAAAGCTCTTGCCGCCGTGGGCTCGCAACCCATCGGGCAGCTCCCAGCCGTGGTCGAGGTAGAGCTCCTTCGAAAGAGCCGTCAACCGCCGCTTGAAATGCGGCAGGTTGATTGCTGTCAGACTCTCGGCATCAATCCGCGACCACACGACATGTGCATGCCTGCGGCCTTCCTTCTCGTGGATGATGATGGCGCGCGGCTGGCCTTGGAGACCGAGGGCCTCTTCGGCCCGATCCGCCGCCCGCTCGAAATCCTCTTCGCCCGCCACCACGCCTTGCGGCGGGTTCAGGCTCAGCGAAAACAGATACTGTTTGCACTTGGTCGCCTTTGAGACGGCTTCGGTCTCTCGCAGCGCACCGTGCAGGTCTTCGGCAACGAAGCCCTTAAGCTCCAACACCGTGACGTGATCATTGTCTCGATCATTGAGCAGATGCGCTGCCAGCTGCTTCGCGCCAGCGCGCTGCGAACCCTTCAGGATCATGGCGCAAACCTCTTCGGTTGCGCCGCAGCACGGGCGAAGCTCTGGGACGTGGATTCCGGGGCGCTATGATGGTCGTCGACCTTCAGGCCGAGCGCCTCCATCAGCAGGAGGCGCATCGCCCGCACATCATCGCAGGCGCGGTTCAGTTCCGA
>WVSM01000029.1 GCA_015689645.1 Rhodobacterales bacterium HKCCE4037
GACTTCGCTCTCCCTGCACCCATCGACTTGGAGGGCGTTCCTGCCCCCAAGGCCCGTGACCATTTCATGGAGACGATTTCATCGAGACCAAGGAAGAGAGCACGTCGTAGCTGCCCTTCCCATGGACCCATCCCATGGACCAAAGGGCGTGTCACACCCCTCGGAACCCCGACCAACCCTGCGCGGATTGGATGCCGCCAGCGTGTCGACGCTGGACTCGATTAGGAGACTAGTGGACGCCCCGGTCTAAGCCGTTATGCTCATGCTTGAAGGCCTAAAGCGTTAATCTGGACTTCACAGAATTCATCTATGTTGCGTGCATCGCCTGATGGCTCAATGACCCCAAGATGAAGGGTTGCTATCAGCCACAAGCACAAGATACTGTCAATGCAAGCATCTGAAACCCTGAGATGCGTTCACTCGCACACTAATGAAGAGACCTTCTCATGGCACCGAAGAAGACTGTCGCGCTTGTTCAAGAAGACAACTCCCTCGGGGCGCAAGTTCACAGATTGAAGCGGGACGCTGAGGCCGAAATCGCTTGTGAGGAAAACCTCAAGTTCATGCGCGGCCTGCCCGACGAGTCCATGAGCCTCATAGTTACCTCCCCTCCCTACAATATCGGGAAGCCCTACGAGAAGCGTACATCGCAAGAGAAATACGTCGAAGCTCAGGCAGCTTGCATCGCGGAGGCGTTTCGCCTCCTAGCGCCGCAAGGATCGATCTGCTGGCAAGTAGGCAACCACATTGACAACGGCGAAGTGTTCCCACTAGACGTACTTTTATACCCACTCTTCAAGAACCATGGGTTGCAGCTCCGTAATCGGATCGTTTGGACATTTGGTCACGGTCTGCACTGCCAAAAGAGGTTCTCTGGGCGTCACGAAACCATACTGTGGTTCACCAAATCCGAGGAATACGTTTTCAATCTGGACCCTGTTCGCATTCCCTCAAAATACCCCAATAAAAAGCATTTCAAAGGCCCGAATAAGGGTGAATTGTCGAGCAACCCACTGGGAAAAAATCCTAGTGACGTTTGGGATATTCCCAACGTAAAATCAAATCACGTTGAGAAAACCGACCATCCTTGCCAGTTTCCGGTCGGCCTCGTCGAACGTCTCGTGCTTGCACTCACAAACGAAGGAGACAGCGTCCTCGATCCTTATCTCGGCGTCGGTTCCTCCGCCATTGCCGCCCTGAAGCACGGTCGCCATGCATATGGTTGCGACTTGGACAAGTCGTACGTCGATATTGCTTGGGAGCGCATTCACCAGCTCCGCGCTGGAACATTGCGCACTCGCCCTATGAACAAGCCTGTCTATGATCCTCACGCCAAGTAGTTACCATGAAGCTCGCATACACCTATGAAGAACATCACAGCTCAGGCGCTGAGTGGGAAAAGCGTGAGCTTAAAGAGTGGCTAACAGATGTCTTTGAGGCACCTGCTATCGCCATCGCCAAAGGCAGCACATCTGAGATAAGAAAACACGTTGAGGCCGAATTCCTCAACGAAGGCTGGGCGCTGAATGTCCAGCTCGACCGAACATCCGGGCTGAATGTTTTTGCCATGCAGGATGATCTGGCCTTTCAACTTCAGACCGGGAATATGAGCCGGGCACCTTACGACCTCTTGAAATTCCAGTATTTGTTTCAAAGTGGGCGCATCGAGGCTGCTGCCTTGGCCGTCCCGACAAAAGAAGCTGCTAAGGTCATCGGCGATAACATTGCCAATTCGGAACGCATCATCAAGGAGCTTGAGCTGTTTGATCGGGTGATCACCGTTCCAATTCTTGTTGTGGCATTCGAATGAATAAGGGGATTGACCATGACCTACATCGTAAGCGTGAGACCCCTATCTGAACGCGAAGCCATCATCACGAAGCGACTGAAGGCGTCTACTGAAGAGGGGGAGACGATCTACGAATTCCGAAGTGACAGCTACACGCCGAAAGTCATTTCGTTGCCGATCGACGTGCCAGTCTATCGAATGGAGAACTGCCGAACCTTCAGTGCGCAGCAGACTGAAATCGCCCGTGAAGGACTTCCTAAAGATTTCTTTGACAAAGGCCAGGAGCAAGCAAAGGCTCAACAAGCGCAACATACGATTCTCGCCAAACTCGCCAAAGATGGCCCGGACTCAGTGACGCCCATCATTTCGGTGCTGGAAAGGGATGGACAGCGCGAAACCATTCTCATCACAACCAGTGGTGTCGTGGTCAACGGCAATCGCCGCTTGGCTGCAATGCGCGAGTTGGTAAAGCGCAAAGACGGATCTGTCGACAACCGTTTTACAAACGTGATGTGTGCGGTCCTTCCGGCAGACATCACACGAGACGAGATCGACGACATCGAAGCTGATCTTCAAGCGCGACCGCAAACCAAACTTGCCTACGATTGGATTGGCGATGCCCGCCTTATTCGTCGACAGGTCAGCAAAGGTCGCTCTGCCAAGGAGGTCGCCGACCGTCTACGCCGTACGAAGTTAGACATTGAAAATGTCCTACAGGCGTTAGATGAGGCCGATCTTTACCTGAGTGAATGGGTCAATAAACCCGGCGAGTATGACTTGCTCCTTCCAGGCGAGCAGATTTTCGGTGACTTGCCAAAGGCCCTAGCGAAGAAAGACGCCAACCTTCAAAACGCCAGCCGTGCCATTGCCTGGTCAATATATGAAAACCGCGATAAGGTTGGTGGGCGCGTCTACCGCTTGAATGCCGCTTTCGGGAAATTGGCGCCAAAGGTCTTGGAGCTCCTCGAAGAACGACTTGAACTCCCAGAAAGCGAAGATGTTGACGCTGCCGACGAAGAGGATTTTGCCTTTGACTTCGGCGACGAGAACGATCCCAACGACTACACCCCAATCATTGAGGCTCTGCGTAACCCAGACCGCAAAGACGAAACTGTCGTCACCTTGTTAGATGCCTGTGAGACGGCCATCGAGCTTGATAAGGGTCAAAAGAACGAAGAGGCCGCCATCAAAGCTCTTGCTCAGGTGAACTCCAAGGTCGCAGGCGTGGATGTGAGCGCTGCCGGTCGCAAGACACTGCCAGGCATACTCAAACAGATTGCTTCGATCCGAAAGGGATTGGACCGAATTGAGACTGCCGTGCAGACGCGTAATAGCGCGGCTCGGGATCCCGCCAGCGATACTGAGGACTGAACCCGCCTTGACCGAATCTCGAACCATCGTGACGGTACGATACAACGAAGATCATTCCGGGACCCTCTCCCTCCCATTGACTGCGCTCGACACACCCGTCTGGGCGCGCTTGAAACTTGCCATTCGGAGCAAGAATATTGCCCATCTGATCGATGGAGGGACTATCAGCCTCTCTTGGCCCGATACACTTACCGTTGTACGCGAGCTCGGAACGAAGGCTAATCAGCGGGGCCTCGACTTCCGATTTCATCCCGAGGGTCAAGCGGCTGACAAACTGCGCGATTTTGCGGGACAAGTTCGCAAGCTTCGCGAGCAGCGTGATACGCTCACTGGAATAGTCCAGCCGGACGAGATTGACCGACGCCTTAAGGAGCGAGGCTTCACGAAACGCGAGCTACGCGACTTTCAGCTCCGAGATCTCTCACACCTCCTAGCGCTTTCCAACGGTGCGAATTTCTCTGTGCCTGGCGCAGGAAAGACGACAGTCACCTTTGCGCTTCATCTTCTGACACGCCAGCCCGATCAGCACTTCCTCGTGGTTGCTCCAAAAGCGGCATTTCAAGCTTGGATGGACGTCGTCCAGGACTGCATGGAGGATGATGCCCCTGACGACGGCGCGGAGCCCTTTACTCTGCTCAATGGAACCGAGAATGACACTCGGCGCGCGCTGCGCTCGGGAGCTACCCGCTTCATCGTCTCATACGATCTCGTCATACGGCAGCAAGGGGTACTATCTACACATTTCGCAACGACGCCAACGCATCTCGTGCTTGATGAGTCCCATCGCATGAAAGCCGGATGGCAATCACAACGCGGCGCATTCTTCTTGCGCACAGCCGACGACCCTGTTCGTCGAGACATTTTAAGTGGAACACCCATGCCGCAAGCGGCTTCTGATATGGAGTCACAACTTGATTTTCTGTGGCCTGGCCACGGATACGGACAAGAGATCGCCAACGGGCGTCCACCTGGCGATGTGCTGCGCAATCTCTATGTCAGGACCACGAAGAGAGAACTCGGCCTGCCGCGTGCCGAACGACATTTCATTGATGTCAGCATGGATGACGGCCAGCTCGCCCTCTACTCAATCGTCCGAAACGAGTTTATTCGCGATTATTCAAAGCAAGTTTCTCGCAGCATGGGTGATGCGCAGTTCTTACGAGCGCGTCGCTCAGTGATGCGGCTTTTACAGCTCTCGGTGAATCCCAGTCTGGCACTGAGTGCGATGGCCAACGACGACGTGCCTATCGATTCCCGCATTGTCGATCAAGTTCTCGACGAAGGCTATTCCGCCAAGTTGCGTGCTGTTATGGAACACGCATATCGCCTCGCCAACGAAGGTGAAAAATGCGTCATTTGGACGATTTTCACTGACACAATCCAAACCTTGGTTTCCGCAATGGCAGATCTCAACCCCGTCTTCATCCACGGAGGAGTGCCTTCCGGCCTACCCGAAGACCAAGAAAGCCGTGAGGGCCGCATTCGGCGTTTTCACGAGGATTCCTCCTGCCATGTTCTTGTCGCCAACCCTGCAGCTGCGGGGGAAGGCATAAGCCTTCACACGGTCTGCCACCACGCTATCTATGTCGATAGGAGCTACGTTTCGACACACTATTTGCAGTCGATTGACCGCATACATCGCCTTGGTCTTCCGCCTGAGCAGCAAACACACATTCACATCTATCGATCAAAGGCGCCACCTGTGGTTGGCAGTATCGATATGTCGGTTAGCCGCCGCTTGGTCGAGAAAATTCGCAATATGCAGATACTGCTGAACGATCCCGACCTCCATGAAATCGCTCTTGACGAAGAGGAAGCGGCTGACCCGCTCGACTACGATGTCGAACTGAAGGACATCATTGACCTCATCGCCGAAATGGAAGGAACGGCGCCGGAGGCCCCTGAGGAGGAAGAATGACCGCCTCCATCTCGACGGAGCGCCTATTTTCGTTGTCCTGTTTCGAGGGGCTTCGTTTACTTCGCCGCTATATGGCGATGCACCCAAGCCTCCCGGTCCCTGAACTCCTGCAGATCATTGACTCTGTCGAAGCCGATGCCCGAAGCCTCGATATGGAGGCGTCTGTCTACCTCTCAGAAATCGTCGATCACGATTGTCCTCTTGACGGGCACCTCTTCTATCAAAACTGCATCAAAGGCGTGTTGCTCCGACACCAGCCAATCTGGGCAAAGCAGATGCGTGAGGGGCGCGCTCGTTTCGTGAGAAGACTCGATCCCAACGATCAGGACGTCTTCAAGGCAGCAGGCTTATTGAAAGACCCTACTCCAAGACACGTTGTGCGATGGTGGGACATGGTCTCCGGCTTCACCCGGCTTGTTGTCGATCAAGAAAAGATGGAGCAAGGGCGTGAGGCTGAACTTCTAACCCTTGCGTATGAGCGAAAACGACTCTCAACCGAAGGCATTGACCGAGAGCCAGAGTGGCCAGGATTCGATGACAACTGGGCCGGCTATGATGTTCTTTCATACGACCGTAGCCCCTCAGGGATCGTAAACAAACTCATCGAAGTTAAGTCCACCAAGCGATCTCCGATGGGTTTCATTGTGACCAAGCACGAATGGCAACAGGCCCAAAGGGCAGGTGACCGCTATGTCTTCCATATTTGGGACATGAACGAAGATCCGCCGAAGCTCTACATTCGGACAGTTGCTGAAGTTAAGCCCCACATCCCGGAGAACAAAGGGAAGGGTTTGTGGTCGATTGCTGAGATACCTGTGCTAAATCACTAAAATCAGCACAAATACTGTTGGCTAAGCGACGTCAATGGCGCACCCCTTCGGGGCGGGCTGTCGTGAACCGAGCCTGAAGTCTCGGCCGTGCGGCGTCCATCCCTTGCGCGTAATCTGAGGCCAGCCCTGTTGGGCTGATATTTCTTCTTTCTTTGATTGGGGGTCTAGCGACCCCACCAGCCGTCAAGACCAAGCCCTTCGTTTGAACTGCGGGCGCTTGCAGCGGTCTCCCCATCCTTCCTCTCTTCGTTGCTCTCCGATCGTGCAGGATGGGTGATCCCCCTCCGCCGCTAGCGGTCTTGACGGACCTCCCCCCGCTCATTGGCGCGGGCCTAGTCCGGTTGCAT